>NZ_NGLF01000001.1:1355923-1357336 GCF_002140695.1 Enterococcus sp. 4E1_DIV0656 | reverse complement strand
ACAGTATAACGAATATTATGCATTGAAAATCAAGTTTGTGCCGCAAAGAACGAAGATTTACTTGCATATTATCGTATTCAACTTTGTTCAATTTTACATCCTTTCCTACGTATTACAAAATTGTTAGGATATAAATATAACTTAAAATGTTTTTTATATATTGTAGCATGGTATATTAAATTTGTTAGTAAAATAATAATTAAAAAGGAGATTAAAACAATGAAGAAGTTTTTAATTAGTGTAGTGTTTGGTATATCAGTTTTAAGTTTTGGTCAAATAAATGGTTATGCAGATGAGAATGGTTTTGAGATAGATGAAACTAATCAATCATTAATTAATGAGGCAATATCCAATGAAGAGTCCAATAGAGATTATATTGATGGTGTAATTAGAATGTTTGAAGATTCTGATAGTGCTGAAGAGTTCAACGCATCTTTAAATGAGAGTTTAACAGTTTTAAATTCCTATGATGCCGAACAAGATGCATTGTTGGAAGAGTATAAAGCGGACGTTGCCGAATCAGTTGATCCTTTTTATGTTGAACCAAAGTCTAAGATAGGTGCTAGATCATCGGTAACTCCTGCAAATCCAGTTTATGCGGCTGCAATTGCTGCATACAATAAAGGTATATCAATGGTTAAGAAAAAAGGTCACAATCAGACTGCTGCTTATATGAAGCACGCCATTATTTCTGCTGAGAATTACTATTGGAATCCAACATGGAAACCTTCGACATATGTTAATAAAAACGATAGCTGGGCAAAGACTGTAGACGGCGAGGAGTTAATGACCGCTTATTATTCTAGACTTAAAAAAGAAGCATTTTCTACAGGTAAAAAATCTGGTTCTTTCTCAGGAAGTTATACATTTCTAAGCGGCCAACTTCACACAGCATTACGTGGAGTTAGTTACACAGTAACTTATAAGAAACAAGCCAATGGAAATTATTGGACTCAAGTAAAGGTTACGGATATATTTGATTTCAAATGGGAGCTAAATGGTTATGATGGCAACTTCGAGGTGGGATTTGGAAACAATTATTGTTATGCAATGCAAAGAGCAGGCTTTATCATTCCTTATAAAATCGAAGTGATCCACGAAGTTTCTAGATAGTATAAAAAGAGATGAGCTCTACGCTTATCTCTTTTTGTTTAAGATATATATAATGGATTTTACTAGTGCACCCAAGAAAAGTATCAGGGCTAATACCTTAAAAACTACACCAAGTTCCCAGTTGATTGATCCTTCTCTTAAAAGCTCCTGTTTTTGGGATTTGCTTAGTCCTTCAACGCTTACAGGAATCCAATTTACACTTAAATAGACACCTATAAGTAGCGAAATCATTGAATATATATATAGGATTCTTATTTTTAAACCTTTTAAAAAGTTAATCATCTTAGCACTCCTTTACAA
>NZ_NGLF01000001.1:1311247-1355749 GCF_002140695.1 Enterococcus sp. 4E1_DIV0656 | reverse complement strand
ATTCAACTTTGTTCAATTTTACATCCTTTCCTACTGTCTCTTATACACATCTAGATGTGTATAAGAGACAGATTTAATAATTTGTGAGTACTTTTTATAAGAGGTTACTTTTGTCCGACCACTTGGTTATGTTAGCTATTTTAATATTCCTAATTTTATCATAGCCAACCTTATTACCACCAACATATATTTCTAGTTCATCATGCCCCTTAAATATGGCCAACTATATCAGGAAAGTAATTCTCATCTCGATCATGCGCTTCAATTTAGATAGCTACTGATTTGTTCTTGAGTGTTGCCTGATTTAAAGTTTCGGCGATCTCATTAACATCCATCTGGAACTTTTGAATTGGTTTACTTCTTTCAATAGTTCTTTCTCCATCAATTGCTTTGGTATGTTCTGTAAGATAAAATCCTCCCCATTTCACCATTCCTTTTTCAACTCATTTTCCTTTAATGGATCAATTAAATAAATGATCCACCATCCACAAAAGTGGTATAAATATGCTCGTCCGCCACTGGTTCCCCTTGGATCGATTGTACGATTTTCTCAGCTGCCACCATGCCCCATCGATGTTTCGAATAGGAGATCGTCGCTAAGCGCGGCTGCACAAAAGCGCCTAATTCCGTGTTATCAAACCCGATGATGCGGATCTCTTTTCCGATGCGATAGTCGGTCTCGCGGACATATTTGTAGACCCCGATTGCCATCTCATCATTGAAGGCAAAGATATCAATGGGAAACTGGGGATTATTTGCTAAGAGCTGTTTTGCCGCTCGATAACCAGAAGGTTCCGTGAAGTCACCAGGAATGACTTCATAAGGAATACCAAAGCGCGTCAATTCTTTCGTACTGGCTTCCAAGCGCTCCCGACTGTCGTAGCCTTTTTCTGGCCCTGCTAAGAGGAAGACTTTTTGGCTTTGTCCAGCGATCAAGCGATCGATCGCCAGCGCCGCCCCTCCTTTATTGTCTAACAAGACTTGATGGATATTTTCATGAGACAAGACACGGTCTAACACGACGATTTGATGTCCTCGTTGGGCGTATTGCTCGATTTCCTTTGCTGGAAACGTCCAATCCAAAATGATGGCACCGTCCACCATCCGCTCAGGAATAAACAAGTGTGATTTCTTGCCGCTGCAGACGATCATTTCATAGCCGAAAAGTTCCAACCCTTTCTTGATGCCATCTAGCAATTCCCCATAAAAACTTCCGGCATAATCGGCGAGATAAACACCGATGATGTTGGTTTGTCTGCGTTTCAGTGTACGAGCAGCCATGTTCGGAACATAGTTCAATTCGTTTGCGATCGCTTGAATCCGCGCACGGGTTTCCTCGGTCACTTTTGGACTGCCATTCAATGCATACGAAACGGTGGATATGGA
Organism: Enterococcus sp. 4E1_DIV0656; assembly: GCF_002140695.1. Classification (NCBI taxonomy): domain Bacteria; kingdom Bacillati; phylum Bacillota; class Bacilli; order Lactobacillales; family Enterococcaceae; genus Enterococcus; species Enterococcus sp. 4E1_DIV0656. Next base: position 1,354,363 of record NZ_NGLF01000001.1, on the reverse strand, counting down.
GACACCCGCTTTTTGGGCAATATCTTTGATTCCTACCATGGCTTCTCCTTTCTTAACGATAGATATCGATCGTATTGGTTTGGTTTTCGTTTAATTTGGCGCAAAGCGCTGCTTTCTTCAGGACAAACGCACCTTGGCGGTAGCGATTTTCCGCAAACTCAGTGGACATTTCTTCGCCGTTGATCAATATTTTCGGCGTACTTGACGAATGATAGACGATTTCGACCGGCCGATCATAGAGTCGATACGTCAGTGTCAATCCTGCTAATTCCGCTGGCAAGACGGGATCAAGTTCAACGTGATCAACAAAGGTCCGAATGCCTAACACATTGCTGATCAACTGATTCATATAGATCCCCGGTCCACTAGAATAGATGCGCCAGCCGCCTTTGACGCCGACTGTTGCCTCCTTAAGTTTACCAAAATTTTCTTGGGCTTCAACCCTTGTTTTGAAATCGCCATCAGAACTACTGAAATACGCATTTGCTTGACGGATTTCCGCATTTTCGACCCGTTGAGCGATTTGGATCGGATTAATGACCCCAAGTGCTTGCCAAGTCTCTTCTTCTCGACCTAATTTCGCCATGGCCTCTGTAAAGCGGATGTGGGCGTGAACGTACTGTAAACCGATTTCTCGTCCAAAATTGGCTGCTTGTTCTGCCCGCTTGAAGTTGGTGCTGACACCACCCGCATAAGTCGCTGGACGATTCATCAAGCGCACCCCATCTGGAAATTGCAAATGCTCCTTGATGATCGCCACATGATGATCGGCTTGTTCGGGAGATAACAGCTCGCCGATCATGCTTTGCTGCATCGGCAGCAAGCGGTATTGGATACCGGTTTTCTTGTCAGTCGGATGGACCATCAGTTCCACGTGCTCGCTATCTTCCATATAGACAAATCCTGGCAAAGTCCCATCAGCTAACATGTATTTTTCAAAGTCATGTTTGATTCCCGCAGACAGTTCCGTTAAATGTTTGGCATACTCTGGGTCAACTGACTGCAACTGGTTGGCTAATTTTTTCAATACTTCATAGGTCAAGGCAACGGTCCAGCTGCTGGCCATTTGTTTCTTCAACTTACTGTTATTTGGCTGCAAGGTGTCATCCCAATCGCCATCACCATAACAAGACAGGTACGTTCCTTCCAAAAAGTTCGCTTCGATATACGCCACTTCTTTTTTCAAATGATCAAACAAAGAAGCATTGGTTCTGGTTTTCAAGAAGGTTGTGCGATCCGTATAAGGCAGTTCTTTTTCCAAAATCGCAAAATCTTTGGTTTTTTCGAGATAGTCACTAACGACTTTCATTGGCCAAACGATCACATCTCCGTGGCTCTCATCGGCTTTTTGTTTCTCATAGCGATCAAACATAAACCATTGTGGCCAGTTGCCGTCATCTGCAAATTGATTTTCAAACAAATGCTCGATGATGGACGCCACCATCTCAGGACGATTGAGGGCTAAGAAATACTCAGTCGGTCCTTGGGAAACGTCTCGAGTCCCCCAAGCAGCACCACCGTACTGTTCAAGACCATGAGGAGACAAGTAATGAACAAGCATATTGTGGGTGTACCAACGTGCCAAGTGATTGAAGGATGCGACATCCGCCTGCGAATGTTTCAATTCAAACTGATTCAACAAATCATCGACAAAGGCCGTATAGGCAGTGTCTTCTTGCTGGCGATCTAACGTTTCGGAAACAAAGGGTTCACCAGTCAGTGTGCCTTGGATCACGAAGGAAACCGTCGCCTGTTCTGCAAAGGTCAATACGGTCGTGCTATCGTCGGCTGCCACATTGAAAATCGTTTCATCGGTTAGTTCAAAAGGTTGTGCTGCATGGAGATAATACGTCAATTCTGGATAAGTTTCCGCAATCGGTGAATCCGCTGTTCCTTTGATGGTGAGCAATTGCTGGTCTTGCGTAATGGTAACAGTCGGTACCGCTTCATCGATCCCCATCACAAATTGATTAGTGATGGCCCAGGTGTAAGCACGACCTTGTTCACTAGTGATGGTGGTTGCAATCGTGCGTCCATTTGCTTTCGTGAAGGTCGTTACTTGAATGACATCATCCGCTGTTTTGTAGTACCACGTCGCCGAATTTAAGCCCATTTCAAAAGCAGATGGCATCGTTAAAATCCGCCATTGATCGCCGTCTTTCAGATAGATCCGCTGACCGGAACGTTTGAAAAGATTCAATGAGTTGCGGCTATTACTCAACAATTTGTTCATGTTCGTATTGCCTAATACGATTTGGGAGTTAAACATCCCCGTCATGTAAACAGTCGTGCTCAAAATGGGTTGATCGACGATCAACTCTTGTCCGCTCAACAAAATATGCCCATGGGAGCGTTCCATCTGTGCTTCTTTTTCCTTCAACACGACATGGTGATAGTCAGGGGTAAAAAAGGAATAAAGCTGTTCGTCAACGATTTCCACTGCTTCTTGCTGCGGGAACCGCTCGTTGATTTCTTCTGTGGAAAATGTCAGCCCTGTGAGCGGTCGACCGAAGTTTTTTCGTGGCTGCGCCGTTGCTTGCAACGAGTCAAAGGACAAGGCTTGATACGTTTCTTTCAACGTTTCAAGTGCAAACTGCGGTTCATTGACTGCCGTCGCTTGATTGGCTTTGACCGCTGCGTAAAAAACGATTTCCGTAGGCGTCTCACTTACCGCCAACCATTGCGTTTGCAGTGCCGTATAGGCAAATTCGTATTGATACACTTCATTGGCTAACGTTTCTTGGCTAAGTGCAGCTGGTTGATTCGTTTCTTTGTAGCTGCGACCGAAAAATTGATAGCCATCCGTCGAGAAGCCTTTTAAGGCTTGGAAGCTGCCCTGTTCCACCAATGGAAATTGACCATTTTGTGGTTGATTTTGGCGCGAAGAAAGCACGATGTGATCCTTATCATGGCTAACATGATGGTCGATATATTGCGAAACATAGGCTTCATTGGATTGAACAGCACCTTTGGCGGCATTGCCAAGATCTTGTCCGTAAACCAGTTCCGCTTCCCCAGAACCACTCAATTGAACCCGCCAGAACCAGCAATCTTGTGCCAATTGGAAATCAACTTGGTAATCGATGGACTGGTACGTCCCAGTCCAAGTCAGCTGTTTGTCTGAGTAGGCAAAGGCACTGTTAGCATTTGAACCGATCAAGGGAATAAAGGACAACTCCCCCGCCTCACGCAGACGTAGATAGATTTGATTCAAACTACCATCTAGTGCATTTCCGTTCAACTGATTGATCATCACACCGTGACTTTGGATCTCATATAAATCACCGTTTGGTAAAAACGTCACGGTCGTATTTGCGTTATTCATCACTATTTTTTTCGTCATAGAAACCTTCCTATCTTACCTAACTAATTGCAGGGTTGTTTGTTGGGTGTCTCGGCTGTTCCCACCAATCATGATGTGGAATTTCCCTGGATCACTGCTTAATTGTTGGTTGCTGTGGACATAGCGCAGCAGTTCTTCCGTGATCTCAAATTGAACGGTTGCTGATTCGCCAGCCTCTAGCCAAATTTTCTTAAAGCCTTTCAGTTCTTTCACTGGGCGAACCACTTCACCGACTAAATCGCGAATGTAGCATTGGACCGTTTCCCAGACCGCTGCTGTTCCTTGGTTCGTAACAGTGATGGAAGCCGTGACCGTTTGATCTTTGGTCATAGTCGGCTGATCCAACGTCACCGCAGAATACGCAACTGGGCTATAACTCAAGCCAAACCCAAATGGATATTTGGCATAATTGGAGACATCCAAATATTTCGAGACATATTTTTCATCCGGTGCACTTTCATAAGGACGACCGGTATTGTCAACGTTGTAATACACAGGAACTTGTCCAACGGTTTCTGGGAATGACATGCTCAAGCGACCGCTTGGATTGTATTCTCCCCACAGGATCTGAGCAAGTGCGTTTCCGCCTTCGGTTCCAGGGAACCAAGCCTCGACGATCGCTTTGGCTGCATCAACCCCTTGCAAGTCAAGAGGACGACCGTTATAAAGGGTTACGATCAATTGCTCGTTGTATTCTTTCAAGGTTTCAACCAAGGACAATTGGGCTTGTGGCAAGCGAATGTCGCTGCGACTGGCAGCTTCACCGCTCATCCATTCTTGCTCTCCTAGCGCTAAGACAACTTTATCCGCTTCTTTCACTAATTCGATCGCTTCTTGGATCGCTGCTTCAGACGGCGCAAAATAATCAAAGGGCTCTTGACCGATCAACAGATCCGCACCCAAGGATTGAGCCCCCGCCACTAACGTCACCACTTCTTCTTGTTTCCCTTGCCAAGACCAAGCACCTAATAGATCACGGGAGTGAGCACCCGGGCCCACAATCGCCACTTTTTCGGTTTTCTGCAACGGCAGGACACCTTCATTTTTCAACAACACCATTGATTTCTTTGCGATATCTCTAGCGATCTCTCGGTGTTCTTGAGACAGAACAGTGGCTGCTTCAGCGGCTTCATCAGCACCGCGGTATGGATTTTCAAATAGACCTAGTTCATTTTTCAAGGTCAAGATTCTTAGCACGGCTTCATCGACTAAGGCTTCCTCAACAGTGCCTTCTGCGATCAGCTCTTTCAAGTTATCAGTGTAGCAAGTCGTCATCATCTCGATATCGACCCCAGCTTTGATGGCTAATTCAGCGGCGTGTTTTTCATCTTCCGCTGCGCCATGGGCGATCACTTCTTTGATTGCTGCCCAGTCAGAGATCACAACGCCTTCAAACCCGAATTCTTCTCGCAAAACATCGCGGAAAAGCCAGCGATTGGCCGTTGCTGGAATACCGTCCACCGTATTGAAGGAGGTCATCACCAGTTTGGCACCGGCATCAAGGGCCGCTTTATAGCCCGGTAAATAACTTTCTCGCAGTTGGCGTTCTGACATATTGACCGTGTTGTAATCGCGACCGCCGATAGCCGCACCGTAAGCCGCAAAATGTTTGACACACGCAGCTACGCGGTTGAAATCCGTTCGCAGATCATCCCCTTGATAGCCTTTGACAAAGGCTTCAGCGAAGCGACTGTTCAAGTAAGGATCTTCCCCCGTCGATTCCATGACACGGCCCCAACGTGGGTCTCTTACTAAGTCCACCATCGGTGAAAAGGTCACATGCAAGCCAGAAACAGCTGCTTCTTTGGCAGATACTTCCGCCATCTTCTCCGCTGCTGCCAAATCCCATGAACTACCTAATCCTAATGGAATCGGAAAAATCGTCCGAAAGCCGTGAATGATGTCCGCCATCAATATCGTTGGGATATTCAAGCGGTTATTTTCGATATACTCTTTTTGGACGCGGATCGCTTCTTTCGCACCAGAAACACCTAGCGTTGTTCCCGCATTGTTGATGTTTTCTTGTGTCAGTCCTAAGTCGCCCATCGGACCAGTTTTCTCTTCTGCTTTATCTGAATAAAAAGCCGCTGCCAGTTGCAGCAACTGATCGATTTTTTCATCTAAGGTCATTTCTGAAAGTAGTTCGGTTAATTTCTGCTGTTCCATTTTTATTCATCCTTTGCTTTCTTCAAATTGGACTTCTGCTTCTAAAGGGAAATGATCGGAAGGAAAACGACGATCACAAGAATCCGTTAGACAGGCGGTTTTGACCACCGTGAAGCCTTTCGTATAGATATAATCAATTTCTTCTAGTTCTTGCCATGGTAACGTATAAATAAAATTTTGATAGGAGCCTTTGGGTCCGTGATGAGGCTTTTGCCCATGTTCTTTGGCATTTTGAAAATGCTGCTCTAAGTACCGATGCACCCGCTCGGTTGGCTCCGCATTCAAGTCGCCCATCAGCAATACAGGATAGCGTTCGATTTGATCTGCCAGCTGCTCAAAGATCACTTTCATCCCTTCAAAACGAGCCATTTCTGAAATATTATCTAAATGGGTCGTGATGACAAGAAACGGCGGATTCTTTTTTTCCTGTAAGACTGCCCAAACACATAAGCGTGAATAGGCAGCTTCTGGATGAATACTGGGTTCAGTCGGTGTCAATGACAACCAAAACGAACCTGAAGCTAATAACTCGAAAGTCTCTTTTTGATAATACAGTCCGATGCCTTCGCCCAAGCCATCACCGTCACGTTCAGCCGTGACGGAAGCATACTGCGCTAGCTTTGCTAAATCTGCAAATTGACTAGGTCGGGCTTCTTGGATCGCCAGAACATCCCAGTCGTAGTAATCGATCAAGGAACAGACCGCCTCCGATCGATAGTGCCATTGCCATTCTTGGTCATAGTCGGTATCGACTCGTAGATTGTAGGTTGCTACTTTCATCTTCATTCATTTCCTTTGAGTAATTTTTTGATTTGCTGCATTTCACGACGGATTTGTTTCGCTTCGCCGCCGCCATGCCCTTTATTTAAGTAAATACGCAATTCTTTCGGTCCAGGAATCTTTTTATAGGAAACGAAGAAATCTTCCATGGGACAGATCGGATCAGCACTGCCGACCGATGTATAAACAGGACCAGTTATCTGATGAGCAAAATACTTCAAATCAAAATAACTCATGACTTGATAGATCGTTTCCCGCATTTCTGGAAATTGTTCGATATACTCTTGAATCACATGGTAACTTCCTGTTTTTTGTTCGATCCGATGGACAAGATTGGAGTGGCTTGGCACATCGGCAAACGTCGCAAAAATCGGGACGTTCGTTAATGCGTTGACCAATAAGGCGATGCCGCCTCCTTGCGAGCCGCCTCTTAAAATAATCCGCTGCGGATCGATTTCCGGTATCTGTTGAAGGACTTCTAGTGTGCGCAAACTATCTGCGACCAATCGCTTCATATAAAAATCTTCTTTTTTCAAGATGCCGCGTCCAAAAGGTGCTTCATGCTGCGTGGTTTCATAGGGAACCTGATCTTGCGTGCGTCCCCCTTGTCCGCGATTGTCGATGACAAGACAGCCGCAGCCGATCAGTAACCAATGAGCGAATTGGAACGGTTCTTGCACATGATTCATATAGCCTAAAAAATCAATCACGATTGGACAATCTGCCGCTTGTTCTGGCAGCAGCAGATGCCCATAGATCGTTTCATTACCAAGACTTTGAAAAGAAATCGTAAAACAATCGATCCCTTTTAGCAAAGGCGTTTGTTTGGTTCTTTCAAAGGCTAGCGGAAGGGCGTCAAGTTCTTGTTGGACCGAAGCCCAAAAACAGGATCGATCAGTTGCGGTCGATTCAGTCATTTGTCTCTTCTCCCTTCGCTAATACTTTATTGAAAAACAACACTTGTACAAAGGCTGATCCTGAAATGCCTAAACAAACAAATAAGAATAGGTTTACTTTGCTGCACAATACAAAAACAATGATTGGGATCACCAGTAAAATGATCGCATTCGCCGTACTGCTAAGAACCGCATATGCCGTTTCTTTCGCTGTTTCTTGCAATGATTGCGCAAACAAACTGTACAAGAGAACGAACACGACGAGATACAGCGCAGCCAAGCTGACGAGGATCACGGCTAAAACGCCAAAGTAAGGTGTAAGCATCATCAAGGAATAGATCAAACCGGCAAAGACTGCGACATACGCAATAACAAGACCTTCTAAGAAGAGACCACGTTTGAGGTTGCTTAAGAATGCTTGCTTGTATCGTTGCCAAATCGGGACATCTCGTTCCTTGTACAATTGATCGATCGTCCGATACAGCGCGATCAATGCTGGCCCTGCGAGAATCAGCGTCATTGCTGGAATCATAAAGAGAAAACTAACAATGATCATATCTGCTAGAAAAGCAAAGACCCGATAGTACCATCCTTCATAAGAAAATAGTCGATTCATTATGATCCTCCAATCAAAACTTGCTGATTTGTGCTGCGGGTGCTGCGTAAACCTGTTTCTTGCCTTCTTGTGATTTTGGGTCGTTTCTCAACGTACGGGTTTCTGGGTTGCAGGTCTCACTGCGTGAGCCAATCGCAGTGATTCTTTGTACGGACACTACGCTCCCTGCAGTCGCCTAGTACTTTTCATCATCTGCTCGTCTCCGCTTTCGCTTCGCCTACAGTTGCACTAAGTAAAACACACTAAGTGCAGCTTGCATGTCTCACTACGCGAGCCAATCGCAGTGATTCTTTGTATGGTCACTACGCTCCCTGCGGTCGCCTAGTACTTTGAAACATCAGATTTTGCGCAAAGTGCGCGCAAAACCTGTGTTTCAAAGCAAAGGAGAGGAAAGGTCTTTTTTTGGCTTCCTTTCCTCTCCTATGGGGGTTATTCTAGTCGTTCGCGGTTTTCGGCCATTTTTTCAGTTTTAATGTCTTTGATTGCGTCCCAGTTGTTTGAATCTAAGAAGCCTTCAAAGTCGGTTAGTGTGCTGTCAAATGTTCCTTCATCTTTTGAACGAATCAATGAGATGATCGTACTGTTGATTTTGGTTTTGATGGCTGTGTTTGAACGTGCTTCAGCAGTTCCGGCATCTGGATCCGTATTTTCGATCACAAAGTGTGGATACAATTTGCCTTCGCCCCATTCTTGCATTTGGGTCAACGCATTTTCGGTTTTGACTTTCAGTGCATTGACACGGTCGTTGTTAAAGTAGTTGAAACGGCTGATACCATATTTTTTGTTGTAGCCTTCGTTGTCGGTTTGTTCCATTTCTTTGATTTCTGGCAAGTAATCGATTTTGCCTTCATCGTTGTATTCATACGTCACGCCTTCAACACCGAATTTTGTCAAAATTTGTCCTGGTTCATCGATCAAGTACGTGAAGAGTTGAGTTACTTTTGCTGGATCCGCCGCATCTTTTGTGATGTAGTTGATCAACCAGCCAGAGATTCCTGTTTGGTTCAAGGTTGCTTCACGACCAGAAGTGCTGGCAGGTCCGTCGATTGCGATGTAACGCGTGTCAGAGTTTTTCATGAATTCGGTGAAGTTCCCACCTTGTCCGCTCGTTCCTGCTACTAAGATCGTTGCATAGTCCCCTTGTTTTACTTTTTCATCATAGGTTGGACCGTCATCGGTAAAGCTGTCATCACTGATGTTGCCGTCACGATACACTTGATTAAAGGTTTTCAACCATGAGATATATTCTTCATCTAAGTTACGATCGTAGAAAGCACCATCTTCATCTTCTAACGGAACACCTAAGAAGTCTTGCAATTTATCTAAGAATGGTCCTGCTGTTTCGCCGATCGTTGTGAAGCCCATTGGTGTCAAATCAGGGAATTTCTCGCTGATTTCTTTCATGACTTTCACATAGTTTTCTGGAGTCGAAACATCTGGTTTGCCCAATGCTTCATAGACATCTTCACGGATCACAAAGTTATCGTTGACGGGAATATTGCCGCTTTCGTAGTCCGCTGCTGTGTTGGAATAGTTTGGATAGCCATAAGTTTTGCCATCATCTAAAGCAAACCATTTGAAGGTATCTTCGGTCACGACATTCATCAAATACGGATCGTATTGTTCCGCTAAATCGTTTAATGAGTATGCCCAGCTATCAGCTTTTGTGGCTGCTTGACTGGTTTTATCCATCAACGTCACGATATCAGGCATATCACCACTTGAAATCAAAGCATTTAATTTCGAATCATCACCTGAAATAAATTCAATATCAATGTTCAAATCTTTTTTGATTTGGGCTGTCGTCACATCTTCACCAAATGGCAAAGCTGTCCAGTCTGAATTGATGTACCATGTGATCTTGGTTGGTTCTTCTTTGGTATCGAGTTTCCATGCTGGTGTCTTTTCATCTAACTCATACCGATCTTTGATAGAAAAATCCGAACTGCTGGCATTGTCTGAGCTGCCGCCACATGCTGCTAAGCTAAGTAATGCTGATGCTGCCAATAAACCGCCTACTACTTTTTTCATGTCTATCCCTCTTTCTATTCTTTTACTGCACCGGCCATCATACCGCCGATAAAGTGTTTTTGAAGCAATGGATATATAATTAAAATTGGCACTGTCGTGATGACGATCGTAGCCAACTGAACCCCACGGGTCGTTGCTTGGACGATAAAGTCGGTACTACCGCTTTCAGTCATCGTACTCAAGTTGGATTGGACGATGATTTCATAAATCTTCATTTGCAGCGGATAGAGATACTCTTTTGTGATATACAGTTTTGTTGTCATAAAATCGTTCCATTGGCCAACCCCGTTGAACAAGATGATGGTTGCCAGTGCCGGTTTCGTTAATGGTAAGAAGATTTTATAAAAGATTTGGAATTCACTTGCACCGTCGATCTTCGCCGATTCTTCGAGTGAAGGCGGAATCTCACGGAAAAAGTTCATTAAAATCACGACATCATAATAGCTGAACAAAGCTGGAATAATGTAGACCCAGAAAGAATCCAGTAATCCTAGCGAGCGAATCAGCAAGTACGTTGGAATCATCCCACCACTGAAGTACATGGTGATGACCCCCATCGTTGTATAAATGTTGCGGCCAACCAAGCGTGATTTACTCAATCCGTAAGCCACGATCGCACAAAACAAGGTATGGGTCGCAGCCCCAAGAACCGTTTTTAACACTGAGATCAAGAAGGCACGGGGGATACTTGCGTCGGAAAAAACTTTCCGATAGTTTTCCCAGGTAAAGCCTTTGGGCCATAACACGAGGCCGTTGCCCGCTAATCCAGAACTAGAAGACACGGAGGAAACCAAGATATTCCAAATCGGTACGATGATCATCAATGAGAATAAAATCAAGATCACGGTATTGAAGAAGTAAAACCACGTGTTTTCTTTTGCTTTTCTTTTGATCATGTTTTTTCCTCCTATAAGATAACTGAATTGCCGTTGTTCAACTTGCGGGTCACTCGATCCGTGATCACCAATAAGATGACGGAAATGACCGCGATCCCCAAGCCGACAGCAGTTGCATAAGAGAAATCACCTTGCGTCAACCCCATTTTATAAACGAAGGAGTTGATGACTTCTGAACGGTTTTGGTTCTGTGAATTCATTAAAACTAATGTTTGATCTAGGTTTGACCCTAAGATACCGCTCACATTCAGAATCAAGTTTAAGGAGATGATCGGTGTCAGTAATGGCAATGTGATCGAACGAATCTGTCTTAGCTTGCTGGCACCATCGATTCGTGCGGCTTCATAAAACGTTGGATCGATCCGCGACATCCCTGCCAAGTAAAGAATCGTTCCCCAGCCGACTTCTTTCCATAGATCCGAAAGGACCGCGATCCACCAATATTTGCTTGGATCCAATAGATGATTGACCCCTTTGTCCATCAATCCTACGGACATCAACACTTGGTTGATAAAACCGTTCGTTGACAGCCAAGAGATCATCATCCCACCTAGCACGATCCATGAGAAAAAATGGGGAATGTATGAAACCGTTTGAATAAATTTCTTCAAGCGCCCATCTTGCATTTCAAAAATCATAATGGCTAACACAATCGGGATCGCAAAACCTAATCCTAATTTCAATAAGCTGATGGCTAACGTATTTCTAACTGCTTCCCAGAAAAAACTGTCATTCATAATGATACGGAAATTCTCTAACCCAACCCATGGTGCTGATGAAATCGTGTCAATCACCGTATAGTTTTTGAAAGCGATTATAATTCCGTAGATCGGAATATAATTAAATACGATCATAAATGCCACGCCGGGAAAAACCATCCAGTGAAGCTGCCGTTGACTATAAAACTTTTGCAGTTTACTCATACACAAAATCTCCTTCTTTCTATCCTCGCAACACTACGTATATCTCCACTCTTCGGTGAAACGTTTCTACAAAAAGATTATATCCGCTGCCATTCGAAAATGCAAGCCTTTCCAATTATTTTTTTCAGGTTTTCTTTTTTCACAAATTTCGTTGAGTTCCTCACAAACATAAAAGCTATTATATCAACATTTTCATAAGAAATCATTTTTCCAAACACTTCCGTTTAATCAAATTTCACAAATAATGTATTTTTTCAACATCTATTGATTCTCAGAAATTATTAAAAAATAAAAAGAAACGTTTCACCAAAAGCACAAAAAAGCAGCAATCATCGTTGATTGCTGCTTCGTTCTATTCACTTCTTTGGGGATAGCCAAAATGGTCATACGCTAACGGTGTTGCGATCCGCCCACGCGAGGTGCGTTTCAAAAATCCTTTTTGGATCAAAAACGGTTCGTACATATCTTCCACTGTTTCGGTTTCTTCCCCGATATTGACAGCGATCGTACTTAATCCCACCGGGCCGCCTTGATACAATTCGATCATCGTGCGGATCAATTTCTGATCGATATAATCCAAGCCGGCATGATCGACTGCCAAAAGCGCCAATGCCTGGTCAGCAACGGTTCGATCGATCAATCCATCTGCTTGCACTTGCGCATAATCGCGAACTCGTTTAAGCAAACGGTTAGCGATCCGTGGAGTGCCTCGAGATCGGCGGGCGATTTCGATCGCCCCTTCTTCCACGATATCCGTTTCAAAGATAGACGCAGTCCGCTGCACGATCTCTTTTAAATCATGGTCTTCATAATATTGCATATGAGAAATGATTCCGAAGCGATCCCGTAGTGGCGCCGAGAGCATCCCCGCCCGTGTCGTTGCGCCGACTAAGGTAAATGGCGGGAGCGGAAAATGAACTGGGTGAGCCGTTGTCCCTTGCCCCACCATGATATCCACATAAAAATCTTCCATTGCCGAATAAAGCATTTCTTCGGCGACACGAGGCAAGCGATGGATCTCATCGATAAACAGAACATCCCCTGGCTGCAGCACATTCAAGATCGCAATCAAATCCCCTGGTTTTTCGATTGCAGGACCGCTGGTCGTCTTGATTTGGACCTGCATCTCGTTGGCGATCACCATTGCCATCGTCGTTTTCCCTAAGCCTGGCGGACCATATAAGAGGACATGATCCAACGCTTCTTCTCGATTTTTCGCCGCTTGGATATAAATCGAAAGCTCCTGCTTGACTTTGTCTTGTCCGATATATTGGGCAAGGGTTTGCGGACGCAAGGATTTTTCGATGATCTCTTCTTGTTCAGTACTTTCTGGCGAAACAATTCGTTCATCCATCGTCTACTTGCTCCTTACTTTTTCATCATCAATCGGAGAGCTTCCCGCAAGTACTCATCCGTCGATTTTGTCGTATTCGCCGCTAATTGTTTTTCGGCTTTCTTGACTTCTTTTTCGCTATAACCCAATGCTTTCAAGGCTTCCATCGCTTCATCTAAAGCAGTCGTTGCCACGCTTAGAGGAACGATCGCTTCTTCTCCAACCAGTTCAGCCACTTTGCCTTTCAAGTCTAGGATCATTTGCTGCGCCGTCTTTTTACCGACACCTGGGAACTTCGTTAAATAGTTGACGTCCCCATTTTCGACTGCTGTGATCAACCCTGTATGGTCTTCATTGGCCATGATTGCTAACGCACTCTTTGGTCCAATGCCTGAGACACTGATCAATTTTAAAAACAACTGCTTGCCTTCGATCGTGGCAAAGCCGTAGAGACTATGAGCATCTTCACGAATCACTTGGTGCAGATAGATTTTTACTTCTTGGTTCAACTTGCCGCTAAATGAATACGGATTGCCAAAAGCGATCTGATAGCCGATGCCATGGGTCTCAACGACGATATACGCCGGAAAGATATCCGTTACTTTTCCTATGATATATTCGTACATGTGCTTTCCTTTCTGTACATATGTTCCCTTTATTGTAGCACAGACGAGAGGGCAAAAAAAGGACTGTGAACGAAGGAAAAGGCTTAGCAGGAAACAAACGGCGGAAAAACCGTTGTTTCAGTCGCATTTTTTCAAACGAGACATGCTGCTGCGTCTTTTTTTCGCACACAGTTCCTAATACTTACTCAACGAGTGATTTGAATTCGCCATAGCCTTTTTCATCCATTTCTGCTAAAGGGATGAACTTCAATGCTGCCGAGTTGATACAATAGCGCAAACCGCCTTTGTCCTGAGGACCGTCTGAAAAAACATGTCCTAAATGAGAGTCAGCTTCTTTGCTGCGGACTTCTACCCGATGCATGCCGTGAGAAAAATCAGCTTTTTCTTGAATATCTTGGCGACTGATCGGTTTCGAAAAGGACGGCCAGCCACAACCTGCGTCATATTTATCAGTAGAAGCAAACAATGGTTCGCCGTTGACGATATCAACATAGATCCCTTTTTCATAAAAATCATCATACTCGCCAGTAAAGGGGCGTTCGGTTGCATTTTCTTGGGTCACCGCATATTCGATTGGCGACAATTTTTCTTTTAATTCTTTTTTATCTGTCATTTTTTCACCTGCTTTTCCTCTAGACTCATCCTGTATGCTCTATCATGCCTTTTTTCTTAGCGAATGTAAAATGACTTGCTCAAATTGTTTAAGGGTTTTGCAGCTTTTGCCAACGAGTCGTTGGTTCCGCAAAATGGTAAAAATGCGGTTGGTCTTTTGTATAGATTTCTTCGGTTAAGACAGCTTCTGGCATGTTGCCAAACAACCCAGCCGCAAAAAAATAGGTGTGTGCTTCTTTGAGGTAAAAGAACAGGCTCGAGCCGCATTGACTGCAAAATCCTCGCTGTGCCCACTCAGAAGAATCGTAACGTCGCAGCCACTTCGCTCCTTGAAGAGCTATCTGGTCCTCAGCGCATGGCGCAAGAGCAAACATCGGTCCGCCGTGAAATTTCTGGCAGAGACTACAATGACAAACCGTAATTTCTTTCGCAACTCCCGTCAAGTTGATCGTGACTTTGCCGCAAAGACAACTACCAGAAACATCCATCCTTATTCCTCCTCCATAAACTCTTGCAACAACTGATAGACCGTAGTGACAGGAAACCCTACGATCGTATAAAAATCGCCGTTTATCGATGAGACAAATACTTTGGCCGCCCCTTGGATCCCATAGGCGCCCGCTTTGTCTTGGTACTCATCTAAGGCAAGATATTGGTCGATCTCTTGATCGGTCAAGGAACGAAACACAACTTCCGCCGAAACCACTGCTTGGCGCTGTTGTTTGCCTTTTTGTAAAACGACGGCGGTATGCACCCAATGGGTCCGTCCGTTCATTTTTCGTAACATCGACCGAGCATCTTTACGGTCGACTGGCTTTCCTAAGATTTCTTCATCCACCACGACCGTCGTATCGCTCGCGATCACCAGATCTTCAGGATATGTTTGCGCAATAGCCGCCGCTTTTTCTACTGCCATTCGCTGGACATAAGGGATCGCCGCTTCGTTTGGTCGGACCGACTCGTCGATATCCGCTGGTATGACCGCAAATTCTGGGACTAATTCTGCTAATAATTCTTTGCGCCGCGGCGACTGTGAAGCCAAAATAATCATTCCATGCCACTCCTTGCTCGATGAGGATCTTGAATCCGTTTGAACATCCGCTCCATGTCGCTGTTGGTGAAATGGATCAGCACCGGGCGACCATGGGGACAGTTGAAGGGATTCTCGCATTTCGCTAAATCTTGCAACAAGATCCGGGCTTGCGCTTCATTCAAATAGTGATTGGCTTTGATGGATCGTTTGCAGCTCATCATGATCGCGGTTGCTTCACGAAACTTTTTGACACTGACACTTCCTGTGGTCAGTAACATGTCGATCATTTCGCGGATGATGGCTTCTTCTTCACCGCTAGGGTACCACGTCGGGTGCGCCCGGACGATGAAACTATTGTTTCCAAAAGATTCCAGATGGATCCCGACTTCTGCCAGCTTGTCACTTTGTTCCTGCAATTGCAGCGCATCGCTGTTGGGATAATCCAAAACGATCGGCACTAACAATTCTTGCAGGTCATTGGTCACTTCGCCGATTTTTTCGCGGTAATACTCATATTTGATTCGTTCCTGTGCCGCATGCTGGTCGACGATATAGAGCCCCGCCTCACTTTGGGCAAACAAATAGGTCCCATGCATCTGCCCAAAATAATCCAATTGGGGAAAACGCTCCTTCGCTGGTTCTTCTTCCAGTAACCGTTCGACCGTTTTCAGGTAGTTGCGGTCATCCCCATGCATTTCAGGGTGCAGAGTCGCTTGATTTTGCAGATCTTGCGCCGTAAGCTCTGGCGTCTCTTCCGAGAGAAAGGCTGGCGCTTCTGGCAGCGGCGCTTTTGTTTCCGTCTGGTCTTCCACAAATGGTTTTCGGACAGGCTTATTTGGCAGCGTCTCTTCCAAACTGCGAAAGGTTTCCTCGGTTTCTTCCAACAGGTTTTCGCTAGATTCCTGTGGCATTTCTGGAAGTTTTCCACCTTCCTCCACAGGTTTTTCCACAGAGTTATCCACAGTCTGTTGATAAGTACTGCCCTGAACCTCAAATTTCCCGGTTTCGCGATTATAAGACAACTCAGAAGTCGAATTTCCTGCTGACTCCAGTTCCAAGCCAAGCTGCTGGGCTTTTGGCTGATCGGCAACTTTTTTCTTAAACCGCAGATTGTCAGCCGCGTTAGGAATCAAATTGATTTCCCGCAGCGCCTCATTGATGGCTTTACTGATTAGCTTGGTCAGTTCTTCTTCTTTTGACAAGCGAACTTCTTGCTTAGTCGGATGAACGTTGACATCGACTAATAAGGGGTCCATTTTGATTTCAAGGATAGCTAATGGAAAACGACCGACCATCAATTTTGATCCGTAACCAGCAACGATCGCTTTATTCAAAGCGAAGTTGCGAATATAACGACCATTGATGATCGTGGATAAATAGTTGCGGCTGGCTCGGGTAACTTCTGGCAGTGACACAAAGCCAGTGACTTTAAAGTCGAGATCCTCAGTATCGATTGCAATCATTTTTTTGGCCGTTTCCACTCCGTAGATCCCGGCGATGGTTTGTTTTAACTGCCCACTTCCAGTGGTGCTCAGCATCTTATTGCCTTCATGAACGAGGCGAAAAGCCACTTCTGGATGGCTCAGGGCGATCCGATTGACGATATCGCCGATGTTCGCAAGTTCCGTTTGCAGCGTCTTGACATATTTCAAACGTGCCGGTGTATTGTAAAAGAGGTTTTCGACAGTGATCTTGGTTCCTTGTCGCAAGTTGGCAGGCAGATGCTCTTCAACAGCGCCGCCTTTTAAGCGCACAAAGGAGCCTTGTTGGGCACCTTTGACTGCCGTTTCAATCGAGAGGATCGAAACCGAAGCGATACTAGGCAAAGCTTCCCCGCGAAACCCGAGGGTACGTATTCGAAACAAGTCATCTCGATTGTGGATTTTACTGGTGGCGTGGCGTTTAAAGGCAGTCAAGACATCCTCTTCTGCAATTCCTTCGCCATTATCGATGACTTGGATTTTACGCAAGCCTGCTTCTTCAATAAAAATATCGATTTGGGTACTGCCGGCATCCACGGCATTTTCAACTAATTCTTTGACGACAGAAGCCGGTCGCTCAACAACTTCTCCTGCCGCGATTTGGTTCGCCAGACGTTCGGATAGCTCTTGGATCTTTCCCATCTGCTGACCTTCTTTCTAAATTCGTTTTTGCAGCTCGTACAATGTATTCAGAGCATCCATCGGGGTCATTTCCAACAGATTCAATTTCTTCAATTGATCGATGACGCCGATTTCTTCCGTAGATACTTCACTAAACAACGACAACTGCTGACTTTCTTCGACGACTGGTTTTGGCTGTACCGTCGGTTCATGTTCTTCCAGCGCTTTCAGGATCGTCGCTGCGCGCTGTAAGAGTGCACTTGGCAGTCCAGCGATTTTGGCTACATGGATCCCATAGCTTTTATCTGCGGGTCCTTCCATCATCTTATGCAAAAAGACAACTTCGCCTTCTTTTTCAACGGCACCGACATGGACATTGCGTAAGTGTGCCAATTCCTCATCTAAAACCGTCAGCTCATGATAATGGGTGGAGAAAAGTGTTTTGGCATGAACTTCTTTGTGGATATATTCAATGATGGCTTGTGCCAATGCCATCCCATCATAGGTCGCAGTCCCACGCCCTAACTCATCAAACAAAATCAAGCTGTTAGGCGTTGCATGACGCAGCGCTTGGTTGGCTTCCATCATCTCCACCATAAACGTGCTTTGACCGGCGATCAGGTCATCGCTGGCACCGATGCGAGTAAAGATCCGATCAAAAATCGGCATCTCTGCAGATTGTGCGGGTACGAAACAGCCGATCTGCGCCATAATGACTAGCAAGGCAAACTGCCGCATGTACGTACTTTTCCCAGACATATTTGGGCCTGTGATCAACAGGATCTCTGTTTTTTCATCCATCACGATACTATTTGGAATGTACTCTTGGTGACCAAGGACTTTTTCCACTACAGGATGACGGCCATCGATGATCGATACTGCTCGTTTTTTCGCTACTGTCGGCCGCACGTATTGGTAGCGTTCCGAAACCGTGGCGAAACTTTGTAAGACATCGACCGCACTGACAGCTTTGGCTAACTTTTGTAGACGTGTGATACTCTTTTTCACTTCTTCACGAACATCAAGAAAGAGGCGATATTCCAAATCCACCGATTTTTCTTCGGCTTCTAAAATCAAAGTCTCCAGTTTTTTCAACTCGGGTGAAATAAAGCGTTCCGCATTGGCTAAGGTTTGCTTGCGCTCGTAGCGAGAGGTATCTAAATTCACTAGATTGGCTTTCGTGATCTCAATGTAATAGCCAAAGACGCGGTTGAACCCAACTTTCAGGTTTTTGACCCCCGTCGCTTGACGTTCGTTGGCTTCTAATTCCGCCAACCATTGCTTGCCGTTACGCATCGCCGTACGGTATTCATCTAATTGTTGATGGAACCCTTCTTTGATGATGTTGCCTTCTGTGATCTGCAACGGGGCATCTTCATCGATCGCCGCTTCGATCAGTGCAACCAAATCATCTAAGGGCGTTAATTCCAGCAGCAAGTCATTCCACTCGCCACGGTTGATTCCCTGCAGCAATTGCGCGATCAAAGGCACTTGCTCCAAAGAAGATTTCAACTGCAGCAAATCGCGGCCATTGACATTTCCGAAGGCGACCCGTCCGACTAGGCGTTCCATGTCATAGACTTTCGTCAACGCTTCTTGCAGATCTGCTCGCTCAAAGAAACTGTCCAGTAACGATTGGACCATTTCTTGGCGGGCAGTGATTTTCTTTGGCTGGATCAAGGGACGATCCAACCATTGCTTTAACAAACGTCCCCCCATTGCGGTCTTTGTCTCGTCCAGCAACCACAAAAGAGTCCCTTGTTTTTTTCCGGTTCGAATCGACTGCGTCAATTCTAAGTTGAATTTGGAATAATGATCCATTTTCAAGGCATGATCCGGCTGATATTCCACGGCTTGCTGAATGTGGGCTAAACTGCGTTTTTGGGTAATCGCCAAATAACTTAGCAATTTCCCTGTGACTACTTTTTCTAACCCTTGGGAGAGAGGTTCCGTTAAAAATTGAAATTCGGCATTTTCTTCCAACGTTTCTTGCTTAGAAAACACGACATTCAAGCGATTGGTCAGCATCGTTTGCAATGATTCAGGAATCTCGCTGCACAAAACGACTTCTTTCGTTTGCAGAGCGGCGGCCTCATTGACGACGGCTTCTTCATCTTCCAATTGCGCTGCTTTTAATTCACCGGTACTTAGATCGACATAGGCAAAGCCAAAACGCTCCCCTTGCTGCAAAACAGCTGTTAAAAAGTTGTTTTCTTTGGCGGATAGGCCTTTACTGTCCATCACCGTTCCCGGCGTGATCAGTTGAACGACTTCGCGTTTGACCATTCCTTTGGTGGTTTTTGGGTCTTCCACTTGCTCACAAATCGCTACTTTGTAGCCTTGCTCGATCAAGGTGTCGATGTAATTGCTGGCGGCGTGGTAAGGCACCCCACACATAGGGATCGGTTCCTCCGCATTTTTGTTGCGGCTGGTTAACGTCAGTTCTAAAATTTGTGCTGCCTTGACAGCATCCTCATTAAATAATTCATAGAAATCCCCTAAACGATAGAATAAAAAAGCATCTTGGTACTGAGCCTTGATGCTTAAATACTGTTCCATCATCGGGGTATTTTTAGTTTTTTGAGGCATTGGTTTCATCCTCCTCGATGGCTTTATTCATTTTCTTTTGGATCTCCGTCGTGACATATTGCAGCAATTCATCTGCTTGCAGTAACGCTTGGCGATAAGCAACCACTAAGGGGTGCTGCTCGTATTCGTTTGTCAATGACGCATAACGCTGCTCCGCAGCTTTTTTTGCTTCGGGTTTCTCATAATGCTCAAATTGAACGATTTCTTTTTGCGCTTGCTTCAGCGCTTCTTCCAACTCCAGTAGCCCTTGGTTTTGCAAGGCTCGTACTTGAATTTCTTGAAATTCTTGAACGATCGGATGATTAGACAAAAGCTTTTGCAAAGCAGCCAACTCTTGGGCAACGTTTGATTCTTTGGTTAATTGCTCTTCCATGCTTCTCCTATTCTGTAAACGGGCGATCTTCACTGATTTGGATCGGACGGATCGATTTTGCTTTACCAGTGGCTTCATCAATCTCAAGCAAGCAAGCCGACAAAATACTGCGGCCTTTTTCAATCACTTCAAACCGTTGCGGCAACGCCGTCAAAAATTTTTCAATGACTGGTTCGCGTTTCATTCCCAAAATCCCATCATAAGGACCAGTCATGCCGACATCTGACAAATAAGCCGTTCCTTGGGGCAAAATCCGCGCATCGTTGGTCTGTACGTGGGTATGCGTGCCGACGACTGCCGAAACTCGGCCATCCAAATACCAGCCCATCGCTTGTTTTTCGCTAGTAGTCTCCCCATGAAAATCCACAAAGATAAACGGTGTACGTTTGCGGGCAATCGCAACCAATTCATCCATTTTGCGAAACGGATCATCAAGGTCTACCATGAACGAGCGAGCTTGCATGTTGATCACCGCCAACTCAATGGTGTTGACTTTCACAAACACCATGCCGACCCCCGGTGTTCCCTCTGGAAAATTGGCTGGACGAATCATTTTCTTCGCATCGCCAATAAATTCAAAAATGTCACGGTTGTCCCATGTATGATTGCCTAATGTCACGACATCGACACCATCTTGCAAAAATTTCTTATAAATTTTACCCGTGATCCCACGACCCGCCGCCGCATTCTCGCCGTTCGCGATCGTCACCTGTGGTCGATACGCCTTCTTTAATTTGGGAAGGTACTCCGTGATTGTTTCTCTTCCTAATGAACCAACTACATCTCCAATGAATAATACCCGCACACATTTTTCCTCTTCTCTTTTAGCTTCTTTTCTATTATAAGGGTTTTGGTCCAGAAAAAAAAGGTTCTTTCACTTGCTGTTCTTCCTTGCAGCAAAACAAAAAAACACGCTAGACTTTTTCGCTTTAGTCTAGCGTGTTGCCGCGTTCTCTAGGAAACGGTAGTGTCTTCTTTCCCGACATGTTCCACGATCGCCACGATCAAATCACGGGCTTTTTCCATCGCTTCCACGGTAATAAATTCATACTGGCCATGGAAGTTTTCACCGCCGACAAATAAGTTCGGTGTTGGAATGCCTTTATAGGTGATTTTCGAGCCATCGGTCCCGCCACGAAACGGCGCTTCGATCGGTGTCACACCAATCGCTTGCATCCCTGCTCGGGCAGCTTCGATACTGCGGGGATCTTTCTTGATCAAATCCCCCATATTGTAATATTGGTCATACAGCGTATAGGTGATGCGTTCTTGCCCATAGGCTGTGTTCAATTCGTCAATGATCCCCACGATGTTAGCTTTTCGCTGTTCAAAAAGCATATGATCGTGATCACGAATGATATAAGAAACTTCTGCTCGACCAATATGTCCCGTCAAATTGTGCAGTAGGTAAAAACCTTCATACCCGCGGGTGCGTTCAGGAACTTCCTCTGCTGGTAAGGCATCGTCGATTTGATGCGCGATTTTCAAGGCGTTGACCAAACGACCGTAAGCAGTTCCAGGATGCACACTCGTACCATCAATCGTTATATCAATACGAGCAGCATTAAAGGTTTCATATTCCATATGCCCCACACGACCACTGTCCATCGTGTAAGCAAATGCCACTGGAAAATCCGCCGCATCAAAGCGATCAGCGCCAGTCCCGATCTCTTCGTCAGGCCCAAAAGCGACCCAGACATCGCCACGTTTATGCGCATCCATCGTTTGTAAGATCCGCAGCGCGTCAATGATCTCTGCGATACCAGCTTTATCATCTGCACCCAGCAGGGTCGTTCCATCCGTTGTGATCAGCGTTTCGCCGACATAGTCTTTGAGATTAGGAAATTCAGCAGTTGTCATATAAATGGCTTTTTCTTTATTTAAACAAACATCCTTGCCATCGTAATTTTCATGGATCTGCGGCTGAATATTTTCAGCTTCGAAATCTGCCGTGTCTACATGGGCAATAAAGCCAATCGCCGTTTTTTCAGGATTACCAGGTAGACGTCCGATCACAAAACTATTCTTTTCATAGTAAGCAACATCCGCTACCCCCATCTCGATCAACTGATCTTTCAATAAAAGAGCCAACTCAACTTGTCCCGGTGTCGTTGGGATGGTCTGACTCGTCGCATCTGAGCGAGTATTCATTTTTGCATAGGTCAAAAAATCCTTTAAGATTGCTTTCAATTCTGCACGTCCTTTTTCTTCAATTCTTCTACTATCTTTATAACGACAAGGGACGATTGTCCGTTTCGTGGATCACTTGTCGAAAATCAGCAAAGCCAGCTGCTAACCCCCGCAACAAGATTTCTGCCGTTCCCATATTGGTAGCTAAAGGAATCTCGTACACGTCTGACAAGCGAATCAATGCCGTTACATCTGGTTCATGGGGTTGTGCGGCTAAAGGATCGCGCAAAAAGATCACCATGTCCAAGTCATCTTGCGAAATCATGGCGCCAATTTGCTGATCTCCTCCCAGCGGCCCTGATTTGTAGCGGTGGACAGGCAACTGGGTTGCTTCTTCGATCCTCTTCCCCGTAGTTCCTGTTGCGAAAAGTTCATGCTGCGCTAAAATTTCTCGATAGGCAGTCACTAATTTTACCATTACATCTTTTTTTCGATCATGAGCAATCAATGCGATTTTCATTTGCTGCATTCCCCCTTTTTTCTATTGTACCAATTTATTTTCTTTGCGACCGAGAAAAAACAAAAAAACATAGCACAGATGCCGTAAACCGACTGTGCTATGTCTAAAGGATTCCTTTTTAAATCAGTTGTAATTCTTTCAAGGCTAACCAGATGCCATCTTCATCATTGCTAGCGGTCACCATATCTGCGACTTGTTGGATCTCAGGGACCGCATTGCCCATTGCCACACCGACACCTGCGGCAGTCAGCATTTCACGATCATTTTGGCCATCACCAAAACAGATCACATCTTCTTGCGCTATCCCTAATTGTTCCGCGACGCACAGGATCGTTGCTGCTTTGGAGCCTTCTTTTGGAACGACATCCACACTGTTTTCATGCCAACGCACAAAACGCAGTTTGCTGTATTTCTCGTCAAAGAAATGCTCATACTCTTTTCCGTAAAAAGCCAATGCTTGATAGACTTCTTTTTCTTCGGGAAAATCCATGTCCAACTCAGGAAGTTGGGCACCAAAAGAATGCATCGCTGCTTCCATTTTAGCAATATCCAAAGAAGACGCTCGTTTCGCTGTATCCATCCCGACAAATGCCGTGTCGATCCCAAGCTCTTGGGCTTCTGCCACGAAAGCAGCCAATTGCGTTTCATCGAGTAAGTTTTTATACACCTGCTGATGCGAAAGAAAAGCAGCTGCGCCATTACATAAAATGTAATTATCAAAGGACAACGAACGAATAATATCTTGAGCGTGGAAACGACTGCGTCCAGTGGCAACGGTCACGAAATGGCCAGCATCTCGTAAAAGATCAAGGGCTTTTAGCGTACTGTCTAGTGGCTGTTTGTTCGAGTCAAGCAAGGTTCCATCAATATCAAAGGCAAAGAATTTCCGATTCATAAAAGGTTAAGGCTCGCTTTCTATTAAGAAGTAACTAAGATTTTGGTCTTGGTTGCGGTCATTTTTACAAAAAACAGCAAGAAAAACCGTACATACTTATTCTTAACATAAATAGGCGCTGATTTCAACGCTCCGTTAAGGGATGATGGCTTCTTCCTGGAGAAATGTTAGAGAAAAGAAAAAAAAGAAGCATCGCTGCTTCTTTTGGTAGGTTTTAATTAGTCGACATAGGTCGATTTTGAGTTGTTCAACCATGCATAGCCCAGCCCCATGACCAAGCCACCGCCGATATAGTTACCGATAAAGGCAAAAACTAAATTATGGATCACACTGCCGACAGTCATACCTGCCAAGTGTCCGCCTGAAGCCCAGAAAGCTAAGGTAAACGCTGGGAAGTTAGCAATAACGTGTTCGAATCCTAAGAAAGCAAAGATGAAGATGATGAAAATGATTGCTGCAACTTTTCCGGCATCGTCTTTCATCCGCATGCTTACTAGCACAGCTGTGTTTACAACGATATTGGCGAACATCGCTTCTACTAAAATTTGGATGGTCGATTTTTCTAATTTCGCAGTGATCGAGGTCAGCATAAAGTTGTCTGCGGTCAGCCCTTGAAAAGGACCTGTCAGCGCAACGATTGAGCCGAAAATCACCCCGCCGATCAAGTTGAACAAGACACACGTAAGCAAAATTTTCAATGCCAAAGGAATACTTAGACGTTTACGGTAAACCCCAACAGTCATATACAACATATTTGATGTTCCTAATTCTGCGTTCATATAAAGAATCATGACTAAAGACCAGCTAAACATAAATGCATATAGAATTTTCCCTAACCCGTGAACCATCGATTCACCTTTCATAGCGATCGCAAAAGCAATAGCTGTTCCGAGGGTCAAGAATAAACAAGCCATCATCGCACGTACAGCGTAACGCAAATAACTACTCTTGATCAGATCGATTTTCTTTTCTATGGAAGAATCGATCTTCTCAAATAATGGGGATACTGGATTCATTTTTTCTACTCCTTTTATGAATAATTTCACTTCGTTATCATTTGCACAATACTTTCATATTCTAATGACGAAAAGCTGTTTTGTAAAGAGATATTTGAAAATATAAGTAATTAATGAAAAATTTCAAGATTTGTTTTCATCAAATCCAAAGCCAGCTCCATCTTGACTTTTGCCCCTAGTTTGTCGTATACTATTCCTTGTGTAAAATAATGCAGCAGGAAAATAACAGCTCGTCACCAGTTCGTTGCCCCTCGGGTGCAATTGCGTAACCGCGGCTGCAAAGGTGAAGATTGAAGAACGAACTGCACGAATGTGAGTTTTTCAACGGATTATTTTACTCCAAACTATTTTATTGGAGGAACTAAATTATGTCTCGTTATACAGGACCATCATGGAAAATTTCTCGTCGTTTAGGAATTTCTTTATCAGAAACTGGAAAAGAATTGGCACGTCGCCCTTACGCTCCAGGACAACACGGACCAAACAGCCGTGGCAAAAAATCAGAATACGGCATGCAATTAACTGAAAAACAAAAATTGCGTCATATGTATGGCATGAACGAACGTCAATTCCGTACATTGTTTATCAAAGCAAGCAAAATCAAAGAAGGTAAACACGGTGTTAACTTCATGATCTTGCTAGAACAACGTTTAGATAACGTTGTTTACCGTCTAGGTTTAGCAACTACTCGTCGTCAAGCACGTCAATTAGTAAACCACGGTCACGTTTTAGTTGATGGCAAACGCGTTGATATCCCTTCATACCACGTTGAAGTTGGACAAGTCATCAGCGTTCGTGAAAAATCACAAAACATCTCAACAATCAAAGAAGCAGTTGAAGCAACAGCTGGCCGCGCGTCATTTGTAAGCTTTGATAGCGAAAAATTAGAAGGTTCATTAACTCGTTTACCTGAGCGTGATGAATTGTCTGCAGAAGTTGACGAAGCACTAGTCGTTGAATTCTACAACCAAAAACTTTAAGATTTCAACCGACACGATTCCTTTTTGGAATCGTGTTTTTTTGTGGAATCAACAGATTTACTGATCCTCTTAAGAAGACCCTTGAAAAAATACCAAAAAAACCGACAATGATACATCGCTGTATTCATTTGCCGGTTTTGTTCCTATTATTAGATAAAGTTCGCAACAGATTCGCCTTCTTCTTGCTTTTGGCGATAATTAAACATGAGCAGCTCTGTTTGGCGTCGTTTGAAAATGATCTTTCGTAAGTTTCGTGGCACGAATTTACGAATGTCTTCTTCATTGTACCCCACTTGGAGCTTGTTCTCATCTAAGATAATTGGCCGTTTCAATAAGTTCGGGTATTGTTCGATCAATGAAAGTAGCTCTTCTAGCTTCAACTCTTCTAAATCGATGTCTAACTTTTGGTACACTTTCGAACGAGTAGATATAATGTCTTCCGTTCCATTTTTTGTTAAAGAAAGAATCTCCATTAGTTCATCACTATTTAATGGATCGCTAAAAATGTTTCTCTCTTTAAATGGCAGTTCATTTTCGGTCAACCATGCACGGGCTTTACGACATGACGTACAGCTGGGTGTTGTATATAGTGATATCATTTGTTTATTCTTCCTTTCTCTTTGATGTACTTCGATTTTTTGCGTGGTGCTCAACCTTCGATTTGATCGATCGTTTCCTGTTTGACGATATCGGCGATTCGAATATTGATCTCTTTAACTTTTAAAGAAGTCAAGCGACTGATTTCTTCTAAAACCACTTCTTGGACTTGCGCAAAGAGTTTAGGGATATCTTTGCCGTAAGCCACGATTACTTCCAAATCAACTGCAACCTCTTCTTTGCCAACTTCCACATCGATGCCAGAAGCGACTTGCGACTGTTCTTCAAGGTTTTCGGTCATATCTGAAAGAAATCTGCCATTTACACTAATCAAGCCATCAATTGACTGCAAAGCGACACCAACAATTGTTTCAATGACTTTTTCTTCAAAGGACAGTGGACTTGCTTGCGCTGCTTCATTAGACACATTCGTTGTTTGCTGATCGTCAGTCATTTTTCACACTCCTTGGTTAAATAATAAAGGATACTAGAGACATCGCAAAGTCGCATACACGACCTTGTCTAAAGTGGATATTCCTCTTGGGAATTTTTTTCCCTACCTTTCTAGCATAAATTCTTTTTGTTTTTTTTACAAAGAAAAACACTTGTTTTCGGAATAAATTTATCGTGCAAGATAAAATGAATGCGCTAAAAAAATCTCAAAGCATAATTTTCCTGAAATGATTCGTTTTTCTTGACAAAAAAAAGAAAGCAGCTACACTGCTCTCTTTTATTCTTTGTTATTTTGACAAGGCATCTAATGGATCAATCAGTTGATGCCGGGCTAAACTAGGTGAAAGACTAACTTCAAAATGCAAGTGAGGACCTGTACTGTTCCCCGTACTTCCCATGGAAGCAATCACTTCGCCTTGTTCGACCGTTTGACCGACTTCCACTAAATTGCGATGATTGTGCGCATACAATGTCGTCAGCCCATCTTTGTGCTCGATAGCAACATAATTCCCCCATGAAGAATGATACTCTGAGCGGATCACCGTTCCTGAAAGACTAGCCATGATCGGCGTTCCTTGCGGGGCGGCGAAGTCCACTCCACGATGAAACCCATTGCCTCGTGGACCAAAGACAGAAGAGACAACTGGATTGCTGACAGGATAGATCATCTGTTCGCTGCCTGTCGGTAATTCTGGTTTCTCTTTGTCATAACTCGTCAGAGCATATGCTTCGATCAGCGCATTTAGCTTCTCATTGTATTGTGTATCTGATGCATAACGCCCGGTCAGATATTCCGTGGCATCTTCATAAGACTCCGTTTCTGATTTCCAAACACCTTTATAAAAATTCGAATTGTGGTCCAATCCTTCTTTCAACAATTTCGCATAATCTTTCAAAGAAGATTCGATACTGTCATATTGGCGAAACGTGGCATGAACTGTGTATAAATTACCGGAACCATCGTCTTCTTGCGTTTGGAAGGAAATCCCATTCCCTTCATAAAGTCCCTTAATACCAAATAGGTTATAAAAAGGCTCCTGGCTCAGACGACTTCTTCCGCTACCAGACTCTAAAATCGCTTGTGCAATCATGACCGATGCGTAAAGATCTTCTTCTTGTCCAACTTTACGAGCATCTTCTCCAATCTCCATAATAAAGTCCCACGTTTCTTTGACTGGCGTGACTTCAAATTTTGCTGGCTCATCTTCTTGCGGCGGCGTTACCGTCAACTCTGGTACGTTCGGTACTTCTTTGATGTCAGGCGAAGGCTGGCTTGGTGTTGATTCTGGCTCTGGATTTGGTGTTGTCTCTGGTTCTGGGTTTGATGCTGGTTCTTCTGGTTCTGGCGCCGGCTCAGGTGTTGGTTCTGGCTCTGGATTCGGCTCTAGATCAGGATTTGGTGCCGGTTCTTCTGGTGTTGGTTCTGGTGTCGGGGTTGGTTCCGGTTCTGGCAATGGTTCTGGTGTTGGCTGTTCAGGAACAGGTGTTGACTCTCCTGGAACTACTTCGCCGTTTTCTCCTGGTACCGTTGCGGCATCTTCAGGGACCAAGCCCATTGTTGGCCCGTTCACTCCCGGAACCGTTGACTCAGCTGTATTTTGACCAGCAGTAGACTCGCTCGTTAAAACAGCCGCAGCCGCTGATACTGGCAGCAATGTTGAAAATTGACTGGTAATAATGGCAATTGCCATCCATTTCTTTATTTTCATTCGTGAACTTTCCTCCTTTATTCCTCCCTCTATCATACAAAAAATGCAAGAAACTTTGTAATCAATTTTTGCATTCCTATATGAAAAAGGAGAAATACTTGATTTTTCTAACGAATGAATGATCCAAGTCATTCATTTGCTCTCTAGTAAAAATACGCAAAAACAGCTCAATACCATCTTTTCAAATGTCCAAAACAAAAACAGCAGCGAGCGTCCTCCCTGCTGTTTTGATCTATCTTGACTCTATATCGATATATTCGCGATCATTTGACACTTCTTTATAGGCGGGGCGCATGATTTTTTGTGCGTTGACCAGCTCTTCGATCCGATGGGCGGACCAACCAACGATCCGTGCAATAGCAAACATTGGTGTATACAGTTCTTCTGGTAGATCCAACATGTTATAAACAAACCCGCTGAAAAAGTCGATATTGGCACTGACTCCTTTGTAGATTTTGCGCTTTTCATTGATGACTTGAGGAGCAATGCGTTCGACCATCGTATACAATTGATATTCTTGCCAAGCTTCTGATCCTTTTTCTTGTGCCAGTTTGGCTACATAATTTTTAAAGATCGCCGCACGGGGGTCGTTGTCGCTGTAAACCGCGTGGCCCATGCCATAAATCAATCCTTTACGGTCAAATGCTTCTTTATCTAGGACTGCTTCCAAATAAGTGCGGATGGCCTGTTCATCGGTAATATCAGCAACGTTGCGCTTCAAATCTCCCATCATTTCCGTCACTTTGATATTGGCGCCACCGTGTTTAGGTCCTTTCAAAGAACCTAGCGCTGCAGCAATCGTTGAATAGGTATCCGTCCCACTGGAGGTAACGACTCGTGTCGTAAAGGTCGAATTATTCCCGCCGCCATGTTCCATATGCAAAACAAGTGCCATATCCAATGTTTGGGCTTCTTGGAAGCTATATTCTTTCGTTGGACGCAGCATAGTCAAAATCGTTTCAGCTGTACTCAACTCTTCGGTCGGGCGGTGGATGTACATGCTCTCCCCTTGATTGTAATGATTGTAGGCATGATAGCCGTAGATTGCCAAGAGCGGAAAGACACTGATCAGCATCAGACTTTGTTCCAATACATTTTCAATGCTGATGTCATCTGCTTGCGGATCATAACTTGCCAGTGTCAAGATACTGCGAGATAAACTATTCATGATATCAGAAGAAGGTGCTTTCATAATGACGTCACGAACAAAATTGGTCGGCAAAGTACGTTTTTCTGCTAATAGGCAATGAAATGCCGCAAGTTCTGTTTTGTTTGGCAGTTCGCCGAAAAGTAATAAATATGCAATTTCTTCAAAACCAAAACGTTTTTCATTGACGAACCCTGCTACTAACTCATTGATGTCAATTCCGCGATAACGCAGCTCGCCACAAGCTTCAACTGGCTTGCCGGCAATGATTTTTTCTGGATAAATGGTGGAGATCGTCGTAAGACCCGCTAAGACCCCCGTGCCATTTAAATCCCTCAGTCCACGCTTTACATCATATTCTGAATAAAGATTCATATCTATCAAATTGTATTTCTGACATTGCGATGCAAGATAGGACAATTTCTCTTTCTTTTCTAATCTTTCCACGGTGATGTTACCTCCAATCCTTCTACAAACTATCGACTATAATGTTATTTAACCGTATACAAACATCGTTAAAATAGTCATCCTATAAAATCGTTGCTTTTTAACAAACTTTCACACATTATAGCACGATGTTTAGAAAATGAAATATTTTTCATAAATTTAATTGATTTTTTAAATTATCAACGTATAATTATTCCTAATAAGTACGATTATCTTCGTAAAAAGGAGGATTCTTATGAAGTGGCAAACTCAACTCACCGTCAATGACACCCAATACACGTATATTGACTTAGCGAAAATCACCCAAGACTTAGGGGCTGATTTATCTCGCTTGCCCTACTCCATTCGAGTTTTATTGGAAAGTGTTGCTCGTCATCAAGACGAGGAAATTACAGAGGATTATTTACCATTTTTAGCGAATTGGCAGGCAGAAAGCCCTACCGGTGTCGTGCCATTCAAACCAGAGCGGGTCGTCTTGCAAGACTTTACTGGGGTGCCTGCAGTCGTTGATCTGGCTGCCATGCGGGATGCGATGGTCGCTTTAGGCGGTGCCGCAGAAGACATCAATCCTGAGATCCCCGTCACACTCGTCGTCGACCACTCTGTGCAAGTCGATCAAGCCGGTACGCCTGGGGCGATCGCTTTTAATACGGAGCGGGAATTTGAACGCAACGCAGAACGCTATCAATTCTTGAAATGGGCACAAGGTTCTTTCGACAATTTCGAAGTCGTTCCGCCTGAAACAGGGATCATTCATCAAGTCAACATCGAATCATTGTCTGATGTGATCTTGCAAAAAACACACGAA
This sequence comes from Enterococcus sp. 4E1_DIV0656, assembly GCF_002140695.1. Taxonomy (NCBI): domain Bacteria; kingdom Bacillati; phylum Bacillota; class Bacilli; order Lactobacillales; family Enterococcaceae; genus Enterococcus; species Enterococcus sp. 4E1_DIV0656. The sequence continues at coordinate 1,323,342 of NZ_NGLF01000001.1, read as the reverse complement.
GACCAACGTTTGCTGTTTCCTGATACATTGCAAGGAACCGATTCTCACACCACGATGATCAACGGTTTGGGGGTCCTCGGTTGGGGGGTTGGCGGTATTGAAGCGGAAGCTGCGATTCTTGGCGAACCTTCTTTCTTTCCTACACCTGAAGTCATCGGGGTGAAATTTATCAACGAGATGCCTGCAGGTACCACAGCTACCGATTTAGCACTAAAAGTAACCGAAGTGCTGCGGATCGAAAAAGTGGTTGGAAAATTTGTCGAATACTTTGGCCCGGGCTATGGTCATTTGAGCTTAGCCGATCGGGCGACATTAGCGAACATGGCCCCTGAATATGGTGCCACTTGCGGTTTTTGTCCGATTGATCAAGAGACCTTGAACTACTTGGCAACGACCGGGCGCTCCAGCGAGCTGATCGAACTCGTTACCGCTTACGCCAAAGCCAACCATTTCTTTTATGATGAAACGACCGTGCCGACCTATACTAAGACGATCACCATTGATCTAGCAGAAGTTCAGACGGCATTAGCGGGCCCCAAACGCCCGCAAGATCGGATTTTGCTTCCAGCAGTCCGTCAGGATTTCGAACAATCAGTCACGGCAGCCGTTGGTCCCAAGGGCTTTGGACTTTCGGAGGATGAATGGCAAAAAGAAGCCAGCGTTACTTGGCCAGATGCTGCAGCAGACAAATTAGAGACCGGCGATATCGTTTTGGCGGCGATCACTAGCTGTACGAATACTAGCAATCCTTTCGTCATGCTCTCTGCAGGCTTATTGGCCAAAAAAGCCATTGAAAAAGGTTTGACCGTCCCTCGTACAGTCAAAACCTCCCTTGCACCTGGCTCCCAGATCGTGACCACCTATTTGCAAAACAGTGGTTTGCTGCCGTATTTAGAGCAACTCGGCTTTTATTTAGTGGGCTACGGTTGTACCACCTGTATCGGAAATTCCGGTCCTTTAGAAGCGCCGGTCGCTGAAGCAATTGAGGCGGAAAATCTACTGGTGGCGTCGGTTCTGTCAGGCAATCGGAATTTTGAAGGAAGAATCCATCCACAGATCAAAGCCAATTATTTGGCTTCGCCGCCGTTAGTTGTTGCCTATGCGATCGCTGGCAGCACTCGCAAAGATCTTACAAAAGAACCATTAGCTATCGTCAATGACGAGCCGGTGTATTTGTCTGATATTTGGCCTAGCAATGAAGAAGTCAATACTTACGTTCAAGAATACGTCGGACCAGAAGCATTTCGCGCTGCCTATGAGCATCTTTTTGATGCCAATGAACGCTGGAATGCGATCGAAACCACCACGAGCGCATGTTATGAATGGGAGGAACAATCTACTTACATTGCTCATCCACCCTACTTTGAAACATTGACCAAAGAATTGCCTAAACCAGATGTCTTAGCCGATCTGAAAGTCTTGGCAAAATTGGGTGATTCCGTCACCACTGACCATATTTCTCCTGCCGGCAGCATCAGTATGGATTCAGCAGCTGGAAAGCTTTTACAAGAAAAAGAAGTTCCATATCGTGAATTCAATTCCTTTGGTTCGCGGCGCGGCAATCATCAGATTATGATGCGGGGGACTTTCGGCAACATCCGTCTGCAAAACCAGCTGGTTCCTGGTAGCACTGGCAGTGTCACGCATTATTTTCCAACTGGGGAAACCTTGTCTATATTTGACGCCGCTATGAATTACCAAAAAGCCGGCCAAAGCTGTATCATTTTAGCCGGTAAAGATTATGGCATGGGTTCTTCTCGCGACTGGGCCGCCAAAGGGACACAATTGTTAGGCGTTAAAGTCGTCTTAGCAGAAAGCTTCGAACGGATCCATCGCAGCAACTTGGTCATGATGGGGATCATTCCTCTTGAATATCTGGCTGGTGAAAGTGCCACCTCTTTTGCTTTAGATGGCAGCGAAACATTCTCGATCGCTTTGCCAGAAGAGCCAGCGGTCAAGCAGCTGGTCGAAGTCACTGCGCAACGGACCGACGGAGGGACTGTCTCCTTTATGACCCGTCTACGCTTTGATGCCCCGGCAGATATTCGCTATTGGAAGCATCAAGGAATTTTGCCAATGGTCATTCGAAAAAAAGCGGAATTAGGAGGAGCTGCCCATGTCTAACCAAACAACCCATGAAGCAACGACGATCACCATTCCTTACATTGCAGGAGACGGCATCGGTGCCGAGATTTGGCAGGCTGCGCAACCTGTGATTGATGCAGCCGTGAATAAAGCTTATGACAATCAGCGCCACATCGAGTGGCTGGAAGTTTTAGCTGGAGAAGCCGCCTTTGAACAGACAGGGGAATGGCTACCGCAAGCAACCATCGATACGATCAAGGCCCAGCAATACGCCTTGAAAGGACCGTTGACTACCCCGATTGGCGAGGGCTTTCGCTCCTTGAATGTCACCTTACGGCAGACCCTGGATCTTTATGCCTGTGTCAGACCTGTTCGCTATTTTACAGGGGTCCCTTCGCCTTTAAAACAGCCAGAAAAAACCGATATGGTGATCTTTCGCGAAAATACTGAAGATGTTTATGCTGGCATCGAATTTGCCAAAGACGACGATGCAACACAGCGTTTGATCCAGACACTGCAAGCAGACTTTGCCGTCAAGGCGATTCGTTTTCCTAAAACTTCCGCTATTGGCATCAAGCCGATCTCTTTAGAAGGCAGTCAACGCTTGATCGCTGCTGCCATTGAGTATGCGATTACTCAAAAGCGACCCACGGTGACACTGGTGCATAAAGGCAATATCATGAAATTTACAGAAGGCGGATTTAAAAACTGGGGCTATCAGCTTGCAGAAACCACGTACGCCGACCAGTGTTTTACAATGAATCAATACAACAAAATCAAAGCAGAAAATGGTTCAAAGGCAGCCGAAGCCGCCCTTGCCTCGGCCAAAGCGGCTGGAAAGATCGTTGTTAACGATGTGATCGCCGACAACTTTTTACAGCAGATCCTTTTGTATCCAGAAAAATTCGATGTCATTGCCACTTGTAATTTGAACGGCGACTACATTTCTGATGCACTCGCTGCACAAGTTGGCGGCATCGGGATCGCCCCCGGCGCCAATATCAATTACGATACTGGGGCAGCCATCTTTGAAGCTACCCACGGAACGGCACCGGATATCGCAGGACTTGGCAAAGCCAATCCCTGTTCACTGCTGCTATCGGCGTGCATGCTATTAGAACATTTGAACTGGCCGGAAGCTGCTGCAATACTGACGCAAGCCATTGAACAAGCCTTGCAAAGTCAGCACGTCACTGCCGACTTCGCACAGTTGATGCCCGAAGCCGTCTGTTTAACGACACAAGCGTTTGGTGAACACCTCCTTCAGCTGATCCATTCGTAAACTCAAGCTGTGATTGAGTCGGCATTTGCCTGCTCAATCACAGCTTGATTGCGTTTTCACCTTTTGAGAAACTATACTTAGAGCATGAAAGGGGGAATTCATTTATGAGTGAATTCAACATGAGAAAAATTGGTCAGCAGATCGCTACCAAACGCAAAGAAAAAAATCTGACCCAAAGCAACTTGGCAGACCAATTACTTGTCAGCTATCAAGCGGTCAGTAATTGGGAGCGGGGCAACTCACTCCCGGACATTGAAAAATTGCCGCAGCTAGCGGCGATTTTAGGCCTATCGATCGATGAGCTGTTAGGGAAGCCAGCAGCTGCGGTTCAACATTATCAAGCAGGAACCGCGCAGCCAAAAGAAATCGCCGAACTAGCTCCGCTGATCAAACCGCAAGAACTATCGGCACTGATTCAAGAAGAACTGTTTCAAGAATCTTCTTTAGACCTAGACTTATTGCCTAGACTAGCACCTCATTTGAATAGTGCTGACTTGCAGCACTTGCTTAATGGCACCGAAAATATCCCAGAAGATGTCATGGATGAACTCTTGCCGTTTTTGAAAAAGCCCCAAATAGAAGAGCTCCTTAAAGGCAACCACTATTCCATGGCTTTTTGGGAAGAGGCGGCGCCCTTTTTAACCCCCAACTTTTTGGCGGGAGAAATCAAAGGCTGGCTTGAAACCCCTGACTTTCGCTTTTCTGAGATTGAAGAACTGCTTCCCTTTTTACCTGCACCGTATCTGGATGAACTCCTGCTGACGGCCCTGGAACAGCCAAACGTTACCGCATCAGAACGCTTGTCTTATGATGAAATCGAAGAACTGCTGCCGTTTCTGACAGAAGCAACGATCTGCCGTCTCGTTCAAGCACTGCCCTTCTCAACAGATGAATTGGAAGAAATCGCCCCTTTCCTCTCCTCAAAGAACTTACTTGTCCTATTAAAAAAAGGACACTAAAAAAACAAGATTCTTCTTTACTTTTGGTAAACCACCGTTTATAATTTCGTTAACCAAATAAATCTTTTTTAGGTTAACGAAATTATTACTAGAGAGAAGGATTCGATGAAATTATCATTACGTGAACAAATCCATGCCGCATTATTTGCGATCATTATTGCTGGTCTTTCCCAATTGACGATTCCGTTAGGTTTGATCCCATTGACAGGACAAACCTTTGCGATTGGACTGGCGGTGACTTTCCTCGGCACGCGAATAGGAACGATGGCGATCATCATCTACTTGCTGTTAGGATTGATCGGTTTGCCCGTTTTCGCTGGTTTTTCCAGCGGTATCGGTGTTTTGTTAGGACCAACCGGAGGCTATTTAGTCGGCTTCCTCTTTAACGGATTGCTTACTGGATTGGTCGTAGAAAAAACGGCGTTTCGCTACACAGGAGCAGTGATTGGCAATATTGTCGGTGCGCTGGCAACTTTGTTGTTTGGTACATTATGGCTGAAATGGAGCACTGGCATGGCATGGCCGGCTGCTTTTAACGGTGGTTTTGTTTTGTTTATTATCCCCGGGATCATCAAAGCCGTTGCCGCAGCTTATCTAGGTATCTTTTTAAGAAACCGCTTGGCGCAACGACTGGCTTTGCGTTAATAAAAAACACTCGCGTCATATGCAGCGATTCCCATCAGTTAGCTTTTTCGTCTAACTTTTGGAAATCGCCACATCACGCGAGTGTTCTTTTTTAGTTGTCGATCTCTTCAATCAACAACTGCGGCCAAACTTTCTGCCACTGCTTCATCGCTTGGCGTTGTCGGTAAACCGCAAGGTACTGGTCATTTTGGGCGAAATGCGGTGTTGGACGCACCCGAAAACTGCAAACATCCTGCCAACCGAAAGGCGCCATCAATTCAATCTCGCCTTGTTTCATTCGTGCCGCCACCGCTGTACAACGCTCTGGAAACTTCGTTAAAGCATCGAAGGTACTTGTATAAGTGGGTTCCTCGGCAAAGTTGTGCTGGTGCATCAATGCTTGATTTCGAACCTCCCAAGGAAATTCGGGAAACGAACGGCGCAGTTGCGCTTCGATCGCTGCTGTTTCTTCTACGCTTACAGTCGGATCATAAAACACGACATCAATATCGGTTATCGGCACCTCCGCTATTTTTCCGCTAAGAAAACCCCATAAATAATTCCGCAGGTACCCGGCACACAGCCAGCAATCCGGCAGCTGTAACGCTTCAATGATCGTAAGCAGTTGTCGACATTCACGATTTTTTGCAAACAAGTTCTGGATCGCTTGTTCCTTCATTGGCGTCCTCCTCTAATGGGCTCAGGCTAGTTATTTCAAGGTCCAACCACCGTCGATGGGCACGATCGCCCCCTGCAAGTAACTAGCTTGCGGGCTGGCAAGAAAAAGGGTCAGCGCTGCAACTTCTTCTGGTTGCGCCCAACGCTTGACCGGCGTCTCCTCTGCCACCCATTGCGCCATTTTTCCGTCACCAGCAAAATCAGCCGCATTCATCGGCGTTTGAATCGCACCTGGCGCGATGCCCTTCACCGAGATCCCTTGATCTGCAACATCCAATGCCAACTGTTTGGTAAACCCGACGATCGCGTGTTTTGCGGTTGTATAAGCGATCCCACCTCCACCAGCGACCATTCCAGCGATCGACGCCATATTAATGATCGTTCCGCCACCATTGGCTTGCATCAGCGGCAAAATTTCTTTCGTTAAATAAAACATGCTGGAGACATTGGTTTGAAATATCTCCTCCCACTCCATTGATGTCGTCTCAGCGATCGTATGATAGCCATCTAGTTTCCCGGCTGTATTCAACAAGATCGTCATGCCACCAAAGTGTGTAACACAAGCTTGGACCGCTGCAAGACAATTTTCTTCCACCGCTAAATCGCAACACGTGCCGAAAAAGCGGGGCTGGGCTAAAAGCGTATCAGGAAACGATTGGCAGTCAACCCCAAATACTTGAGCGCCTTCTGCAAGAAACGCCTCTGCTTGCGCTCTGCCGATGCCTGAAGCAGCTCCTGTGACAAACACAATCGTTTTGTCATCGATCCACGATGCTGTCATTCCACGATTTTCCAATCTTCCGCAAGAATGTCGCAAACAGTCGGTGCGAAACTCGAGAATCCCTCATCTGCTGTTTTGATCAAAAAGTAAGGGGTGACTGGGGCATTGTCGTACACTTCGCCTTCAACGAATGTCACATAAAGTTCAAAACCGCCCCAACCTTCACGGATGATTTTTTTGCCGGCTTTTAATTCTGGTAAGATTTCTTCAAATGTCATAATTTTTCTCCTTTGTGTTTTTCTTCTAATGGTTTAAATTGCTTGGAAATTCAATTACGAAAACAAGCAGGACTCGGTTGCTGCGCTAATACGGCAGTAGTGTGATCGCTTGCGCCAATTCTTCTAAAAGATGCGTCGTTTTATAGTCCTCAAATGCCTCATGATGGTTTCGCAGCAGCGTCCGAACTTTCGTTGGCGAATATGCTTCTGCTAAGTGATTTTCCATAACGAACCGGCGGGTCAACTGCCATTCATAATAGTAGCCGAAGGGGCGGCAATAGTAGCTGGTTCCCGCAAGTTCTTTTTTCTCAAAGCGTCGATGGGTATGCCCAAAGACAACTGCCCGAACATTGGCGTAGCGGTCGATCACTGCGCCAAAATCGGGCGACCCTAAAAACGCATTTAGGTGGTTCCAGCGGGCATACTTGCCGGTCTGTCGAACAATAAACGCTTCTTGGGGCACAAAATGGGTAGAAAGAAGAATTTCTTGGTCTTGCGGCAAACGGGCCAATGTTTCCGCTAAACGCTCATTGATGGCTTGGCTGATTTCCTTATCCGATCCCTTTCGCTGAATCATGCGGTCATACCAAAACAAATTTTTCAGCCGCAAGATCTCAGATTCACTGGTCAGATCAGAATATTGGTAGTCATACCAGCCATTGATTCCCAACAGCAGTGTTTTTTCTGATAAGCGATACGTCTGAAAATTAAGAAAGGCGGGATCATCGAAAGCCTCGATCTCTTGTTCCGTCAAGTCCACCATTTCATGATTGCCCCAGTGAAAGGTCGTTGGCACCTGTCGACTTTGAAAAAATGCAACCACGTCTAATAGCCTTTGCTTTTTATTCGCCACATCTCCTGCCAGATGCAGATGGGTCACCTGATTTTGCTGCAAATAATCAGCGATCAGCTGCAGATGGGGGTCGAATAATTGGTTGATATCGACGTGCAAGTCGCTAATAACCGCCAGCGTGCCCATATCAGCGGCCTGCCGTCTGCTGTTCGATCCGTAACAATTGGACATCATTAGCTAAGATCCCGCTATTTCCCACCAATTGCAACCGTTGATAGGTCGGTTCCACCTGCATCCGAGTCTGTTCTTCTAAATACACCTGAGCCCCTTGCTTCAACCAAATCGTGCCTAAAGGTGTCGTTAAAGGGGTGTCGTAGATCGCCAATCCTTCTTCTGGATAGCTCTGTGGCACGATGATCAGGCGAAAATGGATGTCCAAACGGCAGGTGATCTCCGTTGCAGGAAACGGACCGACGCCGTCTTCAAAATCCAAATAGAGACGATCATCTGGCTGTACATAAGAGGTTATTTTTTCAATTGCTGCTGGCTCAATGTTCAGTTCCATGACGAGAGCCCTCCTTTACATAATACGTTTTTTCCATTCCTCCAGCGTGATGCCACGCGTGACTTCATCGATGATTTCTTCACCCGATTTGCGGGCAGCTGGGATCGTTGCTTCCAATTTCATCCCAATTTTCTCCATGACCCGTCCAGACTTGGGATTTCGAGCATCATGTCGAGCAAAAATCCGAATCAATTCGAGTGTTTCAAAACCAAAATGCAGCAGTGTCATTGCCGCTTCTGGCATGATCCCTTGCCCCCAGTAATCGCGACTTAATGTATAACCAAGCTCAGCGATCTCTTTTTCAGATTCCACCCGTAAATCGATGGTCCCGATCATTTTGCCTGAGTCTTTTTCTTCGATCGCATATTTCCCTAAGGGTGCAGCAACAAAATACTCGGCAATGCGCAGTTTTGTTTCGTCAACCGACCCATGTCTAGCAAAGACGAAGGTCGTCGTTTCTTCATCATTTGCATAGGCAAACATGTCTGCTGCATCCGCCAAGGAAACGGGGCGCAAGAGCAGCCTCGGTGTCTCCAACCGCTGATTTTCTGCTAATAATAGCAAATGTCGTTCTTTTGTTGTCATAGGATCCCTACTTTCTATCAGAACTCTCTCACGATCGCACCCCTCTTTTGCTATTTGTTGGATATGCTATAATAAGCATAAGTAAACGCTTTGAGGAGGATACTTCAATGTCAGACGAATTAGAAAAACGCCTTGATACAGGAATGTATGGGACGCCTCGCGTCAACCCAGATGAACAGCGCAAGTATTTAGGCACGTTTCGTGAACGGTGTTATCTTAGTATGACAGTAACAGAAATGAAGAAGAAGGACAACCAGAAAACGCTCTTGAACGCCTTACCAGATTATCAAGGTGCGCTCGTGCTGCTCAACGGAAAATTGCCAGAATCGATCCAGACCGATTACATCACTTTACTGACCAAACAACAGATGGAATTTCGGATCGTCTCCGATGCCCAAGATGCCGGTCCAGACAGTATCGGCTTGCTGATTGCCGGGAAAGAAGCCGTCAATCAAGACGTCATCGATATCGAAAAAAAATACCCTGCAGCTGCCGCTCCATCAGATAAAGAGCAGGAACAACCAGAGAAAACGTCATTTTGGAAACGTCTTTTCCATTAAAAGGAGGAACTATCATGGAACAATCAACACCGCCCTACCTTTCATTAAAGAAAGAACTGCTTGATGCTTTGGATTTGCATATCGATTTGTTGAAAACGGCCCCTACGATCGAATCGAGCCATCTGGATGGCGTATTGTTCATGATGCGCAGCTTGGGTTTTATGCTGGATCGCGCTCCGAAAGTACTCCTACTGGAGGATCAGAATGAAATGAACTTTATGATGTTTCAATATTATAGCCTCCTGTCGGAACTGAAGTACAATCTCGTTTTAAACTTTCCCTATGCCTCGATTCAAGGCGTACCGTTATTGACCTTGATCCAACGTTTTCCTACCACGTATGAAAAAGAAATGAAACAATGGTGGGAAGCCCGAACGGGTCTCAAGGTGGAAGAAACAAAACAAACGATTGAGATCGCTGCTTTTGAAGCCTAATAAAAAAGACTGCACACTTTCGAAGGGAATCACCTTCCAGAGTGTGCAGTTCTTTGCTCTCTAAGCTTCCATCAGCTTTCGAAGACTTCAGGGAACAACAGGCGTAAAACAGACATAGTTAAGCGTCGGCCTTTCCCGCTGTATGGATAAACGTGCATATGCATCGCTGGGTTGAAATTGGCTTCAATGATTCCATAAGCCCCCGGTTCATTGGCTGGCTTGGTTTTATCTGGAATAATCAGATCGATTCCACTGATAGACGCTTGTAATGCGGCGACCGCATCGACTGCTACTTGTTTGTAGTCATCGTTGAAGTCATCCGTTACATCGATAGAATCACCGCCAGTACTGATATTCGAGTTTTCTCGCAGATAAACGATCTGCCCTTCTTCTGGCACTGAATCAACTTGATACCCTTGCTCTTTTAACATCAGTTGTTCCAGTTCCCCTAATTGAATCAACTCTAATGGAGTCCGATGATGGGTGCCGCGCAATGGATCGAGATTTTTCTCTGCGACGAGTTCCGTGATCGTACGCTTGCCGTCACCCACGACATTGGCTGGGATACGTAATAAAATCGCATCGACTCGCCCATCGATCACGAAGAACCGATATTCCGTCCCTGATAAAAAGGTCTCAACGAGGATCGAATCATCTTCCGCAAAGGCAATGGCGACCGCCGCTTGATAATCCGCTATAGAGGCGCCTTCTTTGAAAATCGAGATACCGATCCCATAGTTGGTGGTTTTCGGTTTTACCACAAACCCGCTGTGGGCGATTTGCGGATAAAACGCGATCGCTTCTTCTGTCGAAGCGAATTCAGCACCACCTGGTACATGAAAGCCATTTTCGGCTAAGATTTTTTTGGTGACCGTTTTATTCGCCATGATCAATGGGACGATGTACTGATCCTTACTAGTCATATTGGCATTTTTAACATATTCGATGTGGTCTTTCACGGCTAATTTCAAGAACTGATCCGTTTCATCCAGTACCGTCACTTCGATTCCTTTTTGGATCGCATCGAACAAGAGAATCTGGGTCGACAATTCCATTGCTCGAAAGCCAGCTAATTGATACGGTTTTTCCCAAGCAGCTTGATGATACTTTTGTCCCAGCAATGTTGCTGTCTGCGCTTGGCTAGTTGCTTGACTCGCTGAGAAAAGACGTCCGGCGAAGGTTCTTTCTGGTTCAGCCAGCATCACAGAAAGCTGATCCAAAAATGGCGGATGCGGCAGCTCAAGGGCTTGGGCAAAGTCCATCATTTCAGCAATCAGTGCTTGCGCTTCTTGCTGATAAGTCAATGGTGCAAGTGGGTGTTCTAATGCGACCTGATCATTTTTCTGATTGCCCTCTTCGATCCACGCATCGGCATCGCTGCCTTCTTCTTTTGTACTTAAAAACAATAAGAAGAAATGTAAGAACGCGACTTGCTCTTTGGAAATGCCATAGCGGGCAAAGGGATCGATATCGATATTTCTTAACTCAATATAACGGATACCAGCTGAGGCTAGATCTGCGACCCGTTTTCCCCCACGTAAACGCACTGGCGCATAAAATTCTTTTTCTTCTGAAAGCTTTCCTGTCTCCACTAATTTGGCAATATCCGCAAGATAGGTCTCTAACGAAGCATAAGATACCTTGACGTCTTCGTGATTCGTGTAGCCATAACGGCTATTGCGAATACTGCGGACTGGTTCTTGCGGTCCGTTTTCTGTCGTAAAATAATTGGCTTCTGATGCAGGGGTCGCCCCAAAGAAATACGTCAAAAGCCAGCGATAATGCAAATAATTGCGAGTTACTTTCAAATAAAGCGCCGTTTTAAAGGCTTGATAGCTTTCCTTCGTTTCAGATAAAGCATACAGTTGCTGCAAAAAGTCTTCCGCAAATTCAAAATTGAAATGTATCCCACTGACCATTTGCTTACGGCGACCATAAGTTTTGGCCAAATAGCGGCGGTAGAGCACATCTTCAAATTGGTCTAATTTAGCAATGACGATGTCTTCTTCTTTTTCTGGTAAAGCCGGTGGCATGCTCAAAGGCCAGAGCATTTCTTCTGCTGCCATTGAACGATATGCCACATCGTGGATGGCCCCTAAGAAACGGAACAATTCATCCACTGAATCCGCGACCGGCGTGATCAGTTCCAGTTGATTTTCCGCAAAATCCGTTTGGATATAGGGATGGAAGCGCCGATTGCCTAGCGCTTTCGGATGATCGGTTCCCGCGAACGTCCCATCGAGCCGCACCCGTTGCGCTTCACGCTCAATCCCATAGCGTCCTTTCAATAAATAGGGAAAAAGCTCTTTATGTGATAACAATGTTTTTATTTTCATTCGACTGCCCTCTATGTTCTTCTACTATTTTTTTCTTATATTCTGTTTCTTTCCATCTATTATAGTGAAAAATGGTGAAAAATGCAGAAATTTGCTCCTCACTTGTAATATCTCTTACTAAAATTACCAAGAATTTATAAAATACTTGAATAAATTTGATATTTACCTTCAAAATAAAGTATACTGCTTATAGAA
>NZ_NGLF01000001.1:971788-1311138 GCF_002140695.1 Enterococcus sp. 4E1_DIV0656 | reverse complement strand
ATAAAGTATACTGCTTATAGAACAGTAAATTATTATGTCCATATTACTCTTTTTTGAAAGGAAGAATAGTGAATGAAGCCACTTAATCTTACCAAACGCGAACGTCAAATCATGAATATCTTCTGGAATTCAGACAAACCTCTTTCTGCAAATGACATTGCTGTCCAACAGCAAGATCTAAGCAAGAATACCATTCAAGCAGTCGTACGTAAACTAAAAAACCACGACTTATTGAAAGTAGCAGATATCGGCTACAGCGGTACTGTTTTGACTCGGTTGTATTCTCCGAATGTGACCCAAGAAGACTTCTTAGCAGCAGAATTGTCTGATCAATCTTTATTGAATTTGATTACGAACTTTATCGAAACCAATAAAGATATCGATACGTTGAACAACTTGGAAAAAATGATCACTGAGCGCCAAGGGGAACTTAAGAAATAATCTTTCCCCCTCGTTCAACTCGTTGTATTCTGCCTGATACTTCCCAAAGTTTTTAGACAGCGCAGAAGAAAACGAATCGTTCAAACTGCTTTTCCTGATTTTTGGCAAAGTCGTGCATCGCTGTACCCACATTTGCCACGCCAAGTGTTCTCAGCTTTCCGTCACAAGTCAAGCTCATGGAAAGAGACGACGACCCGTTTTCTCTTCCCTTTGATCTCACAAAAGCAACAATAAAGGAGAGCCATGTGCAGGTATTTGACCTGACACAGGGCTCTTCTTTTTTTATTCTTTGATCAAGCCTTTGAATAAGCCGACGACAAATTCATTTGGATCAAATGGTTCTAAATCGTTGATGCCTTCTCCAAGTCCCACTAATTTGACTGGCAGCCGCAGCTCGTTACGGATCGCCAAGACGATCCCTCCTTTAGCTGTGCCATCAAGTTTGGTTAAGACGAGGCCAGAAACATCCGTCGTCTCTTTAAACTGTTTTGCTTGATTCATGGCATTTTGCCCCGTTGTTGCATCCAACACGAGCAAGACTTCATGAGGGGCCGTTGGGTCCACTCGCTGAATGATCCGTTTGATTTTTTCTAATTCGTTCATCAAATTGACTTTGTTTTGCAAACGACCAGCGGTATCTACTAATAAAACGTCAGCATTTTCTCGTTTTGCGCGCTCCATCGCATCAAACACAACCGCTGCTGGATCGCCTCCTGCATTGCCACGAACGACTTCAACCCCAGCCCGTTCACCCCAGACCACTAATTGATCGATGGCACCGGCACGGAAAGTATCCGCTGCAGCCAATAAGACTTTCTTGCCTTCGGCTTTGAATTGATGGGCTAATTTCCCGATGCTGGTGGTTTTTCCAACACCGTTCACGCCAACAAATAAAATGACGGTCAACCCCGGTTGCATGTTCAACTCGTTGACTTCACCGACACCCGCTTCCCCATATAGGTCAACCAATTTTTCGATGATGACATTTTGGACATCTGCCGTTTTCTTCACATTACGCAATTTGACTTCTTGTCTCAATGAATCCGCGATCTTCATCGCCGCATCAAAGCCGACGTCTGCGCCGATCAGCGTTTCTTCCACTTCTTCGAAGAAGTCTTCGTCCACCGTACGGAAGTTGGCAAACAATTCGTTCATCCGTTGCCCAAAGGTTTTCCGTGATTTCGTCAATCCTTTGGTGTATTTGTCCTGCACACTTTCCGTCTCTGGCGCTGCTTGAAGGATTGGTTCAGAAGCTGGTACTTCCTCTGATGGTGTATCCTTAGCCACTTCTTCTGGAATACTTGGTGCTTCTTCTCCTTTATTCGCTGTCGTTGCTTCTTGCTGCGGGGACACTTCCGCAGTTTCTTGCTCTGCCTCCAAATCACTGGAGTCGGCGGCTTCTGCAGGTGCCACTGGTTCTGAAGCGCCTTGTTCAGCAGGAGTTTGTGCTGGCTGGCTTTCTTCTGAACGCTGTGCCTCTGGTGAGTCAGCATCGACTATCGGTTTGTCGATTTCTTGCTCTGCTTCTTTGGTTTCTCCAATCAGCGCTTTTTTGATTTTGTCAAAAAATCCCATCTTACGCACCTCCTTTTAAGACATATTCTTCAATCACTGCTGCCACACCGTCTTCTTGGTTTGAAAGGGTGACAACGTCAGCCGCTTCTTTAATGATTGGCACGGCATTGGCCATCGCTACGCCAATCCCTGCATAGCGAATCATCGGCAAGTCATTTTCTTCATCACCGATCGCCATCACTTCTTCTTGCTTGATCCCTAAATCTTGCGCCAATAGGCTGATACCATAGGCTTTGGTGATTCCTTTAGGCATAAATTCCAACAGGTTATTCCGGCTTTTGATGATTTCATATTTCTCGCGGATCTCTGAGGAAATCTCAGGGATCTTAGGATCCAAAACTTCCTGATGGTAGGCGATCACCGCTTTATTATAGAGCATCGATTCATCCAGATCAGCTACGGCAAAAGGACGACAATCCAATAAAGGATTCAAGGAGCCATAAATCGATGGATGCGCTGCTGAAGTCGGCAAACTCAAGACGATCTCTTCTGATACCACGTCTAGAGGCAAATTTAAGTCTTCCGCCACTGAAACCAATTCATGGATATCTGCCAGCTGCATCGCTGCTTTTTCAATGATCTCGCCAGTCTCATTTTTTTGAACCAAACCGCCGTTAAAGGTGATGCTATAGTCGCCGGGTTCTTTCAGCGATAATTCTTCTAAATAGGGACGGATCGCCCGTAATGGACGTCCCGTACAAATGACGATTTTTACGCCTTGTGCTTTGGCACGAGCAAGTACCTCTTTGTTGCGAGGAGTCACTTCTTTTTTGTCATTCAATAACGTTCCGTCTAAATCGATCGCAATCAGTTTAATCATACCATTCCTCCTCTATGCTTGATCTGCTGCAAAACTACCGCCTTCACGCACTTCTTCTAAGCGCACGGACACGGTCTTCGACACTCCAGATTCTTGCATGGTCACACCATACAACACATCTGCTGCCTCCATCGTTCCTTTACGGTGAGTTACGACGATAAACTGTGTATCATTTTGGAAAGCACTCAAGTAATGACCGAAACGAGAGACATTGGCTTCATCCAATGCTGCTTCCACTTCGTCAAGCACACAAAACGGTACTGGACGAACTTGAATAATGGAAAACAATAACGCAATCGCAGTCAGTGCCCGTTCGCCCCCTGATAGCAAGCTGAGGTTTTGCAATTTCTTGCCCGGTGGTTGGGCTTCGATCTCAATCCCAGTGTTCAATAAATCTTTCGGATCTGTTAAGACTAATTCCGCATGACCGCCGCCAAACATATTAGGAAATACTTGTTTGAATTGCAGACGAATCGCATCGAAGACTTCGCCGAAACGGGTTTTGACTTCTTCATCCATTTCAGACATCGTATCAAACAGCTGTGCTTTAGCCGACAGCAGATCGTCTCGCTGACTCGTCAAGAACAAATGCCGTTGATTGACTTGCTCATATTGTTCGATCGCATTTAAATTGACTGGACCAATTTGTTCGATCGCTTGTTTTAGTTCCTGAATGTCGACTTTGGCTTGATCTGCATCCTCGATTTCAGAAAAATCTTGCGCTGCCTTTTCAAAGGTAAGATTGTATTCTTCTTGTAAATACAACAAGCGATTGTCCATCACCAATTCTGCGCGATTTTTTTCGATCTCAACTTCAGTTTTTTCTGACAGCTTTTCTTTTTGCGTTAAGTTTTCAGCACTCAGGGCTTCGTCTAATGCGCCGATTTCTTGTTGAACCACTTGCCGTTGTTCACGAATCACCGTCAATTCCGCTGTTACCTGCTGCTTGGTTTTTGTGAATGCTTCAATTCGCTGAAGAATGTTTTCTTCTGAGAACTCATGATCGCTGACGTTACTTGTCAAGGCAGCTAACTGCCGTTCTAAGGAGTGCTGACGCGCTTCGTTTTCTTCCAATGCTTGATTCGTAGCGGCAATTTTTTGCTGCAAATGCGCCACTTGTTCTTTTTGAACGGCGAAAGCTGCCTGCAAGCGCGCACTTTCTTGTGCTAAGGTTTGGCGTTTTTCCTCGATCAAGTCTTCTTCGGCATTCATTTGATGAATATCTTGATCGATTTTCGCCAATTGCGCCGCAATATTCTTTTGCTGTTCTTCCAAACTCGTCTTCTTCTCATCATATTCTTCAAAGAAGGCTTGCACTTCGCGATGTTCAAAATCAAACACTTGCTGCTCTTGCTTCAAGCGGCTCAGGTCATTCTCAAGATTTTGTAAGCGGCTTTGCAGCTCATGCTCCGTCATGCGAGCCTGTTCCCCTTGCGTCCGCAATTCTTCTAGTGCTGCTTGTGCTTCTTTGGTCGCTGCTTCAAAATGCTGGACTTGCTTTTCCGTTTTTAAAAGCCGCTCATCCAGTTGCGCCGCTTGTGCCGTCAATTGTTGCAGCTCATTGCTTTGGCTAAACAAACTACCGGCATTTTTCTTCGTTGCGCCACCCGTCATGGAACCGCCAGCATTCATGACATCCCCTTCTAAGGAAACGACCCGATAGCTATAGTTCAATGCCCGTGCTAACGCATTGGCACTTTGCAAGTCTTCGGCAATCAAGATACTACCTAACAAGTTATCCGTAATGGTTTGAACGTGTTCAGACGACTGTACCAATTCGCTGGCAACACCGATAAAGCCAGACACTTGCTTGGCTTGATTGCGGGCATAATCTGGCAAATGACGGGCTTTGATGGTCGTCAACGGTAAGAAAGTGGCACGACCGCCGCGATTTTCTTTCAAATACGTGATGGCTGACCGTGCATCTCGTTCATTTTCAACGACGACATGCTGTGCAGCGGCGCCTAGTGCGGTCTCGATCGCCACGGTATAGTCTTGTGGCACATCGATCAACTCCGCTACTGCGCCAACGATGCCGCTGATTTGCTGTTTGTTTTTCAAAATCAAGCGAACGCCTTGATAGAAGCCGCTATAATTTTCTTGAATGTCTTGCAGACTGCGCTGTTTCGCTCGTACCTGCTGCACTTGACTCATTAACTGATACATTTTCTTTTGTTCTTCATCAAAGCGTTTTTTGTTGGTCTGAGCTTTTTCTTGAAGATGGATGTATTGCTTGCGTTGTTCTTCTAAAATCACCTTAGCCTGCGTTAGCTGCTCTTCCACGATTTGCGCTTCCGTCGTCTTTTCTTTCAACGACGTATTCATTTGCGTCTGCTTGCTTAACGCCGTTTGATTTTTCGCGGCTTCTTGCTGGTATTGACGCTCCAAGTATTTCAATTCGTTTCCGATCGTTGCCTGCTCTTGCATGGCTTCGACATATTGGCTACGCAATTCTTCAATGATTTCTTTTGCTGAACGTTGGTACTTTTCCTGCTCTTGCTGACACGCCAGCATCGCTGCTTCAACTTCCTGCACACTACGATTCTTTTGTGAAAGCAAGCCAATCAGTTCTGCTTTTTCTTCATTTAAAAGTGTGACCCGTTCCGTGACTTCCTCTAAGGTTTCTTGGTATTCCGCGGAGCTTTTTTGCGTATGTTTTGATCGTTCATCCAAGACTTCTTTTTGTCCTTCAGCTTGCTTCAGTCCTTCGGTAACCTCTAAAAGCTGCTGATTCAAACGCTCCAACGTTTCATCAAAGGCGGTACGTTGTTGTCGCAAAGAATGTAGCGACAGTTCCCCTTGATTGATCTTTTCGGAAATCTGCGCCAGTTCTTGGTTAAAGGTACTCAGTTGAGCTTTGGCTGTCTCCCACGCTTCTTTTGCTTTCGTGATCTCTAAGACCGCATAGGCCACATCAACCGTCGTCAATTTTTCTTTTAACGCTAAAAAGCGATTGGCTGCGTCACTTTGGGCTGCCAAAGGCACCAACTGATCTTCTAGTTCATAAATGATATCTTGTAGACGGCTTAAATTGTCTTCCGTTTCAAACAACTTTTGCTCGGCTTTCTTTTTCCGCTGTTTGTACTTCAATACCCCCGCCGCTTCTTCAAAAATCCCACGACGGTCTTCTGGTTTGCTGCTGAAAATTGCTTCTACCTTGCCTTGGGAAATGATCGAAAATGATTCTTTCCCCAACCCAGAATCCATGAATAACTCTTGGATGTCCTTTAAGCGGCAAGCTTGTTTATTTAAGAAAAAGTCGCTTTCGCCGGTTCTTCTCAAGCGGCGAGTCACGCTGATCTCACTGTAATCCATCGGTAAGTAATGATCGCTATTGTCTAAAACGATCGTCACTTCCGCTATATTTAGCGCTCTGCGGGTGTCAGAACCTGCAAAAATAACATCAGGCATTTTGCCACCACGTAGATTTTTGGCAGATTGTTCTCCTAAAACCCAACGAATCGCTTCGGTAATATTGCTCTTGCCGCTGCCATTTGGTCCGACGACTGCAGTCACACGATGTTCGAAATCAATGACTGTGCGGTCGGCAAAGGATTTAAAGCCGGCAATCTCTATTCGTTTTAAATACACTCCGCCAGTCCTCTCTTACTGTTCAAGATCTGCCAAGGCATTCGCCGCGGCGTCCTGTTCTGATAATTTCTTCGATTTTCCTTGTCCTTTTCCGATCAAGGTATCATCGCAATAGACTTCCGTCCAAAAAATCCGTTCATGGGCGGGGCCTGCTTCTTTGATCAAACGATAGTTGATGGAAACATCGCCGCCACGCTGCAAGACTTCTTGCAAGCGGGTCTTGTGATCCATCTCATGGGAAAAAGCACCTGCTTTTACTTTTGGAAAAACAACTTTCGTCAAAAAGCCGCTGACACTTTCCAGTCCTTGGTCCAAGTATAACGCACCTAAAAAGGCTTCAAATAGATCACAAAGCAAAGAAGGTCGTTTACGACCGCCAGAGTTTTCTTCCCCTTTGCCTAGACGAATGTATTCATCGAATCGGCAATCTTTGGCAAACATGGATAAACTGTCTTCGCGAACGATTGCCGCCCGTAGCTTCGTCAGCTTACCTTCGGGCAGATCTGGCAATTCACGATACAAATACCGTGAAACGATCAACTCTAAGACAGCATCGCCCAAAAACTCTAAACGTTCGTTATCTGACAAGTGCAAGTTGCGGTGCTCATTCACATAAGATGAATGCGTAAACGCTTGTTCAAGCAGATCTACATCATGGAACACAATATCAAACTTTTCTTTTAGTTCTTTCGTTAATTGTGTATTCATTTGTCACATTCCTTCATTAGTTTATCGACACTTCCCTATTATACTGGTTTTTGCCGAATTATGAAATGTTTCCTCCAAATTCTTGGAAAGACCGTAATAAAATTTTATCTACTTATTCTTCTCCTGTATAAAAAAAGCCTGTTTTCCTCAGATACCTGCAAAAAAACAAGAAAAAAGACGTCCCAGAAAGGACGTCTTTTCATCGATCATTGATTAACGAGATTCAGCTGTAACTGAAATTGTTGCCCAAGGATTGTAATTCACATCATAGGCCCATGTGAAGTCTTTGACACGATTTGATACAGGTAACACCGCACTACGGTAAAGTGTTGGGATAACAAATGCTTCATCAGCAGCATATTCTTGCCATGCATCAAACGCTTCTTTACGTTTTGCTTCGTCAAACGAATCTTTTGAATCGATTGCTTCTAGCAATTTCGTATTTTCTTCTGATTCAAAACGAGTGTAGTTGAACGCAGAGTTAGGTCCATACAAGCCCATTGGTGATGGGTCATAGCCAGTATTCCATGCACCTTGGTAAACATCAATCTCAGGATCATCATTTTCCAATTTGTCATAGAATGCTTGGAAGTCGATCAAGCGACCTGTTGTGTATTGTACATCAAGTCCGATTTCATTCCATTGTTGGATGTAGTAATCTGCTAACGGTTGTGCTGTTTCGCCACCGGACATTGAAGCAAAGTTGATGGTCAATTTCTCACCATTTTTGTCTTCACGCATACCGTCGCCATCGACATCTTTGTAGCCAGCATCATCAAGTAATTGATTTGCTTTGTCGATGTTTAAAGTATAACCTTCAACATCTGTATTGTGTAATGAGCCAAATACTGGTGGGATCAATGTCGTTGCATTTGTACGCAAGCCATTGTAGAAACGGCTTCCGACAGCATCATTATCTAATGCATACCCCATTGCTTGACGCAATGATTTGTCAGCCATTTTTGAATCAGGATTATATTCTACTTTTCCTTCATCAGCATTCCATTTACCTAATTTGAAACCTAAATAGGTGTAAGCAGTATCTGTTCGGCCTAAGATTTGATAACCATCAGTATCTTTATAAGTAGGATACGTATCTGTCGGCATTGATAAAGCCATATCATATTGTTTTGCGTTCATCGCTTCAACAATAGATGAAGTTGGAACTGCTTTAAATGATAATTTATCTAGTTTTGGCTTATCTCCATAATAGTATTCGTTTGGAACGTACTCTACGGATTCACCAGCTACGATATTTGACATTACATATGGTCCGAAGACGATTGGATTTTTACGAACTTGATCGCTTGATTCCATATCTTTGACTTCGATTCCTTCAAAGGCGTGTTTTGGTAATGCAGAAGCCCAAATACCACCACCTGCTTGCATCATACCAGGGTGAACTTCTTTGTATTCGATTTTAACGACTTTGTCACTTTCTTTGGTGATACCAGAAATAGTATCAGCTTTGCCATCATGGTAATCTTCCATACCAACAATGTTAGTAAAGTTACTATCATAACGAATACCAGTATAATCTTTGTTACCAATTACTTCGTATGTGAAGATGATATCATCTGCCGTAACATCTTCGCCATCAGACCATTTCAGGTTGTCGCGTAAAGTAATTGTTGCTGTGTTGTTGTCTTCATCTAGCTCAAGATTTGCAGCCCCGCCGTCAACAATTTTGAAATCAGCGTCATTGACGAATAAACTTTCATTACTTGGCAACATAAATTGTGCATCATAGTTATCTTGATAAAATTCTGTTTGGAACAACCCTTGGAATTGCGTATCCATCACTACTGCAACATCCAAAGTACCACCTTCGATTGCCTCTGCATCATTGCTAACTTCGATTGGGAAGTTGCTTACATCTTCCGTATCGTTTGCTGCATTGCCGCCACCAGAAGAATCGGTTCCGCCGCCGTTGCTGCCACAAGCTGCCAATGCTAACACTGACAAAAGAGTGACCATACCAAAAATATTTTTCTTCATCCTGTATCCTCCTTGTTTATCCTAGTCGTTGACGCGCATCCGCTGAACGCTTAAATGCTTGACCAACGTAATTGATACTCAACATCAAGACTAAAATTAGAATTGATGCGGGTAACCAGATCCACTGTCTGTTGACCAGCACATCACCGCTGCTGGCATATCCGATCAGTGTTCCCAAACTTGGAACATTGGTCGGCAGACCAAAACCTAAGAATGTTAGTGTCGTTTCAATACCGATATTCGCTGCAAAGTTCATTGTTAAGTTGGTGATGATCAATGAGCTAAGGTTCGGCATGATTTCGCGGAACATGATGACAAAGTCATTGGTTCCGAGGGTTTTCGATGCACTAACATAGTCGCGACGGCCTTCTGAAAGGGTCTTACTTCGGAAGAGCCTTGCTTTTCCGACCCAGTAAAAGGCACTCATGACCCATATAAAGGTCCAAACGTTATAACGAGGTACGATCGATACGATAACGATAATGATCAACATGATCGGCAAAATCATAACGAAGTCAACGATACGCATCAAAATGTTATCAATGATGCCGCCGTAGTAACCTGAGATGATCCCTAATCCGACCCCAACGATCGACGTAATGATCGTGATTGAAAAACCAATCAAGATTGAGTTACGCGCACCGATGATCAATTGTCCCCAAACATCACGGCCACCTTCATCCGCCCCTAAAAGGTAGGTGCCGCCGTTTGGCGAAATCGCGCCAGGTACAGCATATTTATCAAGGATGCTGACACGCATCACTTGTGATTGATCGATAACTGCCGAGCCGATAAACACGAATAATAAAACTGCGACTAACAAAACTAATGAAAAAATCGCCATTTTATCTTTTAAGAATTCGCGAAAAATCATTTTCAATCCCATAGGCGGGATGCTCTCTTGTTTTAGTACTTTTTCTTTCTTTTCAGACACATTTATCCCCTCCTATTACTGGATTCTGATTCTTGGATCGACAATACTCATGATGATATCTGACAGCAGCGTACCGATCAAGGTCGCTAGTCCTAAGATCAATGTCAGTGAAGTGATCACGGCATAGTCCCGTTGGACGATACTATCGATAAACAGTTTTCCGACACCTGGGTAGGCGAAGATTTTCTCAATGACCACAGAACCTGCGATCAATGACGTGATCTCGTAGCCCATTTGTGATGCGATCGGCAACGATGCATTCCGGAAAACGTGACGTGAGAAGACTTTGTTCGTTGGTACCCCTTTTGAACGAGCGGTACGAACGAAATCCAATGATTTCGAATCAATGACTTCACTTCGCAAGTATTGGATCGTCACTGCTGTTCCTAATAATGCAGAAGTGATTGCCGGTAATAGTAGGTGATACAAGCGACTCCAAAACTCAGCCATGCCGCTGACCCCCGGTGCAACGGAACCACCCGTTGGGAACCAAGCCAATCGGTAACCGAAGATGAACAATGCGATCAACGCAAAGATAAACAACGGTACGGCGAAACTGAAGAAGTTGTAAACAACGACGACTTTATCAAGCAATGAATTTTGGTAACGTCCTGCCCACATCCCTAAAGGAATGGCAATCACGTAAGTCAAAATGACCGTCAATAAGGATAACCACAATGTATTGCTGATACGTCCTGCTAATAATGTTGAAACAGGCAATTTAAAGATGAAGCTTTGTCCAAAGTCCCCTTTTAAGGCATTTCCGATCCAACGGAAATACTGGGTATACCATGGGTCATTCAAACCAGCGGCTTCACGCATCCGCTCAATAACAGCTGGATCTTGGTTTGGATTGATCAAACCAGTAAATGGATCCCCAGGCATTGCTTGTGCGATCAAGAAAATCAAGATACTCAAAATAATGACTTGTGGGATCATCAACAACAAACGACGTAGAATTGTTTTCCACATTATTCAGCACCCCCGTTTTTCAATGCGACTTGGTGCGACTCGGTGATTTTACGCAAGTCATACACTCTGCCAGATTCGTCGTAGTAATCTTTTTGATGGGTCACATATTCCAACTCGACCTTGCGGCGGTTTTCTTTGTGAGCATCGCGATTTTTTACGTCGATTTGAGGAATCGCTGATAATAAACGTTTTGTATAGATGTGACGCGGGTCTTGGTAGATATCTTCCCGTGTCCCGATCTCAACGAAGCGGCCTTTGTACATGATGGCGATATTGTCGCACATATGTTTTACGACCCCTAAGTCATGAGAGATAAATAAGAAACTTAAGCCGAATTCTTGCTGGATCCGTTTCATAAAGTTCAGTACCTGTGCTTGCACGGATAAGTCAAGAGCTGAAACCGGCTCATCGGCGACGATCAGTTTTGGATTGGAAGCTACCGCACGGGCAACCCCTAACCGTTGACGTTGTCCGCCAGAGAATTCATGCGGATATTTGTATAGGGCATCTTCTGGCATCCCAACGATATCCAACAAACTTTTCACACGTGTTTTCTCTTCTTGATCGCTTAAGCGTTCAAAGTTGCGCAATGGTTCTGCGATAATGTCCACCACACGTTTTTTAGGATTCAAGCTAGACATTGAATCTTGGAAAATCATTTGGACATCTTTGTTGTAGTTCATTTTCTTGCGGACAGAACGTTTAGTCACGTCTTGCCCATCATAAATAATTTCGCCGCTAGTGATTTTTTCTAACCCAACGATAGCTTTCCCAGTTGTGGATTTACCAGAACCAGACTCACCAACCAATCCGTAGGTTTTTCCTTTTTCAATGACGAAGTCCACACCATCAACGGCGTACACGTGATCCGTGACGCGGTTGAAGAATCCGCTGCGAATAGGATAGTGGACTTTCAGATCTTTGATTGTAATTAATTCTGTCATCTACACTTCTCCTTCTTCGTCTCTAAAATGAAAATGCTTGTAGCATGTGCAACGGACCAAATGATCAGGTGCTACTTCATGCAAGACTGGGTTTGCTTCGTGGTCGCTTTCAGGGATCCAAGGAATCCGTGCAGCAAACCGACAACCAGTCCGAGGCATATTTTTCAAGGAAGGAACCACCCCTTCGATCACATGCAGTTCACTGTCTTGAGAATTTTCTTGAGGGATCGAGTTAAGCAATGAGCGGGTGTATGGATGTTTCGGATTGGCAAACAACTCTTCGGCTGATGCGACTTCCACAAACTGTCCCCCATACATTACGGCTACTCGGTCGGCCATCTCTGCTACGACACCTAAATCGTGGGTGATCAAAATGATCCCCGTTTGCGTTTCTTCTTGCAAATCTTTTAGTAGATCAAGGATCTGTGCTTGGATCGTCACGTCCAACGCTGTCGTTGGCTCATCCGCAATGATGATTGGCGGTTTACAAGCAATCGCGATCGCGATGATGACCCGCTGACGCATCCCACCAGACAATTCATGAGGGTATTGACGTCCTACACGTGGCGGATTTGGAATCCCAACTTGTTCTAATAATTCTAATGCTCGTGCTTGGCGCTGTTCGGCATTCATATCTGTATGATAAGACAAACCTTCTTTGATTTGGTCTTCGATCCGCATCAACGGATTCAGTGCAGACAACGGATCTTGGAAAATCATCCCAATATCATTTCCGCGAATTTTGTTGTATAACGTTTCATTTAAGTTTGACAAGTTTAAATCTTTATATAAGATTTCCCCAGTGATTTTCGTGTTGTTTGGGTCATGTAGCCCCATGATCGTTGTAGCCAACGTACTTTTTCCGCAACCAGATTCTCCTACGATTGCTAAGATCTCATTACGATCCAGTGTAAAAGAAATACCATCTACTGCGTCATAGTAATCGTCTTTGATACGAAAACCTGTGTGAAGGTTTTGAACATCTAGTAATTGATTATCTCTGGACAATCGAATACCCCTCTCTACTTTCTAAGATGTCTTGCGTTTTAATGTAAAAAAGAAGGAACATGCATTTCATTTCCAAAAGCTTTCTTAACATTGTATAATATATTCTTAATAATTATATAGAAATGCTAACAATAATGCAAGTCCCAGAAAACTTAATACACTGAATTTTCAGAAAATTTACATTATGCTTCCAACGCCGTCATGTCAGGTTTAACGATCGTTTTTTTGATTTCGATTCTAAAGAAAAACTGCCCAAATCACAGCGGATCAATTATGAGAAAGAAAGAGCTAAGTCATCTAGGACTTAGCTCTTATGTCTGTCTTAAGCAAGATGGCTTGAAATATAATCAACCGCTCCACCGACTGTTTCGATCTGCTCGGCATCTTCATCAGAAATCTCGGTACCAAATTCATCTTCTAGTTCAAGGACGAATTCCATCACACTGATCGAATCAGCGTTCAAGTCGTCTTTAATGCTCATCGTATCCGTTACGTTCTCTGCGTCAATTTCAAAATGATTGGCGATCACGACCGCAACTTTCTTGAATACTTCATCTCGTGTCAACTGGCTTCACCTCCACGCGTTTGCACAAAACATAGAATGGCTAACAAACATTGTACTGCTTTCTATGCTTTTTGTCTAGATTTTTTTGCAATTTCATTACAATGATTGCATTATGATTGCGTTTCGTCTTTTGCAGCCGGCATTTCTTCAAAGTGGGCGACCAATTGTGCCACGACATCTGTTGCTAGCATCGTATGGATCTGCTTGATGGTGTACGCTACCGCTTCTGGTCCTGTCGCACCATGGGTTTTGATGACTGGTGCTTTCAAACCAAACAATACGGCCCCGCCATGTTTCGCATAATCCATTTCATTTTTCACTTTCCGCAATGCATCTTTCAGTAACAATGCGCCTAATTTCCCTTTGGTACCTGAATCAAGAATCGATTGTTTCAACAACGCCATCAAGTTCAAGGCGGTTCCTTCGATCGATTTCAAAACAGCGTTCCCAGTAAAGCCATCTGTCACGACGACGTCAGCTGTACCATCCAGTAATTCCCGGGCTTCGACATTGCCGATAAAGTGGATCGTAGGATCCGCTGACAGCAGTTCAAAGGCTTTTTTCGTTAATTCACTACCTTTGGTTTCTTCCGTTCCGTTATTTAATAAGCCGACCCGTGGTCGATTGATCCCACGAACTTTTTGGGCGTAAAAGGATCCTAAGACGGCATAGTTTGCCAAATGTTCTGGTTTATTGTCGGCATTGGCACCTAGATCCAGCATATCAAAGCCAGCATCTTTGCCGATCACTGGCATTGTGGACATTAATCCTGGACGATCGATTCCTTTGATCCGACCGACGATAAACAAACCAGCCGCTAACAAGGCACCGGTATTTCCAGCTGAAAAAATCGCATCTGCTTCGCCATTTTTCACTGCTTGTGCCGCTAAGACCATTGAAGCGGTTTTTTTCCGTCTGATTGCTTTGACGGGTTCGTCATCACTATTGATTTTTTCATCTGTGTGGATGATAGTGACATTTTTATCATCCGTCATGTATTTTTTGATTTCATTTTCTTTTCCGTAAAGGAGGAATTCAATCTCTGGAAAGTCTTTTTTCGCCAGCATGACTCCTTCTACGATCGCTTTTGGGGCGTTGTCTCCGCCCATTGCATCAACAGCAATCCGCATCTCGCTGCCACTCCCTTCATTTTCCCAATCAGTATAGCATATTCTTTAATCAAAAAATTGTTTGTCTGCTTTTTTTGCTGCCAAATAGTTCGCCAATGCCGAAAATTCTGGCAACAGCTGCCAGCTGTTTTTTTGCCAAAGCTGGGTAGCTTCGACTTGTGCCACTTCTAGAATATGGGCATCCGCGACCAAATCGGCAGCCGCAAACTCTGGCAAGCCCGATTGTCGATTGCCGAAGACTTCTCCTGGCCCCCGCAACTGCAGGTCTTTTTCGCTGACTACAAAGCCGTTGGTGGTTTCTGTCATGATTTTCATTCGTTCGACCCCCGTCTCATTTTTCGGGTTCGCGATCAAAATACAGTAAGAAGCATCGGCGCCGCGTCCTACCCGTCCACGTAATTGGTGGAGCTGGGCTAATCCGAAACGATCAGCATCGATGATCAGCATCACTGTCGCATTGGGAACATTGACCCCTACTTCGATGACCGTCGTGGAAACCAAGATCTGCAGTTGATTTTCTTTGAATGCTTCCATAATAGTGTCTTTTTCTTGATTCTTCATTTTCCCGTGCAACATCCCTACTTGATAGGTTGGGGAAAAATAACTTTGCAGCTGCTCATAAATCTCCGTGGCATTCTTGACATCCAGCATTTCGGATTCTTCGATCAAAGGACAGATGACATACATCTGATGCCCTTGGGCCAATTCTTTTTGCGCCCACTCTAAGATCGATTCAAACTGCGGTGGCCGGACCCAGCGAGTCTCTACAGGAATCCGTCCTGCCGGCATCTCATCGATCACCGAAACATCCATTTCGCCATAAGCCGTGATCGCTAGCGTACGAGGGATCGGCGTGGCGGTCATAAAGAGTACATCAGGCAGATAGCCTTTTTCCCTTAAGACTTTTCGCTGATTAACCCCGAAACGGTGTTGTTCATCGGTGATGACTAAGCCAAGATGTGCAAAGTCTACCCCTTCTTGGATCAGCGCATGGGTCCCAACGATGATGTCGATCTCCCCAGCTGCTAATTGTTCTAAGATGACCCGCCGTTCTTTTGGTTTGGTCGAGCCTGTTAAAAGAGCGGTGGTCACTTCTAAGGGGTCAAAGAGTTGATTCAAGCTCTCTAGGTGCTGTTGGGCCAAAATCTCAGTCGGCACCATCAGTGCGCCCTGAAAGCCAGCCGTCATCGTAGCATAGAGGGCGATCGCCGCAACGACTGTTTTCCCGCTCCCTACATCTCCTTGCAAGAGCCGCTGCATGTGCTGCGGACTTTTCAGGTCATGGCAGATTTCATTGGTCACGCGCTTTTGCGCATTCGTCAATTCAAAGGGCAGTTTACGAGTAAATTCTTTCAAGCGTTGCACATCATAATCGATCGCCAAGCCGTTTTTCTCGGCTTTTTCGCTTTTCTTCAGTCCTTGGATCTGCATTTGGAACAAAAAAAACTCTTCAAAAATCACCCGACGCTTCGCTTGATGGCTCTCTTGGGGATCTTTGGGAAAATGCATTGCAAACATCGCGGATTTTCGATCCAACAACCGATATTTTTCGATCAATGACAAAGGCAAGATCTCCGTGATCTGATCACCAAAATCAAGGAATGCCTGTTTGATCAGTTCGATCAACACACTTTGACGCACGGCTTTATTGACATGATAAATTGGGGCAAAGTCTTCTGCGCTCTTGCTGCCGAGAATTTTCATTCCCGTCAGTCCTTTGCGTTTGGCGTCCCATTTGCCATAGACGGCGATCTCTTCTGAGACCTCTACTTTATCCTTCAAATAAGGCTGATTGAAAAAGGAGACATTAAAGACATCGTGGTCTTGCATCATGCGAAATTGCAACCGACTTTTCTTGTAACCAAAGCGATTGACGACCGGTGGGGAAACGACGATCCCCTTGATCGTTACTTTTTCTTGGTCTTGAATCTCCGCTAATTGCCGTTCTTGAATGTCTTCATAACGAAACGGGTAATACTTTAGCAGGTCTTCGATGGTTTCGATTCCTAAACTCGCCAAGTCTTGGGCGCGTTTTTCTCCGACACCCTTTAATACCGTAAGTGGCTGATTCAGCATAGGTACCCTCCTTTTCCAAAAGTGATTTTGATTCATTGCAGGGGTTCCTGCATTCATAGAAAAAGACGGAGCCAAAAATCATCTACGATTTTTGCCCCCGCCGCCTAATTTGTTTATTCTGCTGAGAAAAGATATGGATAAACCGGCTGATCTCCTTGATGGATCTCTACTTCGATCTCAGGATGCAGTTCAACGATCGCTTCTTCGATTTTCGCTGCTTCTTTGGCTTTGCCTTCTTCACCGATAATGATGGTGACGATCTCAGTATCTTCTGTGATCATTTTTTCTAAGGTAGTCATAGAAGCAGAGAAACGATCAGGAACAGAAACAACGATTTTGCCGTCCACCATTCCTAAGAAGTCGCCTTCTGTGATTTCGATGCCATCAATTGATGTATTACGAATCGCATGGGTCACTGAGCCACTGACAACACTTGCTAAGACATCAGTCATCGCTTGCTGGTTTTCAGCTAGTGTGGATTGCTCGTGGAAGGCTAGCATCGCCGTCATCCCTTGAGAGATCGTCCGTGTTTCAACAACTGCTACTGGAATCTCGGAAACTTCCGCTGCTTGCTGCGCAGCCATAAAGATATTTTTGTTGTTCGGTAATACGATCACTTGATCAGCATTGACTTCATTGATTGCCACCAAAATGTCTTCTGTACTTGGGTTCATCGTTTGGCCACCACTGATGACATAAGAAGCGCCTAGGCTAGTAAACAATTCTTTCAAGCCTTCGCCAGCCGCGATCGCGATGATCGCAAATGGTGTCCGCGGACGTTTTACTGGTGCAGTTTTTGCTTCTTGCTGATCGTGTTCCAAGATCGTTTCATGCTGAAGACGCATGTTATCGACTTTGATTTTCACCAACGAACCGAATTTTTGACCATAATTCATAACTTCGCCGGGATGTTCCGTATGGACATGGACTTTGATGATCTCATCGTCATTGACCACTAATAAGGAATCCCCTAACTCGTTTAAGTAATTACGGAATGTTTCATAATCAAATTCACTATCTACAGTCGGACCTTCACCGATCTTCACCATGATTTCTGTACAGTAACCAAAGGTGATGTCTTCTGTCGCTAAGTGCCCTTGAACGCTGCGATGATGTTCGGCATTTACCATTTCGTCCATAGCCGCTGGGGAAGGTTCGAAGATTTCATCGGCTGGGTATTCCCCAGTCAATGCATTTAAGAAGCCTTCATAGATAAACAACAATCCTTGACCGCCGCTATCTACCACGCCGACTTCTTTTAAGACGGGCAATAGATCAGGGGTTTTCGCCAATGAACGTTTTGCGCCGTGAACCACGGCTTTCATCACTTCGATACAATCATCGGTAGTTTGTGCTTTTTTCTCGCCATATTCAGCTGAGATGCGTGCCACAGTCAAGATGGTTCCTTCCACAGGTTTCATGACTGCTTTATAGGCGGTTTCTACTCCATGAGTAAAGGCTTGAGCCAATTCTGGTGCAGTGAGTGTTTCTGCGGTCGGGATAGCTTTAGAAAAACCGCGGAATAATTGAGACAAAATGACGCCGGAATTCCCACGTGCGCCCATCAATAGTCCTTTTGAAAGTGTAGCGGCAAGATCGCCGACGTTTTCTGAAGTCGCATCTGCGACAGCTTTTGCTCCACTGGTCATGGATAGATTCATGTTTGTCCCGGTGTCTCCATCTGGAACAGGAAACACATTCAATGAGTTGACAAACTCTGCATTAACTTGTAGACGAGCCGCGCCTGCCTGCACCATTTCTTGAAACTGACTTGCGCTGATATTCGTTACCTTCACTTAGATAGTCCTCCTTAAAATCATCCGCCATGAACGGATCCCTTGCCTAATCTGGCAGTACACGTACGCCTTGAACAAATACATTTACCGAGTTCGCAGATACACCTAGCATCGTTTCTAAGTTGTATTTCACTTTTTCCTGCACGTTGCGGGAAACTTCGGAAATTTTTGTTCCATAGCTAACAATCGTGTATACATCCACTGCAATGCCGTTTTCTTCTTGGCGGACAACGACACCGCGAGAATAATTTTCTTTTCGTAAAATTTCATTGATGTTATCTTTGATTTGTTTCTTGCTAGCCATACCAACAATGCCGAACACATCTGTTGCTGCGCCTCCGACCACTGTTGCAATGACTTCATTGCTGATTTCAATAATACCTGATGAGGTTTGAATTTTTACAGCCATTTTATAGCCTCCTTCAATGGGCATGACCCATCTTTCTTCTTACATATTTTATCATAGCTGTACCGCAAATAAAAGGATGAGACATATGAAAAGGGGCTTTCTGACCAAACGTCTTGCATTTCGACCTTGTTTAATTTACAATGTTTACTGGGAAAAGTCAATGTTTCTTGAAAATTACTCTTGCTTTTCTCACCTTTCTGTGATAAATTCAGATGGTATGAGCTGAAATAGCGCTCCAACATCAAGGCAAAGGAGGAAATAACCACATGGCTAAAGTTTGTTACTTTACTGGACGTAAAACTGCAAGTGGAAACAATCGTTCTCACGCAATGAATGCGACAAAACGTACTGTGAAACCTAACTTGCAAAAAGTTCGCGTTATGATTGACGGAAAACCTAAAAAAGTTTGGGTGTCAACTCGTGCTTTGAAATCTGGAAAAGTTGAGCGCGTATAATTAGACCTTTTCGGCCGTTCGTTTTGAACGGCTTTTTTTGTACCCTTTTTTTCTTTGGTGCGCTTTCACTTAGGTTTTCATTAAAGAAAATAGGTCTTTGTTTTTTTAATCGATTCACCTGTGGTAAACTAAGAAAAAATTGATAAAGAACAGGTGACTTCTTGTGACGAAAATAAAAACATTTGCCAAACAACATTGGCCTTATATGCTTGCTAGTTTCTTCTTGCCGTTTCTTATCATGGCAGTGATCTATTTGACCATCGGTATCTACCCCGGCAGCAGCCGCAGTGTCTTAGCCAGTGATGCCTTTTCGCAATTCTCAAACTTTCATGCCAGCTTTCGCAATATGCTCTTAGGCAAGCAAAGTATCTTTTATACATGGGACGCCTCTTTAGGCTTAAATTATCTGGCATTGATCTCCTATTATTTAGGGGGAATCTTCACTCCCCTCGTCTTATTTTTCCCAAATCAGCTAATGCCAGATGCGCTGTACTTTTTAACCTTGATCAAAATCGGCAGTGCGGGCTTGGCGTTTTGGTTCTATGCCAGCCAAACCTTTAAGATCCAACGTTGGCAGCATGTGACCTTAGCAGTCTGTTATGCCTTGATGTCCTTCATCACCGCCCATTCGGAACTGATCATGTGGCTTGATGCCATGATCTATCTACCGCTAGTGATTTTAGGTATTGACCGGTTAGTGAAAAAGAAAAAAACAGTCGTGTTATTTATCAGTTATCTGCTGTTATTTTTATCCAGTTTTTACATGGGCTTTATGATCGGTCTCTTTTCCGTGATGTATTTCTTGGTTCAATTGGGTCGCAACTGGAAGCAAGCTCGCGGGGCGATCATTCCTTACGGCATCACCTCTTTGTTAGCTGGCGGCGCCTCAATGGTGATCATCTTACCTGCCTTATTAGATTTGCGGTCGAACGGGGAAGAATTGACGACGATTTCTTCCTTTAAAACCGAAGCCACCGATGTCTTTGATCTCGTGATGAAAAACATGATCGGTGTTTACGATACGACAAAATACGGCTCCATTCCCTTCATCTATATCGGCTTATTGCCGTTGCTGTTGTGTATTTTATATTTTGTTTCGAAGAAAATCCGCTTGAAAGATAAATTCTTATACGCTGGCATGTTTGCTGTTTTGATCGCCAGTTTTTATATCGTGCCGATGAATCTTTTTTGGCACGGGATGCATGCCCCAAATATGTTCCTTTTCCGCTATGCCTATTTGTTCTCTTTCTTAGTGATCATGCTGGCGGGATACGGATGGGAGCAACTTCAGCAAAAAGATCGCGGATTGTTTCTCATTATTGGTCTTTCTACGATCGTGGTATTTGCCCTCTCCTACGCATTGAAAGGAGCCGGAACCTATGAATATGTTTCCGCTACTTCCTTTGCGCTAACGATCGTATTCTTTGTTCTTTACTTGTTATGTATTGGGTTCGGGCAATTAGGTCTTTTAACACAAAAACGAGTGACGATCTTGATGCTGATCTTCGTCTGCGGAGAAATGGCCGTCAATACGAGCGGCATGGTTCGCGGAATTTTGAATGATTGGAACTATGCTTCTCGTAGTTTGTATACAGAACCTTATCCGGACATCAAAAAACTAGTCACTCAAGCCAACGAAGACAATGATACCTTTTTCCGATTAGAAAACCTTGATCCTGTTTCTTCCAACGACAGTATCAATTATGGCTACAGCGGGGTCAGCATGTTTTCTTCAATTCGTAACCGCAATTCCTCAAGCTACCTGGATAAGCTGGGCTTTCGGTCTCGCGGCACCAATTTAAATATCCGCTATCCGAATAATACCTTGCTGATGGATGCTTTTACAGGAATCAAATACAATATCTCCAAGCCAAATCTCACCAAATACGGCTTTCAACGAGTCGGAGAATCTGGTGAATACAAGCTCTATGAAAATCAAAATGCGTTACCTCTAGGTTTCTTGGCTGAACCGACCATCGAATCGATTGAACAGCCGCAAAACGACAACTTGACGAGCCAGAAAAATCTTTTCAATGGCTTGGCCGATTTAAATTTAGAGTATTTTGCCTTTCAGCCGATCACGGTGATCCATAGTAAAAATACAGATATCACCAATGACGGCATGTATATGAAATTTACTGAGCAAGAAAGCAATGTCGCAAAAGAAGTGACTTGGCAAGTGGAGGTTCCGGCGAACTCGCAAGCGTACTTGAGTCTCTTCCCTGCCAACTTCGGAGAATTGGAAAGCTCATCTGCCACCGTGACAGTCAACGGTCAGCAGCGAGAAACGCAAATCAGTATCAACGGTCAATACTACGACTTAGGACATTATGAGACCGATACGACGGTTCAATTCACCGTCAGCTTCTACGGAACGCCTGAAATCTCCTTCCAAAACCCGCAAGTCGTGACCTTGGATACCAACGCCTACCAACAAGCAATTGATGCGATCCAAGAACGAGGGGTCGCTATGACGGTCGGCAAACGCAGTGCCAAAGCCGACATCACGACTGAAAAAGAGCAGCAGCTTGTAACAACCATCCCTTATGACAAGGGCTGGACTGCTACGCTTGACGGCAAAGAAGTCCCAATCACGGCCTTTCAAGATGGCTTTATCAGTGTGACGATCCCAAGTGGCACCCATCACTTGGAACTCTCCTTCTTGCCGCAAGGCTTTGTTATCGGTGTTTGCTTGTTCTTTGGCTGCATCGCATTGTTTATCTTGTTTGCTTGGTTTTACCAGAAACAAGTAGCCAAAAAGCAAGTCTTGGACAACCAACGCCAACTCATGGATCAACCACCAGAAACCTAATCGAAAAAGAACCAACTCGTCTTTTTGAGGCGATCTCCTTAAGTTAGAGCAAAAGCTGACTTATGGGTGTCGCTCAATGATCGGTGAGTTTGGTTCTTTTTTGTGCTCAGGTTCCGCAGTTGTTCGCTCTAGTGGTCTTAGCATCCATTACCCGCTAGATCCCCTTCGATTCGGGGAGCAATGCCTAGCCCGTTAGCCCTTAGAGCGTTTAGCGAAACATAAGATAACTGTTGGGTTCTTCCGCATTTTTCTTGATGGAGTGCAACGATCGCTCCCATAATTTAACCATTTTGGTTTGTTTTAAGACGCGAAAGATCGAAAGCCCTTGATCGATTTTCAACAGTCCTTTTTCTTGATCGCCATAAATATACCAGTACCATCCTTGATAGCAAAGAAGATGCGTACTGTTTAGCATGTCTCCGCGATCTGCCAATAATTCCTCTGCAATGGTCAACACCTCTTTTGCCCACTCCAGGCGGCGAAAATTGACAAACGTCGTAAAACAACTAAAAATCAAATCCATTTGAATTTCTCGCATCAAGGACAAACCTTGTTCTTTTTTTGTGCGAGAGATAGCGATCTGCAGTAAGTGATAGGAGGTTTCGACAGGAAACAAGAATTGAAAATAACGAAACAGCAAAATCTCATAAACGCCCCAGTTGTCTACTTTCGTAAGGTAGGAAATGACGGGGCGGGTTTTGGTGCGAAGCTTTTCCATATAGTCGCCAGAAGAGTGATCGGGTTTAGGACCTGAGAGATTGATTTCATGTATCTCCTTTGTGATCTCAAGGTACAGAAAAACAAAAGAATGCTGTTTGGAAGCGGCGATCAGTTCGCTACGCATTTCCTCCAGCCCTTCTTTGCTTCTCTGGGCGTGGGCGTTACTCAAATAAGCTTCTTTGTTGATCCCTAAAATTCGATCCAGTAAATCCATAAATTCGCTCGTCATATAGCTGGGAAAGCTCATCAGGTTGTCGTGACCTTTTACGCCCTTTTGTTGCGCACGCAAATAATAAAACTCCTCCACTGTGACATGGATATTTTCTAATAAGCGTTCCAATCGATGAATACTGATACTTGAAGCACCTTGCTCAAATTTACTGATAAACGAGCGACTGTTTTGTTCATCCGCCACGTGAGCGATCGTATAGCCGCGCTCTTTGCGCAATTGTCGGTACAGTTTTCCTTCTTCCATAACCATCCTCCTCACAACGATCGGTCTACAAACACCAAACCAATCCCACTTCACGAATGAAGCTCCGCAATTAAATTTTCCTGTTCTAGATTCAAGTTTAGATTCAAACCTATAAAATGTTGAGGAGCAAAATCTGCGGCACCTTATTTACATGCCACTCTTTTAACTGCTAATCACTCGTGACAGTAACCTCTGGTATGCTCCTGGTACATTTAAATTCCACTATAGTGGATTATTTTCTTCTCTTAGTATAAAGCATCCTATACTGATTTTACAACGTAGAACGTGAAAGGATGATTTCGATGAAAGAATATCAACAAAACAACGGCTATCGTGCCTTAGTCAACGCCGCCTTACTCAGCGGTATCGGCATGAGTTTATTTAATATCGTCTTTGTAGTTTATGCCAGTACTTTACCCTTTAATGCCCTTGCTGTTTCCTTAGCCTCCATGGCACTGCTGATCCCTGATCTCTTACGGATCCTGACCGGCTATCTAGCCGATCGTACCAAAAACAAAGTGCAATGGATGATCAGCAGTCGACTATTACAAGGAGTCCTTTTCGTGGCACTCGCTTTTTTGATCCAACTGCCGCCTAGTTTATGGTCTTTCTTCCTTTTGCTAGGCATCAACATTGTATCTGATTGTTTGGGCGCTTATTGTTCTGGGTTACAGCTGCCCTATGTTCGCCGTCTTGTGCCTGCTGATTCCTTAGACAGTGCCATGGGCTTTCAAATGGCGTGTCAAACCACCGTTCAAATCGTCTTTCAAGGCATCGGTGCTTGGGGTATCATTTTACTGAATAATAATTTTGCGGCTTTTGGTTTGATCAATGCCGTGACGTTTTTCTTAGCCGCGATCGTGATCTTCTGGAACCGCTCGCTCTTCTATGCGGTGCCAGGGAAAATCAATCAAGCAGCAACACCACTCTTTCAGAATTTCTCGGATACTTTTAAATTATTGACTGGTACGGCTTTTCTTAAAAAGATGATCCTCTTTGCCTTACTGATCAATACCTTAGCTGCTAGTACGAGCGGTCTACTAAATCTCCAGCTGTTGGATGACCTTGCGCTTTGGTTTGCCACTTATGGCAACACCGTTGCGATGGCAGGCATCGCTACTTCGATCGGTATGGTCGCTGGCGCCTTGTTTGCTGCCGACTGGTTCAAGAATACCGGTCTGGTTCGCTTGATTGCGTATACCTCTTTCGTTTTATGTCTGTTGACCTTGAATTTTCTCTTCCTGCATAACCGTTGGCTCATGATTGCGCTGCTCTTTGCTGAAGGCTATCTGATTGGAAAAATCAATCCACGTTTTTCGGCACATCTGATTCGTGAGATTGATGAAGAACATCTCGCCATCAGCAGCGGGATCTTTTCCACCATTGTAATGCTAGGGGGACCTGTCGGACAAATGATCTTTTTAGGCATCGGCAATCGCTATCACGTTGCTTGGAGCTGGCTGCTTTACTTGCTTTTCGCATTTTTGGTAGCCATCGCCGCCTTAGTCGCTGCCGGTACCTTGGAAAAAACACCCACCACTGCTGCGCCTAAAAACGCGACGGCAAGGACTGAAGATTGGCAAGAAACCACCTCTGTTTTGCCTGAGAAAAAATAAAAACACAAGCTTTCGCTTTCTCTTGTTGTGTAAGAGCAGCGAAGCTTGTGTTTTTCCTTATTCATAAGCAACATGAACCAAATACAATCCTTCTGGATGAGCCGTGGGACCTGCCGCATTTCGGTCTTTTTGCGCAATGATTGCAGGAATGCTGTCAGGTGCGATCCGTCCATTGCCGATTTTCAGCAATGTGCCCACCATGATCCGGATCATCTTGTACAAAAATCCATCGCCGCGAAAGGTAAAAATCAACTCATCTCCAGCGTCATTGACCGCCATGGACGCCTCATGGATCGTCCGCGTCTTGTCATCGACTGAACTGCCCGTCGCACAAAAACTGGTAAAGTCATGGGTGCCTAAAAAATCTGGCAACGCCCGTTGGATTTTTTCCAAATCTAGCGGATACGGATAATAACTTGCATAATGACGGCGGAAAGGACTGCGGGGCTTCCCAATGTCTACCCGAAACTGGTAGGTTTTTTCAATGACTAAGTAGCGGGCATGGAAGGTATCGTCAACGATCTCCACCGATTTTACCGCAACATCTTCTGGCGTTTGGGTATCTAAACCAAAGCGCATTTTTTCCAGTGGACGCTTTTGAGGGAAATCGAAGTGGATCACTTGCCCTTGCGCATGGACACCCGCATCGGTGCGGCCAGAGCCATGAATCTGAATCGGCTGACCATTGTTCATCTTCGTTAATGTCTTTTCAATCTCTTCTTGAACCGTTCGTCCATTGGGTTGACGTTGAAATCCTTGAAAATTCGTGCCATCATAAGCGATCGTCGCTTTATAGCGGACCATTGAATCACCTGTTTCTTTCTATTTTTTCAAAAAAAGGCCTATGAGAAAAGTCTGATCGATCGACAGGCCTTTTCGAACCAGCCGCTGGGATTGCGAGCAGTCTCGTTGCTTCGTTAAGAACCTTTCGTGGGTTGACTTCAATCATAGGTCTTCGATTATCCTCTTAAGAACACTAACGCTACTGTAAAGAGCGCAAAAACGATGACAACCAATGTGTCCCGTTGGTGCCAGTGCAAAATACGATACTTGGTACGCCCTTCGCCGCCTTGATAGCCTCTGGCTTCCATAGCGGTAGCTAGATCTTCCGCACGGTTAAAGCTGCTGACAAATAAAGGAATCAATAAAGGAACGATCGCCTTCATCTTCTGCAACAGTCCCCCTTCGCCGAAATCGACCCCGCGGGCACGCTGAGCATTCATAATTTTTTCTGTTTCATCCATCAAGGTTGGTACAAAGCGCAACGCAATCGACAGCATCAGTGAGATTTCATGGACAGGGAAACGGATCGCTTTTAAAGGACGCAAAATGTATTCGATCGCATCTGAAAGCTCTAATGGGGGCGTCGTTAACGTCAACAGAGTCGACATGAAAATGATCAAAACAAAACGACAAAAAATAAAGATCCCATTTTGGACACCAAATTCTGTGATGTTAAAGATCCACCAAGACCAATAGACGTCACCGCCGGTAGTAAATAAAATCTGTAACGCCACGGTAAACAAAATCAGCCAAATCAAAGGACGTACGCCGCGAATAAAGAAGCCAAAATCAATTTTTGAAAAAGAGATACAAAAAAGCGTAAAAGCCCCCGCTAATAAATAGCTTTGCCAATTATTCGCCAAAAAGATAATCGCGATAAAATAAAAACTAGCAATCAATTTGACCCGTGGATCTAAACGGTGGATCAAGGAGTCCCCGGGAATAAAACGACCGAAAATCAGTTTATTCATCATGGGCAGTCGCCCCCTTTGCTACTAAAACATCTGCCAGTTCATCAGCCGTTAGCGGCAACTGCTCAAATGCCAATCCTCTGGCTTGTAGTTGCTCCGCAAATGCGGTTGCTGTCGGTACCCCCAACTGCTTTTCTTGCAGCCAAGCAGTGTCTTGAAACACAACGGACGGCGTGCCGGCTTTGACGAGACGTCCCTTTTCTAACACATAGACATAATCAGCATAGTTCGCCACATCATCCATCAAGTGGGTCACTAAAATGATCGTCATGTTCTTTTCCCGATGCAGGCGATCAAACATTTCCATCATCTCTTTGCGTCCTTGTGGATCTAAGCCAGCTGTCGGCTCATCTAAGACCAAAACTTCTGGTTCCATAGCTAAGACTCCAGCAATCGCTACACGGCGCATTTGGCCCCCTGAAAGGTCAAATGGTGAACGTTCCAGAAAACTTTCATCTAAACCTACCAATTGAATGTATTCTTGGGCTAAACCTTTGGCTTCTTCTTCGGAGATGCCAAAGTTTTTCGGTCCAAAAGCGATATCTCTCGCAACGGTTTCTTCAAATAATTGGGATTCAGGAAATTGAAAAACGATCCCGACTTTTTTACGTAACGGTTTTAGATTTTTGTTGTCTGACTCGGGTTTGATGACTCGCTCACCGATCGTGACCGTTCCAGTCGTTGGTTTTAATAATGCATTCAAGTGCTGCAGCAACGTAGATTTTCCGCTACCCGTATGACCGACTAAGGCGGTATAAGAGCCTTCTTTGATCTCTAAATCGATATCGAACAAAACCCGTTGTTCAAACGGAGAATGCGGTTGGTAGGTGAATCCTACTTGTTCAAAACGGATGTCCATAGCCAATCCACCATCCCTTCTTCAGTTAAGTACGCTTGTGGTACCGTGACGCCCCGCTGTTTTAGTGCCGCCTTTAATTTTTCAGGAAACGGCAGATCTAAGCCTAGCTCAATCAGTTCCGGACCTGCAGAAAAAATCTCTGCTGGTGTCCCTTCGCGGACGAGCTCTCCTTGACGCATCACCAGCACCCGATTGGCGTTAGCTGCTTCATCAATATCATGGGTGATCGATAGCACGGTCAAATTGTTTTTCTCTTTGATTTTTTTGATCGTTGCGATCACTTCTTCACGGCCTTCTGGATCTAGCATACTAGTGGCTTCATCAAGAATGATGATATCCGGGCGCAGTGCAACGACACCGGCAATGGCTACCCGTTGTTTTTGACCACCAGAAAGGCGCGCGGGTTCCCGCGTCGCAAACTCGCTCATCCGTACTTGTTCCAGAGCGTCTTTGACACGAACCAGCATTTCTTCTCGCGGGATTCCTTGATTTTCTAAACCGAAAGCCACATCATCTTCCACCGTCGAACCAACGAATTGATTGTCAGGGTTTTGAAAGACCATACCGACCATTTTTCGAATATTCCAGATATTTTCTTCATTCAAAGGCAATTCGCCGACAGAAACACTGCCTTCTTGCGGCAAGATCAAGCCATTGATGGTTTTTGCTAAAGTTGATTTTCCAGAGCCGTTATGGCCGATCAACGCCACCCATTCCCCTTTGTTGATGGAAAAGGATACGTTATTTAACGCGGCACGCTCTTCTTCGCTATAACGCACAGTAATAGCATTCAATTCAATGATTGGCTTCATGATAGACTCCTTCATTTGCGATTAATTCTTTCTAACACTACCAAAAAAGCGCACGTTTTTCAATGATTCGCGCACGATTTGTCTCCAGATCTTTTTTTCACTTGCCATCACCTGTCTTGACAGGTAATCGAAAGTAAAAAAAAAGCACTTTATGATGAGTGCGTACACCTCGAAATACATCGAGGTGTAGGCGCTGAGCTAGACTCGGAAAGTTTCTTCCAACATCATAACACTCTTAGTAAACATCTATAAAGTGATGATAAGTGTGATTTTAAACAAGTTCTAGGATAACCATTGGTGCAGCATCTCCGCGTCTTGGTTCTGTTTTCAAGATACGAGTATATCCACCTTGGCGATCTGTGTAACGAGGAGCGATATCATTGAATAATTTTTGTAATGCTGATTCAATAACTACTTCTTCGTTTTCTTCACGTACACTTGCAACTTCATTACGAACGAATGCTGCTGCTTGACGACGTGCATGCAAATCACCACGTTTACCTAAAGTGATCATTTTTTCTGCAGTTGAACGAACTTCTTTCGCACGAGCTTCAGTCGTAACGATACGTTCGTTAATGAATAAATCAGTTGTCAAATCACGCAACATCGCTTTACGTTGGCTAGATGTGCGTCCTAGTTTACGATAACTCACGTGGTTTCCCTCCTTCACTTTCGAATGTTGTATCGGTCAGACGAACCGAACTAACGTAATCGAAAACGGTTTAATCGTCTTTACGTAGTCCTAAACCTAAATCATGTAATTTCACTTTGACCTCTTCAAGAGATTTACGGCCTAAGTTTCTTACTTTGATCATTTCTGGTTCAGATTTGTTTGTCAATTCTTGTACAGTATTGATTCCTGCACGTTTTAGACAGTTGTATGAACGAACAGATAAGTCTAATTCTTCGATCGTCATTTCCAACATTTTTTCTTTTTGTGTTTCTTCTTTTTCAACCATGATTTCAGCGTTTTTCGCTTCATCAGTTAGGTTAACAAAGATGTCTAAATGTTCAGTCATGATTTTCGCAGACAAACTCATTGCTTCCAATGGTTCGATTGAGCCATCAGTCCATATTTCCATCGTTAATTTGTCGAAATCATCTCGACGACCGACACGTGTGTTTTCTACTTGATAGTTGACACGACGTACTGGTGTATAGATTGAATCGACTGGAAGAACGCCGATTGGCATGTCTTCTTTTTTGTTTTCGTCCGCTTGAACGTAGCCGCGGCCAGGTTTCACTGTTAAGCGAGCATGGAACGTAGCACCTTCAGAAACGGTACAGATATACATATCTTTGTTAAGGATTTCTACATCACTATCAACGATGATATCGCCAGCAGTTACTGTAGCAGGTCCTGAAATATCAATTTCAAGGGTCTTTTCTTCATCCCCGTACATTTTCAATGCAAGACCTTTAATATTCAAGATGATTTGAGCAACGTCTTCCCGAACACCCTTAACAGTTGAGAATTCGTGTAAAACTCCATCGATTTGAATATTGGTGATTGCCGCACCAGGTAAAGAAGATAATAAAATACGACGTAGGGAATTTCCTAGTGTAGTTCCGTAGCCTCTTTCAAGAGGTTCCACGATGAACTTGCCATAATCTTTGTCTTCATCAATCTTTGCGATTCTTGGTTTTTCGAATTCAATCATTCTTATCTATTACCCCTTTCAAAACGAAAAGTGTCTTGTTCAATGACGTATTTGTTACACTC
Source organism: Enterococcus sp. 4E1_DIV0656 (assembly GCF_002140695.1). Classification (NCBI taxonomy): domain Bacteria; kingdom Bacillati; phylum Bacillota; class Bacilli; order Lactobacillales; family Enterococcaceae; genus Enterococcus; species Enterococcus sp. 4E1_DIV0656. The sequence goes on along the minus strand of NZ_NGLF01000001.1, from coordinate 1,280,945 downwards.
AAAATGAGCAGCACTCATTAAACACGACGGCGTTTTGGAGGGCGGCATCCATTATGAGGGACTGGAGTCACGTCACGGATCGCACTCACTTCCAAACCTGCTGCTTGTAATGAACGAATTGCTGCTTCACGTCCAGAACCAGGTCCTTTAACTGTTACTTCAACAGTTCTTAATCCGTGTTCCATTGCTGCTTTGGTAGCTGTTTCTGCTGCCATTTGAGCGGCAAAAGGAGTAGATTTTTTGCTTCCTTTGAAACCTAATGAACCAGCTGATGACCATGCTAATGCATTACCATGAGTATCAGTGATCATTACGATTGTATTATTGAATGTTGAGTGAATATGTGCAATACCCGCTTCAATATTCTTTTTCACACGGCGTTTACGACTCACTTTTTTTGCTGCCATGAAGTTTTAACCTCCTTCACTTAGGAATTATTTTTTCTTGCCTGCGACTGTTTTAGACGGGCCTTTACGAGTACGTGCATTGTTTTTCGTGTTTTGTCCACGAACTGGCAATCCACGGCGATGACGGATCCCACGGTAAGAACCGATTTCCATCAATCGTTTGATGTTTAAGTTCACTTCACGACGAAGGTCACCTTCAACTTTTAATTTATCAACTTCTGCACGGATAGCATCTGTTTGTTCATTCGTTAAATCACGAACACGAACTTCTTCAGACACGCCAGCGTCAGCTAAAATTTGTTTTGCAGTCGTGTTACCAATACCATAGATATAAGTAAGTGAAACGACCACACGTTTATCACGAGGAATATCTACTCCTGCAATACGAGCCATATTTGTTACACCTCCGATTATCCTTGACGTTGTTTATGTTTTGGATTTGCTGGGCAAATCACCATAACGCGTCCTTTACGACGAATTACTTTACAATGTTCGCACATTGGTTTTACTGATGGTCTTACTTTCATGATAATACCTCCTGTGGTTTTACGGAGTACAATTATTTAAAGCGATAAGTAATGCGGCCACGGTTCAGATCATACGGGGATAATTCCACCGTTACTTTGTCTCCAGGTAAAATACGAATGTAGTGCATCCGGATCTTACCAGAAACGGTCGCTAGAACTTGGTGTCCGTTTTCCAATTCTACTTTAAACATTGCATTCGGCAAAGTTTCGACGACTGTACCTTCGACTTCAATCATATCTTCTTTTGCCACGCACAGTACCTCCTTGTACTTGTGATTTTCACACGATAAAATGGCGGAAACTCGGTTCCCACCTGATATTCTCAAACTATGCTCCTACTTAATAAAAAGTAGAAGTCGGACTGACATATTCTATCATATCCTGTCAAAGATTTCAAGAGAAAGTTTTAAGCTGCAAGTTGGACTCGGGCAATCTATGATTAGTCAATGATCTTTTGAACATCTTTGAATACAGCGTCGATGTCGCGATCCCCATCAATCGATTGCAATAACCCTTTGTCTTTGTAATAAGTCAAAATTGGTTCACTGCTTTTGATATTGACAGCTAGACGATTTTTGACCGTCTCAGGCTTATCATCTTCACGCTGGTAGAAGTCATGACTTCCACAACGATCACATGTTCCTTCCTCTTTGGGAGGATTGAACAATTTATGATAAGTTGCCCCACAATTGCGGCACATGAAGCGGCCGGCTAAACGTTCTACAAGAACTTCTTCAGGAACATGAATATCAATAACGGCATCAAGTTTTTTGTTAAGGTCAGCTAGCATCTCATCTAACGCTTTTGCTTGATCCAAAGTACGAGGAAAACCATCTAATAAGAAACCTTTCTCGGTATCAGGTTCAGCTAAACGTTCTTTAACGATCCCATTTGTAACCTCATCAGGAACTAATGCGCCTTGATCCATGTATGATTTTGCTTTAAGGCCTAGTTCTGTTTCGTTCGCCATCGCAGCCCGAAACATATCGCCTGTTGAAATATGAGGAAGACCGTATTCAGCAACGATACGTTCTGCCTGAGTACCTTTTCCAGCACCAGGTAATCCCATTAAAATGAAGTTCATTCTAATTCCTCCTGTAAGTTTTTGAATAGTGTTGAGGAAATCCTCAACACTTCAATAACTTTAATTGATGAAACCAGTATATTTCCGTTTCAGCATAAGCCCTTCTAACTGCTTGGCAGTATCAAGTGCCACACCGATAATGATCAATAGACTCGTTCCACCTAGTCCGATCGATTGCGGTAAATTCCAAGCCATCTGAGCGATGATTGGAAGTAAAGCAACCAATCCTAAAAAGATCGATCCCACCGTGCTTAATCGCATCAACAAACGCGATACATATTCTTCTGTTCCTTTACCAGGACGCACACTCGGAATGTAACTTCCTTGTTTTTGCAAGTTTTCCGCTAATTTCTCAGGGTTCACTTGAACAAATGCGTAGAAGAAGGTAAACGCAACAATCAAGACAGTGTAGATGATCGCACCCGGTACAGTGTTGTAACTAAAGATCGTTTGCACCACTTCGTACCAAGTTTCTCCTCTATATGAACTACCTAATGCTTGAATGATCGCATTTGGTGTTGTAATAAAAGAACTGGCAAAGATAACTGGGATAACCCCGGCAGCATTTACTTTCAAAGGAAGGTAACTGCTGGTAGGCGCTCCTGCTACCCGTTTTGTATATTGGATCGGAATCTTGCGTTCTGCCTGTTGAACATACGTTACTAAAGTAATGACGATCAACACAGCGATCACAAGCAGCGCCATAAAGATAGCATTTAGCCAGATATCCGATTGATCCACGTTAATGAAGTAATCTTCAATCAATTCTTTGATGCTTGCTGGTAAGCGTGAAATGATCCCCGCAAAGATGATCATTGACACACCGTTTCCGATACCACGCTCGGTGATCTGCTCTCCTAACCAAGTGACTAACATCGTTCCGGCTGTTAAAATCAGTCCGATCACGATATAGGTTGCCATATTAGGATTGTTTACAAACCCGAGTTGAGTGTAATAGTTAAATCCAGCCGTTAATGTCATGGATTGGACAAAGCCTAATACCAACGTCAAGTAACGTGTTGCCTGATTTAATTTCTTACGACCCACTTCACCTTGTTTCGACCATTCAACAAATTTAGGGACGATATCCATCTGCAACAACTGAATGACAATTGAGGCAGTGATGTAAGGCGAAACCCCCATCGAGAAAATCGAAAATTGTTGCATGGCGCCACCACTTACCAAATTCAACATGTTTAAAAATGGTAGATCCGCGATGGTATTTAGGCGACTTGCGTCTACGCCTGGCACAGTAATATGTGTTCCCAGACGAAAGACAAACAAGATTAAGACGGTGAACAATATTCTGGATCTAATATCCTTAACCTTAAAGGCATCCTTCAATAGTCTGATCATTAGATCACCTCGATTGATCCACCAGCAGCAACGATTGCTTCTTCAGCTGCTTTTGAGAATTTAGCTGCTTTCACAGTCAATTTCTTCGTTAATTCTCCGTTAGCTAATACTTTGATTCCAGCTTTTTCGTCTTTGACGATTCCAGCTTCGTGTAAAGCAACAGGTGTTACTTCAGCACCGTCTTCAAAGCGGTTCAAGACATCAAGATTGATGACTGCATATTCTTTGCGGTTCACATTTGTAAAGCCACGTTTTGGTAAACGACGGAACAATGGTGTTTGTCCACCTTCGAATCCTAGACGTACTCCGCCGCCTGAACGAGCTTTTTGACCTTTTTGTCCACGTCCAGCTGTTTTACCGTTACCAGATGAAGTTCCTCGTCCGACACGGTTACGTACTTGGCGTGAGCCTTCTGATGGTTTTAATTCATGAAGTTTCATAGGTTTGGCACCTCCTTAATCAAACTAGATCTGCTGATCCTTAGACCTCTTCAACGTCCACTAAGTGAGAAACAGTGTTAACCATGCCTTTGATTGCATCATTAGCAGGTTTTACAACTGTTGAATTCAACTTTGTAAGACCTAACGCTTTTACAGTATCACGTTGGTTTTGGGGACGTCCGATAATACTGCGTTTTAAAGTAATTTTCAATTCAGCCATTATAGTGTCCTCCTTAACCGATTAATTCTTCTACTGATTTGCCGCGAAGTGCTGCCACTTCTTCAGCGCGTTTTAATTGTTTTAAACCTTCAACTGTTGCGCGAACAACGTTGATTGGTGTGTTAGAACCTAAAGATTTAGATGTGATATCAGCTACCCCAGCTAATTCCAATACGGCACGAACTGGTCCACCAGCAGCTACCCCAGAACCTTCTACAGCAGGTTTCATAAGGATGCGTCCGCCGCCGAATACACCGATAACTTCGTGAGGGATTGTAGAACCAACCATTGGTACTTCCACCAAGTTTTTCTTCGCGTCTTCGATTGCTTTACGGATTGCTTCTGGTACTTCTTGCGCTTTACCAGTACCGAAACCTACGTGTCCGTTTTTGTCACCGACAACAACTAATGCAGCAAAACGTAGACGACGTCCACCTTTAACAACTTTAGTTACACGGTTGATCGCAACAACGCGGTCTTCTAATTCCAAATGTTTTGGATCAATATAAACCATGAATGGTGTTCCTCCTTCTCTTAAAATTCCAGTCCATTTTCGCGAGCTGCTTCAGCTAAAGCTGCTACACGGCCATGGTAAAGGTATCCACCACGGTCAAAGACTACTACTTTAATACCTTTTGCTGCTGCACGTTCTGCGACTAATTTACCGACAGCTTGTGCTTGTTCAGTTTTTGTTGCACCTGAAACTTCTTTGTCTAAGGCAGAGGCACTTGCTAGCGTCACACCCGCTACGTCATCAATTACTTGTGCGTAGATGTTTTTGTTCGAACGGAACACGTTTAAGCGTGGGCACTCAGCAGTACCAGAGATTTTGTTACGTACACGACGATGTCTTTTCTGACGTGTCTTGTTTTTATCTGGTTTTGTAATCACAATTTGTCACCTCTTTTAATTTTGCTAGCCTAAGCTGCTAGTCGTAAAGAATTACGACTATTTACCAGTTTTACCTTCTTTACGGCGTACAAATTCGCCAACATAACGAATTCCTTTGCCTTTGTAAGGTTCTGGAGGACGAACGCCACGGATATTGGCAGCCAATTCGCCAACGACTTCTTTATCTGATCCTTTAACGATCACAGAAGTGTTTGAAGGAACTTCGATTTCGATTCCAGCTGGCGCTTCGATTTCAACTGGATGAGAGTAACCAACGTTCAATACAAGTTTTTTTCCTTGTAATTGAGCACGGTACCCAACCCCGATTAATTCTAACGCTTTTTGGAAACCTTCAGAAACACCAACAACCATGTTGTTGAAGTTTGCACGGGTAGTTCCGTGGATAGTTTTCATTTCTTTACTATCATTTGGACGAGTGAATGTTACTTCGTTTCCTTCGATATTCATTGTGATATCAGAAGAGAAAGTACGTGTTAATTCACCTTTAGGTCCTTTAACTGTAATGTCGTTTCCGTTTTGCTTGATTTCAACACCAGCAGGAAGAACGACGATCTTATTACCGATACGACTCACTTAGAGGCACCTCCTTGTGGAATATTTTAAATTACCATACATAAGCGACTACTTCGCCGCCAACATTTTTTGCTCTAGCTTCTTTGTCAGTGATTACACCGTCAGAAGTTGAGATAATCGCGATTCCTAGACCATTCAATACTTTTGGTACTTCGTCAGCTTTGACATAAGCACGCAAGCCTGGTTTAGAGATACGTTTTAAGTTTGTGATAACACGTTCACCGTTTTTACCGTATTTAAGAAATACGCGGATCACGCCTTGTTTGTCATCTTCAATGTATTCAACATCGCGGACGAAACCTTCACGTTTCAAGATTTCAGCGATATCACGTTTGATTTTTGAAGCAGGTACTTCTAGGCTTTCGTGTTTAACCATGTTTGCGTTACGCACGCGCGTTAGAAAATCTGCAATTGGATCTGTCATGACCATGGGATAATTTACCTCCTTTATGCGAGTATAGTTTACCAGCTAGCTTTCTTCACGCCGGGAATTTGTCCTTTATAGGCAAGTTCGCGGAAGCAAATACGGCAAAGATGAAATTTACGATAAACTGAATGTGGACGTCCGCAACGTTCACAACGAGTATATTCTTGCGTTGAGAATTTAGCAGGGCGTTTGTTTTTAGCAATCATTGATTTTTTAGCCACGTAGTTCGCCTCCTTTTTTTATTTTTGGAATGGCATGCCTAATTGTGTCAACAATTCACGAGATTCTTCATCTGTGTTTGCTGTTGTTACAATCACGATATCCATACCACGTACTTTGTCGATCAAATCATAATCTACTTCAGGGAAAATCAATTGTTCTTTGATACCTAAAGTGTAGTTTCCGCGTCCGTCGAACGCTTTTTTGCTCACACCGTGGAAGTCACGGACACGTGGCAATGACACACTTACTAGTTTATCTAAGAATTCATACATTCTTTCGCCGCGTAGAGTTACTTTCGCACCGATTGGCATTCCTTCACGTAAACGGAATCCTGCGATAGATTTTTTCGCTTTTGTGATCAATGGTTTTTGACCTGAGATCAATTGTAATTCTTCAACAGCTTTGTCTAAGTTTTTAGCATTAGAAACAGCGTCACCGACACCCATGTTGATAACGATTTTATCAACTTTTGGTGCTTCCATGATTGAGCTGTAGTTAAATTTGTCCATTAATGATGGGACAACTTCTTTTGAATATTTTTCTTTAAGGCGGTTCATCTGTTAGCCCCTCCTTCCTTCATCAGATTATTTATCAAGAACTTCTCCGGTTTTCTTAGAAACGCGGACTTTTTTGCCGTCAACTTCTTTGTAACCGACACGCGTAGCTTCACCGTTCGATGGATCAACCACCATCACGTTAGAAACATGAATTGGTGCTTCCATTTCAACGATTCCGCCTTGAGGAGCAGTTTGAGAAGGTTTTTGGTGTTTTTTGACAACATTGACACCTTCAACAACGACTTTGTCATTTTTAGGAAACGCTGCTAGCACAACGCCTTCTTTGTTTTTGTCTTTACCAGTGATAACTTTAACTTTATCGCCTTTTTTAACAAACATGTTTGTTTCGCACCTCCTTTAGATAAGAATCACTATTACAATACTTCTGGTGCTAGGGAAACGATCTTCATAAAGTTGCCTTCACGCAATTCGCGGGCAACTGGGCCAAAGATACGAGTTCCACGAGGGCTCTTATCGTCACGGATAATAACCGCAGCATTTTCATCGAATTTGATGTATGAACCGTCTGTACGACGAGCTCCTGATTTAGTACGAACGATAACGGCTTTAACGACGTCACCTTTTTTGACAACCCCACCTGGCGTTGCTTGTTTAACCGTAGCAACAATCACGTCACCAATATTGGCAGTTTTACGACCAGATCCGCCAAGGACTTTGATCGTTAGAATTTCACGGGCACCTGAGTTGTCCGCCACTCTTAATCGGCTTTCTGCTTGGATCACGATGTGTATCCTCCTTTCAGATTTTGCAATTCACAATCTATATAGGAAAATCTCGTGTGATTAGATAATCACTGCCTTTTCAACAATCTCTACTAGACGGAAACGTTTCGTAGCTGATAATGGACGAGTTTCCATAATTTTCACGATATCGCCAACTTTTGCTTCGTTGTTTTCATCGTGTGCTTTGTATTTCTTAGAATAGTTCAGACGTTTGCCGTAGATAGGGTGGTTTTTCTTTGTTTCAACGACAACAGAGATAGTTTTATCCATTTTGTCTGATACCACGCGACCTTGGTAAACTTTGCGTTGATTTCTTTCTTCAGTCATACGCTAAATGGCCTCCTTCCACTATTACTTAACTTGTTCACGCAATACTGTTTTAATGCGTGCAATCGATTTACGTACTTCTTTGATACGTGCAGTGTTTTCTAATTGACCTGTTGCTAATTGGAATCTAAGATTGAACAATTCTTCTTTCAATTGTTTTTCTTGATCTAGCATTTCGGCAGTGGTTAATTCTCTGATTTCTTTAACCTTCATTCGATTCACCACCCATTTCCTCACGTTTTACGATCTTCGTTTTCACTGGTAATTTGTGAGAAGCAAGACGTAGCGCTTCGCGCGCAACTTCTTCAGGTACACCGGCAATTTCAAACATGATTTTACCACGTTTAACTGGTGATACCCATCCTTCAGGAGCCCCTTTACCAGAACCCATACGTACCCCGATAGCTTTGGCAGTATAAGATTTGTGAGGGAAAATTTTGATCCATACTTTCCCGCCACGTTTCATATAACGAGTCATTGCGATACGGGCAGCTTCGATTTGACGGTTTGTGATCCAGTGTGATTCAACAGCTTGTAAGCCGTATTCACCGAATGCTACTTCTTTTCCGCCTTTCGCTTCGCCACGCATTTTTCCGCGGAACTCACGACGGTGTTTTACACGTTTAGGTACTAACATGTTTATTTCCCTCCTTTCTCAGTGTTCTTTTTAGTTGGAAGAACTTCTCCACGATAAATCCACACTTTAACTCCTAGTTTTCCGTATGTTGTATCTGCTTCTTCCCATGCGTAATCAATGTCCGCACGTAATGTATGAAGTGGAACTGTTCCTTCTGAGTAACCTTCTGAACGAGCGATATCCGCACCATTTAGACGGCCAGAAACTTGTGTTTTGATTCCTTTAGCGCCAGAACGCATTGTGCGTTGGATCGCTTGTTTTTGAGCACGACGGAAAGCAACACGGTTTTCTAATTGACGTGCGATTCCTTCGCCTACTAATTTAGCATCTAAATCTGGTTTTTTGATTTCAACGATGTTGATGTGAACTCGTTTGCCAGTTAGGCTATTTAATTCTTTTCTTAGGTTTTCGACTTCAGATCCGCCTTTACCGATAACCATACCTGGTTTAGCTGTGTGGATTGAAATATTCACGCGGTTTGCTGCACGCTCGATCTCAACTGTAGACACAGCGGCATCAGCAAGTTTAGATGCGATAAATTTACGGATTTTCAAATCTTCATGTAGAAATTCAGCATACTCTTTTTCAGCATACCATTTAGCATCCCAGTCACGGATGATGCCTACACGCATTCCAATTGGATGTACTTTTTGACCCACTGATTGTCCCTCCTTATTTTTCTGATACGACTACAGTAATATGACTTGTACGTTTGTTGATCGGTGAAGCTGAACCTTTCGCACGTGGACGGAAACGTTTCATCGTTGGTCCTTCGTTTACGAATGCTTCAGAAACAATCAAGTTTTCAACATCTAAGTCAAAATTATTTTCTGCATTGGCAATAGCTGACATCAAGACTTTCTCGATGATTCCAGCTGCTTTATTTGGTGTGAACTTTAAGATCGCGATTGCTTCAGCAACGCTTTTCCCTCTGATTAAGTCAATAACTAGACGAGATTTACGAGGAGAAACGCGGACTGTTTTAGCAGTTGCTTTCGCTGATGTGATTTGTTCTGCCATTTTTGGATATCCTCCCCTCAAAATTAGCGTCTTGTTTTCTTATCATCGGCAGCATGTCCGCGATAAGTTCTTGTTGGTGCAAATTCACCTAATTTGTGTCCTACCATGTCTTCTTGGATGTAAACTGGTACATGTTTCCGTCCATCATACACAGCAATTGTAAATCCGATAAAATTAGGGAAAATTGTAGAACGACGTGACCAAGTTTTGATCACTTTTTTCTTTTCAGCGCCTTCTTGTGCTTCGACCTTTTTCATCAAATGGTCATCGACAAAAGGTCCTTTTTTCAAACTACGACCCATGGTGTACCTCCTCTCAAAATGTGCGACACACGGTCAAGTATATTACTTAGTTTTACGACGACGAACGATAAGTTTGTCTGATTTTGCTTTTTTGTTACGTGTTTTGTAGCCAAGTGCTGGTTGTCCCCAAGGAGAAACTGGTGCTTTACGTCCGATTGGTGCTTTACCTTCACCACCACCGTGTGGGTGATCATTAGGGTTCATTACGCTACCACGTACAGTTGGGCGTTTGCGCATCCAACGAGAACGACCGGCTTTACCGATGTTGATCAATTCGTGTTGTTCATTACCAACAGAACCGATTGTTGCACGACATGATGCTAAGATCATCCGTACTTCACCAGAGTTCAAGCGAATCAATACGTATTTGCCTTCTTTACCAAGTACTTGAGCACTTGTTCCAGCTGAACGAATCAATTGTCCACCTTTACCAGGTTTCATTTCGATGTTGTGGATAACAGTACCGACTGGAATGTTTTCTAGTGGTAATGCATTCCCTACTTTAATATCTGCATCTGGACCAGAAACGACAGTCATGCCAACTTCTAATCCTTTAGGTGCTAAGATGTATGCTTTTACTCCATCCTCGTAATGTACTAACGCAATGTTAGCAGAACGGTTTGGATCATATTCAATCGTTTTAACCGTAGCAACGACGTTGTCTTTGTTACGTTTGAAATCGATCAAACGGTATTGACGTTTGTGACCGCCACCTTGATGACGAACCGTGATACGTCCGTTGTTGTTACGACCAGCATTGTTTTTCAAAGGAGCTAACAATGTTTTTTCTGGTGTTGAAGTTGTGATTTCAGCGAAATCAGAACTTGTCATATTACGACGGCCGTTCGTGGTAGGTTTGTACTTTTTAATCGCCACGTCTTTTTCCCTCCCATGTAAAATTTATGCGTGAGTTGCTTATTCAGCAGCTTCGAAAATTTGGATTTCTTTAGAATCTTCAGTTAAAGTCACAACAGCTTTGCGACGTTTTTTTGTATATCCTGCATATTTACCCATGCGTTTGAATTTAGGACGAACGTTGATGATGTTCACGTTTGCCACTTTCACTCCGTCAAAGGCAGCTTCTACAGCTTGTTTTACTAAAGTTTTGTTAGCTTTTGTGTCCACTTCAAAAGTGTATTTCTTGTCATCCATGGCAAGCATTGATTTTTCAGTGATCACTGGGCGTTTAATAACGTCTAGTAAGTTCATTATGCAAGCACCTCCTCGATCTGAGTAAGAGCAGTTTGTGTCACTAACATTTTGTCGTTAGAAACGATGTCTAGCACACTAATGTTATCAGCAGTAACTACAGAAACTTTTGGCAAGTTGCGCGCAGATAAAGCGGCAAAGTCGTTTTCAGATTCTAAAACTACCAATACTTTAGAGTCAATTGTCAAGTTAGCTAAAACTTGTTTGAATTCTTTTGTTTTTGGAGCATCAAAGCTTAATCCTTCTACTGCTACCAAGTTATTTGAAGCAACTTTTTCTGACAATACAGATTTCATTGCTAAGCGACGAACTTTTTTAGGAAGTTTGTAGCTGTATGAACGTGGTGTTGGTCCGAAGACTACGCCACCTCCACGCCATTGTGGTGAACGGATTGAACCTTGACGGGCACGTCCAGTTCCTTTTTGGCGCCATGGTTTACGGCCACCGCCACGAACGGCACTGCGGTTTTTCACAGCGTGTGTTCCTTGTCTTAATGAAGCGCGTTGCATGATGATTGCATCATAGACAACTGATTCATTTGGTTCGATTCCGAAGATTTCTTCGTTCAATGTAATTTCGCCATTTTGGCTTCCATCTTGTTTGAATAATGCTACATTCGGCATTCCTTAGTTCCTCCTTTCTTCCTATCTACTTATTTAGCTTTCACAGCTGATTTGATTGTAATCAATGATTTTTTCGCGCCAGGTACATTACCTTTGATCAAGATAACGTTGCGTTCTGCGTCTACGCGTACGATTTCCAAGTTTTGGATCGTGATGCGATTTCCGCCCATACGTCCAGCAAGACGTTTGTTTTTAAATACACGGTTAGGTGCAACTGGACCCATTGATCCAGGACGACGGTGGTAACGAGAACCGTGAGCCATTGGTCCGCGGCTTTGTCCGTGACGTTTGATAACGCCTTGGAATCCTTTACCTTTCGAAGTGCCGGTTACATCGATGATGTCTCCTGCTTCAAAAATATCAACTTTGATTTCTGATCCTACTTCTAAGCCCTCTAGCTCTACATTCTTGAATTCGCGAATGAAGCGCTTAGGAGCCGTGTTTGCTTTTGCAACATGACCTTTCGCAGGTTTGTTAGACAAAACTTCACGCATATCTTGGTAGCCGACTTGAATTGCTTCGTAGCCGTCATTTTCGATTGTTTTCACTTGTAGCACTACGTTTGGTGTAGCTTCTACTACAGTTACTGGAATCAATTCGCCAGATTCAGTGAAGATTTGAGTCATTCCCACTTTTTTCCCTAAGATTCCTTTGGTCATGATTACACCTCCATCTTAATTATTATAGTTTGATTTCGATATTAACACCGCTTGGCAAGTCTAGCTTCATTAAAGCATCAACAGTTTTTGGTGTTGGATTCACAATGTCGATTAGACGTTTGTGTGTACGCATTTCGAATTGTTCGCGTGAATCTTTGTATTTGTGCGTCGCACGGATGATCGTGTACAAGCTGCGTTCAGTTGGTAATGGAATTGGACCAGATACGCCAGCTCCAGTTCTCTTTGCAGTTTCTACGATTTTATCCGCTGATTGATCTAAAATACGATGTTCATACGCTTTTAAACGGATACGAATTTTTTGTTTTGCCATTGTTTTCCCTCCTTCGCCTATTTTGAAAAGTAGACATAGCTCCACGAAAATTTTCCGTCACGCTCGTCCATGGCAAAGCGTCCGGGCGTGTCGCAACCTCTCGTTTCGTAGCCGGCAGAAAATTTCTTTGCTGCCAGTGTGACTTACGTATTTACGTAAACAGCACCTTTATGATTATATTACGGATAAACATTGATTGCAAGCTTTTTTTATGGAAAAACCGGGATTCTTTTGCATTTCTTTCAGAAAATTTTCTTTTGTTTTCGAAACACAAAAAAAGAAGCGTTGCCCGCTTCTTTTAAGCGCTTCTTCAATTCCTATTTATATAGAAGCAAACCTGCTATTGCGGCGCTTCCTCATTCATACGTCCTTGGGCGTGGGTATAGGCACCATGCCACACATGGCCCACATAGGGATTGATGACCACGCCTTCTTTGATTGCTGCTGTGACAAAGGCTTTTGCTAAGCGAATACTTTCCACGACGGGTTTGCCTTTTGCAAGACCAGCAGCGATCGCTGCTGAAAAGGTGCAGCCTGCTCCGTGATTAAAATCGGTAGCGATTTTGTCACTTTCCAACAGGAGGAAGGATTCTCCATCATAAACAAGGTCGATGGCTTTTGCTCCTGGCAAGCGATGACCGCCTTTGATCACGACGTATTTAGCACCTAATTGATGGATTTTTTCAGCAGCTTGCTTCATGGCTTCCACACTCGTCAAATCACCCAAACCTGAAAGAATCCCCGCTTCTACTAAATTAGGGGTGACAACATCTGCTAAAGGCAACAAATGCGTGATGATGGCATCGACACTTTTTGGCTGTAAGATTTCTGCGGTCCCTTTGCAAGCAATGACGGGATCGATCACCACATTTTTGACTTGCTGTTGTTGAATCATCTTCGCTGCTTGCACAATATTGTCTTCATTGCCTAACATCCCCGTTTTAAGGGCATCCATCGGATCACCTGCAAAGGCGGAGATCAATTGCTTTTCAACAAGCGCTGGTTCCATTGCTGTTACTTCATGGCTCCAACCCGCTTGTGGATCCATCGTGACGATCGAAGCAATCGTGGCAAAACCAAAGACACCATACTCCTGAAACGTTTTTAAATCTGCTTCGATACCGGCACCTCCGGTTGAATCAGACCCGGCAATTGATATTACTTTTTCCATCTTCCTCATCTCCTTGTGCTTTTTGCTAAGTATAGTCAATCTTCCCCTTGACGAAAAGAGCCATTTGGCTTATTTTTAAACCATCCAATTGAAAAAGGTGGTGCAGGATGGCTTCATCAAGTATCGACAAACAAAAGAAACAACCGATTTACCAGCAGATCGTGACCCATTTTATCGAAGAGATCCAAGCGGGAACCTATGGGCCTGGGGATCGTTTACCACCAGAGCGCAGCCTTGCTCAGACTTTTGACGTCAACCGTTCCACCGTCGTCAAAGCGTTAGATGAATTGAAAAGCTTAGGATGGATCGAACGAAAACAAGGCAGCGGCTCTCGCGTATTGGAAGGTCGTTGGGGGAACCGACAAACACCGCTTTCTTATTTGCGCTCGTCTTTAAGCAGCCCTTACTTGCAGCAAGACCCTTACGTTCAACAGATTCAGCACTTGCGCACCGAGAAGGATGTGCTGGATCTGTACACAGGTGATCTACCTACCGATCTGATTCCCGACTTCACGTTTCCCGCCTTTACATGGGAAGAGATCCGCAAAGAAAGCACCAAAGTATTACCGACTGGTTATGAGCCTTTGCAAGAAATCTTATTGCAGCACCTTGCTGATTCCTTCAATTTGCCCATCAGCGGTCAAAAACTAGTAATTACTGCCGGTTCGACGCAAGGAATCACCTTGCTGATGCAAGTCTTATTGCATGCGGGGGATTGTATTGCGACAGAGGACCCTTCTTTCTTGTTCTCTCTCCCCTTGTTTTCCACGATGAATGTCCAGCTGATTGGGATCAAGCAGGATAGTGAAGGGATGCGGCCTGCGGCATTGGAAAAAGTGTTGAAGGAAAAGAAGATCAAATTCGTCTATCTGAATCCCACCTTCCAAAACCCAACTGGCCACACCATGAGCGAGCATCGGCGCCAAGCGATCATCCGCCTTTGCCAGACCTACCAAGTACCGATCATAGAAGACGATGTTTTTAGCGAGTTGGCTTTTGATGAAGTACCGCCCAAGCTAAAATCCATGGCTCCCGAAACCGTCATTTATTTAGGCTCGCTTTCAAAATTACTTGGGTCATCAATCAAAATCGGCTGGCTTTTGGTGCCAGAAGCGTTAGCCGACCAATTTGCCCAAGCGAAAAAACGGATGGCGATCGATACCACGATTTTCCCGCAAGTCCTTGCCAACATCGCCTTACGCTCCTCTGATTACCACCAGCAGCAGCGGACACTGCTTACAGAAATGGCCCAGCGCCAGCAAGACCTACTCCAACTCTTGCAGGCATTTCAGGAGGACTGGCAATGGCAGCCGACGAAAGGCGGTCTTTACCTGTGGTTGACTTGGCGTCACCGCACATTGACTCGCAAAGATTGGTCGCTCTTTTTGGCGAACGATTGCTTAGTAGCACCTGCGTTTCTTTTCAGTAACGATACGAATGGCTTGCGTTTGAACTATACCCGCTTAGCCAAAGATGATTTACCACGATTTCAAGAACGATTCACAAAAATCACCCAACAGTTAAAGGAGCAAACCTATGAACGAAACCATTGAGCTTTTGCACAATCATCGCACTTACCGACAATTTGACCCTGACTACCGCTTGAGCCAAGAACAAGTAACCGCGATTTTGACTGCCGCTCGTCAAGCACCAAGCTGGATGAATGGGCAAGCCTATTCGATCCTGGTGATCGACGACCCGCAGATCCGCCAACAAATGGTCGAATGGAATCCCGGCAATCCTCATATCGCAGCAAGTTCGCTCTTTCTGCTGTTTCTCGCAGATTTAAACCGAACCAAAAAAGTTGCTGAGAAAAAACAGACCCCCTATCCAATCGATGAGGGCTATCAGCCATTATTGATCGCCACCACTGATGCCAGCATTGCTTTACAATCTGGTGCGATCGCTGCTGAATCGCTGGGCTTAGGTACCGTCATTTCCGGCAGTGTCCGCAAAGACAGCGCCAAAATCGCTGAATTGTTGCACTTACCGGAATATGTCTACCCTGTGGCTGGCTTGAGCATCGGTAAACCAATCGTAGAAATGAAGGTCAAGCCTCGCTTGCCAGAAGAAGCGGTCATTCATTACAACCATTATCACGACTATTCTTATGAGGCGATCGAAGCCTACGATCAAACAATGACTGATTTTGGAGAAGCTCGCGAGACCAAACCATGGTCAGAAAAATTTGCTGGGTTTTACAGCAATCGCCCTGACCAAGGATTTGACGCCTTCTTGAAGAAGCAAAAACTAATAAAATAAAAAGCACCGCTCTCTTTAGCTTCGATGAACCGCAGTGGATTCGTCAACGCTAGAGATGGCGGCTCTTTTTTGGTTCTACGAGTCAAAAAAAAAGAGCAAAAGCGCGTACGCTTTTGCTCTTCGATCAATCAAATTAAGCTTGGATTGAAGTTACAACGCCTGAACCAACAGTACGTCCGCCTTCACGAATTGAGAAACGAGTTCCGTCTTCGATAGCGATTGGGTGGATCAATTCAACGTCGATTGTTACGTTATCACCAGGCATAACCATTTCAGTTCCTTCTGGTAATTCAACAACACCAGTTACGTCAGTTGTACGGAAGTAGAACTGAGGACGGTAGTTAGTGAAGAATGGAGTGTGACGTCCACCTTCTTCTTTTGTTAAAACGTAAACTTCAGCTTTAAATTTTGTATGAGGTGTGATTGTACCAGCTTTAGCTAATACTTGTCCACGTTGGATGTCTTCACGAGCAACCCCACGTAGCAATGCACCAATGTTATCCCCTGCTTCAGCATAGTCTAACAATTTACGGAACATTTCAACACCAGTTACAGTTGTTTTAGCAGTTTCTTCAGCAATACCAACGATTTCAACTTCGTCACCAACGCGAACTTGTCCACGTTCAACACGGCCTGTAGCAACAGTACCACGTCCAGTGATTGAGAATACGTCTTCGACTGGCATCATGAATGGTTTGTCAGTGTCACGTTCTGGAGTTGGAACGTATTCGTCAACTGCAGCCATTAATTCCATGATTTTTTCTTCGTATGAAGCATCGCCTTCAAGAGCTTTCAAAGCAGAACCAGCGATTACAGGAACATCGTCGCCTGGGAAGTCATATTCTGACAATAAGTCACGAACTTCCATTTCAACTAATTCTAGTAATTCTTCGTCATCAACCATATCCATTTTGTTTAAGAAAACAACGATGTATGGTACACCAACGTTACGTGATAACAAGATGTGTTCACGTGTTTGAGGCATAGGACCATCAGCAGCAGATACTACTAAGATCGCGCCGTCCATTTGAGCAGCACCAGTGATCATGTTTTTAACGTAGTCCGCGTGTCCTGGGCAGTCAACGTGAGCATAGTGACGTGCTTCAGTTTCGTACTCAACGTGAGCAGTTGAGATAGTGATTCCGCGTTCGCGTTCTTCTGGAGCGCCATCGATTTGGTCGTAAGCTGAAGCTTGAGCCAAACCTTTTTTAGATAATACAGTTGTGATAGCAGCTGTAAGTGTAGTTTTACCATGGTCAACGTGTCCGATCGTACCAATGTTTACGTGGGGTTTAGAACGGTCAAATTTTTCTTTTGCCATTTTAAAATGTTCCTCCTAAAAATGCAGTTTATTTTTTATATTTGATAGGTAGGGAGCCGCAGCTCCCCATCCCTTATCATCGATAATATTGTACACGAAACTCAGAAAAAAATATAGCTTTTTACTTAATTTCCTATACTTCCATCAATTATTCAGCTTTGCCGCCGTTTTTCTTGATGATTTCTTCTTGAACAGATTTAGGTACATCTTCATAGTGATCAAATGTCATCATGAACGTACCGCGACCTTGTGTTGATGAACGAAGTGTTGTTGCGTAACCGAACATTTCAGCTAATGGCACGATTGCGTTCACGATTTGTGAGTTACCGTGTGCTTCCATTCCTTCTACGCGTCCACGACGAGCAGTTACGTGACCCATAACATCACCTAAGTAATCTTCTGGTACAGTGATAACTACTTTCATCATTGGTTCAAGAATTACTGGGTTTGCTTTCTTCGCTGCAGCACGTAAAGCCATAGAAGCTGCAACACGGAAGGCAGTTTCACTTGAATCGACATCATGGTATGAACCATCATAAAGTTTTGCTTTGATGTCTACTAATGGGTAACCGGCTAAGACACCGTTCGCCATTGAGTCTTCAAGTCCTTTTTCAACTGCTGGGATGTATTCACGAGGAACCACACCACCGACAATCGCGTTTTCGAATTCGAAGCCTTTACCTTCTTCGTTTGGTGTAAATTCGACCCATACGTGACCGTATTGACCTTTACCACCAGACTGACGTACAAATTTACCTTCCGCTTGTGTTGCTGCACGGAATGTTTCACGATAAGAAACTTGAGGCGCACCTACGTTTGCTTCAACTTTAAATTCGCGACGCATACGGTCAACTAAGACGTCCAAGTGAAGTTCTCCCATACCAGCGATAACAGTTTCGCCTGTTTCAGCGTTTGTTTCCACACGGAATGATGGATCTTCTTCAGCAAGTTTTTGTAAAGCAACCCCCATTTTATCTTGGTCAGCTTTTGATTTAGGCTCAACAGCGACTTCGATAACTGGTTCTGGGAATTCGATTGATTCAAGGATTACTGGTGATTTTTCATCACATAGTGTATCCCCAGTTGTTGTGTCTTTCAAACCAACAGCAGCGGCGATATCGCCTGAGTATACTGTTTGGATTTCAGCACGTGTGTTGGCGTGCATTTGTAGGATACGACCGATACGTTCGCGTTTGCCTTTTGAAGCATTCAATACGTATGATCCAGAGTTCAAGATACCTGAATACACACGGAAGAATGTCAAACGACCTACGAATGGGTCAGTCATTACTTTAAACGCTAATGAAGCAAATGGTGCTTCATCGTCAGCCGGACGATCAGTTTCTTCGTCTGTTTTAGGATTGATCCCTTTAATCGCAGGAACATCAAGTGGTGAAGGCAAGTAGTCGATGACTGCATCCAACATCAATTGAACCCCTTTGTTTTTAAAGGCAGATCCACAAAGAACAGGGAAAAAGTCAACAGTCAATGTTGCTTGACGAATACCAGCTTTCAATTCTTCTTCAGTGATTTCTTCACCTTCCAAGAATTTCATCATTAGTTCTTCATCAGTATCAGCAACAGCTTCGATTAATTTTTCGCGCCATTCTTCAGCTAATTCTACATATTCTTCAGGAATTTCAGTCTCTTGGATTTCAGTTCCTAAGTCATTTGTGTAGATTTCAGCTTTCATTTTTACTAAGTCGATAATACCAGTAAAGTCATCTTCCGCACCAATTGGTAATTGGATTGGGTGAGCATTTGCTTGTAAACGATCATGTAAAGTTGATACAGAGTATAAGAAGTCTGCACCAATTTTGTCCATTTTGTTACAGAATACAACACGTGGTACGCGGTAATCTGTCGCTTGACGCCAAACTGTTTCTGTTTGAGGTTCTACACCTGATTGTGAGTCCAACACAGTTACAGCACCATCAAGTACACGCAATGAACGTTGCACTTCGATTGTGAAGTCCACGTGTCCTGGTGTGTCGATGATATTTACGCGGTTTTCTTTCCATTGCGCAGTTGTCGCAGCAGAAGTGATTGTGATCCCACGTTCTTGTTCTTGTTCCATCCAGTCCATTTGAGAAGCACCTTCATGTGTTTCACCAATTTTATGGATTTTACCTGTGTAATAAAGGATACGTTCAGTTGTCGTTGTTTTACCAGCGTCAACGTGGGCCATGATCCCGATATTACGAGTTTTTTCTAGCGAAAATTCTCTTGCCATTCTAGGTTGTTCCCCTCTCATTCTTACTTAACTTAAGCTAAGGTTGTCTCAGTACCTTCCAATAAAAAGCAGTGAGGATCTTACCAACGATAGTGAGCAAATGCGCGGTTGGCTTCCGCCATTTTGTGTGTGTCTTCGCGTTTTTTCACAGAAGCACCAGTGTTGTTTGCTGCATCCATGATTTCTTTTGCAAGACGTTCTTCCATTGTGTGTTCGCCACGCAAACGAGCGTAGTTTACCACCCAACGAAGACCTAGAGTTGTACGACGTTCAGGACGTACTTCTACTGGTACTTGGTAGTTAGAACCACCGACACGGCGAGCTTTAACTTCCAATACAGGCATAATGTTTTTCATTGCTTGTTCGAAAACTTCCAATGGATCATTTCCTGTAGATTCTTTGATAATGCCAAAAGCATTGTAGATAATATTTGCAGCAACACCGCGTTTACCATCAACCATTACACGGTTGATCAAACGAGTTACTAATTTTGAGTTATAAATAGGATCTGGTAAAACATCACGTTTTGCAACAGGACCTTTACGAGGCATCCGTAACTCCTCCTTCCGAGATATCAGTTCTGATTTAAATAAGATTCATTTGATCTGTTTGTCTTAAAGATTAAGCTTTAGGACGTTTTGTACCATATTTAGAACGAGATTGTTTACGATCGTTAACACCGGCAGTATCCAATGCACCACGAACGATATGGTAACGTACCCCTGGTAAGTCTTTTACACGTCCACCACGTAACAAGACCACGCTGTGTTCTTGTAAGTTGTGTCCGATACCTGGAATATAAGCTGTCACTTCAATCAAGTTTGACAAACGAACACGCGCATATTTACGTAGAGCTGAGTTCGGTTTTTTCGGTGTCATAGTTCCCACACGAGTAGCTACCCCACGCTTTTGAGGTGAGTTAACATTCGTTTGAGCTTTCTTGAAACTGTTATATCCTTTGTTCAATGCTGGTGAATTTGATTTTTCAACCTTGGATTTACGAGGTTTACGTACTAATTGATTAATTGTAGGCATCCCTAGTTGTCCTCCTTCCTTGATTCGCTTTATAGTCCCACACATCCAGGTGGTTCTTTTTTTGCGATAAAAAATAATGCATTCTCTGCATTCATATCAACTATGCTTTGATAGACAGTCAGCACGTCTCCAACGAGAGACCTGTAGATAAAGCACCTTTGATAGAATATCATGCTTATTCTTACCTGTCAAGTATCCTCCCAAGCTTTTTTCAAAAGAAATCTGTTACGAAAAAATCCGCAAATTTTGCGCTTCTTCCTATATAATAGAGACAAAGCATTTATTTAAAAAAGGCGGGAAGAAAATGAACCTAAAAGAAATGGTCGGCATTGAAGCGGCTAGTTATGTAAAAGATGGCATGGTCGTTGGCTTGGGCACTGGCTCAACAGCCTACTACATGATTGAAGAACTGGGTCGACGTGTAAAAGAAGAAGGTCTATCGATCACTGGTGTCCCAACTTCTTGGGCATCGAAAAAACAAGCAGAAGGATTAGGTATCCCGATTCGCACCATCGATGAAGTGGACGCTGTGGATCTAACGATCGACGGTGCAGATGAGATCAGCAAGGATTATCATGGCATCAAAGGCGGCGGTGCAGCCCTTTTATTCGAAAAAATCGTGGCGTCTAACTCCAAAAAAGTTTTGTGGATCGTTGATGAATCGAAAATGGTCGAAACACTTGGTGCCTTCCCGTTGCCAGTGGAAGTGATCCCTTATGGCAGCCAACAGCTGTTGCGTCTGTTCGAGAAGAAAAACTACCATCCAAAACTGCGTCTGAATGAAGAAGGCGAACCGTTAAAAACCGATTGCAGCAATTACATCATCGATCTTCATCTAGAAACGATCACCGCTCCTACTGAGTTGGCACAGGAATTAGATGCTACAGTGGGCGTGGTTGAACACGGTCTGTTTTTGGATATGGTTCATACGATCATTGTCGGATTGCCTGAAGGACCGAGTACCAAGCACGTTAGATAAAGGAAACAAAAAAGGAGAAGCAAAAATGCTTCTCTTTTTTTCGTTATTTTTCTTCAATCGACTTAATTTTTATTATTTTTTGTGCAAATTACCCTATCATTTAAGAAATAATTATGATACATTCAATAAAAAGGAAAAGGTAGGAGGGTTTATGAAAATCATAGGCTATGCTCGTTCAACGATCACCGACAACTCAACAAGTGAACAATTAAACAAGCTCGAAGAATTTGGGTGTCATGAATTTTTCCATGAGACATTTAGCGTGGAAGAAAGTGAAGAAAATCATTCATTGGAGTCAGTGGTGGCACAAATGCAGCCCGGCGACACCTTAGTCGTTACGGAACTGCATCGTTTAGGGAAAACGACCAGACAGCTGACCGATCTCACTGATCTATTAAAACAGCGAGAGCTTCATCTGGTTTCACTGGCAGAACAAATCGATACCCGCGGTCCGATGGGACAGGTTTACTTCAATTTAATGGAAGGACTTGCGATCATGGAACGCTCACTCATCAAAGAGCGCACGCTGGTCGGCTTAAATAAAGCCCGCAAAAAAGGCAAAATTGGCGGTCGTCCAAAAATCGATCCAAAAACGATTAAAAAAATCCGTCAATTGTACTACGAAAAAAAAGAAACGATTCAATATATTTCTGAAAAATGCGGTGTTTCTGTAGGTACATGCTATAAATACATAAAATTATCCGAAGAAGAATGGAACAAGTTACGTTCATAGTTGTCGACTCCCCCTAGAACAGCATGAAACAAAAGCGGTCCTCTTTTTAATGATCCCCTTTTGTTTTTCCTTAAGAATGGCGTTTTCCCCCAGCTTTTCCTCCAAAACCATGGAAATTCTTTGAGAAAGAGTGTACAATAAATACGGAATTGAAAATTTCAGAAAAATATCGAATATCTAAAGGAGAGTTTTACATGCCAAAATTAGTATTTTCTCGTCATGGACTAAGCGAATGGAACAAATTAAACCAGTTTACCGGTTGGGCTGATGTTGATCTAGCGCCAGAAGGTGTCGAAGAAGCAATCGAAGGCGGACGTAAAATCAAAGAAGCAGGCATCGAATTTGACGTTGCTTACACATCTGTTTTAACTCGTGCCATCAAAACTTGTAATTACATTTTAGAATATTCTGATCAACTTTGGGTACCAACGATCAAATCATGGCGCTTAAACGAACGTCATTACGGTAAATTACAAGGTTTAAATAAAAAAGAAACTGCTGAAAAATACGGTGACGAACAAGTACACATCTGGCGTCGTTCTTACGATGTTTTACCTCCATTGATGGAAGCTTCAGATGAAGGTTCTGCTGCAAACGACCGTCGTTATGCAATGCTTGACCCTCGCGACGTACCTGGTGGAGAAAACTTAAAAGTTACTTTAGAACGTGCATTGCCTTTCTGGCAAGATGAAATCGCCCCAGCATTAAAAGACGACAAAACTGTCTTAGTTGCGGCTCACGGAAACTCTCTACGTGCATTAGCAAAACATATCGAAGGTATTTCTGACGAAGATATCATGGATCTTGAGATCCCAACTGGTCAACCACTTGTTTATGAATTGAACGATGATTTGACTGTTGCGAAAAAATACTACTTATAAGCCTCGCTTATCGCTGCCCTTTTTAACCAAAGGGCAGTTTTTTTATTGGCATTTTCTCCCCCCTCTTTTATAATTGAGGGCATACTCGAAAGGAGCTTATTATGAAACTAGTCAAAAATGATACCGTTTTATTTTTAGGTGACAGCATCACAGATTGCGATCGTGATCGCCAAGACCCCCACGATTTAGGACATGGGTTTGCCCGTCTCGTTGCCGATCAGCTGGCAGAGAAATTCCCCACTGCGGGCTTTACCTTTTATAACCGCGGGATCGGCGGCAATAAAGCTGCCGATGTCTTAGCCCGTCTCCAAGAAGATTGCCTCCAATTAGCGCCTGACGTCTTGGTCTTTATGATTGGGATCAACGACATGTGGCACAATGCCGGTGGTCCCGATTTTGGTTCAGAAGCTGCGGCAACGTCCTTTGAGGCAACCTACCGTCAAATTCTGGAACAAGTGACCCAACAGGGGATCACGCGTATTTTCTTGCTGGAACCTTTTGTATTGCCATATCCTGAAGATCGCCAAACCTGGCGGATCGATCTTGATCCGAAAATCCAAATCGTTCGTCGCTTAGCTGCCGCCTTTCATTGTCAACTGCTGCCGCTGGATGGCTTGTTTGCCGAAGCATCCGTCGCTAGCTCCCCACAGGCACTGACAGGCGATGACGGTGTGCACCCTACTCCTGCAGGACACGCCTTGATTGCGAATCAGCTAATGGCCCGTTTGGCTTTTTCTTCTGAAGGGTAAATAAACAGACCGCTCCGCGACAACCAAGTCGCAGGAACGGTCTGTTTAATGATTAAAGATAGGTTGAAGGAGTCAAGGAATCTTGGTAGATTGCGATCACGTCTTCTTCTTGTAGCGGTACATACGCATTTGTTGCAATAGAGCTGAATTGAACTGCTTGAGCCGCCATTTCAGCAAAATGAGTGTCATCGGCGATTCCCACTTCTGGCAAAGTCATCGGAATATCGCAAGAAGCAAAAAAGTCATACAGTTTTTGAATCCCCATTCGGGCAGCTAATTCTGGCACTGCTTCTTGGACACCAAAGACTTCTCTGGCAAAACGCGCAAATTTCGGCGCCGTTTCTTCATTCAATACATGAAGCATCCAGCGTGGGGTCAGGATCGCTAAGCCGATGCCATGGGTAATGTCATAAAACGCACTCAACTCATGCTCCATCGCATGACAAGACCATGCACCACCC
The DNA here is from genome assembly GCF_002140695.1 of Enterococcus sp. 4E1_DIV0656. Lineage (NCBI taxonomy): Bacteria > Bacillati > Bacillota > Bacilli > Lactobacillales > Enterococcaceae > Enterococcus > Enterococcus sp. 4E1_DIV0656. The sequence continues at coordinate 1,256,544 of NZ_NGLF01000001.1, read as the reverse complement.
TTGCCGCTTCCAGTCAAACCATTTAAGGCTAAGGTGCTCGCCCACATCAAATTCGCCCGTGCGTCATAGTCCGAGGGATCCTTTAATGCGATGGGCAGATTTTTAATGACTGCTTTTAGCAATCCTTCTGCTACACCGTCTTGGACATCTGTTCCTTCTGTTTTACTGAAATAATTTTCAATCAGATGGCTCATGATATCCGCTGAACCGGCAGCCGTTTGATAACGACTGACACTAAAGGTCGTTGTTGGATCTAAAAAGGATACTTTCGGTAAAAATTCGGGTCCGTGAACGCCAAGTTTTTGTTTCGTTTCTAGATTAGAGATCACTGCGCCGCGATTCATTTCACTGCCGGTAGCCGCAAGGGTCAAGATCGTTGCTAATGGAATCGCTGGTCCTTGATAGCTTCTGGAAAGTACTAAGTCCCAAGGCTCTTGCTCACTGCAAGCCGCCCCAGCAATCACTTTGCTGCAATCAATTACAGAACCGCCGCCAACAGCTAAAATGACGTCGATCTTTTCTGAACGACAAAGAGCGGCTCCTTGACGAACGGTTTCGATTCGTGGATTTGGATCGACACCAGTCAATTCAGTGACTTGATTGCCGTTGGCAGTCAATTGCGCCATGACTGCATCGTACAAGCCGTTTTTCTTGATACTGCCGCCACCATAGACTAGCAAGACGTTTTTTCCAAATGTATTCAGTACTTCTGGCAATTCGTTCAGACGGTCTTTCCCAAAACGAATGTCCGTCGTTACATGAAACGTAAAATTATTCATTGTCTCGTCTCCTTTTTACACCTTTTCTTTTCATTAAACCATTTTCTGGCAAAAGTGCAACGCTTCTTCGTGGCTTTTTGCCAACAAAAAAAGATAACACATTCTCGGTTGCATGCAAACCAATACGATTTGGCTGCTTGCTCTCTCAAAAGCAAGCAGCCCTCGCATCGTTCATGCACCGATCCTGTGGTATCTTTTTTACGCAATCGCTGTTTCTAAGCCAACTTTGATCATGTCGTTAAACGTCGTTTGTCTTTCTTCTGGCGTTGTTTCTTCTCCAGTGATGATGTGGTCGCTGACAGTACAGATCGCTAAGGTTTGAACGTGGAATTTCGCCCCTAAATAGTATAAGGCTGCGGCTTCCATCTCAACACCCATCACTCCAAGGTCTGCCAACTGTAACGTTTCCGTCATGTCATCTTTGTAGAAGGTATCTTCAGATAAGATGTTGCCGACGTGGGTCGTAAATCCTGATTCAATCGCTGTATCATAGGCTTTACGCAGCAGTGCAAAGTCAGCGATTGGTGGGAAATGGAAACTTTGGAAGTTTTTTGCCACCATCGATGAACTTGTTGCTGCCGCTTGGGCAATCACAAGATCACGCACGTGGACATCTTTTGAGATGGCACCACACGTACCGACCCGAATCAATTTCTTCACGCCGTAAGAGTTGATCAATTCATGGGCATAGATGCTCGCTGAAGGCATGCCCATGCCGGTTCCTTGGACAGAGACCCGCTCGCCCTTATAAACGCCTGTATAGCCCAACATTCCCCGAACATTGTTGTAACAGATCGGGTCTTCTAAAAATGTTTCAGCAATATATTTTGCCCGCAGTGGATCACCTGGTAACAAGATTTTGTCTGCGATCTCGCCTGCTTTTGCTTCGATATGAACGCTCATTCGTTTTTCTCCTTTGGTCTGCTTTTTATAGTACTGCTAACGTTTCTTTGATCAACGCTTTAAATTCTGCCTTGACCCGTTCCGTCGTTTCCACGACTTCTTCGTGATTCAAGCTCGCTTGCATACCAGCAGCCAAGTTTGTGATGCAAGAAACACCTAAGACTTTCAAGCCACTGTGAACAGCAACGATCACTTCTGGGACAGTCGACATACCGACAGCATCGGCACCGATCGTCCGAGCAAAGCGGATCTCTGCTGGCGTTTCATACGTAGGACCTGAGAAGCCCATATAGACGCCTTCTTTTAAGTGCAATCCTTTTGATGCGCCAACTTTTTGTGCCGCTTCCCGATAAGGCAAATGGTAAGCTTGGCTCATATCTGGGAAACGTGGACCCATTTCTTCTTCGTTTTCACCAATCAGTGGGTTGTCCCCCATAAAGTTGATTTGATCGGTGATCAACATCAAGTCTCCAGGCTGGAAGCTTTCGTTCACACCGCCACAGGCATTGGTCACGACTAAGGAATGAGCTTTCAATGCCGCCATCACACGGACGGGGTAAGTGACCGTCTGCATCGAATGGCCTTCATAATAATGGAATCGTCCTTGCATCGCTAAGACTTTTTTCCCAGCTAATGTTCCATAGACCAATTGTCCAGCATGACCGACCACTGTCGAAACAGGAAAATGCGGGATATCGTTATAAGGCAACACGATTGGATTTTCGATCTCATCGGCTAGTTCACCTAAGCCAGATCCTAAAATCAACCCAAATTCCACTTCACCGACGCCGCTTCCTTTGATAAATGCCGTTGTTTCTTGTAATTTCTCATGTAACGTTGTCATTTCATCACCTCTAATTTAAATGTTTTAAAAAGCTTGTTCCGTTTTCTGTAGCTGAAACACCAAAGTTTTCAGCGATCGTTGCGGAAATATCCGCATAGTAGCCTTGTGGCAATTGGCCTTGGCCTTGAAATTTCTTGCTGTACGCTAGTAATGGCACATATTCTCTCGTGTGATCCGTTCCCGTAAAGGTTGGGTCATTGCCGTGGTCAGCTGTGATCAACAGCAGATCCTCGTCTCCCATTGCTTCTAAGAGTTCTGGAATACGCAAATCAAAATCTTCAATGGCGTGGGCATACCCTACGACATCGCGACGGTGACCATAAAGCGCATCGAAGTCGACTAAGTTCGTAAAGCTTAGACCCGTAAAGTCTTGTTTCATCACCTTCAATAATTGATCCACACCGTCCATATTGCTCTTCGTCCGTACAGAATCGGTGATTCCTTGCCCGTTGAAGATATCATTGATTTTCCCAACGGCGATCACGTCTTTTCCAGCTTCTTTCAATGAATCTAACACTGTATGGCCAAATGGATCGAGTGCGTAGTCATGACGATTGCTCGTACGAGTAAAGTTTCCAGGCTCACCGACATAAGGACGCGCGATGATGCGGCCGATCATATACGGCTCATCTTTCGTGATATCCCGAACGTACTGACAAATACGATACAATTCTTCTAATGGAATGATTTCCTCATGAGCGGCGATCTGCAACACTGGGTCAGCCGAAGTGTAAACGATCAGATCCCCGGTCTTCATTTGATGTTCGCCAAAGTCATCAATGACTGCTGTCCCAGAATACGGCGCATTGCAGACGATTTTGCGTCCAGAGAACGCTTCGATCTGTTGCAATAATTCATCGGGAAACCCATCTGGAAATACGCGGAAAGGCTTTTGGATATTCAAGCCCATGATCTCCCAGTGACCCGTCATCGTATCTTTCCCAACAGAAACTTCTTCCAATTTGGTTGCATACCCATCATGGTCAGCTACCGCCTTTACGCCTTCTAAAGGACGAATCGTCCCTAGGCCTAATTGTTCCAAGTGAGGGATCGTTAAGCCTGCTTCTTTTGCAATATGGCCTAATGTATCTGAACCGACATCACCAAAAGCTGCCGCATCAGGTGCTTCACCAATTCCGACTGAATCCATCACGATCAAGTGTACACGTTTAAACATTCTATTCCCTACTTTCTTTATTTTATGCTTTTACAAGCGGATCTACTACCTCTATCATACTAAACTTAAGCAAAAATTGCGCTGGGTTGCTTTGGAAATTTCCTGACGCTTTCCTTTCACCCAGAGGATAGAAAAAGGGCAGGACACAGCAACACATTCATGTCCCATAGCCCCACCCTTTCATACTGAAAAAATTATTTAGATTTAATGTAGTTCTTCCCGTTAGCTTTCGGACCAGCAGCTTTTCCAAGGAAAAGAACGAGCACGATGATCGTCAAGGCATAAGGCGCAGCTTGTAAGTAAACTGCTGGAATGGAAGAGATGATTGGCAGCTGGCCACCTACGATACTGATGTTTTGCGCGAAACCGAAGAAAATCGCTGCGCCCATCGCACCAAGTGGATTCCATTTACCAAAGATCATCGCAGCCATCGAGATAAACCCTTGACCGGCGATCGTTGTCACAGCAAAGCGACCCGCGATCGATTGAGCAAACAAGGCACCGCCCATCCCACCAAGGAATCCAGAGATCAAGACGCCTGAGTAACGCATCACGTAAACATTGATCCCTAAGGTATCAGCTGCTTGAGGATGCTCACCGACAGAACGAAGACGCAACCCAAAGCGTGTTTTGAAAATCACGAACCACGCGATCACTGAGATCAAAATAGCGAAGTACGCCGGTAAGAACGTTTGATTAAAGAAAATCGGGCCAATGATAGGAATATCTTTAAGAATCGGGAAATTGAAATACCCCAATGTCCGTTGGATGTTATCGGTTTGCCCTTTATTGTAGATCGCTTTAACTAAGAACACGGCCAAAGCTGGTGCCATCAAGTTCATCACCGTACCACTGATGATGTGGTCTGCACGGAAGTTGATGGTTGCCACCGCATGCAGCAAGGAGAAAACCACACCGACAAGTCCGCCGACGAGCATCCCTAACCACGGTGTCCACGCACCAAATTGTGACGCAAATTCAATATTGAAAACAATCGAGCTAAAAGCACCCATAACCATGATTCCTTCAAGACCCACGTTAACGATCCCGCTTCGCTCTGAGAACACGCCACCTAGCGCCGTCAAAATCAGAGGAGACGCATAAATCAATGTTTGAGTGACGATCGAAGAAATTAAACTAATATCCATTAGATGGTTCCTCCTTCCTGATCTTGATCGTTTGGTTGGGCTTCAATCTCCTGTACGACCAGCGCTTCTTTTTTGCCGTCAAAGATTTTTGCCAACAAGAAACGAATCACAAAACTGATCGCTACGAAGAAAATAATAATTGCGATATTAACATCAACTAATTCAGATGGAATACCTGCAAACTGCATGCCTTGTCCACCTAATTTCAAAATACTGAACAAGAGGGCTGAAAGCAAGATTCCGATCGATGAGCCGCTTCCTAACAAGGATACAGCCATACCGTCAAACCCGATGCTTAATGATGACCCTTGAACGAAGAAGTTTTCAAACGTTCCTAGTCCTTGAACAACTCCACCTAATCCGGCAAGTGTCCCAGAGATGATCATGGAGATAATGATCGTCCGTTTGCTGCTCATCCCAGCATATTCAGAAGCGCTTGGGTTCAAGCCCACCGCGCGGATCTCATAACCAAGAGTGGTTTTTTTCATCAAGAACCAAACCAAAACTAAGAAGATCAAGGCTAAGAAGATCCCTAAGTTCAAGCGAGAGTTGCTCGTGATGCTTGCTAGAAACGGCGTCTGCATGGAGGCATTTTCCCCCACCATTTTCGTGACCCCTTTTGTCGTGATCATGGATTCACTCATCACATTATTGACTAAATGGTTCCCCGTATAAAGCAAGATATAGTTCATCATGATCGTCACGATGACTTCACTTGTTCCAAAGAATGCCCGTAGGAAACCAGGAATCGCAGCTGCGATCGCCCCGCATAAAGCCCCTACGATCACGGCTAATGGCAAGACCACCAACCGAGGCGCATCCGGCATCGCCAGTGCGACCCAGATACTGGCAACCCAACCTGCTAGCGCTTGACCAGAAAGACCGATATTGAAGAATCCTGCTGAGTTTGCAACGGCAAATCCCAGAGCAGTAAAGATCAAGGGTCCTGCTGTAACAAAAATCTCACCAATGTTGCGGGCATTTAACCCACCTGTTTGTCCGTTGATAAAAACGGTCCGGAACATTTGTGTATACCCTGTGATCGGGCTGTAGCCGAAGGCCGCCATGATGATTCCGCCAAGGACGAATCCCAACAAGACAGCGATGATCGGCACTAATATATTGCGGATCTTTTCTTTGCGGTTATTCAACCGAACCACCTACTTCCTCCATTTGCAGCTCTCGTCTTGCTTCCTCCAAGGAGTACCCTGCCATCAACAAGCCAAGCTCTTTCTCTGATGTTTCTTTCGGATCAACGACCCCAACGATCTCACCAGCATGAATAACAGCAATGCGGTCTGATACATTCAAAATTTCATCTAATTCAAAGCTGACTAATAAAACAGCTTTGAACTTATCCCGTTGTTCAATCAAGCGTTTGTGGATAAATTCGATCGCTCCGACATCCAACCCACGGGTCGGATTGGCAACGATCAATAGATCAGGATCGCGGCTGATTTCTCGTGCGATAATCGCTTTTTGTTGATTCCCGCCGGACAATGCCCGTGCCGGTACGATCTCATTGACTGTTCGTACGTCAAATTCTTGAATCAAGTCACGAGCAAACTCGTTGATTTCTCCATAATCTAAGACACCTGCATTACTCAAAGGTTTTTTGTAGTAGGTTTGTAAGGCGATGTTTTCTGATAACATCATATCCAAGACAAGCCCGTATTTATGGCGGTCTTCTGGCACATGACCAACGCCGGCTTCGGTGACTTTCCGAGGCTTGAAGTTGGTGATGTCATCGCCATTCAGCAAGACCTTGCCACTTTCGACTTTCCGTAAACCAGTGATGGCTTGTAACAGCTCTGATTGCCCATTGCCATCGATCCCAGCAATCCCCAATACTTCACCTGCACGTACTTCTAAGCTTAAGTTTTTGACTGCTTCTAAGCCACGGTTTTCTTTTACGACTAAGTTTTCAACAGAAAGCACGACTTCTTTTGGTGACGCTTCTTTCTTCGGTGTCTTGAAGGACACAGAACGACCAACCATCATATCGGCCAACTGTTGCGAGCTGACGTCTTTGACATTGACAGTGCCGATCCCTTGTCCCCGACGGATAACTGTACAACGGTCTGCCACCGCTTTGATCTCATCCAGTTTGTGGGTGATCAAGATAATCGATTTGCCTTCACGCACCAATCCGCGCATGATTTCGATCAGCTCTTCGATTTCTTGCGGTGTCAAAACTGCCGTTGGTTCATCAAAAATCAGTACATCTGCGCCGCGGTAAAGAGTCTTCAAGATCTCTACCCGTTGTTCCATCCCGACAGAGATGTCACGCACATAAGCATCTGGATCAACCGATAAACCATATTGTTCAGAAACTTTTTTGATTTCTTTGCGGGCTTTCTTGCGATCTAACACACCGAGATGATGGGGTTCGCTCCCCAAAATGATATTTTCTGTTACAGTAAAGGCGTCTACCAGCATGAAATGCTGATGCACCATACCGATCCCCAATTTGTTTGCTGCGGTCGGACTCGTGATATTCACTTTTTCACCATTCATCCAGATTTCACCAGATGTTGGTTCCAATAATCCTGACAGCATATTCATCAAGGTCGACTTGCCCGCTCCATTTTCACCAAGCAATGCGTGGATTTCTCCCGGCCTTACTTGCAAGTTGACATCGTCATTGGCTTTGAACGTTCCAAACTCTTTGGTGATATGACGCATTTCTACAACATATTTTTCCTCAGCCAAATTACTCACATCCTTACTTTCTAATTCGCTTATACAAACCATTCGTCATGTCAAAAAAATAATTGCTATTGCTTAGGATGATTACTATCCTCATGAAAACCCGTAGCTTTCATCAACATAGTAATCCAACAACGATCATCTTGCCCTAAGCTAGGGCAAGATAACCGAAAAGCATAACTTTATTTTTCAGGTGTTTCTGGTACTTCTACTTTGCCGTCGATCACGTCTTGTTTCGCTGTTTCGATCGCTGCTTTGGCATCATCTGAAAGGAAACCTTCAGTAATGTCTACACCGCCATCTTTCAAGCCGTAAACAATGTGTTCGCCGCCAGGGAAGTTATCTTCTAACGCACGAGTTGAGATATCTTGTACCGCTGCGCCAACACCTTTCAATGTTGAAGCCAATGTGAAGTTATCTTCTTTGCCGTCAGCAGTTGTAAAATTACCTTCGTCTTGTTGATCGCTATCTACACCGATGACCCAAACTTTTTTGTCTTCTAGGTCTGCTTCGTTCAATTGTTCGTTGATTGCTTTTGCTTCTTGGAAGACACCTGCACCAGTACCGCCAGATGCGTGGAAGATTACGTCAATGCCGCTTTGGTACATTGAAGCTGCCAAAGCTTTCCCTTTGGCAGGATCACCAAATGATGCTGCATATTGAGGATCAACTGTGATTTCTTTGCCTAATTTTTCAGCTGCGTCTTGAACACCTTTCATGAAACCAGCTTCGAAACGGTCGATAACGACGCCTTCTTCACCACCGATGAAGCCGACTTTGTTTGTTTTGGTTGTATACGCTGCGGCAAAACCAGCTAGGTAAGCTGCTTCGTTGTCTTTAAATGTTGCTGAAACAACGTTGTCTTTGCCTTCGATCACATCATCGATGATCCCGAATTGTGTATCAGGGTTTTGATCAGCTGCTGCTGCGATTGAATCTTTCAATAAGTAACCCACACCGAAAACTGTTTTGAAACCATTTTGAACGGCACCATTTACGTTTGTTGTGTATTCTGATGCTTCATTTGATTGCACGTAGTCATAACCACCAGCACCGCGAGCGATCCCGTGTTCCTCACCCCATGCTTCTAAGCCTTCCCACGCGGATTGGTTGAATGAACGGTCATCCACCCCACCGATATCGGTAACGATTGCGACACTATGCGCTGCATCAGTCGTACCGTCTGCAGAACCGCCGCCAGTTGAATCAGTTGAACCTGAATTTCCTCCGCCACAAGCACCAAGTAAAGTCAACCCAGCTACTGCAACAATACCTAAACTAAATAATTTTGCTTTTTTCATTGCTGTAAAGCCCCCTAAAAATATAGTTTTTTTCAACAGCCGCATCGACTGAATGAACATGGTTTATAAATCTTTGTTCGTGAAGTAATAAGGCAATAGGCCTTCTACCGTGGTTTCTTTGATGACACCATCATCGCCGACTAAGGTCACCGGCATATCTGGCGCACAAAATTCCACCATGACCTGGCGGCAAGCACCGCAAGGAGAGATCGGTTCTGGCGTATGACCCGCCACAACCAAATGTTGAAACTCTTTTTCGCCTTCAGAAACGGCTTTGAAAAAAGCCGTTCGTTCTGCGCAATTTGTTAAGCCATATGAGGCATTTTCAATGTTGATCCCTTGATATATCGTCCCATTTTTGGCAACGAGACAAGCACCGACCGGAAACTTAGAGTACGGCACATACGCTTTATCTAAGGCGGAAACGGCGGTGTCGATCCACTCTTTTTTCGCTATTGTCATTGTCTTCCCCGCTCTTGTTTTTAATTTTTGCCACTTTACTTAATGCTAGGCTTAATAGCCAGCACCTGTTGAGCCAGTCACGATGGCAACACTTGCGCTTGTTCCTAAGCGATTTGCCCCCGCTTCGACCATAGCTGCCGCTTCTGCTTCGTTGTGGATACCACCGGAAGCTTTGACACCCATTTCTGGTCCTACAGTTTCACGCATCAAGCGAACATCTTCAATGACTGCCCCACCAGTTGAAAAGCCAGTTGAGGTTTTCACGAAATCTGCACCGGCTGCTTTGGCTAATTCACAGGCTTTGACGATTTCTTCGTTGTCTAATAACGCTGTTTCAATGATTACTTTGACAAGCGCTTTGTCTTTGGCTGCTTCAACGACTGCTTCGATGTCTGCTTGAACTTTTTTGTATTGTTTTGATTTCAAGGCACCTACGTTGATTACCATATCGACTTCATCTGCGCCGTTTTTGATCGCATCTGTTGTTTCATAAGCTTTGACCTCAGATGTGTTTGCCCCTAAAGGAAAACCGATCACGGTACAAACAGCCGTTGGTTCGCCTTGTAATTTTTCTGCTGCTAATGAAACCCACGTTGGATTGATGCAGACAGAATAGAAGTGATAGGTTTTTGCCTCTTCGATGATTCGTAAAACATCTTCCTCCGTTGCGTCTGCTTTCAAAATCGTGTGGTCGATCATGCGATTCAATTCCATTTTTATTCGCTCCTTATTCTGTAATAATGTCATGGATCAATGGCGGTTCTGCGCCATCTTCCCCAATTTCAATATTTTGGTCGATCAATGCTTTGACATCCTCGATTGCTTCGGTATTGCTATAGATCGTCAATAGCGATTCCCCTTCAGTTACGGATTCGCCAACTTTCTTATGCAATTTGATGCCCACTGCATGGTCGATGTCTTCGTCTTTGGTCTTACGACCTGCCCCTAACATCATCGCCGCGATCCCTAGCTCATTGGCAACTAATTTCGTCACCACGCCGCTAGTTTTCGCTGGGACCTCAACTTCATATTTTGCTGTCAAAATCTTGCTCGGGTCATCGATCACTGAAGCGTCTCCGCCTTGATCTATGATCATCTGTCTGAATTTTTCTAACGCTTTGCCTGAATGCAAGGCTTCTTCCAACAGTTGGCGTGCTTCTTCCAATGAATCAGCTTTTTTCGCTAAAACGACCATTTGGCTGCCCAGTGCATAGCACATTTCTTCCAAGTCTTTCGGTCCTTTTCCTTGCAGTGTCTCAATAGCTTCCACCACTTCCAAACTGTTCCCGATCGCTTCCCCTAGAGGTTGTGACATATCAGAAATGACTGCCATCGTTTGGCGATTTGCCAATTTTCCGATGCGGACCATCGTTTGGGCTAAGCGTTTGGCATCCTCCAAGTTTTTCATAAAGGCGCCATCGCCTGTGGTTACATCTAACACGATCGCATCGGCACCTGCCGCGATTTTTTTACTCATGATCGAGCTGGCGATCAATGGGATCGAACTAACCGTTGCCGTCACATCTCGTAAGGCATACAGTTTTTTGTCCGCAGGAGCTAAATCTCCTGATTGACCGATCACGGCCACTTTACTTTCGTTGACTAATCGGATAAAGTCGGCTTCAGAAAGCTCGATTTTAAATCCAGGGATCGCTTCAAGCTTGTCTAACGTCCCTCCGGTATAGCCTAAGCCGCGGCCAGACATTTTCGCAACCGGTACGCCAACACTAGCCACTAATGGCGCTAGGATCAACGTGGTCGTATCACCAACACCACCAGTCGAATGCTTATCGACTTTGATTCCTTCAATTGAGGATAGGTCGATCACTTCACCAGAATTTGCCATTGCTAGCGTTAAGTTCGTGATCTCTTCATCTGTCATATCTACATAAAAAATAGCCATCAACAAGGCACTCATTTGATAATCTGGAATACTTCCTTCAGTATACGCAGTTACAATGTAGTCAATTTCTTCCTTCGTCAATGACTTGCCGTCACGTTTCTTTTCAATTAAATCCACCATTCGCATCGAAATGACCCTCGCTTCCTTTAACATTATACAATAATTTTTCGTAGGGTAAACCACTTTAGTAAAACAGTTTACTAAATATCGCAAAACTATGAAAACACTTACAAGAAGAAATATACCGCATTATTTCTCGCTTGTCAATGTCTTCACGCTCTCACGAATAATTAATTTTGTATCAAAAATCTTATTTGGAATTCGCCGTGTCGGAAACTCAATGGCGTCCACTAAAAACTTCGCTGCGGTAAAACCGATCTCAAAGGTCGGCTGCATGACCGTGGTAAGCGGTGGTGTGATGTATTCCGATAATTTCAAGGCATCAAAGCCGATCACCGAGTAGTCTTCTGGTACTTTTTTACCCGCCTCATAAATCGCTTGATAACAGCCGATCGCCATGGCGTCGTTGCCGCAGAAGAACGCTGTGATCTCTTTGTACTTCAATAATTCTTTCGTTGCTTCGTACCCGCCGGTAACCGTTAATTCAGCATTTTCTACATATCGGCCTTTAAAAGGGATCTGATGGTCCTTTAAGGCATGGCGATAGCCATTGAACCGTTCCTCTAATTGATAGTAGCCGGTGATTTCTTTGAGCATCGCAATGTTGCGGTGACCGTTTTTGATCAAATAACTGACGGCTTGGTAGGCACCTTCGTATTCTTTCACGATCAAACGACCATTGTCCCGCTGATTGATCCCGCGATCGACTAAAATAATTGGTCGGTCATCAAAGAACCCGCTCTTCAAGGAATAATCCTCCGGCAGTAAATGCGGCGTCGCTAATAAGATACCATCTACCGAACGATGAGACAGTTCATTCAAATATTGAACCTCTTTTTCTTGGCTGTGGCGCGAATTGCATAACACTAGCATGTAACCTAGTGGATTGAAATAACTTTCCGCCCCTTCAATGACTTTAGAGAAAAAGAAATCCGTCACATCAGGCACGATCATTCCGATCGTTTTTGAATGGCGGTTGATAAGATTCGAAGCAAAAAAATCCGGCTTATAGTGATATTTATTTACGATATCTAAGACCCGCTTCCGGGTTTCTTCACTAAAACGGCTGCCTTTATTGTTTAGGATCTGCGACACGGTCGTGACAGAGACGCCAGCCATTTCAGCAATCTGTTTAATCGTCAATTTCATCTGCTTCTCTCCTCTCTTGCCTAAAGTGTAGCAAATTTTTCTCAAAAAAAATAGCCCGATGATATAGACAGCTGATTAACCAACGCTGCAATTGCCCGAAAGGCTGTTGGCAATAGGCTTTTTGAGAAACCAACTGGTCCAGTTGCTGCTAACCAGCGCTTGCCTTGGCGATGCCTTTGATCTGCTGAGAATCAAAGAGCAGCTACGCTTCTTTTACGCTTTGAATGATGTAATAGCCTTTGTCTTTTTTGATGATTTCGGCATTGCCAAAGGTCTCTTGCATTTTCTTTTGAGCACTCGGCGCCCCTTGTTTCTTTTGGATCACGATCGTTAAAGTTCCCCCTGTTTTTAGTAGCGGAAACGCCCCTGTCAAAATCTCATGGACGACTTCTTTTCCTGCCCGAATCGGTGGATTGCTGAGGATCGCCGCATAAGCAGGTTGATTTAATTGGGCATAGATATTGGATTGATGGATATCTACCTGTTCAATGCCGTTACGCTGGGCATTGCCTTTTGCCAAATCCACTGCCCGCTGATTGATATCGATCATCTCGACAGGTCGCTGACTTGCATAAGCCAACGATAAGCCAACAGGACCATAGCCACACCCAACGTCTAGCAGACTTCCTTCTGGCAGCTCCGCCCACTCAAACGCATCGATCAGCACCCGCGAGCCGTAGTCCACCGTGTCTCGGGAAAACACCCCGCTATCTGTCACAAAATGAAACTTCTTTCCTCTTAATTCAAACGACCACTGTTCAAAATCATGGGCTGTATCAGGATTTTCTGTATAGTAATGATTACTCATGTTTATGCTCCTTTCTTCTATTCCCTTTTCGCTTGTTTTTTCTACTGGCTTCTACTGGTTTTTTCCTTGTTGCTTCTATTAGAACGAGTGAACGTAGTGAAAACACCAGTAAAAAGGCGTGCAAGATTTGTCTGCTGCTTCTTTCTAATCATACCGAAAAACAGCCAGAAGTAAACGCCCAGCAAAAAAAACAACGAAAAAACAGTTTTTTGTTGTTTCTGCAAAGGAAATCATGTCTTTTTTCCAAGTTCAGCGGGTTTCTATGGTAAAATACTTTCGAACAGTGGCCTATCGCTTCTAAGAGAAACCGATGATGCCGCAAAAAAGGAGCCTACTATGCAAGAAACCATGAATTTTTATCAAATTCCTCGTGAGCAATGGCAAGGGTTTTATACGAACGGAATGATGCCTTTCACTCAAGAAGAATTGGATAATATCAAAAGTTTGAACGACCGGATCTCGGTCCAAGATGTGGAAGATGTTTACGTGCCTTTATGCCATCTGATCCATCTTTATATGAAAGAGTTTGAATCATTGACCCTCAGCAAGGGACTCTTTTTACACCGCTATGTTAAAATGCCGCCTTTTATCATCGGCATCGCCGGAAGCGTCGCCGTCGGCAAAAGCACCACCGCACGGCTCGTCCAAAATTTATTGGCCCGTTTGTTTCCCCGCAGAACCGTCCAACTGATCACCACTGACGGCTTTTTGTACCCGAACGAAGTCTTGGAGGAACGCGGCAGCTTGAATCGCAAAGGATTTCCAGAAAGTTATGACATGGAAGCCTTGATCAACTTTTTGAATGCGGTCAAATCAGGAGAACCAGACATCCAGATCCCCGTCTACTCCCATGAAGTCTACAATATTATTCCTGATACGTATGAAACGATCAGTCAACCAGATATCTTGATCGTGGAAGGCATCAATACCCTGCAACTACCTGCCAACCAACAAATCTATATCAGTGACTTTTTTGATTTTTCAATTTTCGTGGATGCCCAACCGGCACTGATTGAAAAATGGTATTTGGAACGATTTGAATCATTACTAGACACTGCCTTTCAAGACCCTAGCAATTATTATTACCAATATGCGATCGGGGATCGCAAGGAAGCGATTAAAATGGCAAAAGAAGTATGGAAAAATGTGAATTTAAAGAATTTACACGAGTATATCTTGCCTACACGCAGCAGAGCCGATATAATTCTTCATAAAACAAAGCACCATTTGATCGATGAAGTGTTCTTGCGCAAGTATTGACCGCTTCATTTTTATAATTATGCTGTTGAAAAGGCCCAGCCTTTTTTCAATAAAAACTAAAAGAATTGAGGTAATTTATTGTGACAAACGTTGACACTTTGCCAAACGTCGAAAAAATTATCGTACTTGATTACGGTAGTCAGTATAACCAGCTGATTACACGCCGTATTCGTGAGTTCGGTGTTTTCTCAGAATTATTGAGCCACCGCATTACCGCTGAAGAAGTAAAAGCGATGAATCCAAAAGGGATCATCTTATCTGGCGGACCAAACAGCGTCTACGACGAGAACTCTTTCGGCATCGACGAGAAAATTTTTGATTTAGGCATCCCAGTTTTAGGGATCTGTTACGGCATGCAGTTGATTACTTATAAATTAGGCGGAACAGTTGAACCTGCCAAAAACCGTGAATACGGCAAAGCAGAATTGGAAGTCACTTCTGATGCAGCGGCCCTTTTCCAAAACACGCCCGCAACCCAAACCGTGTGGATGAGCCACGGGGACTTGGTCACTCAAGCACCTGCAGGCTTTGATGTCGTGGCGACGAGCAAAGATTGCCCGATTGCTTCTATCCAAGATGCAGAACGCAAAATGTACGGTATCCAATTCCACGCAGAAGTTCGCCATTCAGAATACGGCAACGACTTACTGCGTCACTTTGCCATTGACGTTTGTCAATGTACAGGTGATTGGACAATGGATAACTTCATCGATATGGAAATCGCAAAAATCCGCGAACAAGTGGGCGACAAAAAAGTCTTGCTTGGTCTTTCAGGC
This sequence comes from Enterococcus sp. 4E1_DIV0656, assembly GCF_002140695.1. Classification (NCBI taxonomy): domain Bacteria; kingdom Bacillati; phylum Bacillota; class Bacilli; order Lactobacillales; family Enterococcaceae; genus Enterococcus; species Enterococcus sp. 4E1_DIV0656. Next base: position 1,241,205 of record NZ_NGLF01000001.1, on the reverse strand, counting down.
GGGGTCGATTCTTCTGTCGTTGGTGTTCTTTTACAAAAAGCGATTGGCGATCAACTGACTTGTATTTTTGTTGACCACGGCCTCTTGCGTAAAGGCGAAGCCGAGCAAGTAATGGAAAGCTTAGGTGGCAAATTCGGCTTGAACATTATCAAAGTTGATGCCAAAGAACGTTTCCTATCAAAACTTGCGGGGGTTTCTGATCCTGAAGAAAAACGCAAGATCATCGGGAATGAATTCGTGTATGTCTTCGATGATGAAGCAACCAAACTAGCTGGCGATGAAGGCGTTTCTTTCCTTGCCCAAGGAACCCTTTATACCGACGTCATCGAATCAGGAACCGAAACTGCTCAAACCATCAAATCACACCACAATGTGGGTGGTTTACCTGAAGACATGCAATTCAAATTGATCGAACCATTGAACACCTTGTTCAAAGACGAAGTCCGTGAATTAGGGACTCAACTTGGCATGCCAGACAGCATCGTATGGCGCCAACCATTCCCTGGACCAGGTCTAGGTATTCGTGTCCTTGGCGAATTGACAGAAGAAAAACTAACGATCGTCCGCGACTCGGACGCAATCTTGCGGGAAGAAATCGCAAATGCCGGCTTAGACCGCGACATTTGGCAATACTTCACCGTCTTACCAGGCATCCGCTCCGTCGGTGTCATGGGTGATGGCCGGACCTACGATTATACCGTCGGCATCCGTGCAGTCACTTCAATCGATGGCATGACCGCTGACTTTGCCCGCATCCCATGGGAAGTCCTACAAAAAATCAGCGTCCGCATCGTCAACGAAGTCGCACACGTCAATCGAATCGTGTATGATATTACGAGCAAACCACCTGCTACTGTGGAGTGGGAATAAAGTAGCAACCTCACTTGGTTGCAAAATATTGATTTAACAGTTTTTTAGTTCACTTGGAATGGATAACAATGACCTGTTTTACCTAGGTTCACCACCAAAATCCCGTCAGATTTCTCTGACGGGATTTTTGATTTAGGCTTAATCTGACAAACCCTTTGGGAAAATACGATAAGAAATTGTTGATTCTCGTTAACTACGTTAATCCCAATAGTGGGACTAACGCTCATATTGGAAATCAGATACGATAAAATAAGCTTAAATGCTTTTATTGCCTAAGTTTCTATAGAAGGTTTTTATTAAAAAATAAAAAACACTAAAAAGGGTGGACCTGAACTATGAAGAAGAAAGCTGTCGTTTATTGTGTTACGGGGTCACATATTCAATTAGCTGCAGTATCCATTGCGTCAATAGTAAATACTTATGAAGGGAATGAACCTTTAGATATATTAGTAGTTGTAAATGAACTAGGGAACGAAGAAATACTGAAATTGAAAAGTATTTCTAGATTATATGGAGAAAAAAATGTAATTATTACTATTTGGTATCCACCTAAAATAATAAACGAAATAAAGAATTATAGTAATTCGCGTTTTCCTGAAGTCACTCTGTGGAGATTATTTCTACCTTCATATTTTAGCAATTATGATTACATTCTCTATTTAGATAATGACACTATTGTATACGATGACGTATCCAATTTCTTTGATTTGATCCCTGATCAAAAATCAATTGCTGCAGTTAGAGACTTCTACTTCTCAGTTATAAGTGATACAGAGGACAGCTTTAAATATTTTGGCGTAAAAACTATGAAGAATTACTTCAATTCTGGAGTTATTTTATTTAATGTAGTTGTGTTCAATGAACAGATACGACCAGAAGCCATAGTACGTATGATAAATAAGAATGAATACTTGTATTTAGATCAAACCATTTTAAACATTCTTTGTGAGAGAAGTGTTGAGTTGTTGCCTTATGAATACAATTACCAGAAAGATGATCATTGGTTATTTGATTGGGCAAAAAATGTGAATCCACTCAAATTTTTGAAAATTGAAAAAGCTAGAAAAAATATAAAGATTCGACATTTCGTTGAATTTGAAAAAAATTCGATGCCCTGGGAGCATCTTTCCATACAAGATAGATGGGAAAAAGATTTTTGGAATTATCTGTATGAAATCAAGTCAACAAGTTTAAGGAGTGGAAAACAATGAAAAAAATTTTTCAAGAATTCGTTCGTTATTTTTAATTGCATTAATTTACTCTATAGGAACAATTTCTGTAGATGCAAAGTCAGCCGACATAGCGAAGACGCCTATTGTTGATTATTACTATCCTGGAATATTGTATGGTACAGCTACTTGTGTTAACGAATACGGTACCATCATTTACGACTCAAACTCACTAGGAGAAACCTACCAAGAGGCTGTCAATGAAGCTGCGCAATCATGGAATCAGTCGATTGGGAGATCGATAATTGTCGAAAAATCAAGTGTAAATGCAGCAGATAACCAAGTTGATTTAGTTTTGCAATCAACGGATGGCGATTCCTATGCAGATATGGGGTACTCCGGATTTGGTTGGGGGAATAGTACGAACAGAATATTTTTGAATAAAGCTGCTTTAAATGACGCATCATCTGGAAAAGGAACCTCCGGCTACGTACAGCTGGTTTCAACTATCCGACATGAAATGGGGCATACTTTAGGTCTCCAACATGACAATGGATCAGTGATGGCTGATTTATATGATGCCCAGGTTAGCAACAATCAAGAGATGCTGGATGCAGCGCAAAAAACGGCGGACTCAATTTCTAAGGGGATACTTCCTGCTGTCCCATTATTCAACAAATATGCGATACTAAATATCCTTAATAATAGGGATAAAATCTATTATTTGAATAATCATCGTTCTAATCAAATTGCCTCAATCTTTTTAGATTCTCCTGCTGGAAAAATTTCTGGCGTTACTTTCATCGATCAAACAGTTGAAATAACAGGTAACTATAATTTGTATAAACTGTCTCTGTCCCCAAGAGATCCATATGTAGGAACAATTTCGAGTAATAATCTTATGAATAGAACTGTTTCAGTTACTGAAGATATTGTTTCTATTTATGGTCAACACTATTATCTTTTTGAAATTGATGGAGAAGAGTATATTGTTAATCGCCGCGCCTTCGGATAAATTCGCTACCAATTCTTACTTGAAAAGTTGCCACTGCAATCTTGGAAAAGTGTGCTTGCAATCTTAGATACATTCTTTAGTGGCAAACATACGCCTTTTAAGTAAGAAGAAAATTAGCAAACGTTTCATGCTAATGCGCAAGTTTTCAGCATTTTCTGTGAGGATTTTTTTGACAAAACCTCGGCCCTTGAAAAGTAGTTAAAGGAATTAATAGTCAAAGAAAAATCTATGTTTAGCCTTTCATCGTTTCATTTTCTAGCTGACAAAAAACAGCTAGAGATTGATCCCTAGCTGCTGATGATGAGACAGATAGCATTGAAACACCTTACTCGACTACAATCACTTTATTTCCACCATCTTGCTCCGCAAAGTTTACCGTAAATAGATCCGTCGAAGCATCATAGCTGATTCCATCACTTTGAAAGACGATTTTTTGGTAGTCTTTTGGCAATTTTAAGGTCATGGTAGTCGTTGTTTGAGTTGGATCAGAAAAGGCATAGATGGTTTTGCCTTCTCTACTTGTTCTAATCAATGAAAGAGGTTTGTTAGTAGTAATATCGGCGACACTACCTCCATCATTCTGCCAAAAATTGATACCTAAATAGTCAGTTTGATCAAGTTTTACTGCTTGAACTTCCGAGGTATTGGCTAAAATCTCCAGCGGTTCTTCTTGGGCATAGGCAGTCAGTCCTGTTTCATTGATACCTGGCAACATGACATACGCATAATGATCCTCCATGGGATTTTTGCCATGATTGATCAAGAATTTTCGATATTCTCCGGTATAAACCGCATTACTTGGAAAGGCCTCATTGATTTCTGTATAGCTGCCTGTTCGTGTTTCACTTACCACGTTTACTGTCGTTTCTTCTGGAAAATAGTAACCGATATTGGCCTGGGAATGATCGGAGTCTAACAACAACCACTGCTTGCTACTTGTTTCATTTGTTTGATCAATACTTCCTTGATCAGAAAGGATTTGATAAGTATACGCATCGTTTAGTAAGCGATTATCCACGACCGTCTCAATAGAAGCTGTCGTATCACCAGTGATTCCCGCACCTAAAGCGACAATCTGCCCATCAATGATAAACCACGATTTTTTTGCCCGCACGTTCATAGGTAAAACATTCCCGTTATTTTTTGTACCCGTTTTGTTTAATGCCATTCCCACCGCAGCTGCACCATCATAAGCCACACCGCCTACCCACTTTTCTGGAGACGTTACCGTTGTAAAAGCTGAATTTTCATCCGCTAATTGTATGGTATCCACGGTTGTTCCTGGCAAGCGATATGGATCGACGGTCGGCCAATAACTAGAATTGAATTGAACTTGATCATCATTATAGAGGTAGAGCATCCCGTCTGCTGTATGCCACCCACGCTTGTTTTCCTTGTTGCCAGCTTCAAAGGAAGAAATACGACTGGAATATAGTCCTAAACCCACCATATAATCAGTTGTTCGTTGAACAAAGCGATCCATTGAAGCGTACAGTTTTGTTCCCGTAAAAGGTAATGCATCCCCTGTAATCGATGGGTCTGCCAAGAGATTCATTGTCATTTGTAAATCATTGAAGTCTCTTGCATTCGTCAAATAATAGTCTGGATTTTCTTTGAGCCAATACTTGGCAGCTTCACGGAATTTTTGCTGGTATTGGGTTGGTGCGAATTGGGATACGATCAACAAATTATAGACTGTTGATGAGCCATAGCCGGCTTTGGTTTTGGCTGGAGCTCTTGAAATCGAACGACCATTGACCAACGGCAACATTTCTCCTTGATAGATCAACGGCAAGAATGCTTGATCAACATTTTTAACAAACGTTTGTACGAGATCAGCGTCCATCTCAAAACTTGATCCTTGCGTGATAGCTAGAATTTGTCCCACACCCTTGATCAGTACATTTCCATAAGAACCAGTATAAGGGATCGTATTATGCTGAATAAAGGAACCATCTTTATAAAAACCATCGCCTTTTGTGACTAACTGAAATACTTCTTCGATACTTGCTGAAGCTTGAGTGATTTTCCCAGCGTCCCTTTGCAAAATGCCCAAGCCTAATACAGTAAGCGCGAGATCTGTACGATTAGCACCAGAAGTCACAAAATTTGGAATAAAAGCAAGCTCAGTAAAACTGCCTTGTGTCTTCGTATACAATTGCTTGAAGGGATCTGGTACATAACTGCTGATAATGGCAGTGTATTGCTGTAATTTCTCGGACGGTAACTCAGCGCCTAAAATCATTAAAGTACTGATCAGTTTTTGCGGGACACCGATTTGCCAATCCCACCAGTTTCCATGGTACTTTTTCCCATCATACCCTTTTCGAGTGACCATGAAATCTATCCCATCAATAATCGTCGTCGCCACTGCATCATCTTGATACAAAGAACTACCTTTCGTGCCATAGGCTAAAGCCATTTTCTGTAATTTTGTAAATTGAGTCGTTACATCCGCTGAAGCAGTATTCCCTTGTTCGAGGGGCCATAGGCTCGTTCGATCAGATGCTTTATTTATGGTTTGATACAACGCCTCAGCTTCTGAGGTGACCATCTGCACGTAATCAGCCATAGTCGGATTATTTGGATCATAGTGATCGGAAACCAGTTGATTTTGCCATTTTTCTTGCAGCTTCATAAATTCTGCTGTATGATCTTCCACGGGCAAGCTGCCGATAGGACCGCTGCGCATCGATAATACCTTCAGCTTAGATAAATTGCCAAACAAACGGATACCCACATACCCGGACCAGTCCCCATCAATTGCCGTACCATTGGGATAGTTTACCTTTTGATTCTCATAAAATAGCTGATCATTTAAAAAGGCACGAAAACTCGAGCCCTCATACTGAAGCAAGAGTTTATATTTTTGTCCCGCAATCAAAGTAGGTCCAGAAATAGCTGTCAGCCATTTTCCACCTGGTTGACCAAGTTGCCACTGCCCATCACGATTATAAGCAAACGATTGCCACTGATCTGTCTTTTGTTCATCTGCGCGAAAGACCACCCCAATGTTCGCTTGGTCTTCATATAAGAAAGTAGTTTCAAAATCCCCTGAAGACCGCTTGGGAGCATCTTTGTTGAGCGTTACTGATTCCAGATTGGTGCCTTGCTTCGTATTACTGATCATTAAACCAGTAGCATTTTGTGCTACTTCGGCTTTCCCGACTAAATCTTGCCAAGACCCTTTCTGGTTAGAAAAATCCGAGTGATAGATCGATTCTGCTTCCGGCAATTCGGGTATTTGTTCCTCGGCATTTCCAGAAAGACGAGTGGCGCCAACTACCGAATACAGCAACAAGAAACACCCCATGATCAGCAGATATTTTTTCCCTTTTTCCATCCTTTACTCCTCCTATTTCCCCGCGCAAAAGATAGCGCTATCATTTTGTGGAATGGGAAAAGAGTGAAGAAATTCATTTCCGCACTCTTTTCCATTTAGTTCAACTATTCTAAAAAAGAAAACAGGTTGACTACCCTAACTACTTATACGATTTACAAAACAATAACAGCAGCTGCCCATTTCCTTTTACACCATGATTCTTTCTTAACCCAAAATACCAAACGCACTCAAAACGATCGACAAGATCAAGATGATCCAAATCACTCGAGTGGAATTTAGTTTCTTTTGGCCTAACATCCAGTAGGTCAGCAAGACGAGCAAGATAGGTACAAGGGATGGCAAGATGGCATCCAATGTGTCTTGGATCACTAATTCGACGCCGTCTTTTTTATAGACAAAAGGAACGGTCGCTTTAACGACAGAGGGAATCAAAGCACCAATCACTGTGACCCCTAAAACGGTTGCGGCATTGGTGAAGGCAGATAATTTGTCTTTCAAGGTCGTCACTAATTTGACCCCTTGTTTGTAACCTAGGGGAAGCAACGCTGCCCGACCGAAAAGTAACGCGATGTTGGCGATGATCCAGATGACACAACCAACGACGGAACCATTTTGCGCCAATGTGCCAGCAACAGAGCCAAAGATCGTTCCCCAAATCACGTGGAACAAGGAGTCACCGACACCGGCCAAGGAACCCATCAAGGCCGTTTTCAAGGCGATGATCGTTTCTTTGGCTTTGTGTCCGTCTTGTTCTTCGATAGCGACATCGATCCCCATGATCAAGTTCCCAAAGATCGCATTGGTATTGAAAAATTGATTGTGGGTCCGCAGCATATCTTGCAGCTGGGTTTCATCATGGCCATAGAATTTTTTCAAGACGGGCAGGATGCCGTAAAGGTAGCCTGAACTCATCATTCGCTCATAGTTCCAGTTTAATTGGCTTGCCAAAATATAGCGCCAGCTAATGGTATTCAACTCTTTTTTTGTCAGTTTTTGATCACTCATCGCCATCATATCCTCCTTCAAAATCTCCAGCAGCTGCCGTTGCAACCGTGCCTTTTTCGCTATCACGTTTAAAGACTAACATTGCTGCTACAAGTCCGATGATGGAAACGCCGAGCATTGGTACTTGCAGATACGCAGCTAAAAAGAAGCCTAATAACAAATAAGGAATGTAGTGCTTTGTTGGCAAGTAGCGCAATAAGATCGCTACCCCGACGACTGGCAAGACGCCACCAGCGGTTTTTAGTCCGGTCATCAGCCATTCTGGCGTGTTATCGGTAATCGTCGTAACGACTGCATCTCCAGCTAAAAGCATCAATAAAATCGGAATCGCCCGTGACAATCCCCATAAGAAAGAACCCGATAAAACTAACCGTGGGATTCGTTTGACTTGCATGTTGTCGATGGCTCTATCGATCCGGTGTAGTAGAAATACGTTACAAAAACGAGCCACGACATCCAGTTGCAGCATCAGCAAGGACACTGGAACTGCTAAGCCGATGCCATATTCCGCGCCGTTTCCTGAGATCACGGCAAACGCTGTTCCCAGTACTGCGCCGGTAAAATAATCCGGGACGGATGCACCACCAAATGCGGCGATCCCCAAACGCATCAACTGTAAGGTCCCACCGACCATCAAACCGGTCTTTAAGTCCCCCATGATCATTCCAGAAATCATTCCGGCGATCGCTGGTTGGGTCAACGTATTGGAAATAAGTGAATCATTAATAGCAATAAAAGCATAAACAGTAATAAGAATGATTTGATACGCTGCTAAATGCATGAATTTTCCTCCTAATTGTATGAACGAGTCTTAACTGGCTAGTTATCGATCGTTATGTCGCCTCAGATAAATCGTGAAAAACACTCGTTTTTTGACAAATCTTCCGCTACATATTCTCCTCGATTCAATCCCTGCCTGGTTTATCCTCGTAATTTCTTCATAAAGTCGATCGATGGTTCATTGGGTACAAGCTGTGCCGTGACGGTGATGCCTTTTGCGGCGATCGCTTCAAAGATCGGCTCTTCTTCTGGCAGTACTTGAATGCTTTTGGTCACTTCCCGTGCGCCTTCTTTGTAGCTCATGTTGCCGACGTTGATCGCTTTGATCGGTCCATCTGCTTCAATATAACGCAAAACATCTTGGGGATTTTTGAAAAGTAAAAACAACCGTTGTTTTCCATAACGACCGGCGCGAATATTTTTGGCTGCCGTTGCCACTGGAAGGACGGAAAGTCGCATCGAAGTTGGCGCTGCCATTCGTAAAGAAGATTTTTGTAATGGGTCTACGGCGGCTTCATCATTGGCTACGATGATCCGTTGCGTGTTTAAACTGGTGGACCAGATACCGGCGACTTGTCCATGGATCAAGCGCTCATCGATTCGACTATTGACGATATTTTCTTGCCCAGCATACGCACTGTAATCCCCTAATTCCTCTTGCTTTTCTTCTAACATCTCTTGTTCTGCTTGGTTCATCCCTGCTTTGACATCAACGATGTTTTCTTTGGCTAAGCAAAGCAGCTCTTTGATCGTCGCTCGTTGATTGACGACTGCCTCGATCACTACGGACAATGTCATTCCAGCGAAGATCGCCACTTCGTCATCCTCTAAATAATTCTTGACTGCAACGTTGCACGGGGTTCCTCCTAATAAATCCGCAATAATCAATGTTGAACCGTTAAGGGCTTTCATTTTCTCGTTCAATTCTTTCTCAAATTGTAGATTGTCACTATCTGGTCGTAATGAAACGGTGTGAACGTTTGCTTGCTGGCCTACGATCATCTCCAGACTGCTTTTGACCCCTTCTGCCATGCCGCCATGACTGATCAATACAATGTTTTCCACTAATTTCCCTCCTACTCCGCAGGTCGCCCCACTTAACATGTTATGTTCCTTGTAAGCATACTATACCACATGGCAAGCCATTCGTAAACCTAATATCTTAACATATTGAATTTTATTTTTCAGGCCTGTATAGACTGGAAAACAACGAATTTTCTACACTAATTAAGTGGCAGGAAAGGATTTAACATGTTATGCTTGATGTATTCATATGGAATGGAGGGAAACCACTGTGCTGCCAAAGTATGAGCAGATCAAGCAAGATCTTTTACAAGAAATCAAAGACCATAAATTCATTCCCGGTGATAAGTTTTATTCAGAGGCAGATATCAAGCGGATGTATTCTGTTAGTTCAATCACGGCAGTCAAAGCGTTGAATGAATTGACGAGTGCTGGCTATCTGTATCGCATCCAAGGCAAAGGGACCTTTGTTTCAAAAGCAAAAGTATCTCAGAGTGTGAAGTTTTCCGACATTGAGCTGCATTCACTGGACCAAGAAAAGGTCAAGGTCCTTGCGGTGGAAGAAGGAAATGACCCAGAGATTTTGAAAGAATTAGGATTGGCTGCCAGTGCTTCCTACTACCGAATCAAACGAGTCCGCTATTTTGGCGACGTTCCTTTCTTGGTTCACATCACTCATTTGCCGAAGAAGCTGATGAAAGAACCGATCGCCAAAAACCTCAACCAATATGCTAGTGTTTATGAGCGGGTCCGAAAAGACTTTGCGATCGACATTTTCTCATTGGCTTCTGTTGAAACCAACGAAATCGTCTTTCCTGATGACGCTGAATTGTTGAACTTATTGCAACTGAGCTTCCGAGAGCCTGCGGTCAAACAAGTCAAGCACTCCTATTTGGCAGATGGAAGTGTCGCTGAATACATCGTCAGCTACAAGCACTGGAAATATTTCAAAACAAAAATAGAAGTAGAGCCCGCGTAAATTTGGGTCTCTACTTCTATTTTTTTATTCTACGACAGGTTGATCACAGAAAACGAGTTCCTTGATCTCAACGCCATCGGTTTCAAATACCACGACTTCGTTGCTGCCTTTTTTCAAAAATTCTTTCGGACAGTATAAGGAATGCACGGGGCCACGTTGCCAATAGCGACCAAGATTGATGCCATTGACGATAACGACGCCTTTCCCATACCCACGGCAATCGATAAACGTATCTCCTACCTCTGTCAGCCTGAAGGTCGTTTGATAAAAGGAGGGGTGTGTCGGATTTTTTCCTGCTTGATAATCGATGGCTTGTAGCTGCTCTGTGGAAAGCGTCAATGGGTAATGACGATAGCCTTGATGGAAATGAATATCTTGCATGATGCCCCCACGGATGCCTTTGGCTTGTGTAGGCCCATTCAATTTAAACCCGTAGTTCACGCGCCCTAAGTTTTCTACTAAGACATCTAGCTCGATGGTTTCTTTATCTGGTGTCCCTTGGATCAACAGCTCCTCACCTAGCGTTTCTTGGTATTGGATCGCCTGTAATTGGCCGTCGGTAAAAATATGCAACCGATCGCTAGCTTCTACCACTTTTAATTTGTTTTCTCGATGATAGTTTTTTAACTGAACCGAATAGAGCAAATAGCCGTAGCCTGTGCTGACAGTTTCCATTGTTAGTGGATACATGTTTTCTTGCGGTGCCATCAGTTGATCTTTGATAGCCAATAATGAGACACTGTTTTCGATGGGAAAGGTTCCTAATGCCGCTAATTGCTTGGTCCGTGGTTTGGCTTGCCACACTTCGGGACAGGCTTCTTTTATGGCTTTTTGTACATGATAGTATTTGTCGGTAGGTTCTCCTGCTTCTGTCAGTAAAGCATCGTAATCATAGCTGGACACTTGTGGTAGATCCAGCGCTCCCCGAGCGGAACAGCCATTGTAAAAGCCAAAATTCGTCCCTCCATGGAACATGTAAAGATTCAAGGAGCCGACTGCTAACATCTCTTTGACTTCATTGGCTAAGTCTTGACCGTCTCGCTTGATGATTGGCTCCCCCCAGCGGTTGAACCAGCCATCCCAGTATTCCATACACATGATGGGCCAATTTTTGCCATGTTTTGTCATGAAATCTTTCATCACAGCCGCATTTTCCTTGGAACGACTGCCGAAATTGCCTGTGACAAAGACGTCGTCTTCAATCAATGTCCCAGCGTCCAAGACTTCTTCCCATGCCCCATCTGAGGTAAACAAGGGTACATCGATGCCGTATTCTTCCATCAACTCCTTGGTCTGGCGCAAATACGCTTTTTCCATTCCATAAGAGCCGTACTCATTTTCCACCTGCATCATGATCACTGGTCCCCCATGGGTGATCTGCAACGGCACAAGCTTTGGCAACAAGACCTGGAAATAGTTGCGCACCTTTGCCATGAAGCGTGGGTCGGTTGAGCGCAACCGCATCGGTTCATTTAACAGCCAAGCTGGCAACCCACCAAATTCCCATTCAGCACAAATGTAGACGGAAGGTCGCAAAATGACCATCAAGCCAAGCGTTTGGGCTTGCTTTACAAAAGCACAGATGTCTTTCATCCCCTCAAAGTCGTAGACTCCTTCACGAGGTTCGTGGAGATTCCAAGGAATGTAGGTCTCAACTGTGTTGGCTCCCAGTGCTTTTAGATTGTAGAGGCTATCTGTCCATTGCACCGGTGTCATGCGGAAATAGTGGATCGCTCCGCTGATCAATTTGATTGGTTTTCCATCTAACAAAAAATCTTCTTTTATCTCAAACGTTCGCATGTCGTCTTCCCCTTTACCAGTATCTTTGCCAATCAGGCAATGCCAATCGGATCAATCCTTCTAAATAGAAATAATCACCCCAAAGATTGGGCTCATCGATGCCTTTGCCTTCCGCATGAGCATACACACCATGCAGCAATAAGCCTTCATTTTCTGGCACTTGGCTCGCTGCATACTGCTCGCCTAATTGGTAAAGCATTCCTTTAGCGATTTTTTGGGCATCGGGATATGCCCCCATTTTCTCTGCTTCCAACAAGCCACAAGCCGCAATCGCTAAAGCAGAGCTGTCTTTTTCAGCAGGATGTTGGTCGTTAAAATCAAAGTCCCAATACGGCACCAAATCTGCTGGCAAATGAGCCAAAAACACCTCCACGATCTGCGTATAATTTTCTGGAAAAGGCTGACTATGCAGGTAGCTTTCATTCAAAGGAAGCCCTAAAATCGCCCAGCTCTGCCCTCGTGCCCAAATCGATTGGTCGCTGTTTCCTTGATGCGTCGCACCGTGACTTGGCTGCCCCGTCTCAGGATCGAAATAATACGTATGAAAGGTGGTGGCGTCATTCTTAATGACGGTCTTTCGGACTGTCTGATAATGCTTACTCGCAGCCTCTGCGTAGCGAGGCTCTCCCGACAATTGGGTTGCTGCAAATAAAAGCGGCAAGTTTAGTAACGAATCAATAATCAAGCGGTATTCTTGTGGGTCGCCATAAGTGCCCCAAGCTTGAATAAATTCCCCCTTTTCTTGAAACCGTGCCAGCAAAACATCTGCTGCTTGAATGACTTCTTGCTTGCAGTGTTCATTGCCAGTGATCTTGTAGCCCGCACCGGCAGATAAGCTATATAAAAAACCAATATCATGATGATCTAATACAAAATGGTCGTCTAAACGCGTTTGAAAACTGTCGATATTTGCCATAGCTCGATCAAGAAAGTTCTTTTCCTTGGTCCACTCATAGGCGAGCCACAACATCCCGGTCCAAAAGCCATTGGTCCAATCATCGTTGCCTTTCAGCCGATATTTGCCATTGGTGGCACAGGCTGAAGGAAACTGTGTGCCAAAGCGCTGACTATTTTTTTCGATCTGTTGGATGCACGCGGTGATTTTATCCGCTACCCACACATCGGTCACTTTTTCTCCTAACAGGATCAAGCGTTGTTTGTTCTCTTGCAGACGCATGTTTATCCTCTCCTTAACTTGTTAACATATTAACTTAAATCATTATAACGTAAACGCACAAAAAAAGCGACCTCCCTTTGTTGATTCCCAAAAAAAGAGCATGACAACTGCCCTCAAATGCAGACCTGTCATACTCTCGTCCTCTTTTTTTAACAGTTCCAACCAAATACTTCGATTTGTGAAAGAGCTGGGAAGGGGGAATCATCCTCTGCTTTTTGCAGCTCTTTATAGGTCAGCTTAGTCGTTTCTTTTTTTGGAAAACGAACTTCTTGAAAAGACGCCGTATTTGTCGTTTCCACCACCAGCTCTTCTCCATCAGCAAAGACCAAGGTCCCTTTGGTCCAATAGCTATCATGGGGATAATCTGCCCGCAATAGGAAGCGAACCCGATCAATCAAGACGGGACGACCAAACTCAATGGTCAATGCAGCATCGGCTTGCTGATTGATGCCCCAAGAAGCAAACGGATACGACCCGTGGGATCGGTTGCCATATTTTCCATCAATCGCATTCTTAGCAAAAAAGACGGAATCATCTCGCGTTTCCACATTCGCTGAAGCATGAGGATACGCCCCTGTCGCTGACTTTTGATCATGGGCATTGAAGGATAAATTTTGATAATTCGTGATCTCAAACGCATGGGCTTTGCGCACCATCAGGTGATGGCGCTGCGAGGTAAAGGTCGTTTCCACCGAGGACTTTCGAGCGGGTTCCGTCCAAGGAATCTGATACTCCCAAGTGGATTGGGAAAGATAGATCAGTGATGGTGCTAAGGTTTCATCAAGCTGAAGGACATAATACGGATTTTCCCCCGTCACCTCAATAACGATCTTATCTCCTTCCTCATAGGGATAGTTTTTAATGGCTAATACGGCCAAATCATCATCAGAAACTTGAAATGGCGCGGGTTCTTTTTCATGGTCGATGCGACCGACGATCACCTGGTCCTGCTTATTTTTTATTGCTAGCGTAATCATTTGGATCGCTCCTTTCTTTTTCTACGATACCACCGACTAAACAAATCAAACGGTGCTTCCCTGGCAGGATATGTTGTGCTAAGTATGGAAAACTGGTTCTTGGAAAAAAGACGGAGGTATTGGCTTCTGGCTGAACAATACTGGCTTGTTGATAGCCTTCGATGTTGATGATTTGAGAACAAAAGCCTTCTTCACTGACTCGACTCCAGGTCGGTCCTGTTTGGGCCTGAGGCAACCGTCCGATTAGCGGTACACTAAACCCGCCCTCACGAAGATCCAACGAAATCGTCGTCGTCAACTCGTGCACGCGCACATGCCACTGACCAAAGGGATAAATCTCAGTTTCAATCACTACCTCCTCAAAGGGTGCCCATTGGTAAAAGACCCCTTTTTCCGTCACTCGATAATCCATGACTGTGCCCTTCGTGCGAAAATAGCTGCCATCTCGAGCAATAGCTAATGTGCTATCGAAGGCGCCTTCGGCATACGTGACGCCAGCTTTCGGCACACTGAAACCAAGTTTGCTCGAATAGACGAATTTGCTGTATTTTGCTTGAGCATGGGCTTGCTGTTCAAGCATCAAACCTGCAGGATACCCCAACAGATGATGGCTTTTTTCATTGTGCACCAGCAACATATTGCCTTTTTCAATCCGTTTTTGCGGCTCTCTCTTGATTGGCTCAGGTTCAGCCCGCCAAAAAGGATGCGTTTCTGCGACCGCTAAAAGCAAAAAGGTCTTAAGCCCCCAGTAAGGCGAGCCTGGTGCATTGTACCCTTCTGCCATCACTTGATTTTCATAGTGGTATCCGATGGACAAGCGACCATCGAAAGTGAAAATCTCCTGCGCCATCCAATTGCGCAAGTGTTTCGCCAGTAGTCCTCGCACCTGTCCCCATGGGATCGCTTCGACATCTGCGAAAACCAGCGCCGAGAAAAAAGCACCTTGCGCAAACCGATAGGTCAGGCTGCGGCCATAGGGCAAGGCTTCGCCGTCTTCATCAAAATAATAGATGAAATCTTGGGCAAATCGGGTGGCTCGTTCTTTAAAACGCTGTGCCCATTCTGGGTCTTCGTCTTGCATAAATGTAGCGTAAATCAAGCCATAATAATGAAACGCAAAAGGAATATAGTAATCTCGCTGCGTCGTTTTCCCATCTACGTACCAACCATCGCCAATGTACATGGAATCGATCAATGCCAACTCTTGGGACAATGCTTCTTTTGCCAACGGTTCCCCACAGTGAAACAGGGCAACGCGAATCAACACTTTGAAGAATGTCCAGTTGTTCTTAGGAATCTTGCACTCAAGTGCTTGGGATAGCCAAGCCACTAGCTTTCGCTGGTTCTTCTGCGGCAACGCTGTCCAAAAAGCATCCTTTTGCAATAAAAGAGTCAATGACAATGCGGCTGCTTCCACGATGTATTGATCATAATCCGTGATCCTTCCCCAGTAAAATGCGTGTTCAGGATCTGTCCCCGCGATCACTTTTTCCACATAAGCTACTCGTAACGGATCATCTGAGCAAATCCTCCAATAAGGCGCCAGCCCCCACAAAGGACGCACAAGCGCTTCCATCTCAGCCCGTGTTCGGTCATACACGGCCCCACTGCTACCTAGATTCAATCCTGGATAGTCATCTGCCAAGATCGCTTCTCGCAAAGGAGCGATCATGTCTTCCACTGCCCGCTGATAATCCAGACGCGTCAAAAACGGATTCTCTTTGATTGCCATTTGCTTCATACGCCATCTCCTTCTGTCAATTTACAGAACAGAATAGCAAGCCACGACTTTTTTATCAAGCGATTTTCTACTGGCAATACTTCTGAAAAATGAGAAAAGCTTTTGAGGGATTTTTGACTTAACCTGTTAACAAATCTTTTGGGATTGATTTTCTTGCCTTCATTTTCTTTTAACTAGCAAAGTTAACTTAGTCTATATGAAAAAATTATGATAAATCATCCGTAGTGCCATGACTTTTTTTCATAATTTTTTTGCTAACCTTTTTTTGTCTAAATGAGGTCAGCATCCGTTATACTATCAACCTTTTTTCACTAGAAAAAGACACCTTAAAGCCTTAAGTCAGAAGCCTGCACTTCTTCTCAAAAGCCCTTAAGATGTCTGATCATTGGCCATTTCTCTTGTCAAACAGCGAAAAAACTATTCCTCGACCGTGACTTTGTCCCACCAAGAAGTGGCGGTCTTTTGGATCACTTCATTCAAGTCTTCGATGTGCTGTTTTCCGGTACTTGCTAGCCATTCTTTGGCTGCTTCTGTCCCTTGTTTTACAAAGGGATCAACACCGTCTTTCCACGTTGCCCGGCCGCACAAGACGCCATTGAAGGTTGAACCGGCTTCTTTGGCAAAAACCAGTGTTTCTTGGAATAAGCTGGCTGATACGCCTGCACTGAGAAAAATAAACGGCAGATGCGTCGCATCGCTTTGCGCTTTGAAATACGCTGTGGCTTCTTCCTTGGTATGCACGGCTTCTCCCTTGGCAAAACCTGCCACATAATTCATGTTGACTGGTACTTCCACTTTTAACACATCGACTTTGTACTGCGGTTTTGAAAATTCCTTCATCAATCCAATGACTTTTTCTGGTTTGCGTTGCGCATATGCTTTTGAGTCGACTTCAGGCAGCTTAGCATCATAGGAAAGGACTTCTAAAAAGAAGGGCAGATCAGCCGCTTGGCATTCGCTGCCGAGTCGTTCCACAAAGACGTGTTTCAACTGATTGATCTGGGCATCTTCATCTACATCATAATAAAGCAAAAATTTGATGGCATCGGCGCCTGCTGCTTTTAATCGCTCAACTGACCATTCCCCTAATAAATCAGGCAAACGTCCCGGCGTAGTCGCATCATAGCCGGTTTTTTCATACGCCAGCAAAAGCCCCGCCTCTGGATCACGACTTTGCGCAGCTGCCAACCCATATTCTGGATCTAGTAAAATGGAAGACGCGTAAGGGGTCAATTCTTGTGAGACTAGCTTTTTAAACTGGCTGATTTTTTCTGCATCAGCCTCCACGCCAAGTGCTGCCATCATTTTTTTCAAGGCACCTCGTTGGTCGATTGCTAAAGCTGCGATCACTCCTTCTTTCGTTGACAGGCGATCCATCGCTGCTTTTTTGGCTTTCGTTACGGTTGCTTTCATTAAAATTCCTCCTTTTTTGTCCATGCCAAAGAATCAACCGCTTTCACTTTTTTCAGTGTTGGCGAAACGGTTGTCAGCACGTATAAAAATGTCTATTGATGAAGCCGTTCGACTGATTGACCACCGCACGTATCGACTTCGTACACGAAAAGATACGTACTCGTGGTGGTCTTTCTCAGTCATCGTTAGTTGTTATACGGATGAATCGTCACGCCTTTGACCACCCGATTGACGGTACGCGTTGGCGAAGGGGTATCCGGTGTATTACCGACTTTGATCGATGCCAACAGTGCGATCGTTTGCGCAAAAACAATGTCTGCTAAGGCAAGATAGCCATCTGGCAGTGAAGTGTCATCTGGAAAGAAAAAGTTTGTTCCTGAAAAATTCACAGCTGCCGGCTGTCCGATGGCGGTCACTGCGACGGCGATGCCGTCACTCTTTAATTCTTCCAACATATCAAGATCATACTGCCGCGTGTATGGCGTATTGCTGACAAAGACAAAGACGAGGGTTTGATCATCTACGAATGATTTCGGTCCATGACGGAAGCCCATCGAAGAATCGAACACGGTGGCGATTTTTCCCGCAGTCAGTTCCAATACTTTTAGCTGTGCTTCCCTGGTCAACCCCGACAACGTGCCTGACCCAAGGTAAACGATTCGCTTAAAGGAACGGTCCGTCAGTACTTGGAGTTCTGTTTCTCTGTCGATCACTTCTTGCCCCAACCGGCTAAGGGTTTCAACATAATGCCCTTTTTCCGCCAGAGGCGTCTGGTCAAAAATCAGCAGTGCCGAAAGGGCCATGCAAGAAAAGCTTCCCGTCATCGCAAATCCAGCATCATTTGACCTCTCAGGCATCAATAACAGATAACTCGCTTCATCAGCGGCAGCTTGTTGCGCCAAAGATCCGTCGGCTGCACAAGTGATCGTCAAATGATAGCTGTCGGCAACGAATTGATCGACGATTTTGACCGCTGCTAAACTTTCTGGTGAATTGCCACTTCTAGCAAAAGAAACGAGCAGTGTTGGCTCATCCGCAAATAAAACTTGTTCTGGAGCAACGACAATATCCGTCGTAGCAATACTTTCAAAAAGATAATCCACCGTTGCGCCGTTCTTATTCAAGTAAGGAACGATCGTATCTCCAACATATTGCGATGTCCCCGCTCCCGTGAAGACCACGCGGATTCGCTTGTCCGTCTTTTGCTTGATAGTACGTAAGAAAGCCGCGATCGCCTCTTGCTTTTCTTGATAGATCGTCAAGGTTTCTTGCCACAGTTCTGGCTGTTGTTTGATTTCTCTTGTTGTAATCTCCGCACCTAATTCTGCTAATTCCTTTGTTGACAGTTGAAACATCTTTCTTCCTCCTAGCTGCTGGTTTTCCAGTATGTATTCCCAGTAACGGTACGAGGAGCGTTGTCTTGGATGAATACTTAGCGATCACCCAAAGGGCAAATTTCCTCGACCTCACTGGTTTTGAATACACACCTTTTCTTTGCTCGAGCGGATCATTTCAGACTGTCTAGGAAATGCGCTACTCGTCGTTACGCAAGTGGCGGACTTTGTATCTAAATTGGTCTGCTCGAGCAACACTCAAGGTGTATTCGATCACTTCATTTTCAATATTGAACGTACTGCGTACCAGGTTCAACACCGGCGCACCTTCGTGGATTTTTAGCAATGCCGCATCTTTCGCACTGGCAATGCTAGCAAAAAATTCTTCGTCCGCTAGGCGGATCACTTGATGAAAATCTTCATGGAAGATATCGTACAATGGTTTTTGCTCGATCATCTCACTCGTTAAATTCATGAAGCGCTTGACGGGCAGATAAGAACGCTCGATCATCATCGGTTGGCCATCAGCAAGACGCAATCGTTTTAACTTGTAGATCGGCTCGCCAATGGAAACTTGCAACTGAGTGGCAAAATATTTTGTCGCTTCCATTTTTTTGAATGCCAATACTCTAGTTTCCGGTTGTTTCCCCAGTGCTTTCATCTGTTCGGTAAAACTATAGGAACCCGATAAATTGGTTGCCTGCTTGCGGATATCCGAGACAAAGGTTCCTTTACCATGTTGGCGATAAATATAGCCTAATTTTTCTAACTCCTGTAGTGCCAAGCGAACGGTGGTCCGACTTAACCCGTAGCGCTTTGACAGTTCTCTTTCTGAGGGAAGCATCGTGTCTGCTTCCATTTCATTTTCGATTTTTTCAATCAGTAAATTTAACAATTGATCGTATAATGGTTGTCGATTTTTATTGATATTCATAAGCCCCTCCAAACTGGTTACTACCACATAACGAGTGTACTATTTCCCGATAGGCGTGTCAAACAATCGTCTACAGGGGCTCTGTTTCCTGAGCTTGCATCTCTTCACGTAGGAAAATGAACCAATTGCCAGCACGAGCTAAGCTAAAAAGTCAGCTTTTGCTTGCTTAGCAAAACTCCTCCTACGGTTTGCGCCGTTTCTTCTGCTAGCTTGCTTATTGCGGCCAAATGGATGGATACAGACCAAAGCCAGAACCGATCAAGCCGATCACTAGCAGCAAAGCGATACATTTCAACGGCGTCCAGCCGCGTTTTGATAAGAAGAAATACAGCATCAGTGTGATGGTCAACGGAATCACTTGCGGCAAGATCCCATCGAGGATTTTTTGAATATCGATCGTCACAGGCACTTCGTTGACTTTGTTAAACGTCAATTCATATTTGCCGTTAGCCAATTCGTTGACCGCCGCATTTTCTTGCAGTGTGTCGGTCAATTGTCCATTCTCATCCGTGGTATACAGCATGTCTTCGTAAGCGGCAATGGCTGCTTGATCATCCACGATCGTCGTCGCTTGTGTCACTTCATTGGTAGTACCGTTAGGGATCTGAATATCCAAAGACGTCGCCCCATACACGCAGGTCAAGGAACCGACAACAAAAATCCCTAAAATACTCGCTGCTCGGGTGAACTCTTTGGCATTTTCCGTTAAGATCCCAATCGCATCTGTCCCTAAACGATAGGACCAATGCATCAAGAAGAACCGTAAACCAAATTGGGCCGCATTGAATACCAGTAAGAAAATAAACGGTGCAGCGATGTTGCCGTTGATCGCCATATTGGCTGTGATACCAGCTGTTATCGGTACCAGAGTGAACCAGAATAACGCGTCACCGATCCCGCCTAGCGGTCCCATCGCGGCGACTCGCACTGCCCGAATCATGGGAATATCGGCTTTGTTTTGTTCCATCGATAGAATGATCCCCATCACAAAGTTCACGAGGAATGGATGAGTATTGAAAAACTCTAGGTTATGGCTCATTGAAGCAGCCAAGTCCTTTTCATTTTTGTGGATCTTTTTCAATCCCGGTAAAATACTGAATAACCAGCCTCCTGCTTGCATTCGCTCATAGTTGAAAGAGGCTTGTAGAAATAAGGAACGCCAAACCATATTGTTCAAGGTCTTTTTATCCAGTTGTTCTGCGGGCGCTTGTTCGCTATAAGAATCGGGAATATTATATGCCATCTTCATCGCCTCCGAAATCATAGGTATTGGCTGTTGCTACTTTAAATTTGGACTGGATTTGATAATCCCAAAAGGCTAATGCAAAACCGATAAAGGCTAGAATGATCAAGGCTGGTCCTTGCAAGGAAGGTGCCGCCATTACGATCGTGGCTAAACCAAACCCCATAAAGAAGAAGCCCCACATTTCTTTGGAAACCATCACTTTTAGTAAAATCGCAAAACCGACATACCGCATCATGCCCCCAGCTGCGCCGAGCCCACCCATCAACCATTGAGGGATCGCTGCGACCGCCTGATTCCCGAAGGCAGCACCGCCGATAAAGAATAAGACCACAATCAAGCCGAAGATCGTTCCAAGACCCACCATCGCTAAATAATTGATCCGATCAATGCCCTTCGTATTGGCATCATGGGCGTAGCTGTCAGCTTTTGACATCACTGGCGACATTAGTGAGAAGATAATCGTCACCCCATATTGCCCCAGCAAAGAAAACGGAATCGCCGTAGCGACGGCCACTGTCGGTTCCAGCTGCAGCGTGATCGCTAAGATTGCTGCCATAATTCCGCCAATCACCGCATTTGGCGGTTGCGCGCCGCCCACCGGCATATTGCCGATCGTCATTAACTGATAGGTTCCGCCAACGATCAAGCCGGTTTGAAGATCTCCAAGAATAAGTCCGATAACCATCCCGGTAACAATGGGCTGGTACAATGATTCTAAAAAACTAAATTGATCGATTGCGGCAATGAATGTAACTATGAAGACTAAAATGATTTGAAAAATCGTGTAATCCATTTTCTTTCTCCTTCCTTATCTCTGCATCACTGAAATAATTTCTTTTCATCTTCAACAGGTGTCGTTGGAACCCGCTGAATCACTAATTGCACCCCCATTTCCTTCAGTTTTTTAAAGGCATCGACATCTGCTTCATCGACGGCAACTGTCGTAGCAACCTGTCTTTTCCCTTCTGACATATGCATATTCCCAATGTTGAGTTTCTTGATTGGCACCCCACCTTCAGCTAATTTCAACGCATCTTGAGGATTTTCAACCACCATGAAAATCTTTTGTTTTGGCGATGCTTTATGAATGATCTCGATGGTTTTTTGAATCGAGAAATACCTCGTTTGGACGCCAGCTGGCGCCGCCATATCCATCAACCCTTGTCTGACTTTGTCTTTGGCGACCTTATCATTTGCCACTAAAATTAGATTTGCCCCCAACGTACCGTTCCATTGGGTGGCAACTTGCCCATGAATCAACCGATTGTCGATTCGCGTCAACAAAATATTTGGTTCTCCCATAAATATGTCCTCCTTCTATTTACTGCATGATTTCTGCAACCGCACTGCGTTCTACTTCGATCACCGTTCCCGATTTCACCCTTAGATCGACCGTCTCTTTCCCAAGTGCTTGAATCTCCCCAATAATGCCGCCGTATAATTTGATTTTCTGCCCCTTTTTCAAGGACTGCTGCAATTCAGCGAAATAGCCTTTTTGCTTTTTCAGATGTTTCCCATTCAAGAAAGATGAGACCGCCAAAAAGAGAAAGAGAAAAACAAGCACCACGATTGAGGCTGCTAAGATCATTTCCCACATCGTTAAATCCCTTCTTCCTCATTGGTTTCCTCATGACCTTTGATCTTTCCGTGAAAAATACCGCTCTTGCCAATCTCTGCCAGTTCTTGACAAAAACGCTCTGGATCAGTTGCCGTATATCTAGTCAACGAACCTTCCACTAGCAGCAGTAGATTGATGCCGCCGATGACCTCGACTTGCGGGACCTCATTGGCAGCGGTCATCGCAACATTAAAAGGGGTCCCGCCTACAAGGTCTGCACAAATCACGACCCCATCACAGGTTTCCTTTAATTGATCGATTGCTCCTTGCAACTCTTTTTCAAAGTCAGCTAACGGATTTTCCTCTAAAAACGACACTGCTAGAAACTGTTCTTGCGGCCCTGCAATCATCGCAAGCGCATTTTCCATCCCTTGCGCAAATCCTCCATGACCTGTTAAAACCAAACCAAGCATCTTATGTCCTCCCCTTACTTTCAACTGGTAGTAACCACATATCCAATATAAACGCTTTCATTTTGTCTGTCAACAATTTTTTTGTTTTTATATAAAAATGTCTTTGTTATCTTTAAATACAAAAAATGGCGCCAAAACAATGATTATCAATTAATAACCCAATTGATAAAGGTATTGAAATCCATCAAGGGAACGACCTTAATGTTATTTTTAACAAGTACGTTCACTGGTTTTTGAGTCTTGGTATCTAAAGAACCACAAGTCACTCACTATTCACCGATACAACAATCAACGTTGTTAAATAAAGGAACTATCAACAAATTTGCTTCCTTACTAAAAAACCAGCTAGGTATAATCCCTAACTGGTTTTGATCATCACCAAACTCATTTTCCATTATGCGTTTTATTAAATTGTATTACCATTTTTTTTAGGAATAATTCATGTTATTAACTTAAACAGGTTAGAGATAACAAGCTACCTTATAATCTAGAAGCTTTAAGAATATAAAAACCACCCATACTAACAGAACTAATGTAAAGCATATCTTGGTGGAGCTGATCTACTCTCTGTTCAATGTTTTCACGTGAAACAAAAAAACCTAACCAACCAGCAGGATCGCTGTTTGATTAGGAAATGGGTACTCCTTTATTGTTCGGTCAACCACGTGCGCGAGTGTTCAACTTCTTCATACGTTAACTGATGACTCGGGGTCCAAACGGTTGAAAGGACTGCACCCCGTGAGGTGAAGATCTCTTGGACGTAAGCACTGTCAGCTAGGGAAACGATCGGGTCGTTTCTGCCAAAACTCAGAAACACATGAGTGTCAGGCAAGGAATTCGTTGGTAAATTCTCGACTGGATACATGGCGTGGTAGAGGATCGCTTTTTTAAAGTGGTCACTATCATTTAGTAATAAGCGAATGGCAATGTTGGCGCCATTGGAATAACCCACCAGTACCACTTGCGCTAACGAAAAGTGGTGTTCTTTGGCGGCTTGCCGAATGAAATCGGCTAATTCGTCGCCGCGAAGTGCTAAGTCGGCTTCATCATACACTCCTTCAGCCAAGCGTTTGAAGTAACGGGGCATGCCGTTTTCTAAAACGTTCCCGCGAATACCTAATAGTGATGCTTGGGGATCAAGGGCTTTGCCTACTTCCAGCAACGACTGTTCGTCGCCACCAGTGCCGTGGAGCAGCACCAAAACTGGTGCGTCGGCTGCTCCTTGTTGGTAGATTGCTTTCATCGAAGTTCCTCCTTTAACTTGGTCGTTTGATATCGAAAATCTCCCCAATCGTTGCGTAAGAATTTCCCGCTAGCCGGCTGACTGCTTGTAAGGCACGGGGATCGATCTTGCCGTCTTGATAGACATCCTCTGCAATCTGGTAGCCGACGACTTCCAACAATAAGAGATCGGCAGTGGTCTGCTGGTCTTTTTTGATGGGTACGTGCTGATGCAGAATCGTTTCTAAGCGGACACTGGCTTCTTTCAAGCCAGGAACGGCAATCATTTTCGATGTCGTTGTGGTAAATCCAGAAACCGTCAACTCGCTTTGGTCTGCGGGCAATAATGCCGCGGTTTTATTGGCCTCTTGGACATTTGTTTGATCCAAAATATGCACAACGGCTTCTTTCGTCGCCAACAGATTGCGGGCGGTGTCTTTCAGTTCCCCCTCTTTGCGCTGGATAGCCAACGAGAGGATCACAGGTTCTGAGCTGACGATGTTAAAAAAACTGAATGGGGCGATGTTGACGATACCATCGGCTGATTGCGTACTGACCACAGCTACTGGCCGTGGAATGATGGAGCCAATCAGTAGTTTATAATTTTCTCGTTGGGTCAAATCCTTGGGATCTAAATAGTGCATACAGCGTCTCCTTTTTTCTAAACCGATAAGTCTGGCAAGCGATCCTCGATCTCTACACGGCGGCTTTCAAATTGGGCTGGCAGCATCAACTGCTGTCCTAACGTTTCTAATGGTTCATCAACTAAAAAGCCTGGGGTCTCTGTTGCGATCTCAAAGACGATGTTGCCCCGCTCTTGGAAATAGACGGCTTTGAAATAATTGCGGTCTTTGATTTCAGTGACTCCGTATCTTTGATCGTACAAGTATTCTTGCCACTCTTTTTGCACTGCTTCCGTTGGCACGGACCACGCGATGTGATGGACGGTGCCGACACCCCAGCGCCCTGCTGGCATTGCTTCATGGGGCACGACGATCTCATGAGCGAGGGTACCTGCGGTATGGAGATGCGTGCTTTTATTTGTTTGATTAAAAATGTCCAGACCTAGATCATCTGCCAACGTTTGAATGGTCGATTCTGGTTGTGCCGAAAGCAAGACGGCCCCATGAAAGCCTAAAATCGCTGGTGTTTCTGCCGATTCTTCGGCTTCGACTAACGCCAAAGACAGGTCATGCTGATCATGAAGTTCTAAAGTTGGCCGATCAAACAATGTACTTTCTTGGACAGTTACTTGATGTTTCGCCAGATGTTCTTGCCAATAGGCACTGCTGCCTTTAGGAATACGAAACGCGATCGTGCCGACTTGTCCGCTTCCTACTCGCCCAGGATGGGCATTTGCCCATGGAAAGAAGGTGATGATGGTCCCATTTTCTAATGCTTGATTGCTGTAATAAAGATGATACGTGTACGGATCATCAAAATTGACGGTTTGTTTGACGAGGCGCAACCCCAACACGTCGCGGTAAAAGGCAACGTTCGTTTGCGGATCGCCTACGATGGCTGAAATATGGTGGATCTGTTGAATGGGTTGCATACTGTGTGCCTCCTTAGGCGCGTTTTGTATTGAAGGGTTTGATGACTCCTTCGATGTATTCACGGCGATTTTCTAAAAATGGTGCCAATGATAAGGACTCCCCCAATGTTTCGTATGGCTCATCCCCCATGAACCCTGGTTCATCTGTTGCTAGTTCAAAAAGAATATGGCCGATGCGCACATACAAGGATTCAAAATAGTAGCGATCCACATAGCCGGAGTTGGCCAATCCCAAGTTATCAAAGATTTCTTGCCAAACTGCTAATGAGTCGTGGTGAGCTAAGCGAAAAGCGACATGATGCACTTCGCCATCGCCTTGTTGCGCTTGCGGGCTCGTGGTATCTTCCACTAAAACGACTTGAGCGCCATTGCCGCCTTCACCAACTTCTAGCAAATAGCGATTATCTACTTGATCAATGGTTTTGAAATCAAAAACGGATTCCAGCAGCCCTTTGAAATCTGCCAAGTAAGAAACAGACATTTCGACAGGACCTAAGCCATAAATCGCAAATTCAGTAGGAACCGGTCCTTTTTTCCAAGGAGTACCAGCTTTCACGCCAGTATTGTGTTCGTCAGAGATCAATTGATAAGCTTGCGTATCAAAATCCCAAAAACGCATCACTTTTTTCCCAAATTCGGTGGTGATTGCTTCGTGTTTTACCTCAAATTCATCAAAGCGTGCGGCATAATAATCAAGGGCAGCATCACTGGGTACTCGGAAACTGGTGCGGGTGATCGAGTTGGTTCCTTTGCTGCCGCGAGCGGTATTGGGAAAATCAAAGAACGTCATGGTCGTTCCCGGTGACCCTAAATCATCCGCAAAGTAGGTATGGTACGTATAAATGTCATCTTGATTGACGGTTTTTTTCACTAAACGCATCCCTAACACATCTGTAAAGAAATGGTAATTCCGTTCCACATCACTTGTCATGGCCGTCACATGGTGTACCCCTAATAATTGATCTTGTTTTCTCATTTTCTTTTCCTCATTTCTGATCATAAGTTATTTTTCGTAAAATTGTTTTTAATTGTTGCAATTCTTCACTGCTGAGTTCGGAAAAACTCGCCGCAATCTTTTGTGCATGACTGGGAAAAATTTTCTCCATCAATGCCCTGCCTGCTTCCGTAATCCTGACGTAAGTTACCCGTTGATCTTCTTGGCTAGGTTCCCGGCGCACGCAGCCTTTTTTGACTAATTGATCGACTACATAGGTTGTCGAGCTGCTGGCGATCAAAATTTTTTCCTTGATGGCTTGCGTCGTATGGGTGCCTTTATGGTAAAGCAATTCCAGTACAGAAAACTCCGTGATATTTAAGCCATAACAACGAACATCTTTTTTTGCCACTTGTTCCAAACGACTCGCCGTACGCAGTAAACCGATGTACGCTTTGAGCGCTTCTTCTTGATGCGCCATTTTCCTCACCTCTTTATTTCGAATTCGAGATAATCATAACTTACTTTTTGTAAGTTGTAAAAAGATATGCTTGGGTTGTTTAAGAAAATCATTCAATGCTTATTTTTATAGAGGTTAAGAACGGTTAGACACTAACGAAGGTCCCACCTTTTCTCTATGTCCCCTTCAAATCTAATAAAAAACGGAACTCATGAAAGGTTCCATGAGTTCCGCTAAATATATATTTTACTGAAGAGGATTCGATCCATTCCATGTACTGATCGATGAAGCGCTGATTCCCACGCATAGTTATCTCTTTTTCAAATCTTTACAGTCGGCTGGACCTGCTTTTCCAAAGCCAGCAACCACTTTTTGCGTTCGACACCGCCGCCATAGCCGCCGATGCTGCCATCGCTATTGATGACGCGGTGGCATGGAACGATCAACGCCAATTGATTTTTTCCGTTGGCATTGGCAACAGCTCGGGTGGCTTTTTCATTGCCGATTCGCTGTGCCAATTGTTTGTAGGAGTATGTTTCTCCAATCTTCATCGCCAACAGCTGCTGCCAGACGGCTTTTTGAAAATCAGAGCCGATCAATGCGATGGGTACCGTGAAGACAGTTCGATTCCCTGCAAAATATTCCGTCAGTTCTTGTTTGAGTTGCTGAATGATTGCTGTTTGCTGGGGAATGATCACTGCATTCAAGCGGCTTCTCA
The DNA here is from genome assembly GCF_002140695.1 of Enterococcus sp. 4E1_DIV0656. NCBI lineage: Bacteria > Bacillati > Bacillota > Bacilli > Lactobacillales > Enterococcaceae > Enterococcus > Enterococcus sp. 4E1_DIV0656. Next base: position 1,213,480 of record NZ_NGLF01000001.1, on the reverse strand, counting down.
AAACAGCAATCTCCGTTTCTAGCCCTCTGCGATCCACGAATTCTAACAAGTAAAGCTGCTGTTGGTCGCTGATTGCCAGCATCGATCCCAGCTTGGTCTCAAGCCAAGCAGAAGAAAGAATCGTTTTTTCGCGGCTGTTGGAAGGCAATTCCCCCATAATCCGGGAAAACGCATCTCGAAAGCCGTTGCCAGAATCGAAGCCGGCTTCTAATTGTGCTTGGATCAGCGGTTCTCCTTCACGAATCTGCTTAAACGCTAACCCTAAACGGCGTGCACGGGAATATTCGATAAAGGTCATGCCAAAATATTTTTTAAATTGTCGGCGTGCGGTATTGGGATGGATCGCTAGTGCTTCAAAATCTTTGTCGGTCCACTTTTTCTCTGGGTTACTCTCCACGGCTTCCACCAGGCTTTTCACGTCAGGGGATAAGTGGCTAGGTGAGCTGAGCGGGCGACATCGTTTACAGGGACGATACGCCGCCAGCAACGCTTCTTGTGCCGTCTGAAAAAACTCGCAATTTTTTTTGAGCGGTTTTTTCGCTGGGCAGGTGGGACGGCAAAAGACGCCGGTGGTTTTTACCCCAACGTAAAAAATCCCTTCATATTGGGAATTTTTTTCAATCAGCATGTCGTAATAGTGGTCCCGTTGTCGGCTATCTTCAATCATCTTGCGCATCCCTCCTTCTTTTCTACACTTACAAAAATACTTTGTACCTGTCCTAACACACGACCAACCAATGCAGCAGCCTGCAAAGGCAGGTCGAAAATTTGCCCATATCCTTCTGATGACATACGATCACCCTTTCCTCTGAATGACCTTAGTGTACAAAGAATGGTCTTGACGCATCCCATAAAAATTAACACCAATTTTTTAAAAAGGATCGAAGGCAGTTATCCTCCGATCCTTTTGATTTCCCGTTTGCCTATTTTTCGGCGAATCTTAAAAGCAACGCCTACATGAACCTAGACCATCGCCTTCTGCTTGACTTGCAGGGCACTTTTTTTCCGCAAGACTCGCTCCAAACGGGGGCGATTATAGCGTTGGATCATGATGAATGGGCAGTTGGCCAATAACGCATAGGCGATCATCACCCAGCCCGCCCACGTAGGATTCCAGAGGAAAAAGAACGGTGCTGGAACAATCAGCAGCCAATGGGTCAGCTCTGCTCGGCGTGTTTCGATGACGAATTTTTCCAGATAGTCCTTTTGTTGCTGATCCAAGCGAGATTTGTCAAAGCCTTTTTTGGCAATCACAGTGCCGTCGGGCAATTTGTCTTTCCACTGACGAATACGAAATACCTCCGCCCAGATCCTACCGCCTTTTTCAAAGGCAAAAGAATGGAACCAGTTGGTATGACGTTCAAAAAAAGCATCACTGACTTTGCGCAAGCCAAACGAGATGCCTAGATGAAACAGCAGCCAAGCCAAGCTGTCTGTAAAGAGCAAGAGCAGTGGAGATAAGGTGATCAGCGGCATGTGCATCGCCTCCTATAAATTGATTTTTCGTCCTTTCCAGGTCACGGATTTCAACAAATGGGTTTGGATCCATGACCAACCAAATAAGCCTAGGAAAAAAAGAAAGTAACATGGGAAAAAAAGCAGCAAGACTCGGTTGAAGTTGCCGACACGGCGGGCAAAGCACAGAGTTTGTCCAAAATAAGCAGCATAAAAAAGCAGTCCTAGCCAAAGCGGTTCCATCAGAAATGGTGCCGCCAGTACCCCAATGCCGCCGCTGATCCACAAGATGACACCCGCCATGATCAAAGGGTGAGTGAATTGCGAAGCAGTGGCAAAGTCCTTCGTCCAGCCTTGAACAAGTTGACGAACACCAGCTGGATACATCCGAAAGGCCAACAGGTCTTTTCCACCATACAAGGTGATCGGCAAGCGTTTTTTCTTAAAGCGTCTCGCTAATGCTAGATCATCTAAGATTCCTTGTGGCATGTCCTGATGCCCATTGGCTTGAAGGTACGCTGTTTTGCTGCACAAGATACACGGACCAAAGGCGCCGCCGGCTGAGAGTTTTTCGCCTACGATAGAGAAACGGTTCAACCCGACAGGTAAGATGACATTAAAGACGGCAGATAGTTGTTCATACAGGCGCTTCGTTTGATGATAGGGCTGCACCGAGAGCAGGCCTTGTCCCGATCGCTCCTCATACGCAGCGAAAAGGCGCTCTAAGCCATCTTCTGCTAGAAAGAAGGTATCGGCATCCAAAAATAATAGATACTTGCCCACCGCTTGTGAGGCGCCTAACCAGCAAGCCGCCGCTTTCCCAGCAGAATTAGCAGCGGTTTTCAAGACCGTCGCACCGAAGCAATTGGCACAGGCGATCGTCTCGTCTTCCGATCCGTCATCAACCACCAAAATCTCCACAGGATAAAGGGTTTGCTGCTGCAAGGATGCCAACAATTGCGGCAAATTTTCTGCTTCATTGCGGGCGGGGATGATGATCGACAATTCTGCCCTCTCCTTCAAGTCTTTGGATGCGGCTGTCTCCTTGCGGGTGGGTATCGTCGGCAGGCGAAAAAAAATCAGCCAGCCTGCCAGCCAAGCAGCGCAAATACCAGCGAGCAGCAGGTACACAGTCATCATCCTTTCTTGTCTTAGTGTTCTCTTTTGGTGATCATCTCACTGACTTGCTGGCCACTAAGGGTCACCATCGGCATGCCGGCACCGGGATTGACCGTACCGCCAACGAAGTATAGATTTTCGTAGCGTTCGCTGTGTTTCGGGTGTTTAAAGCCATGATTTTTCTTGCGATTAGAGACTGTGCCGTAGATGGCGCCGCGATGTGACAAATAATTCTTTTGGATGTCTTCGGGTGTCCAGCGGTCTTCATACACGATGTGCTTGCGTAGATCCGTTAACCCCATGTTTTCCAGCTTGATCAAGATCCGTTCACGAAAGGCATCGTATTCCGCTTCCGTAAAGGGTTTATCCTGCAAATAAGGGATATGAGGCAAGATTTTGATGTTCTCATGCCCTGCCACTGTTTGCGAAGGATCGGTTTTGTTGGCATTGACCAAATAGATCGTTGGGTCTTCCGGCAGCTGATGCTGATGGAAATTTTGATCAAAGTTTTCTTTTGAGGCATTTGAAAAGAAAAAGTTGTGGTGCGCCAGTTGCGGATAGGAGGTTTTGACCCCTAAGTGCAAGACAAAGCCAGAACTTGCTGGTTCAAATTTTTCTTCCAGTTTTTGAGTAAAGGCCGGCGCTTCTTCTAACAGCTCTTCATATGCCGGGATCACTTCCATATTGGAAACAAAATAGTCCGCTTCGATCAACGTACCATCATCCAAACGAGCGGCACGGATTTGTTCTTGTTCAACGATCAATTTTTCCACTTTATGTCCCGTATGGAAGGTCACACCGATCTCTTTTGCTAAGCGAACGATGCCTTCGGCTAACCGATGCATCCCGCCTGGCACGTACCAGACACCTTGGGCATGCTGCATGTAGATCATCATGTTCAAGACGGCTGGGGCGTCATAAGGAGACGAGCCGACATACTTGATAAAATAGCTCAGCATGTCTTGCAGCTGCGGATTGCTGATACGTTTTTGAATGGCATCATGCATGGAAGAGAAATAATCAAAGCCTTTCAGCGCTTTGATCACGCCGTGATACTTCAAGATTTCTTTCGTGGTATCTAAGCCTTTCTCGAAATAGCCTTTTTCCGTGATATCATAAATCTTTTGCGCATAGTCCAAAAAGTCTTGGTACTCTGCCATGTCTTTTTCCGACAAGTGGGGGTTTTCCTTTGCCATACGTGCAAGATCGCCATAGAGATCGATCTTGGTGCCGTCAGGAAAAAAGGAGCGCCATTCCAATGGCAATCGGCGAATCGCAACATAATCCGCCATATCGCGATTGCTGCCAGTAAATAATTTTTCAAAAATCTGCGGCATCGTCAAAATCGAAGGACCTAAGTCAAAGCCGAAGCCGTTTGTTTCCAGTCGGTTCAATTTGCCACCTAAATGGTGATTTTTTTCATATAATGATACATCAAAGCCATTTTGGGCTAATGAGACCGCCGCTGATAGACCACCAAGTCCGCCGCCGATCACTACAACTGTTTTTTTCTCATTCATTGAGTTGCTCCTCGTTTGCTTTAATAAACGTCCCTATTTAGCCAATTCTTTTCACCGAAACAGACGGTTGCGTCTCACTGCAACTGCGTGTCTTCGCACTATTTTGGCATTGGCCACTTGAATCAAAGGATCGTTTTTCTAGATAATTCTATAGTATCACACCTTTGAAAAAATGACGGGGATGAGCCTACCGGTCAACTGATGCTGTTTTTTCTCAACCATGATTTCAGCGAATGAAAAAACAACCTGCTGGAAAAGAAAGGAAACCCGGTCATTTCGTCCATTCCGAAAATATTCTTTTTATAACAACAATTATCAGAATAGTTGAACATTTTTGACGTTAATACCAGCGAAAACAAATCTTCGTATGGTTACGAAAAAACGCGTTTGAGCCAATTTGGAATATCCTGTACATTGAATGTAGCGAAAGTCCTTCCCCCAATCATTAAAAAAAACAAAAGGGCCTTCTCAGTAAGACATTGCTTAACAGTGACTCTTTTTGATAATGACACGTATTGTCACCTTTTCCTAACACTTATAAGGAGTATTGATATGAACTTAAAAACGATCCAATCAGCCGAAGAATATGTAAACTTTTTTGACGTAGAATTTATCCACTCTCCCTGTTCTTATACACACCCAAAAATCTTTAATTTTTATCTCTCTTTGCGCCAACGATTCTTGGCGATCTATGAACAAGACGAGGGTACTTTTTTCGAAAAAATGTCGTTGCTCTTAGATATCGACGCACAGCTGCAAATACTAAAAGAACTTTATGTTTTAAAAATTTCTTCTCTAAACGAGTATACGGAAGAAGAGATCATTCAGCTGACGGTCAAAGACAAAACCTGTTTCTATCGGGAATTGACCGGTCTTCAGCTAAACCAAAAGGCGCCTTGGAGTTTGATCTACTTAAGTGAAGCCCAATGATTTCGCCCACATTGATCGATTGAATTGAAAACCGCTGGTTCCAAAGGCTTGCATCCGTACCTGATGCATTCCCCACTTCCCCTTCCCACACTCCTGCACAGCTGCGGAGAGTCAAGCCATTAAAAAAGAAAGCATCTTTCCTTCTCACTGTCTAAGCAGTGAAGGAAAGATGCTTTCTTTTCATGTAAAAGGCCCTTTCTAGCAACTCTTTAGGTCAAAACAGAATGGGAAACTAGAAGAGGTCTTTTAGGGCAAATTGGCGGGTGACGTTAGGATTGATCCGTTCAAGCAGCCGATTCCAGTCAGAAGAAGAAGGGATCGTTTTGAAGACGATACATTCAACGATATCTCGAAATTCGGTCGCATGCTCGGCATAGTTCGTCACTAGCAGATCAATGGTATTTTGTTCTAAATACTGAGCATTGACTTCCCCTGAGTCAGGATAAAAGACTTGATGGGATCGGCTAAAATAGCGGTTGGACCAGCCCTCAATGTACTGAACGATATTGTTATTTCCTTCGAAGATAAAGGCGATATTTTTTCGGGGAAACCAATGACGTTCTCGAACAGATTCAATAAAAATCACTAAGTTTGCACAAAAATCCGTCAGATACTCCACAGAATAAAGAGTGTGGTACTCGCAACTACTTTCTAAAAACTCTCGGTAAGCAGCAAACTCCTTAGAAAAAGTTTTCTTAATAAACGCATTCACATCATAAATATTACGATTGGCCGAAGTGGATAAGCACTCCTTCAATTTGGCAGAAGTAAAAAAGGATTCGATCAGAATCTGATCTTCTTTAGGCTTTTTCGACGATACATTCAACATCTGATAAAACTCGTTGGTCAACGTGCGAATCTCGGTCCAATGATTATAAGAAAGACAAAACTTTTGTTCGACGATCACATTTTGCAGTTTTTTCTTTGTGATAATACTAACAAACAAAAAGATAAGTTCATCGTTCGTCAATCGACATTGAAAGTACTTTTCAATAATGCCATTGATTCGCTGAAAGTGCATCAGCTGAATACTGTGTCGCAAGGCGTGGTACAATTCGTCGTTGATTTGCACAGTTTTGCCTTGCATAAATCGCTCAAGCGAAATATAAAGTAGATACGTATATTGTGAAAACGAAACGGTGTGATAACTATTTTTGTCAAACATCCTGCCGATTTCCGTTACTGCCTGTTGGACCGCAGCTGGCGGAAAGACAGTATGGGGTGTGCTATCCGTTTCATAGAAAAAGGTACAGAAGAAATTGCGGATATCTGCTTCTTGTCCAACGATATTCAGGGGATCTAGTGCTAGTTGGAGATCAAAACGTGCCAGTTGTTCATGAATGCGCTGCAAGTATTTTGATAAGGTACTCTTGGATAAAAACAAGCAGTCCGCCCACTCATCGATCGTCTTTAACTCTCCAATAAAAATATTTTCCAATAAAATAAAGAGCGGTTCATTCGCTAAAAGCGAAGCTTTTTTCTTTTCATACTGTGAATAATCAAATAGTTCAAACGAATAGCCTTGATTGGTGGAAGTGATCAGGATCAACCCACAGAAATAATCATTAATCTGACTGATGTCTTTGCCAATCGTCCTTGTGGTACTACTTGTTACTTCAGCCAAATGGCTGGCACTGCAAATTTCATTTTTTTCAAATTCACTTAGAATCTGCAGCCATCGGACGGTCGATTTGCTTGTGACAAAACTCAATTGAAAATTTTTCAAACATAAGCTCCTTACTAAGAATTTCTTTTTTGCGGCTAATTTACGCATGAAAGGCGCCTAAGCAGTCTCATTATATCGGTTTTCATCCTACATAAAAAATCGGTTTTTTCATAGACTGATGAAAAAAAGCGTTGTGTCCAGACTACTGTCTTATAACAATTATTTTATCGGCTATTAAAAATAGTGCAAGGATTTCGCTTTTACTTTCATCAGATTCTGCTTAAGGAATAAGAAAATTCTTTGTATCATTTGCTTCATTTTGAAAAAAACTGCTATGTTGAAAATCACCTATGTTTTCTTTATTTGTCTAAATGTGTCTGTGATGATGTTTAAAAGCTGTTCATATTGCGTTTCTTGACTTACTTTTTTCATCTGCACGTTAAAGTCCTGTTCAATAAATTGTTTGGGTATCAACTGATCCATTTCTATTTTTGAAAGCCTCTCGGTACATTCCGCTAACAGTTGGTAATCCTTTACGAGTGTTTGCGGCAGCTTGTATGTTTGTGTAAAAAAGGAATAGCTCGCATTCTTTTGAATCGTTAGTGCCACCTGCTTTTGAATCAAATAGTGTAATTTTTCTAATTGCTTATCTGTGACGGATCGTTCACCGTTTTGTTCAAATAATTGACAGTAATAGTCTAAAAATTCGCTATTGGCCATCACTGCCTCAAAATCCGTTTTATTTATTCTCATAAAATGTTCCCCTCTTTTTTTATTTTATGCGTCACTGTGTAAAACATTCTTTTCGTTTAACAGAAAAAAAGAGCAGCTCATTTATCTCTTCTACTTTTTTATGGTTAATCATTTCTTGTTAGTTCTTTTCAACGATCAATACTGATTAGAAAAAAAGGAGTAGACTTATAATTGATGCACTTCCTGATTATTCGCTCCCCTACTTCGTTAGCAAGTTTTTATTCGTAGGGGTAACAACTGTAACGATTTTGCTTCTCCGCTCATCATCAATAGCATTCGAACCTACCATTTGTGCTGCTGGCTGACCGATCTGTTCACGCCAGTTTATGGGTTAGCAACTGTTACGGTTATGTGAAAACTATAAAGAATCTATGCACGATTTTTTTAAACATTTTTTCGGTTTTCATGAAAAAAAAATTAAAATCGTTGCTCCCAAAAAATTGCTGGAAAAAGACAAAAAAAGAAAGTATCCACGATACTCTCTTTTCGGCAATCCTTATTTTGTTAAAAAAGCGATTGGATCGACCAATTTCGCTTGGCTCAAGCTAGGCGATGCACTGACTTCAAAGTGCAGGTGTGCGCCTGTGCTATTGCCCGTACTACCCATGAGCGCAATCGTTTCTCCTTGTTCCACATGTTGACCAACCTTCACAAGGTTCTGTTGATTGTGAGCATAGAGTGTCGTCATCCCGTCCTCATGGAGAATCGCTACATAATTCCCCCAAGAAGGATGAACCTCTGAACGGATGACCGTTCCAGATTGACTTGCCATGATGGGTGTCCCAAACGCTGCGGCAAAGTCAACGCCCCGATGAAAGCTTCCCCAACGTGGGCCAAAAGTAGAAGTGACAACGGCTTTTTCAACAGGAAAAAGATACGTCTCACTTGCGGTCACATCAGGTTTTTTCTGATCATAACGGGTCAACGCATAGGCTTCGATCAATGCGGTCAGCTTTTGATCATACGCGGTATCAGTGGCATACCGACCAGTCAAATAATGGGCAGCTTCTTGATAAGAAGCCGCTTCTGATTTCCATACACCTTTATAAAAATCAGACTGCTGTCCGACCCCTTCTTTCAACAAACGAGCATAGTCCATCAATGACTCTTTGTACCCAGTATATTGGCGGAAAGTTGCCGTGATTGTGTAGTGATTTCCCGAACCATCATCTTCTTGTGTCCGAAAAGCAACACCCTGTCCGTGATAGGTTCCTTTGATACCAAAGAGATTAAAGTACGGCGCCTGACTCAATCTGCTTTGACCGCCACCTGATTCTAAAATAGCCTGTGCAATCATGACAGAAGCGTACAAATCATTTTTCAAGCCAATATCTCGGGCATCTTCGCCGATTTCTTGGATAAAATCCCACACTTCTTTTACTGGTGTGACCGTCAAGCTCGTTTCGCTACCTTGCTGCGTTATAGGATCGGATTGACTTGGCCCGCTTGGTGCTTGGGTACTTGGTGGTATGATCGGAGACACAGCCGCCGGTGTTTCTTGACTTGCATCACTGTTTGCTTCTGGTGTCGGTTGCGTTTCTACAGGTTCTGACGGTTGGGGCTTCTCTGGCTGCGTCTCAGGTTTGGGCGCTTCAGGCTTCGTTGGTTTTTCTGGTTTCGGTGCTGGGGTTGGTTCTTCTGGCTGAGAAGGCTCTGGCTTACTCGGTAGTTCTGGCTCTGGTTTCGGTTCTGGCGTCGGTTGGGGATCTGGGGTTGGTTCTTCGGTTTGCTCTGTTCCCTCCGGCGCTGTCTCAGATCCTTCTGGTACACTTTCTACAGGTGCCGATCCTTGCTCCGAATCAGACACTTGTCCTTCCCCTGCTGGAGCAGTTTCTTCAACCGTCCCTGCTGTGCTGCTACTGTCACTTTCTTGTGCAGCTGTTTCTGATGTTTGGGCAACGATCGTACCTTCCGATGCAACAACCGCAGCTGAAACTGGCACACCAGCTAAAAGTTGTCCGCAAACCAAAAGAAGCGCTACCCCTTTTTGCGAATGCTTCATAGGCGATTTCCTTTCTCTCCTTTTTTCACTTAACAATCTCTATCAAAAAAACATGTTGTCATCCAAATAGTAAATAAATATCAATTCTCTTTTATTATACTACGCTTCGTTTTTTCGACTCAAGCAAATGACTCCCGTGCTTGTCAAAGAGAACGAGTTGTTGGAAGAATGGGTCTACTGGTAAAGGATCACGTTTTGCATCCAATTCGTTATCGAGTCTGGGTTGCAGCTTTTACTTTCTGTTGCCTAAGATCCTCTGGCGTCATCAGAAAAAAACACAGTTGTTCAAATGGGCAACTGCCAGTTGAACAACTGTGTTTTTATCGTCTTTTCTTGCTTCATTAGCTTTTTATCTAGCGTTTGGAGCCTTTCTATTAGCGTTTCGTTTTCTCAAGTTTATGTATGATTTTTGGCAATTGGTTTCTCAGGTCCTTGCTATACTTACCGTGAACGATTGATATTCCCGGAAATGTTCTGCTGGTAGTCAGAGCCTTCAAGGCACTGTGGCAAGAACGCCTAACAGTTGAACGTTTCATTATCTGTGTAAATGATTATGCTATAATTATTTAAACTTATTTTTCGGAGGCTGACATGAAAACATTTCAATTAAAATTCATGCGAAATCGTACGTTGATTCGCTGGCTGCAATTGTTGAATGAATTTGAGAAAAGTCCCTCCCGTACACTGGGAGAACTCGCTGAAGTGACCGAGAGCAGTACGCGTACGTTGATTACTGACATTGCTAGCTTGCGAGAGTATTTTAAAGGGGCTATGGCGATCCATACAGCAAAAATCGGGTATCTTTTTGAAGAAATCGATCATGATAGGTATCGAAAGCAAAAGCAAGAATTGATAAAAGATGAACCGATTTTCCAGATTTTAGAAAGTATTTTTTATGATGAGCAGCAAACCCTCTTTGATTGGAGCTTAACGCTTAATATTTCTGAACAAGCGCTGATCGGCTACTTCCGGAAAATACAGCCATTTTTATCCCCTTTCGGTTTAAAAATCAAAACGGATCCCGTCTCTTTGGCAGGTTCGGAGATCGATATACGAAAATTTTTCTGTCTTTTTTACTACGAGTCTGACATTAATGTCCACACGTTATTTCCCTCGATCCATGTACAAGATGCGGTGATGGAAATCACTGACCTTTTGGAAACGAAGGCCTTACAGAGCTCTTCGTTTTCTTATTTTGCTTATATCCTTTATATCAGCGTGGAGCGCAGCAATCGCGGTTTACTTGCTGCCCCCTCTCCAGAACTAAGCGAGTTAGTTAAAAAAAATGGTTTACTTTCAAATTATGAGGACCTTAAAAAGATTATCCAGCGTTATTTTACCTTTAAGTTTCCTCAAGAAGAAGCAATCTATCTTTTGACTTGCATTATTTGTCGTCGCAAACTCAACACCGATCTAGAAACAAGCAAAGCGTTTTGTCTTAACTATAACCACTGGTCTGCGATCAAACAAATCACTGCTGATTTCTATGCCCAAAATCGCGGCAACAGCTTTGATGAACAAAAAGATTTGCTTTGGTTAGAGTCATTCTTCACTATTTTCAAGCTTCGTGAGTTGTTATCGCCAACGATGAACGTCAACATCGATGATTTGAATGCTTTCGTCAAAGAGAAATTTGCGGCTGAATATAAAAAAAATCGCCAGTTTTTGCTCTCACATCCTCTTGTGAAAACACTCTATTCTTTCGACCATTTGGATGATTTTTGTGCAAGTCTCACCTTCCACATGGAAGCCATCATTGAAGAGAATTGGGGCACGCGGAGAACTATAGCTGTTATTTTTGAAGGTAACGAGTATGTTTGTGAGTACGCTGAAAGTATTATCCGAAAATATCTTGGCGTTTATCATGAAATGTACTACCCTGATTCAAACGAACTCTCCCACGAGTATTTAAAAGAAAAAAACATTAATTTTCTCATTACTAACTACTCCGAATACGCCACTGAATACTTACTGGATGTTGAAAGTGTCTTATTAAAATCAATACCCGACGCTGCCGATTGGAATTATCTTTTGAATCGAATCAATCCGAGAATTTTGCGGTTGGTCGTTCTTGATAATACGTAGTAATTCCAATCATTCACGCCGCTTCTCCAAAGAAAGAGAATTGATATTTCCTTGTCGCCTTTAAACGAACGCCTGACTAATCCTCCCATATAAAGCTGTTCTTTTTTAGTGGAAGCAGCTTTATATGGGACTTTTCCAATAAATCAAGTACGCTTTTTCCTTCTACGCTGCTACTATCAGCAATCATTGCTCTTTGGATTGATCTGCACTTAAAAATGTCCGTTTCGTAAAAGCCAGTGCGCCTACGAGGGTCATGAGTACGATGATTGGATGAGAAGATGCAGACAAGATCCCCAAAATCGCCGTCAACAGCGTGCCCGTATAACTCAAACCGACTGCCCATTGCTGAAGCCTTGAAAGCTCTCGCAGCTGCCCTTTAAAGGCCACCCCCAGCATCATTGCTCCGACAAAAGATAAAAGACCAAAAACTACATGTAAAAGTAACATTCTTTTTCCTCCTTTCTTAAATGTTCACATCGATCGCTTCAGCGATTCGTCTGCCGTATTCTGGGTCCGCACGGTAAAAATGCATGACCTGCCGTTCTTTGATCTGTTGATTTTGAACCTGTCCCAAACTTCCCGCAATCGTTTGAATTAAACGTGTTCGTTCTTCTTCTGAGAGCAAACGATAAAAATCACCTGCTTGGCTATAATAGTCTTCATCGTAATCAAAGGAACCGATCTCTCCTTCTAACGAATAGTGGATGCCCTTGGCATGCGGGTTTTCTTTGATGCCATCGAAACTGTTCGGTTCATAATTGATCCCTGAAGAATTCGTTTTGGTATTCATGAAACCGTCCTGTTGGTGATTATGGACAGGCGCTTTTGGCGTATTGATCGGCAACTGGCTGCTGTTGGGTCCAACTCGATAACGATGCGCATCACCGTAAGCAAACAGCCGACCTTGCAATAGTTTGTCCGGAGAAAAATCAATCCCTGGAACGATATTGCCCGGTGAAAAAGTGACTTGCTCGACTTCGTTGAAATAGTTCTCTGGATTGCGATTCAAAGTCATTCGTCCCACTTCAATCAGCGGATAGTCTTTTTGTGAGACTGTTTTGGTCACATCAAAAAGATTGACGGCAGCTGACCAACCTTCTTCAAAGGGAATGATTTGAACATAGAGTGTCCAAGAAGGATACTCCTTTGCCTCAATCGCTTTATATAGATCTTCAATATGATAATCAGGATTGCTTCCCGCAAGTTCTGCTGCGAGTGCCGCACTCATGTTCATAATGCCTTGATCCGTCCGAAAATGATATTTCACCCAAAAGCGTTCTCCCTCTGCGTTGAGCCAAGCGAATGTATGGCTCCCATACCCATGCATATGACGAAAGGTTGCCGGTAAGCCCCGATCCCCCATCAACAGGCTGACTTGATGGAGGGATTCCGGTGAATGGGACCAAAAATCCCATACCGCCTCTGGATTTTTCAAGTGCGTTCGCGGGTCTCTTTTTTGGGTATGGATAAAATCAGGAAACTTCAACGGATCACGAATAAAGAAAATCGGGGTATTATTGCCCACGAGATCATAATTCCCCGCTTCCGTGTAAAATTTAACCGCAAACCCCCGAGGATCGCGCAACGTATCCGCAGACCCTAGTTCTCCGGCAACCGTTGAAAAGCGAATAAACATCTCCGTTTCTTTCCCGATGGCTGAAAGAAACGCCGCTTTCGTGTACATCGTTACGTCGTTTGTTACTCGGAAGACCCCATGAGCCCCCGCACCTTTCGCATGAACGACCCGTTCGGGAATCCGCTCACGATTAAAATGTGCCAGTTTTTCTAGCAAATGGACATCTTGAATCAACACTGGGCCACGGCGCCCCGCTGTCAAAGAATTCTGGTTATCCGCTACACTGGCTCCTTGCGCAGTCGTCAACTTTTTTTTCATATCTTTCCTCTTTTCTCTATAAAATCAGTCAAGTGCAATTACTCTCAACAAAATACTTCTAATTAGTACAAAAATTATCATTATTCTTAAAATATATCAATTTATTTGCTCGTAAATAAGAATTAATTCAGATTTTTGACCATTCCCCAACTTTTCTATCGAAGTATCCAGGTTTTGCAGCAAGCCTCATGAATAAAAGGAAGCACAAAAAAGCAGTGAAGCGTTGGCTTCACTGCTGCTTTGCGTTCAATTCGATCCGAGACCACTCTACTGGCGATCAATTATTTTTTGCTGCCTGCTACTTATTCGGCAGCTTCAATATCCTTGGCGATTTTTGCGACATCGATCTCCCGCTGCAAGTAGTCTTGGTTGTCGATAGGAAAATGCTGACGAAATTCGGCTAGTTCCATCAATTCGACTTCGCCAGCTGCCACTTCAAAGTCTAAGACATGACCAGCAAATGTGCGATCATCACTAATAAAATGCAAATGGAAACCGGCGGCCGCAGCACCGTGGAACAGCAACGGGGTAAAGAACCCGACGATCGTGCCGCTGATATCTTCTGCTTGAAATTCCGGCTGATGCTGGATGATCTCAATGAATTTTGGGTACGGTTTTTCTTGCTTTGGGGCAACGCGGACGTGCATCTTGGTAAATACCCCATGAATCTTGACAGCGGAAAACAAATTCGGGCTGACTTCTGTCAGGACGTGGTTTTTCACTTCTTCATCGGTCATTTCTTGGCTGACCTGCAGGTGCTTCGCCGCAGAAAAATCAACGACTGCCGCATAGGGGGTTCCTTCATTTCCTTGGAGCACTTGTACCTTGCCCGACTCGTCTACATGGTAGATTTCACCATCTAAAATAATCACTTCACCATTGGAACCAGCCAAAGTACCAATCCCAAAATTGCCATATTCAAGCATTTTGCCGATTTGCTCCGTGCCATCCATTAAATCCTGCATCAACCCACCTAGGGTGCCATGCTGATATAAATAACTTTTGTTTTTCACTTTCATCTTGATGCTCCTTTGGTCTTAATAAAATTGATCAGGTAGGATCGTTTTGCCAAGATCGGCATTGTCTGAATAATCCACAGGGATATCAATGATCACTGGACCATCCGTTGCAAAGCCTTCTTCGATGGCTGCCATCAATTCTTGTTTGGTGGTTGCCCGTAAGCCTTTGGCACCAAACGCTTCGGCATATTTCACGAAATCAACTGGTCCAAAATCAACCCCAGAAGCACGATCATATTTCATTTCTTCTTGGAATTTCACCATATTGTAGGTACCGTCATTCCAAATCAAGTGAATGATGTTTTGTTTCAAACGGACGGCTGTTTCTAACTCTTGGGCAGAAAACAAGAAGCCACCATCGCCAGATACAGAGATCACTTGAGTATTTGGTCGCACGAGCGCTGCCGCGATCGCCCATGGCAAAGCTACCCCTAAAGTCTGCATGCCATTACTAAAGAGCAGATGCCGTGGCTCATAACTGCGGAAATGACGGGCCATCCAAATGTAGTGGCTGCCGACATCCACCGTCACCGTCATGTCATCGGTCACTTCTTGTTGCAAAGCATCAATGATTTCCAGGGGATGCAAGGTATTGTTGCTGCCTTCGACATCCGCTGGTTTTTCATTGAGTTTGGTTTGCAGCGTCGTTAAATAGTTTTGAGCGTCTTCGGTCAAGTGATACTGATCGATGGCTTTTGATAGTTGTTCAATAATTTTCGCGATACTGCCCATCAGTTCAACTTCTGGCTGCATAAATGGATCGATCTCCATCGGTACTTCATCGATGACGATCACGCGGGCATCTTTTTCCGCATTCCAGTTGCGAGCTTCGTATTCGATCGGGTCGTACCCCACAGCGATCACTAAGTCGCTGCGTTTCAACAGCATATCACCAGGCTGATTGCGGAACAAGCCGACGCGGCCAAAGAAATGCTCTTCTAATTCACGAGAAATGATCCCAGCGCCTTGGAAGGTCTCTACGACAGGCAACCCAGTTTTTGCAACTAAATGACGAATCGCTTGTGTTTCTTTCACGCCTGAAGCCCGCATTCCTAAGAGTAGGACAGGCAGCTTGGCTTCTTTGATCCGATCGACGAGTGCCTGGATATCTTCTGCATCGGCACTGCCTAATTTAGGCGAAGATAGTGGTTTGATCGCTGCCCCTTGAACGGTTCCGTCCGTCACATCTTGAGGAATGGATAAAAAGCTCGCCCCTTTTTTCGCTGTTTTTGCGATGCGAAAGGCGTTGGCAATACTTTCAGAAAGGGTTTCAGGATCTTGGACTTCACTGCTGAATTTCGTGATCGGCGCAAACAATGCCGCATTATTCATGCTTTGGTGGGTCAATTTTGAAAGGTCAGAACGCTTCACTTGGCCTGCTAGTGCCAGGACGGGATCACCTTCGGCAGTTGCCGTGACCAACCCAGTCGCTAAATTACTGGCTCCTGGTCCACTTGTCGCAATGACGACTCCTGGCTCTCCTGTCAGGCGACCGATTGCTTGTGCCATAAATGCCGCGTTTTGTTCATGTCGTGCCAAAATCAACTCTGGTCCCCGATCACTCAACACGTCAAATACGCCATCGATTTTTGCACCGGGAATCCCAAAGATATAAGGCACCCGATGATTTTCTAAACTTTCAACAATGATTTCTGATCCTTTTGCACTCACTGTATTACCTCTTTTCAAAAACTGTATTAATCACAATACATATAATAGCACTTTCTATTTATTTATCAACGAAAAACACTTATTAATATCTGTACTATAAAAACGTAGTTTTTTAGAGAGCGTTTGCATCTGCTTCAGACCGCAGGTGTATGTCTTTCCATTTTTCCGACAAAAAAAGGAGTGGATCGCTCCACCCCATAAATCCTTTACTGTATCAGAACACCTCTAAAAAGAAGCTTCTTTTGTCGGTTTTTTATTCTGCTGGGACATTTTTTTCCGTCAGCCAACCGACAGCCAGTGTCATGGCAGCTCGTGCAGCTTGGGTCTGATCCATCGCATTGACCATCACAAAATCATGGATGATTCCTTGCAGACGTGCTTGGGTAACTTCCACGCCAGCTGCTCGTAAATGCTGCGCATAGGCTTCCCCTTCATCCCGCAAGACATCTGCTTCCCCCGTAATGATCAACGCTGGTGGCAGATCGGCTAACTCCTCTTTGGTCGCTCGTAAAGGAGAAGCGGTAATTTGATTCCGCTGTGTTTCATCCGTCGTGTATTGATCCCAGAACCATTGCATCCCTTCTTTGGTCAGAAAATAGTTTTCGCCAAATGCTTCATACGAAGGCGTATCAAAGCGGGCATCTGTCACAGGATAGAACAATAATTGCTGTGCGATCGGAATGCCACCACGGGCTTTCGTTAACAAGGTCATAACAGTCGCCATGTTCCCACCTACGGAATCGCCAGCCACGGTCAAACGGGTAAGGTCTAAGCCTTTGACATCGACAAATCCCGGTAATTGCTGCAAGACCGCATAATTTTGTTCGATCGCCGTTGGGTATTTTGCTTCTGGCGAACGACTGTATTCAGGAAAAATGACGATCGAGTTGGTTCGTACCGCCAATTCACGGATCAATTTATCATGAGTTGCGGCACTGCCGAAGACCCAGCCCGCGCCATGGAGATAATAAATGACAGGGAGAATCGCATGATTTCCTTCAGGACGAACAAAACGAACATTGATGGTCCCCCATTCGCCTGTATCTACGGTCTGATCTTCTATCTCAACCGCCAATTTATTGACGGGTGACTCTTGGACTTGTTCCAATAGTGCGCGCCCTTCTTCTGGCGGTAATTCATAGATCCGTGGGTGCGGTGCATTTGCCTCACTAAATTCAACGGCTGCTTTTTCCAACGAAATTCTATCTGTCATACGATTCTCTCCTTTTGTTTGAAATCGTTCGTGTTGACCTTAAGGGTACCACCAAGTCATTCTGATGCAAAGAATCTTGCTTCCTTCTGCTTCCAGGCATTTTGTTCGACAAAAAAGGTGGTTTTTGCACTCTTAACTGCCTTGCCTTCATGACCGATAACTGTAAGACACTCGCTGTGTAAACTTCCCAAAAAACTGAAAGGCGTAGGTAAGTACGTATGAAATTCACATTAGATGAAACACAAAATAACCGTCTGCTCGCTGCTATTTTTCAAGAACTCGCTGTCATAGTCTTTGATCCGCAAAAAGAAGTTGTTTTCGCCAATGCCAACATGACTGATATCCTAGGGTACAGCCAAGAAGAAATCATTGGCTTGCCGCATCGGACCTTTTGTTTTGACCATTATGCTGCCAGTACGGATTACCAAGCTTTTTGGAATCAACTGCTGTACTCAAAGCAACGGTTTCAAGACAAAATCATCCGAAAAAACAAACAAGGAGAAAAACTGATTTTAGAAGGAATCTACTTCCCCGTCCTCGATGAGCAGCAAGAAGTCGTCAACGTCGTCAAAATCGCTTTTGACATTACCCAAAGAGAACAAGCCTTAGCGGTCACTATCAAAAAAGTGCAAGAAAGTGCTGCTTCCCTGACACGACTTTCTGCCAACGGGCATCAGCAAGTCGATCATTTGTCAGAGAACTTGGCGCAAGTCAAACGGCTGTCTGATCAAAATCAAGCAACGACCCATGCCTTAGAAATGGATAGCCAACAGGTGACAGCGGTGCTGCATGACATCGACCGCATTGCACAACAAACCAAACTGCTATCCTTCAACGCTTCCATCGAAACAGCACGGATCGGCGAACAAGCAGCTGGCTTTCGGGTAGTTGCCGATGAAATGCAAAAATTAGCCGAACAGACCAAGCAGTTGACCCAAACCATTGCCGCAACCATGCAAGCCATCAACCAACAAGCCTTAGTCGTGTTAGATAGTGCCGATTCGACGACCATGAAAATCAGTGATTCGCAAAAAAGTCTCGCTGCCGTTTTGCATTCTTACGACACGCTGCGAACGACGGCCAGTCTTTTAAACGATGAAGCCGAGTATTTAACAGAGACCAACGATGCTGAGTTGGAAACCACATGAAGTGAAAGAGAGCGCCGCTGTTTGCGACGCTCTCTTTGTTTTTTTGACCAATAAATTGATTCCCTATTTGATTTCATCGATACTCAGCACTAGCCAGTCTCCCACTCTTGCAACAACTGCTGTAATTCTTGCAAAAATGATTGGGTCGCAAAGCCCAATGCTTGAAGAGGAACACGATATTCCTGTTGAATCACCAAAAAGCTACCAAACATTTTATGCTGGACCTCAAAACCGAGGTTTTTCCAAACAATCCAGGAAAAACTGACTATTCGTTTTTCTTTCTTTTCGTACGTGCACAAATACACTCGTTCAACGCCAAAAAGCAGTCCCGCATTCGCTTTCTTGCCAGTCATCTTTGACGTTAGCAACGCAAGAGGGGTCTCCGTTTCAGGCACTTGAAAACTAGCGAGGACTTGTCTTTGCCATTGCCTTGGTAGCACTTGTCTTTCTCCAGAAAAATAGAACAAAAAATTTTGTTTTTGAAAAAAGGCAGTCAAACGATTTTGTCGCTGGTTGCGCTGATGGATGGGCGCCCTTTGAATCGGAGACACCTGGTTTCTTGACGTTGGTTTTGGCTGCTCTTGTCCAACGAAAACGCCGGCTGATGGTGCGTCTTCCCTAAGAGCAGCAGACGACAAACTGATTTTCTTCAAGAGAGCCGTCAGCTGGGTCAGCGCAAGCTGTTTGTCCGTCAGGGGACTGGACTGGGCAATTTTGGCGTGGTCAAAGGGCAATTTGATGACCATTTTGCCGCGGCAATACAGACAGACTGCCGTGCCGACACCCCAGTTTACTTCTAGTTCCCCTAAACAATGGGGACATTGAATGGGAATGATATCCACGAGATCATCCTTTCGTTTTGATGCATCGATCAGAGCTATTCGTTGTAAAAATACGGATCGTATTCCAGCTGACAAACGCCAGCAGCACTAGAAGAGATAAGCCATAAAAATCGAAATACCAAACCAATATTGCTAAGAAGAGAATCAAGGCAAATTCATACGCCATGTTTTCCAGACTGCTGTAAAATACTGTTTTTCGGACGAGTTTCTTTCTTCGGGCTTCAAATGTCTGCAAAATAGCTATTTGATCTGCCTGTGGCTGACTGAGTGCTTGATTCAGATCCTTTTTAAACTTTTTATGTTCTGTAAAGAAGTTGATTTTTTGTGTAATCAAAAAAAATGAAACTACTAGCCAAATGACAAAAAGCACGATCGATGTGCCAATCAAACTAAAGGAAACGGCAGGCATTAAAAATCCACCAAAAATAAAATTTAAAAGGGTCCCGGAAATTATTCCGAATGAAAAGAAGGTATAGCAGAATTGCCAAAGGACACTACTGGTCTTCGAAAAACTTTTCTTCACTTGCACCAGCTGTTCACATTCAGGAAGCTGGGTTGGAAAGAGACGTTCAGCATCGGTGCCATCAGCCACGAAAGAATAGGTTTGGTTTCCGTATTTGAATTCGCCAATGTAATAAGGAAAATACAGTTTTTCCGTATCACATTGTTTCGGAAAAAGAGTCAGTTGAACCTCATTGGCAACATCTGCTCCCACCAAATGGTCTTTGGCTTTTGCTTCAAAGACTTCCATTAGATGGGTATCAGAGAGTGCCGCTTCTCTGGAAATATCAAAGGGCAGCACCTGAGCGCCTTGGCTAAGTGCCGAAAACTGCTGCATATCCGTGCAATAGGCGGCTCCTTTTTGAAGATGCAGCGGCAGCTTACCATTGATACTGTAATCCGCTTCTTTTTGGATATCTGTAGGGAAATGTTCATTGAAAATTGTTGTGTTCCCGCTGTTATGTAAAGAAATGTCGGCAGTAATGCGCCCACTCCCCCTCTGCTGTTCCTCGTGGACATAGCTCCCTCTCACTTGAGCATCATAAGCAATTTGAAAATAATACATCGGGATAAATACACGTTTTAGATGAACCATCTCTAGCTCAAAAAAGATACTTTCCGAGATGGTGTCTTGCCATGCTAGTCTATTTTTCAACGCCGCTTCACATGCCTTTTCATCATAGGCAAACGGATAAAATCCTTCTTTGACGGTCCCTTGAATGCGTGACAACTCTTTAAGCGAGACGACTTGTTTTGTTTGTTCCTGGTTTTTTTGTTCCGGTTTGATCAACAGCTCATTTAAACAATACTGACAGACTGCTTTTCCTGAGTCCCAATCAACTTCTAGACGTCCCAGACAGCTGGGACATTGGATTTGGGTGATTTTCATTTTTTCTCCTTTTTTATGAATCGTTTTTTCTTTTCAACAAGATGGTTTATCAAAGAAACCGAAGAATGTTCCAAATAAGGGTAACGACCACGACCACATAAGCGAGCGTATCGAGCCATTCATAAAATTTCCTCATTCTTGCAAGATGCTTTCCACGCTTCTCGTAGTTTGCTAAAAAAGCTGTCCCAGTTTTCTTACCTAATAATTCTCTTTGGCACTCATCTCTAAATTTTTGGACTGTTTTGAGGTACTGTTCTTTTAGAAAGTGCAACACTATCCCCGATACTACCCAATAAACTGCAGTTGGCAGGGAACTCATGACAATCCCCCCTATGACAGCCCTAAATACTCTTCCGAGAGGGATCCATTCAGAAATGAATAGAGCCAAGATCATCAGGATCACACCTAACGTAAAAAAGAGTACGGAGGACCAGCCAAAAACCTTACGAGCTTTTGAAAAATTCGCAACCGTTTGTAAGGTTTCTTGGCACTGTGGGATAATCGGCAGCTTCATTCGGTCAGGATCTTTGCCGTCGATCGCAAATTCAAAGGATTGCTCTTGGTACTTGAAGGTGCCCATATACAGGGGAAAGTAGAGCTTTTCTGTAGCACAGCTGATCAGGGAAAGATCTAGGTGCAGCTCTTTTAGATGATCGGCAGATTCTTTCTTCTGGATCACCGCATTCGCATGAGCTCTCAATTCCGCTTGTTTTTCAGAACCAAAGAGCGCCTGCTCTTGCTCAATATCAAAGGGAAAAACATGAATAGCATGTGCTGAGACTAGCTGTTGAAATTCCTTTTGATCGGTACTAAAGTGCGGTTTTCTTTTCATTTCATCATTGACCTCAAAGCTCTGAGGAATTTCTTGTTCGATCACCTCCGAACTGCCGCATTGATAGAATATAACCGTCTCACCTGAATGGTCGCCTCGCTTCTTTTCCCACGTGGTCGTATGCGATCCTTCCCATGCAATGGAATGGGTATCGTAGCCAAAGGCCCCCTCCCACTGCATCGTATAGGTCACCTGAAATTCATAAATCGGAATAAAATATCGTTTTACCTCGCTGACTTCAAGATGAACGATAATGTCCTCAGGAACTGATTCCTGTTGGATCAGCCATTTTTTCAAGGCATTTGCTACCTCGTCTTCATTAAAGGCAAACGAATAAAACCCTTCTTTGACTTTTTGAAAAACTACGGGAGCCTGTTCATTCGAAGCTTCTTGCGTTTGTTTTGGCGGCGACTGTAGGACTGATTTAGTTAAGCAATATTGGCAGACTGCTTTTCCTGTCTCCCAGTCAACGGTTAACTGACCCAAGCAGCTGGGACATTGGATTTGTGTGATTTTCATTGCTACTCCTTTTGCACATACTGATTTTCTTATCAATGAAGTGGCTTAGTTGCACATGAGGGGGAATGTCTTTTTTATGGTGTTATTTGGGGGAAGCAGCGAAGGAAAGCCGCTTGTTTGCAGGTATTTGCTCGATTTCATCCGTTTGTTCAAAGCGTCTTTTTCCAGTAATGAAGTAAATACGTGTATTAGGACCAAAAGCTGTTTAGCAAAAAAAGCAAATACAAACGAAAAACAACTCTTTCTATATCATTTTATAATAAAAATTTCTGTAAATCTATTTATTATTGATAAAAATCTATCGGTTTGCTAGTTGAACTCCCTCCATACGTTCAGCAACCCTTGCTAGCCGGTTATTAATGGCGGATAAGTTAGGAAAAATGTTATAATTAAAATATTCACAAGAAAGGAAATGGAAAAAGTTATGGGGATATTTATTTTTGGTGTTGTTTTTTTGACAATGGTTGTAAGCGGAATCTTTTTTATTCTTAGTTTGATCAAGAAAAAGCCGCTTCGCAACAAAATCGTTATTTTTATGGGTGGTTTTCTCTTATTGATCGGCGGGGTATTATTGACTCCTGCAACAACACCGGAGCTTCACGTAGATGAAGCAGAACTGGTTACGAATGAGCAAGGTGAAGTAGCGATCACTGGGCAAACCAATCCAGAAGCGCAACTGACGATCAACGGGGTGGAGGTTTCGCTGGCGGACGAAACATTTTCTTACACCGTGCAACTTGAAGATGAAGAGGAACAGGAATTTACCCTCCAAGCCTCAATGGGTGGAAGCACCAAAGAAGAAGTCGTCACCGTCAAACCTTCTCGCGCATTTCTAGCGAGTTTGCAAGCTGAAAAACAAGAACAAGCAGCACTGGCGCTTGCCGAAACCCAGCCAAACCAAAAGAATTACGACGAAGCCGTGACGCTGATTCATGCTTTGAGTAAAACCTACGAAGATTTCGCTACCCGGCTAACCGTGGTGGAAGAACATCTTGCCATCGGCAAAGCCCTCGATACTGCTGAAGCTTCTCTTGAGCGCAAGGATTTCGATCAGGCAAAAGAATTGGTCGCACAAGCGGTGTTGAACAAGGAAACGTTTGAAAGTCGGTTATCCACTGTAGAAACCAAGATTTCTGAGAAAGAAGCAGAAGCCCTCGTTGCAGAAGCTGTCCAAGCGGTGGAAGCGGCAGAGGCGGAGCCGACAAAAGATGCCCTTGCTCGTGCAGAAGATGCTGTCGCTCGTCTCAAGACCCCCGATGAGGAATTAGCTGCTCGAACGAAAACAGTGGCGCAAACGATCACTGCCAACGAACAAGCAGTCGCACAAGCTAAGGCGGAGGAAGAACGGCAGGCAGCCGCCGCTGTGCCAGAACAAAGCCAGCCAGCCGCTGCTAGCAATCAAGCCCAAACGTCGGTCCTCGTTACACCAACAGGTTCGAAATATCATACGAGAAAATGCGGTAACGGTACCTACACGCCTGCCACTTTAGCAGAAGCGCAAAGTCGCGGACTTACTCCTTGCGCAAAATGTTTTCCGTAATAGCCACTAAATTTTACAACAAAAAAAGACAAACCTCATTTTTGTCTAAGGTTTGTCTGCAGTCTAAAGCGGTTGTCTCGTCGGAGGCAGCTGCTTTTTTGTCACTTGCTATTTCTCATCGTAAGAAAACTCGTACTCGTTTTGTTCATCATCGATCAGACGCTTGTCATTGTTGTCCACCATTTTGAATACTTTCTCAAAATCATCGCCAGTCATGCGCACTTCCTTTTTCTCTTGATCAATGATCACTTGGGCATTTGTCACTTCAAAGGTGTGCATAGTGCCGATGTCTGCCGCAGTCAGTGCTTTGCTTTTGGGAAACTCTGCTTGCAGTGTTTCGTTGATCTGCACTAATTGCGCCTCTTGTTCTTCTACCAAGTCCGCAGGTTCCTGATTCGGATCGACCAAAAAACTCAGCGTTTTATTGACGGTGAGCTTTCCATCTTCCAAAACGTACAAGGCATTTTGTTGATGACTGTTGCTATTGGTCAATACTTGATTTGCAGCTGCAGAGTCAACCCCTGAGCGGCTGCAGCTTGCCAAAAAAAATAGCACCGCCAAACAAACGGTAGCAAACATTCTTCTACCTAACTTGCTTTTCGTTTTCATTTTTCCCCTCCTCGTTGTCCCTAAGTTTCCTTCTTTCATGATTTTTCGAAAACCCGTGGGTTTGTGTTTCCTGTCAAATTGAGTTATTTTCAGTATAGCATAAACAATTTGCTTTTATAGCTTTTTTTTATAGTGAGATTAATTTCACGCACAAAAAAAACCAACCTTGTCGAGACAAGATCGGCTTTCTTTAGGATTGATTCGTTGAGATCTTTGAACGTTCTCGCTGGGATATGATCGCTGCCTATTGTCCAATTAGTCCGACAACAAGCCCTAAAACGATCACTCCTAGAAACCCATTCACAAGGTGCAGCCCAACTAATTTACGGGACTGTCCCGAGTAAACAGCCATCACGAAGGTGGCGACCCCATACACCCCTAGCCACAATAAGCAAGCGACTTGCAAGGAGGTCATCAGCCAACCATCATGATCGAATGTGGCAAACCAATAGACGACTTGATAGGTCGCTGCCGATAAGAGAATCCCACCAACAATCGTGCCGCCAAAGGTAAAGAGCATGTCACCGGTCGTCATCTGCTGACCGTCCATCTTCTCTGCCATTCCTGATTCTTTCGCCCAAAACTTGCCCCACTTATGCATCGGGTTGTAAAGCAGACTTTCCACCACAACCCAGCTGAGGGTGCCGAAAATCAATGTCCAAAAATTAACCATTTTCGTATTCTCCTTTACTTTATTTTTAGCCATGTTCCTGAGAAGCGAAAAAATAGCCAAGCGGGCTGTTCCTTCTCCATCAGTTTATGCCTTAAGGGAGGGTTCTTCAACTTTTTCCACTGGTGTCCCCTATTTTTCGATGGTTCCAATAAAAACTAAGAAAAATGATCGTATACAGCAATGCGGTGAAACCTGTAACCGCTAATGGGTTAGTGATCAAGATTCCGGCAAACAGCAAAAGCAACGCAAGGATCGCCCCACCCAAAAAAATCGTATAGCCCATTTTCTTCTGCTTGCGTACCAAAACAAACGCCGCCACACTGATCAACAACCAAATCAGTAATACAGTATACGACAGGGAGCCTGCCAGATAATTGAAGAGTTTGTCGCCTAAAAAGTAAGAAAGAACGACTCCAAGATATAAAGTACCGCTGCAAAACATGATCGCTCGTTGGGGCACGCTGTTTTTATTCAGCATCGTGAAGCGGCTTTTTTTCTGGCCATTGTTGCTTAACCGGAAAAACAACGTTCTTGAAGAAGCATAGACCCCAGAATTGATGGAGGAAAACAAGGCCAAAATGATCACTAAATTAACGATGTCGGAAGCAAAAGGCACATGGATTTTTTGAAACACCATTACAAAGGGACTGACATTTGGATCTGCTAATTGATTCCACGGATAAATGATCAGTAAAAGAAACATGGGAATGATGTAAAAAGCGGCAATCCGAGTCATTACTCCTTTGATTGCTTGAGGGATCGCTTTTTTTGGATTTTCTGCTTCACTAATCGTGATGGCTACTAACTCAGAACCGCCATACGAATAGATTACGACCAATAAAGAATTGATAAATCCTTTGAGACCGTGAGGGGCAAAACCACCATAGTCTGTCATTTGTCTCATCGTCGGTAAAAAGCCCAGATCAAAGACTTGCGTGGCAACCAGATAGAGACCCACCAAGATCAGCACAATCACCACACTGATTTTGGCCCACGAAAGCCAGTATTCCGTTTCTGCAAACAAGCGGACCGAAAACAAATTGATGATGGTCGTGAGTAGTGCCAAAATCAAAACAAAGATCCAAGCTGGAATATTGGGAAACCACAGCTGCAAAAAGCTTGCGGCAGCAACTGCTTCGGCGATGATGTTGATCATCCACATTGACCAGTAGATCCAATCAATGAAATCAGCTGTATGCAAGCCAAGATACGGCTGGACTAAGCCCGAAAGGCCATGTTGTTTTTGGTCAGATAAAACCAACTGTCCCAGTCCTGTCATGACGACAAATAAGATCAGCCCACAAAAAATAAACGCTAGCAAGACCGCAGGCCCCGCTAACTGGATCGCTTCCCCACTGCCTTTGAATAGGCCGGCACCGATTGCGCCACCTAGTGCCAACATAGTGATGTGTCTGGTTTTCATCTGTTTTTTTAATTGATTTTTTTCTGTCATACGTTCCTCCTCGAAAACCGTTGATCCTTCATACACAGTGATTCTCTCACTGTTGCTATTTTTAATTATATGAATGATTTTTTTTAACTACCTCATAGAGAATACCAGACGTTTCTGCTATTGCAACTAAGAATTGAAAAAATTATCTATTTTTTCTGAAAATTCTATCATCCTCTAATCTTTTTCACCCAAATCAAATCTTGGCGAACTTTTCTTTAGGTGAAGGTACTAAAAAAAGCCATCTCCCAACTTGTGGGAAATGACTTTCTGTCCGTTTCTTCAAGCAGGCTCGATGATCAATGGGTCGTAACCAACTCGTCTTTGATAGCGTCAGGGAGATCCTGCTCGGTCACCTCTTGATACGACTCCACATGTTTGCCCTTTGCATCAAGCTCTAGGTAGGCATTTTCTTTTAATTTTTGTGGTGCCCAAAACGTGATTTTTATTTTTTGTCCATCTTCATTGATTCCTTCTTGCGTATATTCATAGGCATCATGTTCTTGCGGCACGCCATACTCATTGGATGTTTTGACATAAACCTTTTTCTCCGGTACGAAAGGATTGAAACGATCCACCAGCTGAACCAGTTCGCTGGAATCATCTTTCGTAAAATAAGACCATGTAACCAATGTGACGGTCCCGATCGTTAACACGAGCAGGATCATACTAATTGCTTTTTTCAAGTGATTGTCCTCCGTTTTTTCTATCTACCTTCAGTATAAAAAAACAAGCGATAAATATAATCAAACTTAAGACGTATTTTTCCGTCGGTCATTGTGACTAAGGTATCAATAGAATATTTTCTGCTTTTTCCACCTAAATGTATAGACAAACAACTAAGTTACTCCTACAAAAACGTCCCTTCTCACAGGAAGACCAGACTGTTTAATAAGTATCGTGATTTTTCATTCTTTGTAGTAAACTAAACTGCAACAACTTACTTTTAAATACTCATGATTGAAAACTATAGAAAACCGAGGTGTCCCATGCTAGAAATCAAACTGATCGATCAAGAACACCAAGCTGATATCCGCTTGAAAAACGAACCCTTCTCCTTATGGGGGAAAATGCTGCCGTCTTATAATGAGGGCAACTGGCAGTACACGATCTGTAAATTTGCACCTGAAGACATTCAGACGATGCGTTTCCCAGATGAAAATTATTGCTATGATGAAATGAGCCGAAACAGTCTGTTTATCGGTGCTTATGATGATGGAAAATGCATTGGCTTAGCGATCGTTCAAGACGCTTTTTTCAAGTATCTGTACCTCTATGACTTAAAGGTCAACACAGACTACCGCAAGCAAGGAATCGGTCAACTGTTGATCCAACAGGCACTGAAAGCGGCCCTTGCCAAAGACTATCGCGGCATCTATACACAAGCGCAGGACAACAATCCTTCTGCCTGTCTGTTTTACTTGCGAGCAGGCTTTCGTATCGGAGGCCTGGATACGGAGGTGTACAAAGGAACCAATCAGGAAGGCAAAAGTGACATTTTGTTTTATTTGGATGCAGCGGAAACGGCTGTCAAAAAATAGCTGAAAAAAGAAAAAAATTCCTCCTGCCAGATGGTACACTTAAGGCAACAATGTTTTGAAAGGTGAGGAAGAAGAATGTACGTAGGATTTGATATTGGCGGAACAAGTATTAAATATGGGGTTTTAGATGAAACCGGAGTGATCCTTGAAAAATCAGCGATCCCCACTAGCTATGAGCCAGCCCAGTTTTATCAGGATCTACTCACGATCATCGAAGATGCCCAGAGCCGCCACACGATTGATGGCATTGGGATCAGTGCCCCAGGGATCGTTCAAAAAGACGGGTTTATGTTAACGGCTGGAGCCATCAAATCGTTATATGGTGAAAATTTTAAAGCAGTCTTGGAAGCGCGTACAGGATTGCCGGTGGCGGTGGAAAATGATGCCAATGCAGCAGCGATTGCTGAAAAATGGATCGGGAATGCGCAAGAGGTAGCCAACTATTTGTGTCTTGTCCTAGGCACTGGTGTAGGCGGTGGGATCGTGATCAATAATCAAGTCTACCGAGGTGCTCATGGCATGGCTGGTGAATTTGGCTGGATGGTGATTGATCAGCTGCCAGAAGAAGGCAATATCGAGGAAAGTTCCATCAATAAAAAAACTGCCGTCGTGGGCGGCTTGATTCGCCTCTACAATTTATCTGGCGCAGCAGTTCCTGGCTTTGAACCCACCCAAGACGCCAAAGAGATTTTTGACCGCGCGCAGCAAGGCGAAGCGTTGGCGCTGAAGCTGACGGACCAATTTCTAACGGATTTATCTGTAGGACTGATCAATTTGATTAGCTGTTTTGACCCAGAATTGGTATTGATCGGCGGCGGCATCAGTGCCAATCCTTATTTCTGGGAACGCCTGCAGGCTCGCTTGACGATCACGGAAACACGGCATGAAGCGATTAATTATTTGCGCGGACAAACCATCGCGCCTGTTCGTCCAGCGAAACTAAAAAACGATGCCGGCTTGATCGGCGCAGTCTATCAGATCCACCAACAGCTGCACCGTTAAAAGTTCGGATATGCTATACTGGTGTAAATTGATTATCTAGGACAGCGAGGAACCAGCATGGCGCTTTTTGAACAATTAAACTTGAACAAGCTCTCTGCGGTAGAACAAGAAATCTACCGTTTTATCGTCAATCACTTAGAAAAGATCCCGTATATGCGTGTGCGCGACATTGCCGATGATGCTCATGTCTCTTCGACTTCGGTCTTTCGTTTTATTCAAAAAGTCGGCTTTCAGTCGTTTCCAGAATTTCGCTTCTATATCAAAAATCATTTAGAAAAAGCCCATTTTGACGCGCATCCTGAACACTTAGGTTTAGAAGCGCGCATCAAAGGCTTGAATATGCAGATCTTCCACCCTGATGCGGAATACCAAATACGAAAACTTGCCGAAGCGATGCGGGATGCCGATTTGATCTTATTTATGGGGATGGGGGCATCCGGTGCGATCGCGCAATACGTTGCCCGCAAGCTAGCCAGTCTCGGTTACTTTAGTATCAGCATTGATGAGCTGACCTACCCAATCAAAAGCTTTTTGCGAAAAGATCAAAAAAATGTTTTGGTTTTTCTGAGTGTCTCTGGTGAAACCAAAGAACTGATCGAAGTCATTACCGGTTTAGACAATCAAGCGATCGTGCAGAAATACTGCATTACCCCTAATCGGGAAAGTACGTTGGCACGCCTGTGCGATTATTCGATCGAGTATGCGATCAAAGAGGAACGCAAAGACATCTTTCTTGATTTGACTAGTCAATTGCCTTCAGTAGCGATTTTAGAAACACTGATCGGCTATTTACAAGATTATCGTTCCAACCCTTGATGGTTCAGTTTACTGAACCATCTTTTTTTGTAACACTGTGTTCCGGATGCGGAATTTTTTTCATTTCTTGAGAGATATGTACGGAATCCGTATCCGCTTACTTTTAGCCGCTTTCATTCGCTATAATGATGGCATCAATTAAGGAAAGGTGTTATTATTATGCAAAAATTCAATGACCTGTTAGACCGCTCGTTGGTACCAATCGCAACAAAGTTGAACAATCAACGCCACGTAGCAGCGATCCGGGATGCATTCATGCTGATTTTCCCACTGACCATCGCTTCTTCTCTCGTTATTTTGGTCAACAATATTTTATTTTCCAATGAAAGTTTCATCGTGCAATTATTTCAACTGAATCGGCTTTTTCCTAATCTGGAAAGCGCCCAGCAAGTTCTAGCTTCCGTGGCGAACGGGACCATCAACATCATGAGTTTATTCATTGCGTTTCTTGTTGCCCAACTTTTAGCCAAGCATTTCCAAGCAGATGCTACGCTAGTTGGTTTGACAAGTGTCGCTGCCTTTATGATCTTGTACCCGACCTCCTTTGCAGTAGATGATGTCAATGTGATCTCCACACAATATTTAGGCGCCCAAGGGTTGTTTGTAGCTATGATCGTGGCTTGTTTGGTCGGTGAATTCTTACCGAAGCTTTTCAAGGTCAAACGATTGCAGATCAAAATGCCTGAAATGGTACCACCAGCTGTTTCCCGTTCCTTTTCTGGCATGATTCCGATCGTGATCATCGTGGCAGTCACTGCTTTGATCAATTTCTTAGTTTTAATGATTGCACCGGAAGGCATCAATGAACTTATTTACAACGGGATCCAAAGTCCATTGCGGGATCTGGGGGGCAATGTCGTCGGTGTCTTGATCTTGGCATTTTTGCAAACCACGTTGTTTGCGATTGGGATCCATGGACCAAACACATTGAATGCGGTTCGTTCAGCGATTTTTACCGAACAAGATCTAGCTAACCTAGACTTTATCAACCAGGGCGGCTCCTTGTGGGACGTTCCTTACAAAGAAACCTGGGGCGTTTTAAATGATATGTTCGCAAATATGGGCGGAACTGGTATGACATTGGGCTTGATCATTGCGATCTTCATCGCTTCAAAACGTCCAGAACAACGTGAGATCGCTAAGATGTCCTTAGTTCCAGGAATTTTCCAAATCAATGAACCGATGATCTTCGGTCTACCGATCGTCTTGAATCCAATCATGATCATTCCGTTTATTTTGACACCAATGGTCAATATTTTGGTGGGTTATTTTGTCACTGTTGTCTGGCCGATCATGCCGACCCCAGCGATTGGGGTACCATGGACGACCCCAGGAATCATTAATCTCTTTTTAGGAACTGGAGGAAATGCGATCGCTGCGGTTGTCGGTGTCGTTTGTCTTGCGATTTCGGTCTTGATCTATTTGCCTTTCGTGATCGCCTCTAACCGTTCCCAGAAAGTAGAATTATAAGCAAACGAATGAGTCGAGGAGGAATGAAATTTATGTCCGCAAAAATGCCGAAAGATTTTTTATGGGGCGGCGCGATCGCTGCCCATCAAGCGGAAGGCGCTTGGAATGTTGCTGGCCGTGGAATGAGTACCGCCGATGTCATGACGGCCGGTGGCAACGGTATTCCCCGTAAAATCACCAAAGGAGTCATTGAAGGGGAATATTACCCGAACCATGAAGCCATTGACTTTTATCACCGTTACAAAGAAGATATCCAGTTATTCAAAGAACTGGGCTTGAAATGTCTACGGACATCGATTTCTTGGAGCCGGATCTATCCAACTGGAACAGAAGAAGAACCAAATGAAGCCGGTCTCCAATACTACGATGATCTTTTCGACGAATTGCAGGCAAATGGCATCGAACCCGTCATCACTTTGTCTCACTTTGAAATGCCTTATGCCCTCTATGAAGAATTTGGTGGGTTTGCTAACAAAGAAGTGATTCCCCTCTTTGTCAAATTCGCTAAGACTGTTTTTCAACGGTATCATGACAAAGTGACGTATTGGATGACTTTCAATGAGATCAATAATCAAGCAGATGGGCAAGAGCCGCTGCACGTTTGGACCAATTCTGCCATGATCATCGAGGATGACAGTCAAAAAGAAGCACTCGTCTTTCAAGCGGGCGTCAATGAGTTGATTGCCAGTGCGGCAGCCGTGATCGAAGGCAAAAAAATCAATCCAGAGTTTCAGATTGGTTGTATGATGGCCTATGTCCCGGTCTACCCCTACTCTTGTGCGCCAGCTGATTTGATGGCATCCGTCAAAGCCAATGAACGGCGCTATTTTTACAGCGACGTCCACGTACGAGGCAAGATCCCAACCTATGTGCAAAAATATTGGGCAAAAAAAGGCATCACGATTGAGATCACGCCCGAGGAACAAGCGCTATTAAAAGCGGGAACCGTTGATTATATTGGGTTCAGCTATTACATGTCAGGAACGATCTCAACCCTTGATGAAGTGGCTGGCACACCAACTGAGGATATCCCGGGAGCAAAAATCGTGAGTAATCCTTATATCAGTGCTTCTGATTGGGGCTGGCCTATCGATCCAGTCGGGTTGCGCTATGTGTTAAATACGATCTATCAACGCTATGACTTGCCGCTATTTATCGTAGAAAATGGCTTTGGTGCTTACGATCAATTAACCAATGAACAGCAAGTCCATGATGACTACCGCATCACTTACCTGAAAGAGCATATCGAACAGATGGAAAAAGCGGTGGTTGAAGATGGTGTACCGCTATTAGGTTATACGCCTTGGGGGATCATTGATATCGTCAGCTTCGGCAGCGGCGAAATGGAGAAACGCTATGGCATGATCTATGTCGACAAAGACAATACCGGCAAAGGAACCTTGAATCGTTTGAAAAAAGATTCCTTTGCGTGGTACCAGCAAGTAATCGCCTCTAATGGTGAAACGCTCTAATTACTGCTTCCATGACTAACACAAAAACCGCCCCCTCGTTTCGCCATCCTCCTTTTTACATTAGGAGCCTGGCAACGAGGGGCGGTTTTCTTATTAAAGAGGTGCGCCATTGCGAGGATGGCTTTTCTTATCATCACTAAACACTACCTCGATGCTTGTGGTACACTATAGCTATTCATTTACTTTTACGTTAAGGAGGAACTGCATGAAGCCGATATTTCGTCCAATCCAATCTCAAGATGATGCGCCATTAGCTGCTATCATTCGCAAAAGCTTGACCAACCACCAGTTGGCGGTTCCAGGAACTGCCTATTTTGATCCCGAGTTAGACCACTTAAGTGAATTTTATGCAGCAGATCCTGCTAGCCGCCATTATTTTGTCGTCACCGATGAATCGGGTACCCTTTTAGGCGGCGGTGGTCTTGCCGCTTATGATTCAGAAGGGCAAATCGCCGAGCTGCAAAAATTTTATCTTAGTGATGCCGCCAAAGGGCAGCGTCTCAGCTATCCCCTGCTGGCGAAGATCGAGGCCAAAGCTTTTGAACTAGGCTATCGGCAACTCTATTTAGAATCCCATCATTCTTTAGAAGCTGCCTTGCATGTCTATCAAAAAGCCGGCTATCGCGCATTGTCCCAGCCACTATTGGCGGCACAGCATACCACGATGGATCGCTTTTATGTGAAAACACTCGTTGAAGAAAACGAATAGAACAGCAGCCATTCCTTGATCGCTAGGAATGGCTGCTTTTACGTTATCCTTGTCCATAATAAGCATGTTCGCCATGCTTGCGGAAATAATGTTTATCCAGCAAATAATCAGCGATCGGTGTTCGCTCTAAGGTCAAAGCTTCGGTACCTAGTGCCATTTCTGCAACCTCTTCTAAAACAATACTATTGCTGACCGCTTGTTCCGCAGATTGCCCCCAAGTAAAGGGACCGTGTCCCGCTGTGAGGACAGCTGGGCATGCAAGCGGATCTAATCCCCGCTTTTCAAACGTCTCGACAATGACTTTGCCGGTTTCTTTTTCATAGTCTGCCGTTACCTCAGAGGCCCGTAATGGTCGTGTACAAGGGACACTACCATAAAAAGTATCCGCATGCGTCGTTCCATATGCAGGAATGTCTCGCTGTGCTTGCGCCCATTTTACCGCATTTGTCGAATGCGTATGGACGATCGCCTTGACGCCTTCGAAGTGCTTATACAATAGCGCATGGGTTTTGATATCCGAGGAAGGCTTCAACGTCTTCGCCTCTTTCGGTGTTCCCGTTAAGTCGCAAACCACCATTGAATCAACCGTCATCTTCTTATAATCAACACCACTTGGTTTAATGACGATGATCCCTAAATCTCGATCAATCTCACTAACATTTCCCCAAGTCAGCTTTACTAGCCCTTCCTCAGGTAGTCTCTTATTGGCTTGATAAACTCGCTCTTTCATCAATTGAAGCTGATTGATCAAGGTAACCGACCTCCTTTAGTTTTGGTAATAAATATGCTTTGGCTTGTTCAATCTCCCCAATCGGGTCAGCGCTCGTCTCACTCCACATCTCGATGACAAAAGAACCGTTATAATTCAACCGCTTCAGCGTGCGTAAGCAGCCATCAAAATCAACACACCCAGTGCCAAACGGTACTTCTTTAAACTTTCCTCGAAACTTATCTGAGACCGCCAATGTATCTTTCAAATGAATCTGGGTAATCTCGCAAATGCCTTTTTCTAATTCATAACCGACATCATTTTCTGGCCAGGCCGACAGGTTCCCGACATCTGGATAGACTTGTAGATAGGGTGAAGGGATCTGCTCCTTGATCCGTAAATACTTTGAGATAGAATTCAGAAACGGATCATCCATGATCTCTAGTGACAAAACGACCCCCTTTTCAGACGCCCTGGCGACGGCTTCTTTTAGATTGGCAATGAACCATTCGCGGCTACAAAGACTTTTTTCCTCATAATACACATCGTATCCGGCTAATTGGATGCAGCGAATACCCAAATCTGAAGCCAAGTCGATGGCTTTTTCCATCAGATGCATCGCGTGCTTGCGCTTTTTTTCATCGATCGAACCAAAGGGAAACCGCCGATGTCCACTGAGACATAAAGACAAGATTTTGATCCCCGAGTCATAGATTGCCTCGACGATCTCTTTGCGCTGTGCTTGGTTCCACTCTAGGCGTGCCAAGCGTTCATCGGATTCATCGATGGACATTTCAATGAAGTCGAAACCTCGGTCTTTGACAAACTGCAATCGTTCCGGCCAAGAAAGGGCTTTGGGTGTTGCTTTTTCATATAGACCGATCAAACTCATAGAAAACTACCCCCAAATCCGTAAAATCTCTTGCTTGAAATCAACTGCTGCTTGTTGCGGATCGTCAGCGGCAGTGATGCCTCGTCCTGTGATAAAGGTATACACATCAATGCCGGCAAACAGAGCCAACGTCTCGACGCTCAATCCTCCCGTGACGGACACTCGAAACCCCATATCGATCAATTTACGGACTTTCGTTAAATCTTTTTCTCCCCATGTTTCACCAGCTAACAATGCGTCACGACTTTGATGATAGATGGCTTGTGAGATGCCGGCATCTAGCCACTGCTGTGCTTGCTGGTAGGTCCAGTCACCATATAATTCTACTTGGATCTCAGCAATTTCTTTTGCTGCTGCCTTCATTGTTGGGATCGTTGCTGCACAAATCACGGTCATATAATCCGCGCCAGCTTGCTGGCAGTTTTTGGCGACCGTCCCACCGGCATCGGCACATTTTGTGTCTGCTACGATCAACTTCTCCGGATACATTGCTCGGAAACAGCGTAATACCTGTTCTCCTTCTTGCAACAATAAAATAGTCCCTGCTTCAATAATATCAACCACATCGCCGACTTTTTTGATATCTGCCAGTGCACTAGCTAAATCGGAGTGATCGCAAGCAATCTGTAGTTTTGGTATGCTCATGAAATTCCCCTCTCTTTTGTTTGACCAACCTTTTTGTTTTGCCACATCCTGTTACGCTGACTACTCCTTTGAAAGACCCGCTTCTCTGACCCGCTCAATGATTTCTTTTGGAGACATCACATTTCTGACCCCGATTACTGTTACGCCCTTTTCTTTTGCTTTATCGAACATATTGACAAAGTTCATTGGCGTAAAGACCACATCGTAATTCTTGGCGGTGCTTTTGCCTTCGGAAATCGCGCAGTGGTGGATAGAGGTGATTGTGATCCCTTCAGACTTCAAAGCTTTTTCAACACTCCGCATCATCATCAAACTTGTTCCTGATCCATTTGCACAAGATACTAATACTCTCATCTTTTTTTCCTCCTAAGAATTTATTATTTTTGTTTTTCTACATACGCATCGTAATCATCTACGATCAAGAAATATCCTTCTGGATCTCTGCGGTACTGCAATTGCGGAATCACTAATAAGATCACCACCACAAGAACCACACCAATGATGCCTAAGAATTTCATCAATACTGTAAAGAATGGCCAGACGGTCGCCCAGTCGAACATACCAAGATAGCCGCCATATTGGGACAATCCTACCCAAGTAGCGATCAAGGCCGAACCACCGATCTGAATGATGCCTGATAAGAATGGGAAAAGACAAGCCGCCTTGATACCTCCACGGTTGTTGGCAAAAACGGCAATCGCTGCATTATCAAAGAACAGTGGGATAAACCCGGCAATCACGATCGTTGGTGACCGGAACAAAATCAGTAAAGCAATCATTAAAAATTGTCCTAATGCACCGAATAA
This sequence comes from Enterococcus sp. 4E1_DIV0656, assembly GCF_002140695.1. Lineage (NCBI taxonomy): Bacteria > Bacillati > Bacillota > Bacilli > Lactobacillales > Enterococcaceae > Enterococcus > Enterococcus sp. 4E1_DIV0656. The sequence continues at coordinate 1,177,088 of NZ_NGLF01000001.1, read as the reverse complement.
AAAGCCCACCGTCACAGCATTTGGTGAACCAAAGGCAAAGGTTGCGGCGATATCGATCCCCGGAACAGCACCTGGTAAAATCGTATTTGAGATTCCTTGAAATGACTCGGTCAATTCGGAAACGAAGGTGCGCACACCTAATTGAAGAATTGCTAAGTAGACGGCAAACATCAGTGATGTTTGTAAAATATAAAATAAGAAACTTTGTCCTTCTGCCATAAATCCTGCTGTTATTAAATAATCTTGTCCAAGTGTCACTAAAATGATACCGAAGAAAAAGAGCATCAGGATCGAAGTCGATACCATATTTTCATTGAAGACCGATAAAAAACCCGGTAGTTCGACATCTTCTAATTTCCGGTTGGATTTGTTCTTTTTGAACCGTTCCGCAAGTCTCGCAAAGAAATAAACACCAAACATCTGTTGATGGGCAATCGCAAAACCAGCACCTTCCGTCAAATCTTGACAGATGCCCACGGTCAAATTGGAACCAACCGCCCAATAGCAGCCTAAGATCAAGCCCATGACAAGTAAGACTTCGATCCGACCCAAGTCTGGAAAACAAAATAGCAGCAACCAAAAGGCCGTTGCGGCTTGCTGTACTTGCACATTTCCAGTAGTGAAGACGGCCCGCAGCTTCGTATATTTTTTAAAGCGAACGAGTAAGATATTAAAAACAAAAGCAATCAATAATAAGAGCATCGTGTCACCAAAGGTGCGTCCGAATCGTTCTTCAATGCCGGCGGTGATCGCATTTTGACCAAAATACGGGTCAGTGACCATCGCATCTAATTCAAAACGCTCCTTAAGCCCCACCAGGATCGGACGGAAATTATTGACCAATCCACCAGAACCAATCGTCAAAATCAAGTAACCAACGGTGGCTTTTAAGAAACCTGCGACACATTCAACAAACGGCCGTTTCAATAGTAAGTAACCGATCAGTACAATAAAACCGATCAAAAAAGCTGGCTGCATCAAAATATTCTGAGCAAAGTAATCCCAGCATCTCAATAAGAAATCTCCTACCACTTCCATCTAATCCCTGCTTTCTTTTTGGTCATATTTCTCCATCACCATTTCAAAATCTGCCATCGTTTTTACACCTAATAGATCTTCTACCAGCCCCTCTTCCATCAACATCTCTGATAAACCAGCGATATTGTTCATATGTGCTTCAGCGTTTTTGGCAGCGAGCATAAAGAACAACTGCGCCTCCTTGTCCGGATTATCTTCCTGAAACGAGACGGGCGCTGGAAAAATCGTCAGCCCGATCCCTGTTCCTAAGACGCCTTTGCTTTCTGCTGAAGAATGGGGCATGGCTACTTTGGGAATGATCACAATATAAGGACCGTATTGATGGACATCCCGAATGACATCTTCAATGTACTGATCCGTAATCAACGCCTTTTGCTTTAATCCTTCGCCACTCGCCCAGATAGCAGCTTCCCAGTCTTCGGGCTGTTCATGGTTGATTGCAACCAACTCATTTTCATAAAAATAACGCAGCATTACGTTTGCTCCTTTCAAATTTGGCTTTTGCAGCATCCCCCCTTCTTTTATAAGAAAGAAGGGAATGGCGTATCATTGTCGACCGAAAACACATCTTTGAAGCCACGATAGAAATTAAATTCAAGATCATCTTTATTCGTTGGGTAGGTGAATTTGCCGCCAACTTGCCAAATATACGGTTTAAACTCATAGTTCAAACGATCTTTTTTAAACTTCCAAATCTCGGTGATCTCTTTTGGATCAGCCATAAAATTGGACCAGATATCATAATGTACGGGAATCACCACTTTGGCATTGAGGGATTCGGCCATCCGCAACATATCGACTGATGTAACTTTGTCGGTGATGCCCCGCGGGTTTTCGCCATATGCACCTAAGCAAACATCGATCTTGTACTGATTCCCATGTTTAGCAAATACATTCGAATAATGAGAATCTCCTGCATGATAAATCGCCCCACCGGAAGTCTCAAACAAGTAATTGACTGCGATACGATCCATGTCCTGTGGCATTTTTCCTTTCAAGCTGGTATCCGGATCTTCACAAGTAATCAGAGCGGTTCGATCGAATGCTTCTAAAGCGACGATTTTCACCTGCCCAATAGTCACTTCATCCCCCGGTTTGACCACGATGGTTTTTTCTTCTGGTATTCCCCATTTCAACCAAGTTGCAACGACTTCATGGGGACCGACGAATTTTGCTTCTGGACAATTTTGATGGACTGCGGCTGCGGTATTGATGTCTAAATGATCGGAATGGATGTGGGTCACCACTAACGCATCCACTCCTTTGATTGCAAATGGATCGATCACAAAGGGCTGAGTCCGTAGGTTAGGCTGCATTTCTTGTACACCACTCATTCGCATCATTTGATGGCCTTTTTTCATTTGCCCATTCCCATGACTGCGCTTGCCAGTGCCACACCAAAGGTCGCATAAAATATTGGTTCCTTCCACACTCTTCAGCCAAATACCCGTACAGCCTAGCCACCACATGGAAACTGTGCCTTCTTTCACAAGCTCATTTTCAATCTCTTCGTTCAAATAGGTCCCCCATTCTGGAAACGTATTTAAAAGCCAACTCTCTTTCGAAACATCATTTACATGTGCCATTCTTATTCCTCCCTTGCTTATTTACACTTTGATTCTAACATATAGAAAAACGCTTTCAATCTAGTTTTATGTTAATTTAGCTTATTATATGTTAATTAACCCATAAATAAATGTGATTATTTAATATATATGGTAATGTATAGGGGATATGTTAAAATGAGTTCGAAAGAAGAAACAACAAACACATCGTGGCTTCTCAACAAGTGGTGTGGGATCATCACTTGAACTTGCGAGAATGAGGCGAGAAGGTTTTTGCTATGCAAAGGCAATCGCAATCTGGATAAACGATGAAAGACAAGAATAGAATAAAGCGCATGTAAGGAGGAAGTATCGTGAAACGTTCCAATGAAGAAGTGAGGCAAAGGAGAAAACAATTGATCGATCTGATAAAAACATCTGGTTTTTCTGATGTGAAGACCCTCAGTCATCAGTTGGGAGTATCAGAGATGACGATCCGCAGAGACTGTACCGTACTGAGTGAGATGGGTCAGATCAAACAAACCCACGGAAAAATCGAATACTGTGAAGCTTATGAAGATGAAGCGCATCCCACCGACTCGATCGAGTACATCAAAGATCGACTAGCCAAAGAAGCGGCTCGCCAAGTAAAAGATGGCGATACCCTTTTCGTCAATACGAGTACTAGCGCCGCTCAAACGTTGCGCCATCTAACGGACAAACGAATCAGTTTGTTGACGAACAATACAAGTGTGATCCAAATGGAACACCATCCAAAATCAACGATCGTTTTAAGTGGCGGCGAAATACGCTATCCTAAAGCGGCCTTGTCAGGGGATATCGCCGTGGAGTCGTTTTCTCATGTTCGTTCTGATGTTACGATCATTGGTTGTAGTGGGTTAGATTTACAGACCGGCATTTCCACTTCAGTGATCCACGAAGCCAAAGTCAATGCGAAAATCATCGAAAATTCTGGCAAGTTGATCGTTATCGCGGATTATCGAAAAATCGGTAAGCAATCCAATTTTACGATTGGCGCAATTGCGGCTATCGATCTGCTGATCACCGACCATTATTCTGATCCCAAAGTCATCGACTTGATTGAGCAACAAGGTGTTCAAGTCATCCAAGTCCCCGTCTAACCATCTTTGTCGCTAAAAAAAAGCCCGACAGTTGATCTGAAAAGGCACGCTTTGCTGCCTCTTCCAAAAGAAACAGCAAAGCGTGCCTTTCGATCAACTGTCGTGGCTTTTTTCGTTAAACAATCGTACGCTTCAAACGTGCTTTATGGGATGTGCCTCGTGTGAATTAGAGCCGCAGCAACCAAATCAACGCAACAGCACCCACGGTTTGGACGGCTCCAACGGAAAGACCATAGAATAAAAAGCGCGGTCCTTCTTTTAAAAACTTGCGGAAATCCAGGCGCAAACCGATGGCTGCCAACGCCGTTGTTTCAAACCACGTACTGATAAAATGAGCCCCCTCATTCAACCAGCTAGGCAGCGGCAAGAAGCTGTTCAAGATACAGATGGTCAAGAAGCCCAACACATACCAAGGGATTGGCAGCCGTAGCTTACCTTTGCCTTTGGTTTTGGTGGGGGTCTTTGTCGTCATTCGTTCAAAAACAATGACGACGACTGCCAACATGATGATGCGCGCGATTTTAAAGAGCATCGCGTATTTGACGGTGTCGGCATCAATCAAACTAGCCCCCGCCACGACTTGCCCGACGGATTGCAGTGTGCCGCCAAGTAAGGCGCTTTTTTGCAATAGATCATCGCCGTATAAGGCCAAGCCTAAAAACGGCAGCGTCAGCATCATCACCGTTCCTAAAAGATTGACCAAGGTGATGATCTGCCCTTTTTCTTCATCATCGGCATCAATGGCTGGTGCGATCGCCGCAATCGCAGAGGACCCACAGACAGCATTGCCGCCTGCCATCATCAGGCTCATCTTTTGATTAAAGCCCATTTTTTTCCCTATCAAATAAGCAGCGGTAATGACCAAGCTCATCATCAGCAAAATAAAGAGAAAGCCCCGAAGACCCATTTCACTGATAGTCTGGAAAGTGACGGTAAAGCCCAGCAAAACCACCGAATATTCCAAGAGCCGACTTTCCGCAACCTTCGTTCCGACCTGATAGCGTTCTTGCTTGAACAGTGTATTTCCTAAAATGATTCCTAATAAAATAGCAAGGGTTGCTCCTCCTAATTTTGGCACAGCCAAAGCCATGATTCGGGCGATGACGGCTACCGAAAAGGATAGGAACAAACCGGGAAGTATCAAAGCTGTTTGTCGTTGCTTCATTGCTTTCATCCTTTCATATAACATCCATTATACACAGATTGACCGATCAGTAGGATTTATTGGTATAATAGTTATGATTGAATTTTCTAATGGAAGGGATTGCAATGTTAAAATTACTGGAGACCTTCAAGATGGTCTATGAAACGAAAAATTTTTCGAAAGCTGCCGAATTGCTGTTTATTTCGCAGCCCACGGTTTCTGCTCAGATCAAGCAGTTGGAACAAGACCTGGATGCACCGCTTTTTTTACGCAATGGTCGCAAAAACGTGATCGCCACGCCCCAAGCAGAGTACCTTTACGAAAAGGCACTGAATTTATTGGATGAGTGGTCGACGATCGCCAGCGAGATCCATACCAACACGCAGCATCAAAGCCACTGTGCCCTAGGCATCTCTCATACCTATGCGATGGCCTTGATGCCTGACTTGATGATTGCTTTATACAACGCCTTTCCCACGGTGCGTTTTCGGGTATCGATGATGAACTCCGCTGAAGTCTTAACAGCGCTTGAGCAACATCAACTAGATTTAGGGATCATTGAAAAACCCTTATCTGCACCAAGTATTTTGCGTTTCCCGATTTTGAAAGATCAGCTCGTCTTAGCTGGTGATCCCCAAGTCGGTCCTTGGCTCGTCCGAGAAGCGAGTTCTGGTGTCTACTATTACACTAAGCGCTATCTAGAGGAACAAAATATTCAAGGACCGATCATTGAGATCGCCAGCAATGAATTGATCGTCGCTTTACTGAAACAAGGCTTCGGCTGTTCGATCCTTTCCAAGCGAGCCGCCCACGGCATTGGCTATCAACTGCTGGATAAAAATTTTGAGCGGCAATTTTACCTCATCCAGCGCAAAGCCGTCACAGAACCAGCCATCGAGGGATTGCGGACCTTCATTCAGGAGTGGTCGCAAAACGATCCCTCACAGGTGGCAAGCGTATAAAAACAAACTGATTTTTTTGGGGAACCACCGCCTCGTGGGATTTCTTAACCTTTTCTTACGATTACGCTTCCTCGCTGCCGATCTGGCCCGTTTGATTGTTTCTTAAGAAATTTGTGCTAAAATGAAGAGTACTGGCTATGGGCTCTAATGTTCCCCTTTTCGGTGGATCTTAGACCGCCCTTTGACTACTTTTGCAGTTCGTGAGCAAACCAGTAAGAAAGGATCTTGAAATGAACGAACAAATCAAGAACAAATTAGCGCTGCTTCCTGATCAACCCGGTTGTTATTTAATGAAAGATAAAAATAACAAAATCATCTATGTTGGGAAAGCCAAAATTTTAAAAAATCGTGTCCGTTCGTACTTTACCGGCAGTCACGATACGAAAACCGAACGACTTGTTCAAGAAATCAATGATTTTGAGTACGTCGTTACCGAATCAAATACGGAAGCCTTATTGCTGGAAATCAATTTGATTCAAAAAAACAAACCAAAATACAATATCATGCTAAAGGACGACAAGTCGTATCCTTTTATTAAAGTGACCAAAGAGCGCTATCCGCGTTTGATCATCACTCGTAAAGTTTTAAAAGACGGGGCTTTATACTTCGGCCCTTATCCTGATGCACGAGCAGCCAATGAAACCAAACGGGTGCTGGATCGCCTCTTTCCTTTACGAAAATGCGGTCCTTCTCAAAAGCGGCCTTGTCTTTATTATCATTTGGGTCAATGCGTCTGTCCTTATGTCAACAATGTAGATCCCAAGGATTATCAGAAGATCGTTGATCAAGTCAAACACTTTTTCCACGGCGGTCACGTCGATATTTTGAAAGATCTGAAAGAGAAGATGGGCGAAGCCATTGAAACGTTAGAGTTTGAGCGAGCGGCTGAGCTGCGGGATCAGATCCAAGCGATTGATACCGTCATGACGCGACAAAAAATGACCCTGACCGACCTGATGGACCGTGATGTCTTTGGCTACAGTGTCGACAAAGGCTGGATGTGTGTCCAAGTATTCTTTATCCGTCAAGGAAAGCTGATCGAACGAGAAGTCTCTTTGTTTCCTTTCTACAATGAAGCGGATGAAGATTTCTTGACCTTCGTCGGCCAGTTTTACCAAAAGAATGAACACTTCATTCCCAAAGAAGTCTTTGTTCCGCAAAATGTCGATGCTGCCCCATTAGAAGCGCTGTTGGAAACCAAAGTCCTGCAGCCCCAACGAGGCGACAAAAAGAAATTGGTCGATTTGGCCAATAAAAATGCCCGCATTGCCTTGGCCCAAAAATTTGCGTTGATCGAGCGTACTGAAGAACGGACGATCGGTGCTGTGGATCGTCTAGGCGATGCCATGGGGATTCCGACACCTTATCGGATTGAAGCCTTCGATAACTCCCACATCATGGGGACCGACCCGGTTTCTGCAATGGTGGTTTTTGTCGACGGGAAGCCGTTTAAAGATGATTATCGGAAATATAAGATCCGTACCGCACAAGGCGGCGACGATTATGGCTCTATGCAAGAAGTCATCTACCGCCGATACTCTCGTGTCCTAAAAGAAAACCTGCCTTTTCCTGATCTGATCATCATCGATGGTGGGAAAGCCCAAGTCGGTGCCGCCCAAGAAGTGCTGCATAACCAGCTAGGTTTAGATATCCCCGTTGCCGGTTTAGTGAAGAACAACAAACACAAAACCAGCGAGTTGATTTTCGGGGAATTTTTAGATCCGATCCAGCTGGAACGCAATTCTGTCGAATTCTTTTTGCTGCAACGAATCCAAGATGAGGTCCATCGTTTTGCGATCACCTTCCATCGCCAACTGCGCAGTAAAAACAGCTTTTCTTCCAAGCTAGATGAAATTCCTGGCTTAGGACCAAAACGCAAGCAACAGCTCATGAAAACCTTCAAGTCGTTAAAAAACATCCAAGCAGCTTCCGTGGAAGAGATCCAGCAAGCTGGTATTCCCAAAGCCGTTGCGGAAACTATCTTAGCCAAACTAGGCGATCAAAACCAACCCACTTCTTAAGTCAAAACAAAAACGCTCCATAGCCAACAGTAGCTATGAAGCGTTTTTTCGTTGAAGAACCATTTTGTAAGCCGTTACTTTTTGCGGTGCTGTAACAGATCAGGCTTCATGTCTAACATGGAATAGCCACGAACATCATACCGATTGCGGCTGCAGGAATAGTCCACTGGACGTCCCGATTCTAAATAGATGATCTGTTCTAATTCCAATACTGGATCATCTGCTTGGCACGCTAAATAGGTTTGATCGTATTCATCACTTTTGGCAGCCTGAAAAGTCCGATAAGCACCAGCAAATTTGTAGCCTAAATCTTGCAACAGATAGTCATAGACGGATTCTTCCAAGATCTCTTTCGTCAAACCGCTGACCAGATCCAACGGCATATAGGAATGCTCGAGTATGTATGGATTGCCTTCTAAGATCCGCAAACGGATCACATGGTAGATTGGTTGTTCGGCAGTGATCTGAAGCATCTCTTGAATTCTTGTTGTAGGAAAACAGACTTCAAAGGTGATGACTTGGCTAGTCAACGTCCGTTTTTCTTGTTTCATCTGATAGCTCAGGCCTTTGTATTCTGTCACCGATGAGGTATCTTTGCCCCAAAAGGAATGATTCAAAACTTTGGTCCCTAAGCCGCGCTTTGTCAGCAGCAAGCCTTCCATAATCAGGATATTCACCGCATTTTTAATCGTCATTCGGCTGACGCCAAACTCTTCCACTAACTCTGTTTGATAAGGTAAAAGACTGTCTTTCGGATAAGTTCCGTCCTTGATTCTTTTACGCAGAACATCTGCGATCTCCATATATTTGGGCATTTTGCCACCTCCAAAACGTGTGTTGTATTGATTGAAAAACGAGAAAAGAACCGGCCAAACGAAAAGAGTGTCATCACACCACTGCACCTTCCAATGAAGCAGTGTGATAAGGGGTATTGCACTCTGATCGCGGCCGGATAAGGTCTATTACGTTTGGCGCTTGTTTCTAATCGACTCGATCAGACATTACGCATTTTTTAAACGGCGTGTTTCTTGAATTTGCGCCATTTTCACGAATGGCAAGTAGATAACGACCGATAAGATCAAGTTAACAGCTGCCAAGATTCCGCCAGCAATACTTTGTGTCGACAAAATACCGCCGATGATTGGTGGCGTCGTCCATGGTGCGATGACGGTACTTGCAGGAACTAAGCCAGTTGCAGTTGCAAAATAAGCAGTCGTGACTAAAACAAGTGGTGTCAACACATATGGGATGAACAAGATTGGGTTCAAGACAACGGGTAACCCAAACATCACTGGTTCATTGATCATGAACACACCTGGTGCAACGGATAGTTTTGCGACAGTCATATACGCTTTATGATGACGAGCAACTAAAAAGATCGCAATCAAAAGACCTAGTGTCGCACCTGTTCCGCCGATGTTCACGAAAGAATCAAAGAATGGTTTGTTGACGATATAAGGCAAATCTGTGCCTGCTTCTAATGCTCGTGCGTTTGCTTCGATCGCAGGCACATTGATCGTTTGCATGAACGGGTCGATGATGTTGGCACCATGCAAACCAAAGAACCATAAGAATGCAGAGATAAAACCTAATAGCAAAGCAGCTGGGTAAGAGTTTGCCAAGCCCATGAATGGTTGTTGCACCAATTCATAGAAGGACAATACGATACTTGTCACACCAAATGCTTGGAAAATTGCTGTAAACAAAGCAAAGATCGATACGGTGATCATTGCTGGGAATAATGCAGCAAATGAACGTGAGACTGCTGGTGGTACGCCATCAGGCATGTTGATGACTAAGCGTGGGTTGCCAGCTAGACGACGGAAGATCTCAGTAGAAATGATTGATACGATTAATGCTAAAAATAATCCTTGAGAACCAAGTCCGGCAGCTGTTAACAAACCATCTGGGCCTGTCGCCATTGCACCTAATGCGAAGAAACTTGCAACTGAGATCGCCCCAGCACCTAATGCGTCTTGATTGTAGCTTTTAGCTAAATTATACGCGACTGTGAAAGCGATTAACAGACCAAGTATTGAAAAAGTACCTGCTGACAAGTTGTTCCCAAAGGCTTGCCATGTCCCTTCACCAAAAATGCCATTCATAAAATCAATATAGGCAGGAATTGGTAAGTTGTTGATCAATACCCCAAAAGAGCCTAAGATCATCAACGGCATCGTTACGATAAATCCGTCACGAATGGCCACTAGATGTCTTTGAGAGCCTATTTTAGAAGCGATCGGAATAAAGTGCTTCTCCATAAATCCAATAAATTTATCCATTGTTTTTTCTCCTTTCAAACCCTAAACAAAATAATGAAACCGATTTCTACTAAAGAATACCACGAGAACGTTTCCATGTCTAGTCTTTTCTTTATCAAAACTGTGCTTTTGTTTAACCCAGCTTATCATTTGCAAAAACAGGTGGTTTTTTAATAGAGAATGCCCTTCGGAACAAGACAGAAAAATCCGCGATTTTACACAAAAAAAGCAATGCTGATCCCTACAGCATTGCTTTTTTCATTGTTATTAAAAGCCGTTGTTATCTGAAACTTCTTTAAACCAACGACCTGATTTTTTCACTGTTCGTTTAGCATCATTTGCTAAGTCAACGGAGATAAATCCGTAACGGTTCTTGTAAGCATTGGTCCATGACCAGTTGTCCATGCAGGTCCACATATGGTAGCCAACACAATTGGTTCCTTCTTGGATCGCTTGGTGGACATACTTTAAGTGGTCAGAGACAAACTCGATGCGGTAATCATCTTCGATCACGCCATCAGCATTGACGAAACGTTCTTCTCCTTCGACACCCATGCCATTTTCAGAAATGTAGCACTTGATATTGCCATAGTTTTCTCGCGTGTTTGTCAAAATATCATAGATCCCTTTTTCATAGATTTCCCATCCACGATACGGGTTCATTTTCTTGTTCGGCATATCATAGTTATCAAAGTAATCATCTGGCATTGGACTTTTCGCTTGATCGATCGGTGATTCTTTCTTCATGATACGACGAGGTTGGTAATAATTGATCCCCAACAAGTCGATCGTATTTTCGCGAATCGTTTGTAAATCATCAGCTTCCATCGCTGGTACCATATCTAATTCCTTGACGATGGTCACTAATTCTTCTGGGAACGTGCCTTTGACCGCAGGGTCTAAGAAAGAGCGATTAAAGAAGGCATCTGCGATTTGCGCTGCTTTGACATCCTCTGGATCGTTCTCATCTCTTGGATAGCTTGGCGTCAAATTCAAAATAATGCCGATCTCCCCACCAAGGTTCATCTCATGGTAGACTTTGATGGCTTTAGCACTCGCCAACGTTTCGTGGAACCCAACTTGGACTGCATGTTTCATGTTGATCTCATTCGGATAATGGAATTGGTAAAGATAGCCGCCTTCAACAGGGACGATCGGTTCATTATGAGTGAACCATTTCTTGACACGATCACCAAATAACGTAAAGCAGGTTTGCGCAAACGCGACATAGGCATCCACGGTCTCTCGGTTCAACCAGCCGCCTTTTTCTTGCAGCGCCATTGGCATATCGAAGTGGTATAAATTCATGAAAGGTTCGATCCCGTTGGCGATCAACTCATCAATGTAGGCATTGTAAAAATCAACGGCTTTTTGATTGACTTCTCCTTTGCCTTGCGGGAAGAGACGACTCCATTGGATCGACGTCCGAAACGTCGTATGGCCGGTTTCTTTCATGAGTTGAATATCTTCTTGATAGCGTGTGTAGACTTGCGAGGTTTTTTCAGGACCTACCCCATTGAAAAATTTCTCTGGTTCTTGCTGATACCAGTAATCCCAGATGCTTGCCCCTTTGCCATCGCCTTCAAATACACCTTCTGTTTGTGGGCCACTAGCGGCTGACCCCCACCAAAAGCCTGCTGGAAATTGATAATCCATCTTCATTCACTCCTCATTTTTTCTTTGCTGCCCTAATCATAAAGGAAGCAGTTACAAAAATCAATCTTTTTTAAAATAAATGTATAGACATTTAAAATAAAACATGATACATTATCAATGTAATCGATTGCAAAAAGAAATTTAAGGAGTGAACTAATAATGAATGGTTTTATGGACAAGTTATCTGAAAAGATTTTGCCCTTGGCGAATGCCTTAGGACAAAATCGCTATCTGACCGTCTTGCGGGACGCATTTATGCTTTCGTTCCCAATCACTATGTTTGGATCGATCGTGGTCGTTTTAAACAACCTGCCCTTCTTCAGTGATGCCACTAAAGGAACATTAGGAACGCTGTTTGGCAATGGGCAAAATGCAACAATGAGTATCATGACTGTTTTCGTTACTTTCGGTATCGGCTATTATTTATCAAAATCATATGATGTGGAAGGGATTTTTGGCGGCGCCGTTTCTTTTGCCAGCTTTTTGATCTTAACTCCTTTCTTTATGACTACTGAATCTGGCGAAACGATCTCCGGCGTGCTGTCTCTTGATCGTCTTGGCGCAAAAGGGATGTTTATCGGGATGATCGCAGCATTTTTAGCAGCTGAAATCTATTGCCGCATCACAAAACGCGGCTGGCAGATCAAAATGCCTGATGGGGTGCCACCAGCAGTTTCTAAATCTTTTGCCGCTTTGATTCCAGCAATTATCACCTTAACGGTATTTTTAGTGATCAATGCCATCATGACGGGTGTCTTCAATGCCAACTTGCATGACTTGGTTTATGAATTGATCCAAAAACCATTGACTGGACTAGGCAGCAGCTTGCCAGCAACTCTATTGGCTTTGTTCTTTGTCCAATTCCTTTGGTTCTTCGGTCTACATGGTCAAATCATCGTCAACTCTGTGATGGACCCGATTTGGAATACATTAATGTTAGACAACTTAGAAGCGTATCAAAATGGGGATGCACTGCCGCATATCGTCACAAAACCATTTATGGAAACCTTCACCGTTGGATTAGGCGGTTCTGGTATGACGTTAGCAGTTGTTATCTTGATGGCTTTTGTATTGAAGAAAAAACAATACCGCGATGTTGGTCGTTTGGCTTTAGCACCAGGGATCTTTAACGTCAACGAACCAGCAATCTTCGGTATGCCGATCGTCTTGAATGCGACGATCCTGATTCCTTGGGTCGTGGCACCTCTTGTGGTAACGACCTTCAACTACTTAGTGATGGCGGCTGGACTTGTTCCTGCACCAACTGGTGTTTCTGTTCCTTGGACCGTTCCAGTGGTCTTCAGTGGTGTCTTAGCAACCAACTCTTGGTTAGGTGGTTTGCTGCAAGTCATTGACGTGGTGATCGTCGGCTTAATCTGGTATCCATTCTTACGTGTTTTAGATCGTCAAGCAGAACCATCGATCGATTAAGCGCAACGGCTGGCTGAATTTTTTCAGTCAGCCGTTCTTTTTATAAAAAAACCAAGGTTTGATTGTCGAAACCGCTTTTTTCAGCTATACTTCTTGCGAGGTGATCAGATGCCAAAATACCAAGAAATTGCCAATATTTTACGCACACGTATCAAAAACAAAACGTATCCGCCTGACAGCTTACTGCCGAATCAAACTGATTTAGTCGAAGAATTCGGAGTCAGCCGGATGACCGTCAAAAAAGCCATCGGTATTTTAGCCATGGAAGGACTGGTTTATTCTCAGCGGGGCGCTGGAACAAAAATATTGAACCACCCATTCTTAAAAAAAGACACCACTGCTTTAACGGTCTATGAAGGCTTGTCAACAGAAATGGGCAAAGCTGGCCGCAAGCTAGTCAGTCAGGTCATCGATTTTCAAGTCGAATTTCCTGACCAAACGATCCAAGAAAAGTTGATGTTGACGGAAGAACAGCCAATCTATAGTATTGTCCGCTTGCGGATTCTTGAAGACCAGCCGTTTATTTTAGAATATACCTATATGCCGGTCCATTTGGTGCCCAATTTAACTCGTGGCCATTTAGAAAGTTCTATCTACCGCTATGTTAAAGAGGAACTAGGGGTCCAGTTTGCCGGCGCTTACCGCACCATTGCCGCTGATAAAAGCACCGCGTACGATCAACGGTATTTGGACTGTAAAGCCGATGATCCGGTTTTAGAGATCGAACAGATCGTCTATCAGAAAAATGGCTCACCTATCGAATTTTCCCGTAGTCGCAACCGTTATGACGTGCGGGCCTACTCTTATTTAGATGTCCAGCACTAAAAAGACCTATCCACGGTTTTCTTCCATCAGAAACCGTGGGCAGGTCTTTTTGTTGTTGCATTCGTTGCTTCGTTTATTTTTTTGCTGAGGGTTGGAATCGTTTCAGCCGCAAGGCATTTAATAAAACGGATACCGAGCTGAAGCTCATGGCCGCCCCGGCGATCATTGGATTGAGCAAGGGGCCGCCGAAAAGATGCAACACACCCATTGCGACAGGAATGCCTAAGACGTTATAAGCAAAAGCCCAGAAAAGATTTTCTTTGATGTTTTTGATGGTTGCCCGACTTAACTCGATCGCTGATGGGACGTCCATCAGATCGCTGCGCATCAGTACGATGTCTGCCGATTCGATGGCGACATCGGTACCAGAGCCAATCGCGATCCCTACATCGGCTTGGGCTAACGCCGGCGCATCATTGATCCCGTCACCTACCATCGCAACCTTTTGGCCTTTGGCTTGCAGGCCGGCTACTTTGGCGGCTTTATCTTCTGGCAAGACGTCACTGATTACTTCATCGATACCGACTTGTTTGGCGATGGCTTGGGCTGTCCGAGCATTGTCGCCAGTGATCATTGCTACGTACAAGCCCATTTGATGCAGACGTTCAATGGCTTTTCGACTGCTTTCTTTGATAGTATCTGCCACAGCGATGATCCCGATCGCTTCGCCGTCTTTGGCAACATACATCGGTGTTTTCCCTTCGTGAGCCAATTGTTGGGCTTGCTCGATCAGGCCATCGATGGCAACGTTTTGTTTTTCCAGCCATTTCTGGTTGCCTAATAGGACTGGACTGCCAGCAATCGTGCCTTGAATCCCATGCCCCGGAATCGCTTCAAACCCGTCAACTTCTTGCAGGGCGAGGGCTTGCGTGCGGGCTTCGATCACAATGGCTTCGCCTAATGGATGTTCTGAGCCTTTTTCAACAGAAGCCGCCAGCTGCAGCAATTCCGTCGGCGTGTGGTTGCCGGCAGGCAGGAGATCGGTTACGACTGGTTTGCCTTCTGTGATCGTGCCGGTTTTATCAAAGACGATCGTCGTCACGTTTCTAGCTGTTTCTAACGCATCGCCGCTTTTGATCAAGACGCCATTTTCTGCCCCTTTGCCCGCACCCACCATGATGGCGGTCGGTGTCGCTAATCCTAAGGCACACGGACAAGCAATCACTAATACAGAGATCGTAATGGTCAATGAGAAGATCCAGGTTTCTTGTCCTAAGAAAAACCAGGCAAGTCCTGCAAAAACCGCCAAGACCATGACAATCGGGACAAACACACCCGAAACTTTATCTGCCATGCGGGCAATCGGCGCTTTGGAGCCTTGGGCATTTTCTACTAACTGAATGATTTGCGCTAACGTTGAATCTTCTCCCACATTGGTGGCTTCGTATTGAAACGAGCCATTTTTGTTGATACTAGCGCCGATCACCCGATCACCGACTTGTTTTTCGATAGGTAAGCTTTCTCCGGTGATCATTGATTCATCGATGGCAGAGCGTCCTTGGGTAACGATCCCATCCACAGGAATCTTTTCACCAGGTCGTACGACTAAGATATCGCCGGCTGCGACTTCTTCAATACCCACTTCGACTTCTTCGGCTTGATTCCCGCTGCCGCGAAGCACGCGGGCTTTTTTCGGTGCGAGATCCAACAACTTCTTGATGGCTTCGGAGGTTTTGCCCTTTGAGACCGACTCAAGGTATTTTCCTAAGGTCACTAATGCCAAAATAACGGCGGCCGTTTCATAGTACAAGTGCATCGCATAGTGGGTCGTGCCCAGGTAGACCATCACGGTCCCATAAATACTATAAAAGAAGGCAGCACTGGTTCCCAATGCGACGAGGGAATCCATGTTAGGATGGCCTTTCCAAAGCGCTTTGAAACCAGCAATGTAAAAGGCGCGACCGAGGACCATCACCGGTAAGACTAAAATCAATTGAGTGGTAACGAAATTGACTGGATAGGCCATTGGATCTAAAAAGCCAGGGATCGGCAAACCGATCATTTCCCCCATCGTCAAATAGAACAAGGGGATCGTAAAGAGCGCCGAAAGCCAAAACCGTTGCCATAAAGCACGAATCTCTGCCTGTTTTGAATCCGCCTTGTCGGCAGAAGCGGTCGGCAGCTGTGCGTCATAGCCCGCCTCTTTCACGGCAGCTGCGATCTTCGCGGCGGACACTTGGTCTTGTTGATAGCTGACCGTCAGTTTTTCTGTCGCCAGATTGACGGAGGCTTGCTCCACACCCGCTAATTTTTGGACAGCTTTTTCTACTGTTTGGGCACAAGACGCACAGGTCATGCCCGAGATGGCAAAGGTCTCTTGTCTTTGAGAGCCGATCAGTTGATAGCCCGCTGCTTTGATGGCCTCAGCGAGTGTTTCTTCGGTGAGCTGCTGCTCATCATAACGAATATGTAATTTTTCAGTAGCCAAATTGACAGCTGCTTGGTCGACCCCCGCCAGCTTGCTGACTGTTTTTTCGACTGTCTGGGAACAAGACGCACAGGTCATCCCTTTTACCCCATAATTCTTTTCGATCATTGTTTCCTTCCTCCTTGCTTGCTATGCAAACCCATTCACCTTTTGTGTTTACAGTTGTAATCTTCTTCTACTTTACAATTATCGTTTACACTTGTCAACGATAATACTCAAAAAAAGGACGTTCTCCTTTGAAGCGGCCCAAAAAGCGAGACTTTTGGTCTACCTTTGGGCGGTCGCTACAGGTGGAACGTACTTTTTTCTAAGAAACGATCACTGCCGTTGCAGGGGTCGTTTCGCTTATTCAGGTATTGGCTTTAGGAGGCTAGCACTCTTGCCCGTTGGTTTTGATCAGCTCTTGATACCAGTAGAAGCTGTCTTTCTTGTAGCGTGCCAGTGACCCTTCTTGGGTTTCATCTTGGTCGACATAGACAAAGCCATAGCGTTTTTGGTAGCCGTTCAACCAGCTTAGCAAATCAGTGAAGGACCAGGTGCAATAGCCAAGAACTTCCGCGCCGTCGCTGATCGCTTCTTTGATGGCATGGACATGCCCTGCTAAATAATCGATGCGGTATTGGTCATGGATTTGGTGATCGTCTGTTAGTTTATCGTATTCACCAAGTCCGTTTTCCGTAATGATCACAGGCACCCGATAACGGCTAGTGATTCGGCGTAAAGCGATCCGCAGCCCTTGAGGATCGATCTCCCAATCCCAATTCGTCCGTTCCACAAATGGATTTTCAGCTTTTTTGAACATTCCTGGTGTCCCGGTTTCTTCGGAGCTACCTTTTTTCCCAGTGGTGTTCATTTTACCGGCACCGACACCATCTAATGGATTGTAGGCATTCGTTGCTGTTTGGTAATAGTTGATCCCTAAGAAATCTGGTTTTGCTGAACGCAGCAAGTCCATATCTCCTGGTTCAATCGTTGGTGCGATCCCTTGCTCTTTCAAGTAATTCATTGCGGCAATCGGGTATTCGCCCCATAGATAGACGTCTAACCAATAATGCGCCATCAAGTCTTCGGCATTTTCAGCTGCCAAAATATTTTTCGGGTCGCTGTTGATTGGGTAGTTTGGTGAGTAGGCGAAACTTGGTCCGATTTTCCCTGGGATTTTCATCTCATGGAACTTGTTGATCACCGACGCATTTGCCAAGTTAGCGATATGATTGACTTCATACATCCGTTTAGGATCGGTCACTCCTGGTGGATGGGCAGCTAAAAGATAGCCTAAAGAAGTAAAGATATTTTGTTCATTCAAGCTGACCCAATAGTGAACTTTGCCGCGAAAGGCTTCAAATAATACGGCCGCATAGTTGGTGAAATCTTCAATGATTTTGCGAGATTCCCAGCCGCCATATTCTTCTTGCAACGTACGTGGCAGATCCCAATGGTACAAGGTCACCATTGGTTCGATCCCTGCTTTAATCAGCTCATCGATCAATGCTAAATAAAAGTCTAACCCTGCTTGATTGACTTCTCCTCGTCCTTCTGGAAAAATCCGTGTCCATGCAATGGAAAAACGATAGGTTTTCAATCCTTGTTCTTTCATCAAGGCAACATCTTCTTTGAAGCGGTGGTAATGGTCGACCGCGACATCTCCGTTCGTTGCTTTAAAGGTTTTGCCTGGAATGCGGACAAAATCGTCCCAAACTGAAGCGCCTTTGCCGTCTTCTTGCCATGCGCCCTCTACTTGATAGGCTGCTGATGCTGAACCCCATAAGAAATCGTTGGGGAATTCTTTTAGTTGTTTATGATCCAATTGTTTCCCTTCTTTCTGTTTGATGATACCCCTTTCTTAAGTATACCGATAATTGCCTGATTTGTCATAAGAAGATTTTTTACCTGTGCCAAGAAAGCCGATGGCACGCAAAAAACATCCGTGCAAGCAGTGGGTTACTCCTTGTACGGATGCGGACTAGCTATGGATCATGCGTCAAATTGTGCCTGATAGAGTGAGGCATAACGCCCCTCTTTGGCTACTAACTCTTCGTGGGTCCCTTGCTCTACGATATTGCCCTGTTCCACCACGAGGATCGTGTCGGCATGTCGAATCGTGGACAAGCGATGGGCGATCACAAAGGAGGTTTTGCCTTTCATCAATTTGGTCATCGCTGCTTGGATCAGCAGCTCCGTTTGCGTGTCGACATTTGATGTGGCTTCATCAAGAATCAGCAGATCGGCATCTAACAGCATTGCTCGCGCAATCGTCAATAGTTGTTTTTGCCCTTGTGAAATACCGGTCCCGTCTTCAGAAATCAAAGTATCATAGCCTTTTGGCAGGCTCATAATAAAGTCATGGATATGGGCGGCTTGTGCAGCAGCTTGGACTTCTGCCATCGTCGCATTCGCCTTGCCGTAGGCCAAATTTTCAAAAATCGTTCCCGTGAACAGCCACGTGTCTTGCAGCACCATCGCATAGCTTTGCCGTAAGCTGCGGCGTGTCGCTTGGCGGATATTTTTGCCGTCTAACCGAATCGCTCCTTGGTCAGGGTCATAAAACCGCATCAAGAGGTTCACGATGGTGGTTTTCCCGGCTCCGGTTGGTCCGACGATCGCGACCAAGCTGCCAGCTGGTACTTGCAGCGAAAGGTCTTTGATGATGGGCTGCTGTGCTTGATAGCCGAAGGTCACATGGTCAAAGGCGACCTCACCAGACACCTCGTGGTATTCGTAGGCTCCAGGAACATCAGAAACTTCCGGTTCTTCATCCAGCAAACGGAAGATCCGTTCTGCCGCCGCCAATGCCGATTGCAAATCACTGAAGATGTTGGCTAACTCATTGATTGGTCCTGAGAATTTTCTGGAGTAAAGAACAAAGGAAGAAACATTCCCTAATGTCAGATGACCGAACAAAAACAGCAAGGCGCCAAACATACTGATCAAGGACAACGACAGATTGTTGATAAAGTTGATGGAAGGACCAGTCATACTACCGTAGTACTCGGCATTGTAATAGGCATCCACCGCTTCTTGGTTTTTTTCGTCAAAACGGCTGATGATCGCTTCTTCTTGGTTATACAGCTTGATCGTTTGCTGACCAGAAATAATCTCTTCCACAAAGCCGTTCAGCTCACCTAATTTGCGGGAACGACGGCGAAACAATGGTTGAAATTTGCTCATCAAAAAGCGGGTCAAAAAGATCGAAGCGGGAACCGTTACGACAAAAATCAGCACCAGCAGCGGCGAAATCAAAACCATCATCACAAACGAACCAATGATCGTCACAAGACTGCTGAGGACTTGAATGGCATCGCTGGCCAATGACGTATTGATGGTATCGACGTCATAACTGATGCGGCTGATGATATCCCCAGTGGCGACCCGGTCAAAATACCCCACTGGCAATTCGGTGATTTTATCAAAAATCGCCTTGCGCATCGCTGCCACCACCCGCTGACTCAAGCGGATCATCATGAGCGAAATCAGATAACTAAGAAGGGAAGACGCAAGATAAAACAGGAGCATCAGCCCACAATAAAAGAAGACTCGTTCAAAAATGACCTTGCCGGGACCCGGTTGAATAGCATCAATGGCGTACCCGGAAAGCAACGGGCCCACCAAGGCGAAGATGTTGCTGACCATCATTAAAATAGCGGCTGCCAACAGGAGTCCTTTGTACTCGTAGAGATAGCCCCACAAACGCCGGAGTGTTTTCTTGCTATCCTTGGGTTTTTCCGTTTTTTTCTTCGGCATCGTCGGCACCTCCTGTCTGACCTTGATAAATGGCTTGGTAGATCGCATTTTCTGCTAGTAATTCTTGGTGACTGCCAAAACTGTTCATTTGACCATTTTCCAGTACCAAAATTTTGTCGGCATGCTGGATCGAGCTGATCCGCTGCGCGATCAAGACCGTCGTCGTCTGTTGAAACTGCTGTTTCAGGACCTTGCGCAACTGAGCGTCGGTCCGATAATCCAGCGCACTGGCAGAATCATCCAAAATCAAAATTTCCGGATCCCCCGCCAATGCCCGCGATAACAAGACCCGCTGCTTTTGACCGCCGCTTAAATTGCTGCCTTTGGCATGCAGTGGATGAGCTAAGCGCATGGGTAGTTGATTGATAAACTCCTTGGCTTGGGCGCGAGCCGCCGCTTCTTCGATCTGCTCTTTGGAAAACCGCCGGCCAAAAGCGATATTTTCTTCGATCGTTTCCGCAAAAAGCACGTCTTTTTGTAAGACGACACCGAATAACTGATGCAGCTCCGTCGGATCGATGGAGCGAATGTCGCGACCAGCGATGCGAATCATGCCCTTCGTTGGGTCATAGAGCCGCAGCAGTAGTTTGACGATCGTTGATTTTCCACTACCAGTCGCACCGATGATCCCTAAGGTTTCTCCCGGCTGCAAGGAAAAATCGATGTCTTTCAGCACCCGAGTGCCATTAGGATAAGTGAAGGAAACTTTTTCAAAAACGATATGCGCCGACTCTTCTTTGACAGGCGCCTCAATGACTTGCATATTTTGCGGCAGGCGCAAGACGGATTGGATCCGATCGGCAGAAGCGAGCCCCTTCGACACGATTACAAAGATGCGAGTGATACTGAGCATGGCATTCAAAATGATCGTAAAATAGGTCAAAAAGGCAATGATGACCCCTGGTTGGGTCAACCCTTGATTGACGCGAAAGGCACTGACGACGATCACTAGCGTCAGTCCGATATTCAAAAATAGGTCCATCAGGGGTGGTGTCGCAGCCATGGTTCGATTAGCAGTGGTTTCCGCAGCTACTACGTCTTGATTGACGTGGTCAAAGCGCTTTTTCTCGTAATCTGCTTTAGACAAGGCCTTGATCACCCGAGCCCCAGTTACATTTTCTCGGACAGTCCGCACCAACACATCCACTTGCTTTTGCAATGAGGCAAACAAGGGGATCCCCCGTTTTGAGATGGTGACTGCTGCCACTAAAGTGAAGGGCAAGACGCCTACTAAGACCAGTGTCAAAACGGGATCTAATGTAGCAGTGATCATGATTCCCCCTAATAACAGAATCGGGGCACGAATCCCCATCCGTTGGATCATCCCTATCGTTTGATGGATGTTGTAAGTGTCTGTCGTCAAGCGAGACACCAAGGAAGGGATCCCGACTTCTTCGACTTGCGGAATCGACAGATAGGAAACTTTTTCAAATAAGTCATGGCGTATACTACCAGTGGTATCGCGAGCAACACTGGAGGCCATCCGATTGGCGATGATATTGGTGACAACTGCGATGATGGAGCAGACCACCATCGCCCCGCCCCAAGCAAAAATCGCTGATACTTGCTTCGTGGGAATCACAGAATCGATGATATACGCCAAAATCCAAGGCAATAGCAAGTCCATCAATGACCCGAAGAATTTGATGCTGACGCCAAGGGAAATGCGGCCGATATAGGGTTTTAAATATTGAGTCAAAAGATTCATTCCATCGCCTCAACTTTCGCTAAAAGCCGTTGGGAATTTTCTTTGACGATTTCCAGATCAGCGATCAACTGCTGCTGTTGGGCAGCAGAAAAACCTGCTACGACTTGTTCATTCCAGCTTTGAAGCAGCTGTTGGATCTTTGGTTGGACAACAAGTGCTTTTTCGGTTGGATAAACCAGTAATTGTCGTTTGTCGGTGGGACTGCTGGTTCTAGTGACAAATCCTCGTTCTTCTAAGATCGCTAGTTGACGGGCAACATTGCTTTTATTAACAAAAATCTTCTTGGCTAAGGCTTCTTGACTGATCCCCGGTTGACGGCAAATGTTTAAGATATAGGTATGATGCATCCCACCTAAACCAAATTTTTTCAGTTCTTTTTCCCGATAAAGGGTGGCGAGACGGGCAATATGATTGATTGAGCGGATAATGGCTTCCATGAGCACTCCTGCCTTTCTTGGTTCTTCAAAGTGTCTTATCTATTATAAGGAATAATCGTTGCGCACGCAACGATTATTGTTTCTCTCGGAAAAAAATAGGTACACTGTTGCTGATCAACAAAAAAAGAACTTCAGCCCTCTCGCTGAAGTTCTTTTCTGATTCATTTTATTCAGATTCTTTCAATAAAGCTTGTACGACCTTACGACGACGATACAGCTGTCTTGTTTTCCAGCTGATAAAGCCGATGAGTAAAGCGATCCAAGAAATGATCGTCAGCCATAAAGCTCCGTCGAAAAACCAAGGTGCGTCATAGTCAACGACTAAGACATTCTCCCCTGCTTGCTGTTGGACAGAAACGGCACCAATGGCACTCAAAGAGACATCTTTCTCAGTTAGTGGCTGCTGATTGAGGGTCAATTCAGTATAGCGGTAATTGATGATCGGTAACGCCTTCCACGCCTCTTGATCACCTTGCCAACGTAAAGTAAGTTTCCCGTTTTCTACGGTTTTTGCCACGGTATCATTTTTTTCAATGATTTCTTCCCCGTACAAATTGTACTTGTTCTTCTTGGTCTCTTGATAGAGGGGCAGATAATCTGGGGTAGAACGTTGATACAGCGCTAATGCTAAGGACTTGTCTTTACTAAAATAGGCTTCCTTCAATTGCGCTTCAGATTCCGCCGAGAGATAGGTGTGGTTTCGCAGTGAAACTGCCGCTTCATCGGAGTGCCAGTCCTGCATTTTGACCGTGTTTTGGATCAGGATTTGACCAACACTCAAAACTAAAACGAGGACGAACCAACGCGGATTTGCCAATGGCTTGCCCCGATAATAAGGAACCAGCAGGCACAAACCGACTAAGATCAAAATCGTGGCAGGAACAAAGAACCGAAAAGGGAATTGTAGTAAATTGATCACACCATTGTCCAGACTGCCTAGCCATTGCCAAGGAATAGCGTTCGATGATAAAACGAAAAAGACCGCTGCAGCTGCTGTCATTAATTTGAAGCCGCCGGATAGACGAGGCCATACACGAATCGCACCGCAAAAGAACAAGGCACATAAGATTGGCAGCAGGTACGGAGTCGTCCACCAATAGCTGCTGGTTCCAGTAATGGTATTGTTCTGCATGTTGCGATTCACAAAAGGCGCGATCAACGTGTTACTCGTATAGAGATCCAACATCCCTAACCAAATATTGGCGGTCAGCAGCAAGAAAATCCCGATCGCTCCTGCTAAGCGCAGCACCAATTGTCGTTTTTCTTCGCCGGAAGTTCCAACAAAAAAGGCGCGTAAGAAAAAGGGCACATATAAGAGCACTAACAAGATGCTTGAAAACACATGGATTTGAAATAAGACTGCCACGGAAACCCCTACCGCAAAAGGCCGCAACCGTTTATGTTCCCCTAGTGCAATCAGTGGAATCAGACACAGCGGTAACACGGCTGCTCCCCAAGCAGAAAAGCCCTGCCGCTCAATCCAATACTGGACAGAATAGGTCGCCATAAACAGGATGCTCATCCCCACTGACAGCCAGCCATTGACTCGTAGTTTCTTTAATAAGCCAAACATCGAAAACCCTGCTAGCAGATAGAGCAGCCCATTGGCGAGCAGTTGGTAGGAAAACCACGAAGGACTCAGCAAGACCAGCAGACCTTGGAAATAGGCAAAAAAGGGACCGTATAATGCATTGACGATACGAGCAGATTGCTGAAACCCGTAGATAGAAAGAAAATATTGAAAATTGCCCTCTTTGATCTGCTGGCTGGTCTCATAAAAACGATTGAAGTGAAAGACCACATCAGAGCCCAAAATCATGCCTTGGCCTAAGATCTGCGGTAATAAAAAAACACCACTCATTGCAATCAGAATCACCACTTGCCAGAAAAGCGGCTTTTGTACTATTTTTTGTTTCAAAAAAAAACCTCCTTGCACCTTTTCGGTACGCTCATAAAAAGAGTACCAGATAGGGACGAGGAGGGGAAAAAGAAAGCTTAGTGAAAAGGGATACATGGTAAAAATTTAACCAATTACTAAACTTTTCTAGGTTTTAGGTGGTCGTTTCTTTGCTTTTTCTCAAATTTATTGGGTGATCGTTTGCCAGCTTTCCAGTAGTTCGCTTAAAAGCGGGACGACCGTTTCTGCAGGGGCTGCCTCTTTTTGGACATTGGCACTGACTAGCTGATCGTACATATAGCCATACAGCTGATCGAGATCTTCAGCAATAGCGCCGCCTTGCTCACGGTCTAAAGAGACCCGTAATTCCAATAAAATATTCTGCGCCTTGACAAATTGCTGATGGGCTTGGCTCAACTCTTCTTTTTCCAATGCGATCACTGCTAATTTGATGTTTTTGATGGCTGCTTGCAACAGCATTTCAATCAGTTTGTTGGGGGAGGCACTCATTACTTGGTTCTGCAGGTAGTTGTTTTGCATTTTTTGATAATTCATCTTTTTTTCCTCACTATAAATCAAATTCGACGAAGGCGGCACTGTCTTCTTGCTGCAAATACGTTTTGACAAGATTGTTTTTGCGGTTCAAACGCCCCAATTCTTGTTTGATCTCTTGCTGCTGGGCTTTGACCTGGTCTAGGAACGCTTGATACGCTTGGATCACTTGTTGCGCCAATGCACTGGTTTGTGGACTATGGCTCTGTTCTTCTGCTTGCATGGCTGCTATGACCGCTGCATTGGCTGCCATCAAACGACCGGCTTCTTCGCTGTCGCCGCGCCATTTTGCAAACCCAGTTAAAATCTGATTCAAACGTTCATCTAATGATACGTGTGGCTCCATAGGTTGTTTCCTTTCTTGTTGACGAGGGTTTCTTATGCGAATGAAAAAATGACTGCTTTAATCGGCTATCCTGCCTAGTTTGACGTATTGGCAAACTGATTGCTTAGGTAACTCAGCTGATTTTCAGCCTCCATCATCACGGAGTCTAATTTGGTAAACATTGTGATGTAACGCTCTTTTTTCATTGCTAAAATATCATCAAACCGTGTAATCTGTTTGTTCAAATCCTTGATGGTACTGTCATAGGTCGCAGATTTGGTGGCAATGATCCCTTTATTGGCTGAAGTATTGACGACATAGCTGTTGGCTAATTCTTTTAGCGCTAATGTATAGCCGGTCTCTTTCGTACTCGCAGTGCCATCGGCTTCTTTGGTTTTCGTACTTGCATAAAAGAAGGACTTCACAGCAGCGGGATCTTCCGCTAGGGCTTCTTTTAACTTGGTCGTATCCAGTCCCAATGTACCATCATTATCGACGGTGGAGATGCCTAGCTTATTAGCAGTCAGCTTTGAGCCGCTGACGGCTGGAATGGTGATCAAATTTCGCAATTGAGTCTGTAGACGGGTCAACGCACTGTCTCCCACCAAGGTCCCCGTCTTGTTGTTTTCACTACTAGGATCTCCCACGGTCAAATTATCGCCGATAAAACTCATCAAGCTATTGTATTGATCCACTAATCCTTGTACTGCATCAACGACTTTCGAAGTATCATTGGCTAAAGAAAGCGTCACATGCTCCTCGCTTTTTTTCGCTAACGTCAGAGTGACACCATCGATAACATCCGTCACACTATTGCTGTCGCGGGTGATCTCCATGCCGTCTAGTTCAAAAATAGCCGGTTGGCCTTGCGTCGTAGCCGCAGTTGAACCGATCCCTAATCCTTCGGCGGCATTGCCGTCGATCAAGAAGTTTTTGTCGCCCATTTTCGTATTCGTTAAAATCAAACGGTTATCCACGATGCTCGCTGCAACGAAGGTCGTCTTGCTTTGGCCATTGATCTTAGCTGCCACATCTTTTAAGCTGTCTTCGGCAGTGATCTCGATCGAAGCGGTGATCGGTTTGCCATCTTCATCGACTTCCGAACTGGTCAATGACAGCTGACCACTGACATTTAGGGCCGTTTTGCTGCTTTGAGCTACTTGACTCCCCGTCACCTTCGTGGCTGTTGCTAGTTGGTTGACTTTTAGATCATAGGTGCCTTCTGGGGCTTCCGTTGTTCCTGCAATTGAAGCGATACTACTATTGGTGGTCGTCGCTTTTTTTGTTTGATAAGCATCATCTTTTTGTAACGCATCGACTTTTGACAAAAAGTTAGTCAAGCGAGTGCTGATATCACTCCATGCCGTTTTTTGTGCTTTAAGCGACGTGATTTTATTCTCAGCACGGGTCTTATTGATCGCATCTGCCGCCAATAATTTTTCAATATCTTCTGAAGTCACGCCAGAATAACTCCCTAGCGTTGTACTGATTCCTGAACTGCTGGTTACACTTGCCATAGTTTCATCCCTTTCGATCGACCGCAATGCCCATGTCATCCCATATTTTTCCAATCACATCTAGCATGTTGGCTGGTGGGATCTCTTTGATCACTTCGTTGGTCTGCATATCCACTAAACGCACCATCGTACGCCCTGTGCGCTCATGTACTTCATAAGCCAATTTCATATCTTTGCCAAGTAGTCGCTGATTCACTTCCTCCACGGAGGCTGCGATCTTGTGCTGATCGGCTACTGAAAAATAGTGGATCGGCGGTTCAGTGACCACTGTCCGTTCCTTTTTCTCCGCCATTTTCCCCTCTTGGTGTTGCGGCTGAAGGTTGGCGGTCTCTGGATCTAGGGATTCGATCGGACGTGCTTTAGCGACCGACGCAACGGCTTCGATCGGGTGTATTCCTGACATTGGCTGAATATCCATCAGAGCTTCCTCATTTCTAAGCGTTTTTGTGCTGCTATGTAAAACACAAGAACTGCGCTTCCCCTAGGCAGTCCTTGTGTCAGTGGTTCACTTGATCAAAAATTATCCTTGTAACAAGCTCAATACGCTGTTAGGCATTGAGTTTGCTTGTGCCAACATTGAAGTTGCTGCTTGAGAAAGGATGTTGCTCTTCGTAAAGCTCATCATTTCTTGGGCCATATCAACGTCACGGATACGTGAGTTTGCTTCAGATAGGTTTTCTTGTGTTGTACCTAAGTTGTTGATTGTGTGTTCTAGACGGTTTTGCGCCGCACCAAGATCCGCACGTTGTGCAGAAACTGCTTTGATCGCTTCATCGATTTTCGTGATTGGGTTGTTTTCAACGCTGACAGTTGCCGCTGCTGCTTTGCCTTCATCAGAAGCGGTAAATGTTGCTAAAGCATCATCGTATGTTTTTTGAGCTGTTGCTTTTGCTGTATCATCCGCAGCTGTGTCGATGGCTGTTTGTAATTCAGCAACTGTTTTACCAGCTGCCGCATCAACTGTGCCGTCCGCTGCATATTTTGTTGTAGCATCTGCTTTGAAGGCAGTCGCTACTGCTTTATCTTTTGCTGCAGCAACAGCTTTGGCATCGCTTGTGTCAATGGCTTGTGTTAAATCTAAGCCTTTTACTTTCAAGGCAGATGAGCTCATGTTGTTGATTGAAACGCCCATTGTTTGGTTTGCGTTGGCACCGATTTGGAAAGTGAATGATTTCGCATCATCGCCTTCACCAGTTAACAAGCTTTTTGTATTGAATTCAGTGGTATTGCTGATACGGTCGATTTCATCAGACAATGCAGTGTATTCTTTGTTGATCGCACTGCGGTCGTCATCACTTAACGTACCGTTTGAACTTTGAACCGCAAGGTCACGCATACGGCCTAAGATGCTGTGGGTTTCATTTAATGCACCTTCTGCTGTTTGGATCAATGAGATACCATCTTGTGCATTGCTTTTTGCTTGTGACAAACCGCCGATTTGGCCTTTCATTTTTTCAGAAATTGCTAAGCCAGCTGCGTCGTCCCCAGCTTTGTTGATGCGTAAGCCTGAAGATAATTTAGACAAAGAATTGCTTTTAGAAGCATTTGCTGCCGTTAGGCGTGAGTAAGTATTCAATGCTGAAACGTTTGTATTGATTCTCATGTGTAGTTCCTCCTAATTTTTATTCGCTAAGGTTTCCCTCTGCTACTATTTATCGGAAGAAACCGTTCAGGGTTAAGCCTTTTTTCTAAAAAAAATAAAAAACTTTTGCTCCCGTCAAAGAACAAAAGTTTTTTGGGTTAATTTAAATAATCTAGAATGGACATCTGCATGATCTTTGTTCCCATTGCTAATGTTGAGCGGTAGGCAGTCATTTGATTTTGATATTCCATATACTTTTCCGCAATATCGACGTCTTGTTTGTTGGACAGTGTTTCGGTCAAGTTCAGCTTTTCCGTCTCATTTCGATCAGCAGCCGCCTCCAAGCGATTGTAGAGGGTGCCGATCTGCGCCCGTACATTCACTACATTGGTGGCATGCTGGTCATGAGCGGTTAAAAGCTCGCCCCCTAAGGCATCTTTATCATCACTGCGCAACGCAGACAATAAATCATTGAAGTAGGTGCTTAAATTTTGGGGATCCGTAGCGGTGCCCGTCTCGTTCATCAGTCGATCACCGCTGGCTAACAGATCCACCGAGACCCCGTTTGCGATTTCTCGGGGCAAGTCTTCACTGGTGCCATTGTATTTGATACCGACGATGGCGTCATTTTCTTTGACGATCTCAAAAGGCGCCGTCGTCGTATTCGTTCCGCTAAATAAATAGCGGCCATCAAAGTTGGTATTTAATGATTCAACGATACCTGCGATCTCTTGCTCGATCTCTGAACGATTTGCGCCTAATTCCTCACTGCCGGCTGTCGCATTGGCAGAAGATTGAACCAATGAGCGAATCCGCAGCATCGAGGTACTGACGCTTTCTAAAGCAGAATCTTGGGCTTTTGTCCAAGAAATACTGTCTTTGATCGTATTATTGTAGGTTTTGTTTTGATTTAACGACACATTGAGATCCATGATTTTTGAAACCAGCAGTGGATTATCCGAGGACTTGCTGACTTCTTTCAAGCTCGATAGCTGATTCAACGTGGATTGGACTTTGGAGGCGTTGGTTCCTAGATTTCGTAAAAAATCATTGTAGGTGATTGAATTGGAAATACGCATGTTCTACACTCCTGTTCGATTGATCAATGTGTCTAACATTTCAGAAACGACCGATAATATGCGGGCATTGGCCTGAAATCCTTGTTGGAAACGAATCACATCTGACATTTCTTCATTTAATGAAACACTGGACACCGATTGATTTTTGTATTCTAGTTGATTCAGCAGCGACAATTGGGCACTGACCGTATTGTCGGCTTGCTGTTTTGAGATCCCGTTTTTGGTGACGATGCTGTTAAAATAACTGCTGACACTCATGCCGGATGCTGCATTAGCAAACGTCAATGTCTCAGAATCAAAAGAAGCGATCGTCTTTTCTGACAACGGGAAATCCAATTTGGCACTGCTGAGTTTCGCCATTGCAGCAGCTCTTGAACCATCTCCTGCTGCATTGCTCGTTCCGCCGGTCACCAGACTTGGGTTATCTAACAGTGCTTGGCTGACCCGAATCGTCGTCGCTGTGCCGGTATCATCTTGGCCGATCTCAAATAGTCCGCTTGTACGAGAAGCGCCGCCGGTAAAGACCATGTTCATGGCTTGCGCGATCGTCGTCGTAAAGTTGTTCAATTCCGTCAAGCGGCTGCCGATTTCACTAGATGATGCTTGCAGGCCACCGATCGCCCCTTCTTTGATCGGCAATTCTGTATAGGCGGTGTCGCCATTGTCGGTGGTTTTCGTCAACAAGACGGTTCCAGCTGGATAAGACCCTGTGATGGTTTCGGCAGGATTCAAGGCGTTGCCGTCTTTGGAAACCAAGGCGCCTGTCTCGCTTTGTCCCACCACCACACTAAGGGTATTGCGTTCCTCCGCACTTAAGATCGTCTGTCCGCTCATGGATACAAACCCACGGCCATACTGATCGGTCTTGGTTTCGATCCCTGCTAGACCCGAGAGATCTTTCAACAGACTGTCTCGACGATCTAAAAGATCATTGGGTGTCTCACCACTCGTCGTCAACCCATAGATCTGTTCATTCAAGGATTGCAGCTGCTTGACCTTCTCATTGAAGTCCAGCGCGGATTTTTCGATGGTATCCAGCGTGTCGCTTTGCAGCTGCGTCATTTGTTTGCCCATTTGGTTGATGGTATCGGCAAATGTACTACTGTTTTCCAGCACAAGGGTCTTAGACGTATCCAGTTCAGGATTGTTGGCTAATGCGGTCCAAGAATCAAACATCGTTGCCAGCTGTTTGGACAGTCCGTTGTCAGAAGGCTCATTCATTAAACTTTCCAGCTGTCCTAATATGTCTGCTTTTTGTTCATAATATGTATAGGTAGAATTGGCATTGCGTACTTGTCCAATGACAAAATCATCGACGATCCGTTCGACACTGCCGACTTTCACACCCATACCGATGCTGCCGACACCCGCTAGATGGTAAGACGCTTCGGCTTGCAAGTTGACTCGTTGTCTTGAGTAGCCGTCTGTATTGGTATTTGCAATGTTATGGCTGCTGGTTTGCAACGCTGCTTGATTGGCGGTCATGCCCCGGGTTGCGGTGCCTAATGAACCAAATAGTCCTGTCATAGAAGTACTCCTTACATTTTTTGATCGATGATCGCTGTTGAGACAGCTTGTTTTTCTTGGTATTTCGAATACGTATTTGCCGGTGTCTTGATATTTTCTTTGACTGCATCCATCAAAACGGTTTGGAAACTAATGGCTTGTTCCGTCAGCAGGAGATTCTCGGCTTGCTGCACTTGGATCTGGCGGATGAGTTCTTTGATCGCCCCTGAAAGAGTTCCTTCATACGTGGAAAAAACGGGTACGAAGGCGGTTTTTTTCTCGACGAGTTCTGGTAATTTTTCTGCTTGATTTTTGATCAAGCAGGTCTTTTCTTTTTGCAGCAACCGCAAGAACTGCTGTAGCTGACGCTCAAATTCCCGTTCTGTCATCTAGTCGACCTGCTTTTCATCTTGTTGCAGCATTTTATCGGCGATCGTTTCGGCAGATACTTGGTAGGTGCCTTCTTTGATCGCTCGTTTCAATTCTGCCACTCGTTCACTGCGACTGGCTGTTTGATTGGCACTCTTTTGAATGGCTTGAGCTGTTTCGGACAATTGAACATCGACGGTTTTTTCTGTCTGAGCAGCAGTTGGCTTTTCTTGTTTGACCGCTTCACGTTTGATGGCCTTGTCGCTGTATTCTGCGTAACCTCTTTCGATTTTCATAGGTTCTCCTCCGTTCTCATTCTTCTACCCTCTACTATCGGTCAAATCACAAAAAAGTTAAACCCATATGTTTAACTTTTTGCGATTTCTTCAAATTAATGCAAATTGTGGATGCGTTGTTTTTGCGAAAGAATGTTGGTGATCCGTACGCCGAAGTTTTCATTGATGACCACGACTTCCCCAGTAGCGATCAGTTTGCCGTTCAACAAAATCTCTAGCGGTTCATCCGTCAGTTTTTCCAGCTCGATGACGGACCCCGTATTGAAAGATAAAATGTCCTTAATGGTTTTTTTGCTGCGGCCTAACACGACACTTAGATCCAGTGGCACATCAAGAATCAAGTCCAAATTATCCCCATCGCTCACCCCGCTAGAGGCCAATGTTTGAAACGCCGGTTTGCTGACTTCAACGGGTTTTGATGTAGCCGCCGGTTCAGGGGTAGGCGCAGCAACGGGTGCCGTTGGCTGCGGTGTTGGTGTTTCTCGAGTAACGACAGTCGCTTCATCGGACAGCATCGCACTGGCGATATCGTTAACCACCGGATCCGTAAAGATCTGCATGATTTTGCTTTCGATCAGACCTTCGACGCGCAAAGAAAATGAGATACAATAAATCTCTTCCTCTGCCTCGATCCCGCTATACTCAATGTTTTCTGGTGTCTCCCATAGTTTGACGATCGGCGGTAAGATGTCCACTTTACGGCTGATCATCGTCGCCATCGAAGTCGAGGCAGTCCCAATCATTTGGTTCATGGCTTCTGCCACAGCACTTAGCTCTAATTCCGTGAATTGGGTGTTGCTGGTTTCACCGGTTCCCCCCATCATCAAATCAGCGATCACGATGGCATCTTTGACTTCTAACAGCATCAAATTACTGCCTAAAAGGCCTTCTTTAAATTCAACTGTCGTTGCTACTTTTGGTGCAACGAGGTCGTTTAAGATCTCACCAAATTTGATTTTAGACACCCGGGGAGTCGTGATGCTGACCCGACGATCAAGAATGGAAGACAACGTCGTCGCCGCTTGCGACATGGAGATATTGCCAACTTCGCCGATAATGTCGACTTTGACTTGCTCTTCTAATCCTTGCGGCTGGGTTGGGGCACTTTGATTCAACAATGCATCGATTTCTGCTTGGGATAAACGTTCACTCATAGTTCTTGCTCCTCTTCTAACTTGTCTAATAATTCAATGGCTAAACGGTCCTCTTGCTTCCCAGGTTTTGCTCGGAAGTAAGGTTTTCCATCGATGAAAGTCTCCAATGGTTCAGTAATTTTTTTGTCTAGTTTGATGACATCGCCTTCTTCTAAGTGGAGAAACTCAGAAAGACTCATTTGAGCATGGCCCAGCAGAACTTCTAAATTCAAACCGACGCCATTCAAACTTTTTTGCAACTCGCGGCTATCGTCTTGGTTGACGGGCTGATTGCTATCAAACCAATTGCGGAAACTTAATTTATCAATGATCCCTTCAAAGAAGACATAGGGGATACATAGATTGATAAAATGTTTCACCTCAAAAATTTTGATAGTAAAGGTCACTAACACGACGGGTTCGTTGGGCGACATGTTTTGCATCAATTGCGGATTCGTATCGATTCCATCCAAAACCGAATCCAAGGCAACGATGTCCTTCCAAACATTTTGGTAGACCCGTACAAATTGTGCTACTACTTCTTCCAAGATCGCTGTTTCAATATCAGTAAAACTTTTTTTCTCGCTAAAATCCATTTCGATCGGCTTGTTTTGATAAACATCCAAGCCGCCGCACAACAACTCCACCAACATCATACACAGTTGTGGGTTCATCTCGATCATTTGGATCCCGCTCAAAGGCTGCGAATGAAAGAGCCCCAACAAAGTAAATTTTGGTATCGAATGGATAAATTCGTCATAACTGACTTGTTCGATAGCTGCCAACTGCAAAGAAACATTGGTCCGCAGTTGGGTAGAAAGCATGCTGCTGCTCATCTTCGAGAAATCCTCGAAGATCATGTGCAGGGTATTGACGTATTCTTTCGACAGCTTTGTTGGTCGGCGAAAATCGTAGGCTTTCACTTTGGCTTGTTTGTCTTCTATCTCAATAATTTCTTGATCGATCTCTCCGCTGCTCATCGCATTCAACAATAAATCAATCTCTTGCTGCGTCAATACCTGATCCACACTAATCCCCCATTTTTTTAAAAAATCATGTGATCGATTTGAATCACACTGGCTACTTTTTCACCGATCGTCACGACCCCAACGGCATGTTCTGTCTCTTGATTGCCCAGTTGGATATCGTCTTCAGTGATATCAAGTACTTCAATTACTTCTTCTACGAGGACCCCTTTGGTCTCCTCTTGCTTCTTCATGATCAATATGTTTTTTTCGTAGGCTGGTTCCATGATGGGAATCAATTTTGCCAAACGAATCACCGTTACGACAGACCCCCGCAGATTGATCAACCCTTCCACCCACTCTGGTGCTAAGGGCACCTTCGTAAAGGAAGGGGCATCAATGACCTCGTCCACCGAGTCCGCCGAGATCAAATAGTACTGCTGAGCCATTTTGAAAAGAATCATCTGCATGTCGCTATCCTCCTAGGCATTAGGCAAAGGCTTTGTCGATGGCAGTGATTACGCGGTCCGTGTCAAAGGGCTTCACGATAAAGTCCACCGCACCGGCGCGAATCGCATCCATCACCATTCCTTGTTGTCCCATGGCACTGCACATTACGACTTTGGCCTGCGCATCAAACGTGCGGATCATTTTTAATGCCTCTAAGCCGTCCACTTCTGGCATCGTGATATCCATAGTCACTAAGTCTGGTGTCGTTGCTTGGTATTTTTCAAAAGCCTCTTGGCCATTTTGGGCTTCCCCCACGACTTCATAGCCGTTTTTTTCTAAAATATCCTTTAATTTCATGCGCATAAATACCGCATCATCCACAATCAATACTTTTTTTGACATTGTATTTGCCCCTTTCAAATTCCTAATGAATCAAATATGTTTTCTAGTACACCGATTTCTGGAATCAAAAATAACGATGCCTCTAATGTTTCTTTGGCGTAGACGAACTCATTACGGATCACCATCACCTGCTCATCATACTGGGCCATCGCCAAATAGATGGAGCTGATCGCTGCGCCAAAGAAATCATAGCTGGCGCTTGGTAAAGACGCACTCAGCTGAGTTTCCAATAGTTGGCCGATCGCGATCAAAAAAGAATTGGTAAGAATGTTAGTCAACTCGTTGATGACCGATTGCTTCAATTCTTCAGACGGATCGCTTTCTTGGATCATCAACTGACGCAATTTTGCGGCGGATTCATCCGTTAAGACAAACAAGAAGATCCCTCGAAACGCCCCTTCGATCTGGCTCATCACCACATGAACTTCTTTGTCTTCCGCCATGATCTGCTGATACAGGTCCTCATACGCTAGAATCTCGACTTCCGGTACCCGCATATCGATCGGTTGTTGGACGAGCTTTGATAAACTCGTCGCAGCGTGACCACCGCCGATATTGATTAGTTCTTTTAGGCCATCGATTTGCAGCGCTGTATAACTCATAGGCGGTCATCCTTTTTTTCCTGACAGATGGCATGAATGTCTAGGATCAATGCGATCGAGCCGTTGCCCATAATCGTTGCCCCTTGATAGCGATTCAGCTTTTGCAGCAATGGATCGATTTTCTTGATGACGATTTCTTGCTGGCCGATCAGCTCATCTGCCAAAATGCCGTGAAATTGCTGGTCATTGTTGACGATGATGGCGAATTTTTTCTCAGATGGATCGCCTTCGATCGCTAAGAGTTGATCGGTCCGAACCAAGGGAATCAACTCCTCTTGAAAACGATAGACCTCATCCGAGACCGTCTGGATGATCTCTTCTTCTTTAACCATCACCACGCGTTCGACGAGATTTAGTGGAATCGCAAAGGTTTCTGCTCCGACGCGAACCATCAACGCTTGAATGATCGACAGAGTCAATGGCAATTTGATCACAAACTGCGTGCCTTTATTTGGCTGGCTCTTCATTTCGATCGTGCCCCCTAGTTGGGTGATCTTCGATTGCACGGCATCCATCCCGACACCGCGCCCAGAAATGTTAGTCACTTCTTGCGCCGTTGAAAAACCAGGATGGAAAATCAGCTGCTGCAACGCTTCATCGGAAAGACCTTCCGTTGCTAAGCCTTTCTTTTCAGCACTTGCTTTGATTACTTGCGGATCAAGGCCTTTGCCATCATCCTCTAAAGTAATGATCACGCGATTGCCTTCTTGGTAGGCCGCCAAGCGAATCGTGCCCTTGCGCGGTTTGCCCAGTTTTTCCCGAACATCGGGTGCTTCGATGCCGTGATCGACAGAATTACGCAATAGATGGACCAGAGGTTCACTCAACTCAGAAACCACTGTTTTATCCAATTCCGTTTCTTCCCCAAAAATGACAAGTTCCATTTCCTTTTGCAGTTCATTGGATAAGTCCCGAACCATTCGCGGAAAGCGACTAAAGACGACATTGACTTGCTGCATGCGGATCCGTAAGACCAAATCTTGCAGCTCAGAGGTCAATCGTGAAACTTGCTCTAAGGGGTCTTTGACTGCTTCGATGTTTTCCCGCTCACTGACATCTTCTAATTGATTGCGATAGACCACCAATTCGGACACGAGATCCAAGAATGAATCTAAGCGATTCAAGTCGACTCGGATCGATTGATTTTGGGCGGACGCATGATGCGCGGGCGCCGGCGATTTTTCTTTCGTTTCTGTTGTCGCTTGCTGAAGAGCAGAAGTCTCTGACTCTGGGGTCGGCACTGGTTGAAGCAGCTCTTCTGCCTCCTCCAACACAGCAGCTGAAGGATCAAACGGTGCCACCACGAAGGCTTCGATCTCACTATTGCTGGCGATGTTTTGCTCGACATCAGCCAGTGTTTGCTGCGTCAAATACAGCAGTGAAAAATCTGATTCAAAGGTGCCTTCTTCGAGTGTTTGGGCATCTGGTTCTGTATAGAGAACATCCCCTGCTTGGCCAAGCTTTTCCATGATCAAGAAGGCACGAGCACCTTTTAACATGGATTGGGCATCTAAGCGAACAGCAATTTGGACCGCTTGATAGCCATCTCCAGCCGCTTGCTCGATCACATACAGATCAGAAGGATCGATCTGTTGAAGCTGTGGGGTTAACGCGCCCACTGCGGTGGGTTTTTGGTTTGCTTCTGTCTCGGTTGATATACCGCCAGAATGTTCTGTTTGGTCAAGTTCGGCCAATAAATCGGCAATTTGAGCTGGCTGAAGGTCGCGTTCTTCCCGCAAGTCCTCCACAAGTTCTGACAGGCGATCCAGACATTTGAAAATCAATGAGATCGATTGCTGGGTCACTTGCAAGGTCCCTGTTTTAAATAACTCAAAAATATTTTCCATTTTATGGGTCAGCTGCGTCATGACGTCATAGCCCATCGTTGCCGCCATCCCTTTAAGGGTATGGGCAGAACGGAAAATATCATTCAGCAAGGCGCTATCTTTTGGATCGTTTTCCAATTGCAAGACATGATCATTCAACTGTGCTAAATGATCGTCTGTTTCTTCAAAGAAAAGGGTACGATAGACACTATTGTCATCCAAATGGGTCCCTCCTTTACAAAATTATACTTTTTGATAGATAAACGAATCGATTTTCTTGAGACCGAATTGTTCCGCAAAATTGATCGTTTCTGTCGCTCCCGTAAACAAAATGCCCCCTGGGACCAATGCATCGCTGAATTTTTGATAGACGGCATCCCGAGCATCACTTTTGAAATAAATCGTCACATTGCGGCAAACGATCACATCAAAAGGCCCATTGTACGGGTCTTTCAAAAGATCGTGTTGCTTAAAATGAACTCGCCGTTTGATTTCTGGTTTGATCTGAAACTGGTTCTTTTCTTTTGCATCAAAAAAACGGGTACGTTCTGCCGCTGAGACATTCCGCAATTCGTGGTCTCGATAGAGTCCTTGCTTGGCTTTTGCCAAAATTTGCGTATCGATATCAGTGGCCAAGACATTGGCTGCGGCAATTTGGTTTTTTTCTAGCAGCATGGCGATCGTATAGGGTTCTGCCCCAATCGAACATGCGGCACTCCAAATTTTTGGCAGCGTAGTTTTCGGGAGAACAATGGTTTTCAAGACGCGTTCAAAGGCGTCAAACAGTTCTTTGTTGCGATAAAATTCCGTTACGTTAATGGTGATATGGGCTAAAAAAGCCGCCCGCACCCCTTCATCTCCTTCGATCAACTGCTGGTATTCCCTCAACGTTTTTGCCCCGCTGTTTTCCATGATCGTAAGGATGCGGCGCTGCATTTGATTTTCTTTGTATGCGGCTAATGGAATCCCTAATCGGCGATCCACCCACGCATTAAATAAGGCAAATTCTTCTTCCATCTTCTTCACCTGACCATCTGTGCAATTTTTGCTTCAATGCCCTGCAACGACAGGACTTCATCCACGACTCCTTGTTCAATGGCATACCGCGGCATCCCAAAGACTGTACACGTTTCTTTGTCTTGAACGATCGTATAGCCCCCAGCCGCTTGAATCTGTCGTAAGCCAGCGGTGCCGTCTTTTCCCATCCCCGTCAAAACCACTGCCGCTAGTTGCGGGCCATAGTAGTCAGCTGCTGAGGAAAAAAGATAATCGACGGTCGGCCGCGTCCCATGTCGTTTTTCTCGCTGGTCCAGTTGCAAGTGCCCTTGTTTGACCGTCATGTGGTAATCCCCTGGGCAAAGATACACTTGATTTTCGATCCGCATGCCATCGACTGCTTCTTGTACTCGGACGGTTGTCTCTGTGTCTAAGCGCTTTGCAAAGGAAGCCGTAAATCCCGCAGGCATATGCTGAACAATCAAAATGGGACAACGCAAACGCGCAGGCAAACGGCGGATTATCCCCAGCAAGGCACGCGGTCCGCCTGTTGAAGCACCAATGACTAGCGCATCAAGTGATACCGGCAAGCTGTTTTGCGTCAGCTTAGTGGGCTGGGCAATCGTTGGCATCAGGATTTGAACCGTGCCGGCTTCATGATCCATCGCCAAAATTTTTTGATGAAATTCAGCGATCCATTCTTTTTCGATCATCGATAGACTGACCGGTTTTTCGACAAAATCTCGGGCGCCTAGCGCCAATGCCTCAATCGTGGTTTCTTGATTGGTTAATGAACTAAGCATGATGACGGGAATGGCTGATTGCTGTTTCATCCTCCGCAAGGTCTCTAATCCGTTCATCACTGGCATCTCCACATCCATTACTACCAAATCGATCGCTTCTTTGGTCAGATAGTCCAATGCTTGTTTGCCATTGCGGGCAGCGACGGTCACCTCGATATCAGGCAGCTGATTCAATAAATCTGTCACTACTTTCCGCATGAATGCCGAATCATCGACGATCATTACTTTTTTCATGTCCCTGTACTCCTTTTACAAATAAACGATTTCTTGTTTGACTTGCCGAACCATGGTCTTGAAATCCTGAAGATCCACGATCATCGTTCGACCAGCGCTGCCGCCAACATGTTTGGCTACGATCGGAATGTTTAGCCGAGCCAAGACTTCCTCGACGGCTTCAATATTGCGCTGACCAATATTGCTGGCAGCGTTAAGCGTCTGGAACTGAAACATATTGGCGCCGCCAACGATTTTCGCTTGAAAGCGAGGCCGCCGGATCTTTTGTTCCAGCTCAGCCACCATCGCCGGCAATGCCAAATCCGCAAACTTCTCGGGCTTGATTTCCCGCTTGTGCAAAAAAGGCTGACTATCTGGCAGCATAATATGACTCAAGCCGCCGATATGACTGGCTTCATCGTAAATGATCGTGCCGATGCAAGAACCTAAACCCACCGTGATCAAACGCGTTGGCGCTTGGGCGATCTTATACTCCGAGATCCCCACATGCAGTTCCTCATTCACGGTCATCATTGTCATCGTCATTGGCGGCTGCCAATTCCTCTGTCTGATAGGCGTCTAACTCAGCCGTCATCTCAGCGGCTTGTTCATAGCTGAAGAGAAATGGCAGTTCCAATGCCAGCACAAGTTCATCGTCTTTTTCCAAAAAGGCTTCGATATAGTTTTGCTTGAGTCCTGACGTATTTAATTCCGCATTGCTGGGACTTTCAACTAGCGGTAAAATGCCGACGATCTCTTCCACGTAAAGGCCGATCGCTTGCTCTTGCCAGTGACACAACAAGACCACATTTTGCCCAGTTTCCGGCGTAAATTCATCAAACAGCTTTTTGCGGATGTCAATGATCGGAACCATTGCCTCTTCAAAAGGCTGGATCCCCAACACGAAATCCGCCACTTCCGGCAGCTGTGTAAAAGAAGCAGCCTCAATGACCCGTACCACATAGTCGATACGCAAGGCAAAGAGTTGTTGATGACTTTTAAATACAACGTATTGTTCCATTGGCGTCACTGCTCCTTTTTAGAATTTGAAACTATCCACTTGGAATTTAAGGATAGTGGCGATCGTTTCGATCTCTTGCACATTCCGCTCAAAGTCTTCGATGACTAAGTAGAAGTCCTCTAAGTTTGCCGTTACTTCTTGGGTGCCGGCAGAGGTTTCCGAAACAGCAGCCGAAATGTTGCTGACGGAAACTTGAACCATGTCTTTTTTCTCAACGATCCCGGTAATATGGGCTTCCACGGCTTGAATACTTGAAACCAATTTTTCGACAATATCAGAGATCTCATTGGCTGACTCGATCGCTTTGTTGATATTGTTGGTTTGTTTTTCGCCGCTTTCAAAGGAATCCGTCACTGCAGAGACCACTTTTTCCGATTTTTTGCGGATCGTTTCAATGATCGAACGAATGCTTTTCGTTGATTGACTGCTTTGTTCCGCCAAGCTGCGGACTTCCTCCGCAACGATGGCAAACCCTCGGCCCGCTTCTCCAGCTCGAGCTGCTTCGATGGATGCATTCAATGCCAGTAAGTTGGTCTGATCAGAAATGTCATTGATCAGCTGAACGATCTTACCGATGCTTTGGACATCTTCGTTCATGTCGTTCATGCTTTCCACTAATTCCGCTTGGTTTTGCCGTTCGATCTCCCAGCTTTCAAATACATGGAACATCATTTCTGAATTGTGGACATTGCTGCTTTGGGATTGACCGACATAGCCGTTCATCAATTCGATCTCTTTGTGGATCTCTTCGATACTTAAGGCTAGCTCGTCCATATCAAAGGAGGTTTGTTCCGCTTCGGAGGCTTGTGAACTAGTGGCATCTGCGATGGCATTCATCGTCTGACGCACATTTTCAATTGAATTTTTGGCATTTTTTGAGGTTGTCGTTAGGCCGCCTACCATTTTTTCCATTCGGCTGCTTTCTTCGTGCATGCCAACGATCACCGCTTTGAAGGTGTTTAAAACCCCTTGAAAACGATTTTGAACTTGCCCAAAAAGGGAAGTTTGGTCGCTGCTGCCGATCTCATCGATATGCGACAGATCACCAGAACCAACTGCTTCTAGTTCTGTCAACAACGTATCCATGCCCGAGTGGGTCTCTTTTTTTACCAAATAGGTCATTCCTACTAACACTGCGATTTCTAGCAGCAATACGATCACTGAAAAAATAAAGAAACTTTTTGCTGCTTGTCCGTCTCCGTGGGTGCGGATCACGAAGAAATAGCATCCTAATAATACGATCAGGGTAAACCCTAGCGGAATCAACGCCGCCAAGCGGATTTTTTTGATGATAGCTTGTACCTTCTTCTTCATAACAGTATCCTTTCCTATGCAAAATGATCAGTCGTGCTGTTTATCAAGATTCGCTCTTCACTTGATAATCGTTGGGTCACTCCTTCTTTATCCGATTATGAAAACAATCTTCTAGTTCTTTAATCGGATCTTTTGCTAGAAAAGTTAAGCATCTTCACCAGACATATGTATCTTTTGGATCAGCAAAGCGCGTATAGCCGCCTTGGTATTCATCACGAACCAAGCGACCGTTTTGCAGCTCGACCACCCGATTACGGACCGTATTGACCATCGTACTGTCGTGGGTCGCCAAAAGGATCGTGGCACCGACTTGATTGATCCGCAAGAGTAGTTTCATGACTTCAACGGCTGATTTCGCATCCAGATTGGCGGTGGGCTCATCGGCGATCAAGACTGCTGGCTCTGTGACGATCGCCCGCGCGATCGCTACTTTTTTGCGCTGTCCCACGGAAAGCTCTTCAGGATAGTGATCCTTTTGAGGAAACATACCCACCAGTTGCAGTGCTTTGGCGGTTTTTTCCTGACGCAGCTTACGGGGAGTGCCTAGTACTTGCAGCGCATAGTCAACGTTTTTGGCAACCGTCAGATAAGGAAGCAAAAGGTCTTCTTGTCCGACGATACCGACTTGTCGTCGAATCATATAGAGATGACGGTCTTTGAGTTGTTCCAACAAGACATTGCCGACTTGGATAGAACCAGCCGAAAGCTCTTCTTCTTTCAAGAGCAATTTGAATAATGTCGATTTGCCGGCACCACTGGGACCCACCACATAGATAAATTCTCCTTGAGGGATCGCAACAGAAATATCGGCCAATGCCAACGTACCATTGCTGAATTTTTTACTGACCTTGGTTAAGCGAATCATGTTCTTTCTCCTCTAATCTGTAAAACGATTGATCACGGACCACATCTCATCAGCTGTCTGCATGGCTTTCGTATTCAATCCATACGCACGCTGGGTCGTTAACAAGTCTGTCATGGAAGTCGCTAGATCCACCGTCGACTGTTCTAACTGTCCTTGCAACACGCTGCCAAAGGCTGCCGGATTGGTTTGCGAAGTAAGCAACGCTTGATCACCGGCACTGTACAGTTGGTTGCCCACTGACGTGATGTTTTCTGTATTCGTCGGCTGATAAAGGGTCAGCTGTCCCAACACGCGAGTCTGACCATTTTCTTCCGTCGTCAACTGACCGCTGGCATCTATTGCGATTTGCTGCGCATCTGGCCACTGCGCGGTCGGTACGTTTGTGGTCATTGCCACAGGGTACCCTTCACTATTGACTAATTGCTTGTTCTCACTTAAATGAAAATTGCCTGCTCGACTTAGCAGCAATTGACCGGTTTGGTCCCGAACCCCGAAAAAGCCATTGCCTTGGATCGCGAGATCTAATGGCTGAGCAGTGCCCGCCAGATTGCCTTGGGCAAAACTGGTGGTCGTGGTTGCCTTCGCCCCCATTGACGCACCATATTGGGCGGCGTTGCCATTAAACAGCGTTTCTTCTGCA
Organism: Enterococcus sp. 4E1_DIV0656; assembly: GCF_002140695.1. Taxonomy (NCBI): domain Bacteria; kingdom Bacillati; phylum Bacillota; class Bacilli; order Lactobacillales; family Enterococcaceae; genus Enterococcus; species Enterococcus sp. 4E1_DIV0656. Next base: position 1,134,397 of record NZ_NGLF01000001.1, on the reverse strand, counting down.
CCGATGGCATTTTCCATCAATGCTTGAAAGTGCGTCGTTTGTGCTTGGTAGCCATTGGTATTGACGTTGGCAATATTGTTGGCTGTCGTGTCTAAGTTTGTCTGCAAATGATTCATCCCAGAACGGCTGATTCCTAATAATCCACTGATATTCATTGACTCATCCTCAAATCTTTCCTAATTCGTTGACCGCTTTTTGCAATGTCTGATTCGTTGAACTCAAGACTTTCTGATTGGCTTCAAATTCCCGAGAAGTCTGGATCATCGCCACCATTTCATCGGCAACCGCTACATTGGCTTGTTCTAAGGCACCTTGCTGGATCACGGGTGCATTCACCGTGGTTCCTGCTGCGTTGCTAGTCACATAGTTTTGACCAGCTGTAGTCAATGCTTCTGGGGGAAATGTTTGGATCTGAAAGTTCGCTGGTCCCAAGGCGCTGACTGCTTGTCCATTGGCACCTAAGACAAGATAGCCTTCTTGTGTTACGTATTGATTCTGCTGATTGACGGTAAAGTCGCCATTTCTCGTATACAACCGCTGCCCCGCATTGTTTTGAACGACAAAGTAGCCTTCGGAAAGCAGTGCAAAATCACTGGCTTGTCCCGTCTGTTTGACAGCGCCTTGGTCTTGACTGATGGTACTGCCTGCCAATTGGGTCCCTAAAGACAACCCACCGATATCGCGACGAGTATCCGCATTGGGCCCGCTTTGGTAATTATGCAGCGCCACTTCATCTAGCGCCGACTGGAACAAGGTTTTTGCTTGATACCCTGTTGTATTGACATTGGCAATATTGCCGCTCGTCGTCTCTTGTCGCTTTTGTAATAATGAAATGTTCCGTGATAAGACATCCAATCCTCGAATCATGCCAGTTCCTCCTCAATCAATGTGCGCAATTTGGCAATCGTTTTGCCGTGAATTTGTGAAACTCGTGGAATCGAGACTTCTAAGATTTCAGCGATTTCTTTTAACGTCAGTTCCTCGGTATAGTACAAACTTAAAATCAATTGTTCTCGTTCCCCTAATTTTTTGATGCACGCCACCAAGGCGGTGCGTTTTTCTTCAGCGACCAAGGTCTCTTCGACATTTTCGGCTGGATCCCGAACCATATCTTTTAAGGTCATGCCTTCTTCTTGGTAAGCAAACAAGGTATCTTCCAAAGAGACGCTGGCTAAGTAGTGCAGACTCTCATAAATATCCGCTAATTGACTTTGGTTGATTCCCAGCTGTTTGCAGATCTCGGTGTCGGTCGCTTCTCTTTTGAGGCTTTGCTCCAACTCTTGCCGTGCTTGATAAAACTGATTGACTGCCGCCATTTTGTATCGGGAGATTTTGGCGTGCTTGCGTACTTCATCAATAATTGCCCCTTTGATACGAATCGCTGCATAGCTTTCAAAAGGAACTTTTTTTGAGGGATCGAATTTCCGCAAGGCATCCATCAGCCCAATCACCCCAATATTGTAGAGATCGCCTGATTCATAATCGGCGGTTTTGATAGACAGGCGCTGAACCACCCGTTCCACTAGCGGCAGATACTTGATGATCTCCGCTTCTCGATCGACTTCATACATCGGCGATGCCCCTTCCTAAGAAAATTCTGCTTAAATGTCAATACTGCCCACCGTTTCGATCGCAATTTCATTGGGAATCTCATTCAGAGAAAGAACGGCGATATCTGGAAAATTAAAAACGATCATTTTTTTGAATGCTAACCGGATCTTAGGCGATGCCAGAATCACGAAATTGATATTTTGAGCGATCGCCGCATGTTGGATCCCACTGATGGAATCCAACAGCTTGGTCACGGTATCTGGTTTTAAGACCGGGTACGAGCCAGTTGCGGTTTTTTGGATACTTTGAGCGATGATTTCTTCTAGTTTCGGCTGGATCACCGCCACTTGCAGCTCGTGGTTCTCATTGGCATACTTGGCAGCGATCGTCCGTTTCAGTGCTTGGCGAACATATTCTGTCAAAACTTCTACGTCTTTCGTGACAACGCCGTAATCGGCTAAGGTTTCTAAGATCGTTGCTAAGTCATTGATGGGAATTTGTTCATCCAATAAATTTTGTAAAACTTTTTGGACCTCGCCGAGCCGCAAAATATCGGGGATCAATTCATCGATCACGACATTGTACTGCTCTTTGATGCCCTCCAATAATTTCTTGACTTCTTGGCGACCTAACAGCTCTGGTGCATGGGCATAGATGATTTCTTTTAAGTGTGTTGCGATCACGGTCAACGGCTCGATAATCGTAAACCCTTGCAGATCCGCCATCTCCTTATCGGATTCATCGATCCACATAGCATCCAGATGAAAGGCTGGTTCTTTTGTTGTGATTCCTTGAAAAGGAAATGGCTCTTCATTCGGGCTGATCACCATGACTTTGTTCGGGTAAATATCGCCGCGGCCGACTTCGTTGCCGCGGATCTTGATCACGTAATCATTGGCATCCAAATAGAGATTGTCGCGAATACGAACGGGACTGACTAAGATCCCTAATTCTCTGGCACTCTGTTTACGGATCGCCACGATGCGGTTCATCAAGCTGTTGTCGATCGAACGATCCACGATAGGGATCAAACCATAACCGATTTCCACTGAGATTGGTTCCACTTGGAAGGAAGCCACGGAATCGTCTTCTTCCTGTGCTTCTTTTTTGCGTTCCAGTGCCAGTTTTTGTTCCCATTGTTTTTGTTCCACTCGCTGCTTTTCTTCTTTTTGCGTCACCAGAAAGCTGGCTGCGAAAAGGCCTAAGCCAATCAACACAAAAGGCACAAAAGGAAACCCGGGAACTAAGGCTAAAACGAAGAGAATCGCCCCCACGATCCGAAACAGTTGGGGATTACGCATCACATCTGCCGCAATATCCAAACCAAAGGAACTATCGTTATCGGAACGAGTCACGATCACCCCAGAAGCAATCGAAATCAGTAAAGAGGGAATCGAGCTGACCAAGCCATCCCCGATCGCCAGTTTCCCGAATTGGGCGAAGGCTTCCATGACGGTCATTTGTCCGCCCATGGAGAAAATGATCGCCCCACCAACTAAATTGATGACAGTGATCAAGATCCCTGCGATCGCATCTCCTTTGACAAACTTGCTGGCACCATCCATCGAACCAAAGAAATCAGCTTCTCGCTGCAGATCTTTTCGTCGTTTGCGGGCATCCGCTTCTGTGATCAAACCGGCATTTAGGTCGGAATCGATCGCCATTTGCTTGCCGGGCATCGCATCCAATGTGAATCGAGCAGTCACCTCTGAGACACGCCCTGCACCATTGGTCACGACGACTAGCTGAACGACCATGATGATCACGAACAAAATGATCCCCACGATATAATTGCTGCCGGCAACGACATTGGCAAAGGCATCGATCACGTGTCCGCCATTTCCTTGGGTCAAGATCAAACGAGTGGAAGATAGGTTCAAACCTAAACGAAACATCGTTGTGATCAGCAGCAAGGTTGGAAACGTAGTGAATTCCAACACTGATTTGGTAAACAGGGTGATCAGTAAAATGTTGATCGCAATCGTCAAATTGATAATGATCAAAATATCTAATAATGCACTCGGTAATGGAATAATAATCAAACCAATAATAGCTAGGACAATCACCGAGATTAAGATATCCGCCAGACCAATGCCTTTTTTCGGTTTTGAGGCAGCCTCATTCATTTTTGTTCCTCCTGTTTCCTTAAATCTTGCCGAGTTGGCTTTCTTCTAACTGATAGACCAAAGCGATGATTTCGGCAATGGCTTCATACATTTCAACAGGGATCAGATCCCCGGGTTCTACTTGACGATAAAGGGCCCGTGCCACTTCACGGTTTTCGATCTGTGGGATATTTTCTTTCAGGGCTTCTGCTTTCATCCGCTGCGCCAGCTGATCTGCCCCTTTGGCCAGGACCCGCGGCACCCCTTCACTACTGGCATCGTAACGAATCGCAATGGCGAAATGGGTCGGATTGGTGATCAAAACCGTCGCTTCTTTGACGTTGGCGATGGCATTTTGGGTCATCGCACGGTACTTCGCTTTGCGCTGTGCTTTGACTTGCGGATCACCTTCCATTTGCTTGAACTCTTCTTTGACTTCCTGCTTGCTCATCATCAAGTTCTTACGATGGCTATAGCGTTGGTAGCCGTAGTCGACTACGGCTAAAATGATCAAGAAAATCGAAATCTGTAAAAACAATTCTTTTGCCCGCAGCAGCATGAACAGGATCGTTTTTTCCAACCCCACTTCACTCAAACCCAGTAAAACAGGGACGGCGGCTAAAAATTGTTGATAGCACAAGTAGACGATCACGCCGAATTTCGCCAATGTTTTGCCTAAATTCATCAACGAGCGCAAACTGAATTGCTGCTTGATCCCGCTGATGGGGTTCAGCTTTTTAAAATCTGGTTTGATGGCCTTGCCGGAAAACAACAGACCGACTTGGGCATAATTCGTGATAAGCCCGACTCCGAGCGCAACCAGAAAGACGGGCGCACACAACAAAAGCAGCAGCAAGATACTCTGCACCCCCAGTTTTGGCAGATCCGCCAAACTGGTTTGATAATCAGCCAGCTGCGCCAAACTTTGGGAAAAATAAGGCAAAAAAGAAGCGGCGAAAAACTGCCATAAAGACAGGATCAAAAATGAGAAGACCAGCAGCGAAACAGCAGCTGCTAATTCCTGGGTCTTAGGTACCTCCCCGCGTTTGCGGGCATCCCGCAGCCGCTTGGCACTGGGTAGCTCGGTTTTGCCATCTTTTTCTGCCATCTTCTCACCTCCTGCTGGTTGCCTGTTACTTTATTGAAAGGACTCGATAAACTCCTGCAAGTAGCGGACCGTATCTGGCAAGTGTTTGCCTAAGTACGAAAGGACATTGGGTAATAGCAAGAGAAACACCACAAAACTGATGGCAGTTTTCATCGAGAGACTCATCATCAAAATATTGATCTGGGGGATCGAACGAGAGATCACACCTAGCACGAGGTCCACCAACAGTAGTGCAATGATCATTGGTGCCGCAAGATTGACTGCCATCACCATCATTTGGCTGAAAAGTTTGACGATGCCTTCAACCGTCGTGCCTTGGATCACCACAGAGCCTAAGGGCACGATCCGAAAAGACAACAGCAGTGCTGTGATCAGTCGATGATGCAGATCAAGACCAAAAAACACAGCGATCGTCAGCCAATAGTACGTTTTGCCATACTGGGAAGAGGCGATTTGCAACGTCGGATCATAGGCTTGCGCCATCGAAAAGCCTACTTGAAAGTCGATCAATTGGCCCGCAATTTCCACACCGGTAAAGACCAGCTGGCTCAAATAGCCCATCGCCATCCCAAACAGTACTTCTTTGATGACGAAAACCGTCAGCATAAAGAGGGAAAGCTCGGGAATTGCAGGTGCCGTCGGCAGACATAGGACCGTCAACGCCATGCCGATCACGATTTTTGCCAGTGACGGAAAATTTTGCTGTGAGAAGATCGGACAAAGGACGACAAACGCCAATATTCGACAAAAAATCAACACCGTCGCTTGAATCGTCGCCATCAGGTTTCCTCCTTACATTGCCGCAATCATTTTGAAGATCATTTCGGTAAAATTCAACAAGAGATTCAGCATAAAATTCCCCGCCAAGATCAAGGTCAAAAAAATCGCTAATAGTTTCGGCACAAAGCTCAACGTTTGTTCTTGGATTTGGGTAGTGGCTTGAAAAATACTGATCACCAATCCAACGAGCATGCCGACCAATAAGGCAGGGCCAGATATCGCTAAAATTCGAAGAAAGGCTTCCCTTAGCACATCAAGTACCATTTCTACTGTCATTTCCTCTTGGCTCCTTTCTTAGCGGCTATTGAAAGCTCTTGATCAGCGACTCCACGATCAGATACCAGCCATCCACTAAAACAAATAGTAAGATCTTGAAGGGCAGTGAGATCATGATCGGCGACAGCATCATCATCCCCATCGACATCAAGATACTGGAGACGACCAGATCAATGATCAAAAAGGGGATAAAAATCAAAAAGCCGATACTGAAAGCCGTTCGTAACTCACTGATAATAAACGCCGGTACCATAACGGTCAGAGGAACATCGTCAGAAGAATGATACTTTTCGGTCTCCCCATCAGCTTCCGCAAACAAGGCAATGTCTTTTTCCCGTGTCTGTACCATCATAAAGGCCTTGATCCGTTTTTCTGAGCGGTCAAAGGCTTCGGCTTGGCTGATCTCTTGTCGATCAAACGGTTCGATCGCTTGCTGATAGACGTCGGTATACACAGGTTTCATAATAAAAAATGTCAAGAATAAGGCCAACCCGATCAACACTTGATTGGGCGGGTTTTGCTGTGTACCTAACGAACTGCGCACAAAGGACAAAACCATGATGATACGAGTAAAAGAAGTCATCATGATCAGCAAGACTGGTAAAAGGGAAAGCAGCGTCAGCAACAAGAAAGTATTGATCGTATCACTTGAGCCATTCCCATTCGACAATAAATTGTTGATGGTGGAACTGACGTCTTCCGTGTCTAACGCAAACGCTGTCTGCGGAAGCATCAGACTGCTGAAAAGGACCGCAGCCATGATCTTGATATCTCTGCCTTTGATCTTCATTTTTGCTTGCCTCGTTTTCCAGCAATTTCCGCCTTGGCTTTGTTTAGCCATTCAGAAAAATCTTTGCCAGCTTGCACTTGGGTGCTTTCTAGGCTTTGCTGTAAAAAAGCGGCCGTTTCTTCTTGCGTCAACTCTTTGATGATCTGATTTTGCTGTTCAGAAAAGCTCATGACGTAACATTTGTCCATGATTTGGACGATCCCGATCGAAGACGACTTGCTGACGGCGATTTTTTGCAAAATACGCAACTGATGATTGTGCTGGTTCGTGTAACGATTCAAATATTTCAAACTAATGTTGATCAAATAAAGAATAAGCAGCAAAAACCCAATCATTTTGACCAGCGATAAAAATGTTTCCATCAACATGCCTCTTTCTATTGGATCACTAAATCCGTCACATAAACATCCTTGGCGATTTCTGATCCGTATTCCTGATTAATTGTTTCTTTCAATGCTTTTTTTAAATTCGGTACACTTTCGGCGGAGCTCAAAATACCGCTGGCCTTTTGTTGGCGCAATAAGTTTACGACGCTGTCACGAATGACAGCCACATTTTTCGTGGCTTCCGCGCTTTTTTCCTCATCCGCCACTAAAATCGATAAATTGACCTTCATGTATTGCTGCTCTTGGTTGTCTTCTTTTGCCAGATTGACTAAAAATTCATCCAATGCCACGATCGCTTCGTCTGAGGAGATTTTGCTGCTGTCTTTTGCTGTTTCAGCAGCTGCTGTTTTTTCCCCCGTCAAAAAGTGATTCGTCACTAAGGTTCCGCCGATACTGCCGCCGACTACCACGATCAAGAGGATCGGCAGTAAAACAACCATGTTCAAGCCTTTTTTCTCTTTTTCTGCTTTTGGTACTTTTTCTTCTTTTGCCATCTTTCCCACCCTTACGTTTTCACTTGGTTCGAATGGATCACCGTATGATACTCGATCACCCGCTGCGCAACTTCTTGCGCAGCTTCCGTCACCACTAAGGTTTTGCCGTCTGTCAGTGTGATCAATGTATCCGGCATTTCTTCGATCCGATAAATCAATGTTGGATTTAAATAGAATGGCTTGCCATTCAATGCGGTCACTAGAATCATGGTCAAACTCCTCTCAACGATGAAGCGTCACGTTCTTAACGTTTTAGATTCAATAATTCTTGCAGCATTTCATCAGAAGTCGTAATACTTCTTGAATTTGCTTGATAGGCACGGCTCGCAATGATCATTTCGGTAAATTCTGTCGAAAGATCGACATTCGACATTTCCAAGGCACCTGCTTGCAGCGTTCCCGCTCCATTATTGCCGGGGCCTGCAACGATCGCATTTCCTGAGTTGCTGGTTTGGATATAGTTGTTGCCGCCGACTTTTTCTAAGCCTTCTGGGTTATTGAAGGTTGCGACACCGACTTTTCCCATCACAAAGGTTTGATTGCCGTATTTTGCCAACACTAAGCCATTGGCATCGATTGCCATGGAGTTATAGGTCAAGGTTTCCCCATTGACGGTCAGTGTGCTTGGGATCGACAAGGGAGATACCGCACCTTGTCCGCTCAATGCCGTGTTTTCATCAAAGTTGTCATCATAGACAACTGGTTGACCGCCATTGACTGAACGACCTAAGACTTGCATCCCATCACTATTGGTCAAGGTTCCGTTGCTGTCGCGAACAAATGCGCCATCTCGTGTGTAATAGGTTTCGCCATTTGCTCCTGGTCCTTGTACCATAAAGTAGCCTTGTCCGCTGATATAAAAATCCATGCTGCGACCAGTCGATTGCGGGGCACCGACTGTATTGATGGTATCGATGGAGCCCGTCTGAACCCCTAAACCGATCTGCGTTGCATTGATCCCGCCTAAGCCGTTGCCTGGTGCAGTTGCGTTAGACATCGTTTGGCTCATCATGTCTTGGAAAAGGACTCTACTTGATTTGAACCCGACCGTATTGACGTTGGCGATATTATTTGAAACCACGTCCATTTTCGTTTGAAGATTTTTCATTCCACTGACACCTGAATATAATGATCGTAACATGCTTATTTTCCTCCTTATGGTTGGCGTATTTTCCTCTGTCATTCAGAAAATACTTGCAGCCCCTTTTCAGTCCAGCTGCTATTTGATAAATGTGGCGCTGTCAATATTGGTGACGGTGTGAAGCTCATTCATCCCCATCGCCGTAATGATGGTTCGTGAATGGACATCGGCGATCAAGCCCATATCTTTGTAAACAAGCAGTGATTCTTTGCTGCCTTTTTCCGCTAGCTCGCTAAGCGCCGTTGAAAGGGATTGGTAATCATCGTCTTGTAAGGTCAATTCCCTTGCGGTCAAACGCTTTTGCGCATGGTGCGAGACTTTGATGTCGTTTTGTTTTTGTTCAAGCATTGAAGAGAAGGCTTGTTTGTCCACGGCTTTGCGGGGATTTTGATAAGGCTCCCCGGCAACTTTTTGCAGCCCCTGTTGAATCGTCAAACTCATTTTGCTTCGCCGCCAATCTCTTGGATCGCACTCATACTGTATTCTTTGCCATTTACGACGATCGTGGCGTAGCCATTGGCAAAGCGGACCTTTTCGATGGTTCCTGACAATGTTTCTGTGCCGTCCATCAGAGTGACTTGTTTATTGATCAAGCTAAAAGCTTGCTGCTGTTGCTGTAAAATCACCGAGGTCGTCAACGTTTCGCTCAATTCATTCAAGCTCTCTAAGGTCGTAAATTGAACCAGTTGCGAGATATAGTCGGTGCTACCACCACCAGAAGAATCGCTGCCTCCCATCGATGGGTTGCTCATAGATGCTGCTAAGATCTTCAAAAAATCATCCATGGAGATATCTGAAGATTTTTTTGTTTGCGTTAATGCCGATGTATTGGCAATACCGGCCGCAGCTGCTGTAATTTCATCTGCCATAGGTCTCCTCCTTTACACTAAAATACTGATCGCATGATCGATCGGTGCTAATTGCTGCTCTTCTTCAACCGTATTGCTTTGATGAAATGGCTTTTTGCTTTGTCCTTTTTGAGCCTGTAAAAAACGCTGTTGGTTTAACTGACTGTCACTTGCCATCATACTGCCGGCAAAGGATTGATTTGACAGCGGACCAGCCTGCTGGACAGAAGCTAACGTAGGTTCTTTGATTGCTAGGATCGGCTGCTCTTGCTTTTGCAAAACTTGCTCTAGCTCATGCTTGATGGACAGCAATAATTCTTTGGCTTGCGGCTGCTGAACGGTCAGTTCTAAGCGGCTGCCTTGGGCATTCGTTTCTAGAGAAAGCTGGATCGTGCCTAATTTCTCGGGAACGAATTGCAACGTGATTTTTTTCTCGCTTGACGTGCTGCTCGTTTGGACGAGTTGGGCAGTCGCTTTTGCTAAGGGCAGAGCCGCTTGCTCCATACTCGCTTTTGTTGGCGCTAGTCCTTGCTTGCTCAAAAGGGGAGAAACATCAAGCAGTTGCAGTGCTGGTGTCGCCATTTCATTGTCGGTTATTGCCGAAAAAGCAATGGCTTGTGCAGAAACAGCTTCCGTATTTTTGGCGACTGTTTCCTTCGTGCTTTGCAAGGTGCTAGTCGTATCCGTCGCTTGGTGGGTCACTGGCGACACTTGATCCAATGGTCCCGTTTGGCCCAATTGAGCGGTCCCTTCGGTGGACTGTTTCAGCTGTGCTTCTGTCGTCTGCGCAATCGCGGCTTTTGTTACTGAATCGATTTCCTTGAAAGTCGCGATCCCTTTTGCCGTGGACTGCTCTTCGCCTACTAAGTCTTCTGGCAAAGGCGTTTCAAGCGTTGGTGCTGCGGCTTCACTTCTATCATTTGTCATCAAATCCAGACCTTCAAGCGTAGACTCGGAGGGGTCGATGACTGTGGTGGCTACGTCTATTGGTGCTAAAGCTGCTGTGGCGCTTGTTTGGTTCTGCTCCGTCGTTACCATTGATGCCTGTGCCGCTTCCTGAACCAAGCCTGCAAAAGGTGTCTGGCTGATCTGGCTCATTTCTGGCGCTTGCGTCGTTGCAGATTGTTCAGCTGCTGAAGTGATTTCTGACTCCTGCGGCAGATGTTCCTTACTGCTGGCCGTACCCATTTCTGGTGCGGCGGCGATTTGCTCCGTCATCCCTGATGTTTCGATAGGGGCTGGCAGGTTGCTGCCTGCTTGAACTGTCAGCTGTCGCATCATCAAACTGAAGACCTCTGGTGACGCCTCCATCTTTTTTGATTTGCTACCGACAGGTACAGCGGTTGCGGCACTTGTTGTGATCTCTTTCATTGTTCACCTCCTCTCAGCTGATGCTTTAAAACCAAGGTCATCTCATCACTAAAACATTAGTTCTTTAAGAAAATAAGGCGCGATTGCCGAACTCATCCAATTGTTTTTGCTCTTCCAATTGCTGTTCATAGGTGTATTCAGCAAATTGTTTTTCTCGCAGTTTTTCCACGATCTTGCGTTCCTGCTGCGCTTCTACCACTACCGATAAAGACTCTGCCAATTCTTGCTTCACGTGAAACATTTTGTTCTGAACCTCATCGATGGTGGCATTCAAAGCAAGCAAATAGCGTTGCTGCACTTGCATCCGCCCAATGGTCATTTCATTGACATCAAAAAGCTGGGCTTTTTCCTGTGCCAGCGTGTTCAGGTGCTGTTCTTGCTGAATCAACAATTGCTGTTTTTGGGCGTACGCTCGTTTGGCTTCTTGCTCAATGGTTTTTCGGTGATCCAATACTTTTTCTAAGGAAAAGTGAAATGCTTGCATGGTTGCTCCTTTATGATCTGTTTTACATGGTCGAACGCTGGCGCTCGATCAGCGCTTCTTCACTGAACAAATGCGCCAATTCAAAAATCGTTTGTTCAAATGGGATCCGCTCATCCACTTTTTGCTGTAAAAACCGTAGGATGGGGTGATGCAACGCGATCGCTTGGTCGGTCAACGCATTACTGCCGCTTTTGTAAGCACCGATATCGATCAAATCCTTGGCCTCTGCATAAACGGCCATGTTTTCTTTTAGTTCCCCCGCATGTTCATGCTGTTCCTCAGAAACGAGGGTCTTCATCAAACGGCTGAGGCTGTTTTGAATATCGATGGCAGGATAATGATTTTGAGCGGCGATTTTCCGTGACAACAGAATATGACCGTCAAGAATCCCCCGCACCGCATCAGCGATCGGTTCATTCATGTCATCACCTTCTACCAAGACGGTATAAAAGGCAGTGATCGAGCCTTTGTCAGACATCCCACTGCGCTCTAACAACTTCGGTAAAGCTGTAAACACAGAAGGGGTATAGCCTTTGGTCGTCGGTGGTTCACCTGTTGATAAACCGATCTCCCGCTGCGCCATCGCAAAACGGGTCACCGAATCCATCATCAATACGACTTTCTTGCCTTGATCGCGGTAATACTCAGCGATCGCCGTTGCCACATGAGCCCCTTTTAGTCGTACAAGAGGTGGCATATCGGAGGTAGCACAGACAACGACCGACTTGCGGTAGCCTTCTGGGCCTAGATCATTTTCAATAAATTCTTTGACTTCTCGTCCTCGCTCGCCGATCAAGCCGATCACGATGACATCTGCTTCGCAATAACGAGCCAGCATCCCCAATAAGGTACTCTTACCGACCCCGCTGCCAGCAAAAATGCCGATCCGTTGGCCAAGGCCGACGGTCAAAAGACCATCGATCGCCCGGACACCTGTCGGCATGATCTCAGCGATTTTTTGACGACGAAAGGGGTCAGGAGAATCTTGACTAACTGGATATTCTGACGCAGTTTCCAGATCCAGCGCCATATCTAACGGTCGCCCTAGTCCATCTAAGGTGTGCCCTAGCAGCGTATCATCGATTTTTACCGTCAACGATTTGCCAGTTGGCCGCACTAAACAGCCCGGTCCGATGCCTTCTAGCTGATCAAGGGGCATCAGGAGCACGGTTTTTTTCACAAAGCCCACGACTTCGGCTAAAGCTGTATGTGTCTTGTTTTGCAGTGCGACTTCACAGATTTCTCCTATGAAAACCGCCAACCCTTCGACTTTGATCAGCAGACCTACGACTTCGCTGACTTTGCCGTAAGTGGTAAAGAACGGCTGTGCTTGCGCTGTTTTGCGCAGCGCTGTGATCGGTAATTCAAACGTCATTCCTTCACACTGCTTTCTAAAAATCGGCTCAAAAAGCGAGCGATTTCTTCCCTCAGTTCAAAAACCACCAAGGCATTTTCAGATTCGATACAAAAATCGTGTTCCGCCAAGCCGTCATCTGCCATGAGTAAATAGCGAAACCCGCTGATCGTCTGTTTTTTGGTTTCCAACAATTCTCGCAACCCTGCAAGGTGCTGCTCTTGGCTGCGAATAGTCACAAATTGATCGGGTTGTTCAAATTGCCATAGCACAGACTCCACAAAAGGCAGGAAGCCTGCTTGCTCGTCTGTAAAACGTTGATTGATCAAGGCTTCGGCGATTGCCGTGCCGTAAGCGATCATTTCTTGCTTTTTCTCTGAGCGAAAGGTGTTGATTTCAGAAACGGCTTCAGCGACATTGGCTTGGGCTTGTGTCATCAATGCTTGCGCGGCTTCTTTGCTGGCATTGAGTCCTTCTTGATAGCCTTGTTGAAAGCCGTCTGCTTGTCCTGCTTGAAAGCCTTCCGTTCTCGCTTCTGCTAGAATTTGCGCCGCTTGCGCTTGTGCATCGGTCAAGATTTGCTGTTTCAAGGCTTCCATTTGCTGCAGATGCCGTTCCTGCTCCAACTGGCGTGCACGTCTAGCCGCTTGCAGTTCTGGGTCTAAGCTCGGTTTCTCAATCGGCGCTTTGATGGTCGTATCCGTCAAAATACTGCGAGCAGCTTCAGTCGTTTTGACCGCCTGCTGCTTCAATAAACTGCTATTTGACCACTGCATCTTGGTCGCCCCTTCCGATGTAGATCTCACCGGTTTCATCTAGCCGTCGAATCACAGCCACCACACTTTGTTGGGCTTCTTCTACAGCAGACAAGCGGGTAGGACCCATAAATTGAATTTCTTCTTGCAGATTTTCCACCGCCCGTGATGAGAGGTTGGAGAAAATAAAGTTCTTGATGTCGTCGGTCGTGCCTTTAAGCGCTAAGACTAAGACATCGTTTTGAACATCTCGCAAGACTTTTTGAACATCCAAGCGATCGAGGGTCACGATATCCTCGAAAGTAAACAAGCTTGATTTCACTTCGTTGGATAGTTCCGGTTGCCGCTTTTCCAAGTCGTTCAAAATGTTCTTTTCAGTACTGCGGCTGACTGAGTTCAAGATTTCTACCAGTGTATGCACACCACCGACATTTTCCGTATCGTTCTCAATGTAATTCGAGAATTTGTTCTCGATCACTTTTTCAATCCGTTCGATCACCAAAGGCGACGTACTGGAGATCGTCCCGATCCGTTCAGCGATCTCCACTTGCAAATGATCGGGAAACTGTGACAAGACGCTGGCCGCTTTGTCCGGCTGCATGTAGCACAAAATCAACGCTACCGTTTGTGGATGTTCGCCGATCAACAGATTGGTCAACTGTTGAACATCGGCTTTGCGAGCGATATTAAAGGGCCGTTCCCGCAGCTGAATCTGAGTCAATACGTCAATGACTTCTTTGGCTTTTTGAGGGCCTAATGCTTGGTTCAGCAAATTTTTGGCATAATCGATCCCGCCGTCTAAGACATATTTGCGGGCCGTTGCGGTATGAGAAAATTCCTCCAACACTTGATCCCGCTCTTCGGGACTGACAAAGTCGATGTTGGCGATCTCATAGCTCACTTTTTGTATAAATGATTCTGGCAGCAGCTTCATGATCTTTGCAGAGGTATCTGATCCTAGAGAAATCAGAAGAATCGCTGCTTTTTTTACCCCGTCTATTGTATCCATGGCTGCCCCCTTATTTTTCTTTCATCCAAGCTTTGATCAATTCCGCCGCTACTTCAGGATTGCTTTCGGCATAATTTCTAGCCGTTTGATCCAATGTTGGTTCTCCTGTATGTTCTGCTGTGGCTTCTTGTGTGGATGCTTCTGGCACCGCTGGTTTCGTTTCAGCAGACCGGTTGCCGACACCGCCAAAAACGACTTCTTGTGCAACTGGGTTACTCGCTCCGATGCTAGCAGCGGACGGTTGTGCAAAAGTGACCATTTCATCCGTCACATCCACTTCCAACTCGTCTTCTTTGCGTCGGCGTCGGATCACGCCAACGATCATTAAGATCACCAAGAACAAGGTCAACACGATACCGCCGATGATGGCATACTTGACATAACCTTTGGCAGCTGCAATCTGTTCATTCCCTTGAGGATCAGCGGCTGGATCAACCTCTGCTTGGGCAAAGTCAAACCCTTGGATCGCAATTTGATCGCCACGATCATTGTCATAGCCGACGGCGCTAGCAATCAACTGCTGCAATTCTGCTTGATCCGCTTGCGAAAGGTTCGCATTGATCACGATTGAGCTGGTCATTCGTTCGATCATGCCAGGAGCCGTAATGGTCGTAGTGGTCTCGGTATCCAATTCATTTTCAACGGAGCGACTGTAGGAATTGTTCCCCTCTCCATCCGTGCCCGTCACATTGGAGACATTGTCATCCACGGTCCCTGTTTGGGCTTCTTGGACGGTCCCTTGCGAACCAGCAGCCTGCACTGTTTCACTCTTGATCTCTGGGTCATCATAAGTGACTTTCTTCCGCTCGATCGAATCAAAATTCAAGTCTAAATTGATCGACACTTGGAATTTGTCTGCACCATAGATCGGTGTCAGCAACTTCGCTACTTTTTCTTCTAGCGTTTTTTCATAGGAATCTTTGATGGCAATGTATTTATTGTTTAAGCCACTTAATTGACTGGCTTCATCTTCGGTTCTAGTCAACGTATTGCCCGCGCTATCAACGACTTTTACATTTTCAGGCTTCAGCTTTTCCACTGCGCCGGAAGTCAAGGTAACGATCCCTTGCACGGACTCGTCTGAGATTTGCTGATTTTTCAAGGACAACACGATAGAGGCCGTCGGCGCACTTTCCTCCGAAGAAAAGACACTTTCTTCTGGCATCACGAGTAAAACTTTGGCGGATTTGACCGCATCGATCGACTCGATTGCTCGCTGTAGTTCGCCCGTTACTGCCCGCTGATACATGATTTTGCGGTCTTCATCCGTTGTCATCATGTTGGCATCATCAAATAATTCAAAGCCTGTACTGGTATTTGGTAACTTATTGTCCACGGCAAGATTGATGCGGTATTCATCGACTTGGTCCTTATCGATCAAAATAGTCGTCCCATTGTCGGCTAATTTGTAGGCGATCTGCTGTTCATCCAAATCCTTGCTGATCGTTCCCGCATCGGCATCGCTTAGATCCGTAAACAAGATACCGTATTCAATTCGCGTATTTAAATAATAAACAGCTGCTGTGATTCCGAGAACGCTGATAACGGAAAGAACAACGATCATTTTCTTTAAAGAGCTTTGCATTTGCCAACGATCTTTGAGTTGTTCTGTCCATTCTTTCACTTTATCCATCATTTATTCTTATTCCCTCACCCACTGCTAAAACTGCATATTTTTCACGTCATTGTAAGCTTCTAAACACTTGTTTCGTACTTGAACGGCTGTTTGTAGCGCCAATTGCGCCTCCGTCATGCGAATCATCACATTGCCTAGATCGCTTTCATCGCCGGTGATCAAATTAACAGTATCTTGATCCATGACCGCCGTTTTTTGATTCAACTGATCGACCGCATTGGTCAAGTAGGAAGAAAACTGGTTTTCCTTGGTGCCCACAACACTAGTCTCTTTTGAAGCAGCCCCCGTGCCTAGTGTCCGCAAAACGTTTTGGTAGTCTGTTAATCCTGTCGTTAAAAGTCCATCCATTTTCTCGTTACCCCTTTGATATTTCTAATGCTTTTTTCAAGATTGTTTTATTCATTTCTGAAGCAGAAACATTGGCTTCGTACGTTCGAACCGCTTGCAACATTGCCACCATTTCATCGGCAATATCCACATTTGATTGACCGACATATCCCTCAGCGTTGGCAGCGGGATTGGTAGGATCATAGGTCAGTTTTTCCGTCTCATCGGCAGCGATCCCCGTCACTTTGACACCGTATGTAGCCGGTGTTCCTTCACGACTATTTTTTAAATTTTCTGAAAAAAGAATACTCTTTTTTTGATAAGCCGCGGTTGTTTGTGTTTGATTTGTATTTACATTTGCGATATTGCTGGAGATCGTATCTAGTTTTAACCGTTCCAATGCTAGACCGCTCGCGTTGATCGTTAGTCCGTTAAATATACCCATTTGTTTTTCCTGCGCTTTCTATCAATTACTCAAGACAAGGTTCATCATTTGCAAGCGTCCGTTGACTTGTGCGGTCAATGCACTGTAATACAACCCATTGGCTGCTTGATCCAACATCTCTACCTCAAGATCCACGTTATTGCCGTTGTCTTTGATACTGGTAGTTGCATTTTCAGTGATTTTCGGTTTTACTTGAGAAACTGACGCTTCTGTTACAGCGTCGGTCCCTGACGAAGCGAGTGCCTGCTTTAATTCGCTTTCAAACACGATGCGTTTTGCTTTGTACCCATCCGTGTTGACATTAGCGATATTAGACGAAATCAATTCTGCGCGTTGTGCAGAAACGTTCATAGCTGTTTTTAATAAATCATAGGTATCCAACAATAATTGCTCCTTCCACCTTCTGTACCAAACGTTTTTTTCATCGATGGAACAGAAACAAATATATTTATTTATTTTTTTGTTATAGATTAAAAAAACAAGAAGACGTGATGTCATTATAGTAGAATTATTTTTATTTTACAATTTGATTTTTGCAACTTTACGGATATGACATTTAAGTTACAGACGTGTTATGTTATTTGTTAAACACTGTTTCATCGCAATTTCGTCCCCAGTTATAAAAAGCAAACGATCGATATAAAGCGTTTTACAAGCATATCTATGCCTTTTGATCAAAATCAGTTTTTTGATAAAAAAAACAAGCATTATTCGAAAAATTGATTAAAAAATTTTCATTTGTGCCTGATGACATGACAAACCCTGAGAAGCGCTTCACGAAAAAAAACGGTACCATCTATAAATATTCACAAAAATTGCAAGCTGTACCATTTCAACAATTTGACGAAACTTGTCAAAAAAAGAACAAAAAAAGGAGAAACAGAAAATTTATTTTAGTTATTTTTTGGATTATTTTTTTTTGCTATTAAGAATGATTTTAATTCACCGATAAAATAAATGAGGGTTTAAAACCTGGAAATAGAATTTAGGAGGACGCAACAAATGGATTTTTTCTTGCTGATCGGTATTATTTTAGGATTGATATCTGTGGTGGTTGGGATGATTGTAAAAGGTGCCAATGTGGCCGTTTTGATCAATCCGGCAGCCGCGATTATCATTTTCGTCGGTGTGATCGCAGCCGTTATCAATTCATTTCCCAGCAGTGATATCAAAAAAATCCCGAAGATCTTCGGCGTTCTGCTGAAAAATAAAGAATACGACTTAAAAACAACCATCAATACCATCGTTGAATTAGCTAACCAAGCTCGGCGCGATGGCCTACTATCTCTTGAAGGTGCTATCCAAAACTTAGAAGATCCTTTTTTAAAAAAGGGCTTGGAAATGGTGGTGGATGGCATCGCTGCCGAACAGATCCAAGAAATCATGGAAAATGAGATCTATGGGATCGAAGAACGGCATCGCATCGGCTCGGCTATTTTTAAAACCGCCGGCACGAGTTCCCCGACCTTAGGGGTGTTAGGAGCCGTGATCGGGCTGATAGGGGCGCTAGGCAATTTAGAGGATGTAGAAGCACTGGGTCATATGATCTCGGCGGCTTTTGTGGCGACCCTTTATGGTATTTTCTTCGGTTATGTGCTGTTCATTCCTTTTAGCTCACGATTAACTTTGAAATCGGAGCAAGAAGTCCAAATGATGTCGATCATCGTTGAAGGAGTCTTAGCGATCCAAGCCGGACAATCGCCGAAAAGTATTGAGAAAAAATTATACAGCTTGATCGATCCGAAAAAACGGCAAGAACAATTATAAAGGGTGAAGCGACATGAAGCGAAAAAAGAAACATGAAGAACATGTAGACGAAGCGTGGCTTTTGCCTTACTCGGATATGTTGACCTTGCTGCTGGCCTTATTCATCGTCATGTTTGCCATGGCGAAAGTCGATGATGAGAAGTTTCAAGAAATCCGAAGCGAATTCGGCACCATCCTTTCCAGCCACCACAGCAACGCCTCCGTCATCGGGTCAGTGATCGATATGGGCGAGACCACGCCGCGAAAAAAAGCCGCCACTTCTGCCGAAGCACAAGCGCAAGAAGCAGCGGTCCGGACCCAACTGGAAAATCAGCAGCTAGAAAAAATCAGCGACCAGCTGTCACAAGAACTCGCCGCTTCTGGCTTAAAAGACCAGACAGAAGTCCGCTTGGAATCCGATGGCTTGCATATCACGCTAGCCAGCAGCATCTTGTTTGCCTCTGGTAGCGCCGAGATCACGGACACCACTCGTCAGTCACTGGATCTACTATCGGACTCACTGAAAAAACTAAAAGCCAACAAAATCGTGATCGCCGGGCATACCGATAACGTACCGGAAAAAGGCAATGGCCGCTACCAATCTAACTGGGATCTTAGTTCCGCTCGTGCGATTACCGTTATGGAATACTTCATCAGCAAAGGCGCCGTTTTAGAAAAAAATGCTGCCATCCAAGCCTTTGCCGATACCGAACCGAAAGCCGATAACAACACCCCACAAGGCCGCTCGGAAAACCGCCGCGTGGAGATGATCATCCAGCGGACCGAAACGACACAATAGCCCGTAATAAGGTTTTATAAATATCATTATGAAAAGCCAAGATGAGCAACATTCGTCTTGGCTTTTTTGTAGTCTCCTCCTCAACAAACAAAAATCACTCATCAGCCATTCTTGCGAATAGCTGATGAGTGATTTTTTTGCTTGATTTATTTCTCCACTTCAAAACGATTGGTCAATCGCTTCAACTCTTCTGCAATGTCTCTGAGGTCTGCCACATGGTTGGTAAATTCATCCATGGTTGCCAAGACTTCTTCTGCATTTGCGGAAACTTCTTGTGTGCCAGCGGCATTTTCTTCCGTTGATGCGGAAATGTTTTCTAAGTTTTCCAGTACACTGTTTTGAATATTTTCGATACGGGCACTGGCTGCTTCAATATGATGGATGCCTTCGATCATATAGCTGCTGCGTTGGAAAACTTCTTTTGAAGATGAGATCGCTTCTTTGATCAAGTTGGTTTGGCGAACGCCGCCTTTGACAGACGCCGACGTTTGTTTGACCATTTGACTAGACTGCTCACGAATTTCTTCAATGATCGCTTCGATTTCTTTGGTAGAAGCTTTGCTTTGTTCCGCCAATTTACGGATCTCAGCAGCCACGACGGCAAAGCCTTTGCCAGACTCGCCAGCACTTGCGGCTTCGATCGATGCATTCAAGGCTAGCAAGTTGGTTTGGTAAGAAATATCGTTGATGACCCCAATGATCGAGTTGATATTTTGGATACTATCATTCATTCCCGTCATATTCGACATCAAGCGCTCCATCTGTGCCAACTCTTGTCGCCAACTGTCATCGACTTGATCCATGATCGTTAAGTTTTCTTGATTGATCTTCGTAGATTCTTGCGACTTGCTGCTCATGCCGCCAACATTTTCTCGTAATTCTTTCACGACTTGCGAAAGGTTTTGCATTTGGGACACGCTGTATTCTGTTTCTTGGGCTTGAGCACCGGTCACTTCAGCAATACCCGTAATGGTTTGAGAGACTTCTTCTGTCGCAATATTGGTTTGTTTTGACAATTCTAATAAAGAATCCGACATTCCTGCGACACTGTTGCTTTCTTTTTGTACTTTTTGGATCAATGCACCCGTGCCTTCGATCATCACATTGTAATTGTCCGCCATTTGCTGGATCTCATTGCCTGCTTTGTCTGGATAAACAACTCGGCGTGCCCATTGATCCCATGTCCATTTTTCGCCTTTGGCTCTTTTGGTTTTGCTCATCTTCTCTAGTTTGCCTTCACCGACTTTTCTAAAGTAGCGATTGAAGCAATCGATGATCGCTGCGACTACTTTGATCGCGGCATACGAAACCAGTCCTACAAAGAGCAGCATCAAGATCGTAACGATAATCGTGGTGCGGACTAACGCCCCTAACTCTTTGTCTAGATCACTAGCTTTGACTTCGGAGTACGCCCAAACATTGGAATCAGCAGACTTGTCATACAACACATCATTGACTTTATTCGAGTCGCCTAAGCCAACCATGCCTGTCGGATCTTTGGCGTCTTTGATTTTTTGGAACACTTCTTCTTCTTTGATATTCTTACCGATTTGCTTGGTATTTTTTGAGGTCACGATGACCCCAGATTCTGAAACTAAGGTGACATTCCCAGTCCGCCCTACGGTAAAGGAAGACAAGATGTTTTGAATGCTTTCATAGGAAACATCGACGCTTAAAACCCCCACTTGATTATGGGAATTTTTGACCCGGATCGAAGCCGACGTCACAAATTGATTCGACACCGTATCTAAATAAGGTGCTGTCCAATACACTTCTCCTTCGGCTTTTACAGCCCCTTTGTACCACGGCCGAATTGTGGGTTTATAGTCATCCGGTAAGGGATTGAAGGTCACATACTCATCATCTTCTGTCCCAAAAGTTACTGCTAAGAAGCTGTTGCTCCCAGCAATCGCTAAAGAAAGATCTGAACGGATACGTCCCATGCTGAATTCTGTTTTCATCGCTGGCAGTTCAGCCATTGATTTCAATTTGCTTTCCGTCGATCGGCGCAAACTCTTTTCTTCCGCCAAGATCAAATTGACGGCACTTTCTTTGTTCAAATCATTTCGTTCAATCAATAAGTTCTTGGTGGTTAGATAGGAACTTGTCAGCATGACAATGATCGGGATCCCCGCAACCAGCATCAAGGTGATCATCACATAAATTCCTATCGTCTTTTTTCTTTTTTTCACAACTGTGCCACTCCTTCATTTCCAATTTCACACGATCCACTGAAGACTCGTCCGTAGACGACCCTTAGTAAGGATAATCGGTCATTTCTTTGAATATTTAAGAGGATTCATTGTCAGAAACGGCTGCAAGCGCATTTTCTTTTTTGCTAAGGCTTACGGTTGCTGTTGTAACGAATAGAAAAGCTCCTCAGTCATCAAGGAGCGTTGCGACTGCATAAAAATAGCCAGCACGGAAGTTTCCGCACTGGCTGTAAGGTCCCTTTAATAGGACCGCTTCTATTGCCTATAATTCTTTGATGACGGCTTTTTCTTCCGCCGTCAAAGCGAAATCAAAGAGCGCTAAATTTTCGGCTTGATGTTTTTCTGAATGGGATTTCGGAATCACGATCACCCCACGCTCGATTTGGTAACGCAAGACCACTTGGCTCCAGTTTTTTTGATGCGCTTCCCCGATTTGGGTCAAGGTTTCCCGTGCCGCTTCCGAAATCCGGGAAAGCGGACCCCAGGCTTCTGGAACTACCTGATTGTCTAAGGAATACGAGATGATCGCATCATTCCACTTGCCTGGATGCGATTCGATCTGATTGACCGCTGGTTTGATCCGACTGTTTGCCAATAAATAGCTGAGTTCTTCTTCTTGGAAATTGGACACCCCGATTGCTTTTAAGACTCCTTTATCGACATAAGCCTCAAGAACCGCCCAGACAGCGGCGATCTCTGCCAAGTTGTCCCACGGATGATGGATCAAATAAAGATTGATCGATTCCGTCTGCAAGGCTGCTAAACTCGCTTCGACAGACGCTTTCACGGCAGCTGCATCTTGCGTATGCTCTGGTTTGCCAGGAATCTTAGAAGTCAGGAAAAATTCGCTGCGGTCAATCCCGCTTTCCTTGATGGCTTTGCCAACCACGGCTTCGTTGCGGTAAGAAATCGCCGTATCAAAATGCCGATACCCAAGCTTGATGGCAGTCAATAGCTCTGTCGTATCATCATTGATCGCACCTTGGTATTCTCGGTTTTCTTTCCCAAATGTATTCGTCCCGCTGCCGATCACTGGAATCTGAATGCCGGTATTCAATTCAATCGTTTCCATGCTGCTTCCCCCTTTGTGTTGTTTCTAGTCTATCAAAAAAGCAGGAGTAAGGGGAAGAAAAACTCTTATTGCCGCTAAAAAACGGGGAAAAGCACAAAACGCATGTTCAAGCAGCCCCTCCTCCGTTATACTGAGGGTAAGATACGAAACACCCAAATAAGGAGGGTTACTTTTGAAAAAAACACTGTTTTTTCTTTGTGGATCACTGACATTCGGTTTAGGTACTTTAGGAATATTTTTGCCTTTCTTACCTACAACCGTCTTTTACTTGCTGACGGCTTATTTCTGGCTGCGGAGTTCCGATACCTATTATCAACGCTTAGTTCAATCAGAAAATTATCAAAAATACATTGAAAAACCACTCGTACAAAAACAGCTGAGCACCAAGGCAATGGTTCGGATGTTTGCCATGATGCTGGTAGTCTTTGCAATTCCTGCACTGCTGATCCCTAATCTGCTGGTACGTTTCGTCCTCGCTGCCATCTACCTCGCCCATGTCATTGGGATCACTTGGTATTTAAAAGGACGCAAACCTGCGATCCAAAAAACGGATCAGCCCCTGTAAGGACAAAGCTGTACGTACACACCGTAATCCACCAAGCAAGTGAACCTTGCTAGTGGACTGCGGTGTATTTTTTCTCCTATTTTAGCGGGTGCTCACTGACGCCTCTTCGATGATGGGGGCTGATTGGGCGATCGCTAACCAAGCAGCAGGGATCCGGTATGGGGAACAAGAAACATAGTCGATGCCGATCTCTCGCAAAAACGCAATAGAATAGGGATCGCTGCCGACTTCGCCACAAACACCGATCGAGTGCTCTGGCTGCCGATCTCTTACGCCGGCGATCGCTTGACGCATCAACGCGCCAACACCTACCTGATCTAAGTGCTGGTAAGGATCTTCTTGTAAGATCCCCGACTGCAAATAGGCTTGGATAAAGCTGCCGGCATCATCCCGCGAAAAGCCAAAGGTCATTTGGGTCAAGTCATTGGTACCAAAACTAAAGAACGCCGCCTCTTCAGCACACTCCCCAGCAATCAAGCACGCTCTAGGCGTCTCGATCATCATCCCGATCTCGATGTGCAACGGTTGCTGAAGGGTTGCTTCTTCTTGAGCGATCACCTGTGTCAACGTCGCTTTCAACACCTGCAGCTCTGCGGGCAAACTGATCAGGGGCAATAAGATCGCCGCCTCTACCTCGACTCCTTGCTGCCGCAACTCCACAGCCGCTTCACAAATCGCCGCTGTTTGCATTTCATAAATTTCTGGATAGCTGAGTCCTAAACGGCTGCCGCGATGCCCCATCATAGGATTGACCTCTTGCAGTTCGTCAATTCGCCGCTCGATCACTGCCAATGATTTTTTACTGCGGCGGGCCATCTCAAGGCGTTCATGCTCATGGGGCAAGAATTCATGGAGTGGTGGATCTAATAACCGAATCGTGCATTTCTTTCCTTGCGCGGCCTGCAGCATTTCTTGGAAATCGGCTTTTTGATAAGCCTTGATCTCAGCCAAAGCCGCCAATCGTTCCGCCTTCGTTTCTGCCAAGATGACTTCCCGCATTTTCCACAAACGCGCTTCCCCAAAAAACATATGCTCCGTCCGTGCTAAGCCGATGCCCGCTGCACCAAAGGCCAGCGCAGCCTCAATGTCATTTTTCGTTTCCGCATTTGCGTAAACCTTTAGATCTGCCTGGGCTTGTGCCCACGTCAAAAGCTGATCCAGCAAAACCCGCTCCTGTACACTGGTCATAGGCAGCTGCCCTTGATACAGTTTGCCAGTGCTGCCGTCTACGGAAAGTACGTCACCTTCTTCAATCCACAGCTCGCCGCAGCGGGCCTGTTTCAAAAATGCATCGACACTTAATGCCTCGCACCCTACCACACAGCAGACCCCCAGACCACGGGCGACCACCGCCGCATGAGAAGTCATCCCCCCACGAGCGGTAATGATCGCTTCACTCACCACCATGCCTTCAATATCTTCAGGTGAGGTTTCCTGCCGCAGCAGCAGGACTTTTTCTCCTGTGCGGCTGGCTTTTTCCGCCGCCTCTGCAGTGAAATAGACATGTCCTGAAGCTGCCCCTGGACTAGCCGGCAAGCCCTGCGCAAAAGCTTCGGCTTGCTGCAAGGCTTCGGGGGCAAATAACGGGTGCAACAATTGATCGATCATTTCTGGTGTGATTCGGTCTAAGGCTTGCCTGATGGTGATCCGACCTTCTGCGACCATATCCGTTGCAATTTGCGCTGCCGCAGCGGCGGTTCGTTTGCCGTTTCTTGTTTGCAAGACAAACAACTGGCCGTCATCGATGGTAAATTCAATGTCTTGCATGTCTTGATAGTGATCCTCCAACCCCTCAGCCAGTTGCTTTAGTTCCTGATAAATCACAGGATGTTGTTGCGCCAACGCTTGGATCGGTTGTGGTGTACGAATGCCAGCAACCACATCTTCCCCTTGAGCACACACTAGAAATTCGCCGAAAAGTCCCGGTTCCCCGGTTGCTGGATTGCGGGTGAAGGCGACACCCGTCCCACTATTTATCCCGCTGTTGCCAAAAACCATTTCTTGAATCGTTACGGCAGTCCCTAGATCGTCAGGGATCCGATGGAGGGAACGGTAGGTCTTAGCCCGTGGGTTGTTCCATGAGCGAAAAACTGCCGTGATGGCTGCCAATAATTGCTGAAACGGGTCTTGGGGAAACGCTTCTTGGGTATGTTCCATATAAATACTTTGAAACACGCGGCAGATCATTTGCCAGTCATTGCCGGTCATCATTTGGTCTGACACATAATTCTGCCGTTTCTTATAATCTGTCAAATAGGCTTCAAAGTGTTCTTTTGCTACACCTTTCACCACATCCCCATACATCTGGATCAAACGGCGGTAACAATCATAAGCAAAGACGGGGTCCCCCGTCTGCTGAGCCAATCCTTGGACGGTTTCATCATTCAACCCAAGATTTAAAATCGTATCCATCATCCCTGGCATGGAAAACTTGGCACCACTGCGGACAGAAACCAATAACGGCGACTGCAGTCCGCCAAATGTTTTGTTCCTGCGGACTGCCAATTCTTCGATGGCAGCTTTGACTTGCTTGATGATCGCCTCAGGAAGAACCTGTTCTTCTAAATAGGTCAGGCAAATGGTGGACGGGACGATAAATCCCTGAGGAACAGGCAAACCCAAATTGGTCATCTCCGCAAGATTTGCCCCTTTCCCGCCTAATAATGCTTTTTGCTCTTTCGTGCCTTCTGAAAACCATACGACTGCTTTTTCCATCATGTTCCTCCTTTTAAATGTTATATACTATTTCGTTTGATTAGCAGTATATAGTATGACACATTTAATCGTCAAGCCAAAAAAAGAAAACTTTTAAGGGATTTATCCTTTTTAAAAGAGAAGGATTGCCTTTTCATTCGGAAAATCATATAATCAATAGCATAGCACATAAAAGAAAGAAGGTGACACATTGGAATTAAGCCAAAGACAAATGAAAATCATTGAGATCGTCAAAGAACATCAGCCGATCAGTGGGGAGACCATTGCGAAGCAGTTGGGTTTGAGCCGCGCAACCTTGCGGAATGACTTATCGATTTTGACCATGACCGGTTTATTAGACGCCCGACCGAAAGTCGGCTATTTCTACACAGGACAAACCGTTGAGCCTTTGCTTTTCGAAAAACTCTATCATACCAAAGTTGCAGAAGTCATGATCCCACCGTTGCTGATCTCACAAACGGTCTCCGTTTATGAAGCAGTCACGACTTTGTTTATGTACGATGTCGGTTCCCTCTATGTCAAAAATGACCAAGACGAACTGATTGGGGTACTCTCCCGCAAAGATCTGCTGCGCTTTGCGATCAGCAATGCCGCACCGGAAAAAACACCCGTAGCGATGATCATGACTCGCATGCCAAACATCGTGACCATCACACCGGAAGAAACGATCTTGACGGCTGGTACGTTGTTAGGACGACATGAAGTCGATACCTTGCCTGTGGTCGATCCGCAGGAACCAAAAAAAGTCATCGGCAAAATCACGAAGACACGGCTGATGAATTACTTTATTCAAGCAGGCAATGACAGTGACAACACACACTTTTAGGGGGCAAAAACAATGAAGAACGTTCGAATATATTTGATTTCAGATTCCGTAGGCGAAACGGCACAAAAGCTGATCGCCGCAGTTTCCGCGCAGTTTCCCACGATCGACCTTTCAGATATCCAGCTCTTTCCCTTTACTAATGATGAAGAGAGCTTAGGCGAGATCCTCAAAGATGCCTTGCTAGACAAATCGATCGTCGTTACCACCTTAGTTAATAAAGAATTAGTCGCTTTTGTTGATGCCTTTGCCAAACGGACTGGTTTGCAGTATGTCGATTTTATGTCGCCTTTGACCACGATGCTAGAAAAAACATTCGGTGTAGAAGCCGTCCAAGAGCCTGGTGCCTTGCATCGCTTGAACCAAGCATATTTCAGCCGGGTGGCAGCGATGGAATTTGCGGTGAAATACGACGATGGCAAAGACCCACGGGGATTTCTCGATGCTGACTTTGTCCTCTTAGGGGTTTCGCGAACCTCAAAGACCCCATTGAGCCTATACATGGCAAATCGCGGCTACAAAGTGGCGAATCTTCCTTTGATTCCTGAAGTCGCTTTACCAGCCGAAGTGCACCAAGTAGACCCACGGAAAATGGTCGGTTTGACCACGAATCCAGAATCCCTTACGGAAATCCGGCGGTCCCGGATGCATTCATTGGGCTTAAAAGAAGAAACCCATTACACCAATTGTGAACGAATCGAAGCAGAATTAGCCTACGCGAATGAATGGTTCAAAAAGCTGAACATTCCGGTGATCGATGTCAGCAAACGCTCCATTGAAGAAAGCGCGATGCTGATTGAAGAACAAGCCAAAGAACAGGCCCATGTTCAATAAAGACACCTTGGCAAACCTGACCGAGATCATCAACTTGGAAGCCATCCAGCAGCTGCCGAAAGCTACGGAGCATTTTGTCAGCGATCTGCATGGCGAATACGATGCCTTTGACCATATTTTGCGGAATGGTTCTGGCAGTATCCGAGAAAAAGTCGAGATTTTGTTTACTGGCGTCTTGACGAAAGAAGAACAGACCGAACTCTGTTTTGTCATTTATTATCCAGAGGAGCTATTACAAGAACAGGCCTGGACCCCTGCCGATTGGCGCTTGAAGATGGCACAGCTAGTGAAAGTTGCCCGCTTTACTTCCAGTAAATACACACGCTCCAAGGTACGCAAAGCATTACCGACTTCTTTTGCTTACATCTTAGAAGAACTGTTGTACCAATATGATGCCGACTTCAATAAAGAAGCTTACTATCAGGCGATTTTTGATAAGATCATTGAATTAGAGGCAGCCCCGCTTTTTTGCCAAGAACTGGCGTACTTGATTCAGCGTTTCGTAGTGGACCATCTCCATGTCTTAGGCGATATCTATGATCGAGGACCGGCGCCAGAAAAAATCGTCGATCGCTTGATGACTTTGCCCTCACTGGATATTCAGCTAGGCAACCATGATATCTTGTGGATCGGTAGCTTTTGCGGCTCGCTGCCCTGTTTGGCCAATACGATTCGCATCGCTGCTCGCTACGGCAATCTGGCATTATTACAAGATGGTTATGGGATCGATCTATCAAAAGCACTGGCTTTTAGCCAAAAATATTACACAGAAAATGAAGGCTTTTATCCGCAAAAAACAGTGGATCCTTTATCAAGCCAGCAAAAAAAAGCCGCTATGCTTTTGCAGCAGGCATTTGCCATCATCCAATTCAAAGTCGAAGCAGCCGTGATCCAGCGGCGACCGGCATTTGCGATGGCAGAGCGCTGCTTGTTGCATCGCTTGTCTCAAGATCGGCAACAAATCCAGCTAGACCAGACCTATCCTTTGATCAACGGCTGTTTTCAACTAGTAGATCCCGATGATCCTTACCGTTTGACAGCAGAAGAACATGAGGTACTGCAAGATTTGCTGAGCCAATTTCAACGCTCGCCCCGCTTAGCTGCGCATATGCGCTTTTTGGTCGAGCATGGCACATTGTACCAGCGCTTCAACGACAACCTGCTGTATCACGGCTGCCTGCCTTGTCGGGAAAACGGCGATTTCCTGGCCTTTAATTTCCAGCAGCAGCCCTTAGCAGGCAAAGCATTGATGGACTTTTTTCAGCAATGTTTGCAGGAAAGCTTTGCCCAACCAGAAAACCAAACAGACCTTGCCACCGATATGATCTGGTATCTTTGGTGTGGCGAAGGCTCTTCCCTATTCGGCAAAAAAGCCATGAAAACCTTTGAGCGCTACTTTATAGCAGATCGCAACACCCATAAAGAACAAAAAAATGCCTATTATTCTTTAAGGGAAAACGAAGACTTCTGCTGCCGTGTCCTAGCTGCCTTCGGTCTGCCGCCGACAGGCCACATCATCAATGGCCACACCCCTGTCAAAGTGCGTAAAGGTGAGACGCCCATCAAGGCAAATGGTCGTTTATTGGTAATCGATGGGGGACTCTCTCGCTCCTATCAATCCGTCACAGGCATTGCTGGTTACACGCTGTTGTCAAATTCCTTCGGCATGACCTTAGCAGCCCATCAACCCTTTACAGATCGCCAGCAAGCCATCCAGCAGCGACGTGACATCGTCACTCAGAAAAAAATCGTCGTGCGGCAAACGGAAAGAACAACGGTAGGCCAAACAGATATCGGCAAGCGGCTGCAGCAAGAAAGCCGAGTGCTTTTTGAAGAATTAAAAAATCATCCGATCCCTTGACGAGTCATTCGTCAACCAATCGGATGATTTTTTTTACAGTCCTTTGGAACTATGAAAGGCTTTGAGTTTTTCCAACGCCTGCAGCACAATGATCAAGACCAAGATCGCTAACGCCAAAAAGAGCGTTTCTAACCCTTTTCCTTGCGCTAAAAGCAGCTCTCTTAAAATTGCTGTGATACTGATCAAAATCAAGTAACGCACCGGAATATGGTGACCTTCTTTTACGTAACGCAATAACATCAAAATAATTTCCAGTAAAATAAACAATGTCGCGATCTCTTCGATCAATAAAGAAAGATCGCTAACTTCATGCAGTGGGATCACATGGACAACGATTTTGTAGATCGCTTCCGCCATCACCACCAAAACCAACAGAACCAACAGTCCTAACATAATATCAACCACAACACTAATCAATTTTTCGAAGTGCTTAAAATACTTTCCCATAACACCCCTCCTCGCACTTATTATAGCGAAACTACTCAGAATCACTTTATGATATGCTTGCAAGTGCAGCTTTTTTTATGGAGGCAGTGAATAAAAACGTAAGACAGCTCTTTTCTGTTCCAGCAATCCTCCAAAAAACCTTCCTCTTTGCTACTTTTTGAAGTCTCAGAGTGAGGAATCGCGCATCCTTCGTACACTTGGTGTGTTCGTGGCTCTGACCATAAGCAAATAAAAAAGCTAGGCTCAAGGCCTAGCTGAAATGGTCCCTTTAGATGAGATTGATTTTTACAGTCAGGCTCAGTGAGCCCCTTCGACTGTTAGATCAACATTTTCACTCGTATCTTCCGCAGCTTCGTCGTCGCTATTGGAGGTTTCTGAAGACGGCTCAGTCGTTTCACTGCTGGAGCTGCTTGTTGTAGTACTGGTCGAACTCGTACTGGAAGAGCTTGAAGAACTGCTGCTAGCGCTACTGCTAGAAGTATCGCTGGTGGTGGTTGATCCGCCACTCGGCGCGGTACTCGAACTGCTTTCGCTACTTGCAGAAGTGCTGACGCTAGGCTCTGTCTCTGCTTCACTTACGGAAACAGACGTGCCTTCATTTGTCGACGCTTCGATCGAGCGACTAGTCGTTGAAGGCGATGTGTAAGAACTAACACTGGCTTCATAAAAAATCTGACTGGAATCAGAGGTTTCTTCGATACTGCTGCTTGCTGTCTGGTAAGGTGGCTCGGAGGAACTACTGGAAGAATCTCGTACAAAGGGCGCAGCCACAAAGGCATTGGCATCTTGATTGATCGCCACACTCAAAAAAACCGCAACAAAACAACTGACTAATGCCGACTGCATATTGAACTTGAATTTCATCGCACTCCCCATCCTTTCCCAAAAAATGTGGTTGGCTCTTCCGACAACGCTCTATCTCATTCTTATATTATACAAAAAAAAGCAATCGTCAACAAATTAAGTTTTATTTTCAAAAATGACAAAGACATAATTGTCCGTTGCACAAAAAAAGCCCGAGGACAACTGCCGATCACCTGCGGGCCCATCCCTTCACTAAGGGTTGGCAGATACGACGGACGCTTGTTCCTCTGGCTTTAATGATTCCTTTATTGTTTAACCCCTTCTATTTATAAGTTACGCAGATGGTTGGGGTCATGGATCGGTGCTTCAATATCGCTGTCTCCCATGCGGGGCGTTGGATGGACGGACTCATCTGGCATTGCTGTTTCACCTGGTAACGGTTGATCGATGATCGGACCAGTATCTGCATCACGATCGGTTATTTTGTCCATCGGCTGATAATCGTAGACACCGACAACGAGTTTGTCTCGTTCAAGGTCATCACGATAACCATATAACGGATCATGCTCATCATGCCTATGATCGGAATCGCCGAAAGAAAAAGCATCTTTGATTTTTTCCCAAAGCGAACGATCTTCATCCTCACTAGCTGCCTGCTCCACTTCCACATCGTCGATGGATTCTAACCCAAATTGATCGATGACTGTTTGATTCGCAAACAGCACGATATCCTCTTTGCCATAGCCTTCGTTTGTCAATTGCTCAATAACCGGTAATACTTCTGTTCGAGTGTCGTAACTGCCAATAATCGTTAGGTTTCTGTTGTGCATGTGAAATCCTCCTTATTTTGTGTACGCTTCGATCGTTCTGGTTCTGAAGCAATTCCTTTAAAACTAGCAATTTCTATTGCTTCTTTCATTCTAACGCAGGGTTCTATGATTGACCAAATAGTTTGATTGCGCTTACGGAAAACAAGCGGTTTCTTGAAAAACCGCTAATAGCTTAGTAAAAGCTTGATCCATCATAAAAAAACCGCGTGAGCCAATGGCTTGCACGCGGTTTTTTTGCTTGTTACTTGGAAACGATCAGTTTTTGACCGACAAAGATCGTATAGCTGCTGTTGATGTTGTTCCATGATGCGAGTTGGCTGATGCTGGTGTTATATTTTTGTGCCAGTGACCATAAGCTGTCCCCTGATTTCACCGTGTGCGTCTTCGTTGAACTGCTGCTGGTATTCGTATTAGAAGACCCACTGCTAGCAGACGTCAAGTAGGCACCACTGACCCAGCCTTTGCCAGAAACATAATACCATTTGTTCGTGCCATTGACGGTCGTCCCGGTTTTTGTTGCGGTAACCGTGACGGTTGCTCCTTTACTTAAAGAACCAGTAATACTACTGCTGGTAGAAGCATCGGAACGAACATTTAAAATCTCGGTGGTTTTCATTTGCTGATTTGTGGTTGTTGAACCGTTATTATTGGAAGAGCTGCTGGTTGTTGTCAAGTAGGCACCACTGACCCAACCTTTGCCAGAAACGTAGTACCACGTTTTATTGCCTTCCACTGAAGTGCCGTTCTTTTTCGCTGTCACGGTAACGGTCACCCCTTGACCAAGCGTTGTCACGACACGGCTGCTGGTAGAAGCATCGGAGCGGACATTCAATGCGGCCGTCGTTTTCATTTGTTGATTGATACTTGAACCATTGTCTTCTTTTTCCGCTTCAGAAGCATTATTGTTAGTCACTTCAGTAAGGTAGGCACCGCTGACCCAACCTTTGCCAGAGACATAATACCAATTTTTGTTGCCATTGACTGATGTGCCGGTTTTCATGGAAGTGGCAGTAAAGGTCGTGCCTTTGCTAAGTGACCCTACCACTGATCCGCTAGTGGACGCGCTAGAACGAATATTCATCGCTTCCGTCGTCTTCATTTGCTTGTTGATCGTCGTACCGGAATTGCCATTGTCAGAACCGGTGTTGCCTGATCCGCTATTGTTGTTTGAAGAGTCGGTCGAAACCTTCGTCAAATACGCGCCGCTGACCCAACCTTTGCCAGAAATCTTATACCACGTGGTGTTACCATTGACGCTGGTGCCGGTTTTGGTCGCCGTTGCCGTAAACGTCGTATTAGCTGCTAACGAACCAGTAATAGAGGCACTGGTGGAAGCATCGGAACGAATATTCATAGATGACGTGGTTATCATCTGCTGATTGATCGCTGTTTCATCACTGACGATCGTTTCATTGCTATTGCCGCCACCTGTGTTTGAGCTGCCAGTATCATATTGCGTTAAATTATACGTACTGATCAAATTGTTTAATTTGCTGGCATAAGAAGTATCGGTTGCATACCGCCCTTGTAGCCAAGCGGTTGCTTGCGTGTAAGAGGTCGTATTGCTTTTCCATGCACCGCTGTAATAGTAGTAGCCGCTAGAAAAACTCGTGTTGCGCAACACATATGCATTGTCTTCAAAAGACTCTTTTAATGATGGGTATTTCCGAAACTTAGCGCTGATCAAATAATAATTGCCGGAACCATCATCTTCATAGGTATCCATCGTCACGTATTGGCCGTTGTAGCTGCCTTTGATCCCAAACATATTGTTGGCCGTGGTCGTCAAAGTCGAGGCGCCCCAACCAGATTCCAAAATCGCTTGTGCCATCATAACAGAGGCATACAGATCGTTTGCTGCCGCCACTTCCGTTGCATAGCCGCAAATCTGACTGATAAAGGCAGCCGGATCGATCGTTGCCCGTGAAAATAATGCCCGACTAGTCAAATCAGAAAGGGCTGATGGTACTTCATCTGCTTCTAAGACTTCATCACTAGCGACTGTTGTGCTTTCTGTCGTCGCTGTTTCTGATCCCTCAGTAACTGCTTCAGCTCCTGACTCCTCCGTTATTTCCGAAGTTTCTTCGGTCACAACAGGTGCTGTCGTCGATTCTGTCGTTTCCTCAACCGGCGTGCTGTCGGTTTCTGGTGTAGTGTTTGTTGTTTGTTCAACGACCTTAAGGTCATTGCTGGTTTCTGTCGTTGCCGTTTCAGCCGCATGCCCTAAGGTCGGGATAAACGTTGATCCCGCTACTAAAGTAGTAGCCATCGTAATACTTTTTTGGGTATATTGCGTGCGCTTCAAGCGCTTTTCTAAGCGGCGTCGTTCTTTACGAATTGTCATTTAATCCCTCCGTCGTATTAGCCTTTTATTATTGTAACACGATTTATTAAAAAATGGGGGGTTAAGATGAAAAAACAGTGAAATCAACGAGATAAATTCTTGCTATGAAACAGTTTTCTCTTTTGCTTCATCAGCCAATACTCTGTTCTAAAAAAAGAAAAAAGAGTTGTTTTAGCACCAAAAAAGCAGCCTTTATCAAAAAGACTACTTTTGGTGAATTGTTATTTAATAACAGGTGCGGGCTTTTTGGCTTTTTTTAGCATCGCATAGCCTATGTTGAGAACAAGCCCAAAAACGGCTAAGAAAATTGCCGTATAGAAGGCTTTTGTATAATCTCCTTGGTTACTTTCTGCGATTGCTGCTGCCACTCTGGGGCCAAAGAATGCCGCCGTAGAATAACCAATAAAGACGATTCCATAGTTGACCCCTTGATTGATCGGTCCGTAATTTTCCATAACGATCGATGGGAAAACCCCCATCACGCCCCCGAAGCACAGTCCTAAACCGATGATCCCGACAGTGAAGATCACAGTTGTTTGACCAAGCGTCAATAAGAATAAGGACAATGCCACCACGCCATAGATAATCATCAACGTATTCGTCCGACCAATTTTATCAGAAACGGTGCCCCAAAGGACACGACCAAAACAGTTGCTCAATGAGTACAAGCTGACATAAAAGGCAGCGGCAGCGGCCGTCAAACCAAACATACTTTGCCCGATCACTGAGGCGTTGGAAGCAATCATCAAACCTGAGAAAGCCCCTACCCCTAACATAACAATAATCAAGTAAAAAGTTGGTGTCTTCAGCATGTCCAACCAATTTAGATTGATTTGAGGACCATTTTTTCCTTGATCCGCTGGTTGCCAACCTGCTGGACGGTAATTTTCTGGTGCTTTACGAATAAATAGACTAGCCACCAAGACGATCACGATATAGGCAATTCCTAAAATCCGAAACGCCGCTAAGACATCTTGTGATTCGATCAAACGATTCGCAATCGGTGCGGCAATAATCGCTGCCCCACCCATACCTGCTGTGATCAAGCCCGAAGCCAGTCCCCGTTTATCCGGGTATAACCGAATCGTATTGCTTAAACAAGCCGAATAGGCAAAGCCTTGCCCTAAACCAGCAAAGACTCCATAAGTCAGGTACAGCATAGCGGGTGAGTTGACCAAACCCGTCAGGAAGAAACCCGCTCCGAACAACACGCCTCCACCAGCGATGACCCATCTAGCGGCTCCTCGGTCTGTCAGCAAACCACCCAAAATCATGGTAATCGGGCCAACTGCGGCATTGATGGTAAAGGCTAGCATGATTTCTTCCATGGACCAACCTTTTAATTGACTAAGAGGTCCTGCAAAAACACTAAAGGCGTAAACAGCGCCCGTACACAGTAACACTGCGGTCGAAGCGATCAGAATCAGCCAGCGATTGATTTTTGTTTCCATTTTTTCTCTCCTTTGTTTTAAGCATGTTACTTTATTCACATGTTTTTTCAAAAGCTAGCGCGCGTGACGAGTCACAACGCGCAAGGCTTTTTATTCGAGATGTTCTGCGACTGCTGTCTTTCCAGCAATCCGGCCAAAAGTGAAGATGTCTGTCAACGAATTGCCGCCTAAGCGATTGCCGGCATGGATCCCCCCAGCAACTTCTCCTGCTGCATACAGTCCTTCAATGATTTGATTTTCCTTCGTCAACACATGGGTTTGCGGATCGATCTTCAATCCTCCCATCGTGTGGTGAACCGCTGGTTTTCTTGGTGTGGCATAGAAAGGCGCTTTTTCCACTTTCAAGTCGAAAACATCTTTGCCAAACTCTGGGTCTTTCCCAGCATCCACATAGCTGTTGTATTTCGCAACGGTCGCTTCTAAGACGGTTGGATCGACATTGATCTGCTCTGCCAGGCCAGCCAAGGTCTCACTACGGAACAGCGTACCAGCAGCTACTTGCTTATCGATTTTTTCTTGGCTCGTGTTATAAGCGGTTTTCTTGATCTCTTCATCCGCGATCAAATAGAACAATCCGCCATTATCGATCGCCGCTTGGGTCAATACATCGCGGCTTTCGTACTCATTAACAAAGCGCTCACCCTTTTGATTGACCATCACAAAGTTAGCTGGCGGCACTTGCAGCCCACTGAATAAAGCCCCTGTGTTCGGATCAGATACGGGCATCATTTGTGAAAAGCCCATGCCAACAAGGTCCGCGCCAGCACTTTCCCCTAGTTTGATCCCGTCACCAGTGATCGCTGGTGAATTTGACGTTTTGATATCGTCTTCGATCTCTGTCCAATAGGTATTGTATTGTTTCAACATTTTGGTGTTCGCTCCGAACCCGCCGGAAGCCAAAATCACTGCTTTGGCATGGATTGTGATTTTTTGACCGTTACGGCCTTCCCCGATGATTCCAGTAACCTTACCATCTTCGATCAATAATTCTTTGACAGGCGTATCGGTTAAGATCGTTCCGCCATGTTCTTTCACGAATTGATGCAAAGCCGATACAAAGGCATACCCTTCGTTTTTGACTGGTTTATGCCCACGGCGCCATTTCGCTCCTACTGGCATATCGACATTGTTCATATCAAATTCTACGCCGATTTCTTCTAACCATTTCACTGAGGCCAATGCTTGATCCGTCAAGATTTTCACTAGCTCGTACTTCCCATAGATCGGTTGCCCATTCAAATCTTTGCGTTTTCCGCCTAGATAAGTTTGGATTCGATGCCACAAAGCAGAATCAAACAAGTATTCTTTTTCTGGCGTCGTTTCTGAAAGATACGCAGTGATTTGTGCCTTCAAAGCTTTGAAGTCTGGCAAGTATTCTGCATCGATGTCTTGTTCATCGATCGTCAGCACTTCTTCTAAAGCACTGCGTTCGCCAGGCAATGCGGAGAAGCCGTTTTGCCATTTTGGATCCGCAGCATTCATCGGTCCGCCAGTACGTACGGTATTGCCGCCGATCGCTGGGAATTTTTCTACTAAGATCACGTCTTTATTGGCTTGCAGCACACTGGCAGCTGCACTCAGACCTGCGCCGCCGCCACCTACGACAACGACGTCGGTAGTATACGTTTCATCTTCTGTTTGCAAAGCACTGGCGGCTTTTGGACGTTTGCGCAAGACATCTGGGTTCGCACCAGCCATTTTCACGGCTTTTGCTACCCCATCGACGACACCGTTACTAGTAACCGAAGCACCAGAGATCGCATCGACATTTAAGGTTTGCCCTTCAATGATCTCTTGAGGGATCCGTACGAAAACGACATCAGCGATCCCTTCTGATTCACCAGACGTATCGATATCGATGGCTTCGATCCGTTCTTCGCTCAATTTGACGACCATTGGTAGATCCCCGTTATGTCCTGGTGCTGTGACGGTGTATTCACCAGGCTCATAAACGACTTCTTCTGGTACGTTCAACAAATTAGCGACTTCCGTAAACCGAACGAACTTGCGGAAACAGCTTTCCAAAAAGTCGATCGTTCGTTGATCTTTTAAATTGCCTTGTTCATCAAAGGCTTGATGCGCACGCCCCAGCAAGAACTCATTTCCTGGCATGACTGTCGCATTGACACCTGGAGCGTCAAGGATTTGGCGCAAATGAAGCTGTGCTCGGGAGGAGCCTTGCACATCGTAGGATGCGCCGACGATCATCACTGGTTTGCCATCAAAGGGATGGAGATTGAAGGAGAGCCATTCCAAGACGCTTTTCAATGCGGAAGGAATCGAATGGTTATGCTCTGGTGTTGCGATAATCACTCCATCGGCTGCTAAAATCTTGCTATTTAACTGTTGGATCACTTCGCTATTGGTTTGATCTTGTGTTTCATTGAACATTGGAACATCTTTGATTTCCAGCAGTTCAATTTCTGCTAGGGCAGCAAATTCTCGCTGCATAAACGCTACTAATTGGCGATTGGTCGATTTTTTGGCGTTCGTTCCGATTAGGCCGACAAATTTCATGACTAGTTCCTCTCTTTCTTATGCTTGTTCCCACGAAAATTTCTTTGCTCGTTCTTTAGCCGTTGAATATTCACTGACCAGACGGTTCGTGATTTCGACGAACAAGACAAATTCATTGAAACAGTCTTCTAGTTCGGCAACTTTTTCGTTATCGATCAAGTTTCCTTGTTCATCGAAGGCTTGCATGGAATGCCCTAACAAAAATTCCGCACTCGGCATGATTCGGGCTTTTACTTCAGGCGCATCTAAGATCTGACGCAAGTGGGCTTGGGCTCTCGATGAACCTAATGCACCAAGAGAAGCACCCGTGATCATCACTGGTTTATCGATCAAAGGCCGCGTCGTATAAGAAAGCCATTCGATCATGCTTTTTAACACCGCTGGGATCGAGTGGTCGTATTCTGGTGTACTGATGATTACCCCATCTGCTGCTTCGATCTTCTCTGACAAGGCTTGGACTGCCGCTGGTGCCGTCCGATCTTCTGGTTCATTAAATGCCGGCAGATCACTGATTTCGCAAAGTTCGATCTCCGCTTGGTCACTAAAATGGCTTTGAATAAATTGCAGTAAGCGACGGTTGGTCGAACGCGTCGAGTTGGTTCCTACGATTCCAATCAATTTCATTATCATCTCTCCTAATTGTGAATAATTTAACATTTAACAAAAAATAAAAAGTTTTTGACCATTGGCTTTGATTTCTTTTTTCAATCGTTTCTCAAGTTGTTTTTTACGACCTACTGAGATGAAAGGCTTCTTCCTAAACAAAAAAATCTTCCCCAAGTACCCATTAAGTGTACGGCTGAATTCTTTATTTGTGAAATATTTATTTAATTATCCATCGATAACAAATTTGTTATAATGAGAAAAATGACTAGGAGGACAACGCGATGGCACTTAAAGATTCCCATCTGATGCTGCAATACCTCGATACCTTGTTAAAGCATAGCAACTACACCAAAGCCGCCAAAGATCTCTACATTTCACAGCCTTACTTGACGCAAACCGTGAAACGAGCCGAGCAAGAGCTAGGGACCCCCATCATCAATCGGCAGCCGGGACATTTTCAACTGACGGAAGCTGGTAAAATCTATTATCAATATCTAGAAACCTTGGAAACAGAATCTGCCAAATTGAAAAGCCGGCTGTCTTGGTATACCGCGACCGAGAAGCGTTCTTTGCGCTTAGGCATCTTGCCAAGCCTTGGTTCTTACCTGCTGCCGCTCTTTTTGCCTGCGTATTATGAACACTATCCCAACGTGCACTTTTTCTTGCGGGAAGACCTGCCGAAGCACAATGAAAAACGCCTGCTGAATGGGCAGCTGGACTTTTTTATCGGACAAAACCCTGAGACGATCGCACCGAATCTAACGGTCCACAGTACCAATCAAGAACGGTATCTAGCGATCATTCCGCCTTGTTCTTCCCTGTATCAACCAGGGAAGCGGTATTTAGCGCCTGATTCATTGGCCGTCAAAGACTTGCTGCAAAGTCCATTGATTTTGACCGCCAGCGGCTCGGCGATTCGCCGCCAAATCGATCAATTGCTGCAAAAATACAAAGTAGAGGCGACGGTTCTCATAGAAAGCAGCAATATTTATACAGCAGCGGCATTGGCAGAAAACAACCTTGGGATTGCGATCGTACCAGAAAGCGTGCTACAAGCAGCGACCGCGACCCCTTTTAATCTTTATCCAATGCCAGAGGAACTCTTGTCCCTCACCTATTTTATTGCCCATCAAGCCGAACGGGCATTGTCAAACAGCGAAGCCGCCTTGATCGAGGCCTTTTTGCACCACGTCTAACTTTCCTTTTTTACAAAAAAAAACAAGCAGCGATCACCTATATTCCTAGGTAGTCGCTGCTTGTTTTCATTCTGCTGTTGGCGTTTCGATCAAACGTGCTAATTCTTGCGGATAGATAAATTCACCTTGTTTGGTAATGACTAATCCAGTGATCCCTTCTAACGGCGCCAGCTCCTGCAAGATGGCTGGTGGCTCTTTGCCGAATAAGCGGGTCGTCCAAATCTCTCCATCAACCGATTTGTCGGATAGAATCGTGACACTGGCAATGGCTGACTCTAACGGATAGCCCGTTTCTCGATCAAAGATATGATGATAGGTCTTGCCCGCTACCTGATAGGTTCGTTCATAGATCCCTGATGTAACGACTGACTGATTGTGTACCTTCAACGCGGCGACAAAATTCCCTCTTGGCAAGAAAGGATTTTGGATCCCGATCCGCCAATAGCCATCAGCATGGCTCGGGGCATCGCCGTAAGTCACCACATTGCCCCCAAGATCGATCAAAGCGGCTGTGACACCGACCTGCTTGAAATACGCCATCAACAAATCAGCAAAATACCCTTTCGCAACGGCCCCTAGATCAAGCTTCATGCCGGCAGCTAACCCAACGGTCTGCAGCGTTTCATCCAAAACGATCTTGGCGGGATCAGTCTTTGGCAGCAGTTCAGCGATTTTCTCAGGCGTTGGTAGATGGGCATCTTGAAACCCGATTCGCCATTCCTGCACTAAAGGACCGATGGCAATATTTAAGTAGCTATCTTTTGGCAAGCTATGGGTTTTCCCTAGTGCGATCAATTCAACCAATTCCGGTGTGGCGGCGATCGCTCCTTGTCCTGCCTGCTGATTGATCTGCATCAACTCCGACGTAGGGTCATTGGCACTAAACCGCTGTTCAAAGGCCGCGGCTCTTTTCGCTGCTTCCTCTAAGATCACTTCTGGGGTTTCATGCTGCACCCAAATCGTGATCACCGTTCCCATTCCCTGTAACACTCGTTGACCTTCTGCCATTGTCCTTGCTCCTTTGTCCTCTTCTTTTGGCTATCATAGCAGTTTCTGGGAGAAAAAAGTAGTCTGCGGGATGCCGCCACTGCTTTTTTTGAAAAAAAAACTGCGAGGTCACCCTCGCAGTCTGCTGTCTCTATTGCTCAATGATAAAAGTCGAAGCGGCCTTTCGCCAATACTTCTTTGACCCCACCGGTTTGGTACAAGGAACGGTCCATAATGGCTTTTTTCACCACGGAAGCGGGATAGCCTTTGATGCCCATTTTCCCTACTAAGCCAAAGGCATGGGTATTGCCGATAGACGCCACTGAACCTAATGATTCAAAGTGGAAATCTGTTGGTTTTTCCCCGTTCATTTGACGTAAGATATTTTTACCCGCATGCTGCCCCATCTTCAAAGCGATTTGAGCCGTTGTTGGATACGGGCGATTGGTCGCTGGGTCCATGACTGCTGAAACATCACCGACAACATAGACGTTACTATGATCAGGGTCTGTTAGGTCTTGATTGACCATCACACGACCACGACGAGCAGAAAAGTCTGATTCAGCCATCACATGGCTGCCGCTGACGCCTGTGGTCCAAACGATGGTTTTGGCTGATAATTCAGCTGTTGCTCCTGTATCGGCATCATCTTGATAGACAACGACACCCGGTTTGATTGATTTGATGGGTTTACCAGTCAGGAAGTTCACGCCCCATTTAACGAGATTTTTGATCCCATAATCCGATAGTTTTTCATCAAACATCGGTAATAAACGAGTCACTGCTTCGACACAATACAGTTTGATGTCTTCTGGCTTGACGCCTGCTGCTTTCGCAAAGGTTTTACGGTTTTCCACCAATGAACCTAGCAATTCGATTCCGGTAAAACCAGCACCGCAGACAACGATTTTTAGGTAGTCAGGATTTTGTGTTTCTTTGTATGCCTTCATTTGTTTCAACAAATGATGATAGATGTTTTCTGCGGAGTCGACATCCACCATTTCCAACGCATGCTCCTCGACACCAGGGATCCCAAATGATTCTGATTCAAAGCCTAACGCCACGATCAAATAATCATACGTGCACGTGGATTGATCTTTAAAAACGATCACTTGCTGGTTACGATCGATCGACGCAACTTCCTTTTGAACAAAGCTCGTCTTTTGGGGACGAACGACATCATTGATGGGATAGCAAATGCGGTCTCTTGGTTGCGTACCAGCCGCAACTTCATGAAGATCGGTTGCCTCATAATGATAATCGTTTTTGTCGATCAATGTGATGTGAAACGCTTCTTTTGCTCCTTGCAGTACGTGCAATGCTCGCAATCCAGCATACCCTGCTCCTAAAATGACAACTTCCTTCATGTTTCCTTACTTCCTTTCTTTGCTGTAAAAATTATAAAATCAAACCAATCGCAAAACACAGCACTTGTACGCATGCTCCGACCGCAAGGATCCGAACGGCACAAATGAAGGTCTCTCTTTTGATTTGTTTTTGCATAAATCGTTTTGTCTGTTGCCAGACAAAGGGCGCCGCGAAAAAGGTCAGAACCAGTGACCAAGGCGCAATGTTGAGAGCAACTGAGGCAATGATCGCAACAAACGCCAAGACGTTCATCACGATAAATAATTTCAACGC
This sequence comes from Enterococcus sp. 4E1_DIV0656, assembly GCF_002140695.1. Lineage (NCBI taxonomy): Bacteria > Bacillati > Bacillota > Bacilli > Lactobacillales > Enterococcaceae > Enterococcus > Enterococcus sp. 4E1_DIV0656. Next base: position 1,092,086 of record NZ_NGLF01000001.1, on the reverse strand, counting down.
ACGGGCTTTACCAAGGTAATGCACCAGCGTATAGCGCTCATTTTTTTCATCCTCTTCCAGATCACAAATGTTGTTTGCCAGCATCAAGTTGGCGATCCATAATGTGTTGGGCAATGAGATCAAGAAAATACTGCCAATCGTGGCAATGTTCCATTCAAAGGTTTGATAGGCATTAAGATAGACACAGATCAATGAGATCATAAAGCCCATCGTAAAGCCGGAAAAGAACTCGCCTAAAGGCAAACTAGAAAGCGGCCGTGGACCAGAGGAATAAAAGATCCCGACTAGGTAACAATACAGCCCCATCCAAAAGAGCGGCCAGCCAACCACCATTGCCAAGGCGATCCCCATGGCAGCGGAAAGGATGATCATGGAGACCATCAACCAAAAAACCAATTTGACAGACAATTGTTCCCGACCAATGATATTGGTTTTTTCTTTGTAATCATGCCCTTCTGTGGCATGATGGTAATCGTTGTAGTTATCTAAAATATCCACCGCCATATTGAAGATCAGCATGGCAATGAAATACAACAAGACATAGCCAAGATGAATCGTTTGATAATTGTACCAGCTGTAGCAGACACCAATAAAAAATGGCAAAATACTGGCGGTTTTTGCTTTAAATTCGACAAGTTCTAAAAATACAGGTAGCGTCACAACTTCACCTCCTTTAGTGAGTGCATTAAACTAGTCAATCACGCCCCTTTACGCTAGAATAAGGGCTGAATGACTGTTAGAAAGGGTTATACTATGTTTGACTTTTGGATCGATTATCCGACGATCGAACAACGATTGAAAACCGTATGTTCCATCATTGAAGAACACGTTACTGTTCGTAACAAAGAGATACAAGATGTTTTGATCGACTTTACTTATTCAGGTGGAAAAATGCTGCGGCCAGCGCTCTTTTTTTTGTTTGCTGACTTAGGCGATCTCCATTATAAAAAAACCGACCAATTAACAAAAATTGCTGCTTCTCTAGAAATTTTACACATGGCCACTTTGATCCATGACGACATTATTGACGATTCGCCGCTGCGGCGCAGTCAAGTCACTGTTCAAGCCAAATATGGCAAGGATATCGCGGTCTACACGGGTGATCTTCTGTTCACCCAATTTTTTGAGCTTTTGATCGAAAGTATGAATGGCTCCCCGTTTTTAAAAACCAACGCACAAGCCATGAAACGACTCCTTTTAGGCGAACTTGATCAAATGCACACTCGCTACAACATCCATGAATCGATTGACGACTATCTGCAAAGCATCAACGGCAAAACCGCTGAACTGTTTTGGCTCGCTTGTCTCGAAGGCGCTCATTTTGGCGGCCTCGACACAGAAAACCAAGAACGAGCTGGTGAGATCGGGCGCAACATCGGGATCGCCTTTCAAGTATTCGACGATATTCTCGACTACACCTCTGATAGCGGCACCTTGAAAAAACCGATTCTAGAAGATTTGGCGCAAGGGGTCTATACCTTGCCGCTGCTATTTGCCAAAGAACAGGCACCTGCAGCATTCGCTCCTTATTTGAATAAAAAAGCAGCACTCTCCTTGGCAGAAGCCCAAGAAGTTGCGGATCTTGTCGTCCGTTACGGCGGTGTCGAAAAAGCGCGCGCTTTCGCGGTCACCTACACGCAAAAAGCCTTAGACGACATCGATCTGCTGCCAGAAGCACCTAGCAAAGCCAAAATTCGTTCATTAACTGAACTGCTCTTGCAGCGCAATTACTGAGCCATAGAGCAATGATAAGAAAAGCGTCCATCACTGATTGATGGACGCTCTTTTTTATCGTCGTCCTTGGTCAATGGCCAATAAGTGCTGAAAATGTTTATTTTCTGCGGCCAATTCGGCAGGTGTTCCGCTCATGGTCAACTGACCATCTTCAATAAAAAGCACACGATCCATCATCGAAATTCCTTGCAAGTGGTGGGTGATCCAAATGATCGTTTTGTTCTCCAGCACTTGGAAAAAGGTTTCAAGTACGCCTTGCTCCGTGATTGGGTCTAAGCCGACGGTTGGCTCATCCAATAAGATGATCGGGGTGTCTTTTAGCAAGATTCGCGCCAATGCCAAACGATGCCGTTCCCCACCAGAAAAACGCAAGCCGGCTTCATCCACCATCGTCGCCAAGCCATTAGGCAAAGCTGCCACCATTTCTTTCAACCCGACTTGCTCCAGTACGCGCCAGACTTCTTCTTCCGAAGCCGACTCATTGCCTAGCCGAATATTATTCAAGACGGTCGTATGGAAAAGATAGGGACTTTGATTGATGACACCGATCAAGTCACTGATTGACTCACTCAATGCCGTCACAGGCACGTCGTTTAAGGTGATCGCCCCTTGCGTCGGTTGCAGATCGCCTCGCAACAAGGAGGCAAATGTACTTTTCCCAGAACCGCTGCGACCAAGGATCGCTAGTTTTTGATGCGCAGGAATCGTTAGATCCAGCCCATGAAGCACTTCTTTGCCTTCAGGATACTGAAAATGCAAGTCCTTGACTGTGATCGACACGAGGCCCGTCACTTCAGGTACTAACGGTTGCTCCATGGAGACCTCTTGGCGATTTTCTTCTGGCAATGCATTGAAGCGATCGATGGAGTCTTTGTACCGATTGGTTTCTTGAGCAGCTGACGGTAATGGCGCAAATGCATCAACTAAAGGAAAGACACACAGGACAAAGGCAGCGATCCAGTTGGCTGCTCCTCCGTGGTTACCTGGAAAGCGAATACTGGTCCAAAGCAGCAATGCGACAGCGATCACCCCAAAGATGCTTTGTAAAAGAAAATCACGCCGGCGATCAAAGGACAGCATCTGTTCATCCACCGCCCGCAACTGCGTTTCCAGTTCCTTATGAGCAGCCACGTACTCGCTCCCTCTTTGAGAGAAGACCCAATCAGAAACCCCTAATACATTATCCGTCAGTGTCGTATACAAGTTGTTTTTCATATGTTTTTGCTTTTCTTGCCGCGCGCCGTTGATGATCACCGACCAAAGTGGCAAGACAAAGACGATGGTTCCTAATAACAGCAGCATCACCAAAGCAAACCACCAAGAAAAATAGCCGAGTCCAATGATCAAGAACGCATACAAGATCCAAGCGATCACGGTAGGAAAGATCGTCCGCAAATACAGGTTTTGAATATGGTTGATATCTTCTGCCAATAAGCCCAAGATATCCCCCGTGCGATGCGCTTGCTTAAAGAAGATCGCATCTTTTTCTACTACGTTATACAATTTCAATCGTAAATTAGAAGTCATGCGTAGCACCCAGCTATGACTGGTCAACCGTTCCAAATAGCGAAAAACTGGACGGCCGATCCCAAATGCTCGGGTCAGTACGATGGGGATGTAAACCAATAGAATGTTTTCCGGGATCGACGCCGAGCGGCTGATCAGGTACCCAGAATTAAACATCAGTGCGCCACCACAGAAAAAGGTCAAGAAGCCTAGGAATAAGGCCAACGCCAAAACGTTTTTGTATTTTGACAAGAAAGGCTTGACCCAGGTATCGGTTTTCAATGAGCGCAATAAGCCGATTTTATTCAAGCTGTTCCCTCCTCATTCCATTGACTAGTTCTGTAAAAGCACCTTGCTTTTGCTGCAGTTGTGCCAAGGTTCCTTGTTCCACGATTCTTCCTTGATCCATCACGATGATTTCATCCATTTCTTCCATCCAGTGCAAGCGATGGGTTGCAAAAAAGACTAACCGGTTTTCCATCAGCGGCAGCATCCGTTCCTTTAAGGCAACTTCAGTTTCAATATCCAAATGTGCCGTTGGTTCATCAAACAAAAGAATCTTTCGTTGCTGATCTAAGAAGGCACGGGCTAAAGCGATCCGTTGGGCTTGTCCACCACTTAGATGCCGTTCCCCTTCTCCTAACATCGTGTCCAACCCTTGCGGCAGCTCTGCCAAAAGCTCAGTCAAGCCTGCCACTTCAATGGCTTTCAGTACGGCTTCTTTGGTAGCTGTCGGCTGATAAAACGCGACATTTTCCTGCAAGGTCAACCGATAGATATAAGGATTTTGCGGAATATAGATCAGCTGTTCTTGCCAGCTTGCTTGGCGAAAGGCCGTGGTTTGGGCTCCTCCAAGAGTGATCTCGCCACTGTCTGGCACGAGAAAGCCACTCAAAGTATTGATCAAGGTAGACTTGCCAGAACCGCTCAGACCGATGATCCCGATCTTTTTGAAGCCAGTCACGTTCAAGTTGATATCCCTCAAAGCTGCTTTTTCCTCGTAGGAAAAAGCCAGCTGATCAATCGTTAACTGGGTGTCTTCCTGCCAACGAGGCACCGTTACTGCCGGTACTTGGGCTTCCGGCTGATGCAAGATCTCCGTCACCGCAGTCATCGCATTTTTCCCGTCTAAGGTTGCATGATAATCACTGGAAAAGTCGCGGATTGGCAAGAAATATTCTGGTGCTAAAATCAAGATAGTTAACGCCGGAAACAGCAAGATCCCTTCATTGATCAGCCGCAAGCCTAGCAAGACTGCCACGACGGCAATCGATAAGGTCGTGAAAAAGTCTAAGGCGAAGGTCGATAAAATACCGACTTTTAATGAAGCCATCGTCGCTTTCCGAAACCGTTCGCTGGAAGCAAAGATACTTTTGCCATATTTTTTACTGACCCCAAACAATTTCAGCGTGTCGATCCCTCGCAAAGAATCGATGAAATGATTGGACAATAATTGAAACGTCCGGTATTGTTTTTCCGCTTTGCTTTGGGCGGCATAGCCCAAGATGATCATAAAAATGATGATCAAGGGGAACACCAACAGCAAGACCAAGCCGGATTCCCAATCCAGATAAAAAACGAGTGCCAAAATGACCCAAGGAATGATCGACATATTCATGATTTTGGCAAGAATCAATTTCAAGTAGTTTTCGACTTGGTTGATCCCTTCCAAGACCATCGTTGTTACATTTCCCGTCCCTTGCTGTTGTGCGATCTGAGGACCGACCCGAAACAATTTCTCCAATAATTGATCCCGCAGATCGGCAGCTTGCTGGTAACTGTAATCATCGAGTCTTTTGGAACGGAAATAGATAACGGCTTGCCGGGCGATAAACGAACAAAAGAACAGCAGAATCCAGCCCCACTGTTCCTCTAATGGTCGTCCTTCCCATAAGCCAGTGATGGCACGTGCCAATCCATACGCCTGCCCAATAATGAAGAGCGCCTGCAGGAACGAAAGTCCCGCAAGCAGCCCTAAAAGTTGTTTCATTCCTGGGAGCTTCATGATTTGTTTATCAATCATTTATACCCCTCCAACGCCTCCGTATGACTGATCCGCTTACGGAAGATATAGTAACTCCAAGCCGTATAGGCCAAGACGAAAGGCAAGATCGTCAGTGAAAGATAACTCATGATCTTCAATGTGTAGCGGCTTGAAGACGCATCAGCGATCAACAGGTCATAGCTTGAATCGATCGAACTGATCAAGACTCTTGGGAATAACCCTGTGAAGATCAATGCCACCAAAGCGATCAACGTCAAGCCGCTCGCAATGAAAGCCATCATTTCTTTGCCTTTAAAGACGCCGATATTTGCAATCAGTGTCAGTACAACGATCACAAGCAACAAACCAAGCGTTGTCGCAAAATGATTCTCAAAGAAATCCGTTTGGAAGTAAAGCATCACAGCAAAGACGATTAAGCCTGCATATAGGATGCCATAAAAAATACTTGCATAGTTGCGTGCCCGTGCCCGAATCGGACCTTCCGTTTTCAAAGCGATATAGTTTAATCCGTGCAAGTAGCACAACAAGGTCAACGCGATCCCGCCAACGATTGAAAAGGGATTGACGTAATCCGTAAAGGTTGCGGTCATGTTGCCATCTTCACCCAAAGGCATTCCTTGGATCATGCTGACAAACATCAGACCGAAGAAAAACGGTACGATCGTACTGCCGATCGTCAACGTCCAGTTCCAAATGTTTTTGTGCTCTTTCGGGAAGTTCGCTCGAAACTCAAAGGAGACACCACGAATGATCAACCCAACTAAGATCAACAGCAAAATCAAATAAAACCCGCTGAACAAAGAAGCATACCAGTATGGAAATGAGGCGAACATCGCTCCGCCGGCGGTCAATAGCCACACTTCATTGCCATCCCAGACAGGCCCGATCGTTTTAACGATCTGGTCTTTTTCCTCTTCATTGTGAGCCAATGTCTGCACAGACATCCCCACACCAAAGTCAAACCCTTCTAAGAAGAAGAATCCGGAAAATAAAAGCCCAATCAACGTGAACCATAGTAATTGCAGACCGGTCATCCTTCAAACGCCTCCTTATCAAATGGGTCTTCGTACCCATCTTGGTTGTCTCCTTGGCTGATTTCACCAAAGGCTTCTTTTTCAGGTCCATGATCCATTTCCCGTTTCACAAGATAGACCATTGTTCCGCCTAAGCCAGAGAATAAGAGGAAGTAAACAATATTTGAGATCAAGAGAGAGGTCACGGAAACGTTTGGTGACACACTATCTTCGATCGTAAACAAGCCGTAAACCGTCCACGGGTAACGTCCTAACTCCGTGATCAGCCAACCAGCTGTATTGGCAATAAATGGGGTGAACAAAGTGATCGCCACTACCCAAAGCAGCCAGCGCTTTTCAAAGAGCCACGGTTTCTTCTTACGCGTAAAATACAACCCCAGACCAGAAACCAACAGCATCAAGGCACCAAAACCAGCCATGATCCGGAAGCTCCAAAAGAGTGTGTTGACCGGCGGGTAGTAATTACGGTCGCCGTAGGTTTCAATCAATTGCTGATTGACCGTATCCATCCCATCGATTGAGCCGAAGGGTTCATTGAAGGCTAAGATACTCAACATATATGGAATCGAAATACCGAAGACTTGGTGATGTTCCGCTTCATTCGCCCAAGCAACGACAGTCCAAGCCGCAGGACTCCCGGTATCTTCATAAGTTCCTTCCATTGCGGCAAATTTCATTGGTTGTTCTTCAACCAAGTATTTCATTTGTTCATCCCCGGCTAGCAAGACGGTGAATGAACCGAACAATGCCACCGCAAAACCGATCCGCATTGATTTTTTGAAGAAATCGCGGTCAATGTCTTTGTCTTTCTTCAATAGACGAAAGGCTGATAAACCAGCAACAATGATTCCGCCCATCGTGATGGCTGCGGTGATCACGTGTAAAAACTCATACCACACTTGTGGATTTGCCAATAAAGCACCGAAGTCAGTCATTTCTGCCCGGCCATTGTTCAAGGTATACCCCACTGGATGCTGCATAAAACTATTGGCAGCTAAGATCCAAAACGCCGATAGCATCGAACCAAGCGTCACCAACCAGAAAAAGGTGGCGTGCAGCTTCGGACTGACCCGATCCCATGTAAAGATCCACAGTCCTAAGAACGTCGATTCTAAGAAGAACGCCAACAAAGCCTCCAAAGCCAAGGGCGCACCAAAAATATCCCCGACAAAACGAGAATAGTCTGACCAGTTCATCCCAAATTGAAATTCTTGAATGATCCCTGTCACGACCCCGACAGCAAAACTTAATAGAAAAATATTTCCCCAAAACTTCGTCATCCGGCGATATTTTTCATCTTTTTTGATCACATAAAGTGTCTCCATAATTGCAACGACGACACCAGTTCCGATCGAAAACGGTACAAAGAAAAAGTGAAAAATCGTCGTCATCGCAAACTGGATTCGCGCTAGTGTCACAATATCCATCCTACATCCTCCTATTTCATAAAAAAGTGCATTAAAATAATTCTAAAGAAAGAAAAATTCCAACTTCGAATATACTCCTCTAATCAGTAAAAAAGAAGCAAATTGCTTGCATTTACTGATTTTTAATCACTTCCTCTCCGATTCTTAAACATAAGGCGCTTTCATCAGCGGAATATAGCTTTTTAGGGCTCTTCCCACCCGTAACGAGTTCCCTCAGAAAGCAAAGGATCACTCAATAAAATTCCCGGGAAATCCTCCTTTAAAACAAACGTGCTTAATGATTGATACATGGAAAACGTGGTCTTCATCCCTAATCTTTCCAATTGATCTAACGTTTGTTGCATTAAGTCCGCCGCTTTTGGCTTGTTTTGTTTTAATAGACATGTCCAGCCTTCAAAAAACGGCATAAAGATCGCTTGCTCAATGTGTTCTTTTTCATAAACATGATCTCGCCATAAATGAAAGGTCTTTTCCGCATAATCCACCTCATCAAAAACAGCAAAGACGGAAAACACCGTCTCAAACGTGTTGTATAGAATATCTTTGTTGCCGGGGATTTTTGCAAAGCGCTGACTCTTTTTGATGGCGATCGTCAAACAGCGCCAAAGCAAAGCTGGCTCCATCGAAACTGCTACGCGGGCAAATAGCCGCAGCTCATAAACACCCCATGTATCGGTATTCAGCAAGTAATGTTTCGCAGAGTCCAAACAATAATTGTGTTTCGGGTACGCCTCCTGGATGGGCACCCCTTTAAAAAGCTCCTCTTTCATCAAGTAGTCAAAACGGATCAGTTGTAAGAAGTGGTCCAGCTCCAAGGAGTAATGTCGTTGAAAGTAGGCGGTCAGCTTTTGATATTTCTTTTTTAGTTTAGGTACTTCATCAATAGATTCGATCCCCATCGAACGGACATAGTCGACCATTAGCTTTTGAGCCTCCGAATGATGCTCCCCCGTATGCAGCAGTTGAAATTCGGCAAAACTCACTTCTAGTTTATCTAGCAAACGATGAAATCGTTCGCAGGAAATCGTCGTTTTGCCATTTTCAAATTGCGATAACAAAGACATCGACAATTGTTCGTCCACTAATTCCTTCAATAGTAAGCCTTTGCTTTTGCGAAGCTCTTTCACTGTCGCACCATAATTGTTCATTTTTTCACCTTCTTTTTCAATATATTGAAATAAGCAGTTGCTTTTCCCGAAGAGCCTTTATAGTTGAATTATCTTATAGAAACGAGGGAAAAGCTATGGATACCCATGTAAAAAAGAAAATGCTTCACGTGAAACATTTACAAAAAAGTTTCAAAGACAAAACCGTTTTGAAAGAGGTCACTTTTGACGTCACTCCTGGCGAAGTATTTGTCTTACTAGGATCAAACGGCGCTGGAAAAACCACTTTAGTCAAAATTTTGTCCACTATCCTGCCTTTTGATCAAGGAACCGCGCTGATCGCCGGGATCGACTTGACTAAAGATCCAGCAGCGATTCGCGAAAAAATCAGTCTGACGGGGCAATTTTCCGCCGTCGATCAAGAACTAACCGGACGAGAAAACTTGCTGATGATTGCTGCCTTGCGCCATGTCAAAAACAAACAGTTGATCGTCCAACAGTTGTTAGAGCGTTTTGATTTGGTGGATGCCAGCAACAGACTCGTCAAAAATTATTCTGGTGGCATGCGACGGCGCTTAGACATCGCCATGAGTTTTATCGGCGAACCTGACCTGCTCTTTTTAGATGAACCGACGACCGGGTTAGACCCGCAAAACCGCTTAGCCACATGGCACATGATCAAAGAAATCGCCGCTCAAGGACGAACGATTTTCCTGACGACCCAATACCTAGAAGAAGCTAAATTTTTAGCAGACCAAGTCGCCATTTTGCATGAAGGGAAAATCATCTTGCAAGGAACACCAACAGAAGTCAAAGCACTGCACCCTTCGCAAACGATGGAAATCAGCGTATTGACAAAAGAACACTTGCAAACCGTGCGTCAGCATCTGTCTGATTTTCCGCTGCAAGTCAATGAGTCCAGTCTCTCTCTGGCATTTCCCGTCAGTCAAGACTTCCAGCATTCCTTCACGCTGTTGCAGGAACTCAATCAACTACCGATCACCATCACCAGTTTTAATCAAAAGAATGCTTCTTTAGAGGATATTTTTCTAACACTTGTCCAAGGAGGAAACCAATGAAAGCAATTATAGAAACCAACACCTTATTCAAGCGCAATCTCTTGCTATCGATTCGCAGTATGGAGACTCTGCTAAGTGGAATTTTGACCCCAGCGATTTTAATGATCCTCTTCGTCTATGTTTTTGGTGGAGCTATGAACGTCGGCGATACTTCTTATGTCGATTTTGTCGTTCCCGGTGTCCTCGTCCAATGTATCGCCCAAAGTGCTTCCTCCGTTGGGGTAACGGTGACGGAAGATTTGAAATCCGGCATGGTGGAACGGCTGATGACCTTGAATATTTCTAACTCAGCCTTTTTAAACGGCCATGTCTTCGCCGCGACCCTTCGGAGCTTGATCAGTACCTTGGTCGTATTGATCGTTGCCATGGTCATCGGTTTTCGCCCTCAAGCCACAGTTGCTGGCTGGGGGCTCGCCTTCCTATTGATCTTTTGCTTCACCTTCGCTTTTACTTGGGTCTCAGTTCTGGTTGGTCTCATCGCCAAAAGCCCCGAGACAGCTACCTTGTTTACTGTCTTGATCACCCTGTTGCCCTACTTAAGCTCTGGTTTCGTCCCTACGGAAACCATGCCGCGCCCGTTAGCCATTTTTGCTGAATACCAACCAATGTCGCCGATCATCCATTCTTTGCGAGGGCTTTTGTTAAACTTGAAAGATACCACCTTGATCAGTGCCTTTAGCTGGTGCGGCGGTATCGTAGTCGTGAGCTGGTTCTTGGCACGAATGCTTTATCAGAAACGGATACGCTAATGACGCCGGCTACCTTTTCTGACTCTCTTATAAAAAAAGCGGCAACGATCAAGCTTCTGCTTCGTCGTTGCCGCTTTTTTTTTAATCGAGGACTTCTCCGTTAGAAGCCGTCACTTTCTTATACCAGTCAAAGCTGGCTTTTTTGTACCGTTTTCCTGAACCATTGCCCCAATCATCTAGATCCACGTAAATGAACCCATACCGCTTGCTCATTTCTGATGAGGAGCAGCTAACAAGATCGATCGGTCCCCAAGGATAGTAGCCGATCAGTTCTACGCCATCATAGATTGCTTCTTTCATTTGTTCAATGTGCTGTTTCAGAAAATCAATGCGATACGTATCATCGATCGTTCCTTCTTCATTCAATGTCTCATAAAAACCCATACCATTTTCTGTGATCATGATCGGCAATTGGTACCGATCATAATACTCATTCAAAGCAATCCGTAACCCAATTGGATCAATCGCCCAGCCCCAGTCATTGGCTTCTAAATAAGGGTTAGGCGAAGCTGCGTCTTCTTTCCCGTAGTTTTCACTATGAATGATTCGCGTGTAGTAATAGGAGAAAGAAACAAAATCGACCGTATGCTTGAAGTCCGCTTCATCGTTTTCCCCAAATTGAATCTCGATGCCGTTTTCTTCAAAAAAGCGATAGGCATAATTCGGATAAGTTCCCCGCGCAAGTACATCTGAATAATAATATTCCATTTGATTATTTTTGAGAGCACTCAGAACATCCAACGGTTTACAAGTAGCTGGATAAACATTGCCATAATAAGACATCATACCAATTTGAAAAGAAGGATCAATTTCTTTCCCTACTTTGATCGCTCTCGCACATGCTACCAATTCATTGTGAACCCCTTGGTACTTAGCTTGCTTCAGATTGTCGACTCGGTCAGCGGGAATACCAAGGTGGTTAAATGATTCATGGGTAATTAAGTTCATTTGATTGACTAAGATCCAATATTTGACTTTTCCTTGGTATCGTTTGAATACGACTTGCGCAAAATGAACAAAGAAATCAATCAGTTTACGATTTGACCAGCCATCATAAGCCATCGCTAAATGGATCGGCATTTCATAATGAGACAAGGTGATCAAGGGTTCCATACCGTTTTCAAGGATACAATCGATCAATTCGTCATAAAAGCGCAACCCTTCTTCGTTGGGCGTTTGTTCGTCTCCCTTTGGAAAAATTCTCGCCCAGCTAATAGATGTTCGAAACGAATTCATGCCTGTTTCTGCCAAGAGTGCCAGATCCTCACGAAATGTATGGTAAAAATCGATCCCATCCCGTTTAGGGTAACGCCCTTCTTGATCATTTAAAGCAAATTCAACGTCTGCCGTCGTTATTTCTTTGTTGCTTTTCTTTTTTATATCGATATCATTACGAAAGCGATTGATGTCTGCCACGCTCCAGCCTTTTCCCCCTTCAAGATAGGCCCCTTCTAATTGATTTGCGGCAACTGCACCTCCCCAATAAAAATCGGCAGGAAATTGCTTCTTATTTTTCTTCATGTCATTGCTCCTCTTCTCAAAATTTGATTGCTCATCTCATAGACTTATGCTTCGGTTTGACCTTCTTCAAGCACTAATTTGCGCTCGTAGGCCTTGAAGAAAGGATAATAAATACCCAAATAAATCAAGAAATTCACCACTACTAAGACAGCACCGCGAATGCTGGCTGTTGCGATCACTGCTGAAAAAATACTCGGAACCGTCCACACAGCCGCTAATGGATACGCCATTCCGGGAACAAGATTGGACACAAACGCGAAATAGGTCACGAAAGTGGTGACGATTGGTGCCACGACAAAGGGAATCGCCAGTGCTGGATTCAAAACGATCGGCAACCCAAACAACAGTGGCTCATTGATGTTGAAGACCCCAGGAATAAAGCTGAGACGACCAAGTTGTTTTAAAAATTTTGATTTGGAGAAACACATCATTGCGCAAAGTGCTAAGGTTCCTCCGCCACCGCCGATCCATAAGAAAGTAAAGATAAACGGCTGTACCCCCAGATTAGGAATCGCTTGTCCGGCTTGTGCTGCTGCCATATTTGCTTCAGAATTGACTAGCCAGATCGGCAACATCACCGTCGCTAATATTTGCGGATGAATCCCGAATAGCCACATGATACAAGTCAATCCTACATAGACCAAGGGTGCTGCTAACGAGTTGGAAGAAACACTTAATAAGGGTGTGATCAAACTTGCAATCAGGGCATTGATGTCAAAGCCGATCAAGTGAACAATGATCCAAACGATCGTCATTGAAAAAAACACGGGAATAATCACTTCAAAACTGCTGCTGACATTCGTAGGTACTTGCTCTGGCAGTTTAAACCCGATATTGTATTTTTTACAAAGGCGCATGCACTCGACTGCTAATATAGCGGTCAAAATACTGGCGAACATGCCTTCTCCTCCAAGGTATTGCGTAGAGATAAACGTTCCTTCATCTAAAGAAGTGAAGGTCAATGTAGTAAAAAAGGTAAAAATTGCAGAAACGCCCCCTGCCAAACTATCCAATTGGTAGCTTTGCGCTAATCGTGCGCCGATGCCAAAAGCTGCATAGATCGAAAGCAGTCCCATACTCATATTGAAGGGAATGATCAGTTTTGCCACTAAGTCGGGATGATTGCCCATAAACGATACATAGGATTGAGGCCATGGAATGTACGGTATCAATAAAAAGATCGATCCGATCACTGTGATTGGAATCGTTGCGATCAATCCATCGCGAACAGCACTCAAGTGACGTTGATTAGAAAGTTTCATCATTGGCGGCATCACTTTGGTTTCAATAAATTGCATTAATTTATCCATCAGTAAATCCTCCTAAATTTTTTAAGATATATCTTAACTTGAATATAAGCGCTTTCTCATAAGGAAACAATAAAAGCTATTTTCCAAAAATGGAAAATAGCTTTTTACGTTTACTCTTTTCTCATATTCATAATCATAAAAATCATCCATAGATGAAGCACTTTTTGCGAGTAATAATTCGATGACATCAATGGAACGACCTCTTTAAACAAGACACGCTCTTCAAAGAGATTACTTTGAGCGGCTTGCTCGCTGAACGTCAATAAAACTTTCTGACAGGCCGTTTTTTCAAGCAAATAGGCCTTTTTATCGATCCAGCTGCCTGTTAGATTGATCACAAAACAAATATCTGTTTCCCGCAATACTTGATCAATCAGCTGATCTTCCGCATTACGGTTTACTTCAAAAACGATATAGCCCATTTGACTAAGCAGTTCCCGCAGGAGATTAACAACCGAAAAAGAATAGCTGTTACCCAAAATCGCCACTCGTTTTTTTCGTTTCATTTCTTCTGCGATCCGTGTGCATTGGTGTTGATCAAATTGGTCAAAAATCTGTTTTTGGACCATGTACTCTCGGGCTAAAAATTGGTCAACCATTTCAGATACTTTACTCTTTGTATCGAGATTCGCTAGCATCCCTTCAAACATCGTATTTGCTAAATGGTATTCTTGTTCAAAATAAATCGTGAGGTCATTACGCATTTCTTTAAAACTAGCATAACCAAGTTTCTTACAAAATTTAGTGATACTGGCAGGGGTCGTCTGTGCAGCATAGGCGATTTCTTCAATATAGATCGCAGGAAATTCATCGATTCGCTCAATTAAAAGTTTTGTTATCAAAAAATTCAAATCGTATTTTTTGCATTTAAATAGATGTTCATTTAAACGAATGTATACTTGACTTGTCGTTTTCATAGCGACCACCTCACTTGCTTATTTACGCTGCCGGTTTCTTCTATCTTAGCATAGGCATCCATTTCTTAGAACCTTTCACTTATTGTACTTTTTAATAGAAATCAAAAAAAGAGTCCGCCTACGCGCAACTCTTCGATTCGGGTCCCCAGTTATTTCATTAACTGCTTTAACTGTTCATAAAAATTCTCATGGGTGCCACATAACAAGACTGGAATCACTTGGTCATCGATCACATCATAAGCAATACGACAGGTTGTCCCTGCATACTTAAAACCCTTCGACCAGATTCCAGCTAAATCGCCAGTTTTTTTGATCGCCGCTATACGGTTCGACAGCTATTTCATCATAAATGACATGAAGAAACTTTTGTTTCAGCGGTTTCTCCTTCAACTTTTTTAAATAATTCACTACTTGTCTAGATGGAATCACCTCATAAGCCAATTTCAGTTGCCAACTCCTCTTTGGTCATTGCTTTCCCGTCGGTAGCAGTATCCTTTGCAATTGTCTTAAATGAAGAAATCAGCTTACTCTTACGCGCTTTAAATTCGGATAAAATATCTTCGTGTTCGTATCCCTCATTAATAATATCAGTCAAGATATCTTCACTGAAATCATCGAATGGTTTTACCGGTTCAATAAATTCATACAAGATTCCATTTTCTACGAGCTTTGCTTCTACTTCCACACCATTGGGAATACCAAAGTCTTTGGGCACCGTCAACATAATGGAATTCCCTTGTTTTCTTGTTTTCGTAATCATCGTTGCACTCCTCTCTCTGTTTTTGTAATTACTCTGTAAGAACATTATATCATAATCGAATGTAATGACAAGTAATGCCGAAAGCTGAGTGTCAAATTGAGAAAATAAACCGCCTGCTATTTTACCTTATTTATGACTATCGATGCAGCAGGTGATACGGCTCATTAAACCAAAGAGCCCAATCTCATTTTCCAGCGAAATATTGGCAAAAATACGGTATACTGGAGTTGAATGAATAAAAAGGCAGGGATACCCATGGATCTTAAAAACCGTCTGATCGCATTCGCTCAGACCTTCAATGATGTTCAGATCGACCATCCATTTGCAAAGTTTCCCGAGTACCAAGTCTTGCGGCACCGTAAAAGCGGCAAATGGTTTGGCTTGCTGATGACTGTAGAAAAGCAGAAATTAGGCCTGGAAGGAACGGGAATGATCGAGATTTTAGATGTCAAAGCAGCGCCCGAAATGGTTTCGATCATCAATCAAATTCACGGCTATTTACCCGCTTATCACATGAATAAAAACCATTGGCTCACCGCATTACTAGATGGCTCTGTATCAGAAAAACAACTCCAATCTTTGTTACGAGACAGCTATGAACATACCCGTTAAACCCAAATATCACAAAAAACCGATCAACGATGCGCCAGTATAGGAGCACCGTTGATCGGTTTTCTTTTATAACGAATCCTGCGTCATCAGTGAGTCTAACGAAACACTTAGGCCAACTCTTCTCCGTTTGTTGCAATAACTTGTTTGTACCAATCGAAGGATTTTTTCTTGGAACGATCCATCGTGCCGTTGCCTTCGTCATCAAAGTCAACATAGATAAAGCCATAGCGTTTGCTCATTTCGCCTGTTGAAGCACTGACAAGGTCGATACAGCCCCATGGCGTGTAGCCGATCAAGTCTACGCCATCAGCAATCGCTTCCCCCATTGCTTCAATGTGGCGGCGCAAGTAATCGATACGATAGTCATCTTCGATCTTACCTTCTTCGTTAAAGGTATCAATGGCTCCTAAGCCGTTTTCCACGATAAACAACGGTTTTTGATAACGATCATACAATTCATTCAACGCGATGCGCAGCCCTTCTGGGTCGATTTGCCAGCCCCATTCACTTGCTTCTAAGAATGGATTGCGGACGCCGCCTAACAAGTTTCCTTGCACTTCATCGGCTTCTTCTGTGGTGATATCCACGGCAGAAGACATGTAGTAGCTGAAGCCAACATAGTCAACAGTATGTTCAGCAATCAAGGCTAAGTCTTCTTCGGTAATCTCAAGATCCTCTTTATTGACGCCGTGTTCTTTGTACAAACGATCCGTAAAGGATGGGTATTTTCCACGTACCTGCACGTCGGCACAGTAGTAGTTGAAGGCTTGATTATGGATCATCGTCGCCACTTGGTTGATTGGGTTCGCATCAATGCTGTAAGTCGTTGCATAAATGATCATACAACCGATCTGTAACTCTGAGTTTAATTCATGGCCGATTTTGACTGCTTTACTGCTGGCAACAAATTGGTTGTGCCACGCTTGGATCACGTTTGTAAAGTCGCTGGCACCCGTGCTGTTGACCATTCCTTGACTCAATGCAGAGAAATGGAAAGCAGAGTTGATCTCATTGAAGGTCATCCAGTATTTGACTTTGCTGTGGAACCGTTCCAAGACGACTTTTGCAAAACGCTCATAGAAATCGATCAATGCTCGATTTTTCCAGCCACCGTATTCTTTGGCTAAATGCAAAGGCATTTCATAGTGGGAGATCGTAACCACTGGCTCGATCCCGTATTTCAAACATTCATCGATCAGCGCATCGTAAAATGCTAGCCCAGCTTCGTTTGGTGTCGTTTCATCGCCTTTTGGAAAGATACGTGTCCAAGCGATAGAAAAACGATAGCTCTTGAAGCCCATCTCTGCAAACAACGCAATGTCTTCTTTGAAACGGTCATAATGGTCGATCCCGCGATGATTTGGATAAGTGTATTTGTCCTCATCGATCGTCCAATCAAACGTATCACTACCTAAAATCGCTAAACGCTGTTTGCCGCCAGGCATTGCATCCGCCACTGACAATCCTTTGCCATCGCGATCGAACGCCCCTTCTAATTGATTCGCTGCGGTCGCGCCGCCCCATAAGAAATTTTCTGGAAATTTTGCCATTTGCTCGTTCTCCTTTTGTTTTCTTTTGATAAACCTACCTAGCTGGTTACTGAAAAATCTCCGATAAAAAAACAAAAAACCTAAATAAGAGCCGCTGCTAAAACGAGAATAGCGCTTTCTTATTTAGGTCTTGCCTGATCGAGTCAGTAACAATCCACGTAGGTTTTCTTTCTTTAACTATAGCACTAACTCATTGGCTTGTCATCATAAAATCGGTTTCTTTTAAACCGTTTCCCCCGTTGCATCGATACTTTCAGTTTGTGGGTGACCCTCCGCTTGCGCAGCTTCTGCTTCTGTTTTTAATTTTCCTTTATCTAAGACTTTAACAAAAGGAATGTACAGCAAGCAGCCTGCCAAAACGCAAACGACTTGTAGAACTGCGACCTGCCAGCCTCCAGCTAGAAACCCATTTAGAAAAATCGGTGTGCCAAAGGGAACTTGTACGCCACTAAGTCGTGGAACGATCCCACTCCAGATCGCTAGGTACGCCACAAGCACTTGAACCAATGGTGTTAATATGAACGGAATCGCCATGATTGGATTCAAAATCAGCGGTAAGCCAAAAATCACCGGCTCATTAATGGTGAACAATCCAGGAACGGCACTTAGGTTAGCGACTGTCCGTGATTGTTTTGATTTCGCCAACAGCAAAATAACGATAATCAATGACAATGTTCCCCCAGCCCCACCAATACCAGCAAACAAATCATAAAACGACTTGCTCAAAATATTTGGCAGCTCGGAACGAGCAACACCGCTAGCTAAAGCATCCATATTTTCCACATCCATTGGTAAGTACAAAGCGGTGACAAAGCTACCCACCACCAACGAACCATGGATACCGAAGAACCATAGCACCATTTGGATCAGTACAATAAATAACAACGAACCGACACTAGAAGACAAGCTTTGCAGCGGCATTGCCAAGATTTGATAGATGAAATCTGAAAATGAGCCATAAGAAGTAAAACTGAATGCCCAGCTAATGACGATCGCGGTAAACCCAGAAATAATTGCTGGAATCAAACCGGCGAAGGTATCCGTCACAAATTGCGGCACGCCTGCTGGCATTTTGATGGCGATATTTTTTTCTAAAATAAAGCAGTACAAACGAGCAAAAACTAAGCCGCAGATCATAGCGGTAAACAAGCCTTGAGCGCCGAGTTTGCTCATGTCGAGGGTCGTTGTTTCCTCCAAGGTGACCATTGGCGTCATCATCAAAAAGGCAAACAACGAAACGATGCCGGCAGGGACTGCCGACTGCTTAAATTCTGTCGCTAAACGGTGACCGACAAGAAAGGAAGCGTACACTGAGATAACCCCAACGGTCATACTGTAACCGACGGAAAAATAACCGCCAATATTGATCGAGTTGATAAAATCTGTCCACCCTTGAATCGGCAAAACTGCTAACAACAAGGCGATCGAGCCAATAATGTTGATCGGCAGCGTCGCCATCAACCCGTTTGAAATTGCCTTTAAATACCGATTGTTGGAGATTTTATCTGCAAATACTAATACCTTATCCATATATTTATCCATTTTCTTTTCACTCCTTTATTTGGATGACGAACAATACATCTTCATGACAATTGTGGGGATGGAAAACAGTGATACCATCAGTAACTGTCAGTTTTGGTTTCAAGAAACGATTGGTGTTCAAATCGATCAATGTGACGGGCGCTGTAGAAAGATCTCCTTGCAGGCGAACTGTTGTATTGCTTGGCAAGTAAAGCAAGGCATCCTTCCTTCCTGCGATAGCTGCCATACGAATCTGTTCATCTGCATCGATCAAGCGCTCTTGGCAAGGCACAAGCTCCTGAATATTTAATAATTCAAATAATTGCTTGATAAAGCCATAATCATCTGCCCCAGGAAAAGACAAAGCTTCTGGCCAAATCATCGGACGGTCAAACGCTTCCCCGATTTCTTCCGCAAAGGTTGCCGTCGGGGTTTGCCAACTCCAGATGCCGTGGGCACCGTACGTGATCCCAGCCGAGCCGCCGGCTAACAATGATTGCCATGCTGCTTTGCGGACATCTTTTTGACCAAATCGACCGTATACGTGACGGGCATAGCCCATTTGTTCATAGCAAGGTTCTGAGTTGATGATCGGCAGTTGCGGTTCTCGTTTATAAAAACGCTCTGCCAAATAATAAGGCATATTCAAAAAGGCGCTGTTATGACCTGATTGGTATAAAAATAAGTCCAAATGTTCGACGATAGGTTCAGGGATTTCTTCAAAACGTCCCTTGATATGAATCGTTTTCAAGGTATTGGGCGAATGCTTTTCAAAGAAAACTAAGGCTTCTAGATACGTATCGATGGTTGGCTGTGTTGGGAAGTCCGTATCGCCACCAATAAAGTAGATCGGATGGAAGGCATCAAACGTCTTAATCACTTTTTGATAGTAGGCCTGGCGGCAATCCTCCGGCAACACGTTGCGTTCTTTGTCCAACTGGCTAGCCCAAGTGCCAGCGACATAGTTTGACCACAAGACAACCAATGCTAAAGTAAAGCCTTTCTCATCGGCAATTTTACAAAGACGCTGAGCCCGTTCGAAATAGGCATCCTCCCAAACCGTAAAATCAAAGACGCCCGCATCAAGGGGAAACGGCAAGCAGTCAAATTGACCACGGCTGCGATCCCATTGCGGTAACACATTGATTTGAAGGGTATTGAAGCCCTGCTCTTTGCGTTTGTCTAAGTAGGTGATCCAGTCATTTTCTTGAATACTAGTAAAGGCACTCCAGCAAGTATCGGCTAAATAAAAGAAATGCTGTCCGTCTCGCAATAAGGTGCGGTTATTTTGGCTTACGGTGATTTTCACGGTAGTGCTCTCCTTTCATCGGCACAAGTTGTGCACTGGCGGTTATTAATCAATATAACTACTGAGCCAGCCTTCGCACAGCTCAAACCATTTGGCGACATGGGCATTGAGGTGACTTGACTTGCGTGCCGTTGTTCGATCCGCTAATGCCAGTCCGTGTTCGCCTTTTTCAAAAATATGCAGTTCGAATGGAATTTCTGCTTCTCTTAATTTGACCGCCAACTTCAACGAGTGCGCCACATCGACTAAGACGTCTTCCGTCGTATGCCAGAGAAACATCGGAGGTGTCCACTGATCGACATGATGCAAAATGTTCATGGATTGAATGGCTTCTTCCGTCGGTTGTTTACTCCCAAAAAAGCGCTCGTTGGCAGTTAAAGGTGTTTCGATTAGACGAGCGGCAAAGCCTAGCTCATCGATTGGGAAAGCATGCTCTTGATAAACCAATGGGTAGCCAGCGATCGCCAAATTCACTTTCAGTAAGTCACTGCTGACGCCCAACACTTCTGCCAGCTCAGCATCGTGCCAGCGCGTCGCTAACTGTAATGCTAGATGTCCGCCTGCTGAAAAACCGCAAACGATGATTTGATCCTCATCCACCAACCATTCTTGAGCATGCTCACGAATGATTTTGACGGTTTGGGCGGCTTCCATCAAGGCATTGTGGGGAACGTTTTTCACCTGATCACCGGTGGTGTACCATAAAACAACGCTATTTAGCCCGATACTATTGAATTTCAAGGCAATGACTTCCGCCTCTCGATCACTGGTAAAGGCGTAGCCGCCGCCTGGACAGACGATCACTAGCGGTCGTTTCTTGCCGACATTGTACTCTTTGGATTGGTGCAATAAATAGGTATCCACGTAAGCCGTTTGATTCAGTTGAATTCGTTGAATCTCCATATAGTTCCTCCTTTATCCTTCACTAAAAGCAGCTGACTTCTCAATGAACCGTTTCCATTTTTCATATTTCAAACGGATCACGGCCTGTTCGGCTTGCGGAACGATCGTGGTTTGCTGAATAGCTGGTTCATTCATGGTTGGTTTGGCAACAAGCATTGTGCCGATGGCTGAAAATTCTTCGACTTCGCTGACGATGACGGGTTTATTGATCAAAGTCGCCAATAAGCTCATCAAGGCGCGGTTTTTCGAAACACCGCCATCGATCATTACCTGATTGATCAGTCGTTCAGCGACTTCTTCCATCACATCGATCACTGCTTTGATTTGAAAAATGATGCTTTCTAAAACGGCTTTCAACAGCTCATGAGTCGTCGTTGTGCGTTTCATGCCGACAAAGCTGGCAGTCATCGTATTATCCCAAAAAGGGGCACCTATTCCTTGCAATGCTGGGATAAAATAGATGTCTTCTTGACTGTCACTGGTCAGCACTTCTTGACAGATCTCAGCTACATCTGGCAGCGGAGCCACTTGCTCACTGAACCAGTTGATGGCGTCACCACAGGAACGGATGATGCCTTCTAGCGCAAACGCTGTTTCCTGGCTAGTTTGCCAGCCGACCGTCGTCAAAATGCGGCGATCCCGCAACGTCTGCTCCTGCTGCACTTGCATCATGATCGAACAACCGGTGCCCATCGTGATTTTTACATCCCCAAGGCTTTGACAACCTTCCCCAAATAATGCCGCTTGTGAATCGGCTAAGATCCCTTTGATAGGGATTCCGTGATAGCTACCGAAAACCGTATCAGCAGGTTTGATCGCTGGCAAGTCTGCTAAATGGATGCCAAAAAGTTTGACGAGTTCTGCATCCCAACGGCCCTCTTCAATATTGTAAAACAATGTTCGGCAAGCGTTGCTGGCTTCTGTCGCAAATACTGTCCCTTGCGTTAAATTCCACAACAGCCAGCTGTCCATCGTACCGATCGCCAATTCGCCAGTCCCCGACTTTTCTTTGATGGCTGATAATTCTTGGGCCAACCATTTCACTTTGGTGCCGGAAAAATACGGATCTAAACGCAAACCGGTCTTTTGATTGATCGTCTTTTCCCAGCCTTGTGCCGTCAATTCTTCACAAATCGTAGCGCTGCGGTTGCATTGCCACACGATCGCATTGTACAGGGGATTGCCGGTCAATCGATCCCAAGCAACGATCGTTTCTCGCTGATTGGTCAATGACAAGGAAACGATTTGATCTGCAGTGATCGCTTGTTCTTGCAACACTTGTGCCAGCAATTCTTGGACATTTTGCCAAATCTCAAGGGGATCATGTTCGACCCACCCGACTTTTGGATAAATTTGGCGATGTTTTTTATCGTAACGCTGCAGGATTTTCCCTTCTTGAAACAGTAAGAGCTTGGTACCGGATGTACTCTGATCTAAAACAAGCTGATAGGTCTTGTCCATCTTAAGCTCCTAGAAACGCAACCGCTGTTTTCGCTATGGAGGCACCGTCTAATCCATAATGGGCAAACAGTTCTGACGAAGAACCAGTAATCAAGGCTTCATCCGGAAAAGCAATGATTTTTTGTCGAATGCCCGTTTCTTCTGCCAGCGTTTCCGCCACGGCAGCTCCTAAGCCGTTGTATCGGCTGTGTTCTTCCACAGTGATCACGGTGCCTGTTTCTTTCGCCACTCGTTTGACCGTTTCTGAATCAAAGGGCTTCAAGGAATGAACATTTAAAACGGTAGCAGTGATACCTTGTCTTTCCAATAGCTCCGCAGCATCCAACGCTTGGCGCACGGTTTCGCCAGTGGCGAGCAATGCGACATCTTGACCGCTTCTCAGCTCAATGGCTTTGCCAATCTCAAAAGGATAATCTGCAGAATCATAACAATCTTCAACAGGATTGCGACCGAGACGGATATAGGCTGGTTCATTTGATGCCGCTAAGGCTTTAAACATTTGGATCGTTTCAAAGCGATCTGCTGGCAACAGCACTTGCAAATTAGGGATCGCTCGTGCCACTGCGATGTCTTGCAAGGAATGATGACTCATGCCTAATGCCCCATAGCTGACACCGCCGCTGATGCCTACGAGTTTGACATTTTTATTCGAATACGCGACATCGACTTTGATCTGCTCGATACTGCGCGTGCTGAGAAAACAAGCAGGTGATGCAACGAAAGGGCGTTTGCCCATATGGGCTAAGCCGGCCGCAATACTGACGATGTTTTGCTCTGCGATCCCTACTTCCACCAATTGTGTCGGTAATTCCTTGGCAAAAGGTGCTAACGAAGCGGAACCACGAGAATCACTGGTCAACACCGTGATCGCAGGATTCTTTTTTCCTTCTTCAATCAATACGTCGCACATCGCTTGGCGATTGGCAATATTATTTTTTCCCATGGGTCAAAACCTCCATTTGCTGATCAAGTTCGGCAATAGCTTGTGCAAGCTCTTCTGCCGTTGGCACTTTATGATGCCATTGCGCTTGATTTTCGGCTGCAGAATAGCCTTTGCCTTTGATGGTTTTAGCAATGATCAGCTTCGGTTGATTGGGCTGATGCGGTTTTTCTAATGCAGCCACCAAGGCAGCCATATCATTGCCATCAACGATATGCACATCCCAACCAAAGGCACGCCATTTTTCATCTAGCGGCTCCACTGCCATCACATCTTCCGAGGCTCCAGTGATCTGCAAGCCGTTGCGATCAATGATGGCGGTCAAATTGTCCAGCTGGTAGTTGGCAGCCGCCATGGCTCCTTCCCATACCGAGCCTTCTGCTAATTCGCCATCTCCCAACAACGTATAGGTTTGATACGTGCGGTGATCCAGTTTGCCTGCCAAGGCGATCCCTACTGCGACGGGTAAGCCGTGACCTAGCGAACCAGTATTCATCTCAACCCCAGCTACTTTATTGTTTGGATGACCGATCAGTCGTGAACCAAATTGCGAAAAGGTGGCTAATTCTTCTTTCGGCAAAAAACCTTTGTCCGCTAAAACGGCCCATAGTACTTCTGCAGCATGTCCTTTACTTTGGATATACTGGTCACGATCTTGCTTTTGGGGATCTTTCGCATCCACATTCATTATCTGATAATACAGGGCCACTAAAATATCGGTACAAGAAAGATCCGAACCAGTATGACCCGTTTTTGCTTGATAGATCAGCTCTAACACGGATTTTCGAATCGTTAAAGCCTTCATTTCCAGCTCGTTTATTTCCATGATTGATCCCCTCTCAAGTATGCTTTGACGTCTTCTTCGATCGGATCATAAAAATCTGGCTGCACGCCGATATATTTGCACGCTTCGTACAAGATCGGCACCACATTTTTTCTGACCGCCGCAACATGATGAATATAAGGGCCCTCAACGAGTTTGAATTCCAAGCGATTCAAATTCGCAAATTCTAGATAGAGATAGGTCCCTTGATTGTATGGTCCATCGATCCCTCTGCCGGTGCCCATCAGCAACGAATACTCGCCGTTGTCTCCATCAAAGCGACACAACGTATACTCGTCTTTGATTGCCCGAAAAGCGACTGATCCCGGATAGTCAAAAACAAAATGCCGTTGCGGCAAAATGGGTTTGGTCTCCGCGGTGGAATAAGCAAAAACCCCTAAGTGCTGCAGCAATTCGCCATTCTCGTTTTCTGGATGGCGGCAGTTGACATCCGCAAAGATCGCACGGTGTTCCCCCAACGAAGCGGCTTCGACCAACAGTTCCGAGATCGCCCCATGAACATCCGTCTCACAGACAAAAGGCAGACCTTCTTCTTGTAAAAGCGACAGGGAGGCATACGGTAAAATACCGATTTCGTCTTGTAAAGCCGTCCAACACTGGATGACCCCTGCATTGCAGCCGTAGCTTTCACATAAGTTTTGCAAGGCCACTTTAAGGGCTGCCACCATCTCCAAATCTTTCGCCGAAATTTGGACTTCCGTATTGGTTTCGAAATAATCAATGACTGCTTGCAATTTATCTGGCTGCTGTTCTTTGACTTTCTTGATTTCTTGCACCACTTCTTGGATCGGTACTGGTGATAGCGAGATATTGAAACGCTCCAATAGTTCGCCTTCGTTGCAGATCACGGTCCAAAAATCAAAGGGGCGTGGGCCAACTTGCAAGATTCGTGTTTGTTTGAAGGTCTTGACGACATTGCAGACTTTGATAAAGTCTTGCAAGCCGCGGGCAAATTCCGGTGAATCAATATCAGAATTTTTGACATAGGTGAAAGGTACCTTGAAACGGCGCAAGACTTTCCCGATAGCGAAAAGACCGCATTGCGTATCCCGCAAACGTGAACCATCGGCGGCTGGTGTCTCGTCTTTGGGTCCCCATAGTAAGACGGGGACATCTAGTTTTTTGGCTAGACGAGCACAGGCATATTCCGTACCAAAGTTTTCATTGGCTAGAAAAAGACCGTCGATTTTTGCTGCTTTGAATTTTTCGGCGATTTTTTCAACCCCTTCATCATCGTATAGCAAGCCATCTTCGTTGATATCTAAAATATCTACATAATCAATGGCCAGTTCGTCCATTTTTTGTCGTGTCAGATTGGCGTACTCAATGGCTGCTTCTGCACTAAATAAATTTCTTCTAGTCGGGGCGAACCCGATTGTTACTTTATCCATAAAACCACCCTTTGCGTTTTAGTATATTTAGCTAAATTTTTATTTCTTCGACGATTCGTGCTACATTTCTGCTCAGAAATTCCTTATCCGTCAGTAAAACGATTTTTTTATTAGGAAAGGCTGTTACGACTTTCGCTTGATTGAAGCGGGTTTGAGGAGCTAAAATCAAAAAATCATAGTCATTTCCCACCATAAATATTTCTGAAAAAGGCGCGGAATTCACTTGGTAATGCTGATCATCCGCTAGTTGTTCTTTGAGCGCTTTGACGAGCAGTGCGCTGGAGAGCCCAGTTGCACAAAAGAGACCGATCTGTGTCATCTATTCACTTCCTCAAATTGTAATCCCTTACTTTTTACACCTTAAATATAGCATAAGCTAAATATTTTGCAACAGTTTTAGATAAATATTTTTGTTTAATAACTAAAAAAAGACAAAACGCTTGCTAAACGTTTTGTCTTCTTCTTATTTTTTTCTTATTTGATGCTTTCGCGTTCGACGATCGTCGTGGCGACCAGCATTTTCAGATGGTTTTCATCTTCACTGGTGATTTTCTCGATCAAGCGTCGCACGGCTTGGCGACCAAGGTACACTTTATCTACTTTGACGGTGGTCAGCGGTGGGTTGCAAAATTCCGCCAAAGGAATATCATCGAACCCAACGATGGCCAACGGATGATCGGGGAACACTTCGCGAATGGCTTTCATTGCACCGATGGCGATATTGTCATTGACCGCAAAAAAGGCGCTTGGTAACGGCCGCTGATCGGCACGCAAGGATTCCAAATAGACCTTCATGTCTTGATATGAGCCCTCCAAGGTGGGTTCTACTAAGGCTTCCGTCTCTTCATAATGGATCAGATCATGCTCTTGGATCGCTTGAATAAACCCTTGCTTGCGTTCACGGAAATTGTTGATTTGAAAGGTTGAGTTGATGATGCCAATGTCTCGGTGGCCTTTTTCGATCATCTTTTCAACGATCTCATAGGCGCTGTCACGATTATTGATGGCGACAAAATCAAAGTCCTGCGAATTAAAAATCGTATCTAAAATCACTAAGGGTACTTCCAAATGACGGAAGACTGCTAAATCTTGTTTTTCCAATTCCGTTCCTAACAATAGCAAACCATCTACTAATTCTGGGCGGATCTTTTCGATCGGGTCTTCCTCTGGCGCCAATGTGATATGGGAAATGACCAATTCATAGCCTAACGCGCTGCATTCCATTTCGATCCCCCGGATCAATTCAGAAAAGAAAGGCGTATCCCCTACGACATTTCCTTGTTTGTTCATTACAACAAATTTGATCTTTTGGCTTTCCGTTTTTTTAATTTCTCGCTGATCAAAATACCCCATCTCACGAGCGATCTTCAAGATCGCTTGCCGTTTTTGTTCACTGATCCCCTTACGATTGTTGATTGCATTAGAGACAGTTCCGCTGGAAACGCCAGCTTTTCGGGCAATATCAGAGATCACAACTTTCATTTGCTCACCGCTTTCTGCTTCTCATTCTGTTAAAAGTATAGCAAAAGAATTGTTTTTTTACTACCAAAAAAGCTAAAACAAACTAAAATTTTTAGTTTGTTTTAGCTTCTACTTTGATTAGTTACTTTGTTCCGCCAAAATGCAGAAGGACAAGGGGTCGATGGTTATTCTTGGCGCTGCTACGCCGCGAGAAGTGATCCCAGCTCCTTTGGGGTCAGCAATGATGTGCCAAGAAGCATTTTCTGTTGCCGTCGGTAAGTCAAAGGACCAGCTTTCTTCCGTGCTATTGAGTATAACGAATAAAGAACGCCATGGATGCTGTTTGTCACGATTGGGTACTTGATACGCCAAGCGATTTTCATTCTTTGTCTCATAAAAGACCATGCTTTCAGCCGTTTGGGTCGTGGCATCTCTCAATGGTGCATAGGACTGCCGCAATGCCCACAAGCCCCGATACAGCTCGCGCAACTCTTTGAAGGTTTTGGCACGTGACCAATCCAGCTGATTGACTGCCAGTGGCGAACGGAAGGAATTTTCATCGCCTTCTTTGGTACGGCCAAATTCTTCCCCAGCTTGAGTCAGCACTGCTCCTTGGCTAGTAAACAAAATGGCTGCTGCTAGTTTATTGCGGGCTAAAAGCTCAGGATCAAACTCATAATTTCTTTCCTTCACTGAAGCCTGCATGGTTGCCACCAGCTTGTCCCATAAGGTCAAATTATCATGGACTGAAGCATAGGCGATCACTTGGCGGGGCGATTTTGCCCAGCGCTCGGCGCCTTCTTGTGCGGCAACTTTCGTATTTCCTTGAATCGCCGTTGCCAAATTTGCTGCATAAAAGGTTTGCTTGACTTGCGGTTGACCATTCATTCCTTGAATAAACGCGCCGTCTGTTTCTTCAAAGACATCGCCTTTGATACTGTCTCTTAAATCATTGCTAAAAACCGCAACGCCTTCTGACAGTGCCCAAACATTACTTTTATTTGCTGGGATATTCGGCTGAATAATTTGATTGCTGCCGGCATCCCATGGCTCGCCGTATAAAATCACATGGCTGAAGCCGGCATCATCTAGGCGTTGACGCAATTGGTTCATGGTTTCCACATCGATCAAGCCCATCAAATCAAAACGAAAGCCGTCGATTTTGTATTCTTGCGCCCAATATAAAACTGAATCAATGATAAATTTACGCATCATTTTCCGTTCAGAAGCCACTTCATTGCCGCAAGCAGAACCGTCCGCAAAATTCCCTGCATCATCTTGACGGTAGTAATAATCAGGAACCGTCAAATTAAACCATGATTCTTCCGTGATCGCAGTGTGATTAAAGACCACATCCATCACAACGCCGATGGCTTCTTCGTGCAGCGATTGGATCATTTGCTTGCATTCACGAATCCGCGCCTTGGGATCACTAGGATCAGAAGCGTATCGTCCTTCAGGTACATTGTAATTTTTCGGATCATAGCCCCAGTTGTAGGCAGACGAAGTTTCATCATTGTCAAAATCGAAGATCGGCAGCAGATGAACATAATTGATCCCCAGCTCTTTTAAATAGGCCATGCCAGTTGGTTGACTTTCATCTCCCACCAGATGGGTCTTTTTTTCAGTGAAGGCTAAATATTTTCCGCTATTTTCTGGTGAAATACCGCTGTTTTCGGCACCACTGAAATCTTCGACATGTAATTCCCAAATATAGGCATCTGTGATCGACTGCTGACCGACGCCGTGACTTTCCTGCCAACCTTCAGGATCTGTTTCCTTTAAATCAATGATCGCACCGCGGTTTCCGTTGATCCCTACTGCCTTGGCATAAAGATCCATCGCTTCTATTTTCTGCCCATCTCGTTGAAACTCAAAGGTATAAAACAGCTCCTTGACGTTTTCTTCCGTCGTGACTTGCCAACAGTTGTCTTCTTGAACCATCGGCAGCGTCAGCAGACGATCGTCAGTCCCAGCAACACCGCTTTGATAAAGCAATACTGAAACGGCCTCTGCCTCTGGTGACCAGCATTTGAACGTGGTTTGCTGTCCTTGAAAAGTCACACCAAGATCATTCCCGTGATACGTATGTTCTTCTAAAAAACCGATCCTGCGATCGATCGCAATCTTTTTTTCTCCATACTGCGTGTTTTGTCCCATCAAAATTCCTCCATTCAACGTTTCTAACTATAAAAGCCAGTTACTTTTCTGCTATTTCTACCTTCTCATATTTCTTGAAAATTGCCAACAATAACTGACAGCGTGCATACAAAAAACAGCTAAGACCAAAAAAGCAGGCAATGTACATGCTGAAAACCAGCGCATAGGGTGAAAGAAGCATGATGACAATAGGGGCTGCAGTCAGAATATGAAGACTAAGTATTTTAAAAGGGTGCTTTGCGGCGACTTTTATGCTGTTCAAAAGGATCGTTTTGATTCCGCTATCGTAACGTGCGAGTAAGAAAAACGAAACTTGGAAAAATTGAAGCCACATGAACGTACAAATTACTAAGCCTACGGTAAAAAGATCAGGCGTCCCTTTTAGTTGGAAATAATACAACCAATCAGCAGTCAAAAGCCACAAAGAAAAAAGTAGACTGAGCCAGATAAGAGTGCTCTTTCGAAAGCTTTGGCAAAAGACCGACCAAAACTGCTGAACAACAGCCGGTGCTTTTCCTTCTATCAGATCAGTCGCCACTTTAGAACCCGCAGTAATGGCTGCACCGATCGTGAAGAGCGGCAAACTAAAAAACAAGAGTAGTACATTTAATAGGAGCAACTGGCTGAATTTCCAAGCGATTCGTGCGAAGAAGTTTTCTGAATGAAAAAAGTGTATCATGTGGGTTTACTCCTTTACTGATCCGACAACGATTCCTTGAACGAAATATTTTTGTAGAAGCGGATAAATAATCAATAACGGCACCACTGCCACCACGATCTTCGCTGCATTCAAGTTTCGATCAGAGACCGCTAGTAGACTTTGTAGCTGCTCGGAAGTCAAATTCCCGGCTTGTTGCATTGTTTCAGCAATGTTGACTGATAGTGTTTGGATATAGGTCATTAAAGGATAGTTTTCAGTCTTGGTCATATAGATCAGTCCACTAAAAAAATCATTCCAACTACCGACAATACTGAATAGAGAAACGGTTGCCAAACACGGCAAAGACATTGGAATATAGATTCGTCCCAAAATCTGCAGTGGGTTGGCCCCATCGATCCGAGCAGATTCTTCCAATGATTTGGGAATTCCCCGAAAGAAATTCATCACCAAGATCACACTGCCGATAGGGACTGCACTAGGTAAAATCAGGGACCAAATCGTATTCAATAATCCTAGATTGCGAACGACCAAATACGTTGGAATCATGCCGCCACTGAAGAGCATAGCGAAAACCATCACACTCATGAATAATTTTCTCGTTCGAAATACTTTTTTTGATTTAGATAGCGGGTAAGCCATCGTTACGATCATCACCAAATTCAGCAATAAAGAGATCACCACACGAATGACTGAAATACCAAAAGAACGCCAAAACTGCTGATCGCTCATGATGCGCTCATAAGCCGCTAAGGTCAGATCCACTGGCCATAGCCCCACAGCATTTGCAGCGACCGCACTGCTGCTGCTTAAAGAAAGTGCCACGACATTCAACATCGGTACTAAACAAGAAAGAGCCAAAACAATGACGATCAAATAAATTACTGCATGCCGTATACTAAATTTTTCTTTCATCTCTTTTTTCCTTTCCTTAAAACATCACTCTGTCAGTCTTCTTCTCCGCAATTTTGTTGGAAGACCAAATCAAGAATAGACCGATCACCGATTTGACCAGACCAACGGCGGTTCCTAAGCTATAGTCTCTACCGATCAGACCGATTCGGTAGACATAGGTATCGATAATATCGCCGCTTTGATACACAACCGGAGAATACAGGTTATAAATTTGGTCGAAGCCGGCATTCAAGATATTAGGCAGCGACAAAATCGTCATCAGCAAAATAAAAGGCATCATCCCCGGCAGGGTTACGTGCCAGACTTTTTTTGACCAAGAAGCACCATCCATCGTTGCTGCTTCATATAATCCCGGATCAATCGAGGTAATGGCAGCAAGGTACACGATTGAACTGTAACCAAAACTTTTCCAAACATCGGTCCCGATCAGCAAACGAGGAAACAGCTGGTTACTACCCAAAAAGTTTAATGGTTCTACACCAAAGTTTTGTAAAATCTGATTCACCGTTCCATCAAGACTGAATAAATTGACCACTACTGAAGCCAATATGACCCATGAAAGAAAATGGGGCAAATATACGATGGTCTGAATGGAGCGTTTCATCCACTTTACACGTACTTCATTTAATAGAATCGCAAAAAGAATCGGTACGATCGTATTAAAGACAATTTTCCAGAAAGCGATGAAAATCGTGTTTTTAGTTACTAAGAAAATATCCGGTAAACTGAACAAATAGCGAAAGTGCTCGAATCCCACAAATTCAGAACCAAATACACCTTTCGCTGGCACATAATCTTGAAATGCCATCAACAACCCAAACATAGGACCATAAGAAAAAATCAAAATAAAAATTATGCCTGGTAAAATCATCCCTAGAAAGAAAAGCTGATCTCGAGAAAACCACTTTTTCTTTTCTTTTTTGCTTTCTTTTTCAACAGAAAGTTCCATTTACTTACTCCTCCATAAATTTTTTGCCTCACCAGCCGCTTGATGAAAAAATTCGAACAAAGAAAAGGCACCTGCAGTCGGTTTTCCTGCATACAACCTTGCTTTTCTTTGTTCGAAAGACGAGTGTCAGAACCGCTGGAGTGGCCGCTTAATTATCTGCTCGCTGATCTACTACTTCTTGCATTTCTTCAAGTATGGCTGTCCCACCCTGGCTATTCCAGGTTTCAACATAGTTGTCGAAGTTTTCCAGGGGTTCTTCTCCAGTGATAAACTTAATGAAGGTCTCTTCCTCCAGTTTCCCTACTTGTGCGCCGTTTCGTTCATTGGCTTTGATCGAATCAAAACGCGGTGGTTTCACTTCATTCAAGCGTCCTTGCTCTCTGATACCGCCCATCACATTATTGACGGCTAAATAGCGGGAGGCATAGCGGGTCCAGTCCACCGGATCAGTTTCTTCAGGGCTATCCAGATATTGCTTGATTTTTTCGGCGTTTTCTTTGATGAAGAAGTTGGAGATATCCTCGATAGATGTTTCGCCAACCGCCGCCTTGGAAGCTTCTACTGCATCATCAATCTCACTATAGGCTTTTAAGAAAACAACATTCCATGGACGAACCGTCCCATCGACATCCACTTTCGCATAGTCATAAATTTCCGGAAACTCGGTTTCAATATCTTCCGAGTTGGCAACTTCACCATAAATCAGATTGATCATCTCCATGATTTTTTCCGGCTCAGAAAAACCTTTGCGCACCACGATGTATTGCCCAGTGCCGCGGTTAGCCACGGCATTGACCCCTCCATCGCCGTTAGCATTTTCAAGGGCATAAGGAACAAATTCAGCATTTGGATCATTTTGTTTGGCTTGTACTAAGCCCCAGTCAGGCATGTGCCAAGGACCAAAAGCGATGCCCGTTTCTCCATTAACCATCATGGCATGGATATCGTCATACGTGCGGGTACCAAATTGCGGATCCATGAACCCTTCATCTTGCCAGTCCTTCAGTAGCGTTAGTGCTTCTTTCATTTCTGGCGTATTGGATCCATAAAACATCTGCCCATTCTCATCTTGGAGATACGATTTTGGGTAGGCTCCAAACGCATTCATGATGGCTGTTCCGGTATATGCCGTGCCGCCATGATTTGGCGAAGACAACCAGAAGGCCAATGGCAAACCAACTGCTTTTCCGGTATTGGCTAAATCATTTTCTTGAAAAGCAATCGCTGTTTCCTTCAACTCATCCAATGTAATTGAGCGATTGCCATCTTTATCCAGTTCAATACCTAGCTCATCTAGCCAGTCCTGGCGCAACCAGACAAGATTGGGCCCGAAGTCATCGCTAGTAGATGGGATCGCCATCAAGCGATCATCAAACGTGGCTGCTTCTAACTGAATCCCATCAAACGAATCATAGATGTCTTTTAGAAAATCGTCGGCATGCTCCTCAAATACTTCGGTCAAGTCTTCCACTAAATCATTGTTAACTAATTCTTCCAATTCATCTCTTGATCCGACGATCATCGTATCCGGTAGTTCCCCTGAAGCGATCGCTAGCGATACTTGACGATCATAGTCTTCCCCATGGGCTTCAAAGGCACTCTCCAGCTCGATGCCCAAGCGTTCTTGAATCAATCGAGTATATGCGTTATTGCTGTAAGAATCCCCCTCAGGCAGTTTCGAGTTCGGTGCGGTCTGGCGTCCGATCGTAATCACGGTATCCCCATTTTCATTGGTCTTTGCTTCTTCTGAACTGCATCCTGTCATAATAAGTGCTGAAGCAACTGCTGTTAACATTGCTGTCCCCCGCCTAAATTTCATTGTTTTCCTCCTCAAACTTTTTTGATATCCTTATTATACGCAATCGCTTCCACAGAAAATATAGCACTTTTTTCAGATTCATAGCACGATTTCCAGAAAAATAAAACGTTTACAAATTCGCTCTGTTGCTTTTTTTGTTTATCGCTTACTATAGAAAGAAGAAGCGACTGCGTAATTTTCTCTATACGAAAGGACGGCGAAAACCATGTACCGACTGCTGCTTGCTGATGACAGCTACGATCAAAGAGAAGTGATCAAATACTTCTTGAGTCAGCATGAAAAAGAATGGCTGATCGAAGAAGCCAAAAATGGCCGCGAAGCCTGGCAACTTTTTCAGGAACAGCCCTTTGACTTGATAATTACCGACGTAAAGATGCCCTTTATGGATGGACATGCCCTCGTAGCGAGAATCAAAGAAGCAGTTCCTGAAATTCCTGTGATGTTTATCAGCGGCTTTGAAGATTTTCATTATGTAAAAAAAGCCATACAGTTACAAGCGGTTGACTACCTCTTAAAACCAATCGACCCTGATGATTTTTATGAACAAATAAATAAAATCATTCTTTTTATTGATCAACAAAAGCAACGCGCTTACACAAAAACAATCGCACAAACCCATTACTTGAAAGAGATTTTGAGTAAACTTTTTTATGGCTATCCTTGGCATTCACTGCCGAAGGAAGAGCAATCGATTGCACAAGATTTTTTTAAGACTCATCCCTCTTTTTTTCTCGTTACTTGGCCGCTGGATTCTTGGAATGCGCAGGATTTTGTCCCTTCGCTATCTGCTGCATTTCCTGAAATGTTCAGTTTGTTTTTAGCTCCAGCACAACTGCTCTTTTTTAACGAACCTTTGCCAAAAAGGGAAATCGAAGAGCGAAAAAACAACTTAACTACCTATTTTTCCGAACAGTTTCAGCAAAAAATAACACTTTTTGACAGCGGACCAGTTCCCCACCATTCAGGGGTGTATGGCACCTATCATGACTTACTGAGAACCAGTCAGCGGTCTTTTTATCAGCAAAACAAAGGGAAAATCTGCCAGCTGCTTCCGGGAGATCACTACATCGTCAAGAAAGCGCTTTTTGAAAAAACCGTTTCGTATGTGAATCAATACGAAAGTAAAAAAGCCCACGCGCTTGTGAAAACAGTTTTCGACTGCTTTGAAACAAATGGACGTGAGGAACCAACCAATGCCAAGTTTTATTTTGCGACCTTTTATCAAACAATCATCGATCAGTGCACGATCACTTTTGATGCGGAGTGTGGCGCTAATCAGATTGGAAAAATACTGGAAGCGCCAAGTCTGCAACTAATTGCGGATATTTTTGATGCCCTCTTCCATTATATCCATGATGCCTTGCTTCAAATCAACGGGAGCCAGTCAAATGACTATGTGCGCCAAGTAAAATCCTATATATTCGCTCATTTTCACCAAGAGTTGAGCTTGGAGCGGTTAGCAAAGGAAGTCAATATCAATCCTAACTACCTAAGCGAATTATTCAGTACTTCTGAAGGCATGGGTATCACCAAATACATCAAGTCTTACCGTATCAAACAGGCTCAGAAGCGTTTAAAGAACTCGAACTGCAGCATTCGAACTATCTCCAAACAAGTTG
The DNA here is from genome assembly GCF_002140695.1 of Enterococcus sp. 4E1_DIV0656. Taxonomy (NCBI): domain Bacteria; kingdom Bacillati; phylum Bacillota; class Bacilli; order Lactobacillales; family Enterococcaceae; genus Enterococcus; species Enterococcus sp. 4E1_DIV0656. Next base: position 1,056,826 of record NZ_NGLF01000001.1, on the reverse strand, counting down.
GCTTTAATCATTATTCCTATTTTTGCAAAACGTTCCGAGAAATTGTCGGAATGACGCCGGATGCGTATAGAAAGAGAGGTCCCTCTTGTTAAGAAAAGTCCACGATTGTTTTAAAAATTTTCGTTTTCAAAAAAAGATCGCCCTTATTTCAATTCTTTCAAGCATTGTTCCTCTGATCGTTTTGACCTTTGTCGGGGTATCTATCATCCGAGCCTTTATCCAACAGCAGGAAAAAAGTGCTTACTCCGATAATCTCAAAAGTATCAGCTATCAGTTAGAAAGCAAGATCCACACCTATCGGGACAGCCTGCTCTTTTTAGCCAACAATACCGCCTTGACGCAAGAGCTTTCTAGTCAACGCTTCTCAAACTTTGATCAATACAATCTCTTTCAAAATACGATCGTGCCTTTGTTTCACAGTGTTCGTTTTCCGCAAGCAGATATTAAAGGCATCACGCTATACACCACGATCGATCTTTATGATCATGGGCAATACGTCAAAAAAATCACGGCTGATACAGCACTGCCTTTTCTAAAAGAAAAACCTTCGACCGAGATTCGAACGTATTTTGACAAAGAACGGGAGGAACTTTCTTTTTATACCAACCTTTTTTTAAAAGGCCATACCGCAGATTCCTTAAACTACATCGTTTTAACCATCGATCGAGCAGCATTGTTCACGAATCTGGATGCAGTCACTGAGGAGCCTTATGATTTGACCATTCAGTCAGAGACCGGGCAGACGCTTTACCGCATTGATTATTTGACGAAGCAGCAACGTACTCAAAAACAGTGGCTGGTTGGAAACGCAGTTATTGAAGAGGCTCCTGTACTGCTGGATAATCATTGGCAAATCGTTTTTGTTAAAACCGCACAGTCATTTTTCAGCAGTTTACTGTATCTAGTTGGTGCGGCACTTATTATCTTTGATTTTGTATTAATGATATTGGTTTTATCCAGCTGGTGGTTGGCTAAAACCGTGGTACAGCCGATCAACTCTTTGACCCAGCAAATGGCCTCTTTATCAATGGATCAATTCAAAATCCAGCACACATATTCTTCAAAAGATGAAGTCGGACAGTTATACACCAATTTTCAAAAAATGCTAGATAAAATCGCTGAGCTGATCAATGAAGTATATGAAGCCGAATTGAAACAAAAAGAATACGAATTGCGGGCTCTGCAAGCCCAGATCAATCCGCATTTCTTTTATAATTCCTTAGCACTGATCAGCAATACTGCCACACTAAACGGCAATCACGAGATCCGTGAGATGGCTCAGCTGCTGTCTCGATTCTACCGTCTCAGCCTAAACCAAGGATCCAACCGGCTATCCATCACCAAAGAACTCGATCTAACAATCACCTATGCTAAAATCCAGCAAAAAATGCATCACCATTCCTTTGATTTAGTCCTCGAAATTGACTCAGATATCGATGAGTATCCGATGATCCATCTGCTCTTGCAGCCGTTTGTCGAAAATGCCGTCTTTCATGGGCTTGATCATATTGAAGATGACCGCAGAGGGGTATTGACGATCCGCTGCCTCAAAGAAGGACAATGGCTACGGTTTGAGATTCAAGACAATGGTCCCGGGATTGATCCTGAACAGCTAAAACAACTGGAGGAACCTTCTGATCAACATTATGGTATCAACAATGTACGCCAGCGGCTAGCATTGTACTATGGCACGCAAGCTTCCTTATCGATTCAATCAGTAAAAGGTGAAAACACCACAATTGTTCTACTCATACCGCAAGACTTACCTCCTCAAAAAAACCGTCAGTGAAGAATGTTTAATCACTAACGGTTTTTTGGTGTCAAAATATTCAGATATTTATTTTAATGCTTGATTTCAAGTACCTATTCCTCTACAGCAAACGCACCAACCTCTAATAATCCTTGCCGACCCTGGTCTCGCGTCACGCCTTTTGCTTTCTTTAACATTCGTTCCCAATACTCCATGGTATCTTTTATAAAATCCTTGTTGCCGTCAGTACACCCTTCACGAATAAACAGCAATACCAAACCGCTAAAAAAAATCAAGGCTTCTTCATGGTATTTCCTCAGATCGTTTTCTTGCTCACATTGAAAAACAGCTGATTCAGCGATTGCTTCTTGAAAATATGCAAAAGAACACTCTTTTATGTAGGGACCACAACCAATATCATTTAAAAATAATGCAAAAAAGAGGGCTCGATTGCGACTGGCGAACACGTAATAGTCATGCCAAAAACAGTATAGAGGATCCAGTGTCATCACCGTCTCTTTTTTTGCTTCATGAATGTCATGGAAGACATCATCGACCATTGCCTGTTTATAATTTTGCATGTTTGAAAAATTCAAATAGATTGGTTGGGTCGATGTTCGTGCATATTTAGCAATGTCGCGGACAGTGATTGGCCGATAAAGATATTCCACCAGATATTTTTTTAAACAGTTGATCAAATATTTTTTCGTAATCGTTGCTTTTCTCATAATACCCCTTCCTTTCTTGAGGCGATCAGCTCTCGCTAACGCTCCTCTACTCTCACTTGCTTTCTTCCAGTGAAACACCACCAACACCCAATTTTCTTACTGAAAGTAATCTGCATACTTCTACTTTAACAAAAAAGAGAACGTTAACATATACTTTCTGCCGAATTTCTTAATTTTGTTTTATATTTTTGACCATTTTTCTAAAAACCTTCCTGTTTTCCTCGGCTAAGTCTTAAGACTGATTTTTTTGATACTACTTGTGAAATGATACTATGTAATGTATAGTATGGATATGAACAGGAGGAGAGCCTTTGGATGCCCAATTAAAAAAAGGATTATTGGAAATTTGTGTTTTAGCCTATTTGCAGCACGGGGACTCTTATGGCTATGAATTAGTCAAAAATATTTCTCCTTTACTACCAATCTCAGAATCCACCCTCTACCCTATCTTGAAGCGCTTAGAAGCCAGCCGAGCGGTTGAGACTTACAACAAGAGTCATCAAGGACGGACCCGAAAATATTACCGCTTGACCAAACTTGGCAAACAGCGGATCGACGATTTTTTAACCAACGACTGGCCCCAATTGACATTGATCCAGCGATTTATTAAAGGAGGAACACTAGATGAACAGAGTTGATTTTATCAAGGCATTGGCTGCAGAATTATCTGAAAAAGTCAGACCTAGCGAGATTCATCAGCTGATCAACTATTATGACGAGATGATCGAAGATTTGATGGAAGAAGGATACACTGAAGAAGAAGCCGTGGCACGCCTTGGCTCCCCAAAAGAACTGATCCAAACAGTCACAGAAACAGAAGAGGTCGTGGTAGAGATTCCCCGCCGCTTTCATCCCTTTTTGCTCTTAATCTTAGTGCTAGGCTTTCCATTGTGGGGCAGCTTATTGTTAAGTGCCGCTTTGCTGATCCTAAGCTTTTTAATAATCATCTGGTGTGTGCCTTTCACCACTGGCATGATTGGTGTCACTACGTTTATCGGTGGGATTGCTAGCGTTGTCTTAAGTCCCATGCTGATGGCGGATGGTTTCTATCTCTTTTTAAGTCAGTTAGGCGTGGGAATTTTCTTATTTGGTTTAGGGCTTCTTTGTCTGATCGCCACTTATAGTATGAGCCGACCTTTTTCACGTCTTACCCACTCCCTTGTCGTTTGGCCAAAATCATTTGTTCAAAACTATCGAAAGAAGGCAGTCCTATGATCAAAATCAATAAGCGCTTTTTCGTTTTTCTCAGTCTGTTGTTTATTATTCTCGGACTGGTCATCACCTTTATCGGTTTTTCAATGTCAGGGTACTCACCTGATGCCTACCATATTGAGCATCGTCGTTGGTATCAACTGATTGGTTTCTACACAGACTAATCGGCAAAAACAATTATAAGTTGCTTTTTTCGTCATAAAAACAAGTGATTTTCATCAATTTCATGTATTGATGAAAAAATTGAACTTTCCTTTTTGACCTCACCATATTACTATATAGGTACATCCTGTATCCTATTTCATAGGGTAACCAGAAAAACCCATACCATCCTATGGGTTTTTTTGTTGTTTATAAAAGCAAAAAAGCGTGCCGCAAGTCCAGTTATCGCCAAGCCAGCTATTTTTAGCTAACCTTGGTAGAGCCTGTCTGCAGTACGTTTTTTCTACTGATCGATTATTCCCCTAGTACTGGCTGTTCTTGCACAGTGCCAATAGGAAACAAGGCGCGAAACACCCGGCGAACGATTGGGCCTGCAATGAACAATTGCAATGGCAATGCGACAATCACATTTTTCCCAATGTTGCTTAGCCAATTGACGAACACCGAGTGATCAGGGTTTGGATGCATCAACGCACCAAAGAGTGACATACAGATCACCATGCCGGCGATCATCAATGAAGAAATCAAACCGATTTTTTTCCAAGTAGCTGATTGATGGTCCAAAAATCGAAATGCCAAACCTTTTGCTGGACCCGAAACAATGAACCAATCCAAAATAAAGGCGACACAAAGAGCTAATGGCAATTCATTCCACGCCAATTGGAATGCCAATGCAGAAACACCGACTTGGAACATGAGGTTGTAAACACTCATAAAATACACCATGAAAATACACATAAGTGTCGTATAGATCAAACTTTCTTTTTTGTTGATGGGCATGTAACAACTTCCTTTCTCTTTTTCGTACTCGACTATTCTAGCAGAAGAAAATTTTTCGTGTAAGTAAAAGTTTGAAAACTTTCAAAAAAGTTTTTTGCTATTTTTTTATCCACTTCTCTTGACACTTTCTTATGAAGTCAGTAGAATAGCGATAGATTAAATCGTACAGATAACAAGCGGGTTCGCTTGTCGAGAGAGAGGCGGTTTCTATGAGAATAGAAACGGTCTCTTTTTTTGCGAATTTTTTAGAGGTGAGAATATGGAAAACAACAAAAAACTCGTGGGGGCGATCCTCGCAACCGGATTGATGTCATTTGCAGGCGTGCTGATTGAAACAGCCATGAATGTAACGTTTCCGACATTGATCGATCAATTTACGCTTTCAACATCCGATGTTCAATGGGTGACGACCATCTACTTACTGGTCATCTCCATCATTGTCCCAATATCGACCTACCTTTTGAAACGCTTCTCATTGAGAACCTTGTTTCTAGCTGCCAACGCCTTTTTCCTTGTTGGCTTGGTGATCGACTTTTTATCGCCGACGTTTGCCATTTTGCTGATTGGCCGCTTTTTCCAAGGTGCCAGCACAGGGATCGCACTGCCTTTGATGTTCCACATCATTTTGACTTACTCCCCCTTTGAAAAACGGGGAGCGGCAATCGGCTTAGGGAATTTGACCACTTCCATCGCTCCAGCGATCGGACCGACATATGGGGGCTTATTGACCGCCCATTGGTCTTGGAATGCGATCTTTCTTTTCTTGATCCCAGTCTTGCTGATCTCCCTAGTACTCGGCCTTTACTCGATCCCTAAAACGGCTGGGGCAAAAGACACTTCCCTGGATTTACTGAGTGTATTAGGAATCGTCTTGATGTTCAGCGGCTTCTTATTGTTCTTGAATCAAGTAGGCACCTTAGCGAGTCTACTGCCGCTGCTTTTCGGTTTCATTGGTGCTGGCTTGTTTTATCAACGCTCAAAAGGCCCGAACCCTTTGATTCGTTTGGCTGTTTTGAAAAACCGTAGCTTCAGTTTGTTTCTGTTTGGCTTTCTCGTTTGTCAGTTCCTTTTACTGGGCATTTCCTTTGTCTTGCCGAACTTTGTCCAACTCGTCTTGGGAAAAGATGCCTTTACTGCAGGATTAGTTATGCTGCCCGGGGCGGCCATCGGGGCGGTCCTTGCGCCGATCTCTGGTCGGTTGCTGGATAAAGTTGGACCGAAAAAACCGATCCTGTCTGGTTTGACTTTGATTGCCATTGGTTGGCTTGCCTTAGCCCTTGTTTTGCGTTCGCCTTTCATTTGGAGCCTAGTTGCCGGACATGTCTTTTACATGATCGGGATCGGCTTTGCCTACAGCAATATGATGACCACCGGCTTAAACAAGCTGACTCCTGCGTTGTACGCGGACGGTAATGCGATCTTTAATACGCTGCAGCAATTTTCTGGTGCAGTGGCGACGGCTGTGGTGGCGACCATTATCAATTTGGCACAAAATGCGACGACCGATTACACTCAAGGGACGGTCATCGGCTCTCAAATCGCCTTATTCTTTTTGTGGGCCCTGGTCTTACTGACTTTCCTATTAACGATTAACTACTTCCGCAAAAACACCGACAAAAAAGCTGTCAGCTAACTGCGGCTTTGCCAATTGAAAAACAACGAAAAAAAGCCGCCCTCCCTTGAGGACGGCCCATAAAAAAATCCGCTTCCGATTCCCCTTCTTAGTCAAAGGGCGCTCTCGGAAACGGATTATTTTTTTAGTTTAATTCAGCTGAACCAACCGCTGTTTTGGCTGTCACTGTGCCTGTAGTCGTCAATGAAAGCTGACGCACTTTTTCGGCATTCGTGATGACCGTCAAAACATCTGTCTGTTTGCCAGCTGCGATAACGGCATCTAGATCCATCACTGCAAGCTTCGTTTCTGGTGTGACCGTATCACCTTCAGAAACAAGAACCTCAAATGGCGCACCTTTTAATTCCACAGTATCTAAGCCCATATGAACAAGAACTTCCGCGCCACCAGGCGTTAAAATCCCAATTGCATGCTTTGTTTCAAAAATGCTAGAGATCGTACCTGCAACAGGAGCATAAACCGTTCCGTTCGTTGGCTGAACAGCAAAGCCGTCACCCATCATTTTTTGAGAAAAGACAGGATCAGAAACTTCAGTGATGGCAACTACTTTCCCATCAGCTGGAGCATAAAGGGTTTCTTCTGAAACTTGTGTTGCTTCTGGGGCTGCAGTTGTCGGTGCAGCAGTCGTTGGTGCAACAGCCGCTGCTGCAGCTGTATCAGCAGCCAATTGCGGTTCTAATTTATTTAAGAAGGTAACTTTTCTAAAGACGATAGTGCAAACAAAAGTGATCGCAATCGTCACCGCCATTGAGATGAAGACCATTGGATAGTTTTCAATTTTAAATGATAAGAAGCCAGGCAGTCCCCCTACACCAATACCTAATGCACGGGTATTCGTTGCAGTGATCAGCATTCCACCGAAGGCAGAACCTACCATTGCTGCGACAAATGGGTAAACATATTTCAAATTGATCCCGAACATCGCTGGTTCAGTAACCCCCATGTAAGCAGAAATCGTTGCTGGAACAGAGACTTGTTCTTCTTTTTTATTGCCACGGTGAAGGAACCAAATCGCCAATACTGCCGTACCTTGCGCAATATTTGACAGCATGATCATTGGCCAAAGGTTTGTTGTCCCAAAATCCGCTACTAATTGAGAGTCGATCGCTAGCGTTGTATGATGCAATCCGGTAATAACCAAAGGCGCATACAAGCCACCGAAAATGAAACCAAATAACCAGTTTAATGGTGAGGTCAAGCCAGCATTTACGACCCAAGAAATGCCTGATCCGATTTGCCAACCGATTGGACCTAATACCATGTGAGCTGCTAAAATAGTTGGCAGCAATGAGAACAATGGAACGAAGATCATTGAAACCGCTTCTGGAATCCATTTCCGGAAGAATCTTTCAAGATAAACCAATAAGAAACCTGCCAGCATTGCTGGGATCACTTGTGCTTGATACCCAATTTTATCAATAGTGAAGAACCCGAAGTCCCACGTATAATTTTGAGCAATTTCTGCAGCAGAAGTTGAACTTACTGAATAAGCATTTAATAATTGCGGTGAAACCAATGTAATCCCTAAAACAATCCCTAATATTTGCGTGGTTCCCATCTTACGTGTAATACTCCAGGTAATCCCTACTGGTAGAAAGTGAAAGATCGCTTCACAGGGCAGCCATAAAAAGCCGTTGACACCGTTCCAAAAAGTAGAAGCTTGCGTAATCGTTTGTCCACCTAGAGCTTCTAACGGTACACCTTCTAAGAAATTTCTCAGCCCTAGCATCAAACCACCGACAATAATCGCTGGTAATAACGGGGTAAAGATCTCAGCTAACGTAGCAATCGCTCGTTGCACGATATTTTGATTGTTTTTTGCAATCGCTTTGCTTTGTTCTTTAGAAACACCTTCTATTCCTGATACATCGGTAAAATCATTGTAAAACGTTGAGACATCATTGCCGATAATGACTTGGAATTGTCCCGCATTCGTAAACATCCCTTTGACACTTGGAATTTCTTCAATTGCCTTTTCGTTTGCTTTTGTCTGATCGTTCAAAACAAAACGCATCCGTGTCGCGCAATGTGTTACTGCGGCGATATTTTCTTTGCCGCCAACATATTCCAGCAGCTTCTCAGCATCATCACGATACTTTCCCATAATTAATAAACCCCTTTCATATCCACTTGTATATATATGTTTTAATTACGCACTAATCATAACTTGATAGTTTTGATATTGCAAGCGTTTCAAACCAATTTTTTTCACTTTTTCTACAAACAATACAAGTGAATAGAAAAGGTACCGTATTAAAACCTTAATAAATAAACGTTTTTTAAAATATTTGATTAATATAAAATAATATTGCCAATGACTTTATTTACTGTTTATTTAACAAAAAAGAATAAAAAAACAGGTGAGATAAATTGAAATAGCTTACAAATTACGTTATAATCATCTTGCATGTATAGACAAGTTTAAAGGAGGACAACTATTGTGAATACGATTATATTGTCTAAGGAAGAATGGCTGTTAACGGATCAAACCGGTACGACCTATCCGTTTTCTGGGACAGACAGTGAACGAGTTGCTGCACTGACCGCGCAGCTGCAGAAAATGGAAGGTGGCGGGATCGTCTCTGAATCTCTGGTGTTTACGAATGAAGAAGGGACTTTTTCACTGGACCAATGGTTGACAGAAAAATTGAATCGTCCCTTTGTTTGCACCACGAAAGAACAGTATGAAGAAAAAAGTGCTGAAATTCCTTGGAACCTCGAATACTATGGCTACACCCCTGGTAAAGATGAATACTCGGTGGAGTCACTTTTAACCGTCGGCAACGGCTATCTAGGGCTGCGAGGCACGACGCCTGAGATGACCATTTGTGAAGCGAACTATCCAGGGCTGTATTTAGCAAGTCTTTACAATACGGTGGAATCTGATGTTTCTGGTCATACCATCAGCAATGAAGACTTCGTCAATGCACCGAATCTGCAAAAAATGTACGTGAAGATCGATGATGAAGTGATCGACATTGCCAACAATCAGCTTCTTTCCTTTAAACGGACATTAGATCTGAAGACCGGCTTGTTCCAATCAATGGCAGAAATTGAAACAAAAAAACAAAAGCGTCTGCGAATCGAAACGAAGAAAATCGCCAATATGCAAGACGTTCACCAATATAGCTTGGTCTATCAGTTTACCCCACTGAACTTTTCCGGCACCGTTACTTTCGTCAGTGAAGCCGACGGATCGGTCTATAACTATAACGTCGCTCGTTACCGTAGCTTAACCAACCAGCATTTGACCGTGAAAGAGACAGCAGCTGAACAAAACAAAGCGCATTTAGTGGTCACCACTAACCAATCACAGATTACCGTTGTCCAATCCTCTGAACTGTTTTCACAGGACCTGCCATTGGCTGAGCTGCAAGCTGAAACAAACGACCAGCTCGTCCGTCAGCAAGTAACCCTTGAGGTGACGGAGGGACAAACTTATCGGGTCGAAAAATCAGTCACTGCTGCCGCTTATCGGCAAGAGGATCCGCAACCGGCATTTACGTTTTCTTCCTTAGCATTACCTGATTTTGCGACGATGTATACCGCCTCAAAACAAGCCTGGGCTGAATTATGGGCGAAAGCGGCCATCGAAGTCACTGGTGACTTGATGTCGCAAAAAATGCTGAATCTGCATACGTATCATCTGCTGGTCTCCGCAGCACCGAATGCTTATCAGGAGTCCTTAGATGCCAGTATCACTGCCCGTGGCCTACATGGTGAAGCCTATCGCGGTCATATTTTCTGGGATGAACTGTTTATCTTACCCTTTTACATTCTACATTTTCCTGACACCGCCAAAGAAATTTTGCTGTATCGCTACCGCCGCTTGGCTGCTGCCAAAAAAGACGCCCAAAAAGCCGGTTACCAAGGCGCCATGTTCCCATGGCAATCAGGCTTGGATGGCAGTGAGCAATCCCAAGAACTGCATTTGAACCCTATCAGCGGCGAATGGAAAGAAGACCACAGTCGCTTGCAGCGCCACGTCTCCTTAGCGATCGCTTATAACATTTGGCAATATTGGCACAACACACAAGACCGTCCCTTTATGGAACAATATGGATTAGAATTGATGTTAGAAGTCGCCCATTTCTGGCAAAGTGCTGCCACCTGGGATGATACTGCTCAACGTTACTTTATCGATAAAGTCATGGGACCAGATGAATTTCATGAAAGCTACCCAAATAGTGAACAAGGCGGCTTGAAAAACAACGCCTATACCAATATGATGGTAGTATGGTTGTTTGAAGAGATCGAGAACCTCCAACAACAACTATCAGCAGAGAGCTTCCAAGCAGTATTGGAGAAAACGGCTTTAACCCCAGCGGATATTGCTGCTATGGCAGATATTCGTACCAAATTAGGCTTAGAGATCGATCACGAAGGCATCATCGCACAGTTTGAAGGGTACTTCCAGTTGGAAGATCTGGATTGGGCCCATTATAAAGAGAAATATGGCAACATTTATCGGATGGATCGCATCCTAAATGCTGAAGGCAAGAGTGCTGACAGCTACAAAGTCGCGAAACAAGCCGATAGTTTGATGATTTTCTATAATTTCTCAAAAGAGCAAGTCAATCAAATTTTGGCGGATCTTTCTTACCAACTGCCAACAGACTATATTGAAAAAAATCTCCATTATTATTTGGCTCGCACCTCCCACGGCTCGACTTTGTCGCGGATCGTTCACGCTCAGTTAGCGGCAATGGTGGATGATCAGGAATTGGCTTGGTCGTTATACCAAGAAGCCCTCTCTTCTGATTATCGTGATATCCAAGGCGGTACTACAGCAGAAGGCATTCACGCCGGTGTCATGGCCGCTACGTTGTTTATTCCGTTAACCACTTTTGCTGGGATTGATATTCGAGAAGAGCAACTGCAGATCACACCAAACTTACCAAAAGCTTGGGACAGCTTAGCCTTTCAGCTAGAAGTTCGCGGCACCCGCTTTGCATTGAATGTTACACATGAAACATTGACGATCACCGCTGATCAGCCAGTCACGATCTTAGTGAATGGGCACCAAGTTTCTCTAGAAGCAAAGAAAGAAGCAACGATTACTTACTAAAAGGAGTGTTACACATGAAAAAAGGATTTGTTTTTGATTTAGACGGCGTTATCACGGATACAGCTAAATACCACTACATCGCATGGAAAGAATTAGCTGCGGAGATTGGGATCGAGATCGATTTGAAATTCAATGAGCAGTTAAAAGGCATTAGCCGCATGGATTCTTTAGAGCGAATCTTAACACTAGGCAACAAAAATGATGCCTACACAGAAGTCGAAAAAGAAGCCTTAGCGACGAAGAAAAATACCCACTATGTACAATTATTACAAAGCTTGACTCCTGATGATCTATTGCCGGGGGTAAAGACGTTCCTTGATGAAGCCAAAGCAAAAAATATTCCTTGTGCCATCGCTTCGGCATCCAAGAATGCGCCGTTTATTTTGGACAAACTAGGTGTCATGCAAGACTTTGATACGATCGTTGACCCAGCAACCTTGAAAAAAGGCAAACCAGATCCAGAAATCTTTATCCAAGCAGCGCTAGCACTAGGCATTGAACCGGCAGAAGCAGTTGGGTTTGAAGATGCTCAAGCAGGGATCGACGGCATCAAAGCTGCTGGTATGTACGCGGTAGGCGTTTATTCAGGAGAAGAACTACACGGTGCAGATGTGATCGTTGAAAAATTGACGGATCTAAACATTGACGAACTTTTGGCGAAATAGTCGATTGCATTTCCAAATTGGCCTCGCTATAATAGCCAAAGAGGGGGCAATCCGATGAACAAGTTCAAAGAGATATTTTTAGATTTAGAACAAAAAATTCTAGCAAACGAATACCCTCCGCATTCTTTGCTGCCTAGCGAAAACCAATTGATCAAAACTTATGGTGTCTCCCGCGAGACTGTCCGTAAGGCATTGAATTTATTGCGGGATGCTGGTTATATCCAAAAGAAACAAGGGAAAGGTTCGATCGTTTTAGACTTGAATCGCTTTGATTTCCCGATTTCTGGCTTGACGAGTTTTCGTGAGCTGCAAGATACCCAACGCATTCCTAGTGAAACAAAGGTTGTCGAGATCCGTAAGATCGCCGTTTCGCCAAAGCTGCACGAGACCACTGGTTGGCCTGTCGCTTCTGAGGCATGGAAACTGATCCGTCAGCGGAGAATCGATGGAGAAGTGGTGATTTTGGATAAAGATTACCTTGATGCTTCTATCATCGAAGAGTTGCCAGAAAACCGAGCGAAAGTATCGATTTTTGATTACTTTGAAAATGATCTTGGCCTTGAGATCGCTTATGCACAAAAAGAAATCACTGTTGACCCCGTCAACAAAGAATTGCGGGATCTAATGGATCTGCGTCCTGAAGATCAGCATGTCGTTACGGTTCGCAGCCTCGTGTATCTAGAAGACACGCGCTGTTTTGAATACACCGAATCGATCCACCGACTAGATAAATTCCGCTTTGTGGACTTTGCCCGTCGACGCAAGATTTGATGGACGTATAGACGTGAAAAAGACAAAACAGACCTAGACTTCACCGAGAAGTCTGGGTCTGTTTTATCTTTCAATCCCCCCCTCTCGAGATGATGCTGGATCGATCCTTCCTCTTTTCGCCTCTGTCGCTAACGATTCATCCTTTTGCTTTCCCGGCGTTTGGCTGCCGACGAACAAAAAAGGCTCAATCATTTATGGGACTGATGAAAAGCACAGTTGATTTTGAACAACTCAGTCGTCCTTATTAACAGTCAGCCACACAAAAAAAGCAGTACCCTCTGAGAGGATACTGCTTTTGCTTGCTATTTGGCGTAATCCGTTGCGCGGGTCTCGCGAATAACGGTTACTTTGATATGACCTGGGTAATCCAAATCGTCTTCGATCTTCTTGCGGATGTCGCGAACCAATCGTACAGCATCCAAATCAGAAATCTCTTCTGGTTTGACCATTACACGGACTTCACGTCCGGCTTGGACGGCAAAACTGGAATCGACACCTTTGAAGCCGTTGGCGATATTTTCTAGGTTTTGCAAGCGGCGAATATAATTTTCCAATGATTCGCTGCGGGCACCTGGACGGGCTGCTGACAAGGCATCTGCGGCTGCAACTAAAACAGAGATAACCGATGTTGCTTCAACATCTCCATGGTGAGAAGCGATCGCATTGATCACCACACCATTTTCTTTGTATTTGGCAGCTAACTCAGCCCCGATCTCAACGTGAGAGCCTTCGATTTCATGGTCAAGGGCTTTCCCGATATCATGCAAGAGTCCGGCACGTTTAGCTAACTGAATATCTTCGCCTAATTCTGCGGCAAGAACACCGGTTAGTTTTGCGACTTCGATCGAGTGGTTCAAGACGTTTTGTCCGTAGCTGGTACGGAAACGCAAACGACCTAAAATCTTGATCAAGTCTGGATGAAGGGTGTGAGCACCGACTTCAAAGGCTGCTTGTTCCCCATATTCACGAATATGCTCATCCATTTCTTTCCGAGATTTTTCGACCATTTCTTCAATTCGAGCTGGATGGATCCGGCCGTCTTGAATCAGTTTTTCAAGGGTCATACGAGCAATTTCACGGCGAATCGGATCAAATCCTGATAAGACGACTGCTTCTGGCGTGTCATCGATGATCAAATCGATCCCTGTCAATGTTTCAAGGGTCCGAATGTTCCGACCTTCTCTTCCGATGATTCGACCTTTCATCTCATCATTTGGTAATGATACGACCGATACCGTGGTTTCAGACACTTGGTCTGCGGCACAACGTTGGATTGCTAGGGACAAGAGATTTTTTGCTTTTCGATCTGCTTCTTCCTTCGCACGCTGTTCAGATTCTTTGACCATGATCGTTAATTCATGGTTCAATTCCTCTTCCGTTGATTTCATGATCAACTCTTTTGCTTCATCTCTAGACAGCGCGGCGATGCGCTCTAATTCTTTCTGTTGTCCATCGATTAAGTTTTCTACTTCTTTTTCTCGCTCGTCAATTAATTGTTGTTTCTCACTAAGTCTGCCTTCTTTATCTTCAAGTGAGCGTTCTCGTTTTTCCAAAGAATCGTCCTTACGATCAAGTACTTGTTCTCTTTGGAGTAAACGATTTTCTTGTGATTTTAAATCAAGTTTGCTTTCTTTCAACTCACTTTCAATCTCTGACCGATACTTCTGATTTTCTTCCTTAGCTTCTAACAATGCTTCTTTTTTAAGAGTTTCTGCTTCTTTCTTAGCGCTTTCGATAATTCCAGCTGCAGAATTTTGGGCGCCGTTGATTTCTTTCTCATGACGAGATTTCGTCACATAAACTCCTAATCCAAGACCGACAATTAAACCGATGATAGCGAGGAGAATGTAAAGTAGTTCCAATGAATCCACCTCCATACTATCTTTTTAAATATTTTGTAATTTTGATTAACAAAGGATAACAAAATTATCAATTCGCTACTTCTTATGTGGAAATCCACATACGTTTATTCTAATGTTTGAACACAAGAGTGTCAACTTTAAATAATAAAGTAAACTTTCGCAACCCTTCCTTTTTACGGATGTTTTTTCAACAATAGATGAATCTAGCAAAAAGCCACAAAAAAGCCAAACAACCTCGTTGTTTGGCTTTTCAAGACTTATTCGTCTAATGGTAATTCTTCTTGCGCTTCCTCGAGGGTTACGGTCTCTCCTGTTCCAATCCCGTAAGCATCGCGGACGCGAGCAGAAACTTCTAGCATCATTTCTTGGTGTTCACGCATATAGTTTTTGGCGTTTTCACGACCTTGACCGATGCGATCCCCTTTATAGGCATACCACGCACCGCTTTTATCAACGATGTCTTGTTCCACGGCCATATCCAATAATTCACCTTCTTGTGAAATACCTAGACCATACATCATGTCGACTTCCGCTACTTTAAATGGTGGCGCTACTTTGTTTTTGACTACTTTGATCTTCGTGCGGTTCCCGATGATATCTGTACCGGATTTCAATTGCTCAGCACGACGTACTTCCAAACGGATGGTTGAATAGAATTTCAACGCACGTCCACCAGGTGTCGTTTCTGGATTCCCAAACATGATCCCAACTTTTTCGCGAATTTGGTTGATAAAGATCGCGATCGTTTTCGTTTTGTTGATGGAACCAGAAAGTTTCCGTAATGCTTGTGACATCAAACGAGCTTGCAAACCAACGTGGGTATCACCCATTTCACCATCGATCTCCGCCCGTGGGACTAAAGCTGCTACCGAGTCAATAACTACGATATCAACCGCACCACTTGAAACTAAGGCGTCAGCGATCTCTAATCCTTGTTCCCCTGTATCTGGTTGTGATAACAAAAGATCATCGATATTTACACCTAATTTTTGCGCATACTGAGGATCTAACGCATGTTCGGCATCGATAAATGCTGCTGTTCCGCCATTTTTTTGGACTTCCGCAATGGCATGTAAAGCAACTGTCGTTTTACCAGAACTTTCTGGGCCGTAAACTTCTACGATCCGTCCTCGTGGGTAACCACCTACACCTAATGCAACATCCAAGGCCAATGAACCACTTGGGATCGTTGAAATTTGTTGATCAACTTTTTCGCCAAGCTTCATGATGGCACCTTTACCATAGTTCTTTTCAATCTTCTTTAGTGCAGCATCTAAGGCTGCTTTACGATCATCTGCCAAACGGATAATCCTCCTTATATTCATCACTTTCGTGTGTCGTTCATAAGATAATAATAGTCCTTCTGAAGGGAAATTGCAAGAAAAAACGAACAAACATTCGCATTAATTTAATAATTCCTTACGTATTTGATTTAAGCCTGCCATGACAGCACTATGCCGAATATAGGCGCGGTCGCGGTTGAAGTGATACAGCTGGCTTGAGACGCCTTTGTCAGAAGCTAAGGCGATCCAAACAGTGCCTTTGGGCTGGCCTTCTAATTCGTCTGGACCAGCAACACCGGTGAAGGCCACCGCATAATCGGTCTCTGCTTGTTTGCGGGCATAGACGGCCATTGCTTCCGCACACTCCTGACTAACAGTCCCATAGCTTTCTAAAAGCGCTGAATCGATGCCTAAGAGCTTGCTTTTTGTTCCAGCAGAATATGTCACGAACCCACCGGGAAACACCTCAGAGACGCCAGGAATCCCTCCTAGGGTCGCTTGAAACAAACCAGCGGTCAAACTTTCCGCTGCGGTGACGGTTTTCTTTTTCTCGATTAGTAGATCGACGACTGTTTCTGCCAGCGAATTTTGTTCCCCATATCCATAGAAATACGCACCGACCCGTGCTTGGACGGTTTCTTCTAATGCATCCAATTGTTTGATTCCTTGCGCCTCATCTGCGGTTTTGACCGTCAGACGCAATGTGACCTCATTGGGTTTGGCATAAGGGGCGATGGTGGGATTGACTTGGTTCTCGATCAAATCGGCCAATTCTGTGACCAACGCCGATTCTCCGATCCCGTAATAGCGCAAAACGCGAGAAAGCAAGACTTCTTCTTGGGGAAACTGCTCTAACAGAAGTGGTTTTGCGTGGGTAAGAAACATCGCCTGCAGTTCACTTGGCGGTCCTGGCAGCAGCAAATAACTGGTAGCGGCTGTCTGATAAAAAATCCCGATCGCTAGTCCATTGGGATTTGGCAAAGACACACCGTCTTTGAAGACTAAGGTCTGCCGCAAATTGTTTTCCGTCATCCTCCGTTGACTATTTTCAAAGAAGGCTTTCAATTGGTGATAACCTGGTTCATCTCGCACTAATTCCTGTCCCACATGGCGCGCAGTGACTTGTTTCGTCAAGTCATCGTCGGTGGGCCCTAAGCCGCCGCACAGCACGATCAAGTCGCTGCGTTTGTCGGCGATCGTCAGCAATTCCTCTAAGCGATTGGGGTTGTCCCCGACAACACTATGATAAAAAACATCGATCCCTAGACTTGCCAGTTCTTCTGACAAGAAGGTCGCGTTCGTATTCACCACCTGTCCTAAAAGTAATTCGGTCCCGACTGCAATAATTTCTGCTTTCATTCTTTTACTCCTTCATTTATCAGATACGTAAAAGTCTTTCATATTGACAAAAAAAGTCCAGAAAACTTCTGAACTTTCGTGACTTGTATCCTTGTTTTTATCGCTTCTTTATCTAGATCTAGAAATTTTACATAGAATCTTTAAAAACATTCGTATTTTTTATGAAATAATCGACCCCGGAATAGATCGTGAAGATCAAGCATAGATACAACATGATTTGATCGACAGGTAAACCGATCATTGAAAAGGGAATGTTGTTCAAGAACAAGAAAATGATCGCAACCATTTGTGTCGCGGTTTTGATTTTCCCCGGCCACGCAGCAGCCATGACTTCGCCGCTTTGTTCCACTAACAACAAGCGTAAACCTGTCACTGCCAACTCACGGCAAACGATGATCGAAACTACCCAGCCTGGGGCTTTGTTTAATTCGACCAGCATGATAAAAGCCGTCATGACGAGCATTTTATCTGCTAACGGGTCAGCAAACTTCCCGAAGTTGGTAACAAGGCCTCTGGAACGAGCGATCTTGCCATCTAGCCAGTCCGTAATGCTGGCTGCCGCAAAAAGGATCGCTGCAATAAGGTGCGTGTTTTCTAATTGTGTCGTACCAACGGTCATCGTGCCAAGATCGATCGGCAAAACCAAGACCAAAATAAAGATGGGGATCATAATGATTCGTAATACAGTTAATTGATTGGGTAAATTCACGAAATAGACTCCTCTCTGCCGACTATTGTACGAAATAACGGCAAATCATGCCACTACTTCTGCTTTTCACCAGTCGGGTGCAACAGATAACTTTTTAGCTAATGATACCTCAATAAGGCGCATTTGTCAGATTTATGCCGCATCGTCTTGGTATTCAATCACGAGACGGACCGTCT
Organism: Enterococcus sp. 4E1_DIV0656; assembly: GCF_002140695.1. NCBI lineage: Bacteria > Bacillati > Bacillota > Bacilli > Lactobacillales > Enterococcaceae > Enterococcus > Enterococcus sp. 4E1_DIV0656. Next base: position 1,038,668 of record NZ_NGLF01000001.1, on the reverse strand, counting down.
TTTGTAACAATTCAAATTGCGGATCAGAAAAGTCCACTTCCTGTCCATTGGCCTTGATGGAGATATTTTGGCTTGCTCCCAGGGTCAAAGTCGCATTCGTGGCGCCTTCTGGCAGCGTCATTGATTGCGTTTCCCCTGCTTGTAGAGTGTATTGGTACACATAAGCATTGTCAACTTGTACACCGACCCAACAAGAAGCATCTAGCCCAGTAAATGCCAATTCAATAGGGTTTTCCGCATCTTTCATCGTGATCGTGATCGAGGATTGCGTGGAATCGCTAGCCGTCATCGTCATTTTCGCTTCGCTGGATTCCGTCGTACTTGAGGACTCCGTCGCTTCACTCGAAGTACTGGTTTCTTCCGTACTTGTCGTGGTGGAAGCTGTAGACGCCGAATTTTCTACCACGAGAGAAGAACTCCCTTGGATCATCGGTGTTGTATTACGGTCTTGCCAAGCCATGTAGCCCACGATACTCACGATCGTAATGGCAACCAGGCCTAATAGAATCATCGGCAAATAGCGGACGACAAATGAGCCGCTTTTTTCTTCTACGTGCTGTGCTTTTCGTGAGCCGCTGACGGTTTCAGGCTGCGGTCTTTTTGGTAAGGGGGCGTCTAACGTATCTTTGCCATCAAAAACGGCCACCAATTTGTCGCCGTCTTCTCCAACCGCTGCTGCATATTGGCGAATAAACGCGCGGACATAAAAAGTGCCTGGCAATTGATCAAAACGCTCCGCTTCAATTGCTTCTAAATAGCGTTTTTGGATCTTTGTCATTTGTTGTAATTCAATCAATGAAATGTTCTTATCTAAACGGGCTTGCCGTAATTTTGCTCCAATCGTTGTTTCGTTGGCCACTCGATCATCTACTCCAGTCTTTTATTCATCTTTAAAAAAAGCCCTAAAATCGCTGCGCTGCTTGTCGTAAGGTCAGCAAAGCTGCTCTATCATTTTAAAACAGGGGTTCCCTGTATCAGTCAATAAAAAAAACTCCGTCACGCCGATTTCCATCTGGGCGCGCCGTCTACTAAATATAACATTTTTTCCGTGATTTTTTGCAAAAAAACAAAAAAAGATTTTGCTTCAATAATTAAAGAATACCATAAAAGAAAAAGTCTGAGGATAGCCTAACCACAACTCGCAAACAAATTTTAATACTTTTCGCCAAATTGGCATCAAAATGCAAGAAAAAACCACCCTTTGACGCAAAAAGAAAACACTGAATGATCTAGGAGTTGGGCAGCCCTTGAGCTGTTGGGCCTTCCTCCTTGAATCATTCAGTGTCGCTTAAATGACAGCTGTTTGACAAAACCAGCCTTCGCTTAGGCTTTTTCCGTTGGATACATGTAAAAACGGCTAAACGCTTTAGGATCGATAAAGGAACGAGCCGCTTGCTGAACATCTTCCAAAGTGATCGATTGGATCACCTCCGGTAGATCAAAGAGCGTCGTTTCACCGAATAAGCTTTGGGTAAACTGGTTTGCAATAAACTCCAATGAGTTCAGTGATTGGAAATATTTCCCTAGCATTTTCTTCTTCAATAACGTCAAGTTTTCTTCATTAATCTCTGGGTCGTGCTGGAAATTCATTAAGATCGCTTCGATCTCTGCCAACATTTCTTTTGGCTCTTCAGAATCCCCCGAGAAATCGGCAAAGTAAAAGCCGCGATCCAAGTTCACTTCAAATCCAAACGTGTCATCGATGATGCCTTGATCATACAGACGCAAATAATTGGCGGAAGTATTGCCTAAAACCAATTGGCAGAAAAGGTTCAACGCATTTTTGAAGCGTAAGAGCTCTCTTCCTGATTCCGGCAGTTTGTTCAAGTCCCCTTTGATCCCTAACACGCCTTTAGCACGTGTCACTGGCATGGTAAGGCTTGATTCTGCTTGAATATCGGCAAAGGTTTCTTCAGGAAACTGGCGAATGATCGCTTGCGTTTCTGGAAAGGTCTTGGCCGCTTGATTGGTCCGAATCCACGCCATCGTTTCTTCCGGATCGATGTTGCCTACCACAAAAAGTGTCATGTTGCTTGGGTGATAGAAGGTATTGTAGCAAAGATACAAGTCTTCTGCGGTGATCTGCGCAATGCTTTCCACCGTACCAGCGATATCGATATGCAGGGGGTGCTTCGGATACAAATTTTTGATGATGCCGAAAAACTGCTGCCAGTTCGGATCGTCATCATACATTTGGATTTCTTGGCCAATGATCCCTTTTTCTTTTTCGACGGTTTCTTCTGTGAAATACGGGGCTTGAACGAAATCGATCAACGTTTCAAGGTTCAGCTTGATTTGATCGGTTGCCGAAAAAAGGTAGCTGGTTTTCGTGAAACTGGTAAAGGCATTGGCAGAAGCCCCCTGCTGACCAAAGGTTTGAAAGACATCGCCGTCTTCTTTTTCAAACAGTTTGTGCTCTAGAAAATGGGCAATGCCATCTGGAACTTGATGCAATGCTTCGGGTGAAAACCCGAAATGATTGTCGACAGAGCCATAGTTCGTACTGAAAAGTCCGTAAGTTTTATGGAAATCGGCTTTTGGCAGCAAATAAACTTTCAAGCCGTTTGGCAATACTTCTTCATAAAGGGTCTCATTGATTTGCTGATAGACTTTTTTATTCATGGGTCGTCTCCTTATCCAGGAAGAATACAGCTTGCAAGGACACGTTTTTGGCCAATGCTTGGACATCTGCTACGGTCACTTGAGCCAATTTCTGCATAAATTCATCTTCCGTCATTTTCGTATTCGGTACCCACTGATTCAGATAGGCTGTTTCGATCAGTGCTTGTGGGTTATCCAACGAAAGCAAGTACTGGTTTTTCAACATCGCTTTTGTTTGTGCCAGTTCTTCCGCTGTGACTTCGCCACGCTGCAAGCTTTGCAGCTGTTGTTCGATCAATTTGAAGACCTTGTCGCGGTTTTTGCCGTCGATTCCTGTTTGGACCGACAAGTACCCGCGAAACGTATCGATACTGCTGGAAGCATAATAAGCCAAACTTTCTTTCTCTCGGACATTCATAAACAGTTTTGAATGAGGGAATCCGCCAAACAACCCGTTGAAGACCATAAAGGCGATCCGCTCGGCTTGGTCATAATACACGCCAGTATGATAGCCTAAGTTCAATTTGGCTTGAATGATTGGTTCCCGCAAGATTTTCTCGCGAATGATATTTTCCGCCGCTTGCTGATAAAAGACCGGTATTGCTTGGTCTGGCCGATCGGTAAAGGCCATGTTCTGGAAAATCTCCGCGACTTCTGCTTCAACCACATCGCCGATCACAAAAAGATCGATTTGGTCATTGTCCATCATTGAGCGATAGGTTTGGTAAAGCTCTTTTGCGGTCACAGCTTCTAAGTCTTGGGGACGGCCAAAGCTCGGATACTTCTGATTCTGATCGTTTTCGAAATACAACTCTTGCAGCCCTAAAGAAGCCAATGCTTGCTTATCTTCTGCCACGCTGTTCATATAGGCGATCAAGTTGTGCTTTTCGATGGTAAAGTTCTTTTCCTCAAATTGCTCCTCGTGGGCATTCGGATGGAACAAAACTTCTGCTAAAAAAGCGGCTGCTTGCGGCAAGACTGCTTCATCTGACACATACTTCCCGTTGACAAAGGACATCGCTGCATTGATTTGATGCAGATTGCCCCGTTTGTTGACATTCATTCCAAAGCTGGCACCGTAAAGCTCCGCCAGTTGACTGCTAAATGCGGTCTGCGTCGGATAAGCCAAACTAGTCGTTTCTAATAAACTAGTCAATAAAGTCCGTTTGGCGGTCATTTCGGCCTGCAATGGTGCAGTGAACCGAACGAAAAAACGGATCGTTTTATACTTTTTGGTCGGCAGCACCGTTAACCGAACACCTTTTTTTAATTCAATAGACATGTGACACCCCTTCTAGAAGCAAAATTATCTCTTCAATTATAGCATAGCTGACAAACTTTCTCCTTGGCTCATTGATCAAACCTGCTGCAGCGAGCGTTTTTTTTTATAAATCTTGCATTTTTCGCTATACTGTCAGTAAGATTTAGAAGGGAGGATACAGGATGATTAAAGAATTTAAAGAATTTATTTTACGAGGAAACGTCATTGACTTGGCGATCGGGGTCGTGATCGGGAGTGCCTTCACCGCAATCGTCACTAGTTTAGTTGAAGGATTGCTGACACCATTGGTTTCATGGATCTTATCACTCTTCGGTAACGCCGATGCCTTTTCTGGCTTGGTCTTTGAACCCGCCAAAAATGTAGTCTTTGATTTTGGCCGCGTCATCACTGCCATTATTACGTTCTTGATTACCGCATTTGTCTTGTTCTTGATTGTCAAAGCAGTGAACAAATTACGCAATCTGAAACAACAACCTGAGGAAGACGAAGTACCAGAAATCACTGCAGAGGATTATTTAGAAGAGATTCGTGATCTTTTAAAAGCGCAAACGCCTACTGCCAACACCGTTGATCCACGTCCAACATCATTGGACGATACGATCAGATAAGAAACCGGCTCTTTGTCATTAAGGACAAAAGAAGCAATTCGGATTCATCCGATCCATCAATCATAGCGCTAAAAGAAGCAAGCACGGCGAACCTCTCTAGAGAGTCGCTGTGCTTGCTTCTTTTTTCATCCCGACATGCAGGATCCCGTCTTCATAAAAAGGCGGTGTAATGGTTTTAAAGCCATACTGGCCGTAGAATTTTTCTAAGTGGGCTTGTGCTTCGATCTCAATAGGCAAAGCCGGATAACACTGCTCAATGCGATGCAAAACTTCTTTGATCAGACGATGGCCTTCTTTTTGCCCCCGGTATGCCGGTGCCACAATGACCCGACCAAAATGCACCGTTTGTTCCTGCTGGAAAATACGGGCGTATGAAACGACCTGCCCGTCCTCATCAAGGGCCCATAAATGTTTGGCCTGTGCATCGATCACATCGATCTCCTGATACGCACACGCTTGTTCCACCACAAAAACTGCTGTGCGCAAACGGGCAAGTTGATAAAACTCCACCCCAGTCATTTCCCCTAACTCTTTTAGAAAAAACGCCATCCCATCACTCCTTATCTTGTTGAACCAAAAAAGAGTCAACAAAGTGTCAACTCTTTTTGTTTCAAACAGCTTCCGATAAAAATTCAATCTCAACAGTTCTGGTTAAAATATCTGAATAACTATAAGAAACCCGCTCGAATGAATTCTCGTTTGGATCCAAATCTACAACAAAAACTGAAGGATAAGTTTCTGTCAAAACGCCGCGACGTTCAGTTTGACGCTTACGTCCAGTCTGAGCAACTAGCATAATCTCACTACCGATACGGCCTTCTAAATCTTTCTTGATTGTAGCTAAAGTTGTTGGCATCGCATTCACCTCGAGCATCATTATACCACGAAATGCAGAAAATTTCAAGTTTACCATAAAATAATTCTACTTTCAATAAGATTTTTGTTAAACGTCTTTGATAAGCGCTATCAATTTTGTCCTACCGCGGCTGAAAGCGCTTTTTATTTTTTCGTAAGACAGCTTTTCTTGAGCCGCAATCTGATCAAGTTCTAATCCTTTTAAATAATTCATTATAACCATTCTTTCTAAAGACGATAAACTTTTCGGATACTCTACCAACGATTCATTAACAAACAAATAGGTCTCTGCAGTTTCCGCACAGCGATTATGATCGGTCAAAAACCGATTGCCTTCTTGTGAAAGCTTTTCTTCCAGCGAGCAGGCATCGACTTGGGCTTTGCGTTTTTGGGCATGCTGCGCCCGCAACAAGCTGCAGATACGGTTTTCAAAGGATCGCTTAAACAAGATACCCAGCGTCGTTCCTTTGTCCTGATCGTAAGTCTTTAGACACTTATTAAAAACGATCCGGCCTTCTTGCAGCCAATCATCTAAGTCATAATCCCGCAGATAATATTTTTTATGCAAAATCTCAACGATCGGTCGATATTTTCTGAACAACTCTTCAAATCTATCAGAAGGGTGTGATACTTGTCCTTCTTCCCTGCGCATCGATATCACTCCTTTTGTTTTTGCTTCATTTGCTACAAAAGGAGCGTATCATAAATGGCTGGGACATCTTCTAATTTACCAGACCAACTTTGTCCCTAACTAAGGTCGCGCAATTTCTTTTCAAGTTCAGCTAATTGTTCCGGTGACCAAGGGGAATTGCGCCGGAAATTTTCAAACCGCAAATCGGTTTGATGCTCGTGGATGTCTTTTTCCGTTTTTTCCACGCTTTTGTACAATTCCCGTGCCGAAGTTCGTAAGGCACCTTGAGAGAAGATCACCCACTGTTCGGCTAAATCGCTGGTAGCGACGGTGACTTGCGTCAATCGATTGTTTAACTCACCAGCGATTCGTTCAATGTAGCTGTCGGCGGTCTCTCCTTCTTCGGTAAAAATAACTTCCAGCTGATATTTGGTGTAACTTTGTGTCACACCAGGCACCAGTTGGGCATCAAAAACAACGATGATTCTCAAGCCTTCATATTTTGCATAATTCGATAGCCGGTTCAGCAAAGCTTCTCTCGCATCTTCTAAACGGTCCTGATTTTTCAAAAGAACCAGCTCCGGCCAAGCGCCAATCATATTGTAGCCATCCACGATCAGCAAAGGGGTTTTCATTGGGATGCCCCATTTCGGCTAGTAAAGGCCTGATACATCAACAAGCCTGCCGCCACACTGGCGTTCAAGCTCTGCACGTGCCCGGTCATTGGGATCGTCAGCATTTGATCCACTTCTTTTTTCAAACCTTCCCCCATGCCGCGACCTTCGTTACCGATGATCAAACCGACCGCCCCTTGGGCATTCCATGTACGGTAATCACTGCCGCTCATATCAGTACCGAAGATCCAAAAACCAGCTTTTTTCAGCTGCTGGACTGCTTGGGTCAAGTTGGTCACTCGAGCCACAGGGATATGTTCCACTGCGCCGGTCGATGTTTTCACCACGATCGGCGTGATCCCCACCGCACGGTGTTTCGGAATGATGATCCCGTCTACGCCGCTGGCATCAGCGGTTCGCATGATGGAGCCGAAATTATGGGGATCTTCTAGATTATCTAAAATCAGATACAGCGGCTGTTCTTTCGTTTGGGCCAACAATTCATCCAAGGTCAAATACTGGTAAGGGGTGATCGCCAAGATCATGCCTTGATGGACCCCTTGGTCACTCATCGTATCCAGCTTTTGTTTTGGCACCCATTTGACAGGAACTGCCTGTTCCCGTGCCATTTCTTTCAGACGATCGATCTTTTCTCCCCTTGCCTCTTCAGAAAGAAACAGCTTGTTGCCTCGCCCTTCTTTCAAGGCTTCAGCAACCGCATGATAGCCAAAGACAAAATTATCTTCGATGGCTTCTCCCTCGGCTTCTTTGCGGCGATCCGGTCTATTTTCTTTTCTAGCTTCTGATTGGCCAGCTGTTTTTTTATTTGGACGCTTTCTTTGCGGTTTTTCTCGCATCTTCTTCTCCTACTTTCTTTATACACCAGTCTACCAGCTCGTCTAAGCGTTCTTTTTGCTGCGTGAGGTGCAAATACCCGATCAGCGATTCAAAGCCAGTAGCGATGCGATACGTCGTGACATCGGCATTTTTGGCACCCGTATGACTTTTACTATTACGGCCGCGGCGATAAAAATCATGTTCTTCTTCGGTCAAGATCTCTTCATCCAACATCTTTTGGATCAACGCTGCTTGGGCCTTGGCAGATACATAGTGGGTCGCCATATGGTGCAGTTGGTTTGGTCGGGTTTGGCCTTGGGCGACTAAATAATCGCGAATATAGACTTCATAGACCGCATCCCCCACATAGGCCAATGCCAAACCATTCAATTGTTTATAATCTCTCATATTTCTCGTCTCCATCGGGTTCCTTGCGGGGTATCTTCTAAGATGATCCCTTGTTCTTTCAACTCATCACGGATTTGGTCGCTGCGGGCAAAATCTTTGGCTTTGCGGGCGGCGATTCGTTCATTGATCAGCTGTTCGATTTCTTCATCTAGCAATTCTTCTGATACAAAATAAATCCCGAAAATCGTCAGCCATTCGCTGAACTTGGCTAATCCAGCGGTTAATAAAGCCAAGTCTGTTTCTGGGTCTTCGCTAGCTAAGTTCAGCCACTTCGCCAATTCATAGACCACTGTGATCCCATTAGCCGCGTTGAAATCATCGTCCATTTCTTTGATGAAACGTTCTTCAAATTCTTCCAGAACCGGTGCATTGACTTCCTCATCGCTGGCTTGATAGTGACTGCTATTCAAGCGAAATTTGGCATTTTCATAGGTCGTACGCAATTTTTGCAGATTGGTTTGTGCTTCATGCAAGGTAGTCTCGCTGTATTTGATTGGTCGGCGGTACTGAGTCGTTGCCAAAAAGAAACGCAGCACCTGTGGATCAACTTTTTTGACCATCTCATGCACCGTGACGAAGTTGCCCAGCGACTTACTCATTTTTTCTTCGTCTTCACCGATCGTCACATAGCCATTATGCATCCAATAGTTGGCAAAGGTCTTGCCGGTTTTTGCCTCGCTTTGGGCGATCTCATTTTCATGATGAGGGAAGGTCAAGTCTTGTCCGCCTCCATGAATATCGATGGTCTCGCCTAGGTGTTTGGTCGCCATCACCGAGCATTCGATATGCCAGCCGGGACGGCCGGCTCCCCAAGGAGATTCCCAAGCGATCTCATCGCCTTTTGCCGCTTTCCACAAAGCAAAATCCAACGGATCTTCCTTGATTTTTTGTTCTTCACCGGTTCGCTGGCTTGCGCCGACTTCCAGCTCGTCGATGGATTGGTCGCTTAATTGCCCATAGTGAGCAAATTTACGGGTACGGTAATAAACATCGCCATTGACTGGATAGGCATAGCCTTTTTCTACAAGAGCAGCAATAAAGGCAATGATGTCTTCAATATGATCCATCACACGAGGATTCATCGTAGCAGGTTTGACATTCAGCGCTGCAGTATCTTCATTGAAGGCGTTGATAAAACGCTCTGCCACTTCTGGGGCCGTCGTACCTAATTCTTTTGCTGCACGAATGATTTTATCATCGACATCGGTAAAATTCATCAAATAGTCCACTGTATAGCCGCGGTATTCGAAATAACGACGTACGGTATCAAATGAAACAGTACTGCGGCCATTCCCGATATGGATATAGTTATAGACGGTGGGTCCGCAAACATACATTTTTACTTTCTTTTCTTCCAATGGCTGAAACACTTCTTTTTCTCGTGTCAGCGTATTATAGATTTTAATCATCGTGGGTAACCTTCTTTCCTTTGATTCGAACGATCTTTGCCGGGATGCCGACAGCAGTTGCTTCTGCGGGGATATCCTTCAAAACCACTGCATTGGCGCCGATCTTTGCACGCTCACCGATCGTGACAGGACCTAAGATCTGCGCATGGGCTGAGAGAAACGCACCGGTTTTAACCGTGGGATGACGCTTGCCCCGCTCTTTGCCGGTTCCCCCCAGGGTGACTCCGTGAAACAAGACGACATCATCTTCAATGATCGCCGTTTCCCCAATCACGACCCCCATCCCATGATCGATAAAGACCCCTTGACCGATCTGGGCACCAGGATGAATCTCGATCCCGGTCAAGAAACGCCAAAACTGGGCCGTCAGTTTTGCCAAAAAATACCAGCGATGCTGAAACAAAAAGTGCGCCCAACGATGCCAAAATAAGGCATGGAATCCCGGATACGTGATGATGATCTCCAACGTTGATCGCACCGACGGATCGTGTTTTTTTGTTGCCGCAATTGCTTTTTTGAACCAAGTCATCTTCTCACCTGCTTTATCCAAACTTCTTGATACGAAAAAAGCGTCTTTCAAATAAGTTTCCTTATTCAAAAGACGCTTTTTTGCGTGGTCCCACTTTTGTTCGCAGTTCGGCACTGCCTTCAAGCGGGTAACGTCCGCTGCTTCGTCTTTGACTTGCGCCAAAGCCACTCCTAGGTGCATTTCCTAGCCTTTTTTGACCACTCTCACCTTCCGTGGCCTCTCTGAAAAAAATCGGCTAGTACTTCGTCTATTCGCTGTGTTTATAACACGTTATTCAAATGATCAAGGGCTTTTTCTTTCCCTAATAATTCAACGGTATCCGGTAGTTCTGGTCCATGGGTTTGGCCTGAGACTGCCACTCGGATCGGCATGAATAAATTCTTGCCTTTGATGCCTGTTTCTTTTTGGATCTCCTTGATAGCTGCTTTGACTGCTGCAGCTTCTACGACTGGCATCGCCAGCAATTTTTCTTTAAATGCTGTTAAAACCGTCGGTACGGTTTCCCCTGCCAAGACTTCTTTGGCTGCATCATCTAATTCAGGATGTTCTTCGAAGAACAATTCCGAAAGATCGACGATTTGAGCCGCAAAACTCATTTGTGGTTGATACAAGGATACGATTTTTTTCAACCAAGCAGCTTTTTCTTCGGTCAATGTTTCTTCGATGCGGCCAGCTTTTACCAAGTAAGGAACGCACATTGCCGTCAATTCATCCAAATCCATTTGTTTCATGTATTGGTTATTGACCCATTCCAATTTCTTGGCATCGAAGGCAGCTGGTGATTTGCTCAACCGTTCAGGATCAAAGATTTTGATCAATTCTTCTTGAGAGAAAATTTCTTCCTCCCCAACTGGTGACCAGCCTAAAAGTGCAATAAAGTTGAACATAGCATCTGGCAAATAACCCAATTCACGGTATTGCTCGATGAATTGTAGAATCGATTCGTCCCGTTTGCTTAATTTTTTCCCAGTTTCGCTATTGATGATCAACGTCATATGCCCGAATTCCGGTGCTTGCCAGCCAAATGCTTCATAGATCATCAACTGTTTTGGTGTGTTGGCGATGTGGTCATCTCCACGCAACACATGGGTGATTTTCATATGATGGTCATCCACTGCTACTGCAAAGTTGTAGGTCGGCATGCCATCACGTTTTTGGATGACAAAATCGCCACCGACATTATCTGATTCAAAAACGATCTCGCCTTTGACCATGTCATGGAATTTGTATTCAGTATTGCGAGAGACACGGAAACGAATCACTGGTTTCAAGCCTTGTGCTTCTTTTTCGGCTTGCTCTTCCGGTGTTAAGTTGGCACATTTCCCTGCATAATGAGGCATTTCGCCACGCGTTCTTTGGCCTTCGCGTTCGGCTTCCAACTCTTCTTCCGTACAATAACACTTATACGCACGATTACTTGCGAGCAATTGATCGACCAGTGGTTGGTAGATATCGCCGCGTTCTGATTGACGATACGGCCCATATTCCCCTGGATTTTCAGGTGATTCGTCCCAATCCATCCCTAACCATTGCAAGTTTTCAAGCTGGCTTTTTTCACCATCTTCAATGTTTCTTTTTTGATCGGTGTCTTCGATTCGGATAATAAATTCACCGTCATTGTGACGAGCAAACAAATAATTGAATAAAGCCGTCCGAGCATTCCCGATGTGTAAATGTCCTGTTGGACTTGGCGCGTAACGTACACGTACTTTTGTCATTGTTTTCCTCTTCCTTCATCTGATTTCCAAGCCAGCCAAGCTGCTTGGGGCTTATTGTTCAGTTTAGTGGGAAAGACCCGCGTAAAAAACAGAACCCTCAAGTTGAATTGTACAATCAATAACCCAATTAGTAAAGGCAGCTGGCATATTTTACGCCAGCTGCCGAGGATTATTTCTCTGATTTTGATCCTTCTTTGTTGTCGATGCCGCGACCAGAATGGGCTGGTTTGGCAAAAATCATCCGCCCAGCTGCCGTTTGCAAGGCGCTGGTGACGATCACTTCGATGTGTTCGTTCATGTAATGCTGGCCATCTTCCACCACGACCATCGTCCCGTCATCTAGATAAGCGACCCCTTGCTGCCGCTCCGTGCCAGCTTTCACTACTAAGACGTGCATGCTTTCTCCTGGAATCACCACTGGTTTGACCGCATTGGCCAACGCATTGATATTCAAGACCGGCACATTTTGAAATTCAGAAACTTTGTTTAAATTGTAGTCATTAGTCACAACGACACCATCCAGCAATTTCGCTAACTTGATCAGCTTGCTGTCGACTTCGGAAATGTCTTCAAAATCGCCTTCGTACATCTCAACTGCGATGCCTTCTTCTTTTTGCAAAGCATTCAAAATATCCAAGCCGCGACGGCCCCGGACCCGTTTCAAACTATCGCCAGAATCTGCGATGTATTGCAATTCATACAAAACGAAATTCGGGATCAGCAGGACGCCTTCCAAAAAGCCGGTTTTGGCAATATCATAGATCCGGCCATCAATGATCACGCTGGTATCCAAAATTTTGTATTTGTGGAAATGGTCCGCGATTTTTCTTTCTAGCATCTGCTGTTCATCTTGCTCTTGAGGCTCTGCCTTTTTGTTTTTCGGGGCAAAGACTTTTTTCCATTCATCGATCCGTGTCGTCCCGATCTGAAAACCGAGATACCCTAACAGGACCATCACTAAGATTGGGGCGATCCCGTTGATAAAAGGAATATCCCAATTGTAAAAAGGAATCGACACGATCACACCGATCATCAGACCGATGATCGAACCAATTGCGCCAAACAAGAGATAGGTTAAGCTCAATTCACTTAGTTTTTCTTCAATTTTGCGAATACCGGCTGCAATATATTTCGCTAATAGTAAAGATAATAAAAAGAAAATAAGGGCTCCAAGCAAACTATTAGTGATGTTATTATTCAGCCATTCATTTTGGGTTTGCCCAATGGCTTGCCATGCGATGGGCATCAGTGAGATCCCTAGACTTGCACCGGCAAGTACCATTAGTGCGGTAATGACTCGTTTCTGCATACATGTTCCTCCATACTCCAGTAGGTTTCTTTTGTTCAAAAATCCGTGCTGCCAAACTGACTCCTTCCACCAGTCAGCGGCTGTCGGTTGGTTCAATGAATGAACCAGCAGCGTCAGGGCAAGAGGAAGGGAGATTGCCCCTTGCTCTTGCAGTGACTCCACTTTAACGGAAGACTTTCCGTAAGGTTTCGGCTAAGGTAGACACGCCTTCGACTTCGATGCCTTTTGGCGGCTGCCAACCAGTCAGATTGTTTTTAGGCAAATAAACTTTTGTAAAGCCCAGTTTCTGCACCTCTTTGACCCGTTGTTCGATCGCATTGACTCGGCGAATCTCACCCGTCAAGCCAATTTCACCGATAAAACACTCCGTCGGGCTGGTGCCTTTTTCTTTATAGCTGGAGGCGATACTAACAGCGATCGCTAGATCGATCGCGGGTTCATTTAATTTGACCCCGCCGGCTGCTTTTAAGTAGGCATCTTGATTTTGCAGCAGCAAACCTGCCCGTTTTTCTAAAACCGCCATGATCAGCGAGACCCGGTTGAAGTCTAGCCCCGTCGTCGTGCGTTTGGCATTGCCGAACATCGTTGGCGTGACCAATGCTTGGATCTCCACCAAGATTGGCCGACTGCCTTCCATTGCCACTACGATCGCCGATCCGGTTGCGCCTTCTAAGCGTTCTTCCAAAAAGACTTGTGACGGATTGGCGACTTCTTTCAACCCGCCTTCTTCCATTTCAAAAATCCCGATCTCATTGGTGGACCCAAAGCGGTTTTTGACGGCCCGCAAAATCCGAAAGCTGTGGTGCTTTTCGCCTTCGAAATACAAGACGGTATCCACCATGTGCTCCAGCATCCGCGGTCCTGCGATCGAGCCTTCCTTCGTCACGTGGCCAACGATAAAGATGGCGATGCCATTGGTTTTAGCGATTTTCAGCAATTCTGCGGTCGTTTCTCGCACTTGGCTGACACTGCCTGCCACACTGGTGATATCCGGTTGGGTCATGGTTTGGATCGAATCGATGATCACATAATCTGGGCGGATGTTTTCGATCGCTTTACTGATCTCTGACATGTCCGTTTCCCCATAGAGATAAAATTCCGTGTCGATGGCGCCTAAGCGCTGCGCCCGCATTTTGATCTGCTCGGCACTTTCTTCTCCTGACACATACAAGACCGTTCCGCCGATCGCTGCTAATTGCTGGGAAACTTGCAAGAGCAGCGTCGATTTTCCGATCCCGGGATCCCCACCGATCAAAATTAAGGAACCTGGGACCACGCCGCCGCCTAAGACGCGATTCAACTCAGCGAGTTTCGTTTGGACCCGCGGTTCTTTTTTCGGTACGACATCGGCAATTTTCGTCGGCTGCATCTTTTGCCCCGTCAATGTCGTACGTACACGACGATCAGCGGTTTCTTGGATCACTTCTTCTACCATTGAATTCCAGCTGCCGCAATTGGGGCATTTTCCTAAATATTTAGGGGAACTATACCCGCAATTTTGACAGACAAATTGACTTTTTGCTTTTTTTGCCATTGATCTCCTCCACTACTTCTATCAAACAGACCCCCAGGCAGGATTTACTGATTCGAGGAGCCAAAGCCGCCGGTTCGGCTGGCAGTGGTTGTATCTTGATCAGCTTTTAAGAACGGCAAGAAAATTCCTTGGCCGATCCGCTCGCCTTTTTTAATGACGACATCTGTGGGGCCGAAATTAGTAAACTGGAACATAATATGCCCTTCATTATCTGGATTGTCATAGTAATCGCTGTCGATGACGCCGACACCATTCGTCAAGACTAAGAAACGTTTCAAAGGATTGCTGGAACGATTTGTCAGCTGCAAATACTCGTCTTCCCCCATATAGGCTTTGATCCCAGTGGGAATCAAGGTTGGCTTCAACTGTTTTGCGGTCTCTTTCGCAAAAAGCGCTTTGACCCCATCGATCACGCCCGCTTTCCAAATGCTTGGCACCACGATTTCTTCCGCGGCTTCAAAGTCATAACCAGCCGCATGATGGGTGGCACGTTGAGGCAAGGTGATGCTTTTTTCTTTATATGATGTAATAATTTCAAATCCTCGTAATTTCATGGGTTCCTCCAATAATAAAACATATAGCTATTTTAGCATAGGAAGAACTATTTTCTTCATGGAAAACACAATTATCGAAAAGTCTTTACAATTTCTTCGTTTAAAATAGCTCAAAAAGAAAAAAGAGCATGACGAAACGCCCGTTTGCGAGTACAATAGAAAAAATATCAAAAAATAGGCGGTGGCATATGCGCGCAGATCTTTCAAACAAAAACCGAATCGTTGTAAAAATCGGCACCAGCTCGTTGATTTATCCCAATGGTGCCATCAATCTAGCTGGCATCGATGAATTAGCCTTTGTCTTAGCAGCTTTGCAAAACCAAGGCAAAGAAATCATCTTAGTTTCTTCCGGGGCGATCGGTGTTGGCATGAACAAGTTAAATTTGAAAGAACGACCCGTGGAGATTCCACAGCAGCAAGCCGTGGCCGCCGTTGGCCAATCGGAACTGATGACGATCTACAACCAGCGTTTTCAAAGCTATAGCCAGCAGACTGCACAAATTCTGCTGACCAGAGACATCATCGAATTTCCCCAAAGCCGTCAAAACGTTAGCAACACCTTAGAGCAACTACTTACGATGGGGATCATCCCGATCATTAATGAAAACGACACGGTGGCAGTAGATGAATTGGACCATCTCACCAAATTTGGCGACAATGACCAGTTGTCAGCGATCGTCGCTCAGTTGACGAAAGCCGAGCTTTTGATCATGCTTTCTGATATCGATGGCTTTTATTCCGCCAATCCGCTGAATGATCCTGATGCCGTTTTGTATTCCGAGATCAATGAAATCACCCCGGAACTTTTAGAACAAGCTACGGGAAAAGGCAGTCCTTATGGAACCGGCGGTATGACCAGTAAACTAAAAGCCGCCCAACGCATCTTAGACGTGAACAGTCACATGCTGCTCGCTAACGGCAAGCAGCCGAAAATTATTTTTGACTTGCTCGCAGGGGAACCTGTCGGCACCCACTTTTATCAACGAACGGAGGATGAGCAATGAGCAACTTGCAAACGATCGGTCAACAAGCTCAAGCAAGCGCCCAGACATTAAGCTTACTGAGTGCCAGTGAAAAAAATCACCTACTGGTAGCGATGGCCGATGCTTTAGAAAAAGCTACTGAGACGATTTTAGCTGCTAATCAACAAGACCTAGCTGCCGCAAAAGCCAAAGGAACCAGCCAAACGATGCTGGATCGACTGTTGCTGACAGAACAACGGATCACAGAGATGGCTAACGGCATCCGAGAAGTCGCCCAATTGCCCGATCCAATCGGTGCCGTGGATAAAATGTGGCGCAATGCTGACGATCTTTTGATTGGTCAACAGCGGGTGCCCTTAGGGGTCATCGGCATCATCTACGAAGCTCGTCCTAATGTCACCACTGACGCCGCTAGTCTGTGTTTCAAATCAGGAAATGCCGTGATTTTGCGTGGTGGAAAAGAAGCCTTCCACTCCAATCAAGTCCTCGTGACTATTTTACAAGAGGCATTAGCTGCCAATGGACACTCCCGCCATGCGATCCAGTTTATCGAAGACACGAGCCACGAAACAGCGGCTGAACTAATGCGTCTGACGGATTACTTGGATGTTTTGATCCCCCGTGGGGGCGCCGGCTTGATTCGTCGCGTCAAAGAGACCGCCACAGTACCAGTGATCGAAACCGGCACCGGCAACAATCATATCTACATCGATCAAGCCGCCCAGCTGCCGATGGCACTGGCGATCGTTACGAATGCAAAAACGCAACGCCCTTCTGTCTGCAATGCCATCGAAACGATCCTCGTCCATGAAGCAGTGGCAGCGGAATTTTTGCCAATGGTAGAACAGCAATTTGCCAATCAAGTCGAATTGCGAGGAGATGAAAAAGCATTGGCGTTTTTAAACAATGCACAGCTTGCCACTGAAGAGGACTGGGCAACCGAGTTTTTAGACTATATCTTAGCGATCAAAGTGGTGGCTTCGCTAGAAGAAGCCATTGCCCACATCAATCGCTACAATACGAAGCACTCCGAAGCGATCATCACTGATGATTATTTCGCTTCCCAACGCTTCTTGAAAGAAGTTGATGCGGCGGCGGTTTACGTCAATGCCTCGACCCGTTTCACGGATGGCTTTATGTTTGGCTTTGGTGCCGAGATCGGCATCTCGACGCAAAAACTACATGCCCGTGGGCCAATGGGGTTAGAAGCACTGACTTCCACCAAATACATTATTTATGGCGAAGGACAGATCCGTAAGTAACGATATGCAAAAACAGCCCCCTGCTGTAGTGTCCCCCAAAAAGTTCGATCAAAAGCGAACTTTTGGAGGTCGGTACACCCGTGCAAGGGGTTGTTTTTGCGTCTTCTTATGCTTGTGCAGCCCGCAAAACGAAGGAAAGCGGGTCGATGCCAAACAATTCTGTCAGCACCCGATTGGTTGTGGCAAAAACGTCTGCTTCACAACTCTTTTTCGGACAAGCAATCGTCTGTCCTTTGCTGGAAAACGTATCCTGGCGGCTGCCTTCTACAAAAATCACTTCTTGTGTTCCTTTGCGATAGATCAGCCCTTCGTCTTCTTCCAATAATAAGCGAGTCTGCCACTGATTGATTTGAGCGATGGGCATCACCAAGGATGCAACATCCAAGTTTTCTAACGAAAAACTACGACCATCTGGCAGCTGCAGCGTGAAGGTATTGAGTTCATAAGGCAAACAGGCATTGCACCCTCCTTCTGTGATGACTTGGCTCGTGAGGATTTCTACGTTCATTCGTTTCGCCTCCTTTCATGAATACTTCATGTTTAGTTTATCACAAAACCTATGGCCCACGGCGGAGCAATTATTCCGCCTTAAGTTGGATGTGTTTCTTCTTCCTTCTTGCTATGCTAAGGATAAGAAAAAAAGTCTAGGAGGAGTCGCTATGAATACAGAAAGTTTATTAGGAAGAATCGTTACTGTCGTGGCAGTTTTAATCGCAGCATCTCTTGTTTTATCTGTCGTATTAGGCATTGTTGGTGGGTTGATCGGATTGATCTTCCGTTTCGGGATTCCTTTACTGCTGGCCGTTTTGATTGTTCGCTGGTTAACCTCGATTCGCCAAAAACCAAGAAAATATTATCGTTAATTGCAGGAAAACCAAAACCACCTGACTTTCCAACAGTCAGGTGGTTTTTTCTATCCATCAGCCTAATGCGACATCTAGAACCATCATTAAGATAAAGCCTAACATGACGCCAAAAACCGCAAAATGGCGGCGACTCGTCAAGGTTTGCTGCGCTTCTGGAATCAATTCTTCCACCACCACATAAATCATAGCACCCGCTGCAAAAGCCAACGCATACGGCAAGACAGCGGACATACTCGTTACCAACAAAGCCCCGATCACACCCGCGATCGGTTCAACGATCCCAGATGCTTGCCCATACATAAAGGCTTTGGTTCGGCTTAACCCTTCTTGGCGCAAGGGGATCGAAACGGCTGCGCCTTCTGGAAAATTCTGGATCCCGATCCCGATTGCCACCGAAAGTGCTGCTAAGATCGCAGCTCGCGGATCATCAGCACTAGCCGCCGCCCCAAACGCTACCCCTACCGCCAAGCCTTCCGGGATATTATGTAGTGTGATGGAAAAAACCAGCAAGATCGTTCGCTTCAAATGACTAGGCAATCCTTCTGTTTCATGATTCGGACCAAAATGCATATGTGGGAGTGTCTTATCTGCTGCATAAAAAAACAAACCGCCCAAACCAAACCCGGTACTGACCACCAGCCACGGAATGTCGCCATTTTCTTCGGCTCGTGCGATCGCAGGATCTAATAACGACCAGAAACTAGCGGCGATCATCACGCCAGAGGCAAACCCCAGCATTGTATTCAGGACATTTTTATTGATTTCTTTGAAGAAAAAGACTAGCGCTGCCCCAAGCGCCGTCATACCATACGTAAAGATCGTCCCCGCCAGCGCTTGCTGCCATGGCGACAATCCAACCAACCAATCCACCATTCGTCTGCTCCTTTGTCTGACTATTCTACCAATACTCTAGCATAGGAAGCCGTCAGGTTCTACTAGGAAGGCAGCAGCAGCCAAAATTTTTCTTTCACCAGCCCTAAGCCTTTCCCGATGAAATCCTCGGCTTTACTTGAAAGTTTCAACATTCATCGCTATAATGCTAGGAGACTCCATGTCAATTTATATAAAGTGAGGAAAAGAATTGATTACAGTAAGTGATGTAAGTTTGCATTTTTCAGACCGCAAACTGTTTGATGATGTTAATATTAAGTTTACGCCTGGTAATTGTTATGGTTTGATTGGTGCAAATGGTGCTGGTAAATCAACTTTTTTAAAAATTTTATCTGGTGAGATCCAACCTTCGACCGGGAACGTTTCTTTAGGTCCTGATGAACGGATGGCTGTCTTGAAACAGAACCACTATGATTACGAAGAGTTTCCAGTGATCGAAACGGTCATCATGGGCCATAAACGTCTCTACGAAGTGATGAAAGAAAAAGACGCGATCTACATGAAGGAAGACTTTTCTGATGAAGATGGGATTCGTGCCGCCGAACTAGAAGGCGAATTTGCGGAACTTGATGGTTGGGAAGCAGAGCCAGAAGCAGCCGTTCTTTTGCAAGGCCTGAACATTCCCGATGAATTGCATCATGTCTTGATGAAAGATCTAACTGCTGGTCAACGGGTAAAAGTCTTACTCGCACAAGCCCTTTTCGGTAAGCCAGACGTCTTGCTCCTAGATGAGCCTACCAACGGATTGGATATCCAATCTATCAACTGGTTAGAAGAATTTCTAATCAACTTTGACAACACTGTCATCGTTGTTTCCCATGACCGCCACTTCTTAAATAAAGTTTGTACCCATATGGCCGATCTAGACTTCGGCAAAATCAAATTGTTTGTCGGCAACTATGATTTCTGGTTGGAATCAAGCCAATTAGCGGCGAAATTACAATCACAATCAAATGCCAAAAAAGAAGAGCAGATCAAAGAACTGCAAGACTTTATCGCACGCTTTAGTGCCAATGCATCAAAATCCAAACAAGCAACGTCTCGGAAAAAAATGTTGGATAAAATCACCCTTGATGATATTCAACCTTCGTCCCGCCGTTATCCGTTTGTTGGTTTTAAACCAGAACGTGAAATCGGGAATGACTTGCTGCAAGTCGACAATGTCAGTGTGACGATCGACGGCAAAAAGATTTTAGACAATATCTCTTTCACCTTGAATAAAGACGACAAAGTCGCTTTTGTTGCCAATAGCGATATCACCACCACGACGCTATTCAAAGTCATCATGGGGGAAATCACTCCTGATACAGGTAGTGTTCGTTGGGGCGTCACCACGCAGCATGCCTACTTGCCAAAAGATACGACCAGCGAATTCGATACGGATACCCCGATCGTTGATTGGCTGCGTCAATACGCAAGCAAAGAAGAAGACGACAATACCTTCTTGCGCAGCTTCCTAGGTCGCATGTTATTCTCTGGTGATGAAGTATTAAAACCCGTCAACGTTCTTTCCGGGGGCGAAAAAGTTCGCTGTATGTTGTCGAAAATGATGCTTTCAAAAGCCAACGTATTGGTGTTGGATGATCCAACCAATCACTTGGACTTAGAATCGATCACCGCATTAAACGATGGTTTGATGGCCTTCACCGGCTCATTGTTGTTTGCTTCTCATGACCACCAATTTATTCAAACCCTTGCGAACCGTATCATTGCGGTCTCTAGCAAAGGCGTGGTGGATCGTGCCGAAACGACCTACGATGAATTCTTAGAAAACAAAGATGTCCAAAAACGCGTAGCAGAAATGAATCAATAAGCTGCTTTTGAAAAAAAGAACGCTCCAGTTGCCCGCCACCAAGGCTGCAACTGGAGCGTTCTTTTTATTTTGTCTAATACTTCGGGCATGTTGGGCAGGTTACGCTTGTTCTAAACGGGCTTTGCCGAATGAAAACAGCGCCAAGCAGCCGTAGCCGGTATGACTGGAGATCGTTGGACCTAATGGATAATGATGAATAATAATGTCAGGAACTTTTTCGGTCAAACGCTTGATGACTTTCTCCGCTGCTTCGGCATCGCCAGCATTGGCAAAATAAACCGTATTGGTTTTTGATTCGTGAAGATTGGCGATGGTTTGATCCACGATTTTTTGGATCGCTTTGTTGCGTCCCCGCACTCGATCAACACTGCGTAATTTTCCCGCGGTATCTACGGTAATGATTGGTTTCACATTCAACAATCCACCGATCGCTGCGGCTGTTTTAGAGATTCTGCCGCCGCGTTCCAATTGTTTTAAATCATCGACGGTGACCCATGAATCTAAACGCAGTTTATTTTCTTCTACCCATTGGCTGACTTCCAGCAACGAACGCCCTTGGGCTTTTTGTTGGGCTGCTTCAGCAACTAAGAAGCCTTCGCCTAAACTAGCAGAGCGCGTATCGATCAAGGTGATCGCGACTTCTTTGTATTCTTCTTTTAGTAAGGCTACGGCTTGGACGGCACTTTGGAATGAGCCGCTCATTCCTGAAGAAAAACCTAAATAAAGGACCGGTATGCCCGCTTCGACATATGGCCGAAAATATTCCATATAACGTCCGACATTGATTTGAGAAGTCGTCGGTTGCGCATGCTCTTTTAGTTTTCCTAAAAACCATTCCGTATCAAATTCTTTGCCCATATCATCGATATATTCTTTGCCATCTAATTCAATCAGCATTGGAATATAGGCGACATCTAGCTCCGCTAATCTTGCTGCTGGTAAATCACAGCAGGAATCTGTCATGATTTGAAACATGGTTTCACCCCTCTCGTTACCCCCTATTATAGCAAAAAAAGAACAAGACAGAAGAAATTCTCATCAAAAGCAGCCAAACTTATCGTTGACCGCTTCTGACACAGAAGTTCTTTGTCTTGTTCTGATGCTTTCGCGTCAGGTTAAATTTGCGCCCAAACACTTTCTAAGATGTTGGTTTGGCTGCGGTCTGGCCCTACCGAGAAGGTCGAAATGCGGACACCGACTAATTCAGAGATGCGGTGAACGTAATTGCGTGCATTTTCTGGCAGATCTGCCAATGTTTTGCAGCCAGTAATGTCTTCAGACCAACCAGGAAGTTCTTCGTAGACTGGTTTGCAGCGGTTCAACTCTTTCAAGCTTGCTGGGTAATGATAGATCAATTCGCCGTCTAGTTCATAAGCGGTACAGATTTTCACGGTTTCTAGGCCGCTCAAGACATCGATCGAGTTAAGGGATAGGTTCGTGATCCCTGAGACCCGTTTTGAATGGCGCATCACGACGGTATCAAACCAGCCCACACGACGAGGTCGTCCTGTCGTTGTCCCGTATTCACGACCGATCTTACGAATTTGTTCACCTGTTTCATCAAACAGTTCCGTTGGGAATGGACCATCTCCTACCCGAGAGGTGTAGGCTTTGCAGACACCAACGACTTTGTTGATTTTTGAAGGGCCCACACCACTACCGATGGTGACACCTCCAGCAACGGGGTTGGATGACGTTACGAAAGGATAGGTTCCTTGGTCGATATCCAGCATCACGCCTTGTGCCCCTTCAAATAAAACTCGTTTGCCTTCATCTAAGGCATCGTTAAGGATCACCGAAGTATCCGTCACATATTTTTTGATTTGTTGGCCATATTCGTAATACTCTTCAAAAATATCTTCAAAGGCGATTGGCTCTGCATCAAACATTTTCACGAATTGACGATTTTTTTCTTCTAAGTTGATGCGCAGACGTTCTTCAAAAATTTCTTTGTCTAAAAGATCAGCGATCCGAATGCCGACTCTGGCTGCTTTATCCATATAGGCTGGTCCGATCCCTTTGATTGTCGTACCGATCTTGTTGTCACCTTTGGCATCTTCTTGCAGCTGATCCAAATGGATATGGTAAGGTAAAATAACATGTGCACGATCAGAGATCTTCAAGTTTTCTGTTATTATATTGTTTTCTTTCAAGTATGCTAATTCTTTAACTAATGATTTCGGGTTCACAACGACCCCGTTTCCAATGACACTGATTTTATCTGCATAAAAGATCCCTGAAGGAATCAAATGCAGTTTATAGGTCACACCGTCAAATTTAATCGTATGGCCGGCATTGTCTCCACCTTGATAACGTGCAATGACTTCCGCGTTTTCACTCAAAAAGTCCGTAATCTTTCCTTTACCTTCATCGCCCCATTGTGTACCTACTACTACTACAGATGACATATAATGACCTCTTTCTTTAATTAGTGCATTCCTTAAGTATTGTAACAAGATTCGCAAGCTCTTTCAATCTAAAATCGAATAATCGTTTTAAATTCTCATTTTTCAGGGGTAAAAAACGAACTATTTTCTTTGGAATAATTATTTATACACGTAAAAACGAATAAAGTCGACACATAAAAAAAGCCCTACTACCATCAGCGCAATGCAGACGGCAGCAGGAGCCATTGTTTTTCAAATAATTGGTGTCTTACCCGAACTCTTCTCGTGGCGAGACCGAGGAGAATTTATTGTATTCTTTGATGAATAGAAGTTCGACCGTCCCCCGGGCACCACTCCGGTTTTTTTCAATAATGACTTCGATCACATTGTTGTTTTGTTGTTCTTCTGGTTCATCGTCATCGTCGCCTTCACTGCGGTAGTAGTCATCCCGATACAAGAAAGCAACGATATCGGCATCCTGCTCGATCGACCCTGATTCCCGGATATCACTTAAAACAGGACGTTTGTCTTGTCGCTGTTCCACACCCCGAGAAAGCTGAGACAGTGCAATCACCGGCACTTTCAATTCCTTCGCCAGTTTCTTTAATTGGCGAGAGATCTCAGAGACTTCTTGTTGGCGGTTTTCGCGACCCGTTCCTTCAATCAGCTGCAAATAGTCGATCAAAATCAAGCCGAGATTGCCTTTTTCTTGCGCCAGTTTCCGACAACGCGCCCGGATCTCAGAGATCTTGATCCCGGGGGTATCATCGATATAGATATTGGCGTTAGAAAGACTGCCCATGGCAACGATCAAATTCCGCCATTCTTCTTCTGAGAGCTGCCCCGTCCGCAAGTGACTAGCCTCAATCGAGCCTTCCGCACAAAGCATCCGGTTGACCAATGATTCAGCCCCCATTTCCAGACTAAAGATCGCTACGGAACGATCGGTTTTCGTTCCGACATTTTGCGCGATATTCAAGGCAAACGCGGTTTTCCCTACCGCGGGGCGGGCAGCGAGAATAATCAGCTCTTCTTTTTGCAGCCCCGCCGTCATTTTGTCTAAAGCCGCATAACCCGTAGGTAATCCGGTGATTTCTTCGTTGTTTTGCGCCAACTGATCGATCGTTTCGATCGTCCGATTCAAGACTTCCGCTATCGATTGGAAGCCATTGCTGTTGCGCTTTTCGGATACTTCTAAAATACTTTTTTCTGCTTGATCAATGATCGATTGTACATCTTCATCTTGTTCAAAGCCTTTGGTTACGATACGGCTCGCTGTTTGGATTAGATTGCGCAGCGTGGCTTTGTCGTCAACGATCTTCGCATAATAAGCAATACTTGCTGCTGATGGTGAAGCTTGACTCAGTTCAGTCAGATACGTCAGACCGCCAACATCTTCAAGACTGTTGCTTTTTTCAATTTCTGCTTTCAACGTAATCAAGTCGATCGATTCACTACGGTCGTTCAACTGGATCATTGCTTGAAAAATTATTTGATGGCTGCGGCGATAAAAATCTTCTGGGGCGATTACTTCCATTGCATCGATGATCGCATCGGCATCTAAAAAGACTGCCCCTAGGACCGCTTGTTCCGCTTCAATATCTTGTGGGGGAACTTGATTTTGCCAAACTTCATTCATGCCATTCGCTCCTTCGTCCATTCATTCTACAAGATTCCCATCCAAAGTACAAGATTGCTTGGACGTTTGCCGAAAAAAACCCCAACATGTGACTGTTGGGAGTAATGCTTATTCTTGAATGGTATGAACATTGATCGTTGCTGTTACTTGTGGGTGCAATTTTACAGGTACTTGCGTAAACCCTAATGCACGAATCGGCTGATCCAATTCGATTTTGCGTTTGTCGATCTTAATTTTGTATTGCTTGTTCAAGGCATCGGCAATTTGTTTTGATGGGATCGAACCGAACAAGCGGCCATCTTCCCCTGCTTTGGCATTGATCTTCACGACGGTTTCTTCTTTTTCAAGAAGTGCTTTTAACTCTTTCGCTTCTGCTAAGACTTCCGCATCTTGTTTTTCTTTGGCTTTTTGTTTGCCTTTTAATTCTGCCATGCTTTCATTGTTGGCAGGTTTGGCTAAGTTGTTTTTGATCAGGAAGTTTTGTGCGTAGCCATTAGGGACTTCCTTGATATCGCCTTTTTTGCCTTTGCCTTTGACATCTTGTAAGAAAATAACTTTCATCTTGGTCACTCCTTGTTATTGTTCATTTTTCGTTAATTCCGCTCGCAACTGGTTTTCTACATCGCCAATGCTGCTGTTTTTTATTTGCGTGGCTGCGTTGGTAAAATGTCCGCCGCCGCCTAATGCCTCCATCAAGGTTTGTACATTGACTTTTCCGGTACTTCTAGCACTAATACCGATCAAATCTCCTGGCTGTTTCGTAATGACAAACGCGGCATGGATCCCATTGATCGATAGCAGAGTATCGGCCGCTTTTGCAACGGTGACACTATCGTACACCCGATCTTCATCCGCTGCAGCAATCACGATATCTTCTCGGAAATGCTGGCTGCGAGAAACCAGTTCACTGATCATCAAATAGGAATCTAAATCCGTACTCAACATGTATTGAACCAATGACGTATCTGCGCCTTGATTTTTCAAATAGCCAGCAATATCAAAGGTCCGACCAGTGGTTCGCACCGTGAAGTTCTTCGTATCCACGTAGATTCCCGCTAATAAAGAAGTCGTAATAAATTTAGGGACTTGCGATCTGCGAGAAGCGCGATACTGGATCAATTCTGCTACCAGTTCCGATGCTGAAGACGCGGAAGATTCAATATACGTCAATAATGGCTTATCGGGAAACTCATCCCCGCGACGATGGTGATCGATCACTGCGATTTTGTCAAATTCATCATAGACCGCTTGCGAGATCGACATCGACGGCTTATGGTAATCTACCATCACTAAGACACTTTCTTCATTTGATAAATTGACTGCTTCTTCCCCAGTGATCACAAATCGTTCCAGCTCGGGGTATTTTTTCAATTCTTCCAATGCCCGCTGAATGTCGGCGGTGATCTCTTTCGGATTTAAAATGATGTAGCATTCTTTGTCGCTCATCATCGCCATGTAAGCCACCCCAAAAGCCGAACCTAAAGCATCCATGTCCGGGTAACGATGTCCCATGATAAAGATCCGCTGGTTTTCAGCAAAAATCTTTCTCAACGCCGTACTCATGGCACGAGAACGAACACGCGTTCTCTTCGGCGTACCATCCGTATTACCGCCAAAGAATTGCGGTTTTGCTTCTTCTTTGGCTTCTTTTAAAACGACTTGATCGCCGCCACGAACTAACGCAATGTCGAGATTGTTTTGTGCCACTTCACCAATCTCTTCAAAAGACTCTTCCCCATAGGAAATTCCCATACTGATCGTTAATGCCAGATCATTTTTTTCCGCAACTTGCCGTACTCTAGTCAAAAATTGGAATTTTTCTTCCTTCATCCGCTCAATATCTGAATACTTCGCGACGAAAAGAAACCGCTCGGAATTGATTCGTTTGTAAAAAACATGATTCTCACTTGCCCAATCAGAAATCAGTGTCGTGATCAGCGAGTTCAAATAAGAAACTTGTTTGTCGTCTTTTTTCTCAATCAAATCATCGTAATTATCAATTGAAATCAACCCAATTGCTGCCATCTTTTTTACCCCTCAATGTATCATCCCATTTTTTTGAAGCTTTGTTCCTTATTTTACCACAAAACAATCAAATAGGCGATTGATGCAAAAAGTTCCACGTGAAACTTTTTTGGTGAGATAATCATGGGAAAATTTCTGTCACTTGTTATTTTATCTGTATATAAAATAACAAGTATTTCTTCAGTAGATAAAAAAATTGACAAGCTTCAAAAGAAACTTGTCAATGAAAATCATTCGATTTATTCTTCGCCTACGAATGGAAGTAATCCCATAATACGCGCACGTTTGATTGCAATGGTAAGTTTGCGTTGGTTTTTCGCACCAGTACCAGTTACACGACGTGGTAAAATTTTACCGCGTTCTGAAATGAAACGTTTTAGTAATTCAATATCTTTATAATCGATATGTTCAATATGGTTTGCAGCAATGTAGTCTACTTTACGACGTTTGCGTCCGCCTCTTCTTTGTTGTGCCATCCTATTTCCCTCCTATCAATTTCTTAGAATGGTAAATCATCGTCTGAAATGTCGATTGATGAGTTTCCGAATGGATCGGAGTTGTCTCGATCAAAATTAGGCATTCCTGATGGTTGAGAGGATTGAGTTTGATTTGAGTTATTGTTACCAAATCCAGAAGAACTATTTGAGTTATACGTATTGCTGCTGCCAGATCCGCTATCAGTTGTGCGTCTTTGCTCGGAAGCATTTCGCGATTCTAATAATTGGAAGTTGTCAGCAACGACTTCTGTTACATAAACACGTTGGCCTTGTTGGTTGTCGTATGAACGGGTTTGAATACGTCCAGTAACCCCTAATAAAGTTCCTTTGCGTGCATAGTTTGCTAATGTTTCCGCTGGTTTTCTCCAAATAACACAGTTGATGAAATCAGCTTCGCGCTCTCCACTTTGGTTGGTAAAATTGCGATTTACCGCCAAGGTAAAGGTTGCGACACCAGTGCCATTAGAAGTGTAACGTAAATCAGGATCTTTGGTTAGTCTTCCTACTAGTACAACATTATTAATCAAAGTTCATCATCTCCTCATCGCTTTTGTTTCATGTGAAACAATATTATGCTTCTTCTTTGACAATCATGTGACGGATAATGTCATCATTGATTTTCGCAAGACGGTCAAACTCGTTGATTGCACTTGCAGTTGTTGAAGAAGAAACTTTAACGATGTGATAGATACCCTCACGGAATCCATCCATTTCATACGCTAGACGGCGTTTTTGCCAATCTTTTGATTCGATAACTTCAGCGCCGTTATCAGTTAAGATTGAGTCAAAACGAGCGATCAATGCGGCTTTTGCTTCTTCATCAATGTTTGGACGAATGATATATAAGATCTCATATTTCGTGTTTTCCATTGATTTTTCACCTCCCTGTGGACTTTGGCCCCTAGTTTTCTAGGAGCAGAGAGAGTGGTCTAATTAGACTACTCACAAATAATTATTATACACTTTTTTCGTCCCTACTGCAAGCTATTTTTTTGCGTCCCTGCATCTACCCATCACTGCAAACAATCGCTTACACTGATAAATACGTCAGCTGCTGCCGATTTTTTGAAAAAGAGTAAAAAGACAGCAAGCTGCAGGTTCGCAGGTTGCTGTCTTCCTAGAAAACGTATTGCTTATTCTTGTGTATCCGTAGTGTCTTCCGTTGTTTCTTCCACAACTGGCACGTCTTGTCCCGCTGTTTCTTCAGCAGTCGCTAGTTCTTCTTCGACTTCTGGTTCAACCGTTGCCATCGTCACTACTTTGGCATTGTTTTCCATCTTCATCAAACGAACCCCTAAGGTTGCCCGACCAGTTTGGGAAACAGTCGCTACATTGAAACGAATCAAGACGCCTTTATCGGTGATCACCATGATGTCTTCTTCACCGCTGACCGTCGTCAAGCCGGCTAATGGACCGTTTTTCGCCGTAATGTTGGCTGTTTTGATCCCTTTTCCGCCACGACCTTTGATTGGGTATTCAGAGCCTTTGGTACGCTTGCCATAGCCGTTCTCAGTGATGACCAAGACTTCACTGTCTTCTGTGATCACTGCAGCGCCTACCACGTAGTCTCCGTCCCTTAGACGAATGCCTCGCACACCAGCAGCTGTTCGGCCCATATCCCGAACAAGGGCTTCTTTGAAAGTCACAGAGTAGCCATCGTGGGTGCCGATGATCACGACATCTTCGCCATGGGTTTCGATCACGTTAACCAACTCATCATTTTCCCGAAGACCGATCGCAATCAGACCATTGGCACGGATATTTGAAAAGGCCGTCACTGAGGTCCGTTTGACCACACCTAGACGCGTCGTGAAGAACAAGTAGCGTCCTTCTTGAGGCCCACCTGAAGCCGAAATGATCGCTTCGATCCGTTCGCTAGAATCGATCCCTAGCAGATTGATCACAGGGATACCTTTGGCTGCCCGACCATACTCAGGAATTTCATAACCTTTGGCTTTGTAAACTTTCCCTTTATTGGTGAAGAACAGTAATGTGTCGTGAGTCGAACAAGAAATCAACGTCTTCACGAAGTCTTCATCGTGGATCCCCATTCCTTGAACGCCACGTCCGCCGCGACGTTGTGCACGGAATTCAGACTTAGCTACTCGTTTGATGTATCCATTGTTCGTCAAAGTAATGACGATTTCTTCTTCTTCGATCAAGTCTTCATCTTCAAGACTTAAGACTTCCCCAACCAATAATTCAGTCCGGCGATCATCGCCAAAGCGTTGGCCTAATTCTTGTAACTCCGTTTGGATGATCTCTAGGACTCGTTGTGGATTTGCTAAAATGTCTGTCAAATCAGCGATAAATTCTAACAAACCTTGGTACTCGTTTTCGATCTTGTCGCGTTCCAAACCAGTCAAGCGACGCAAACGCATATCTAAAATTGCTTGCGCTTGGCGATCGGACAATTTGAAGCGCTCCATCATGCTATTTTTTGCTTCATCATCAGAATTTGATGCCCGGATCAAAGCAATGATCTCATCGATATGATCCAATGCGATCCGTAACCCTTCTAGGATGTGGGCACGGGCTTCTGCTTTGTTTTTATCAAACTGTGTCCGACGAGTTACCACTTCTTGTTGATGCTCGATGTAATTTTCTAAAATTCGTTTCAAACTCAAAATCTTCGGCACGCCTTTTTCAATGGCTAACATATTAAAGCCAAAAGAAGATTGCAGTGCAGTCATTTTGTAGAGATTGTTTAAGATCACCGACGCACTGACGTCGCGACGAACGTCGATCACGATCCGCATGCCTTCACGAGACGATTCATCCCGCAGATCGGTGATTCCTTCGATCCGTTTGTCACGGTGCAGCTCAGAGATCCGCTCGATCAACTTCGCTTTATTGACCATATACGGCAATTCAGTCACTAAGATCCGTTCTTTACCGTTGGGCATTTCAGTCACTTCGACTTTTCCGCGAACAGTGATCGAACCTTTCCCTGTTTCATAGGCACGGCGAATACCGGATTTTCCCATGACGATCCCGCCGGTTGGGAAATCTGGTCCCGGCAGGACTTCCATCAATTCACTTGTCGTGACTTCTGGATTTTCCATCAATAGATCGATGGCTGCAATAACTTCATTCAAGTTATGAGGCGGGATATTGGTCGCCATCCCAACAGCGATCCCCGTCGTCCCGTTGACCAAAAGGTTCGGGAAGCGTGCTGGTAATACCGCTGGTTCTCGTTCTGTATCATCATAATTGCTTTGGAAATCAACAGTATCTTTGTTGATGTCCCGCAGCATCTCCATCGCCAGTTTGCTCATGCGGGCTTCGGTATACCGCATCGCAGCGGCACCGTCACCATCGACTGAACCAAAGTTTCCGTGGCCATCGACTAACATGTAGCGATAGCTGAAGGGCTGTGCCATCCGCACCATTGATTCATAGATCGCACTGTCACCATGGGGATGGTATTTCCCCATGACATCGCCGACGATCCGGGCTGATTTTTTATGGGGCTTGTCTGGTGTGACCCCTAATTCATTCATTCCATATAAAATTCGGCGGTGAACCGGCTTTAAGCCATCCCGCACATCTGGTAAAGCCCTAGCAACAATTACACTCATTGCATAATCGATAAAGGACTCGCGCATTTCACTGGTCAGATTGACGTCATGAATATTTTGTTTTGCTTCTTCACTCAAGCTGTTTCCTCCTCTACGATTGGCTAGATGTCAAGATTTTTCACGTAGTGCGCGTTTTCTTCGATAAAGGCCCGTCTTGGTTCGACGCGATCCCCCATCAGCATTTCAAAAATTTGATCGGCTTCAATGGCATCATCTACGCTGACCCGCAGCATCATCCGATTGTCAGGATCCATCGTGGTTTCCCATAACTGGTGGTCATCCATTTCCCCTAGACCTTTGTATCGTTGAACTGTTGGTTTTGGTGTCGCAGGTAGTGATTCAATCGTATTTTTCAAATCTTGTTCGGCATTCTTGCCGGGTTGGATATAATGGATATTTTTCCCTTGTTTGACACCGTACAATGGCGGTTGTGCGATATAGACATAACCGGCTTCAACGATGGGACGCATATAACGATAGAACAGCGTCAAGAGTAGGGTCCGGATATGGGCACCATCGACATCGGCATCGGTCATGATGACTAGCTTGTGGTAACGGGCTTTTGCTACATCAAAATCAGCACCAAACCCGGTACCCATTGCTGTAAACAGCGAACGGATCTCTTCGTTTGCTAAGATTTTGTCCATGCTGGCTTTTTCGACATTCAAGATCTTTCCACGGATCGGTAAGATCGCTTGGAATTCCCGACTGCGGCCTTGTTTTGCTGAACCGCCGGCAGAATCTCCTTCGACGATAAACAATTCGCATTTTTCTGGATCATTACTGGAACAGTCGGCTAATTTCCCAGGTAAGTTACTGATTTCTAACGCACCTTTTCGGCGAGTCATTTCCCGGGCACGTTTGGCTGCTTGACGGGCTTTTGATGCCAAAAGTCCTTTTTCCACGACTTGACGACCCACATTCGGGTTTTCCATCAAGAATTTCGTGAAATGTTCGGAAAAGAGACGATCGGTGACTGTCCGCACTTCGGAATTTCCTAATTTGGTTTTCGTTTGTCCCTCAAACTGAGGATCTGGATGCTTGATGGAGATAACCGCCGTCAAGCCTTCCCGAACATCTTCTCCGGTCAGGTTTTCGTCGTTTTCTTTCATCAATTTTGACTTGCGGGCGTAATCATTGATCACCCGGGTCAAGGCAGTCTTAAACCCGAATTCATGGGTTCCGCCTTCATAGGTATGGATGTTGTTGGCAAAACTTAGCAGGTTGCTATGGTAGCTATCGGTATATTGCATGGAGACTTCAACCGTGATTCCTTGTTGTTCTCCTTCTAAATAGATCGGATCTGGGAAAATCACTGTTTTACTCGCATTCAAATGCTCCACATAGCTCTTGATCCCGCCGTCGTAATGATATTCTTTCAAAACGGGTTTTTCTTCCCGTTTGTCTTCGATCGAGATTTTTAAACCACGGTTCAAGAAGGCTAATTCCCGAACCCGCGTCGCTAATTTATCAAAATTGAATTCCGTTGTTTCCGTAAAGATCTCTGGATCTGGAACAAAGTGGACGGTCGTTCCGTGGCGGTCGGTTTCATCGATCACTTTTAAGTCATCAACGACTGCTCCACGATGGTATTCTTGATAATACACTTTGCCTTCTTTATAGACTTTTACGTCTAAAGTCGTGGACAACGCATTAACGACGGAGGAACCTACCCCATGAAGTCCGCCGGAAACCTTGTAGCCGCCGCCACCAAATTTCCCGCCGGCATGCAGGATCGTAAAGACGGTTTCTACCGCTGGACGGCCTGTCTTGGCTTGGATATCAACGGGGATCCCCCGACCGTCATCGACGACCGTAATGCTATTATCTGGTTCAATGATCACTTGAATACTTGAGGCAAAGCCTGCTAGTGCTTCGTCGATCGAGTTATCGACGATTTCCCATACTAAGTGGTGCAAACCTTCTGAACTGGTAGAACCAATGTACATCCCAGGTCGTTTGCGGACGGCTTCTAGTCCTTCCAGCACTTGGATCTGACTGGCATCATAGGCTTTCGCACGTTCAACTAAGCTTTTTTCTTCTTCTGTCATTCAGTCTATTCTCCTTTAATATGTCCTTGCTCTACATAAAAAATCTCTGCTTCCACAGACATTTTGTCTTTTACATGTTCTAATGTCGTTGTTGTCAGAAAGGTCTGAACTTTTCCTTCAATGGTTTCCAATAAATGCAGTTGTCGGGAATCATCCAGCTCACTCATGACATCATCTAATAAAAGGACGGGATATTCCCCTGTTTCTTCTTTCATCAAATCGATTTCTGCCAATTTGACACTTAGGGCCGTTGTTCGCTGCTGTCCTTGCGAACCAAAGGTCTGAACATTTTTCTCATTGATCAAAAAATCCAGATCGTCTCGATGGGGGCCTGCCAACGTGACTTGCCGAAATCGTTCACGGTCTTTGACTTGTGCCAAGGCTTTGACAAATTGCTGTTGGATCTCCTCCAGCGAGGTCGCCTCACCGGGCACATTTGATAAATAGTCGATCTGCAAGGTTTCTTTTCCTTGGCTGATCTTTTGGTGCAGCTGATTTGCCCAATACGCCAAGCGCTGAACAAACCGTTGTCTGGCTAAAATGATTTTACTGCCGAAAGCCACCAGCTGTTCCGTCAAAACATCTAAATAGATCTCATCGGTCTGTTTTTTTTCATTCAGCTGTTTTAAGTATTGATTGCGCTGTTTCAAAACGGATTGGTATTGAACGAGATCATAGAGATAAATTGGATCGATCTGCCCAATTTCCATATCGAGAAATTTGCGGCGGACTTGGGGACTTCCTTTTACAAGGGAGAGGTCTTCTGGAGCAAATAAAATGACATTCAGCTGCCCTATGTAACTACTGAGCTTTTTTTGCTCAATGTGGTTTACTTTCGTTTTTCGTCCTTTTTTTGACAAAAACAGTTCTAACGGGATCGTTGAGCGTCCCCGACTGACACTGCCAGAGATCCGCGCACCTTCCGTGTCCCAACGGATAAGTTCTTGCTCGCTGGAGGTGCGGTGGCTTTTGGTCATCGCCAATACATAGATACTTTCTAAAATATTGGTTTTTCCTTGCGCATTTTCGCCTAAAAAAATGACCAGACCTTTCTCAAAAGTCAGTGTCAGCGAATCATAGTTCCGATAATTGCTTAAATGCAACTCATTCAGCCGCATCTGCGTCTTCCTTCTTCACCATAAAAAAAGTACCTTCATCAGGTAGCTCAACACGCATTCCCGCATACAATTTGCGCCCTCGTCGATTTTCCGGCTCGCCGTCGACAAAAACGGTGTGCTCTGCAAGGTACCATTTCGCTTGGCCGCCGCTGCTGATCACACTGACTTCTTTGAGCATTTGTCCAAGTGTCATATATTCCGTTTCTAACGGTATTTGCATTTTCATAATTCCCCTCAATTCTATCAAAGAGCGTTTAGCTCTATTATACTCTTTTTTTGCCAAGAAAACAAATTCATCGGCATATTTTTCATTCTCAGAAGACTTACTGCTTTTAGACAAAAAAGAAGCCAAAATAGAAAAAAGGGCTTAAAAACGATTTTAAGCCCTTTTAACTCATTTATTCATTTTCAGATGATTGTTTCAACTTTTTTCAAAAGACATGAAAAACTAGTTGGTGCGCACAGGTGTGATCAGCTGGATAAAGCTGCCTTTGCTCTCTGTTGGCTCCAACGTAAAGGGACGGATCGCTGAGATAAAGCGGATCACGATGCTGGTGTCACCAAATGCTCGTAGTGCAGCTTTCATATAATCAGGATTGAAAGAGATCTCTAATGGGTCGCCTGTCACTTTTTCAAAAGAAAGATCTTCTTCCACTTTCCCGATTTCTGGTGAGTTTCCATATAAGACAACGGCTTCTTCGGAGATCGCCAAACGAACGATGTTGTTACGGCCTTCATGAGAAAGCAATGACGCCCGTTCGATGGCTTGTAACAATTCTGGGACAGAAAATTCGATCTCAGTATTGAAGCTTGAAGGAATCAGACGGTTGGTATCTGGGTAAGTTCCTTCCAATAAACGAGAATAGAATTTCATGGTTTTCGTTTGGAACAACACTTGGTTATCCATAATGCTGATTTGGATCGCTTCTTCTTCATCTGTTAAGGAACGAGAAAGTTCCGTTAAGCTTTTGCCAGGAATCACGATGTTGAAGGCTGTTTCTCCGCTTTCCAATGGAAT
Source organism: Enterococcus sp. 4E1_DIV0656 (assembly GCF_002140695.1). Lineage (NCBI taxonomy): Bacteria > Bacillati > Bacillota > Bacilli > Lactobacillales > Enterococcaceae > Enterococcus > Enterococcus sp. 4E1_DIV0656. Next base: position 1,003,648 of record NZ_NGLF01000001.1, on the reverse strand, counting down.
CACCCGTTGGCTCAAACGGTGTGAGTCCGTCGCAACAGCTAATAATTTTTGATTTTCTAAGACAAAGTGGACCCCAGTTAAGATTGGACGGCTTTCGTGTTGCGAAACCGCAAAGACCGTTTCACTAACAACCTTATTCAACACGTGCGCTGGAATCTCGATCGAATCTTGACTTTCGACAACTGGTAAATGTGGATAACTATCGGCATCCAAGCCGTTGACGGTAAAGTTAGCTTTTCCAGAAGTGATCGCTACTTGATTATTGTCTAAAACTTCTAACGTTAAGGTACTTTCAGGCAAACGACGAACGATTTCGCTGAAGAAACGTGCTTGTAAAACGATTGCTCCTGTTTTTTCGATTTGCATTTGCGCTTTTTCGTTTTCCACACTTAAAAAAGTTTCAATGGAAATATCGGCATTGCTCCCAGTCATGGTTAATCCTTTTTCTGAAAGGGACAATTTTACTCCGGTTAAGATCGGGATGGTGGTTTTGGTTGAAATCGCCCGTTGGACAGTTTGTAATTCTTGCATGAACTCTGTTCGGTTTAAAGTTAGCTTCATAGCGATACTCCTTTAATTTATAGTTATTAAATAAAAGTAATAGTAGTAATAGGCTTGTTAGTAATGTGGATAACTCGAGAAAAGAGTGATTAGACTAACGAAAATGCCTGTGAATAACTTGTGGACAACTTTTTTGGTTCTTCTTTTCTTATCCACAGATCAGCTGAAGAGAATTTGTTTGATTTCAGCGATCTCATTTTTGATCGTGGGATCTGTTTCGACTAAATGCTGAATTTTTTCATGGGCATGAATGACCGTGGTATGGTCTTTGCCACCAAATTCGCCGCCGATTTTTGGTAAAGAACTATCGGTCAATTCTCGAGAGAGATACATCGCGATCTGCCGTGGGACAACGATGCCTTTGACCCGTTTTTTCCCTTTTAGATCATTGACATGAATGTGATAGTATTTTGCGACTTCTTCTTGGATCTGCAAAATCGAAACTTGGGTCGAGCCATGGCTTGATTTCAAGGCTTTGATGGCTTCAGCTGCCAAGCTCGTTGTAATGTCTGAGTTTTGCATCGTAGCAAAAGCTTGCACCCGCACGAGTGCTCCTTCAAGTTCTCGGATATTCGAATCGATCTGCCCAGCGATATAACTTAAGGTATCGTCGGGGATCTCCAAGCGTTCGGCTTCGGCTTTTTTCCGCAAAATCGCAGTCCGCGTCTCTAGATCCGGCGGGGTGATATCAACGGATAAGCCCCAAGCAAAACGGGAAACCAAACGTTCCGGCAAAGTCGGGATCTCATTTGGCAAACGATCACTTGTCAGGACGATCTGTTTATTATTGCGATACAGTTCTTCGAAGGTATTAAAGAATTCTTCTTGGGTTCCTTCTTTATTGACTAAGAATTGAATATCATCCACCAGCAAAAGATCAACATTGCGGTATTCGTTTCGAAAATCTTCCATTTTGTTCTTTTGAATAGAAGTAATGAAATCATTGGTGAAATTTTCACTACTAACATACTTGATTTTGGCATTGGGACGTTTTAGCAACATTTGATGACCGATCGCATGCATCAAGTGGGTTTTCCCTAAACCAACGCCACCATAGAAGAACAGCGGATTATAAATAGACCCAGGATCTTCTGCAACAACTAAAGCAGCAGCGTGGGCCATCTGATTGCCTTTCCCGATGACAAAGGTATCAAATGTGTATTTTTCATTTAAGATCGATTTCGGCGGCCGCTCGTTTTCTTTTGCAGCTGTTTGAATAGTAGAAGGGGCTGTTTTTAAAGCTTCTGCTTCTTCGACAGTCACAAAACTAGGAATCAATTCTTCACCAGTTTTCATAAATCCCATTTCAACAATTTTGGCAGCTAGATTTTTTTCCCAATAAGATTTATGAAGATCGCTGGGTACTTCGATCAGCAGCTGATTTTTTTCAAACGACAAGACATTGGCAGTCTCGATCCAAGCACTATAACTGGCCGGATTCAGCTCTTCTTTAAAGGAACGTTGAAGATCTTGCCAAATAGAATCAGCAGATGGCATAAATTGTCCTCCTATAACTAAGAATAGATATAACTAAAATAGCACGGATTGAAAAAGTTTTCCACAGATTACGATAAAAAAGGTTAGAAAAAAATACTTTTCCACAAAACGGGATAAAAGAAAAAAGGAAATGCACATGTTCGAAAATGCACTATCCACAGGTAGAAAAAGAATGTGCATAACTAGAAAAAAATCTCTCTTATCCACAGATCTATGTGAAGATCACGCCTTGATAATACTAGGTTTTAGGGTAGTTATCAACAGCTGGAAAAGCGATTGTGGAAAACTTTTCTACAGGCTGTTTGTTTGTGGAAAAAGTCAAAATAACTCTGGGGAAAAAGTTATCCACAAAAATTAGCTGTAAACAGCAAACCCACACAAATCAAGGGAATTGTGGATAAAGAATGGTCGATTTTGAGCAAACTTCTTATTGACAAACTAGTACTTGACTCGTTATACTATCAAAGTATGTCTGTGCGCATAAGCATTATCCTGATGGAGGTGGAAATAAATGAAAAGAACGTATCAACCAAATAAACGTAAACGTCAAAAAGTTCACGGATTCCGTAAACGTATGAGTACAAAAAATGGACGTCGTGTTTTAGCTAGCCGTCGTCGTAAAGGCAGAAAGGTTATTTCTGCGTAAGCCACTGAATGCCAGTGGTTTTTTTTTATGCCGTTTTTGCGGAATATAGTGTCTGACTTTTGGCAAATATGGTATTATTGACAGGTGAGTGGTTACGGATTCAATCCGTTTCGCGAAGCTTAATTGAAAGAAGTGAAGGAACCGAAGATGAGAAAATCCTATCGAGTAAAAACAGAGCAAGATTTTCAAAAAGTTTTTCAGGCAGGAAATTCTTTTGCAAATCGGAAGTTCGTGGTGTATGTCTTACCTAAAGAGCAATCACATTTTCGAGTTGGTTTATCTGTAGGAAAAAAAGTCGGTAATGCAGTGAAGCGAAATGAGGTCAAACGTAAGATTCGTGCGAGCTTAACGGAAATGAAGCCGCGAATCGAACCAGCGATCGATTTTATTGTGATCGCCCGTCCAAGTATCGCCACTTGTTCCTCAAAGGAAATCTACTCGAATTTAGAGCATGTCTTAAAGCTTGCCAAAATTATTCATTAATGGAAAGGAATTAGTTACGTGAAAAAAGGGAAACGCGTCTTACTATTTTTGGGAGTTCTCTCATTAGTAGTTGTCTTATCTGCCTGCGGTGCAACAGGTGAAGTAAATGCACAAAGTACCGGTCTATGGGATCGTTACATCGTTTATTATTTTGCAGAGGCGATCAAAGCCCTCTCCTTCGGCAATGCCGGGATCGGGATCATCCTCTTTACATTGATCATCCGGGTCATTTTGATGCCGTTGATGCACTTTCAAACCAAAAGCATGCGCAAAACGCAAGAATTACAACCGAAGCTAAAAGCGCTGCAGCAGCAATATGCGTCAAAAGATACAGAAACACAAAGCAAGTTAAAAGAAGAAACACAACGTTTGTATGCGGAAAACAATGTCAATCCCTATGCCGGCTGTCTACCATTATTGGTACAAATGCCGATTTTGATGGCCTTGTGGCAATCGATCTCACGGGTTCCTGCTCTGCAAGAAGGAAAATTCTTATGGCTGCAGCTGGGTGATCGTGACCCATACTTCATCTTGCCGATTTTAGCGGCGCTCTTTACTTTTGCAAGTACCTACTTATCAAGTATGAGCCAAGTGGAATCAAATGCGAGTTTGAAAATCATGAATTTCGCTATGCCGATGATGATCTTACTGATGGGGATCAACATTGCCAGCGGTCTTTCCTTGTACTGGGTTGTTTCTAATGCATTCCAAGTCTTGCAAACAATGATCTTAAATAACCCATTCAAGATTCGCCAAGAAAGAGAAGAAGCCGCCCGCAAAGAACGCGAGCGTGAACGAGCCCTGAAAAAAGCAATGAGTCCTAAAAAGAAACGGAAAAAATAAGAGGAGGTTGCACTGCAATGCCGATTTATGAAAATCTGACAGTAGCTGAAGCAATTCAAGAGGGATTGCAAGTCCTTGGTATCACCAAAGATCAAGCAGTAATCGAAGTCCTGGATGAAGGAAAAAAAGGCTTCTTGGGGCTAGGAAAAAAACAAGCACGGGTCTCCATTGAAAAAAGAATCGTTGAAGAACCGGCACCCGTTGAAGAAGTACCAGCAAAACCGCTGGTAGAACCAGATCCTGTGACGACAGAGGATGCAAGCAGTGTGATGGAGGCGGCCGCGAGCGAACCTGTTTTGCTGACGGATCTTTCAGATGAGGAAGCACTGGCTCAGTTGGGACTCTATCTGACAAATATTTCAAAAGCATTGAATGCACCTGCCTTAGTAAAAACCGCTCGTCAAGACGGCGTGATCGTCTTTCAATTAGAAACGCAAAAACAAGGCATTTTGATTGGGAAGCACGGCAAAACCTTGAATGCACTGCAATATTTGGCGCAAGTTTATATTCATCGCATCGCGAAAAACAAATTGTCGATCGTTGTGAATGTCGGGGATTACCGTGAAAAACGTCAAGCGATCTTAGAACGTTTGGCCAGCCGTACTGCTGAAAAAGTCAAACGAACAGGCCGCCCGGTCTTTTTAGAGCCGATGCCGGCGTTTGAAAGAAAACAGATCCATTCCGTATTGAGTAAAGATGCGTATGTTCAAACTCATTCTGAAGGGGATGAACCGTATCGCTACTTAGTAGTGGAACCTGCGGACAAACGAATTTAATGAAAAAAGGGAAAGGCGGTCTGACAAGCCTTTCCCTTTTTTGATGGGAAAAAGCGATTGACAACAAATTTAAAACCAAGTATCCTTGACTAGAAATCATTCTTATCAAAGTCAACATACGTTACGTAGGTCAGCCTTTGGTATCAAAAAAGAGTCCGTATGCCGCGGACTCTTTTTTGTATTTCGTTGTTCAAAGGGGCAATTAGCCGCCAATGGTTGATTGAGTAAATTGAACCACCGTACCATAGGCAAAGATCTCAAGGTAGGTTTTGTCGCCTTCGACGATGCGGTCGTGTTCGAAATGACAGTTGATCACTGCATTCGCACCGTAGCTGTGGGCGGTTTCTTTTAAGCGATAGGTCACATCTGCCAAAAGATCGTTCAAATTCACAGATGTATCAAATAGATCTACTTCGATTTTGTCTGCCGCAAAGACGATATCCCGCACGACATAAGGCCGATTCACGTTTCCTGTCGATAAAATGATTTCTTTAATGCGGGCAGCACTGTTTGATGATTTGATGGTTTCCATAATAGATCCCTCTTTTCTTATTCTTTGCTTTTATTTTAAAGGTTTTTGCGGACAGATGCAAAATTTAAAAGTTTTTGAAGGAAGCTTGCGACTCGCGCAAAAATGTGCTAATCTATTTCCAGAATTTAATTGACAAGCAGTCAAAGTGCTAAGTCTACTCGTTTTTATTGATTTTCAATCAATTTGACGGGTGGAGTGGGCACTTTTTTTATGTGAAAAAATAGGAGGAGCATGCAACATGGCGAATATTACGCAAGAATTTGATACGATTGCCGCAATTTCCACCCCGCCAGGCGAAGGGGCCATCAGTATTGTGCGATTAAGCGGGGAAGAAGCAATCGCAATTGCGGATCGGATTTTTCAAGCAGGCACTAAAACCCTCGCCCAAGTCCCTAGTCATACGATTCATTATGGTCATATCGTGGACCCAGAAGAAAACCGTTTGATGGATGAAGTGATGCTTTCAGTGATGAAAAAGCCGCGGACCTTTACCCGAGAAGATGTCGTTGAGATCAACTGTCACGGCGGGATCGTTGTCGTCAATCAACTCTTGCAACTGGTTTTACGACAAGGCGCACGTTTGGCTGAGCCGGGGGAATTCACGAAGCGGGCCTTTTTAAATGGACGGGTTGATCTTTCTCAAGCCGAGGCGGTGATGGACCTGATTCGTGCTAAGACCGATAAGGCGATGAATCTCGCTGTCAATCAGCTGGATGGCAATCTTTCCCACTTGATTCGGACCTTACGCCAAGAGATCTTAGAGACGTTGGCGCAAGTTGAAGTGAATATCGATTACCCTGAATACGATGATGTGGAAGAATTGACGACCCGCTTATTGTTAGAAAAGGCCACGATGGTCAAAGGGCAGATCCAAGCCTTATTAGCAACTGCCCAACAAGGAAAAATTTTGCGAGAAGGCCTGAGTACTGCGATCATCGGTCGGCCGAATGTCGGTAAATCCAGCTTATTGAACCATTTATTAAGGGAAGAAAAAGCCATCGTGACAGACATTGCCGGCACCACCCGAGATGTCATTGAAGAGTATGTCAATGTTCGCGGGGTACCGTTGAAACTGATCGATACGGCTGGTATCCGCGAAACGGAAGATGTCGTTGAGAAAATCGGGGTCGAACGCAGCCGCAAAGCACTGGCAGAAGCGGAGTTGATTTTGCTGGTTCTCAACCAAAGCGAAGGATTGACCCAGGAAGACAAACAATTGCTGGAGCTGACTGCTGGCAGCCGTCGGATCATCTTATTGAATAAGACCGACCTTGAGCCAAAACTAGCGCCCACTGAATTAGCGCAGTACGCAGCAGATGAACCGATTTTTTCTGTCTCTGTATTGACCAACGAAGGCTTGGATCAACTGGAACAAGCCATTGCCGATCTATTCTTTGGGGGGAAAACCACCGACAAGGATGCTTCCTATCTTTCTAACACCCGCCACATTGCCTTATTAGAAAATGCCGTTCAGTCGTTGTCTGAGGTCATCCAAGGGATCGAAGCAGGAATGCCTGTCGACTTGGTTCAAATCGATATGACACGCTGCTGGGACTATCTAGGAGAAGTTGTCGGCGACAGTGTCCAAGATGAGTTGATCACCCAATTATTTAGTCAGTTTTGTTTAGGAAAATAAAGAATGCGCCACTGGCGTAAAAAGGAGAACACCATGCAAGAATATCAAGCAGAAAGTTATGACGTGATCGTTGTTGGTGCCGGCCATGCCGGATCAGAAGCTGCCTTAGCAGCCAGCCGAATGGGGGCAAAAACCCTTTTACTGACCATCAACTTAGACATGGTCGCATTCATGCCTTGTAATCCCTCCGTCGGCGGACCAGCAAAAGGCGTCGTGGTGCGCGAAATCGATGCTTTAGGCGGAGAAATGGGCAAAAATATCGATAAAACCTACATCCAAATGCGGATGCTCAATACAGGAAAAGGTCCCGCAGTGCGGGCTTTGCGGGCGCAAGCCGATAAACATGCCTATGCGGCTGAAATGAAACGAACGATCGAAAAAGAAGCCAATCTAACACTGCGCCAAGGGATCGTTGAAAAGCTGATCGTTGAAGAAGGCGAGTGCCGTGGCGTCGTGACATCTACAGGCGCTCGTTACCAAGCCCAAGCTGTAGTGATCACTGCAGGAACAGCGTTGCGAGGGGAGATCATCATTGGAGAGTTGAAGTATTCTTCTGGTCCAAACAACTCCCAGCCATCGATTGGATTAGCCGATCATTTGAAAGAGCTTGGTCTAGAGATCGCTCGTTTTAAAACCGGTACACCACCGCGGGTCAAATCCAGCACCATCAACTATGAGGTAACGGAGATCCAGCCTGGCGATGAACAACCGAATCACTTTAGTTACAGCACACCCGATGAAGCCTACAATCAAAACCAAGAACCTTGCTGGTTGACCTATACGAACGAAGGGACGCACCAAATCATCAACCAGAATTTACATCGGGCGCCGATGTTTACAGGGATCGTCGAAGGGGTAGGTGCCCGTTATTGTCCATCCATCGAAGACAAAATCGTGCGTTTTGCAGACAAATCTCGTCACCAACTATTCTTGGAGCCAGAAGGATTGAACACCGAAGAAGTGTATGTTCAAGGGCTTTCTACTTCTATGCCAGAAGACGTCCAAGTCCAAATGCTGCATTCCATCGCAGGTTTAGAAAAAGCGGAAATGATGCGGACGGGCTACGCCATTGAATATGATGTCGTGGTACCTCATCAATTGCGTCCAACATTAGAAACCAAAGTCATCGAAAACCTCTTTACGGCAGGACAAACCAACGGAACCAGCGGCTATGAAGAAGCGGCCGGTCAAGGCTTGATTGCTGGCATCAATGCCGCTTTGAAAATTCAAGGCAAAGAACCTTTCATTATGAAACGCAGCGACGGTTATATCGGTGTGATGATCGATGATTTGGTGACCAAAGGAACCAATGAACCATACCGTTTATTGACCTCTCGTGCCGAATACCGCTTATTGCTGCGTCATGATAATGCCGATCTGCGTTTGACCGAAGTGGGACATCAAATTGGGCTCGTCCCAGAAGCGCAATACGAAGCATATGTAGCGAAAAAAGAAGCTGTTGAAGCAGAAATCAAACGCTTGTCTAAAATCCGCATCAAACCAACGCCAGAAGTACAAGCATATTTGACTGCCAAAGGGACGGCCACCTTGAAAGATGGCGTTTTAGCAAATGAATTCTTGCGCCGGCCTGAAGTGACGTATGCGGAAATGCTGCAATTTATCGAAGCCAATGAAGCATTGAAGCCAAAAGAGATCGAACAAGTCGAGATCCAAATCAAATACGAAGGTTATATTAAAAAAGCCCTCGAAAAAGTGGAGAAACTCAAACGGATGGAAGCCAAACGCATTCCTGAAAACATCGACTATGCCGCTATCAATGGCTTGGCAACAGAAGCCAAACAAAAACTGCAAAAAATCCAACCCGAAACCATCGCCCAAGCGAGCCGTATCAGCGGAGTAAACCCAGCTGATATTAGTATTTTGATGGTGTATATCGAACAAGGGAAGATTGCAAAGGTTAACTAAAGACGGTTAATATTCTTTGAAAAACCAATTTATAAATGGTAAATACAGTGTCAAAAGCCCGCTACGAGAGTAACTCGCAGCGGGCTTTTTGTGTTAGCAATTGAATTATTCAACTTTTTCAATCGTAGTGGTTCCCCAATTCATGATGTTGCTGAGATGGACATAGCCATCGTACAAATTCAAGAAAATTGAGAAGGCACAGACGATATAGATCAATACATAAAAATTATTGGCCTTTTTGTTACGCCATAAGACAAAGCCATCTAAAATCAAACCTAATGGAAAGAGAAATGAGCCGATTCCAGCTAACAGTAGCAAGAGCAGACTTTCATCTTTTTCCGTTGCCATCGTTCTTTGGAGTAACGACAATTTTTCTTTTTTGTCGTTGATCTCTTGATTATTGGTTTCGATCCGCTCTTTTAACGCTTCGTTTTCCCGCAAGAGCTCATCAATCGAGACTTGATAGAGATCGCTCAACAAAATCAAATTCTCAATATCTGGATAGCCGCGCCCGTTTTCCCATTTTGAAATCGACTGGCGTGAAATCTGTAATTTTTCTGCGACTGCTGTTTGCGACAATCCGGAAGACTCGCGACAGCTTTTTAATTGTTCTGCTAAAGCCAATGTATGCTCCTATCTGCTATTTAACAACTAGCTTCCCATTTGAGATCGTGGTTACGACACTCCCATTGGTAGTGATTATACCTGCTTTTTGCTTAAACGTACAGGTGGCTTTAGTGGACGTGTGAGTTAATGAACTAGAAGTGATACTTCCTCTGTGAGCAACTAAACTTAAATTCGAAGTGCCTGTAAATTGATTGCGGCTATTGACCGTGACATTGTAACTAGCGGTCCAATTACCGGTGGATGTTTTTGACACGCGATACGTTCCTGCTGCCAGATTTGCCCGGAATGACGGCAATTTTTCAATGGTCAAAATCAACTCGTTGCCTTCTTCATCTACGGTGATCAGCTGCTCATAGGGACTATCTGATGCTAAGTCGTAAACGAGTTCAGGTTCTTCCACTGTTTGGGCGGCAGCTGGGAGAGCAAAGAAGAAACAAATAAAAATAAACGGCACAAAAAATAATTTTTTCACAAATACCACTCCTTGCACTTTTGATAGTTTAAGTATACAAGGTTTGGCTAGTTAAAGAAAGCACAAGCTAATTTGCAACGGCAACGGATGGTTTACAGTTGTTGCTAGAGCAGCATTTCATAGGTTTATTTTTTAGGATGTCGAGAAATTTTAAACGTAATGGTTCATTCAAAAGGTCTTCGTTTTTTAGGTTTCTGACAATGAAACGTTGTTTTTTAAAAGAAACGTTAAAGAAGCGGTTGCTTTAGTTTTAACCAAACCTAGCTGTAAAAGGAAACAAAAAAGCGAAAGAGAAGGTAACGTTTCGCGCCGTTAAAACGACAAACGTAAGACCTCCTTCCACTTTTCTGCGGCCAATTTTATTCTCCTAAATCAATATCCTTTTGATGGTCGCCGTCTTTTTTATAAACGTTCACCACGGATTCTTTATTTTCGGCAATTTCTTTGGCACGGGCGATGGCCTCTGCTTTATTGTCGAAATGATCACTGGCACGTTTTGCTCCTTTGGAACGGACTTGCCATTGGTCCTCTTCATACACAACTTCAACATCCGCATCCATTAATTTTTTCGCATTTTTATTGGTTTGATGGGCATCATCTTTTTGCGGATTTTTCTCTTTCTGAAAAGCTTTCTTCTCCTCTTCATCTGCATTGTCATACCATTTTTCTGCTTGACTCGTGGCGATCGGGATCGCCCGATCGTCGGAATAGCCATCGGCTAGCAGGGCATTGGCGATATCGATCGCTTTTTTACGAACTAAGGGGTCTAGATTCTTCATTGACGCAGGATAATCACGGACATTCCAAGGCATTGTTTGGTTCCTCCTTTTTCTTGATCCAAAGTCATTTTCCTAGGGGTTCCTTTTTACAGGCACCACCAGATATTACTTATTAGTTTACCCCCTTCTATAAAAAAGTGAAATCATTTGCTTTCTGGTCAAAAATGAGGGCACTTTCTTTTTTCATTTTCTAATAAACGAGGATTTATTTTTGTTAACAAAGCGTTATATTTCCCAAAAAAAAATGAATGGTTTAGAATTTTATTATAGAGAAAAGGAGGACGTAAGAATGAGTGAACCTATTTTGACTGATCCACGGGAACTTTATCACACGGGTAAATACAGCAAACAGGAACAAGATACGCCTGCTTTACAAGAAGAAATGCGACCAAAACCTGATTGTGGTGAAGACTCTTATGAGGGAAGTCAGCAGTTAGAAAACCGGCGGGTACTGATTACCGGTGGGGATTCTGGGATCGGACGAGCAGCAGCGATTGCCTTCGCTCGTGAAGGAGCAGACATTGCCCTGCACTTTTTCCCAGGAGAAGAAGAAGATGCCGAAGAAGTTGCAGGGTACATCAAAGAAGCCGGACGCAAAGTGATTTTGCTACCCTATGACCTGCGAGACGAAGCGGCACCACAAGAGATCGTTGACAAAGCGGTAGCAGCATTAGGTGGGTTAGATACATTAGTATTGAACGCAGCACAGCAAATCACGCGGCCATCGATTGCAGAATTACCGATTGAACAAGTGAAAGACACCTTTATGGTAAACATTATCTCAATGTTTGCATTAGTGAAAGCAGCTGAGCCACACTTACCGGCTGGGGGAGCGATCGTGACAACGACTTCTGTCCAAGCCTTTAGTCCAAGCGCCCATTTAATGGATTATGCGGCAACCAAATCGGCGATCGCCAGTTTTACAGTCAGCTTGGCGAAACAATTTGCTGAAAAAGGGATTCGGGTCAATGGGGTAGCCCCAGGACCAATCTGGACACCATTACAGTTAGATCATGGCCAACCGCAAGACAAGCTGCCTGAATTTGGTCAGCAAGCATTACTGGAGCGGGCAGGACAACCAGCTGAGCTGGCACCCGTCTATGTCTTTTTAGCTTCCAATAAAGCTAGCTATGTGACAGCACAGATTTATGGTGTTACCGGCGGAGAAGCCATCAACTTGTAAGCTTATCAAAAAATCGGAGAAAAAGGAGGAGGTGTCCTATGAGTAAAGGGTGGAAAATCGTATCAATCATCGTTTCGTTGATCTTTATCACTGTCTTATTACCAATCGTTTTAATGAGTAATCCTTACATGCAGCTGCCATTTGGTTTGGACAGCAGAGGCAATGTCGTCACGTATTTCTTTGACAACTTGTTTATGCGTCAATATATGTTTTGGGTAGCCGTTGTTTTAATCGCCGTATTCTTGATCGTGATCTTAGTCGTGCTGTTTTATCCAAAAACCAAAACAACCTTTGTTTTGAAAGAGGATAAGGGCGCATTGACGATCGATAAGAAAGCGATCGAAGGACTTGTACGTACGAAAGTAAATGAAAAAGAATTTGTTGAAGGACCAAAAGTTCATGTCAAGGCGACCAAAAATCGAATTTTAATCAAAATCAAAGGCCGCTTGAAACGGACGTCTGCCTTAGTTGGCAAAACCGAAAACTTAATGGCGGAAATCCAACAAGATGTCCAACGAGTGCTTGGCTCAAGTGAAAAAGTCAAAGTCGAAGTCAATTATGCGAATTTTGAACAAAATGAGACTCCGGAAAACCCGCGAGTAGAATAGGAGGGCTATGATGAACGAACTACAACAATACAAAATCCCATTGATTTTTGGAGCAATCGGCCTTGTTCTGGCTGTGTTGTTTGTAACGATCGGTTTTTTCAAAACATTGCTGATTCTACTCCTAACAGGTTTGGGTTTTGCGCTAGGATTGTATCTCCAACGTACCGGTATCATCGACGAATTTTTTAACCAACAATAACGTATTTTATAGGAGGAATTTTTAATGAATAACGATAAAAACGAATTAAACAATGAAAAAAATGTCAGTGCACATCCAGATCCAGTGGTTCCCAACACCAATCATCAAGCCAATGAAAATGCGATTCCAATGACTGAATCACCTGATCCAGTGGTACCAAATGCTGAAAAAGCAGTAGCAGGACAACAAAATGGACCAAAACCAGGGGATCATCCAGCACCAGGAAATCCAGATCCAGCCGGACATCATCCAGCACCGCCAAAACCTGGCCACAACGATTTTGAAGGACCAACCGGGGATGCACCCGTTCATGGTTCATTGACCTATGATGACAAAGTGATCCAAAAAATTATCGGAATTGCATTAGAAAATGTAGATGGCCTGTTGACGGTCGATGGTGGTTTCTTCTCTAATATTGCTGAAAAATTAGTTAATACAGACAATGTGACTGCCGGTATCAATACTGAAGTTGGGAAAAAACAAGTAGCCGTTGATTTAGATATCGTGGTTGAATACGACCGCAACATCCCAGAAATCGCTGAACAAGTCAAAGAAGTCATTCAAAAAGAAGTAACGACAATGACCCAATTAGAAGTGATCGAAGTCAACATCAACGTTGTGGATGTGAAAACAATCGCTGAATACGAAGAGGAACAAGAAACGGTTCAAGACAAAGTAACGTCAGCTGCTTCTAAAACCGGCGACTTTGCTTCACGTCAAACCAACAAAGCCAAACATGCGGCTTCCCGCGCGTCTGATCGTATCGAAGAATACAACGAACCTCGCGTGAAATAAAAAAGTTTCATATGAAACAAAAACAAGCATTGATCCTGAGATCAATGCTTGTTTCTTTGAGAAAAAAGCTGACCAGCAGGGTTGGCAGCCTTGCTGGTCAAGGAAAAATGAAAAAAGTTTTTTGGATTGAAATGAGTATAATTTCTATGCCTTAAACCAACCTTAAAGCCCCAGTTAAAAAATAGTAAATTCTCCTAGAAAGCAATCTCTGGCTATTGCATCGCACTGCTTTTTGCGTTAAAGTAGGAACTAGTCTGTGAAACATTTTTCTGTTTCACAAAATAGAAAGGATTCGTTATGCTACCTGAAGAATTTCATGAAGAATTACGCAAAAACGGGATCGTTTTAACCGAAGAACAAATGGAAAAATTCGCTGTCTATTTCGAGCGTTTAGTCGAATGGAATCAGAAGATGAATCTAACCGCAATCACGGAAAAATCAGAAGTGTATTTAAAGCATTTCTACGATTCTGTTTCCTTAGCTTTTGAAACCGCCTTTGACCCGAAAAGTCATTTGTGCGATGTCGGTTCAGGTGCTGGCTTTCCAAGTATTCCACTAAAAATCGTGTTTCCTGAATTAGAAGTGACGATCGTCGACTCTTTAAATAAGCGCATCACCTTTTTACAAACTCTTGTGACGGATCTACAATTGGAAAATGTCCACTTGTACCATGACCGTGCAGAAACATTTGGTCAAAACCCGCAATTTCGTGGGCAATTCGATTATGTGACCGCTCGAGCGGTTGCCCGTTTGAATGTGTTAACGGAACTCTGTGTGCCATTGGTGAAAAAAGCAGGCTATTTTTATGCGCTCAAAGCTGCCAAAAGCGAGGAAGAACTGGTTGAAGCCAAACCAGCGATCTCACTCTTAGGCGGCAAATTTATTGAAGAAAAAAGCTTTACCTTACCGGTCAGCGGCGATGAACGCCATCTTTTGATCATTCAAAAGAAAAAAGAAACGCCAAAGAAATACCCCCGCAAACCGGGAATGCCAGCGAAACAACCAATTAAATAGGAGGAAAATCAATGGCCCGTATTATTTCTGTTGCAAACCAAAAAGGCGGCGTAGGCAAAACCACCACAACGGTGAACCTAGGTGCGTCCTTAGCATTTGTCGGCAAAAAAGTGTTACTCGTAGATATTGATGCCCAAGGCAACGCCACAAGCGGTGTCGGCATTCGCAAACCAGATGTGGAACAAGACATCTATGATGTATTAGTCAATGAAACACCGATCGTTGAAGCGATTTTACCTAGCAGCCGAGAAAACTTGGATATCGTTCCAGCGACGATCCAATTAGCTGGTGCGGAAATTGAATTGACCTCCATGATGGCACGGGAATCTCGATTGAAATCGGCTTTGAATGAAATCAAAGAACAATACGATTATATCTTTATCGATTGCCCGCCATCTTTAGGTCATTTGACGATCAATGCCTTTACCGCCAGTGATTCGATTTTGATCCCAGTCCAATGTGAGTACTATGCATTGGAAGGGCTGAGCCAACTATTGAATACCGTGCGTTTAGTACAAAAACATTTTAACCCTGAGTTAGAGATCGAAGGGGTCTTACTGACGATGTATGATGCCCGCACGAACTTAGGCGCGGAAGTCGTGGAAGAAGTCCGCCGCTATTTCCAAGAAAAAGTATACGAAACCATTATTCCGCGGAATATCCGGTTGTCTGAAGCACCTAGTCATGGATTGTCGATCATTGATTATGATCCACGCTCAAAAGGAGCCGAAGTCTATCAGACGTTAGCAAAGGAAGTGTTAGCCCGTGAAGAATAAAGGGAAAGGATTAGGGCGTGGGATCGATGCGTTGTTTCAAGACCTGCAAGGGTTAGAAGAAGTCGATATCAAGACAGAAAAAGTCGTTGAACTGCCTTTAAACGAATTAAGACCCAACCCTTATCAACCGCGAAAAACCTTTGATGAGCTTTCATTACAAGAACTGGCCAATTCGATCCAGCATTCGGGGGTCTTTCAACCGATCATCGTGCGGCAATCATCCGTCAAAGGCTATGAGATCATTGCTGGTGAACGCCGGTTTCGAGCGTCCAAATTAGCTGGCAAGGAAACGATCCCAGCCATCATCCGCAATTTTGATGAAGAAGCGATGATGCAAGTCGCCGTTTTAGAAAACTTGCAGCGGGAAGATTTAAATCCTTTAGAAGAAGCAGAAGCCTATGACATGCTGATGAAGAACTTGAAATTGACCCAAGCACAAGTCGCTGAACGTTTAGGGAAAAGCCGCCCGTATATCGCCAATTATTTGCGGTTACTGTCCTTGCCGAAACTCGTCAAAGAAATGGTTCAAGATGACCGTTTGTCTATGGGGCAAGCCCGGACATTATTAGGCTTGAAAAACAAAGAACAGATCTTAAAATTAGCCAATCGTTGTGTCAAAGAAAATCTGACAGTCCGCCAATTAGAACAAATGGTCGCTGAGATGAACGACACGAAAAACGAAAAGAAAAAAGTGCCGCGTCTGATTCGGGAAAAACCGTACTATTTACGAGAAAGCGAAGAACGGTTGATGGATAAATTCGGCACGAATGTCGAGATCCGCGAAAAAGAAGGCAAAGGCAAAATCGAGATCGAATACCTGTCACAAAAAGATTTAACCCGTATTTTAGATTTATTGAACATTCAATTTGATGAAGCTTGAGGTGATAAAGATGTATGATCTTGGGGATATTGTCGAAATGAAAAAACCGCATGCCTGCAAAGCCAATCGTTGGGAAATCATCCGCATGGGGGCAGACATCAAAATAAAGTGTACGAATTGCGGCCACATCGTCATGATGACGCGCCGAGAATTTGATAAAAAGATGAAGAAAATCCTAGAAAAAAAAGAGAAAGAGTGAAGTGAAGCATGGCGTTAACTGCCGGAATCGTTGGATTGCCAAATGTGGGCAAATCTACTTTATTTAATGCAATAACCAAAGCAGGAGCAGAAGCCGCAAACTATCCGTTTGCGACGATCGATCCGAATGTAGGAATGGTGGAAGTGCCAGATTGGCGCTTACAGCGTTTAACAGAATTAGTCCGTCCGAAAAAGACAGTCCCAACCACCTTTGAATTTACGGATATTGCTGGAATCGTCCGCGGTGCCAGCAAAGGGGAAGGATTAGGGAACCAATTTTTGAGCCATATCCGCCAAGTGGATGCGATCTGTCATGTCGTTCGTTGTTTCGACGACGACAACATCACCCACGTGGAAGGCCGCGTGGACCCATTAGCTGATATCGACACCATCAACTTGGAGTTGGTTTTAGCAGATTTAGAATCCGTCAACAAGCGCTATACTCGGGTCGCAAAAATTGCTAAAACCAAAGACAAAGATGCGGTTGCGGAATTGGCCGTTCTTGATAAAATCAAACCGGTCCTAGAAGAAGGGATCTCAGCTCGTTCGATCGAATTTACAGATGAAGAACAGCGCATCGTCAAAAGTTTGTTTTTACTAACGACCAAACCAGTTTTATACGTTGCCAACGTAGCAGAAGAAGACGTGGCAGACTATGAAACCAATGACTATGTCAACAAAGTGAAGGAATTTGCAGCAAGCGAAAATGCGGAAGTGATCGTCATCAGTGCTCGTGCTGAAGAAGAGATCGCTGAGCTGGAAGAAGAAGACAAAGCAGAGTTTTTAGAAGCATTAGGAATTGAAGAATCAGGGTTGGATCAATTGATTCGTGCCGCCTATGATTTGCTGGGTCTAGCAACGTACTTTACCGCTGGTGAACAAGAAGTGCGTGCGTGGACGTTCCGTAAAGGCATCAAAGCACCGCAAGCAGCGGGGATCATCCATACGGACTTTGAGCGCGGCTTTATTCGTGCGGAAACTGTTTCCTTTGAAGATCTGAACCAATACGGCACGATGCAAGCGGCCAAAGAAGCCGGTCGGGTACGTTTGGAAGGAAAAGATTATGTCGTGCAAGATGGCGACGTGATGTTGTTCCGTTTTAACGTATAAAGGGCTTTCTTCCCAGTGAATTTGTGGTAAAATGTCCATTGTGAAGAAAACGCAGAAGGGAGAATCAATTCATGGAACCAGAAACTCTGCGAAATTATGTTTCCGAAAATCGTGAATTAGAACAACAATTAACAAAACGAAACCAACAATATATATTTGATTTAAAAAAATCGCTAGAGGCAGCCAACCTTTCTGAAGAAGAAAAAACGATTGCCTTGCATGAGATGCTGCCGGTCTTAGTCAAAGAACAAAAAGGCGGCAAAACGGCCCGCCAATTATTTGGTACAGTGTCTGAACGTACCGAAGCCATCATCAACAAACCCGTTGAGCAAAAAGAATCCGGCCCCTTCTTGATGTGGTTGGATAACACCTTGCTGATTTTAGGGATTTTTGGGTTGATGCTAGGGGTTATGGGAATCTTTACTAGAGGACAAGCACAACCTTATGGCTTATTGACCCTCTTCTTGATGGCGATGCTTGCTGGTTGGGTCTTCTACTTGATGTACAAATACATGTATCAATATGAACGCCCGGGTGCTGATAAGAGCAAACGGCCGAAGATGTGGAAGATCATTTTGATTTTAGTCGCAGCCTTCATGCTATGGATCGTTGTGATCTCGCTTTCTGCGATGATCCAACCACCATTGAATCCACAAGTGGACCCTGTGATCGAAGCCTTGATCGGGGCAGTGGCATTAGCAGCGAAGTACTACTTGAAACGCAAATACAATATCATCAGCAGTCTGTCTGTTCCTAGAGGCTGATGGCTACACGTTGATCGTGCGCCTTCTTTTGTTAAAAAAGACCGCACGATCAGCGTGTTTTTTTAGAAAAAATGGCGAATTATGAGATTTGACCAAAGGTTTGAAGAGGATTATTAAGAAAGCTTTCCGAATGGTTGACTTATGAAAAAATCTTTGCTATTTTTTTTAAAATACCTAAAAATTTTAAGGAGTGGTTACAAAAATGTCCAACTGGGAAACCAAATTTGTAAAAAAAGGGTTAACGTTTGATGATGTCTTATTGATTCCGGCAGAAAGTCACGTCTTGCCAAATGACGTGGATATGAAAGTGCAGCTTGCCCCGAATATTACACTAAATATTCCAATCATAAGTGCCAGTATGGATACCGTAACTGATAGTAAAATGGCGATCTCAATGGCGCGTCAAGGCGGACTTGGCGTGATTCACAAAAACATGAGTATCGCCGCGCAAGCAGATGAAGTGCGCAAAGTAAAACGTTCTGAAAGCGGCGTGATCATCGATCCGTTTTTCTTAACACCAAGTCACTTAGTTGCTGATGCAGAACATTTGATGAGCAAGTACCGCATCAGCGGGGTACCGATCGTAGAAACGATGGAAAACCGCAAATTAGTCGGTATCATCACGAACCGCGACATGCGTTTTGTCACGGATTATACGATGCCGATCAATGATGTGATGACCAAAGACCAATTGATCACAGCACCTGTCGGTACTTCGTTGAAAGATGCGGAAAAAATCTTACAACAACACAAGATCGAAAAATTACCGATCGTTGATGAAGCAGGGATCTTAAGCGGTTTGATCACCATCAAAGATATTGAAAAAGTAATCGAATTCCCGAATGCAGCCAAAGACACGCATGGACGCCTATTAGTGGCAGCGGCAGTCGGCGTTACTAGCGATACCTTTGAACGAGCACAAGCATTATTGGATGCAGGCGTGGACGCGATCGTCATTGATACTGCCCATGGACACAGTGCGGGTGTTTTACGCAAAATCTCTGAAATTCGCGCGCATTTCCCAGAAGCGACATTGATTGCTGGAAATGTTGCCACTGCAGAAGGCACGAAAGCATTGTATGATGCTGGTGTCGATGTCGTAAAAGTCGGGATCGGTCCAGGATCGATCTGTACTACTCGGGTGGTAGCCGGTGTCGGAGTTCCTCAATTGACAGCGATCTATGATGCAGCCTCTGTGGCACGTCAATATGGCAAAGCAATCATTGCCGATGGTGGGATCAAGTACTCTGGCGATATCGTCAAAGCTTTAGCAGCTGGCGGACATGCTGTAATGCTCGGTAGCATGTTGGCAGGAACTGACGAATCACCAGGTGAATTTGAAATCTATCAAGGCCGTCGCTTCAAAACGTACCGCGGAATGGGTTCATTGGGGGCAATGGAAAAAGGCTCCAGCGACCGTTACTTCCAAGGGGGCGTAAATGAAGCCAACAAATTGGTTCCAGAAGGCATTGAAGGACGTGTCGCTTATAAAGGCAGCGTTTCTGATATCATCTTCCAAATGATCGGCGGGTTGAAATCAGGGATGGGTTATGTCGGTGCCGGCAATCTGCAGCAATTACGTGATGAAGCACAATTCATCCAAATGAGCGGCAACGGACTAAAAGAATCACATCCCCACGATGTTCAAATCACGAAAGAAGCACCAAACTACTCCGTAAAATCATAAAATGTTTCACGTGAAAACCAACGCCCCCTCTGTTCAAAAGTGGACAGAGGGGGCGTTTGGTTCTAAAAAAGGGTGCCGATCTTGCCAAAATGGCTGAGATCGGCACCCTTTTCTCTAAAATCGCTGCTGGATGATCAGCAAATCGCTTTAGCAGTAACTTATTCGTTTGATTTCAACGCATCGATCATATTGACATGAGTCAGTTTCACATGGGTGACGTACATCACGATGATCGTAAAGAGAATCGTCATGCCACCGGCTAAAGCATAAGCCGGCCAATTGATCACTAATGGAAAGACCATGTTCTCCATCGAAGCTTGGATCAAAATAAAGTCAGTCAAGAAGTAACCTACCACGTAACCTGCGAGAATCCCAAATAACGTAAAGACGATATTTTCTCGTACGATGTACATAGTCACTTCCTTATTGTAAAACCCTAATACTTTGATAGTAGAAAGCTCGCGAATCCGCTCGGAAACATTGATGTTGGTCAAGTTATACAAGACGACAAAGGCTAATGCCCCTGATAATACAACTAAGATCAAGACAATGGCGTTCAAGTTACCCATCGAATCATTCTGCATTTTGATCTGAGTGGAAAGGAACGTCGTGTTTTTGACTTTGTCGGTATCTAACAAGGCTGTTGATAAAGCTTCCTCTTGTTTTTTCGTCATCGTCTTGCTTTTGACTAAGAACGCATTTGGTTCAAAGGTACTATTGGTGATTTCTTCATAAACGGTCGGCGACAGATAAAGAGAATTGCCTAAATAATTTTCTGCGATGCCACTAATAGGTACTTCATAGGCTTCTTGATCGCTGGTATAGAAGGTCAATGTATCGCCAACGTGCAAATCATATAATTCTGCGTACTTCATAGTCAGCACGGCACCCTCTGTTAATGACAGCTTCTGTCCTGCCGTCGTTTTCAAATGGACATAGTCTGCAAAAGCATCTTGATCTGCCGGAACCATCAAGGTCAGACTTTGTTTTCCTTGGTTAGCCGGTCGAATCTCGATCGTTTCATTGTAGACTAGCATCGAATGGGTCAAAAGAGGCTCGTCTGTTAAAACCGTTTCAGCGGCAGCAACGGTTTCTTCCTTCGCATCATTTAAGGTCACGACGGCTTGATAATCCGTAATGGGCCCAAATTGTTTTGCAGTCACGGCACTTAGAGAATCTTTCAACCCAACGCCTGCCACCATCAGTCCCGTACAACCGGCGATGCCAATGATTGCCATGATCATTCGCGATTTGTAGCGGAAGATGTTACGGAAGCTGACTTTTTGATTGAAGCTTAAACGGGACCATAAGGGGGTAATTGCTTCTAATAAAATCCGTTTCCCGGGCTTTGGTGCGCGAACTTGCAGCAGCTGGGCAGGTTTTTCCCGCAATTCTTTGATCAGAACAAACAGACAGGCACCAAGCGTCGCCAGTAAAAAGGCGATTGCGGCCAAAATAATTGGCGACCAGACATAATAGACGCGAATCCCGTCTAAAAGATACCGTTCGCTGGATAGGAAATAGATCAAACGCGGCAACAGTTCGGTTCCTAATACGGCACCACTAATAATGCCAATGGCCGAAGAAAGGAGGGCATAAATCAAATATTTAAGGGAGATCTCGACTTTGCCATAGCCCATCGCTTTTAAGGTACCGATCTCTTTGCGGTTTTCTTCTACCATCCGCGTCAGTGTCGTAAAGGTGATCAACGCAGCGATAAAGAAGAAGAAGACAGGAAACACATTGGCGATCGCTGCGATACGATCAGACAGCCCACCATATTCTTGGAAACCGGGATTGTCTTTGCGCTGGTTGTAAAGATACGTCGGCTCTGCCAAGTCTTCGATCTCTGCCCGTTTTTCTGCCAGTGTTTGTTGGGCATCGGTTAGTTCTTGTTGCTGTTCATCTAATTGGTCTTGCTGCTGTGTCAATTCTGCTTCTCCAGCCGCCAATTGGCCTTCGAGGGCTGCTTGTTGTACGGGCGGCAGCTGTGCCAAGGCGGCTTGCTGTTGTTCTAGTTCCGCTTTGGCCTGATCCAGTTGGGCTTGTCCATCAGCTAACTGTTTTTGTCCATCGCGGACTTCTTTTTCTGCAGGGGCTAATTCATCAAAAGCGTCTTGTTGAATTTCTGCTAAGCGTTCCTTAGGACGGTCCGCAAACAGTTCCTCAATCGTTTCTTGATGGGCTGCCATCTTGTCGGTGTACGTATCGGAGTATGTTTCAAGCCCGGCGACATCATCAAAGGCGAGATAGAGGATCGATTTGACCTCCATCGTGAACTGTTCTTCCGGTACATAAGCAAAGTACGTCACGACACCGCTGCCGACATTTGCATAGCCCCGTTCGGCAGCACTGATATAAATGGGAGAAGTGGCAAACCCAACGATCGTATACTCTTTGTCCGACAGATTATCGGCATCATCGATCGTAAAAGTATCACCTATTTGCCAGCCATAATTTTTTGCTTCGGTGTCCAGCACGATTTCATCGGCTTTTTCTGGCAGTCGGCCGTCCTTCACCAGTAACTGGTTGAGTTCCTGTGAGGGGTCATAGGAGGTCACTTGCACGACTTCATCTGAATTGGCAGCGTAATAAAATTGATAGGCGGCTTCTGTGTGAGCAGCGCTTTTTTCCGCGGCATCAATGTCGTCCTTCGTCAATCCCAGCGTGGAAGTGACTTGCAGATCTGCTAATTGCTGGCCGTTGACATATTCACTCGCGGAATGGTTCAGGATCGGGCCGGTTGCTTTGACACCGACAAAGAGAAACGTTCCTAAAAAAATGATCAAGGTGATTGCGATAAAGCGGCCTTTTGATTGGCGAATCTCTCGCAAACTTGCTTTAAGATAGGTCTTATTTTTCATCAGATCCTCCTACCAAACGATTTCATCGATCGAGATGGGATGAGGATTCTCTTCAATGGAACGGACAGTGGCATCGTTGATATGGATCACCCGATCGGCGATCGGGGCAATGGCGCTATTATGGGTGATGATCAACACCGTATTGCCATTTTTCCGGCTAGCGTTTTGCAAAAGCTTCAACACTTGTTTTCCTGTTTCAAAGTCCAAAGCACCAGTCGGTTCATCGCATAGCAGCAGTTTCGGGTTTTTGGCTAACGCCCGAGCGATCGATACCCGCTGCTGTTCCCCACCAGAAAGCTGAGAAGGAAAGTTGTTTTTGCGGTTTTCTAACCCGACTTGGGCCAAGACTTCATCAGGATCGAGTGCATTCGGTGAGACTTCAGTAGCCAATTCAATGTTTTCTTTTGCTGTCAGATTTGGGACCAAATTATAAAACTGGAAGACAAACCCAACGTCTGTGCGGCGGTATTCTGTTAATTGTTTGTCGTTAAACTTCGCGATATCAACATTGTCGATAATGATTTCTCCTTCATCTGGCGAGTCCATCCCGCCTAAGATATTCAAAACGGTCGATTTTCCGGCACCACTAGGTCCAAGAATCACCACTAATTCGCCTTCTTCAATGGCAAAGGAAAGATCATTGTTGGCAGTGATAGTGGTTTCGCCCATCTGATAGCGTTTATATTCATTCTTTACTTCAACATAACTCATTAATAAAGCCTCCATTTTTTAAACACGTGTTGATTTAATCACATGGTGTTAGTATACTAAGAAAGAAAAGTAAGAGCAATCCTCAATGCTTGCTTATTTGTCATTAAATAGACAAATATTGATTAAATGTACAGAGAAAAGGGGAAACGATATGGTAGGGACTGTCGGGAACCGTCGAACGATCTACTCGAAAAAAGTGATCCGGCGCGCCTTTCAGGAGTTATTGTTGGAAAAAGAGTATCGCAAAATCACGATCAAAGAGATTGCGGAACGAGCAGATATCAATCGGGGAACATTTTATAAATATTATAAGGACACAGCCGCTTTGTTGGAGGAGATCGAAGGGGAGCTCGTTGAGCAGATCGCATCGAACTTGCAGCAGGAAAATTTGTCATTGGATCTTTGGCTGGAAAAACTATTGACGATTTTGTATGAGAATCCTAGTACCACCCATTTGATTTTGTTGAACAACAGCCATTTGCTGAATCTTTTGTTGTCAGAAATCAAACCGGAGACCTTGAAACGATTTGCCCAATACTTTCAAGATGCTTCCGAGGAAGAATTGGAACTGTGCCTTAGCTTTTTTGTCTGCGGGTCTATCGGTTTGATCGAACGCTGGCTCAAAGATTTTTCAACGATGCCGCCAAAAGCTGTCGCTGATCTATTGATTCAAATTTTTGTGACTAATGTGTATGAAGAAAAGAAGGGCTAAAAAAGAGGGAATGATCCAATAACTAAAAAGGAACGCAGCAAGAGACAATTTGCTGGGTTCCTTTTTCTCTTAATCAACGAGGCGTTCATCGTTCATCCCAAAGTATTGATGCAACGGTTTTTGCCGTGCTTCTAATAATTGATCGACGGTCACGAATTCGTAGCCTTCGTTTTTGAGTGTTTTAATGACTCCCGGTACGGCTTTCACAGATTTCGGGTGAATATCATGGATCAAGATCATGGCACCATTAAAGACATTTTGTTGAACCAAGGCATTGATTTTCTTCGGATCCTTCAATTTCCAGTCTTGAGAATCGATGTCCCATTGAATGATCGGCATGCCGATGGTTTCTGCGCTTTGTTTGTCGATAGCGCCATAAGGGGGCCGTAAATTCCTAGGTAGTAAACCCGTCGCATTGTAAATGGCTTTATTGGTTTTCGTAACTTCTGCCTGCAAATCTTCCGCTGAAAGAGTATTCAGCTGCGGATGAGAGTAAGAATGACTGGCGATCTCGTGTCCAGCTTCTTGGACTTTTTTGGCGGCTTGCGGATATTGCTCAACCATTTGTCCCAGCATAAAGAAGGTCGCTTTGACGTCATTTTCTTGTAAGATGTTCAAAAGATCCATAGTGGAGGTACTGTTGGGTCCATCATCAAAGGTCAATGCCACGTATTTTTTATTGGGGTCAAGACTTGGCAAGGCATTGTTGAGTTGGTCAGCAGCCACGAGATCAGGATCAATGAATGGGGCGATCTCGCTGTAAGACAGGGTGATTTCTGTCGCTTCCGTCTGATTTTTTGGCAATTCGATGGTCAGCTTCTCTGGATCGTAAGTAAATTTCGAATCGAAGGTGATCCGCTCCATGGCCAAGACGGCGTCGATGATTTTGGCGGGTTCCTTGGCTTGATCCAGCAGTTTCTGCTGAATGACTTGTTGAATACCTAATAAGCTGCCTTCATCAGGAACCAGTTCTTTCAAAGACAATTCGGTTTGCGTCTTCTCTGATACGAAGATCGGTGCATCCGTTAGGCTTTCCGCATCTTCAAAACGTCCGGTTTCTCGATTCCACACATAGCTGTCGGCTTTTAATGAATAGGTAGAGACTTTTGCAGCTACCGTTTGTGCTTGGATACGGGCAACGGTGACGACTTCTTTTTCCGTTTGTTTTTTGCGCAATGACTCAGCGGCTTTTGTCAACCGGTCTTTGATATCTTTGATGGGAAACGTATCGAGGTCTTGCGGGCGGTAGATCAGTTCTTTGTTTGCTCCTTCTGAGAGCACTTCAGGCGTTGTTTTTAACCCATTTTGGCTTTGTTCTGCTTGGATTGATGCCAGTAATTTCTCTGCAGCTGCCTCATATTTTGCTTTGGCCGCAACTTCTTGTTGGTGCAAGGTGTAAAGAACCGAGCTAGCCGTTGCGATCAAAACGATCAATAATAAGGCAAATAAGGAAAAAATTGCTTTCCGATACGGCTTCTTTCTCGAGGGTGGTCCTTTCGGTCTTTCTTCAGCTGATGCTGTTCGTTTTTGATTATTGTTTGGTTTCTTGTGCAAGTCACTCCGACGGGCATAGGTCTTTCGTTCGGGCATTGGTGATGCTCCCTTCATTCCATCCTAAATTATGCCCACGTTACCATAAGACACAGGCACTTTCAACGATCATGCCCGGTTTCTGATAGAGGATTAAAAAGACAAAGGGATTTTTCTAATTATTCGCTTAAAAATTACAGCCTTGTTGCGTTTTTTCTCTTGCAAGAAGTGATCAAAGTGGTTAGGGGGATGGAAACCACTATAGGCTACGTGAACAAGAAAACCCCTAGGCAACAGCTCACGCGGTGTGACTGTTCTCTAGGGGTTGCTACTGAGGTTACTAAGGCTTAGGCTTTTTCAATTTTTGTCAGTCCGCCCATATAAGGAACCAGAACTTCTGGTACCGTTACACTGCCGTCTTCGTTTTGATAATTTTCAAGCACTGCGGCTACCGTCCGACCGACAGCCAAACCAGAGCCGTTTAGTGTATGCATGTAGTGAATCTTGCCCTCTTGATCACGGTAACGGATCATGGCACGACGTGCTTGGAAGTCTTCACAGTTTGAGCAAGAGCTGATCTCACGATACATCTCTTGGGCAGGGATCCATACTTCTAAATCATAGGTCTTCGCTGCAGAAAAGCCCATATCTCCTGTACACAAGCTAAGCACACGGTAAGGCAAATTGAGTTTTTGCAAAATATCTTCGGCATTAGCCGTCATTTTCTCTAATTCTTCATAAGAATGTTCTGCATCACTGAATTTCACCATTTCGACTTTATTGAATTGGTGCAAGCGAATCAAACCGCGAGTGTCACGGCCAGCGCTGCCGGCTTCTGAACGAAATGATGGGCTCAAGGCAGTGAAGTAGGCAGGGAGCTGTTCTTGTTCTAAGATCTCCCCTTGATAGTAGTTGGTCAAAGGTACTTCCGCAGTCGGGATCAAAGTCAAATCAGTGTCTGCCAATTGGAAAACATCTTCTTTGAACTTCGGAAATTGCCCAGTACCGAACATTGCTTGGCTATTGACGATATACGGGGTGATCATCTCCGTATACCCATGCTCATAAACATGCTGATCCAACATGAAGTTGTATAAGGCACGTTCCAAACGAGCACCTAAGCCTTTGTAGTAAACAAAACGGCTACCAGAAACTTTGGCACCCCGCTCAAAGTCGAGGATCCCCAAGTCTTCTGCGATCTCCCAATGGGGTTTTGGTTCAAAGGCAAAGGTTTTTGGGTCTGCCCAGCGGCGGACTTCTACATTGTCGTCTTCATCTTTGCCCACCGGAACAGAATCATTGGGCAAGTTCGGCAACGTCGTGGCGATCTCTTTGATGTCTTCATCAATTTGAGCGATCTCTTCATCCAATTGCTTGATTTGGCTGCCGACTTCTTTCATTTGGGCAATTTTATCTGCCGCATCTTCTTTCGCCCGTTTCAAGGCGGCGATCTCACCAGAAACCTCATTACGCAATTTCTTGCGCTCTTCCGTTTGGACTAAGAGTTCTCGGCGACGCTCATCAAGTGTTAAAAAGCGGTCCAACACTTCTTTTTGGACACCTCGTGTTGCGAGTTTGCTTTGTACTTCAGCAAAATTTTGGCGAATCATTTTTACATCTAACATAGTGATACATCCTCCTTTGATTTTTCCATAGAAAAAAGGCCATTCCAATCCCGTATTGCTTGGGACGAAATGACCATTCGCGGTGCCACCCAAGTTCAGCTTGCGCTGCCCTTGCTGCTCGTATCGTGAGCCAACGATTTTTCTTTCGAAAAATACACGTTAAAGAACTGGATTCTATTTTTTCCAACACTGATTTTCACCAACCATCAGCTCTCTATACAGATGAAAAAAATATACTAGGTTCTGTGCCTTGATTATTTTCTCTAGCATACCCAAAAAATGTTGGGTCGTCAACCATAGGTTTGTGTGTTGGATAAGTTGTTGCGTTTCAACGGGAGATGGATAATAAAGGACGTCCATTCCGGCGTTGACTTGGCATAGATATAGCCGCCATGTAAGGCGACGATGCTTTGAGCGATCGCTAGACCTAAGCCAGTTCCTCCTGTTTCTTGAGAGCGGGATTCTTCCACTCGGTAGAAACGGTCGAATAGAGAATCAAGGGCTTGCTTAGGGATCATTTGCCCATTGTTTTTGACTGTTAAGATCGCTTCGGTCCCGACTTTCTCGACTTCCATGCGGATCTTATCGGCGCCTTTGCCGTATTTCAAGGCATTCGAAAGCAAGTTATTGAAGACCCGCACCAGTTTTTCGGTATCGCCATCCATCTCGATGTGTTCCGGACGGGTATATGTTTCAATCTTGATGCCTTTCCGACTAGCTTCTAATTCAAAGTCCGCCGCCAATTGTTCCACTAGCTGGGCCATGTCAAATTCCATCACATTGATTGGGACGCTAGGCTGGCGCACTTTTGTGTATTCAAACAAATCATCGACAAGGGATTTCATTTGCTTGGCTTTGACATACGCCGTATGGGTATATTTCAGCAATTCTTCTTCTGAATGGTATTGTCGATCTTCAATTAGACCTAAATAGCCGATGATCGAAGTCAACGGTGTTCGAATGTCATGACTGACATTGGTAATCAGCTCATCTTTGGATTGCTCGATCCGCCGTTCATCTTCAATCGCCGCCACCGTACTGTCGACTAAGCCATTGATATTAGAAACGATCCGACTTAAATCGCCCCGTAACTCGAAGGGGATGCGATGATCGTAATTGCCTTCCGCAATAAAATGAAGCTCGCTGATGATGTGACGTAGCTGCATTTGATGGTAGCGACGAATCAAACGCCAATATAAGACGATCACATCTAATAGGAAGAACATCGGTAGAATGAAGTTGCGCCCACTGCGGAAGATATCTGTATTAAAGGCAGATGTGAAAGCATTCTTCGATGCGTAGATGGCATCAACTAAATCTGGTGAATTTTCAACGATTGAGGTCAAGATGACCAAAATAGCGATATTTAATAGAAGTAAAAGAACAATCGTTACAATTCCTTCGGCAAATAACTCACTGATTTCCTTTGAGGTCAGCGTGATCCGTTTCTTTTTTTCGATTGGTGTGTTGCGCTTTTTTTCAGTTGGTTTACTTCGCATCTATTTTGTAGCCGACCCCCCATACTGTTTGGATGACTTTTTCACCATCCGTGGCTTCTTCGATCTTATCTCGTAAGTGACTGACATGGACCATAACTGTTTTGGCAGAAACGACACTTTCTTGTTTCCAAACTCGTTCAAAAATCTCGTCGGCGCTAAAGACACGGTTCGGATGCGATGCCAGCAAGTAGAGGATACCGAATTCTAATGCAGTCAATTGAATTTCGTTGCCATCGACGGTTTTTACTTCATGGGAATCGCGATTGATAATAAGGGAGCTTACTTCTAGAATCTCTGGTTGATTTGAAGCAGCCTGCATCTTGGTTCTTCTCAATAGCGATTTTACCCGGGCCATAACTTCTAATGGGTTGAAAGGTTTTGTGACATAATCATCCGCACCGGCGACCAATCCACGAATCTTATCCATATCGGTTGTTTTAGCGGTCAGCATAATAATAGGGATTTGGGATTCTTTTCTCAATTCTTTCACGACTTGCATGCCATCCATTTCTGGCATCATGATATCTAAGATCAATAGTTCGATATCAGAAGTGGTGCGGATCTTAGTCAGTGCTTCTTTTCCATCATATGCTTTGACCGATTCATAACCTTCATTGTGTAAATAAATGCTTAATAGTTCTACGATCTCTTTGTCATCATCTGCTACAAGTATTTTCATACTGGGTCCTCCTAGGAACAATATTCTTTTCTCCATTTTAGCAAATATTCCACAAAATAGATAAAATCATACTTAAATTTATAAGAATGATAGGAATTAAGAAAACACAAAAAGGAAAAAGACGAACGATAGGCAAATAATAACGGAAAAAGTCCTTAAAAAAGGCGGAAATCACGGACTAAAAATCACGAATCATCTTTGGAAACGGAGTAACTAGAAACGTTGGTCTATCAATCATTTTATGGTTGACGAATAGCGCAAGTCTTGGTATATTATTACATGTGCCAAATGACTAAACGAATTCGTAAAAAGAATTTAAAAAAGTGGTTGACGCACAGCTCGACAGATGATATTATAACGAAGTCGCAATAATAAAATAGTTAATCGATGTTGATACATCAACAAAATTAATTAAAAAAAGTTGTTGACAAATAACAAATCATTTGTTATTCTAATGAAGTCGCTGAGACAGCCGCTGCGAAGTTGAAAAACAACGAGCGAAAAAAAACTTTTAAAAAAGAGTTGACAATCAATTGTCGCTCTGATATGATATAAAAGTTGCTAACACAGCACTGTAGACCTTTGAAAACTGAACAAAGCAAGCAAACGAACCAATGTGTAGGACGTTTCAATTTATTGAAACAAATACATGCAAGCAATAGCTAGCAAAGTTAATTTTTATGAGCTTAATGACCGTATGGTCATTCAAACAAATCATTATGAGAGTTTGATCCTGGCTCAGGACGAACGCTGGCGGCGTGCCTAATACATGCAAGTCGAACGCTTTTTCTTTCACCGGAGCTTGCTCCATCGAAAGAAAAAGAGTGGCGAACGGGTGAGTAACACGTGGGTAACCTGCCCATCAGAAGGGGATAACACTTGGAAACAGGTGCTAATACCGTATAACACTATTTTCCGCATGGAAGAAAGTTGAAAGGCGCTTTTGCGTCACTGATGGATGGACCCGCGGTGCATTAGCTAGTTGGTGAGGTAACGGCTCACCAAGGCAACGATGCATAGCCGACCTGAGAGGGTGATCGGCCACACTGGGACTGAGACACGGCCCAGACTCCTACGGGAGGCAGCAGTAGGGAATCTTCGGCAATGGACGAAAGTCTGACCGAGCAACGCCGCGTGAGTGAAGAAGGTTTTCGGATCGTAAAACTCTGTTGTTAGAGAAGAACAAGGATGAGAGTAGAACGTTCATCCCTTGACGGTATCTAACCAGAAAGCCACGGCTAACTACGTGCCAGCAGCCGCGGTAATACGTAGGTGGCAAGCGTTGTCCGGATTTATTGGGCGTAAAGCGAGCGCAGGCGGTTTCTTAAGTCTGATGTGAAAGCCCCCGGCTCAACCGGGGAGGGTCATTGGAAACTGGGAGACTTGAGTGCAGAAGAGGAGAGTGGAATTCCATGTGTAGCGGTGAAATGCGTAGATATATGGAGGAACACCAGTGGCGAAGGCGGCTCTCTGGTCTGTAACTGACGCTGAGGCTCGAAAGCGTGGGGAGCGAACAGGATTAGATACCCTGGTAGTCCACGCCGTAAACGATGAGTGCTAAGTGTTGGAGGGTTTCCGCCCTTCAGTGCTGCAGCAAACGCATTAAGCACTCCGCCTGGGGAGTACGACCGCAAGGTTGAAACTCAAAGGAATTGACGGGGGCCCGCACAAGCGGTGGAGCATGTGGTTTAATTCGAAGCAACGCGAAGAACCTTACCAGGTCTTGACATCCTTTGACCACTCTAGAGATAGAGCTTCCCCTTCGGGGGCAAAGTGACAGGTGGTGCATGGTTGTCGTCAGCTCGTGTCGTGAGATGTTGGGTTAAGTCCCGCAACGAGCGCAACCCTTATTGTTAGTTGCCATCATTTAGTTGGGCACTCTAGCGAGACTGCCGGTGACAAACCGGAGGAAGGTGGGGATGACGTCAAATCATCATGCCCCTTATGACCTGGGCTACACACGTGCTACAATGGGAAGTACAACGAGTTGCGAAGTCGCGAGGCTAAGCTAATCTCTTAAAGCTTCTCTCAGTTCGGATTGTAGGCTGCAACTCGCCTACATGAAGCCGGAATCGCTAGTAATCGCGGATCAGCACGCCGCGGTGAATACGTTCCCGGGCCTTGTACACACCGCCCGTCACACCACGAGAGTTTGTAACACCCGAAGTCGGTGAGGTAACCTTTTTGGAGCCAGCCGCCTAAGGTGGGATAGATGATTGGGGTGAAGTCGTAACAAGGTAGCCGTATC
>NZ_NGLF01000001.1:817147-967147 GCF_002140695.1 Enterococcus sp. 4E1_DIV0656 | reverse complement strand
TAGCGCCTTCGGGCGTGGGGGTTCAAGTCCCTTCACCCGCACTTCATTGCCGGCTTAGCTCAGTTGGTAGAGCATCTGATTTGTAATCAGAGGGTCGAGGGTTCAAGTCCTTTAGCCGGCATCAGGAATACGCGGAAATAGCTCAGTGGTAGAGCACCACCTTGCCAAGGTGGGGGTCGCGGGTTCGAACCCCGTTTTCCGCTTTGCCTTAGCAATTTTCAGCCGGGGTGGCGGAACTGGCAGACGCACAGGACTTAAAATCCTGCGGTGAGTGATCACCGTACCGGTTCGATTCCGGTCCTCGGCATTTCATAATATGCGCCCATAGCTCAATTGGATAGAGTGTTTGACTACGGATCAAAAGGTTAGGGGTTCGACTCCTCTTGGGCGCGTAGTCTTTTTATTTGTTTCATTTTTATTATCGGGAAGTAGCTCAGCTTGGTAGAGCACTTGGTTTGGGACCAAGGGGTCGCAGGTTCGAATCCTGTCTTCCCGATTTTTTGATGCCTGAAGCATTCGCTTCAGGCTTTTTTGTGTTTTCAGCCAGTGAGAAGACCTGAAAATATGATACAATAGTAAAAAACGAGGAGGAAATTGTTTGAAGGGACAAATCATCAAAGCGCTAAGCGGATTTTATTATGTGGCATCAGAAGATGAAATCTTTCAAACCCGCGCTCGAGGAAATTTTCGAAATCGAAAAATCACTCCTTTGGTTGGGGATGAAGTGATTTTTGAAAGCAGCAATCAAACAGACGGCTATCTTTTAGAGATCTTGCCGCGAAAAAATGAGCTGGTTCGACCGCCAGTCGCAAATGTGGATCAAGGAGTGGTCGTGACAAGTCTAGTTGAGCCGAACTTTTCCTATAATCTATTGGATCGCTTTTTGGTGACCTTAGAGTATGAGGGGATCGAACCGATCATCTTTTTGACAAAAGCGGATCTTGTGAAAGATCTTGCCGCAATGAAAGCAATTGAGGAGACCTATCAAGCAATTGGCTACCACGTGATCACGTCAAAAGCAGAAGGCGAAGATCTATTGGAACTTCAACGGTACTTCCCTGAGCGGATCACCGTCTTTATGGGGCAATCCGGTGCTGGAAAGTCTACGCTATTGAATCGAATCGTCCCGGAATTGGCATTGGAAACAGGAGTGATCTCAGAATCTCTCGGACGGGGGAAACATACGACCCGTCATGTGGAGCTCTTGCCGATTTGTGATGGATTGGTTGCCGATACACCAGGATTTAGTTCGATCGATTTTCTGGAAATCGAAGCAGTAGAGTTACCAAAGCTCTTCCCTGATTTTTTAGCAGTAGCTTCCAACTGCCGCTTTAGGGAGTGTATGCACCTCAATGAACCTGATTGTGCAGTTAAACAGGGAGTTGCAGCAAATGAGATTGCTGCAACTCGTTACAAAAATTACGTGCAATTTTTAGAAGAGATTGAAAACCGACGTCCGGTTTATAAAAAGAAGAAAAAGTGAGGGAAAAGCATGATGAAACTAGCACCATCTATTTTAAGTGCCGATTTTGCAAATCTTCAAAGAGACATTGAGTTAGTGGAACGCCATGGCGCAGATTACATTCACGTAGACGTGATGGACGGTCATTTCGTCCCTAATATTACCTTAGGCCCAAACATCGTTAAAGCGATTCGCCCAGTTACCAAGCTGCCGTTGGATGTTCATCTAATGATCACCGAGCCAGAAAAGTATATCCATGCCTTCGCGGAAGCTGGCGCAGATATCATTGGTATCCACGCGGAAGCAACACCTCATATCCATCGTGCGATCCAAATGATTGTGGCAGAAAATGTCAAAGCAGAAATCGTCATCAACCCAGGCACACCAGTATCAGCCATTGAACATGTTTTATCCATGTGTGATCAAGTGTTAGTCATGACGGTCAATCCAGGGTTTGGTGGGCAATCCTTTATTGAAGAATCACTAGAAAAAATTGCGGTACTGGCTGCTTTAAAAGAAGAAAAAGGCTACCATTATGATATCGAGGTAGATGGCGGGATCGTTCCTGAGACAGCCAAACGTTGCCTGGAAGCAGGTGCAAATGTCTTCGTAGCAGGAAGCTATATTTACGATGCCGATGAACCTGCAGCACAAATCAGAGCCTTGAAAGAAGCTTTGCAATAAATGAAGATTTTGTTAGCAGCAGGGGGGCGCCCTGAAAATTGGCCACCGCTGATGACGTATGACAAATACATTGGGATCGATCGCGGGGCATTGTTTTTGCTTCAGCACCAACGGCCAGTCGATCTAGCGATTGGTGATTTCGACTCTTTGACCGCAGGCGAACTGCAAGCAGTCAAACAACAAGTCAACACAGTGATCCAAGCTCCTGCTGAAAAAGATGATACAGATACCCAATTGGCATTGGTGGAGACGTTGCGTCGCTATCCAGAAGCGCAAATCGACTTGATTGGTGCAACAGGAGGACGTCTCGACCATCTTTTAGCCAATCTATGGCTGCCTTTAGAAGATCGGTTTCGTCCATTTGCCCCAAATCTGCGTTTTTTAGATCGTCAAAATGTCGTTCAGTTCTTTTTACCAGGCACCTATCAATTGGAAAAAGAACCCGAGATGCAGTATTTGGCGTACTGCTGTTTGACGCCGGTAACAGATTTGACGTTGACAGGTAGCAAGTATTTATTAGAAAACGTCCAAGTTCCGTACCCAACTTCTTATGCCAGCAATGAATTTCTGACACAAACAGCAGGTTTTTCCTTTAGCAGCGGGATGATAGCAGTCATTCAAAGTTGTGATTAAGAGACGGAACGTCTCTTTTTTTTGTTGAAAATTTCAGAAACTTAATTACAAAAAAAACATTAAGACGGACAACTTAGCTTTTGTTTGCAGGGTATTAATGGTAAAATTGGAACTACAGTTTGGAATTATTTGAGGTGTCTTTGTGAAAAAGTTTAATCCTAATAAAAATATTATCATCACATTGATTATTGTGATTTTAGTTGTCACCGTATTAAGCGTGACGATCGCCCGCCGAGCAGCGGGAAACTCCACCAATGCCGTGCAATCTACGGTCAATGACTCCGTTGGCTTTATCGATAAAATGATTACCGCTCCTTTTCGTTGGATCGAAAATGGTGCCAATTCAGTCAAAAATTTGTTTGTGACCTATGAAGAAAATGAACGTTTAAAAGAGAAATTGGACAGTTTTGAGGAACTGGAACAAGCGAAGGACAATGCGCAAAGAGAAATCGATGCCTTGAAAGAAGAGCTAGAGCTGAATGCAACCTTGACGAATTATGAACGGATCTCCGCCAATGTCATCAATCGGTCACCTGATACTTGGCAAGATATGCTGATCGTGGACCGCGGCTCAAGAGATGGTGTTGAGGTCAACATGGCAGTCATGTCGCAAAAAGGCTTGATTGGTCGTGTCATTGAGGTCAATGCAGCTTCTTCTAAAATTGAACTTTTGACTTCTGAAAACCAGAATTCCAACCATTATCCGGTTCGGATCAGCGGCGAAGATGGGTCAAACTTTGGGATCCTAAGTAGTTACGATCAAAAAGAACGTTCCTTAGTCATCACCCAATTGACGGGGGACAATGAGCTGAAGGAAGGCGATGTCGTGCAGACCTCTGGATTAGGAGGAAACTCGCCCGCCGACTTAGCGATCGGAACAGTGATCCGTACCACCAAAGATGAGTTTGGTCTTGATACCCAAGTATTTGTAAAACCGTATGCCCAAATGTATGATATTCAAGCAGTAACGATTATCAAACGCTTGGCAGGTGAGGAATAGCCATGAAAAAGCATGACTACATCAAATACCTGGCAGCGGGCGTCTTCTTTTTGATGATGTTGGCAGATGGACAACTGACGCGTTTTTTGGAAAAATGGACCCAAGACAATTATATCGCCAGTGCGCATCTTTTATTGATCGCCCTTTTATGTGGCGCGAAGTATTTGCCGAAAAACTTTTTGATCACCACGGCGCTGGTGATCGGCTGTCTCTATGACGTGTATTATGTCGGTGTGATCGGCATCTACACGGTGGCGTTTCCCTTGATCGTGTGGATTATGTATATTTTGAAAAATACGCTTTATCAAAATGTATTTACCATGTTTTTCGGAATGATCATCTTTGTTACAAGCTTAGAAGTTGTGACATTGGGGGTTCAATTGCTGTTTAAGATCGCATCAGTTAGCACGTCATTCTTTGTTTCCCGCTTTTTAGCACCAACGCTTTTATTGAACATCCTTTTGTTTATCCTTTTAGTCATTCCATTCATGAAGCTATTCAAAGACGAATAGCTTCATTTTTTTTGCGTTTGACTGTATAAAAATAACAGCGATTGAAATGTTTTTGTAATATTCCTTTTATCTCTCTGACATACGGCTGTGTTACAATCACACTATCGTGAAGGACTTTAGGTATTCTTAAGCATTTATACATAAAAAAACCATATTAGGGGAAGCAACAGCCGGAGGAATGAAGAGTGAAAAAGCGAATTTTATCTTTATTGTTAGTAAGTTCAATTGTTCTTACTTCTGCAGCAGCACCGACACTTGTCTTTGCATCAGATTTTGACAATAAAATTGAAGAAAAAAATCAAGAGATCTCTGACTTGCAAAACCAGCAAGCGAGCATCCAGTCACAAGTAGCAGCACTTGAAAGCGACGTGACTGCAATCAATGAAAAAGCCCAAACTTTGTTGCAACAACAAGGGGATTTGCGTGCGGATTCTGAAAAGTTGAAGCAAGAAATTGCCGATTTGAAAGTCAGAATCGAAAAGCGTGAAGAAGCGATCCAAAAACAAGCTCGTGATGTTCAAGTCAATGGACAAAGCACGAACTTTATTGATGCAGTATTAGAAGCTGACTCTTTAACAGATGCTATTGGCCGTGTGCAAGCAATGACGACGATCGTCAATGCTAACAAAGATCTTGTGGATCAACAAAAAGCAGACCAAGAAGAAGTTGAAGCGAAAAAAGCGGAAAACGACGATAAATTGGCAGAGATCGCAGCGAACCAATTTGAATTAGAAACACAATTAGGGGATCTACAAGCCAAACAAGCTGATTTGAATGTTTTGCAAGCGGAATTGGCTGTTCAACAAGCATCTAAAGAAGATGAAAAAGCTGATTTAGAAAAACAAAAAGAAGAATACGAAGCAGAACAAGCTCGCATCGCTGCAGAAGAAGCGGCGGCAGCAGCAGCTCGTGAACAAGCAGCACAAGAAGCAGCGGCTCAAGAAGCGGCAGCAGCTGAAGCAGCTACTCAGGAAGCAGCAGCAAGCGAATCTTCAACGTCGAATTCAACGACATCAAGCGCCACAACAAATTCTAGTACGACGACTGATACTACGCAAGGCAGTTCATCACAAGGCAGCGGTTCAGCAAATACGACCCCATCGACACCTGCCAATAATAACAACCAAGGATCAAATAATAGCAGCAACGGTTCAAGCAGTACTCCTGCACCCGCACAAACGGTCAATGGTTCAGCAATCGTAGCAGAAGCAATGAAATACATTGGTACCCCTTATGTTTGGGGTGGTACGACACCAGACGGCTTTGACTGTTCTGGCTTTACACAATATGTATTTGCTAAAGTTGGGATCTCATTACCACGGGTAACTTACGCACAAGAATTTTCCGGTACGGTAATTTCGATCAACGAAGCAAAAGCCGGTGACTTGTTATTCTGGGGTAGCCGCGGAAGCACACACCACGTGGCGATCGCTATGGGTAACGGACAATACGTTCATGCACCAACACCTGGTCAAAATGTTTCTGTCAGCAGTTACTCTTATTACTCACCAGATTTCGCGGTGCGCGTAAACTAAATCAATTGAAGCTATTTCAAAAGCTGGCGTTTTACGTCAGCTTTTTTTGATTTCTGTTTTAAAAAACGTATGCTTTTTTTGTTTTCAGTCTTGCCAGAACATCTTATAATAGAAAAGAGAAAGGAAGCGGATAAAATGAACAAGACCTCGTCTTCCAGAGAAAAAATGATAACGGTTAAGTTTTATACGAATTATCTTTCTCGCATGATGATGCCGAATCTAAGTATTTTTATTGCATGGATGCTGATTTCATTCCTGCTGCCTTTGTTTTCAGTCGATCAACAAGTGATCCAGCAAATGGAACAAGGGGTCTTGACTGTGTTGCTGCCCCTCATGATTGCTTATACAGGTGGGCAAATGTTGGCACCTGAGCGAGGTGGGGTCGTAGGAGCAGTGGCGGTCTTAGGGGCTATTCTCGCAACGGATATTCCCCAAGTCTTTGGGGCGATGCTACTGGGTCCACTGGCAGGCTGGCTGTTGTATCGCAGTGATTCGTTCGTGAGTAAGGTCAAAAGTGGCTATGAGATGCTGGTGCGCAATTTTATTGCAGGTGCGCTTGGCGGACTCCTTTTTTTAGGTAGTTATTTCCTATTGGCGCCGCTTTTTAATTGGTTCAGTCTCGGCAGCTATCAGCTCGTGGATTATTTCGTTCGGCAAAATGTCTTGCCCTTTATTCATATCATTGTAGAACCATTGAAAGTTTTGTTTTTTAATAATATTGTCAACCATGGACTATTTACGCCGCTAGGAATCGAAGCCGCGGCAGTTAACGGTCAGTCGGTTTTATTTTTGATCGAGGCCAACCCCGGTCCGGGATTAGGGGTCTTAGCGGCGTATCTTTTCTTTGGTTCAAAGCGAAACCGAACGAATGCCGCAGCATCCATTTTTGTGCAGGCTATTGGTGGGATTCATGAAGTGTATTTCCCGTTTGTTTTGCTCGATCCTTGGGTGTTGCTCGGTCCGATCGTTGGTGGTTTCAGCGGTACACTGATCTTCCAATTTTTAGGAGTA
Source organism: Enterococcus sp. 4E1_DIV0656 (assembly GCF_002140695.1). Classification (NCBI taxonomy): domain Bacteria; kingdom Bacillati; phylum Bacillota; class Bacilli; order Lactobacillales; family Enterococcaceae; genus Enterococcus; species Enterococcus sp. 4E1_DIV0656. The sequence continues at coordinate 960,310 of NZ_NGLF01000001.1, read as the reverse complement.
GGCTTGAGAGCACCGGCGTCCCCGGGCTCGATTTTGGCGATTTTGCTCAATACACCGGCTTCTATGATCCTTGGTGTCTTAACTGGGATTGTCGTCAGTACGGTCGTATCGTTTGCGATCGCTAGTGTGCTGTTAAAACGGAAGACCAATACAGAAAATGAGGAGCGTAAGATGCCGAAAATGAAGAAAGTCACGGAGATCGTTGTGGCCTGTGACGCAGGGATGGGGTCCAGTGCGATTGGTGCCAGCATACTAAAAAAACAGTTGCAAGAAGCCCAGCTAACGTTTCCTGTCCGCTATCAGTCGATTTATCGTGTGACGGATGATCCCAAGTTGTTAGTGATCACCCAACGGGAATTAGCAGCTATTGCCCAAAAGCAGACACCACACGCACAGCATTATGTGCTAGATAATTTTTTGGCGGCAGATGAGTATGCCCCGCTGATCCAAGAATTACAAAGAAGAGAACAGGATCCGCAAAAATCGTTACAAATCGAAGCAGCAAATTCGCTAGGGTTTTCAACGATCATCTTTTTGTATACTGGAAAAAAACGCGGTTCACAAACGATGGCAGTGGAGATATTAAGAAAAATGGCTCGCCAACAAGCGCTGTCTTTGACCATCAAAAAAATGGCATATGAAGGACAAGCTCTTGATCCTACGGCAGTCTATATCCTCCCGAAAGAACTTGCAGAAAAGTGCCCGATCCCAGATGTTTCTTTACTGGTGGTGGATGATTTATTGACGACAGATGCGTATCGTCAGTTACTGACAGAAGGAGTCGACTATGTTTTTGACCAATCGTGAAACACTTTTATTAACGGAATTGATGAATAGTACCGGTCCGGTTTCTTTAGATCGCATGATGCAAGTCTTAAAAGTCAGTAAACGAACGGTGTACCGTGAACTGGCTAATCTAGAAAAATCCTTAGAAACAGTAGATGCTACCTTAGAGAAGGTCGGTCGTGGTCATTTCCAAATTTTTGCATCAGAAACGAGCATTCGCCAATTACAAGAAGCCATTATGGCAGATACCGATCAAGAATTCGCGGCTAGTGAGCGGCAACACCGTATTTTGTTGCAACTGACTACCGCCACGAAGCCTGTATCCAGTCATTTTTTCTTGGAGCGTTACCAAATCAGCAATACGACGTTTTTTTCAGACATCAAACAGCTTGAAGAGAGTCTCGCACGGCTGCCGTTAAGGATCGTGCGCAATCAAGGGTATGAGATCGAAGGCTCCGAAAAGTATCGGCGGTTGCTCACAGCCAATACACTAGTGATGGAGATCAATGAATACCAATTTTTCCATTTACTGGAAACCGATGATGAAGCCCCGTTTATTTTTCAATTTCTGTCCCGCGACCATCTATTGCTAGCCCAGCGGTTGATTCGGGAAACCATCGAACCCCAATTCAAGGAACTTAGTGACCGCAAATTAGCCTTTATCGTCTTGATGCTGGCGCTAGCCATGGATCGGGTAGCTTTGGGCTATACGGTGGAAGAAGAGACGTACCCGAGTCAGATCAACAAAGACTTGCTGAAGGTGGCGAAAAAGATTTTTGCTCAGATCGCCGAAAAGACCAAACTGCTTTATTCCATCAACGAAATCGTCTTTTTTGCCGTGTTACTAGGTGATTTTGCCAATTCCTTTGACCGTGATTTTTTTGATGACAATTTTGATACCGACTTGGCTTATCGTGTAAAACGCTTGATCGAATTGGTCAGTGAGCAAACGGAAGTGGCGTTTTATGAAGACACGAACTTGTATAAAATGCTGCTGACCCATATCTCAGGAGTAATGACGCGGGCTATTTTAGAAGAAGATCATTTGAACAACCCTATCCTAGAAAAAATCATGAACCAGTATGTCGAGATTGCCAGCGGGATTCGCAATCATCTGCCGCAAGTCTTTCCGCAGCAGCAGTTCTCGGAAGAAGAAATTGCCTATATGGTCCTGCATTTTGCCAATTCGTTGGAAAAAAATCCGAAAGTGTTAGAAGTCAATATTGCAGGGATCTCTCCTAGCGGATTAGCCTCCATCAGTTTGTTAGAGATGCAGCTGCGGAAACATTTTCCCTTTATCAATCAAATCACCTTCTTTCGAGTGGGGGATGTCAAACGGGAAAATATCGAGGAGACCTATGACTTGGTGATCTCGACTTCATTGCTGCCAGGGTATCAAGGAGAATACAAACTCGTTTCACCGATCCTGCTAGAAGAAGACATTCAAGAGTTGAAGAAGGCCTTCCAAGCCATTAGTCAGAAAAAACGTTCCGCCAAAAAAGCGCCCTCTGCTTTGGTCAAAGAGGAATCCTATGAAGCGGTCTTGGCTTTTATCGAAGCTATTAACCAGCTATTGGCGCTGTTTCAAGTGCAGGCGATTGATAACCCAGCGGACTTGGAAGAAACGTTGCAGCTGGTGCTGACGTCTTTTGATGCACATGTTGTTTTGGATCGTGAGAAAGTTGTTGATCGTCTCTTAAGGCGCTACTTCCAAGCGCCAGTGGGCATTCCTGACACCCACTTTGCCTTGTTTCACGCGGCGAGTTCGGCGATCCTGCAACCTGTTTTTCGTATTTTCGATTTGAAACAGCCGCTGCCACTTCTAGCGATGGATAAAAAAGAGATCGCTGTTACCCGTTTATTAGTCATGCTGGCGCCCTATCCTATCAATGAAACAAGCTCTCAGATGTTAGGGAAGATCAGTGGTTCGATCATTATGAATGATCTAAATACGGAGATTTTTAATTCCGGCAATGATTCGATTATTTATCAGTTACTCTCTTCGCTCTTGATTGAAGAAGTAAAACAATAGGAGGGATCAGCGATGTATATTCCACAGGAGCGGATTTTGTTGGATCAACACTTTACCGATGCCACAGAGGCTCTGACAAAAATTGGCGAGTACTTAGTCAACCAGGAGATCGTCTCTTTACCTTATGTCAAAAGCCTTTTGCGGCGCCATCAAAAAACAGGTGTTTACATCGGTAACTTTGTTGCATTGCCCCATGCGGAAGAAGAAGCCCAACAATGGATCAAGGAAGAAGGGCTCTTTTTGATCCAAGTGCCGGATGGCGTCGACTTCGGCACGAAGGAGCAACCCAAAATCGCTACGATCCTTTTCGTAGTCGTCCTAAAAGAGCAGCAATTAGCTGTTTTGCAAGAAATCGCCTTTTTTTGTTCTGATATGCAGAATGTTCGGGCGCTTAGTGATGCCGAATCGGTTGAAGAGATCCAACAGATTTTGTTAGCAGAAGAATAAGCAATCAGCAGCAGGCTGGCTAGCAACAAGAGCAGCGAACGAAATAAATGAATGAGCTGCCTCCGTGTACTTGCTCTTTCTACCTTGTGTAGAAGGAGCGGGTACACTTTTTTTTGTGTGTTTTGGCAAAATCAAAAAAAATGCTCCACGTGAAACATAACAAAAATAAGCGAGTGCAGGGGCTGCTCGCCTTTTTTTGTTCTATCCGTTTGGCTACAAGTTTTGGCACAGTTTTTTGTGCCAAAGTACGACTTTCGAGCTTTTTGGGAAGCGCCTACAATAAGGGTGTAAGCAGACGAGAGGAGAGAAAAAAATGGAACAGACACAAAAAGCAGCCAAATCATCAGTCAAAGCAAAAGTTCAAAAATTAGGCAGTACGTTGTCGAGTATGGTGATGCCGAATATCGGCGCATTGATTGCATGGGGTGTATTAACGGCATTATTTATTCCAGATGGGTATTTACCAAATGAAGCCTTTGCAACGATGGTCGGTCCAATGCTAACGTATTTGATCCCAATCTTGATCGGGTATACTGGCGGGAAAGTGATTGCTGGTGACCGCGGAGCCGTGGTTGGGGCGATCGCAACGATGGGGGTCATCGTCGGAACGGATATCCCAATGCTCTTGGGTGCAATGATCATGGGTCCTTTAGGCGGTTGGGTCATCAAGAAATTTGACGAGATCTTCCAAGACAAAGTTCGCGCTGGCTTTGAAATGTTGGTCAACAACTTTTCATCAGGTTTGATCGGTTTTGCTTTAGCATTACTGGGCTTTGTAGCAATCGGGCCAGTTGTTAATACCTTGACAGAAGCAATGGCAGCAGGGGTAGAAGTGATCGTCAATGCCCACTTGATTCCATTAGCCAATATTTTTATTGAACCAGCAAAAATCCTATTCTTAAACAATGCCATCAACCATGGAATTTTGACACCACTAGGTACTGAGCAAGTCAGCGAATTTGGGAAATCAATTCTTTACTTATTAGAAGCCAATCCTGGACCTGGTTTAGGAGTCTTGCTAGCCTTCACTTTCTTCGGAAAAGGAGCAGCGAAATCTTCGGCACCTGGAGCGATCATCATTCACTTTATCGGTGGGATCCATGAGATCTACTTCCCATACGTCATGATGAAACCATTGATGTTCTTAGCAGTGATTGCCGGCGGTGTATCAGGAAGCTTTACCTTCCAATTGTTAGGTGCAGGCTTACGGGCACCTGCTTCCCCAGGTTCGATCATTGCGATCTTAGCAATGACGCCATTCAACTCGGTGATGAGTGTCGTTTCTGTCTTAGCCGGAATTGCCGTAGGAGCAGGTGTGTCCTTTATCGTCGCTGCCGCGATCTTGAAAGCGGATGCGAAGGATACGGTGGATAATTTTGAAGAAAAAGTACAACAAACGCAAGCAGCAAAACTCAGCGCCAAAGGTTTGGCGGCTCAACCAATGACTGGCATCAATCGCATCATCTTCGCATGTGATGCAGGCATGGGCTCCAGTGCTATGGGGGCATCGATCTTACGTAAAAAAGTCAAAGAAGCGGGTCTTCCACAAAATGTCTCGAATTCCGCCATCAACAATTTGACGGACGATGCCAATACGCTGATCGTTACTCAAGAAGAATTGCAAGAACGTGCCAAACAAAAAGCGCCAAATGCGACCTTCGTCGCGGTTGAGAATTTCCTGAACTCTCCACGTTACGATGAAATCGTAGCTACATTGTCAGGGACGAAGACAGCGGGGGAGTCAGAAAAAACGTCTGAAGCAGGCAACCAGGCAGATGTTCCTTCCGCCAATGACCTTAAGCAAGTCAGTGAAATCATTTTGGCCCACGATGACCGCAAAGGTTCGGCAACGATGGCTCAGAAAGTCTTCCAAGATCTTTTAGCCAAAGAATCTCTGACGATGCCAATCAGAAAAAGCCATATCAATGATCTCCATGCCAACGCCTCTTCCCTGGTGATCACAAAAGAAGCCTTAACGCCGCAAGCGCAAACCTCAGCGCCAGAAGCGATCCATCTATCCGTTAATAATCTGATGGGAACGACGAACTATCAACGGATCGTGGCATCGATCAAAGCAGCGAATTAAGAAAGGATGAGCCGAATGCAAGTATTAGAAAAAGACATGATTGAATTGAACAAACAATTTGCGACCAAAGAAGAAGCCATTCGTTACTGCGGCGAAAAACTGCTGGCGGCAGGCTGTGTGGAAAAAGAATACGTCGAAGCCATGCTTGAGCGTGACGAGATGCTCTCAGTCTATATGGGGAACTTTATTGCGATTCCTCACGGTACGGATGAAGCCAAAAAATACGTCAAAAAATCAGGTATCTGTATCGTGCAAGTGCCTGATGGCGTGAATTTCGGTACAGCGGACGAAGAAAAAATCGTCACCGTCCTTTTTGGTATCGCGGGCAAAGGGGAAGATCATCTGCAATTGGTCCAACAAATCGCCCTCTTTTGCAGCGATATCGATAACGTTGTCGAATTGGCGGATGCCTTAGATAAAGAAGAAATCGCCCAAAGTTTGACCGTAGCATAAGGATTTAAGGAGGAGACAAGACATGAAGGCAGTTCACTTTGGTGCAGGTAATATTGGTCGCGGCTTTATCGGCGAGATATTGGCTGCCAACAACTTTGAAATCACATTTATTGATGTCAATGAAACGATCATTGACGCCTTAAAAGCAAGACAAGGGTATACCATCGAATTAGCCGATGAGACCCAAGAACAGATCCACATCGAGCATGTGACAGGATTGAACAATGCCAAAGAACCAGAAGCGGTGATCCAAGCGATCGCCGAGGCAGACATCCTTACGACCGCCATTGGTCCCAACATTTTGCCGCATATTGCTGAGCTGATCGCCAAAGGCTTAGAAGCACGTCAGCAACACCCAGACAAGCCAGCCATTGATGTGATCGCCTGTGAGAATATGATCGGCGGATCGACCTTTTTAAAAAGCGAAGTGCAAAAATACATTGCGGATTGGTCAGCGTTGGAAGCGACGGTTGGTTTTCCAGATGCAGCGGTGGATCGCATCGTACCGCTGCAGCACCATGAAGATCCCTTATTCGTTCAAGTAGAACCCTTCTGCGAATGGGTGATCCAAGAGTCAGGGATGAAATCCTCGATCCATCTGCAAGGGGTCCATTATGTGGCGGATCTGGAACCGTATATTGAACGGAAATTATTCAGTGTCAATACGGGTCATGCCACGGTAGCGTACACAGGCGCCCTCCAAGGCTATCAGACGATCGATGAAGCGATGCAGGACCATTTAGTGGTGATCCAATTAAAATCCGTTCTCGAAGAAACTGGCCGGCTTTTAATTGAGAAATGGGCTTTTGATCCTGAAGAACATGAACGGTATATCGAAAAAATCATCCAACGCTTTAAAAACAAACACATTTCCGATGCCATCAATCGGGTGGCACGGACACCTGTCCGCAAATTAGGGACCGAAGAACGCTTTATCCGACCAGTCCTTGAGTTAGAAAAACGCAATATGCAGCCAGATCATCTCTATGAAACGATCGGCATGATCTTCAACTACAAAGACCCTGAAGATGAGCAAAGCCAACAATTGCAAGCACTTTTGGATGAAAAATCACTACCGGAAGTCATTGCAGAAATCACAGGCTTGCAAGATGAAGACATGATTGAAACGATCCGACAAAACATTGAAAAATATGCGTATGTTGCCGCATAAAAACGAGTAAAACACAGAACAAGCAGATAAATTGCCGCATCCGTAAAAGCTAGCCCAACAAGCGAGCTTTTGCGGATAGGTCAATTTCTTTCAACGCTTGTTCTGTGTTTTTTGGCTCACCGATTGACCTTTGCTGCCAACTTGACGATAATAAGAAAAGAAATGAGGGAGAGCAATGGAACGATGGTTTGAAGAAGCCCAGCTTCAAGTAATTGAGTTGCCGATCGAATGGCAGGAAAACCGCCCCGTCTATCGGGCCTTTATCCGTGAATTGCCGACGATCCAAGGGGAAGGAACATCGCGGCAAGCTGTTTACCGGCAGTTGGCAGAAGCCTACGCGGCTTACCTTGCCCAACTTCGAGAGGTCAATGAGGCGCAGGAAGAAATGACGTCTTCCTTATTATCGACGGAAGAATTATTGCGCTACTATGATGGCGAGACCTTCGATGGTTTTGAGTTGCCCTCTGACGAGTAACAGGAAAAAAGCCATTCACTGAAAACTGAAAAGCTACGCAAGAAAAAACCGCTCAGCTGCAGCTCGATCGATACGAAGGATCGAACGCTGCAACTGGCGGCTTTTTTTCTCTAAGAAACCAAGTCTTATTCGTGGTTAGTTCAATGCCTCGGTAATGGCTTGATTGAAGGCATCTAAGTCATCTGGGTTTCGGCTGGTGATCAACCGATAGGTTTCGTCGATCACGACGGGCTCATCTTTGACAGTGGCACCTGCGTAGGCTAAATCTGGTCGCACAGAATCATAAGCCGTCAAGGTCAAATCTTTCGTCAGTCCTGTTTGGATAAACAGTTGTGGGCCGTGGCAAATGGCAAAGACGGGACGATCAGATGTCAAAAAGTCTTTCGTCAATGACACATAGCGCTCATCGGTCCGTAATTGGTCAGGGGAGAAACCGCCTGGGATCAACAAAGCATCAAAACTGGCGGGATCGATCGTATCGATGGCCGCATCAACGGGAAACGTTCCACCTTGTTTGCCTTTTACGGTCTCGGCGCCTTCATTACTAATAACGACTACTTCATGTCCGGCCGCTTCCAGTGCTTCTTTTGGTGACGTCAATTCAACATCTTCAACTAGATCAGTGACAATAACAGCAACTTTACTCATTCGATCTCCTCCTTATTACTTGATGAACAATTTGTTCACCTGCTATTATTTATGCTAACGAAGATTTTCGCTGTTGACAAATCATCTGTTTGTCTGCAGCTTGAAAAAGAAAGAAGGCAACGCCATGGCAACGATCCAACTATTTATCTCTGATACCCCCCTTTGCTTTGAAAAAGCGGAATTCACTTTTATGGAAGAAACATTTGTCATCGAGAAACAGCAACTATTTGAAAAAGTCGATGCGGTGATGCATCAAGAGGTATCCTCGTCCTTGGTTTCATTGGTAGAAAAAGCCCTTTTGACGCTAGAAGCGATCGGGGAAGAAGAGGATTATTTCGACCTGCTTTATTTGACCTATGAGAATACCCGGCGTTCCCTCAGCGGACAGCAATTACTCGCACAGCCTTTTCCAGCTGTAGAGGCAGCCTTGCAGCCGGTCTTTGATGAGTTGGCAGAACCGATCGTAGAAAAGTTTTATGAAGAGCTGACCAATCAATTAGAAGAAATCACCGATGATGAGCTGTTTAGTTCCTACTATCTGGATGATGAGCAAGCGGTGATTCAAATCGATGCCCCGATCCAACATGAAGAAGTAATCGCATTGCCCGCCCTTTTACGGGATTACCATGGCACGTTGCACCTGACCTTTGAAAAGTTTTATGAATACCTTGTGTAGCGGCGGCAACTGTCGTCGTTATTTTTTGTGAAAACAGTTACATGTTTAGTTTTTTTTAAATCCTGCGACAGAAGCCTCGGGAATCTTGACCCTTTTGTCAGAAACGATTATAAAGGTAAGAAGAGGCTGAAGGAACCGAGACTGCCGATGGGCAGAATCGGGTAAGAAAAGGATGAGAATCATGCGAAAAGTCCCGCCTATTTTAAAACCAATTGCACTTTTAACGATATCAACGATCATTGCCACTGCCACCGGCGTGGTGAATTCAGGCAGTTACCGCCAACCAAGTCGTGCGACGGAAACGACAGAAACGACCGAACAAGCACCAAGTGAAAGCACACCGTCTTCGATAACGGAAGACAGTCAAAATCAAACACCTGCTAGCACGGACTCACAACCGACGAACGATGACCAGCAGAACACACCGTCATCCAGCAGTGAAGTAGTAACACCAGAAACGACCCCGTCTTCTTCGGTGCCGACAGAAACGACACCATCAAGCGATGAGAGTGTTTCACCGGCGACACCGGAAAACAATCAAGAAACGCCTTCTTCAAGTGAAGAAACCACGCCAGATCCACAAGGGATCATGGATGAGAATCAAGGAAATGAGTAGGTGAGAAAATGACGCTTATTTTAGATTTAATCAACGGCATCCACAAATTTTTGGGCTATCTTGACATCAGTCCCAAATACTTGAATCGCGCCTATACCATCCTCAGTATCATTCCAACGGCGTATATTTTGCGGATCGTCTATGGAATGTTTGCGAACCAAAACTATTTTCAAGCGATCCTTTATACGATCGGCTTTTTGGTCTTAGTCTATTTTTGGGTACTGAATATCTTCTATTATTTCTTGAATAAAAATATGAAGTTCGATGTCACTCAGACCTTTGTCAAAGTCTTGCCGGATGAAGTCTTCAATATTGAAGGGGAAACTATCAGCACCACCGACATTGATCGTTTGACGACTGAAAAAGCGGTGATCGATTTTGAAGAAGACTATCAGCTGGTATTGGCGAATCATTTGCAGACCTTGATCGCTCAAGAAGAATTGGCGATCAAACCGTCATCCAACGGCTTTACGATCCCGAAAAATACCTTGTACCCTTACTATTTTGTCAAACAGCAAGGGAAAAACGAGTACGTATTGCAGATCGGGACCAGCTACACGGAGATGACGAAAGTCGGCACGATTCAATGGACCGGCAAGCAACCTTTAGAGCCAGTGGGCTTATTTATCACTGGCGGTGATTTTGTCAAAAATGATGTCAAATACCATGAACCCTACAGTTTGAAATTGTACGTCAAAAAAGAGGTCTCCGAAGAAGAACCACAGACCTCAAGACAGGCATATCGACGACAAGCACGCAAATAAGAAAAGGCAGTTCCCCCAGAGCGTTCTCTGAAGGGACTGCCTTTTTGGTATCTCGGTTATTCGATCGGAATGTTTTTTGCAGGTGCGTCTTTGTAGCTAGCTTTCGGTAAAGTCAGGGTCAAAACGCCGTCTTCAAACACTGCTTTGATGGACTCGTCATCAATGTCTGTGATGGTGAAGGTCCGTTGATAGGCACTGCTGGAGCGTTCTTTGCGCAAATAATGTCCGAAATCATCCTCGGTTTCAGTGGTCTCCGTTTGAGCCGCTGAAATCGTCAAGGTATTGTTGACGTAACTGACGCGGATGTTTTCTTTCTTGATGCCGGGTAAATCTGCTTGAACGAGATACTTGTCTTCGTATTCTTTAATGTCCGTGTTCATTTGTCGTTCTTGCCAAAAACTGTTCATTAATTTGCCTAATAGTTCTTCGCCGCCTGCTAAATCTCTTGGAATCAAATTTGCCATGTGGTTCCCCCGCTTTCTTTTATCCATTGAGTTGGTACCTCTATTTTACGAGGAACCAAGCCAAAGGGCAACCAAAATGGCAACAATCATAAAAACAAGAGAAATCACTCAACTATCTTATAAGAATCTGCTATGATAGAACTAAATAACTATCAGATGATTGGATGAATGAAGATGGAGATTATTGAAAAAGCGCCAGCTAAGATCAACCTCGGTCTCGATGTGTTAGAGAAAAGAACAGACGGCTACCATGAGTTGGAAATGGTGATGTCTAGTGTTGATCTAGCCGACCGTCTGATAATGGAAGAGATAGCAGAAGATAAGATCATTGTAGAAACCAACAAAGCTTTTTTACCAATTGATAAACGCAATAATGTCTATCAGGCCGCCAGTATTTTAAAAAAACGCTATAGTATCAAAAAAGGCATCCGCATTCGCATCACCAAGAATATCCCGGTGGCAGCTGGGTTAGGGGGTGGCAGTACGGATTGTGCGGCAGCGTTGCGGGGGATGGTTCGCCTTTGGGACTTGGATCTTTCCATGGCAGAGCTGATCGATATTGGTATGGAAGTTGGTACTGATGTTCCCTATTGTCTGTATGGGACCACTGCTCATATTGCAGGAAAAGGGGAGCTGGTGACGCCGCTGCGGCCGATGCCGCAATGTTGGGTCATCTTAGTCAAACCTCGTCTGAGTGTTTCAACGGGGAAAATCTTTCAAGAAGTCGAGCTAGACCAACTGCACCATCCAGATATCGCAGCATTGTCTGCCGCCGTCTTAGCCGAAGACTACTCGGCTATGATCGCTGCCATGGGCAATAGCCTAGAAGCCATCACGATCCCGAAGTATCCGATCGTCCAACAGATCAAAGATCGCATGATGAAATATGGTGCCGATGTTGCCTTGATGACCGGCAGCGGACCGACTGTTTTTGCTCTTTGTCAAAAATATTCACGGGCACAGCGGGTCTACAATGCCTTAAAAGGGTTCTGCGACGAGGTTTATCTTGTACGTACATTGAAATGAATGAGTCAAGGACACAGGCTGGATTCGCCTGTGTTTTTTTGCATTCCTTCTATAAAATCCAGTTCAATAGTAAAGAATAAGGCAGCTGAGGTAGGGAGGAAGCATCTAGAAGCTGCCCTACACAAAAGTCCCCGACGAAAAAAAGACGTCGGGGTCTGATTCTTTACCTAAAGCAAAGGCTATTCTTTTTGGTGCTGCTTCTTTGCGGATTTTTTCTTTTTGTCTTCTTCATACAATGGTTTGTCGATCGTTTTGCGGATTTCTTCGGTTTGCTGCGATGCAGGATCTTCTGGTAAATCGATTCGATTCAGCAGTTCGCTGTTGTTTACAGTTGGCGGCACAGTTACAAATTCGTTCATCTTCGTTTCCTCCAAGTGCTTTTAGCTTATTATCCTACTTACTCTCTAATTTTTCAATTTATCACAAAGGAATCGCATGGCCAACGGTGTAAAATAAGACGATGTTCCCGAGAGAAGAATCCGCTTCAAATGAACGTTTTCTCCTATGTTTTCCGATTTATCTCGAAATAAAAGTTTTAAATCGTAAAACGTACGATTTGTCTTGACGAACCGGAAATCATTTGATAGAGTAACTTTTGCTAACAAAACGGAGTTGTTCCGTTTTAAAATAAAAAGATGAGCCAGCAAATGGAAGGGGAAATCCCGATGAAAAAAATCTTACTTACTGCAGCACTCCTTTTAGGGGGCGTGCTTCTTGGCGCTTGTGGGCAGCAAGAAGCGACAAGTCAATCGAGTGACGCAGAAAAGCTGTCGATCGTCACGACCTTTTACCCAATGTACGAATTTACGAAAGAAGTCGCAGGTGAGGCAGCGGATGTCTCCTTGCTGATCCCTGCAGGAACAGAACCTCATGACTATGAGCCAAGTGCCAAAGATATGACCAAAATTATGGATGCAGATGCCTTTGTCTACAATAGTCCTGAGCTAGAAACTTGGGTTGCTAGTTTGACGGATTCCGTCGATCCTGAGCAAACAGCAGTGATTGAAGCGGCCAAAAACATTCAGTTGGTGGAAGGCACAGAGGAAGAGCATGGTCACGAGGACGAAGACAGCCATGAAGGCCATGATCATACGTATGACCCTCATGTTTGGACTGACCCAGTCTTAGCGATCCAAGAAGTAGAAACGATCCGCGATGACCTGATTGCGAAGTTTCCTGAGCAAAAGGCAACCTTTACGGAAAATGCGGCTGCCTATATCGAAAAGCTTTCTGCTTTAGATGAAGCCTACCAAGCGGCATTAAAGGATGCGACCCAACGAACCTTCGTTACGCAGCACGCAGCCTTTGGCTATTTGGCACGGCAGTATGATTTAGTCGAAGAATCGATTTCGGGCATTTCACCCGATCAAGAACCAACGCCAAGTCGGTTGGCTGAGCTGAAAGAATATGTGGAAGAAAAACAAGTCAAAGTTATCTATTTTGAAGAAAATGCCTCATCGAAGGTGGCTGAGACCTTAGCCTCTGAAACGGGCGTGGAGTTAGCGGTCTTGAATCCATTAGAAAGCTTGACGCAAGAGCAGATGGATAACGGCGAAACATACCTGTCTGTAATGGAAGACAATTTGGCAGCATTACAAAAAAGTATTCACTAAGGAGGCGCCTGCGTGCGTTATATCGATGTAAAAGATTTGACCTTTTATTATGATGATGAGCCCGTCTTGGAAGACATTTCTTACTTTGTTGAAGACGGCGAATTCGTGATTTTGACCGGCGAAAATGGGGCGGCAAAATCTACTTTGATCAAAGCAACCCTTGGTTTGTTGAAACCTTCTAAAGGTGCAGTCACCTTGGCGACCAAGAATGCAGCTGGTGAAAAATTAAGCATCGGCTACATTCCTCAGCAGATTGCTTCCTTTAACGTCGGGTTCCCCAGCACCGTTTTGGAATTGGTCCAATCAGGCCGCTACCCAAGAGATCGTTGGTTCAAGCGACTGACGAAACGAGACCATGAACATGTCCGCCGTGCATTAGATGCCGTCGGGATGTGGGACGTGCGTCATAAACGGATCGGTGAGTTGTCCGGTGGCCAAAAACAGCGGATCAGCTTGGCACGGGTCTTTGCCACGGATCCTGATTTATTTATTTTAGATGAACCGACTACGGGGATGGATGAACAATCCCGCAATCTGTTTTATGAACTGCTGCGGCACAATGCTCATGACCACGGCAAGTCGATTTTGATGATCACTCATGATCACGAAGATATCAAAGAATATGCGGACCGTCAGATCCGTTTAGTGCGGAAGGAGGATTCACCATGGCGCTGCTTTCATATGAATTCATGAGAAGAGCTTTTCTTGCGGCGATTTTTATTGCTGGTATCGCACCAATGCTAGGGGTCTTTCTGGTGATTCGACGACAGTCATTGATGGCTGATACGCTGTCCCATGTCTCTTTAGCAGGGGTGGCACTAGGCTTCTTTCTAAATCTAAATCCGAGTTTGACGACGCTATTGATCGTAGTCATTGCCGCAATCATTTTGGAATACTTGCGAACACTGTACCGCAGTTATTCAGAGATTTCGATCGCCATTTTGATGTCCGGCGGTTTAGCGTTAGCCCTCGTCTTGATGAACCTTAGCGGTGGAAACTCCGCAACGAGTATCCAATCGTATTTGTTTGGGTCGATCGTTACGATCACACAAGAGCAAGTTTGGATCTTAGGCTTTTTGTTTTTAGTCGTTTTTGCTTTATTTTTCTTATTCAAACGGCCCATGTACATTTTGACCTTTGATGAAGATACCGCTCATGTCGATGGCTTGCCTGTGCGAGTGATGTCGATGCTCTTTAATGTCTTGACGGGGGTGGCAATCGCCATGATGATCCCGATTGCGGGTGCATTGCTGATCTCTGCGATCATGGTTTTACCAGCTGCCATCAGTATGCGTTTAGGCAAAAGCTTCAACGCGGTGATTTTGATCAGTGTCGTGATCGGCATGATTGGGATGATGTCTGGTTTGACCAGTTCCTTTTATTTGGACACACCACCGGGAGCGACGATTACGCTGGTTTTTATCGCTCTTTTCTTAGTAATCAATTTGATCAAACGCATCGTGATCCTCGTGCAACGAAAACAACGCCTCAAATAAAGGGCTTTATGAAAAAGAAACGAAGAATTTTCGTTTCTTTTTTTTAAACTCTAATCAAAACCGAACGATATAAGCAATATTTCAGATAATGCTCGCATTTATCCCGAAAAAGCCTTATAATAAGGCGAATAAACTAAAGGAGTTGTCCGGTGTGAAAATACGTCGAAGTGAACGACTGATCGATATGACACATTACTTGTTGAATCATCCCCATGAATTGATTTCATTGTCCTTCTTTTCTAAACGATATGCCTCTGCAAAATCATCGATTAGCGAAGATTTATCTATTATCAAAAAGACCTTTAAAGAACGAGGAACAGGCATTCTTGATACCGTGCCAGGCGCTGCTGGCGGTGTTTTTTTTGTGCCTGAAATTTCTGAAGAAGAAGCATATGCGTACGTTGAAGGGCTGGCAAAACGCTTGTCTGAGCAAGACCGTTTGTTGCCTGGCGGCTATGTCTATCTATCTGACTTATTGGGCGAACCGGAATTGCTGCGCCAAGTCGGCCGCATCATCGCTTCCAAATATTTAGGCGAACAAATCGATGCGGTGATGACCGTTGCTACTAAAGGAGTTCCGATCGCTCAAGCAGTCTCTTACTACTTGAATGTTCCCTTCGTGATCGTGCGTCGTGATTCCAAGATCACTGAAGGCTCGACCGTGAGTGTCAATTATGTCTCTGGTTCTTCAGAGCGGATCGAAAAAATGGAATTATCCAAACGCAGCTTAAAGCGCGGCTCTAGAGTATTGGTGGTCGATGACTTTATGAAAGGCGGCGGCACGGTCAATGGAATGAAGAGCTTGATTGAAGAATTTGAGGCCGAATTAGTCGGTATTACGGTTTTTGCCGAAACGAAATTCAAAGGCAAGCGGGCCATCAGCGATTACAGCTCTCTGCTGTATGTTGAAGATGTCGATACCCAGACCAAAACGATCTCGGTAGTACCGGGAAATTATTTTGAGAAAAAAGCCTGATTTTTGTGGCTCTTAGACTGGCGCAAGCAGCTGTTTTTCGAACGGCGGCTGCCAGTCTTTTTTTGATTGGTCTAGGTGGGGATTCCTTAAATCGTTGAAATTTACAAGTACTTGGGCTAAACTGTTTATAGGAAATTCAATGAACAAAAATCGTTCAGATTGATAGGAGTGGAATACGTGGACGCACGTTTTGCAATAATTTTAGCGGCTGGAAAAGGCACGCGCATGAAATCGAAGTTATATAAAGTGTTACATCCGGTTTGCGGTAAGCCAATGGTGGAGCACATCATGAACCGAGTGGTGGAAACAAATCCTGAAGAGATCGTGACGATCGTTGGTCACGGGGCGGAAATGGTCAAGGAGCAACTGGGGGATCGCACCAATTACGCCTTACAAGCCGAACAATTAGGTACCGGTCACGCTGTCGTTCAAGCCGAATCATTTTTAAAGGGCAAAAAAGGCACGACCTTAGTAATTAGTGGGGATACGCCGTTATTGACGACGGAAACCTTGAATAACTTGTTCGATTACCATCAAGGGAAAAATGCATCGGCAACGATCTTGACGGCACAAGCGGCAGACCCAACGGGCTATGGCCGGATCGTACGGGATCATGTCGGCATCGTGGAAAAAATCGTCGAGCAAAAAGATGCGTCGACCGAAGAAGCACTGATCCAAGAAATCAATACAGGCACGTATTGCTTTGACAATGAATTGTTATTTGACGCCTTGGCAAAATTAGATACGGACAATGCTCAAGGGGAGTACTACTTGACTGATATTATCGAGATCTTAAAGGAAGACGGCAAAATCATCGCTGCTTATCAAACCGAAGATTTCCATGAATCTTTAGGAGTCAACGACCGCATCGCCTTAGCCGAAGCCAATCGCTTGATGCGCCAGCGGATCAACCGTCAACACATGCAAAACGGCGTGACCTTGATCGACCCGGCGACGACTTATATCGACGAAGGCGTTGTGATTGGTTCAGATACCTTGATCGAAGCCGGTGTGATCATCAAAGGGCAGACGACGATCGGAGAAGACTGTGTCATTACGGCAGCTTCTGAAATTGAAGACAGCAAGATCGGCAACCAAGTGACGATCAAGGCATCGACGATCGAGGAGAGCATCATTCATGATGGCGCCGATGTCGGTCCCAATGCCCACCTTCGCCCCAATGCGGAAATTTTGGCCCATGCCCATATCGGTAACTTTGTGGAAATCAAAAATGCGACGATTGGTGAAGGCACCAAAGTCGGACACTTGTCCTATGTCGGTGATGCAACCTTAGGCAAAAACATCAACGTCGGCTGCGGTGTAGTCTTTGTTAATTATGACGGCAAGAGCAAATTTAAAACGACTGTCGGGGACAATTGCTTTATCGGCTCCGGGTCTAATCTGGTTGCACCCTTGACCATCGAAGAGGAAACGATGATCGCTGCTGGCTCAACGATCACCAAAGATGTTCCTAAACACAGTATGGCGATTGCCCGCGCCCGTCAGGAAAATAAAGCGGATTACGCGAAAAAGTTACCTTATCTAAATTAGAAATAGCGAAATGACTTGATTTCTTAAGGAAAAATGACTACTATTTATTAGGAAGAAGATTCTAGTAAAAAGGAGTCATTTTTTTCTAGATGAACGCAAAGAAAGTGGAGGTTCTCATGTCAAATCATTATTTTGATCCAAGATTGAAGATTTTTTCTCTGAACTCAAATCGTCCTTTGGCGGAAAAAATCGCAGCTGCAGTAGGTGTTGAATTAGGTAAGTGTTCAGTCAAACAATTTAGCGATGGTGAAATCCAAGTGAATATTGAAGAAAGTATTCGTGGTGCCCACGTCTACGTGATTCAATCAACCAGCAGCCCTGTAAACGATAACCTAATGGAATTGCTGATCATGATCGATGCTTTGAAGCGCGCCAGTGCGAAGACGATCAATGTAGTAATGCCTTATTATGGTTATGCAAGACAAGACCGCAAAGCGCGATCAAGAGAACCAATCACCGCAAAACTTGTAGCAAACATGATCGAAAAAGCCGGTGCGAACCGTATGGTTACACTGGATTTGCATGCTTCACAGATTCAAGGGTTCTTTGATATCCCAGTTGACCACTTGATGGGTGCACCATTGATCGCCAACTACTTCTTGGAAAGAGGCATTCAAGGCGATGACGTCGTAGTCGTTTCACCAGACCACGGTGGCGTGACTCGTGCCCGCAAATTAGCTGAGTTTCTTAAGTCACCAATCGCGATCATCGACAAACGTCGTCCGAAAGCCAACGTAGCGGAAGTCATGAATATCATTGGTCATGTTGAAGGCAAAACTTGTGTCTTGATCGACGATATGATCGATACTGCTGGTACCATCACATTGGCTGCGAATGCGTTGAAACAAGCAGGTGCCAAAAGTGTTTACGCCTCATGTACTCACCCTGTCTTGTCAGGACCTGCCTTGGAACGAATCGAAGATTCGGCCATTGAGCATCTAGTTGTGACAGATTCGATTTACTTGCCAGAAGACCGTAAGTCGAAAAAAATCGATGAGATCAGTGTTGGTGCCTTGATGGGCGAAGCGATCAAACGAATCCATGAGAACAAACCAGTAAGTCCACTGTTTGAATCAAAATTATCAATTTAATCGTGCCTCATAAGCATGAGAACAACAGCCAATGGTCGGTCTTTAACCGCTCATTGGTTGTTTTTTTCTGAGGAGTTTCAGGATGTTTTTAGAAAAAACGATCGCAGTCATGTTTCTTTTCACCAATTTATGGTATTCTTGAAAGTGACTTGCGAAACGCAAGCACAAAATAAAATAGAATCTAATCACAAAGGGGAGTCTGCAAAGGCTGAGAATGAGAGTACTCTAAACCCTTCGTACCTGTTTCGATCATGCGAACGTAGGAATTGTGACGAGTTGAAGTGTCTAACACTTCTCCTTTGTGAATTGTGATGATTCTAAAGGAGGAGTTTTTTTTGAAACGAAAAATGTCGCTGCAAGTGTGGACGGAAGGAACGATGATTGCTGCTATCGGGGTCGTCTTGTCGTATATCCCGATCCAGACAGCCAATTCCAGTATCGACTTGTCTCTAGGGCTCGTGCCCTTGGTCTTGTATTCGTATCGTCGCGGGGTGCTGCCGGGAATGACGGCGGGATTTATGTGGGGCTTGCTGAATATTTTGATTGGTAGCGCCATGCGTAACTTTATCACCGTTCCACAGATCATCTTTGAATATCCCTTTGCCTTTGCTTTTGGCGGGATGGGCGGCTTGTTTGCTAATAAAATCCAGCAAGCGATCCGTCAAAACAGCAAAACCGTTACGTGGTATGTCGTCTTAGGGGGCATCGTGGCGGTGATTAGCCGTTGGTTTTGGCATTATTGGGCAGGGGTTTTTGTCTGGGGAATGTACGCACCAGAAGGACAAAGCCCGTATCTGTATTCCTTGATCTTCAATGGAACATCGGTCATCATCAATATCGTTTATGTGGGCGTTGTATTAGGTCTCTTAGTTAAGGCAGCCCCGAAATTATTTGTGCCGAAAGCGTAGTTTTAGAAATGAAATCATAAAAAATGTCTTGATGCTCTTTGAAAAAGAGAAGCATCAAGACATTTTTTTGTCGAAAAAGCCAAAAGCCAAATCTTCTTGATCAATTTCCAACGACCAGTTTTTTTTGCTGGCTGAGTAGCGCAAAACTGCAATTTGATCTAACTCTTTTTGATTGACCAATGTGCTTTTCAAGCCAGCATCTTCTGACAGATAGATCGGAATCGTATAAGTTTTATCGATCAGTTGTTCTTGTGTCAGACAGAAGACGATGCCTTCTTGCATGATTCCCCGCAACTCTTTCAGCAAATTAAAATCGAGTTTTTCCACCGGTGTTGCTTTTTTAAAAAAGGAGAGGCGATCATTGATTTTTTCTAAGACGATGCG
Source organism: Enterococcus sp. 4E1_DIV0656 (assembly GCF_002140695.1). Classification (NCBI taxonomy): domain Bacteria; kingdom Bacillati; phylum Bacillota; class Bacilli; order Lactobacillales; family Enterococcaceae; genus Enterococcus; species Enterococcus sp. 4E1_DIV0656. The sequence goes on along the minus strand of NZ_NGLF01000001.1, from coordinate 940,647 downwards.
GGTGATCCGATCCGCCAAGATTCGGTAATATTCATCTAAGTAGCGATAATAAACGCGGGAACGTGCATCTTTTAAGTCAAAGAAAACAAAGTTATTTTGCAGTTTGTAAAAGAAAGGGGAGTGGAGGTGTGTCTTCATGTGGCCAAAATATAACAATTCGGAGATCTCTAAAGGCGTCAATTCTTTGACCATCTCGTAATCATTAAAATCGATCCACTTCATTTCTTCGGCAATGCGACCTTTGTTGATTTGCTGAAAAAACAGTTGGACATCTTCCATTCCGCGTATCACTTTTAAGCCCGTATGACCGTCGAATTCGCCGAAATCACTGGAAGGATCAAGCAAGAGCAAATTCTTGGGCTGATGGACGATGCTCTTGTTAAAATCTTGGGGGGCAAGCCCGCGGGTCAAGACGGCATTGCTGGTTGTATCAATATGTACGTAAATCGTGTTAGACATGCCGATCGATCCCTCCTATATACTAAGTTCATTCTACAACAAAGCGCTGAAAATTGCTTGTATCTTTTCGTTTAAAGTTATATTACAAAATAACAGAAAAAACAATTTTTAAGTTCCCTTTTTCGACAAAAAAAGGCAAATCTTGTCTTTTCGTAAAAAAACTGGCCAAAATTGGCGTCTTTATGAGGATTTTGGTATGATAAAAGAAGAAACTAATGGAGACGAGAACCTATGAGAAAAAAGAAAAGCAGACTTTCGAATTGGCTGAGCAATCTCTTTTTGCTTGTGCTGTTATTGATTGGTTTAGCATTGATTTTTAATAATCAAATCAAAAATTATTTTATTAAACAAACAGGTGAAGCATACGCAGTCGGCACCATTGATCGTAGTGAGGTCGAAAAAAATATGGAAGCGGAAGCGACCTTTGATTTTGATGCCGTGGAGCCGGCAAGTTCAGAAGCAGTCTTACGGGCGCAGCTGAGCAACAAAGCTTTGCCAGTGATCGGCGGCGTGGCGGTTCCCAGTGTTGGGATCAATCTGCCGATTTTTAAAGGCTTGGCCAACGAGGCCTTGCTGTATGGTGCTGGTACGTTAAGTCCCACCCAAAAAATGGGGGAAGGCAATTACGCGTTAGCTAGCCATCGCGCTCAATCGCCAGAGCTCCTGTTTACACCATTGGATGATGTCGCGATCGGGGCGGCTATCTATGTGACCGATCTGGAAAATATTTACACGTATACTGCGACTTCTTCTGTGCGGGTCGACCCGACCGATGTTTATTTGCTTGACGAAGTAGAAGGCCGCAAAATGATCACGCTGATCACCTGTGGGGAAATGGGCGGTGTCACCCGTCGTGTGATCCAAGGTGATCTGGAATCTGTAACGCCTGTCGACGAAGCAACGGATGAGATGTTGGCAGCATTCAACATGGCACAACGAACATTTTAATCAAAGAATAGCTCGAGTGGTACGGCAGCTGGCGTGTCATTCGTCTATTCTTTTTTGCATAAGGAGGCGTCTTGATGAAAGTGAAAAAACTGACTTCGATCGATTTTCTTGCACAAAGGGCAGGGTTTCAAGAAAGCCGACTGGTCTTTTCCTTTTTTGAGTCGCACTCAAAAGCGCGACGAACATTTCTTGCCGACATGGCGCAGCAGGGCTGGCAGATCGACAGCCGTTATGGCCGCTTTTACCTTGCCGGGCAGTTTGATTTTGACCAAAAGACACTGACTATCACCAATCTGCTGGTGGAAGCGGCCGCCGAGTTTACTTGGAAACAACTGCTGGCCGTGACAGAAAGCTTCGCCCGCAGTCGCTTTGTAGCAGCCGTCTTGTGGCAGCTTCCTCATCGGCCCCCCTTGGCTGAGTGGTTTATCCAGCAAGGGTATCAGGTGGTCCCTCAAGGGTATCAAAGAGCGCTATCTTATCAGACGGCGCTGGTTTTAGGCGGTGGCGGTGCTCATGGGGCGTATCAAATCGGGGTTTGGCAAGCGCTGCAAGAACGGGGCATCACCTTTGAATGGATCACGGGAACTTCCGTCGGTGCCTTGAATGGTGCCTTGATTTTAATGAACGATGTGGAAGCGGCCGTCGATTTATGGGCAAATATCTCCAGCGAGCAAGTATTGCACTATCCGCTTGCTTCGGTACGAGCCCAAACACTGCGGGATTTGATGAATCAAGCCAACTCGCTGGTCCGTGAAGCGGTCAAAAGCAACGGCGCCAGTACCGAACCCTTGGCAAAGCTTTTGCAAAAGACCTTTGATCAAGAAAAATTCAGCCAAACTGCTTGTCATTTGCTAATCTGTACGACTCGTCTGCCAGATTTCAAGGAGACGGTTTATGCCTTTGATCCATCAGCAGTAGAAGAAAACCTGCATTGGTTATTGGCATCCGCCTCATTTTATCCAGCGATGCAGGCGCAAAAAATTAATGACGCCTATTACATCGATGGCGGCTATCGCAACAACCTGCCCATCGATGTCGCTCTACAGCAGGGGGCAACGGAATGTATCACCGTGGATGTCCAAGGACCCGGCATCAATAAAAGGACGGTTTTGACGGAAGAAACTGCGCAACTTTCGTTAGGGTCTCCTTGGTCCTTAGGCAGCTTTTTGGTTTTTGATGCCCAGCGTTCGCTGGATAATATGACCTTGGGCTATTTGGAAACCTTGAAAGTGTTCGGCAAATACCAAGGCCATTGGTATACCTTTGAAAAGACGGTTGATTTTCAGCCGTTATGGCGGGGCTTTTTGAAAGAGCTACGCCAGACAGACCCGTTGCTTTATCAGGAACTAAAGAAAAAAGAATTTTGGAAAAAAATGCGTAAATTCTATCAACAGGATGTGCCATTTGAGCAGTGGGGGCGTATACTGATAGAGTGTACCGCGAAAGTATTGTATCTAGCGCCTACGGTGATTTATGAGCAGGAAACGATGCTAACGGCTTTAGCTGAAAAAATTGCGCTAAAGGCAGTGGAAGAAGCCGATGCCTGGTCGATCACCGAGTGGCTGAGCTATTATCGCGACCGTTTTTTTGTCTTGTCCGAGCAAAACCGCTTTTTCTTTTTTTATCGGACGCAGCAATTGAATCTGCCCGCCCTTCAGCAGATTCGTCGGCGTTACCCGCTGACTGTTTTGATGGCAGCGTATAGTCACTATCTTTTGAAAGGAGCAGAAAATGGATAAATTTTCGTATGAAATCGTTGAAGAGATCGCCGTGCTTTCGGAAAATCAAAGAGGCTGGCGCAAAGAATTGAATTTGGTGAGCTGGAATGGGCGTCCGCCAAAATTTGATCTGAGAGATTGGGGCCCAGAGCACGAGAAGATGGGCAAAGGCGTGACCTTATCCAATGAAGAATTTGCAGAACTTAAAAAAGCCCTGCTTTCCATGTAAGAAAGCAAAACGGTGAGGAGTGATCAAATGAAAAGTATGACTGGTTTTGGCAAAGGCAGTGCAGAAACGCCAGATGTGCAGATCGAAATTGAGATCAAAAGTGTCAATCAGCGCTTTTTGGACCTGCAGCTGCGAATGCCCAAACAATTGAATCCTCTAGAAGGTGCTTTACGGCAGTCGATCAAGCAGACCCTCCAGCGGGGGCGAATCGAATTGTATGTGACGTTAAAAGAAAAAACCGCAAATACGAAACAGATCGAGATCCAATGGGACCTGCTGGAACGTTTCATGCAGGAGATCGATACCGAAGCCAACGCCCGTTTTGACCTGACAGAGCTGCCAAAAGCAGCATTGCTGGAACAATTCCTGCTCCATGAGGCTTTTCTAACGATCTCTGATCAAGAGCCAGAAGAAAGCACCTTAGCCGATGGCGTGATGGAAGCATTAGACCAAGCGTTGGCAGCGATCGACCAAAGCCGCTGGGTGGAAGGGCAAGGCATTCTGCAGATCTTACAAGAAAACCAGCGACAGCTGCAGGAAAAGCTGACAGAACTCAAACAATTCGTGGCCCTCTATGAGGCGGACTACCAAGAACGCTTTGAAAAGAAACTGACTGCTTATTTAGGGGAAGAAGTCGATCGCGATCGTTTACTGACAGAGTTGGCGATTTTATTGGAACGCGGCGATATCCACGAAGAACTGGATCGTTTAAGTATCCATTTAACGACGATGACGGAGCTGCTGGCAGCCGAGACACCAATAGGTCGAGAACTGGATTTCTTGATCCAAGAGATGAACCGGGAAGTCAATACGATTGGTTCAAAATCGAGTCCGATCCAAATCAAAAACAGTGTCGTCCAAATGAAGACGATCATTGAGAAAATCAGAGAACAAGTTCAAAACATCGAGTAGGAGGAATGAACCAATGAAATATTACGATATCACCTTTCACGAACTGAGCGGAAAAAATGTCATCAAGCGCAGTATTCCCTCTGATAAAGAGAATTTCTCTGCGTGGGAAGATGCCTGCGTAGCCATCGATCCGGATTTTCTTCATCTACTAGTTGATGGCGTAGCTGTTTCTTTAAATCGTCGGTACATCGTGCGTATCGATTGCCAAGAAGTGACGGATCCGACCGAAAAAGCGATCACTGCCAAAGACGAATTAGCAGGGGTCATCAATACCTTAAGCAACATGGGCTTTTAAGAAAGCAGCCGAAGTGTAGACTAGCAATTTCATGAAATTCCCATTATAATAAAGTAGTTCTTGAAAGTTGCTGAAAAAAAGTGCAAAATAGACGTTAAGCAAATGTCAGTGAAAGGACGTCATTATGTCAGAGCGAGGATTACTTATAGTTTTATCAGGACCTTCCGGAGTAGGGAAAGGGACCGTGCGCAAAGCAATTTTTGAGAGTGACGACAACGATTTTCAATATTCCGTTTCAATGACCACTCGTCAAAAACGCGAGGGGGAAGTGGAAGGGGTCGATTACTATTTCCGCACGCGGGAAGAATTTGAAGCCTTGATCGAAGCCGGTGAAATGCTGGAATACGCCGAATATGTCGGCAATTATTATGGCACACCATTATCTTATGTCCAACAAACACTGGATCAAGGAAAAGATGTATTTTTAGAGATCGAAGTGCAAGGGGCAAAACAAGTAAAAGACAAAGTTCCCGATGGTGTGTTTATTTTTCTGACGCCACCTGATCTGGCAGAATTACGCTCTCGTATTACAGGAAGAGGAACCGACTCTGCCGAAGTGATCGATGAACGGATGCGTGTCGCCCGTGAAGAAATCGAAATGATGGCTTTATATGATTATGCCGTTGTCAATGATGAAGTACCTAAGGCAGTCCAACGAATTCGCGAAATTATTTCGAGTGAACATTTTCGCGTTGACCGAGTGATCGGAACCTATATCAAAATGTTAGAGGAGCTGTAAGAAATATGATGTTAAAACCTTCAATCGATTCTTTGTTGGATCGTGTCAACTCAAAATATTCATTAGTGATCTTAGCAAGCAAACGGGCGCATGAACTTGATGCCGGTGCGCAAGCAACATTAGAAAACTTTGATTCAGTGAAAAGCGTGGGTCAAGCGCTTGAAGAAATCGAAGCGGAATTAGTCGTTAATGATCCGCATCCGGAAATCAAACGGGCCCGTTTGAAAATGGAACAAGAAGAGCGCAAAGCGCAAAAAGACCAAGAACAAAAAGAATTAGAAGCGCGTATCCGCGACGAACAAAAGCTATAGACAAAAGCAAGCTAGAGCACGCCTGTGTTCTGGCTTTTTCTTTTGAATGGCGATGGTTAAATTTTTGTAAGGGGTACAGACAAACCCCAGCCCATTTAGTAAAATAGAACCTAAAAGGAGGAGAAGAGATGGCGTACATAGCAGAAGTGATCGTGGATGTTCCCACGATGCAGACCGATCAGCCTTTTACTTATCTGATCCCATCAGAATTACAAGCCGCCATTGAGACAGGAATGCGGGTCGAAGTGCCATTTGGCAAAGGTGACCGTCATATCCAAGGGTTCGTCGTCGGGCTTTCAGAAGTTGCCGAACCGCAACAGACCTTAAAACCAATCGTTCGTTTGTTGGATTTGTCGCCTGTCGTCAATGAAGAACTTCTCCAATTAGCCGACTACATGAAGGAAACGACCTTTGCCTTTAAGATTACTTGCTTGCAGACGATGCTGCCTAGTGTGATGAAAGCCGAGTACCAAAAGCAGATCGTTTTACTCGAAGGAAATCATCCCATCAAAGAATATTTTCCCGAAGACGGCATCCTCAGCTGGCAAGCCGCCGAAAGTGCAGGGCTGCTGCCGCAGTTGAAGCCTTTGCGGGAAGCCGCAGTAGTTGAATTGCAGTATCTCGTGAAAAATAAAAACAAAGCGAAAATGACCCGTTACATTGAACGCAAGATCGAGCCAGCAGAAATCCCCGCCGTCCAGCAACAGCTGCGCAAAGGGGCCAAACGCAAGCTGGAAATCTTACAGATTTTGACAGAGGAAGCCCGCTTGCCGGTTTCCTTTTTTACCGAACAAGGGATTTCCACCGCGGCTTTGAACCAAGCGCAAGAAGCTGGCTGGCTGACCTTTACGGAAGTTGAAGCCTACCGTGATCCTTACAAAGACCGTCAATTTCAAAAAACGGTCCCCCTTGAATTAAATGAAGAACAGGCAGCTGCAGTAGCGCAAATCACTGCTTGTGCGGATAACCAAGAGGCGCAGACTTTTTTACTGGAAGGGATCACCGGCAGTGGAAAAACAGAAGTCTATCTACAAGCGATCGCCCAATTGCTGAAACAAGGCAAAACTGCGATCATGCTCGTACCGGAGATCGCTTTGACCCCGCAAATGGTCGAACGCTTTAAAAGCCGTCTCGGCGACGCAGTGGCTGTTTTACACAGCGGCTTGTCCCAAGGTGAAAAATACGATGAATGGCGTAAGATCGAACGTGGGGAGGCGCAGGTGGTGGTTGGCGCCCGCTCGGCGATTTTTGCTCCGTTGAAAAACATCGGGGTCATCATCGTCGATGAGGAGCACGAAGCTTCCTACAAGCAAGATGAAGCCCCTCGTTACCATGCGAGAGATTTAGCGATTTGGCGCAGCCAGTACCATCACTGTCCAGTGGTGTTAGGCAGTGCGACGCCGTCATTAGAATCTCGTGCTCGGGCCCAAAAAGAAGTCTACCGCTTATTGAAATTGAATCAGCGGGCAAAAACCAGTGCGCAATTACCGCAGATCGAAGTCGTGGATATGCGTACCGAATTTGCTAATAAAAAGTATCAAACTTTTTCTCGTCCGTTACAGGAAAAAATCACAGACCGCTTGGCCCGGAAAGAACAGATCGTCTTGCTGCTGAATCGGCGCGGCTACTCTTCCTTCGTGATGTGCCGCGATTGTGGGTATGTTTTGCCTTGCCCAAATTGCGACATCTCCTTGACGCTCCATATGGATACCAAAACGATGCGCTGTCATTATTGCGGACATGAAGAACACATCCCCCATCGTTGCCCCAACTGTAATGCAGACAAGATTCGTTATTACGGAACGGGCACGCAAAAAGTGGAAGAAGAGTTGAAGGAACTGTTTCCCGAAGCGCGGGTTTTACGGATGGATGTCGATACCACCCGCAAAAAAGGCGCCCACGAAAAAATCTTGACCTTGTTTGGGGAGAAAAAAGCGGATATTTTGTTAGGGACTCAAATGATCGCCAAAGGCTTGGATTTTCCTGATATCACGCTGGTAGGGGTCTTGAATGCCGATACGGCCTTGAACTTGCCAGATTTTCGTTCGAGTGAACGGACGTTCCAGCTGCTGACTCAGGTCAGTGGTCGGGCAGGTCGGGCGGAAAAAACCGGCGAAGTGGTGATCCAAACATTCAACCCTGAGCACTATGCCATCCAGTTGGCGCAGTCGCAAGACTACGAAGATTTCTATCAAAAAGAGATGTGGATGCGGCACCAAAGCGGTTATCCACCGTATTATTTCACCGTCAAAATCACCTGCAGCCATCCCGAAGAGCAAGTCGCCGCTCAGAAGATGTTTGCGATCGCGCGGGATCTGCAGCAGGAGCTGTCACCGCGCAGTATTTTGTTGGGTCCGGCACCAAGTGCGATTTTGCGGGTGAAAAACCGTTATTACTACCAATTGATCATTAAATACAAAAATGAACCGCAGCTACCTGCTTTGTTGACCCGTCTGTTGGATCAAAGTCAAATCGATCAGCGCAAAGGATTGTACGTATCGATTGACCAAGAGCCGTTGAATTTTATTTAGAGGAGAAAATATGCGTTATCCTATTATTATCACCCCCGATGAACGTCTTCGTCGGCAAGCAAAACCCGTCAAAGTAATTACCGATGAACTCGTTCAGCTACTAGACGACCTTTATGAAACGATGGTCGCCCATGACGGGATCGGTATTGCCGCACCGCAAGTCGGCAAAAACCTACAAGTGGCGATCGTGGAAGTCGAAGAAGACGATCGCTTTGAAATGATCAACCCTGAGATCATCGCTTCTTCTGGTGAATCCCTTGATGTGGAAGGCTGCTTGAGTATTCCCCACACCTTTGGGACCGTCAAACGAGCAGACGAGATCACTGTCCGCTATTTCGATCGAGAAGGAGAAGAAATGGAAGTGGAAGCATTCGGTTACTTGGCGCGTGCGATGCAGCATGAGATCGATCATTTAAATGGCGTGCTGTTTGTCGACAAGCTCGTCGAACGCATTCCTGAAGAAGACTTAGAAAAGTATATGGAGGAACATGAAAATGACTAAAATCGTCTTTATGGGTACCCCGGCGTTTTCCGTCCCAATTTTAGAAGGCTTGCTTGAAGCCGGCTATGAAGTGGCAGCAGTCGTGACACAGCCGGATCGTCCCGTCGGTCGCAAAAAAACCATCACTCCGACACCCGTCAAAGAAGCGGCGTTGAAGCATGGCTTGTTGGTTTTACAACCAGAAAAAATCAGTGGGTCACCAGAAATGGAGCAGATTCAAGCTTTAGCACCTGATCTGCTGATCACGGCAGCTTTCGGCCAATTTTTACCTAGTGCTTTACTAGAAGTACCGAAGTATGGCGCTATCAACGTTCATGCGTCCCTACTACCGAAATACCGGGGCGGAGCACCTGTGCATTATGCCATCATGGAAGGCGAGCAAGAAACGGGTGTAACCATCATGGAAATGATCAAAAAAATGGATGCTGGCGGTATTTTTGCTCAAGCTCATTTGCCGATCACGGCACAAGATGATGTGGGGACGATGTTTGATAAGTTGAGCCTGCTGGGCAAAGACTTGCTGCTGGAAACCCTGCCGAAAATCTTGTCAGGAGAGTTGCAGCCGGTTCCGCAAGAAGAAGCGAAAGTAACCTTCTCGCCGAATATCAGCCGTGAACAAGAAGCCATCGACTGGCAGAAAACGGCGGTGCAAATCGATGCCCAAGTCCGAGGCATGCGGCCATGGCCGATCGCCTTTACGACACAAAACGGCAACCGCTGGAAGCTTTGGCAAGTAACACCGCTGGAGCAAACGACGACAGCCCAGCCAGGAACGATCATTGAACGGACGAAAAAAACGTTGCTGATCGCTTGTGGGGAAGGCACGGTATTGGCTATCGATGAATTGCAGCCAGCTGGAAAAGGCCGACAAGACATTGCCGCATTCTTAAACGGCAGTGGACAACAGATTCAAAAAGGGGATCAGGTAGGTACCTATGAAGCGTAATCTTGGAGACATACAATATACAGTGCGTTTTGTGGCACTAGAAGCGTTGTTGCGAATCGAAAAAGGCGGTGCTTATTCCAATCTACTGCTGCGGGAATTGATGAATCAAGGGCGTTTAAATGACAAGGACGGTCGCTTACTGACTGAATTGGTGTACGGCACCATCAGTCGTCAGCTTTTATTGGATTATTATTTGGACCGGTTTATTAAAAATGCCCGCAAAGTCGACCCGTGGGTCAAAACGCTGCTGCGGCTTTCCTTGTATCAGATGCTGTATCTCGATAAAGTACCCGCCCATGCCATCATTCATGAAGCCGTGGATATTGCGAAAGCCAAAGGCAATCCGGGGACTGGTAAATTCGTCAATGGCGTGCTGCGCACGATCCAACGACAAGGAGTGCCAGACTTGGCATTGATTAAAGACCCAATGGAACGTTTAGCAACGGAAATCAGCCTGCCCTTATGGCTAACGAAGAAACTAGTCAAACAAATTGGGATCGAAGAAACCAGTGAGCTAGGCTATGCCCTATTTGAACCCAATCATGCCAGTGGTCGTATCGATCTGCAGCGCATCTCGCAAGCAGCAGCGATCGAACGGCTACAAGAAGAAGGCATTGACGCACGACCAAGTGAGCTTTCCCCTTATGGGGTTGTGGCTGATAAAGGCTTTATGGCGGGCTCTTCCCTCTACAAAGAAGGCTTACTGACGATCCAAGATGAAAGTTCGATGCTGGTTGCCCCCGTTTTACAAGTAGCCCGGAACCATCAAGTATTGGATGCGTGCGCCGCCCCAGGAGGCAAAACGACCCATATCGCTGCCTTCTTGTCTGCCGCAGAGGGCGGCAAAGTGACAGCACTGGATATCCATGCCCATAAAGTTAAGCTGATTCAGCAAAATGCCCAACGTTTAGGCGTAGAAGCAGTTGTGGAAACCCGCGTGATGGATGCCCGAGAGACGGCTCAAACCTTTGCCCCCGAACAATTTGATCGCATCTTAGTGGATGCCCCTTGTTCTGGATTAGGGTTGATGCGCCGTAAGCCGGACATCAAATACAGCAAGACGGAGGCCGATTTCCAACGCTTGCCGCAGATTCAGCGAGAGATTTTGGAAAGTGCCGCCCCAACCTTGAAAAAATCGGGTATAATGGTCTACAGCACATGTACGATTCTAGAGGAAGAAAATCAACAAGTCGTGGCAGCGTTTCTCGCTGACCATCCTGAATTTGAGCAAATGCCTCTTGCGGTAGGACCGCTGGCAGCCGAAGCTGTTCAAGAGGATATGTTGACGATCTATCCGCAAGATTTTATGACAGATGGCTTTTTTATCAGTTGTCTACGCAAAAAGTAACGAGGTGAAAGAAATTGGAGATTCGTTTTCAAACAGATGTCGGCAAACGTCGCAACACAAACCAAGATTTTGCAGCAACCTATGTAAATAAAGCCAATGTGACATTGGCCTTGCTTGCCGATGGCATGGGGGGCCACCGGGCCGGAGATGTCGCTAGCCGTCAAGCAGTCAGTGAGATTGGCACCGCTTGGGAACAGACAGAGCTGACAGACAGTGAAAAAACTGCCCAATGGTTGATCCAAAAAATCCAAGCAGAAAGCCAAGTGATTTTCCAAAAAGGACAAGAACAAGAAGAACTTAGCGGCATGGGCACCACGATCATTGCTGTGGCCTTATTAGGCGACCAGTTTACGATCGCCAATGTCGGGGACAGCCGTGCCTATCTTTTACGCAATCAAGTGCTGACCCAAATCACAGAGGACCATTCACTGGTCAATGAATTGGTGAAGTCAGGACAAATCACAGCAGAAATGGCCTTGAATCATCCTCGCAAAAACGTTTTGACCCGCTCGATCGGCATGCCAAGCGAAGTCGAAGTCGATGTGGCGATCCACTTTATTGCAGACGGGGATTATTTGCTGCTGTGTTCAGACGGATTGACCAACATGGTCTCAGATGAAGAGATCACAGCAACGATCCAAGAAACCCCTGTGCTGGAAGAAGCAGTGCAATCATTGATCGATCAAGCCAACGAACGCGGCGGTGTCGACAATATCACGGTATTATTGATTAAAGTTGGAGGAGAGCGCCCATGATCGAAATTGGGAAGAAGATAAACGGCCGATACAAAATCATCGGCAATATCGGCAGCGGCGGAATGGCAAATGTGTTTTTGGCGCATGACTTGATCTTAGACCGTGAAGTGGCAATCAAAGTGCTTCGTTTTGACTTCCAAAACGACCAAAGTGCGATTCGGCGCTTTCAACGAGAAGCATTGGCGGCGACTGAGCTGGTTCATCCCAACATCGTAACCGTTTATGATGTCGGCGAAGAAGACGGCATGCAGTTTTTGGTGATGGAATATGTCAAAGGGATGGATCTCAAGCGCTATATCCAAACGCACTATCCAGTACCTTATTTGCAGATCGTTGATATCATCCAACAAATCTTATCAGCGGTAGCGCTGGCCCATCAACACCGCATCATTCACCGGGACCTCAAGCCCCAGAATGTGCTGATCAATGAAGATGGCGTGGTGAAAATCACCGATTTTGGGATCGCGATCGCCCTATCAGAAACATCGATCACCCAAACCAACTCGATGTTAGGCTCGGTGCATTATCTTTCACCAGAACAAGCACGAGGCAGTATGGCGACCAATCAATCAGATATTTATGCGATTGGGATCATTCTCTATGAAATTTTAACCGGCAAAGTACCTTTTGATGGCGAATCAGCCGTAACGATCGCCCTGAAACATTTCCAAGATGAGATCCCTTCGATTCGGATCTATGACAAAAATGTTCCGCAATCGCTGGAAAACGTCGTATTGAAGGCGACCGCCAAAGAACCGGCGGATCGGTACAAAACTGCCGATGAAATGCGAGCGGATCTTGATACTGTATTGTCACCTGATCGACTCAATGAACCGAGATGGGAACCTCATGCCCTGATGGATGAAACGAGAGTGCTGACCCCTGTAGAAGCAGCCCAAGTTGAAACGCCGCCAGTGGAAGAACCCGTGGCAGAAACGGCTGCGGATCAAGCCGAAGAATCAGCGAAACCGAAAAAGAAAAAACGCAAACGCTGGCTGCTGCTGCCGGTCATTATGGTGATCGCACTGCTAGGCATAGGCAGTTATTTCCTATTCGGCGGTGGTCGGGGGGATGTAGCGATTCCTGAAGTCAACGGCAAGACAGAAGCGGCCGCCCGGGCCGAACTGGAAGCCGCTGGCTTACAAGTGGCAGACGAGGTGGAAGAAATCGAAGACGATGAAGTCGAAGCAGGCAATGTCGTCAAGACCGATCCGCCAGAAGGCAATGAAGTCAAAAAGAATTCCGTCGTGACCCTCTACATCAGTAGCGGAACCAAGAAAATCACCCTTGATGACTATGAAGGTCGCTCCTTTGATGATGTCAAAAAAGAGTTGATCGATTTGGGCTTTGATGAAGACAGAATCAAAGAAGAGCTAGAGTCGTCAGATGATGTCGATGAAGGGGATATTATCAGTCAATCACCAGCAGCAGGGCGGGAAGTTTCCCCAGCAGAAGACGAAATCACCTTTAAGGTCAGCTCTGGACCAGATAGCTTCGCAATGGACAACTATTATGGCATGACAGAGGCAGATGCACGAGCAGCATTGACTTCTCGTGGTGTCGACCGATCACAGATCGAAGTGAACTATCAATCTAGCAGTCAACCATCAGGCACGATCATCGCCCAAGCACCCGCAACAGGTGAAACGGTGGTGACTTCCCAAACGACCATCACTTTGACGGTCAGCAGTGGGCAGGAAATGGTCAATGTACCAAGAATCGTTGGGAAAAGCCAAGCCGATGCAGAAGCAGACTTGAATGAAGCGGGATTGGACTCGACTTTTGAGGAAGAGGACGGCTATAATGACTCGGTACCAGCTGGACATGTTGTCCGTGTCTCTCCAGGTGCTGGAACCTCCGTCGAAGTTGGCTCCACTGTAACGGTCACGATCTCTAGAGGACCTGAACCAGATGATTCGTCCTCATCGACGCCAAGCAGTAGTTCAGATGATTCCTCTGATTCAAGCGCTACGAGTGAAAGTAGCTCAGATAGTGATTAGAAACTAGCTAAAATCAAATACTTTAACCAAGCAGCCTACGGGGACCAAAGAATTTTCTTTTTGTTCCCCGTCCAGCTGCTTGTTTTTGTTTCTAAACCTTATAGTGAGACACAGGTGTCTTTAAAATTTCCTTTAGACCTTCCTTTTGTGCAAGCGTACATCTTTCCAAGGATTCAAAAATTGGGTATAATGAAGGTCAGAATTAGTCAAGGGAGGGAATGAATTGAGTCATCACAACACTTCCGATTTGATTGAAGCATATTTGAAGAAAATTCTTGAAGATAGTGAAACCATTGAGATTCGTCGCGCGGAAATGGCAAATTTGTTCAACTGCGTGCCCTCACAAATAAACTACGTGATCAATACCCGCTTCACCGTTCAAAGAGGCTATGCGGTTGAAAGCAAACGCGGCGGGGGCGGCTATATTCGGATCGAAAAAGTCAAAATCACGGACAGCCACCACTACTTAAAAGAAATGAATCAACTATTCGATGAAACCATCTCGGAAAAAGATGCGTATGCAATAATCCAGAAACTTTATGAGGAAGGAATCCTGTCCAAGCGAGAAGGCAACTTATTATTGACCGTCATCGCGAAAGCAGTTCTAGGACGTTCTCCTTATGAAAATAGAACACGAGCTGATTTGCTCCATGCAATTCTAGAACGATTAAGTTACGAAGACAGGAAGTGAAAGAGATGGATGAATTATTCACCCAACGCGCGAAAGCCGTTTTGGCTATCGCCCAAGAAGAAGCAAAATACTTTAAGCACCAAGCGGTAGGTTCTGAACATATTCTATTGGCACTGGTCATTGAACAAAACGGGATCGCCGGCAAAACGTTACGGGAAATGAATATCACAGAAAACGATATTCGTGAAGAAATCGAACATTTAACAGGGTACGGCACCGTTCGTCAATACCCAGAAAATGCCTATCTCGCGTATTCACCACGAGCAAAACATACATTTGCTTATGCAGGGGATGAAGCCAAGCGTTTAGGGGCACCACAGATTGGTACCGAACATCTATTATTAGGCTTATTAAGAGACGAAGACATTTTGGCTTCACGAATCATGCTGAATCTCGGCTTGAGTCTCGCGAAAATGCGTCAGCTTTTGAAGAAAAAAATGGGCTTCAATGAAAGCAAAACGAACGGAAGTGCTGGTCGTCGTCGTCCAGCCCAAGCCAAAGCGCAGCAAGGAACACCAACCTTGGATTCCTTAGCCCGTGATTTGACCAAATTAGCCCGTGAAAAACGGTTGGATCCTGTTGTCGGTCGTGCCAAAGAAGTCAAACGCCTGATCCAGATCCTTAGCCGTCGGACCAAAAACAACCCTGTTCTCGTGGGGGAACCTGGTGTTGGGAAAACCGCGATCGCCGAAGGCTTAGCCCAAAAAATCATCAATGGGGAAGTCCCAGAAGACATGCAAAACAAGCGTTTGATGATGCTGGACATGGGGGCTTTAGTTGCCGGAACGAAATACCGGGGCGAATTTGAAGACCGAATGAAAAAAATCATTGATGAGATCTATCAAGATGGTCAAATCATCTTATTCATTGATGAATTGCATACACTGATTGGGGCCGGCGGAGCAGAAGGGGCGATTGATGCCTCGAATATTCTGAAACCAGCCTTAGCCCGTGGGGAATTGCAAACCATCGGTGCCACGACACTAGATGAGTACCAAAAATACATTGAAAAAGATTCTGCATTAGAACGCCGTTTTGCCCGGGTGCAAGTCGACGAACCAACACCAGAAGAAGCGGAAGAAATTTTGCGCGGCTTGCGTCCTCGTTATGAAGAACATCATGGGGTGGAAATTTCTGATGATGCGTTACACGCCGCTGTGCAATTGTCCGTACGTTACATCAATTCGCGCCAATTACCAGATAAAGCCATCGATTTGATGGATGAATCAGCAGCCAAAGTGCGTCTAGACAAAACCGATGAAAGTTCGGAATTGGCAGATCTACAAAACGAGATCGCTAACTTGATCGAAGAAAAAGAAGCAGCCATTCGCCAGCAAGATTTTGAAGCAGCAGCTCGTCTGCGAATCAAGGAAAAGAAATTGACCCAACAATTGACGGAAGTGGCGTTTATGGAAGTCAAAGAAGCGTCAGGCTATGCCGATAGTGTTACTGCAGAAGATGTTGCTACGGTCGTTTCCCAATGGACCGGCGTACCTTTGCAGCAGATGGAGAAAAAAGAAAGCGAACGCTTGTTGGATCTTGAAAAGATTTTGCATCAACGGGTAGTTGGCCAAGAAGAAGCAGTCAAGGCAGTCGCTCGTTCGATCCGCCGCGCCCGCAGTGGGTTGAAAGATCCGAACCGTCCAATTGGTTCCTTCATGTTCTTAGGCCCGACCGGTGTCGGGAAAACCGAGCTTGCCAAAGCCTTAGCAGAAGCGATGTTTGGTAGTGAAGATGCCTTGGTTCGTGTCGATATGTCCGAATTTATGGAAAAATACAGCACGAGCCGTTTGATCGGTTCACCGCCAGGCTATGTCGGCTACGATGAAGGTGGGCAATTGACGGAAAAAATCCGTTCAAAACCATACTCCGTCATCTTATTGGACGAGGTGGAAAAAGCCCATCCCGATGTCTTCAATATCCTCTTGCAAGTGCTAGATGATGGTCATTTGACGGATGCCAAAGGTCGGAAGGTCGATTTCCGCAACACGATTTTGATCATGACCTCTAATATCGGTGCCCAACAAATCCGCGAAGAAAAAAGCGTTGGGTTTAATGTCACTGATTTAACGAAAGATCACCAAGCGATGCAAAAACGGATCTTAGAAGAGCTGAAAAAAGCCTTCCGTCCAGAGTTCTTGAACCGTGTGGATGAAACAGTGGTCTTCCAATCCTTAGGTGAAGGGGAGATCCACGAGATCGTGAAGATCATGAGCAAAGCGATCATCAAACGATTAGGCAACCAAGACATCCAATTGAAGATCACGCCATCTGCCATTGATGTGATCGGTAAAGCTGGTTTTGATCCAGAATATGGGGCACGGCCGATTCGTCGGGCCTTGCAAAAAGAAGTCGAAGACCGTTTAAGTGAAGCACTCCTATCAGGACAAATTCATTTAGGTGACAAAGTGACGATCGGTGCTTCCAAAGGATCGATTACCCTCAATGTCAAAGAGGGACAAGCACGGGTCTTGCAACAAGTTTAAGTCGAGCCAATAACGGCAGTGGCGTTTCTATGGTCGAGCAATCGGCATCCATAGGAACGCCGCTTTTTTGTCTTGTTATGTCTAGTAGTGATCAAGAAGTCTCCACTGGTTATGATTGATGATTCACAAAAAAATATCCTTCTAAATAGCTTTATGACAACGGTTGATTAATGATCAAAGCGCTATTCGTGAAAAAAAGAGTAACGAGACCTCTTGGAAAGAATCCTGCTGTGTGATACTATGAATGAGTTGAAAAAAGGAGGAGTATTATGGTTGAGATTATCGCCACGGTGGAATCGATCGAGCAAGCACAGCAGCTGATCCCTTATGTTGATACATTGTTTTTTGGAGAAGAGACATTTGGGCTGCGCCTACCGGCCTCTTTTTCTCGTGAAGAGCAAATCAGACTGATCGACATGGCCCACGAAGCTGGAAAGAAAGTGACGATCGCGGTCAATGGCATCATGCACCCAGAAAAAATGAAGCTGATTCCAGAATACCTAGCATTTCTGAAGACCAATCAAGCCGATCAAATCGCTCTCGGAGATCCTGGGATCATTTACCGCATGAAGCAAAATCCAGAATGTGCCTTGCCATTTATCTATGCAGGGGAAACCTTAGTAACAAGCGCTCGTCAAATCAATTTTTGGGGACAAAAAGGGGCAAGGGCAGCCGTTTTAGCGCGAGAAGTTCCTTTCGAGGAAATGAAAATCATGGCCCCGCAACTAAATATTCCTGTGGAAGTATTGGTTTATGGTGCGACCTGCATTCACCAATCGAAGCGTCCGCTTTTACAAAATTATTATAACTATACCCAACAATCGGAAGAAAAGAACCACGATCGTGGGTTGTTTTTATCCGAACCGAAAAAAGAAGAAACCCACTATTCCATTTATGAAGATAGCCACGGTACGCACATTTTTGCCAATAACGACATTAATTTGCTGCTGCAGCTGGCGGAATTAGCCGAAACAGGCTTTCAAACCTGGAAGTTGGACGGAATCTATACACGAGGGGCAGCCTTTGTGGCAATTGCTAAACTGTTTGCCCAAGCCAAGACCCTTGTAGAAAGTGGGGAGTGGCAAGCAGAGCAAGCTGCTGTGCTCAGTGAACAAGTTGCCCAACTTCATCCGGCAGAACGTGGGTTAGACACTGGATTTTATGCCATCGATCCTGACGATATCAAGTAAGGAGCAAGAACAAATGACCGTTAAACAAGCATTGAAACGACCAGAAGTGTTAGCACCAGCTGGTACGTTAGAAAAATTAAAAACAGCGATCCACTATGGCGCTGACGCTGTCTATATCGGCGGCAATGCCTATGGCCTACGGAGTCGCGCGGGAAACTTTACCTATGAAGAAATGGCGGAAGGGGTAGCTTTTGCCAAAGCCCACAACGCAAAAGTCTATGTAGCAGCCAACATGGTGACTCATGAGGGCAATCAAGAAGGTGCAGGGGAGTTCTTTCGGGAATTGCGAGATGTCGGTATTTCGGCCGTGATTGTTTCTGATCCAGCTTTGATCCAGATCTGCGCAACAGAAGCGCCGGGTCTACCGATCCATTTGTCCACCCAAGCCAGTGCCACGAACTATGAAACGTTGGAATTTTGGCGAGAAGAAGGCCTAGAACGGGTCGTCCTCGCTCGGGAAGTGTCGATGGAGGAAGTCGCTGAGATCCGCAAAAATACCAGCGTGGAGATCGAAGCCTTTATTCATGGCGCCATGTGTATTTCGTATTCTGGCCGTTGTACTTTGTCCAATCATATGTCGATGCGAGACGCTAATCGCGGCGGCTGTTCGCAATCTTGCCGTTGGAAATATGATCTGTTTGACATGCCCTTTGCAACGGAACGAAACAGTTTGACCAAGAACGGTACAGTGGAAGAAGAGTTTTCTATGAGTGCTGTGGATATGTCGATGATTGAACATATCCCTGATCTGATTGAAAACGGCGTGGATAGTTTCAAAATCGAAGGCCGCATGAAATCGATCCACTATGTTTCAACCGTGGCGAACGTTTATAAAGCAGCCGTGGACAGTTACATGGCCGATCCAGAGAACTATGTCTGCAAACAAGAATGGATCGATGAACTGTGGAAAGTTGCGCAGCGCGAGCTTGCGTCAGGCTTTTACTATGATACCCCGAGTGAAAATGAGCAGTTGTTTGGTCCACGTCGGAAAATTCCACAATACAAGTTTATTGGGGAAGTCATGGCATATGATCCGGCAACGAAAACAGCTACGATCCGGCAACGGAACCACTTTTCCGTCGGCGATGAAATCGAATTTTACGGTCCCGGATTCCATCACTTTCACCAAACCGTCGAAGTCATGTATAATGAAGACGGTGAATCCATCGATCGTGCACCAAATCCTATGATGCTGCTGACGATGCCGGTCAAAGAACCGGTGGAAGTCGGAGACATGATTCGGAAGAAAAAATAAGGTCGAGAGTTTCTCTCGGCTTTTTTTGTTGAATCAATCCAGCCAAAAAGGATCGATGAGAACATAGACAATCTTAAGGAGGAAACAACAAATATGGAAACATACGACTACATAGTAATTGGCGGCGGCAGCGGCGGGATCGCCTCAGCCAATCGAGCAGGAATGCACGGCGCCAAAGTATTATTGATCGAAGGCAATGAATTAGGCGGCACCTGTGTCAATGTCGGCTGTGTGCCGAAAAAAGTCATGTGGCAAGCCAGTGAGATGTTAGAAATGATCAAGCGGGACGCAACTAGCTACGGCATTTATCCACATGTGGATAAATTTAATTTCACTGAGCTTGTGGATAACCGTGAAAAATACATTGATTTTTTACACACAGCCTATCAAAAAGGCTTAGATAGCAATAATGTAGAAGTTATCCACGGTTATGCACAGTTTGTGGATAACCACACGGTCACCGTCAATGGGGAAAACTACCATGCAGCAAATATTTTGATTGCCACCGGTGGAAAACCCAGCGCTATGAATATTCCCGGTGGTGAGTACGCCATTGACTCGAATGGTTTTTTTGCGTTGCGAGAAGCACCAAAGCGTATGGTCGTCTTAGGGGCAGGCTACATCGCAGCCGAAATCAGCGGGGTCAGCCAACAGCTGGGCAGCCAAGTGGCTTGGGCGTACCGCAAAGAGCGGCCATTACGAACCTTTGACAAGATGCTTGCGGATAATCTTGTGGAGATGTACCAAGAATCAGGGATCGAAACTTATGCAGGCTACGTTGCCTCTCGTATCATTAAAGAAGGTGACGAGTATCTCGTTCACTTTGAAAATGGTGAAACCTTGACCGGCGATTGCGTCCTTTTTGCTGGTGGTCGCGTGCCGAATACGGATAAGTTAGGCCTAGAAAACACCGATGTCCAATTGGATGAAAAAGGGTTTATCATTGTGGACAAATATCAAAATACCACAGATGACTCGATTTTTGCGGTGGGCGATGTCATTGGAAAATTGGATTTGACCCCGGTTGCGATCGCCGCCGGTCGTCGCTTGTCTGAACGCTTGTTCAACGGTCAAAGCGATGCGTACTTGGATTATAATTTAGTACCGACGGTCATCTTTACGCATCCACCGATTGCCACGATTGGTTTATCCGAAGAAGCAGCCTTGGAAAAATACGGCCAAGAGCAGATAAAGGTGTATCGTTCGCGCTTTACACCGATGTACTTTGCTTTAAATGAGTATCGCCAAAAGTGTGAGATGAAATTGGTGTGCTTAGGAGAAGAAGAAAAAATCATCGGTCTGCACGGCATCGGGATCGGTGTCGATGAAATGCTGCAAGGCTTCGCTGTAGCCATCAAAATGGGTGCTACAAAAGCAGACTTTGATCAAACCGTTGCCATTCATCCGACGGGGTCAGAAGAATTTGTGACGATGCGTTAAAAGAAAAAAAAGCCTCAACGGACAGATGAGTTGTCCGTTGAGGCTTTTTTTGCGTATAAAATTCTAGCTATCAACTAAAAAGTCCCCAAAAGTAGATCAGAAATCGAACCTTGGGGGCTTATTTCAGGATGATCCCAGCTGCTGGGTTTATCCTTGATCAGTTCTGACGCCCAAGGATCTGAGCAGTGATCTGATAAAGATATGTTTTGGTTTCATCTTTGGTCTCAGGCAATTTCTGGATCGCTTGCAAAGCTTTTTTCGTGTAGTCGGCAGCGAGTTTCTTGGCTTCGTCAATACCGGCGCTTTCTTGGACGATCCGATAGACTTCATGGGTATCCGCCTCAGTCATGGCAGCTTGTTTTTCCAGCAGTGGCAACAGTTGTTGGCGGTCATTTTTCAATGCCATCAACAGCGGCAAAGAATAGACGCCTTGCCGAACATCTTCCAATACTGGTTTTCCTAAGGCAGTCGCATCTTGACTGTAATCCAAGACGTCATCCATGATTTGAAAGGCAAGGCCAATGGCTTCGCCGATCTCACGGGCTTGATTGGCAAAGCGCAAGGAGGTGCCGCTTTCGTAAGCCCCGATAAAGCAGCTTAAGGCAAACAATTCAGCGGTTTTGCCGCGAATGTTTTCTAAGTAATCCTCGACGGTGACGGACAAATCGTATCGTTTGCTCATTTGCCCTAATTCGCCGGCGAGGATTTTTTCCATACTACGGGAATTCATTTGCAAGCTTTTCATGGAGCTAGCATAATCCGCCATCAATTTGAAGCAGCAGACGAAGAGGTAATCACCAGCATAGACAGCGACATCGTTGCCAAATTCGGAACGAATGGTCGGCAGCTTGCGGCGGGTGTCCGCATGATCGACGATATCGTCGTGGATCAGCGAAGCAGTGTGGAGCATCTCAATCGAAGCCGCCAATGCGACGGCTTTTTCGCGATCTTTGTCGCTGCCATAAGCAGAAAAGAGCAGCTGATAAGCAGGACGCAGCAGTTTTCCACCTGAATGGATCATGGACAGGATCGCTTGTTCGACCTCTTTGTTTTTTAGTTTTAATGATTTTTCCATCAATTGCAAGGAGGCAGATAAGTCAGCTTGCAATGCTGGATACTCTTGCCACATGGAATGAAGTTTCATAATTAACTCCTTTATTCTGAATCCGAGCGCCATTTGACTTTGGTCTGGCGTTCATAATCAATTTGAAAACGGCGCAGTGTTTCAACACGACGTAGCAAGTAGTTGGCGGCGATCCCGATAGCGATCCCGGACAAGATCCCAAAGAAAGACAGGACCGGCAAGTAGAGCATCACGCTCCAGGATTGAGCGATCCATGAGGCAGTAATCAACTGTCCGACGTTGTGTAAGAAACCGCCAGCCGCACTAATGCCGATGATACTGACACGCTTAGGCCCCAACTGTTTCACCAAAGACATCCCAAAGTAGCTCAGTAAGGAACCACTCATACTATATAAGAAGGTTGAAACCGTTCCTCCTAGTAACGTCGTTAAAATCAGTCTTAGCCAAATCAAGAGAAAGCTGTCTTTTTTCGGCATGGTGAACAATGCAATAATGGTAATTAAATTTGCCAAACCTAGTTTCGCACCAGGCGCAAAGGCAAATGGATAAGGGATCATATTTTCAACTAAACCAATCACGACCCCTTGGGCGACCAGCAGTGAGATGAAAATTATTCGTTGTAATCGACTCATAAGCAAACGATCAATAGATTAGATCGTCGGTCTCACTCCCATCTGCGGCTTGGATTTCGATCACCAATTTATGAGGTAGACAGACGATGGTTTCCCCATTTTTACTGGCCCAGCCACGGCGCACACAAATCTGGTCGCCGCAATCAGCTTCCTTGATTCGGATCCGATCGCCTTCGATCTCCAGTAAATTGGTATCCCCGTCTTCATCTTCATAAAGATAGGTGTACGTTTTTTGACCTTCAACTAAGTCAAAACGTTTGATTTCTGTCCCATCGACCCGCAAGACGGCTTCTTTGTCCGCTGTTTGCGTCTGGCCAAAAATAAAAATCGGTAAAAAAGAGCTGAGGATCAAAACAAGTATGATGACGCCATCCCATGGTTTTAAATGGGCATCGCGGATAAATTCTTTTAGTTTCATCAAAAAAGACTCCTGTTCTTTCATGTGATGTGTCTCATTCTAGCATAAGAAGACAAGATTCTACTAGCTGAATCCTCAATAATCCACCGATTTCTGTGCAAGGACGATCAAGAAAAAGTTCTGTACTTGGAAAGAGACCAAGACACTGATTGAAAATCAGAATGTCTTAGTCTCATGAAGTCGTACAGGTATTCTATTTTGCTGGCTTATTTATTGCCATATAAGGAGCGAGGGGTACCGTACCACCATTTTCCAAGGGTACGTTGCAACCATGGGATTACCCAACGATCTAAACCGACTGCGCGTCCTGAACCGTTCATCAAGGCAAACGCAACTGGAATGAACCAGATGTTTACCCAGTAGAACATACCAGACATACAGAAAGTCAACACTAAAACGATGGTCGTTGCGTTCACTAACCAAGTGAAGAGACCAGCCATCAATGCAAGAGCTAAAGCAATTTCAAAGAAGACCATGAATTTTTGGAAGAACATTGCAACGTCGTTGTTTGGCATAATAAATTGCATAACTTTTGTGAACCAGTCAGGTGATTTTTCGATCACGATCATTGGTTGTTCACCGTAAGCATAGCTCAAACCAAAGTGTGCGGCTTGTGTCGCTGCATCGGCTGCTTCACCGGTGCCACTAGCGGCACTTGCTGCATCGGCTGCTTCACTAGCACCACTTGCTGCATCAGCGACTGTTTGATATTCCCAAGTCCAAGGGAATACGCTGTTGCCTTGGAACCAAGAACCTTCACCGAACCAAGTACCAGGTTTGAAGACTTCCCCATTCGTACCTAAAATTTTCTTGAAGGCTTCAACGAACCAGACAAGACCATAGAAAATACGAAGCGGAACACTCCACAAGACGTTACCGTAACGAGACGTGTGACCACGAGCGACTGTCCGGTCATCTTTGATGTGGAAGATTTCATGCATCAAGTATTGGAACATGTAGTAACCAGAACGAATATCAAAGAAGTATTTCAAGTTAACGATGTGTTTCATAATGATCGCTAAGAAACCGCTCAGGTGAATCTTATTGAATAAGTTCGCCACGCCCCATTTGGCACCGATCGAAACCATAAATCCTTGGTAGTTTCCTTTGAATTTATGTTTTTCGCCGCCTTTGATGGCTGAAACGATGTTCGTTGCTGCAGTGTGACCTGTTTGTTCAGCTGCTTGCACGATTTGTGGTGTTGGTGTATTCGGGAATTCTTCGAAGTAAACCAAGTCACCAATAATATAGATGTTTTTGTCTTCGTACCCTTTTGCTTCCATGTACTCATTGGCAACTAGACGGAAACCACGGGCTGTTTCTAAACCGAAATCAGCAGCATCGCTAGTCCCTTTGACACCGGCAGTCCAGATCAATGTGTGGGTTGGGATCGTTGAACCATCTTTTAGTTTGATGTGGTCAGGTGCCACTTCAACGATTGGTGCATTCAAGACAAGATCAACATTGTTTTTCTTCAAGTAGCGTTCTGCTTTGGCTGCATCGTTACGATCAAGCATGTTCAAGATTGTTGGCATTGCTTCAACGACTTTCAAGCTGATTTCACTTGGGTCCAATTTATAATCGGAAGCTAAACGATCTTTCCAATCGATCAGTTCACCGATCATTTCGATCCCGGTAAATCCAGAACCACAAACGACAAAGGTCAACATTGCTTTGCGTAATGCTGCATCTGGTTCGATCGCTGCTTTTGCGACAGTTTTTTCAATGTGTTCGCGAATGCGGACAGCATCGTCAAATGACCATAAAGTAAAGCCATTTTCTTTAACACCAGGTGTACCAAAGTCATTCGGTTCGCCACCCATCCCTAAAATCAAGTAGTCAAATGAATAGCTACCTAATTTTGTTTGGACGGTTTTATTTTCTTTATCGATCCCAGTTACTGTATCGGTTACTAAACGAACATTTTTCTTGCGTGAGAACAAGCGCTGCAAGTCATATTGAATTGCGGTAGGTTCTACACGTCCTCCAGCGACTTCATGCAGTTCAGTCATCATCGTATGATAAGAGTGACGGTCGATCAATGTTATCTCAACATCATTGTCTTTTTTCAATTTCTTTGCCATGTACTTCGTAGCAGAAACGCCTGCATAACCGGCACCGACAACGACAATGTTTTTCTTTGCCATTGCAAATCTCTCCTTAATAAAAATAATCTATGATAATAATTACACAATCGTTCCTATTATATAGACAAATGGTTCATTTGTCTAACGATTCTGATGAAAAAAACGCATATTTCCTGAAATTCGTGAAAACTTGCGAAAATCAAAAAATAAGTCCTTTTTCCGTAAAAAAGCGGAAAGGAAGCGGTTGACATATCGTAAATTTACTTTACAATGTTAGATGTATCACAAACTTTTTTGTGGGGAAAATAAACAAGTAAAAGGTGGATAATTATGAAAGCAAAGAAATTGATTGTAGGTATGGCGGTATTTTCATTCTCAGCAATGTTGTTAGGGGGTTGCGGAGCAGACGACAATAACACAGCTTCTTCGTCAACTAGTGAAAGTACATCACAAACTTCTGTAAGCGATTCAGCATCAACAGAAAGCACGGAAGCAACCGTTGTTGCGGGCGAGCCAATGCAAGATGGGACGTATCGTTTAGAAGAAAAGAACTATAAAAACGACTACCGTGTCACATTTGAGATCACAGTCAAAGACGGCAAAATCGTTGAATCAAAATATGACAACGTGAATGCTGATGGCGAATCAAAAACAGAAAACACTGAATACAATGAAACGATGAAAGAAAAAGCAGGCATCAGCCCAGAAGAATTTATTCCTAAATTCAATGAAGAATTAGTTGCCGCACAAAGCCCTTCTTCAATCGAAGTAGTTTCTGGCGCGACTCATTCCTTTGATTCCTTCCAAAACTATGCACAACAATTGATTCAAGCGGCGCAAGCAGGCAACACGGAAACCATTGAAATCGACAATGGTGCAGACTTGCAAGACGGAACCTATACATTAGAAGAAAAGAACTACTCAAACGGTTACCGCGTGGTCTTCTCAATGACTGTGGCTGACGGTAAAATCGCTGAATCAAACTACGACTACCTGAACGAAGCCGGCGAGTCGAAAAAAGATGATGCAGAATACAATGAAAACATGGAAGCAAAATCTGGCACTGGTCCAGAAGAATTCATTCCAAACTTCAATGAAGCTTTTGTTTCTGCAGTCAATGCTGAAGATGGTTCTGTGGCAGATATGGACGTCGTTTCTGGTGCAACCCACAGCTTCCACAGCTTTGTTATCTATGCACAACAATTGTTGAATGCCGCTGAAAAAGGTGACCAAACAACCATTGAAGTCGATAACTTCGTTACTGAATAATCACAACTTCTTTCCATTAAGAGGACAGCATTCGCTTTGAGTGCTGTCTTTTTTTCGTGGGCAGCCATGAGAGGGGAAAAGTTCGTGCAAAAAAAAGCAATCTGGTGAGTACTTTTTTTTAAAAGAAATGGGTGCTTTAATGATGGAAAGCATCGATTAAGGATTCCTAAAATACCTTGTGAAATCACGGAATGCCCCTTTTCATTCTGCCAAAAAAAGGCTATTATATGAAGGTTGAAGACAATAGAAAAGAGGAAAATCATGAAAAAGAAAGTAACGTTTTTTCTGATGTTTGTTTTTTTAGGCACAATGTTGGCAGCTTGTGGCAGTAATCAGGAAGCAACGACGCTGCGGGAAGAACCATATTTTCAAGAAGAATTTTTATTAGGCACTTATACTCGAATCCGCATTTATGATGAAGGCAAAGAGGACGCTATGAAGCCAGCCTTTGACCGCATCAGAGAATTAGGCGATAAAATCACCATCAACCAAGCAGGATCAGAGATCGATGAAATCAATGCGCAAGCTGGCATCAAACCAGTGAAGGTTTCGGATGATATTTATTATTTGCTAAAAGAAGCTTACGATTACAGTGTGAGATCAGATGGCGGCTTTAATATGGCCATCGGTGCCATCACCCAATTATGGCGAATCGGCTTTGATGATGCCCGCAAGCCAGAGCAATCTGAGATCGATGAAGCATTGAAACATATCAATTATGAACAAGTCGAGTTTAACGATGAAGATCAAACCGTTTATTTAAAAGACAAGGACATGATCCTTGACCTTGGGGCGATCGCTAAAGGCTATATCACGGACGAAGTCGTCAAAGTGTTGAAGGACAATGGCGTGACTTCCGCGATCGTCGATTTGGGCGGGAATGTCTATGTATTAGGTCATAGTAACCGCGGCACAGATGAGCCATGGAATGTCGGAATCCAAGACCCGAACAAATCTCGCGGCTCGATTATCGGTAGTATCAAAGAAACCAATAAAACAGTGGTTACTTCAGGGATCTACGAACGCTACTTAGAAGTAGACGGCAAAACGTATCACCATATTTTTGATTCTGAGACTGGCTATCCTTACGATAGCGATGTAGCAAGTGTGACTGTGATCACCGACAAATCCATCGATGGTGACGGGTTGACTACGGTGGCGTTTGATAAAGGGGTCAAAGAAGGCTTGGCTTATATCGAACAGCATACCGAAAAGGGGACCGATGCGATCTTTATCACAAAAGAAGATAAAGTGTACGTTACAGACGGCATCAAAGATACCTTTGAGCTTTCAGAGGAATCAGGCTACACGATGGGTGATCGTGCTGATTTAGAATAGGAGGAGTGAAAGATGTCTCTTTCAGTGTTTTTAGAAGTAGTGGAGATCCGTACCAAAGTGGCCAGTGTCTTCCCCTTCATTATGGGTGTGTTGTTCTCGTTGGTGTATTTTCATGAATTTCATCCGTTGAATACCGCAATCTTTTTTCTGGGGATGCTGCTGTTTGATTTGACGACGACGTCCATCAACAATTATATGGATTTCAAAAAAGCCAAATCAGAAACCTACAAATACCAGCACAATGTGATCGGGCGAGAAAACATCTCAGAAGCTACTGTTCGCAATCTGATTTTTGCGATGTTGGCAGGAACCTTGTTAATTGGTCTTTACTTGTCGTTTGTCACTGGCTGGTTGCTGCTAGTGATGGGGTTGGTCGTTTGCTTTATCGGAGTCTTTTATACCTTTGGCCCCATTCCGTTATCGCGGATGCCTTTAGGCGAGGTGTTCAGCGGCGTAACGATGGGATTAGGGATTTTTGCCATCACGATCTATATCAATACTATTGATCAAAAAGTGTTTTATCTGGCACTGGATTTTGCGAACGGGACCTTTGGCTTAGTGGGGAACCTCTGGGCCGTTTGTGCGATTGTGTTGGCATCCTTGCCATTGATTTTCACGATTGCTGACATCATGTTAGCCAATAACTTACGGGATCTGGAAGCCGATATCGAAAATCACCGCTACACACTGGTGTACTACATCGGTCGCGAAGCAGGTATCCGTCTGTTTCAAGGAATGATGCTAGCTTCCTACGCCGCTATTTTATTGGGCCTCTTGTTTGGTCTCTTCCAATGGCCGATTTTGCTCGTGTTTCTGACACTGCCGAAAATCCACCAAAATTTGAAAGAGCATCAAGCCAGCCTGCCCCACCCACGTAGTTTCGGCTATTCGATTAAGAACATGATTCTATTCAACAGCAGCTATGCTTTGGGCTTGCTTTTCTGTCTGTTGTGGCAATTGCTTTAAAAAAAAGATCGACCCGCTCTTGAAAGAGCAGGTCGATCTTTTTTTGAGAACCAAAATAACGTAAAAAACTTCAGAAATCATTTGATAAAATAACGATCATAATGCTTATTATGAAAAGATTAGGCTTGCTTTCTCTGCGATCCTGATCGCAACAGTAAAGTTTTGGTGACAGTGGCTAAATCCGAAAGAAAGGGGACCTGCCTAGGTTGCTTTTTGCTTAAACCCTCGGAATAAGCAGGTCAGCTTATGGAGGCATTTGTGCTCGCGATTGCTTTGAGTAATTGCCTACGAAAGCAGCGAATCAGCAAGCTGGTTTGCGGTTTTTTCGCAGCATCAATACCGTTCCAAACTGATTTCTCCAGAAGAAAGCACCTTGCGCTCCGTCGCTGTTTCCACCACTAATTCACCGGTGTTGGTAATGTCTTTGGCGATCCCTTCATAGGTCACACCTTGTTGCGTAAATTGAACGGTGCGGCCCAAAACGAAGGATTTCTGCCGATAGCGGGCCATATAATTCATGTCAGGCAGTTGCGCTAACAATTGGAAGAACCGACGCCAAATTTCTTGGATCAACGCGACCCGAGAAAAGGTTGGATACTCTTCACCAGGAAAGAGTGAGGTCGCTTTTTCCCGAATCTCTGCTGGAAACTGCTGTTGCGGAATTGAAAAACTGATGCCGATACCGATCACAACCGAAGTAATACGGCCTGTCTCAAAGTCACTGGTTGCTTCAGACAAAATACCGCAGATTTTTTTTCCATCTAAGTACAGATCGTTGACCCACTTAATGGCCGTTTCCTTCATTAGAAGGGCATCGATGGCTTCGGCAACTGCTACCGCCGCCAGAACGGTATATTGCGGCAATTCTTGAAACGCTTGGTTTGGTTTTAAAAGCAAGCTCATATAGATCCCTTGTTTTTTCGGTGAGAAAAACGGTCGTTCGAAGCGGCCATGACCGCCTGTTTGCGTTTCGGTCAAAAAAAGGGCGGGGGTTGCCAGTCCACTATCCAAAGCGGCAATCTTGGCTTCTTTCATGGTGGATTCAACAGCTTCCTTGATTTGAATCGTGGGAATCATCGGCAAGGCTGCCGCAAGTGCTGTTTGATCGTAGCGATCATCCGAGACAAAGCGATAGCCGTTGGCCAAGTGTTCGAAATGATAGCCTTCTTTCTCGAGTTCTTTAATGGCTTTCCAGACTGCGGTACGAGAGATCGACAAAGCTTGGGCCAGTTTCTCTCCAGATAGCACAGTATCTTCTTTTTGTAATAAGGTCAGTATTTTTTCTTTTGTCGTCATAAGGATATCCTTCCTAATGTTTCACGTGTAACGTTTTCGTTAGCATAGCAAGAAATCGGCAAAAAGCAAAGTAGTTTCTTACGAAAAACAGTCCACACCAGCCTTGTTTTTTTCTTTAGAAAATCTTAGGAAATGGGTGCGCCAGAAAAGCATTGTAACTTCCAATGAAAGCTTGACAGAGAAGTGCTTCATCTGTATAATAAGGAGTTGCAAAAACTATCTGAACGAAAAAAGCAGAAACGAAATATTGTCCGTTTCGGCTTAGGAATAAGGAAACAAAAGTAGAAAATGCCCAATGCATCCGTTCTATTTTTGGTTTTTTTTTGCCTAAAAGCCGCAAAAAATGCTTTCTGTAACCTATATTTAATATTTGTTACAGTTTTGTAAATAATCGGATAGCCTTTTTGAAAGACTTTATGAAGAGGTGAAGAGCTTGGCTGGACACGTAGTAAAATACGGAAAGCATCGCGAACGTAGAAGTTTCGCACGGATCAGTGAAGTATTAGAATTACCGAATTTGATTGAAATTCAAACCGACTCTTACCAATGGTTCCTAGATGAGGGCCTAAGAGAAATGTTTGAAGATATTTTGCCAATCGAAGGATTCAACGGTAACTTGTCCCTAGAATTTGTGGATTATGAATTGAAAGAACCAAAGTATACAGTAGAAGAAGCCCGTGCCCATGATGCAAACTATTCGGCACCATTACATGTTACTTTGCGTTTGACGAACCGTGAAACTGGGGAAATCAAATCCCAAGAAGTATTCTTTGGTGATTTCCCATTAATGACTGAACAAGGAACCTTTATCATCAACGGGGCAGAACGGGTTATCGTTTCTCAGTTGGTCCGCTCTCCAGGTGTGTATTTCCATGGCAAAGTCGATAAAAACGGCAAAGAAGGCTTTGGTTCAACTGTTATCCCTAACCGCGGTGCGTGGTTAGAAATGGAAACTGATGCCAAAGATATCTCTTACGTACGGATTGACCGTACCCGTAAAATTCCTTTGACGGTCTTAGTCCGTGCCCTAGGGTTTGGTTCTGATGACACGATCTTTGAAATTTTCGGCGACAGTGAATCATTGCGCAACACGATCGAAAAAGACTTGCATAAAAACGCAAGCGATTCTCGTACCGAAGAAGGATTGAAAGATGTTTACGAACGTCTTCGTCCAGGCGAGCCAAAAACAGCAGACAGCTCACGCAGCTTGCTGAACGCACGTTTCTTCGATCCAAAACGTTACGACTTAGCAAATGTTGGTCGCTACAAAGTAAACAAAAAATTAGACTTGAAAACACGTCTATTGAACTTGACCTTAGCAGAAACCTTGGTTGACCCTGAAACAGGCGAGATCATTGTTGAAAAAGGCACTGTTTTGACTCACCAAGTCATGGAAACACTAGGCGCATTTATCGATAATGGCCTAAACAGTGTAACGTACTATCCATCAGAAGATGGGGTCGTTACCGAACCAATGACCGTCCAAGTCATCAAAGTCTTTTCACCAAAAGATCCAGAACAAGAAGTCAACGTGATCGGTAATGGCTATCCAGATACTGCCACACGTACCGTTCGTCCAGCAGACATCATTGCTTCAATGAGCTACTTCTTCAACTTGATGGAAGGCATCGGCAATGTCGATGACATCGACCACTTAGGAAACCGTCGGATTCGTTCTGTTGGTGAATTATTGCAAAACCAATTCCGGATCGGGCTTGCTCGGATGGAACGTGTCGTTCGTGAACGGATGTCGATCCAAGACACCGAAACCTTGACACCGCAACAATTGATCAATATTCGTCCAGTTGTCGCAAGTATCAAAGAATTCTTTGGTTCTTCTCAGTTGTCACAGTTCATGGACCAAACAAACCCACTGGGTGAGTTGACCCATAAACGTCGTCTATCTGCCTTAGGACCTGGTGGTTTGACCCGTGACCGTGCCGGCTATGAAGTCCGAGACGTTCACTATTCCCACTATGGCCGTATGTGTCCGATCGAAACGCCTGAGGGACCAAACATCGGGTTGATCAACAGCTTGGCCTCTTATGCCAAAGTCAACAAGTATGGCTTCATTGAAACACCATACCGTCGAGTTGACCGCGAAACAGGCCGTGTTACAGACAAAATCGATTACTTGACTGCCGATACCGAAGACCACTACGTTGTGGCCCAAGCAAACAGCTTGTTAAATGAAGACGGCTCTTTCGTAAACGACGTTGTTATGGCGCGTGCTACTTCTGAAAACTTGGAAGTATCGATCGATAAAGTCGACTACATGGACGTATCACCAAAACAAGTAGTCGCAGTCGCAACCGCATGTATTCCTTTCTTGGAAAACGATGACTCCAACCGTGCCTTGATGGGTGCCAACATGCAGCGGCAAGCTGTACCATTGATCAATCCGAAAGCACCTTGGGTTGGTACTGGTATGGAATACAAATCAGCACATGACTCAGGAGCTGCTTTGTTATGTAAACATGATGGGATCGTAGAATACGTGGATGCAGCCGAAGTGCGCGTTCGTCGTGACAATGGCGCATTAGACGTTTATTCTGTTACCAAATTCCGTCGTTCAAACTCAGGAACCAGCTACAACCAACGTCCATTAGTAGCACTTGGTGAAAAAGTGGAAAAAGGCGACATCTTAGCAGATGGCCCATCTATGGAACAAGGTGAAATGGCATTAGGACAAAACGTCTTAGTCGCATTCATGACTTGGGAAGGATACAACTATGAAGATGCCATCATCATGAGCCGTCGTTTGGTAAAAGATGATGTTTACACTTCTGTCCATATTGAAGAATATGAATCAGAAGCCCGCGACACAAAATTAGGACCTGAAGAAATCACTCGCGAAATCCCGAACGTTGGGGAAGACGCGTTGAAAGACCTAGACGAAATGGGCATTATCCGCATTGGTGCGGAAGTCAAAGATGGCGATCTGCTTGTTGGGAAAGTCACTCCAAAAGGGGTAACGGAACTTTCAGCAGAAGAGCGTTTGTTGCACGCAATCTTTGGTGAAAAAGCCCGCGAAGTGCGTGACACTTCTCTACGCGTGCCTCACGGCGGCGGCGGAATCGTCCACGATGTCAAAATCTTTACCCGCGAAGCTGGCGATGAATTGTCACCAGGTGTGAACATGCTGGTTCGCGTTTATATCGTTCAAAAACGGAAAATCCATGAAGGGGATAAAATGGCCGGACGTCACGGAAACAAAGGGGTCGTTTCTCGCATTATGCCAGAAGAAGACATGCCTTTCTTACCAGATGGCACACCAGTCGATATCATGCTGAACCCATTAGGGGTACCTTCTCGGATGAACATTGGACAAGTATTAGAGTTACACTTAGGAATGGCTGCGCGTCAATTAGGCATTCACGTGGCAACACCAGTCTTTGATGGTGCCAGCGATGAAGATGTTTGGGCAACGGTTGCTGAAGCAGGGATGGCCAGCGATGCTAAAACAGTGCTTTACGACGGACGTACCGGCGAACCATTTGATGGCCGCATCTCCGTTGGTGTCATGTACATGATCAAATTGGCCCACATGGTCGATGATAAATTGCATGCCCGTTCCATTGGACCTTACTCATTGGTTACGCAACAACCATTGGGAGGAAAAGCCCAATTTGGTGGACAACGTTTCGGAGAGATGGAAGTTTGGGCACTGGAAGCATACGGTGCTGCTTACACCTTACAAGAAATCTTGACCTACAAATCAGATGACGTGGTTGGTCGTGTGAAAACATACGAAGCGATCGTCAAAGGGGAACCAATTCCAAAACCAGGTGTACCAGAATCATTCCGCGTATTAGTAAAAGAATTGCAATCACTGGGTCTAGACATGCGTGTCCTAGATATCGATGATGCAGAGATCGAACTGCGTGATATGGATGATGACGATGATGATTTGATCACCGTTGATGCCTTAACAAAATTTGCGGAGCAACAAACAGCCCGTGAATTAGAACAAAAAGCACAAACAGAAGCTAAAAATGCCGCCGACGCGTTGAACCAACAAATCGAGACAGCAGAAGATCGCTTGCAATAATAGACGGCCCTCGCTATTTCCGCCACCAGCGGGAATAGCCCCCGTTCTATCGGATATGTCCATGAAATGAAATGGAGGGAACCTTTTTTGATCGATGTAAATAAATTCGAAAGTATGCAAATCGGTTTGGCTTCTCCTGAAAAAATCAGAAGCTGGTCTTATGGTGAAGTAAAAAAACCAGAAACCATTAACTACCGTACGTTAAAACCTGAACGCGAAGGGTTGTTTGACGAGCGTATTTTCGGTCCAACCAAAGACTGGGAATGTGCTTGCGGCAAATACAAACGGATCCGCTATAAAGGCATCGTTTGTGACCGTTGCGGCGTGGAAGTAACACGTTCAAAAGTGCGTCGTGAACGCATGGGACACATTGAACTAGCAGCACCAGTATCACACATTTGGTACTTCAAAGGCATTCCTTCACGGATGGGTCTTGTCTTAGACATGAGCCCACGTGCATTGGAAGAAATCATCTACTTTGCTTCATACGTAGTGATTGAACCAGGAAACACCAGCCTTGAGAAAAAACAACTATTGACTGAACGGGAATACCGTGAAAAACGTGACCAATACGGTCAAGAATTTTCAGCAGCGATGGGTGCCGAAGCCATCAAACAATTATTAGATGGCGTTGATCTTGAAGGCGAAGTTGCTGAATTGAAAGAAGAATTGAAAAACGCGACTGGTCAAAAACGGACCCGTGCGATCCGCCGTTTGGACATCTTAGAAGCATTCCGTGCTTCAGGAAACAAACCAAGCTGGATGGTCATGGACGTTATCCCAGTTATCCCGCCTGATTTGCGTCCAATGGTGCAATTAGAAGGTGGACGTTTTGCCACAAGTGACTTGAACGACTTGTATCGTCGTGTAATCAACCGTAACAACCGTTTGAAACGCTTGTTAGATTTGAATGCACCAAACATCATCGTTCAAAATGAAAAACGGATGCTGCAAGAAGCAGTCGATGCCTTGATCGATAACGGTCGTCGCGGCCGTCCAGTTGCAGGGCCAGGGAACCGCCCATTGAAATCTCTTTCTCACATGTTGAAAGGGAAACAAGGTCGTTTCCGTCAAAACTTGCTAGGAAAACGGGTCGACTACTCAGGTCGTTCAGTTATCGTCGTTGGTCCATTCCTTAAAATGTACCAATGTGGTCTGCCAAAAGAAATGGCGATCGAATTGTTCAAACCATTCGTGATGCGGGAACTTGTTTCTCGTGAAATCGCGTCAAACATCAAAAATGCCAAACGCAAAATCGAACGTCAAGAAGACGAAGTTTGGGATGTCTTAGAAGATGTTATCAGAGAACATCCAGTGCTATTGAACCGGGCACCTACGCTTCACAGATTAGGTATCCAAGCATTTGAACCAGTCTTAGTTGAAGGCCGTGCCATTCGTTTGCACCCACTTGTTTGTGAAGCCTACAATGCCGATTTCGATGGAGACCAAATGGCCGTTCACGTACCATTGAACGAAGAAGCGCAAGCAGAAGCACGTATGCTGATGTTAGCAGCCCAAAACATTTTGAATCCAAAAGACGGAAAACCAGTTGTAACACCATCTCAGGATATGGTCCTAGGGAACTACTACTTGACGATGGAAGAAGAAGGCCGTGAAGGGGAAGGCATGATCTTCCGTGACATGGACGAAGCAGTTACGGCATGGCGCAATGGCTACGTGCATTTACACACACGGATCGCCATCAATCCAAACACTTTAGGGGACAAACCATTCACGTCTGAACAAAAACAACGCTTGATGGTAACAACGGTGGGTAAAGTGATCTTTAACTCGATCATGCCACCAGAATTCCCATTCTTGAACGAACCGACAGACTACAACTTGACGGTTCAAACACCAGACAAGTACTTTATTGAAGCTGGTACAGATGTGCCTGCCTTCATCAAAGAACAAGAGCTTGTTGGCCCATTCAAGAAGAAAAACTTAGGAAACATCATTTCAGAAGTCTTCAAACGTTTCCGCATCACTGAAACGTCACGCATGCTTGACCGTATGAAAGACTTAGGATACAGCCACTCAACAATGGCGGGTATCACCGTTGGTATCGCTGATATCATGAACTTGCACGAAAAACATGAAATCATCGACAATGCCCACAAACAAGTAGAAACGATCACGAAACAATTCCGTCGTGGATTGATTACCGATGACGAGCGTTATGAACGAGTTATTGGTGTTTGGAATGCAGCCAAAGATGAAATTCAGTTAAAACTGATGGAATCATTGGAAGCGAAAAACCCAATCTTCATGATGTCTGATTCCGGTGCCCGTGGTAACATCTCCAACTTTACTCAGCTTGCTGGGATGCGTGGATTGATGGCCGCGCCTAACGGACGAATCATGGAGTTGCCGATCATCTCAAACTTCCGTGAAGGTCTGTCTGTCTTGGAAATGTTTATCTCGACCCATGGTGCCCGTAAAGGGATGACCGATACCGCCTTGAAAACAGCCGATTCCGGTTACTTGACACGTCGTCTCGTTGACGTTGCCCAAGATGTCATCATCCGTGAAGACGATTGTGGTACTGACCGTGGTTTAGACATTCAAGCAATTCGCGAAGGAAACGAAATCATCGAATCCTTAGAAGAACGTTTGATTGGACGTTACACACGTAAATCAGTGATCCATCCTGAAACTGGCGAAGTCCTTCTAGGGGTCAATGAATTGATCACTGAAGATTTAGCTAAAGCCATCGTGGACGCTGGCATCGAAACAGTATCCATTCGCTCTGTCTTTACATGTAACACCAAACATGGTGTATGTAAACATTGTTATGGCCGCAACTTAGCTACTGGTTCTGAAGTTGAAGTTGGGGAAGCAGTCGGTACCATCGCTGCCCAATCAATCGGTGAACCTGGTACTCAGTTGACCATGCGTACCTTCCATACCGGCGGGGTTGCCGGAGACGATATCACGCAAGGTCTCCCTCGTGTCCAAGAAATCTTTGAAGCCCGTAATCCGAAAGGACAAGCGGTCATTACCGAAGTTACCGGAGAAGTCATCGATATCTCAGAAGACCCTTCAACTCGGACCAAAGAAGTGACCATCAAAGGGGAAACCGATACGCGTACGTATACCGTTCCTTATACTGCCCGGATGAAAGTAGCAGAAGGCGACTTTATCCATCGTGGTGCGCCATTGACGGAAGGATCGATCGATCCAAAACAACTGTTACAAGTTCGCGATGTCTTGTCTGTTGAAAACTACCTATTACGAGAAGTTCAACGCGTTTACCGGATGCAAGGGGTAGAAATCGGCGACAAACATATCGAAGTAATGGTTCGTCAAATGCTGCGTAAAGTCCGCGTCATGGATCCAGGTGATTCAGGCATCTTGCCAGGAACATTGTTGGATATCGCCGACTTTAAAGACCGCAACTACGACACATTGGTAGCCGGCGGCGTTCCTGCAACTAGCCGTCCAGTCCTACTAGGGATCACGAAAGCATCCTTGGAAACCAACAGCTTCTTGTCTGCTGCGTCCTTCCAAGAAACCACTCGTGTGTTGACCGATGCAGCGATTCGCGGCAAGAAAGATCCACTTCTTGGATTGAAAGAAAATGTTATCATCGGTAAGATCATCCCAGCTGGTACTGGTATGCCTCGTTACCGTGAAATGGAACCAAAAGAAGTAACAGTTGCCAGCGAAAATGTCTACAGCATCTCAGACATCGAAGCACAAATGGCTGCTGAAGACGCATTGAATAGCCAAAACTAATCAATGCCCAGCACCTGATTGACTCAGTGTGACGGAAAA
This sequence comes from Enterococcus sp. 4E1_DIV0656, assembly GCF_002140695.1. Lineage (NCBI taxonomy): Bacteria > Bacillati > Bacillota > Bacilli > Lactobacillales > Enterococcaceae > Enterococcus > Enterococcus sp. 4E1_DIV0656. Next base: position 902,974 of record NZ_NGLF01000001.1, on the reverse strand, counting down.
GCTTGTCATTCTTCGGAATGGCAAGCTTTTTTTGTTTAGCAAAAGGAAATATCACGAAAATGAATGCGCCCTTCTTTCATCCTAGAAAAGGGGCATTTGGGACGATTGATGAAAGCGTTATTTTTAAAATGTCCAAATCAGTGGACATCGATTAAGAATTACTCGAGCCAAAGAAGGCTATAGTAAAGATACGGAGGGAGACAGTATGAAGCTGAGCAAGAGAGAAACACGTTTGATTGAGCAGTTTATGATACAGGGGATGAATTTGACCGCTAATGAACTAGCCACAGCTGCTAAGGTTTCAACAAAAACCATTTATCGGACGATCAAGCGGATCAATGAGGCTGCTGGTTCAGAAATCATTCGGTCTGAAATCGGCAAAGGATTTTGTTTGGATTATGAAGCGTATCTCAAAGGCACGATTGAAAATCAAGAAACGGATCAAAATGATGAGCCGCTTGAGCGGCGTCATGCGATTGCACTGCATGTATTGTTTAAATCACCAAAGCGATTAATGATCAAAGAGCTGTTCGCCCCTTACTATTTGAGTGAAGCAGTGATAAGTAGTGATATCAATCGTCTTTCGGAATATTTTCAGTACTTTGAACTCCAGTTGATCCGATCCGATAAGAGAATTGCAGTGATTGGTACCGAAAAAAATATCCGTCGCTGTGTCAATGATCTCTTTACGAAAAACCATGTGTGGAATGAAGAAATGGTCGCGCAAAAATATCCCATCAATGCCTTTGATATCAACTTTATTACCTCCATTCTTGAATTCATTGAGCGAAAACTCGCGAACAGTATTGCGTATCCTTACAATATGAATATTTTCTCGCATCTGTATATTCTGATTTTACGAATGAGAGAAGGAGAAATTGACCGCGAAGAGATAATTGAGGGTTTAGATGAGGAAGAACAGCATTTGATTGAACAGCACCAAGAGTTTTATCAAATTGCCAAACAAGTGATTGAAAAAATCAATGCCTATCTCGTGACGGAGCTACCAGAAAGTGAGGTATTTTATCTCTACCAGTATCTAGTGTCTTCCAGAGTGGAAAACAAACCCTTGGCAATGACCAATCTGACAAAAGAAGCCAGCGAAATCACGGAGTTTTTTACTAAGCGGATGGAAAAAGCACTGGGTATCAAATTGAACCAGCAAACAGACAAGACCAATCTACTTTGCCATATCCAGCCGATGCTCTATCGTCTAAAAAATAAAATCATCGTGAAAAATGGGCTGCTAAATGACATTCAACTAGAGTACCCAAGGATTTTTGAGCAAGTGGCACAAGTCAGCAAGGAAGTGGAGCAAACCTATGGAACGAATCCCATATCGGAAGACGAGATTGGTTTCTTGGTTCTGTATTTTGTGAAATTTAAAGTCATTCGTCGGCGCAGACAGCGAGTCTTAATCATGTGCAGCAGCGGCGTAGGGACCTCTGAACTGCTGAAAGTCAAAGTCCAACGGGCATTTCCAGAGTTGGATATCGTGGATGTGCTTTCCGCTCGGATGTATCGAAAGCATGCGCAAGACTACCAGGATATCGATCTGATCTTAACCACCATTAATTTTCCAGTAGAAACGAAGGTGCCGACGATTTTAGTCAATTCGGTATTTACCAAACAGGATGAAAAGCGAGTCAAACAACTATTAGGAGAGATGTAAAGATGAAAAACGAAAGCCAAACGATCCAAACGTTCAGCATCGCAGATGTAATCAATCCCAATCTTATCAAGATGGAAATGGAAGCGAATTCAAAAGAAGAAGCGATCACTGAACTGTCTGAACTTTTATATGAAAACCAGATAATTACCGATTTAGCAGGGTTCACCCAAGATGTCTTTGCCCGAGAAACGGAAGGAATGACCGGTATCGGGCATGGATTGGCAATTCCTCACGGAAAGTCGGACAGTGTGAAAAAAACCTCTTTAGTGATCGGAAAAACCAAGCGTCCGCTTGAATGGGAGTCCATCGATGAAGCGCCCGTTCAAGTAATTATCTTGTTTGCAGTCAAAAATACCGATGCCAATACGATGCATATCAAACTGCTGCAAAAGGTAGCGATGCTACTAGCGGATGAATCGTTTATTGATCGTCTCGTTGCGTCAGGGACAAAGGATCAAATGATGACCTTGCTTGCTAAAGATCCAATGGCAGAAAACTAAGAAAGGGGGAGAAAAGATGAAAATCGTTGGTGTAGCTGCTTGTACTTCAGGAATCGCTCATACGTATATTGCTAAGCAGAAAATCGAAACAGCTGCGAAAGAACTTGGTCATGAAGTCCATATCGAAACCCAAGGAACCATCGGGACGGAAAGTGAATTGACGGAAGCCGCTATTCAAGCAGCCGATGTTGTCATTATTGCGGCAGATATCAAAATCGGCGGCAGAGACCGCTTTGAAGGCAAGCGAATAGTAGAAATTCCAACTAGTATGGTGATCAAAGCGCCTAAGCGTTTGCTTGAAACAATTGAAGAAAAATTAAATCAGGGATGAATCAATAAATGTTCTGACAATTCAAATTTAAAGGGGGATGAAACAAATGATGAAACAGCTGCAGTTGAAAAAACATGCCTTAACCGCCATCTCGTATATGCTGCCGGTCGTTGTCACAGCCGGGCTTTTGATTGCGATCGGCAATCTTACCAACGGCACAGTCATTGAAAATTACGATGCTGCCTATACGATCCCGGATGCACTGGTCTCGCTGGGCGTTTTAGGGATGGGGCTGCTGGCGCCAGTGATCGCTGCCGCGATCGCCTATTCCATTGCTGATCGTCCAGGAATCGCTCCGGGACTCTTTATGGGACTGATTGCCAATGCGATTGGCGCAGGCTTTTTAGGGGGAATGTTAGGAGGCTATCTCGCAGGTTATCTGGTCTTATTCTTAGTAAAAAACCTTAAAGTACCACGTTGGGCACAAGGTCTGATGCCAATGATGATCGTACCGGTCTTGTCGACACTGATCGTCGGTGCTTTGATGTTCTTCGTCATCGGTGTACCGATCGTGTGGGCTACGGAGGCGTTGACTACTTTCTTAACGAATCTGCAAGGCTCGGGGAATTTCTTATTTGGCGCGATTGTCGGTGGCATGGCTGCCTTTGATTTTGGCGGACCCGTCAACAAAGTCGCCTCGCTATTTGCTGATGGTCCATTACTGGAAGGCATTCAAGAACCCGAAGCCGTGAAAATTTTAGCCTCAATGGTGCCTCCCTTTGGTGTTACGATCTCTTGGGGCCTCTCTCGTCTCTTACGCCGGCCCAAATATTCTACGGAAGAAGAAGACAACATCAAGATCGCTTTTCCAATGGGCCTTTGTATGATTACAGAAGGAGTGATCCCGATCGCTGCCGTCGACCCGTTTCGCGTCATTTTTTCTTGTACGGTCGGAGCAGCCGTCGGCGGTGGTCTAAGCATGGTTTGGGGCGTCGGTTCACCAGTGCCATCTGGTGGGGTCTTCATCATTCCTGCCATGACGGATCCACTGAAATTTACCATCGCACTCCTGATTGGTTCTGCCATCACCGGTGTTTTGCTGTTTGCATTGAAAAAGGCACCCGTGGAAATGCCGATCATGGAAGAGGAAGAAGACATTGACTTTTCGTCGATTGAAATTTCCTAAAAAAAGGAGCGAAGAAGATGTATGTATCAATGAAAGAGATGCTGCAAAAAGCCAATCGAGAAAACTATGCGGTTATGGCCATCAATTGTTTCAACCTGGAAACCGCTAAAGCAGTGATCGATGCCGCTGCAGAATCACATGCACCCATCATCGTGGATTTGCTGCAAGACCATTTAAAGACCCATCTAGATCATCGTTACTTAACCCAGCCGATCATTCGAATGGCGGAAAATGCCAATGTGGAGGTTGCCATCAATCTGGATCACGGACAGGATATCGCCTTCGTCAAACAATGTCTCCATGAAGGGTTCTCAAGCGTCATGATGGATGCCTCTATGCATCCTTTAGAAAAAAACATCGCCATCACCAAAGAGATCGTACAGTTTGCGCAAGCCTATAATGCCAGTGTCGAAGCAGAAGTTGGGGACATGGGAGCAGTGGCTGGGGATCAGTTTACTAGCGATGGGATGTATACCGATCCAGAGGAAGCCATCCATTTTATTCGAGCAACCGGGGTCGACTGTCTCGCCCTTTCTTACGGCTCCAGTCATGGGGATTATCCAGCAGGATATCGTCCGGCATTTCGCTTTGACATCGTTCAAACAATCAAAGAAGCCACTGACCTACCGCTGGTTTTGCATGGCGGCTCGGGAGCCGGCAGTGAAAATATCTTGCGTTCCGTGGCATTAGGGATCAATAAAATCAATGTAGGGGCTGATTTTATGAAAGCCCAGAGAAATGCCCTGCACCAACAGCTGAATGCTTGTCCGGAAAGCGATTATCCGACCCTGATCAACCAAACCATCGAAGCAGGAAAAACAGTCGTCAAAGAGTATATCGAATTATCTGGATCAAAAAACAAATCACTTTAAAAAAGAATGGAGCACACTTATATGTTGATCAATATGAAACAATTACTGACCGTTGCCAAAGAAAATCAATTTGCCGTGGGTGCCTTTAACGTCGCAGACAGTAACTTCTTACGCGTCGTTATCGAAGCAGCGGAAGAAAACGATGCACCAGCCATCATTGCGGTCCACCCAACAGAATTGGCCTTTACAAAGGATGAATTTTTCCACTATGCAGTTTCCAGAGCGAAAAACAGTTCTGTGCCAATCGTGATCCATATGGATCATGGTGACAGTCTGGCGAGTATTATGCGGGCGATCCATTGCGGGTTCAGCTCAGTGATGATTGATGGGTCGTTGCTGCCTTTCGAAGAAAATATTGCTCTGACAAAACAGATTACCGAGATTTGCCATCCGATTGGGGTGTCTGTCGAAGGCGAGCTGGGAACGATCGGTAATACCGGAACCTCCGTTGAAGGGGGCGTCTCCGAAGTGATTTATACTCGTCCAGAAGATGCACAAGAATTCATTGAGAAGACAGGCATTGACACACTGGCAGTTGCGATTGGAACTGCCCATGGTATTTATCCGAAAGATATCAAACCGGAATTAAAAATGGATGTCTTACAAGAAATCAAAGATCGTGTCGATATCCCATTGGTGTTGCATGGCGGATCGGCCAATCCCGATGAAGAAATCGCTCAGGCAGTGGCAATCGGTATCCAAAAAGTAAATATCTCCTCTGATTATAAATACGCCTTTTACAAAAAATGCCGTCAAATCTTAGCAGAAACGGAATTATGGGACCCAAATGCTATTTACCCAGAATGCATTGAGGCAGCCAAAGCAGTGGTTACGCAAAAAATGACCCTCTTCAATGCAATTGGGAAAGCAGCTCTGTATCGCCAGCAAAATATCCAGCCATGGCGTAGTGAACAAAACTAAACAGCACACAAATAATGGAAACACCCTCGAAAATCGCTAAATTGCGGCTTTTCAAGGGTGTTTTTTTTATTGCGCATTCTTTTATTGCAGCATACGAATCCCCTTTTCCTGAATCTGCCGAGCGATAAACGCCAAGTCATTCGAAGTCAGGTTGATGTCTGCATAATGAAACACATTTTTTCTGCAGGAGGGGGTCAAATTGCCGATGATCAAATCATAAGTCTCGTCCAGTTTGGTCAGAGAAAACGAGTCCAGAGGATTTAAAATCGTGATTGTTAGCTGATAAGGAATAAACTGTTGGATTTTCGTCTGGATAAATTCCGTATGGTAACTATTTGTATCATAAAACAAAGCTAAGCGAAAGTCAGCGTGGGCATCGATGATTTCTTTGGCGAAATTTGGAAAAGAGGTATGGAAAATATAAATTAGGTAATTGATTGTACTTGGTCGAATGATTGGCAAATTCGAATGGGTTAAAACCTGAACGATGTCTTGATTGACTGTCTGTTGGACCAAATCACAGTTATTGACAAAACGAGCAAAGCGATCATCCAAGATGCAGTAAGGAACCTGCAAGTTGATTCCAAGAAAATAGGAAAAGACGACGGCATCCAGCTTCTCTTCAAAATTGGCTTCATGATAGTTGTATTTTTTAAATATACGCTTGGTCATTTGATAAAACTCTTGTTTGGTCTCGCGAAAGACAGCGGGGTCTTGACCGATATGGGTTGTGATATAGCCGACCATTTTTTCGACGTAAGCACGACTGTAGCCAGTAAATTCACTCAAATCGATTTTTTCTAAGAAATATTCAATGTGGTTTCCATTGGGATTGGAAGCGTATAGGCGATCGCGCTTTGTATTGATATAGATCACAAAGGCAATTTTTTTGATGTCGGAAAAATAAAGTTTTAAGGGTGTCGCAGCCGCCATGATACGGGCGATCTTCAAGAAATCCTGCTCTTGGTTAATGTTGGCATCCACAAATTCATACTGGTACTTCTCTAAGAAGAAAATCAGAAAAAATTGGCGAATATTGTTTTCATTTCCTTTTAACTGGATGGGTTTGGTTGCGATGAAGAAATCATACGGTGCCAGAACCAAATTGATCCTCTTGATCAAACGAATGATCGATGACTTGCTTAAATTTAATTCTAGTGCCAGCATGTCATAACTAGTGAAACTTGATGAGAAGAGTAGTTCTAACAATTGAAACGCAGACGAGCGAGTTAAAAACTGGCTGTATACGTCTAGTCGAGTAGCGAAAGGATGCAAGTGTAGGCGAACAGCTGAATAATCATCAAATTGTAAGTCCAGAAACGAAAATTCATTGTCGATTTCCGCGATATAGGTTTTTGCTGCAGACATTGAAATGGAAAATTTTACTGCCAAATCGTGAAGACTCGTCCCCTGATCGTCTAATAAATACTCAATCAGCTGTAGTTTCTTTTGGGTTGTAGATGATAACAATTTCCGTAACATGATTGCCCCTGAGCCCCCTTTTAAGTAAATAGTATCACGTTTTTACATGTATTCAAAAAAATTGCGTGTTGTATTTTTTTTGAATACATCCCACCCCAAAATTTTGGGAAAATAGAAGTGTGGAATAGTAGTAATACGTTTGATACAAGTAGCAAAGACCAAAATTTTTGAATCATGGGGAGGAGGCAAAAAGCAGTTGTTTGTTGGGATATCTTGCTCACTGTTGAACAATATTATTCGTCGAGCGCTTCCGAGATCAATTGAAAAAATTTATAAAAAGGAATGAGCAATTATGAAAAAACAATTTTCTATCTATATATGTTTGCTAGTCTTGCTTGGCTCCATTTTTTGTGAACCAACGATCATACTAGCAGAAGCAATCAACGCAACCGAAAGCACCGAAAGAACGACCGAAACGTTAGAAAGTACTGAACCTGTGACCGGAACGATCGATACGGAAAAAGCACCTACGGATTCATCGACAGCGGGAGCAGTTCAGTCAGCAACGAGTCAAGCAGAAGAAGAACAAGCAACCGTTCCTAGTGAAAGTCAAGCAACCCAAGCATCTTCGACACTGAATCAAAACAGCATTCAACCCCGAGCACCAGATGCTGAGACGGAAACGGAAGCTTCTGCTACCGCTGAAAATCTTAGTGCCAACCTGAATGAACGGGGCGTGCAGCTTTTTGACAATGTCCGAATCACTGACTTAAACGATCAGCCTTTCACTGCCGAAAATCCACCGATGTATAATGACAATATCAAAATTCATTTTGACTGGTCGTTAGCAGATACGGAAGAAATTCGTGCTGGTGATTATTATACGTATCAATTGCCGAATTATTTTGCCATTCATAACACCGTCAGTGGTGAATTGACCCGTTCCGGCGGACAATCGATCGGAAGCTTTACCTTAGCACTCGATGGTACATTGACCGTTACTTTTAATGAGGCGGCACAAACACTTTCCAACCGCTCAGGGACTATTGATCTGATCACTGAATTAAGTGTAAGCACCGTTACTGAGGAAGTGACCATTCCTACCGGGATTTACGATGAAGATGGCCATGAGATCATCATTACATTGCCTATTTATGAGGTCGATATCATTAAGACTGGTAACGTGACTTCCAGCGGTTCAGTGGTTTGGGAAATTATTTTTAACCAAACCAGTCGTGAATTGCATGATGTGGTGATTACCGATAAGATGCCACAAGGATTAGCTTATAGTACTTCGACAGGCTACTTGTACGATGAATCCACCGATGAATGGATTCGTACCGATGGCTTATATACGTATAACAGTGTTAACAACACGTTTACCTTCAATCAAACGGTTGATCAACCGGTTCGAATCGTCATCAATAGTGCAGTCACCGATCCAACGGCTTCTTCTTTCAAAAACACGGCAACAATCAACGGTAGCGATTTTACAGAAAAAACCGCAGAAGCAACGGTTACCTACGATGAACAATCAGAATACAAACGATTTAAAGGCTACGATCCAGAAACGAAACGAGCATCTTGGGAAATTTCCGTTACATTGGACAAAGATCAAGCCAGAGTTTTGGATCAGACCTACTCGGGAACAGATCCTGAAAAAGCCTTGCACTTTTTTGTTCCAGAAACTTTGGTGATCACTGATAAAGACGGTAATCCAATCCCTTCAGAGGACTGGTCCTTTGATGGGACAGAACAACAGAATAAAGAGGGGGAAATCGTACGCTTTGGCATCACGTTTGCCAATGCTGGCTACTACAAGATCCAATACGACACCCAGTTGTATGAATCGGTTTTAGCCGATACACGTATATACAATTACGCTTCGATCCGCGACAATCAAAATACCTCTTTGACGGGCAGTGGGACAGTGACACCAACCAAAACGATCGGTGTCGTGAAAACCGCTGGCACCAAAGACTATGAAACGAAGACTGTCGCATGGAAAATTGAAGCCAATACCAATCAGCAAAAAGTTAGCGACCTGATTATAGAAGACCGCTATCAATTGATCTCAGGGGCAAACAGCAGCGCACTGGCCTTGTTGGCGGATACGCTGGTAGTGACGGCAAGCGGAGTGACCGAGCCTTTAGAGCTCAATACCGACTATACGCTAGAGCTGATCACAGAAACGAAAACGCTAGCCGATGGCTCAACGAAGGAACTTGAGACTGGTTTTCGCATCAAGCTGCAAGGGGCGTACCAAACGACCTCGGCAACGATCACTGTTAATTTTAAAACCAGCTTCGATGTTTCACAACAGATCGCATTAGGAAGTTCTAGCAGCCGGTTTAGTAATGCAGCGTTTGTCCATTATAAAGATGAAGCCGGCAATACGTTCACGGAAGCTTCTGAATCCAATACTTGGATGGATACCAACTGGTTAAAAAATGCCTTGAAATACGGCCTATTCATTGGTGAAGGCGAAGATGTCGCCAAAGCGATTACCGCTGTATTTGGTCGGAATCTAGGAACTATTTTTGATGAGCAGACTGCTTCAAGCGATCAAGTCTATTGGATGGGGCTATTCAATACGTACAAAGAAAAAATCAATAAAGATGCAGTCATCACTGACCAGCTGCAAGAAGGCCAAACTTTGAAAGACTTGGCGCTTTACACGGTCACGGTAACTGGATATACGACACAAGTCAGAGCACTGAAAGAGCAATTGGTGTTAAACGAGGATTACAGTTACACTTATGACCCTGACACGAAGAAAGTTACGATCACCTTGCTGAAAGAAACGTCAGAAACACTGGCGGTCTTCTTGGCAACGGAAGCAGCGGAAGATGTATTTACCTACAAAAATACCATCACGTTGACAGACAACGATACAACGTTGACCGCGGATGGCCAAGCCGATAAGTCGGCGAAAACGGACTGGTTGATGAAAAACGGTAGTCAGAATGCCGACAACAATCGGTTGATCGATTGGGAAATCATGATCAACGCTGACAGTCGCAAAATCCACAATGCGGTGGTCACCGATACCATCAACTACAATCAACACACCTTTTTACGAGATGCCGACGATGCCGTGATCGTAGATGTGTATGAAGCGGTCTTAAACAATGGTACGTGGGAAAAAGGAGAAAAAGTCACCTTCACCAACGAAGACAATCCGAAAATCACCTCGGATGTGGTAGCAGGGACGCAATCGTTAGTGATCGCTTTTGAAGAAATGATTGATAAACCATACTTTATCGTTTATCAAACACAACTTGACCCCGGGATTTTGAACAATGAACGGGTGACCAACAATGTCAATTTGACGGGTAGTGAGATCGAGATTCACACAGTAACCAAAGAAATCACCATCAAATCGACAGATGGCAGCGGAACGTCTTCTGGGACGAACGGTTCCTTGACGATCGTGAAATACGATGCCGATGGCACCAAAGAGCGAGGGATCGATGAAGAAGCGGTTTTCCAATTAAGCCGCAAAAATGCACAAAATACCTATGAAGTCATCTTGTCGAACCTGGTGGTGAAAAACAATCAGATCATGGAAAACGGCAACGCCATTGATCGGATCGACAATCTGCGTTACGGCGATTATATGATCCAAGAAATCACCGCACCGGACGGATACGAACGAGATGCGACTCAGTACACCTTCACTATTTCTGATAAGCAAGTCAATTATGTCTTTGAACTAGCTAATAAGCGAGATACCAAAGAGACAACCCTTGCCTTGAATGTTCAGAAGCTACTTGATGGGCGCGAGCTAAAAGACGGCGAATTTACGTTCCAACTAGTGGATGAAGCTGGCTCTGTGATTCTAACCCAAACCAATGACGGCAACGGTCAAGTTGCCTTTGACGCCATCACTTACAACGAGCCTGGCGAATATCATTACACGATTCGGGAAAAAGCCGGCGATGATCCAACCATCACCTATAGCGACAAAGAACTAAAGGTAACCGTGATCGTCACTGAAGAAGACAACCAGTTGATTGCGAAAGCAGTCTATGAAGGCAATCAAGTCTTTGAAAATGACTATACACCAAAAGCCGGCAGTGTCGTTTTAAGCGCTGAGAAAGTGCTGATTGGTCGTGATTTGAAAGCAGAAGAATTTGACTTCGAATTAGTCAATGAAGCAGGAACTGTACTTCAGACAAAAGCCAATGATGCCACTGGCAAGATTTACTTTGACGCTCTCGCATATGATGAAGCAGGCGAATACCGCTACACCATCCGTGAGAAAGCAGGAACTGATGATACCATCACCTACGATGCAAAAGAACTAGCGTTAGTTGTGACCGTCACTGATGAAGACGGACAGTTGACCGCAGTGGCGGAATACGAAGGCAATCAAGTCTTTGAAAATGACTATACGCCAAAAGCTGGCGAAGTGGTGCTGAATGCTGAGAAAGTATTGACCGGCCGCACGCTGGAAGCCAACGAATTTGCCTTTGAACTGGTAGATGAAGAAGGCAACGTACTTCAAACAAAAGCCAATGACGCAACCGGACAAATCTACTTCGATGAATTAATGTATGACGAAGTCGGCGAATACCGCTACGCAATTCGAGAAAAAGCTGACGCAGATAGTACCATTACCTATGACATGAAAGAAATTGGCGTTGTCGTGAAAGTCACCGATGAAGACGGGCAACTGGTGGCAAAAGCAACGTATGAAGGCAATGCGATCTTTGAAAACGACTATACGCCACAAGCTGGTAGTGTCGTACTGAGTGCCGAGAAAGTCTTGACCGGACGCACCTTACAAGCTGACGAATTTGCCTTTGAACTGGTAGATGAAGAAGGAACTGTTCTTCAAACAAAAGCCAACGACGCAACTGGCAAGATCTACTTTGACGCGCTCCCTTACGAGGAAGCCGGTGAGTATCACTACACTATTCGTGAGAAAGCAGGAACTGACGGTACCATCACTTACGATGCAAAAGAACTAGCGGTAGTCGTGACCGTCACCGATGAAGACGGACAATTGACCGCAGTGGCGGAATATGAAGGCAACCAAGTCTTTGAAAATGACTATACGCCAAAAGCTGGCAGTGTCGTGCTAAGTGCCGAGAAAGTCTTAACTGGTCGTACACTACAAGCAAATGAATTCGACTTTGAACTAGTCGATGAAGAAGGCAACGTACTTCAAACAAAAGCCAATGATGCCACTGGCAAGATCTACTTTGACGCTCTCGCCTATGATGAAACAGGTGAGTACCACTACACCATTCGTGAGAAAATAGACAGCGATGGCACTATCACGTACGATACAAAAGAGCTTGCAGTAGTCGTGACCGTGACGGATGAAGACGGACAGTTGACCGCAGTGGCCGAATACGAAGGCAATCAAGTCTTTGAAAACGACTATCAACCAAAAGCTGGTAGTGTCGTACTGAGTGCCGAGAAAGTATTGACCGGTCGTACGCTACAAGCAAATGAATTCGACTTTGAACTAGTCGATGAAGAAGGGAACATTCTTCAAACAAAAGCCAATGATGCAACTGGCAAGATCTACTTTGACGCGCTCCCTTACGAAGAAACAGGTGAGTACTACTACACCATTCGTGAGAAAATAGACAGCGATGGCACTATCACGTACGATACAAAAGAACTAGCGGTAGTCGTGACCGTCACCGATGAAGATGGACAGTTGACCGCCGTAGCGGAATATAAAGGCAACCAAGTCTTTGAAAACAGCTATCAACCAAAGGCTGGTAGTGTCGTATTGAATGCCGAGAAAGTCTTAACTGGTCGTACACTACAAGCAAATGAATTCGATTTTGAACTAGTCGATGAAGACGAAACTGTACTTCAGACAAAAGCCAATGATGCAACCGGACAAATCTACTTTGATGCTCTCCCTTACGAAGAAACAGGTGAGTACCACTACACCATTCGTGAGCAAACAGGAACTGACGGTACCATCACCTACGATGCAAAAGAACTGGCAGTAGTCGTAACGGTCACCGATGAAGCTGGACAGTTGACCGCAGTGGCGGAATACGAAGGCGATCAAGTCTTTGAAAACAGCTACCAACCACAAGCTGGCAGTGTCGTACTAAGTGCTAAGAAAGTCTTGACGGGTAGAGACTTGCAAGCCAACGAATTCGCATTTGAATTAGTGGATGAAGCTGGAAAGGTTCTGCAAACCCAACGCAATGACGCAAATGGAACGATTACCTTTGATGCATTGACGTATGACGATGCTGGGGAACATCGTTACACGATTCGTGAAAAAGCTGGCAATGACGCAACGATCATCTATGATGAAACCACCTATCAAGTGACGGTCACCGTCAAAGATCAAGACGGAAAATTAGTGGCTGAAGCGGAACAAACGGCAGACATGGTATTCAACAACCGTGTCAAAGAAGGCAAAACAACGAAACCGGGAACTGGCAACTTACCGAAAACCAATGACACCACGACCGCTGGTTGGGTCGTCTTGGGACTGTTGTTAGTAGTGATCGCAGTAGGCATCTACCTTGATCGCAAAAAACGGACGCCGTTATCATAGGCAGGGGAAGCAACAGAGCAGAAAGAGAAAGCGGGATGAGGCCAACTTGTCCCGCTTTTTCCTGCCCTATTTTTCTTCACTTCAAAGAAAAAAAGCGTCAAAAGTATGGAACGCTATGAAGCGAACAATCAGCAAACCCAGGCTCAAGAAGGGGACAAAGGGCAACTGCGCCAATCGTTTCTTCCAGATGCCTTGATAGCTAAAAAAAGCGAGAAGACCAAGACTACTGGCTATTAGTAAGAGGGCCAAAAGGGTCGTTGGCGCTAGCCAAATACTCCAACCTGCCAGCACTAAGAGATCGCCGCCGCCCATTTTTTTCTGCCAGACAAAAAAGACCAGTGGAACCAGCAAGCCTAAAGACAGCCATTGAAAAGAAGCGCCGCTCCTAAGCTGTGCCAGCGCTAGCAGTAGGTGGGCGGGGTACAGCAGTTGCGGGTAGACGCTATAGTCTATCAAGTCGGTCAAACTGAGTAAAAAGGCACTGGTCAGCCAGACAAAAGCCAGGAAGCTTTGGGAATCATGAAAGGCAACCACGCAAAGTCCGCCATAGCACAAGCAGACGATGGCCCAATAAAGCAGGGGTAAAAGCCATCTCGTAGGAAGGCGAAAAAACCAATGGTTATCCGAAACTTTGTTCACCTTCTCGTAATGAGAACGAGAATCACTTTTTGGTGGATTCCAAAACAGGGTATGTAAGAGCATAAGCCAAAAGAAGCCGAGTAAAGCGCCTAAAAAAAACACGAAAATCGTCATTTTTTGATCCTCCTTATAAAGAAATACGTAAGAGAGTGAGAAATTTTCTCAAATAGATGATTTTGTTGTACTTTTTATTTGTTTCGTATTATCCTTAAAATAGATAATTTAGAGGAGGAATCGTTATGAAATTTGAACAAACAAAAGAAGTATTAAACCAACTTGTTGCTGATTTAAGCCAAATGGCTATGGTCGTTCACCAAACACACTGGTACATGCGTGGACCTGGCTTTTTGACATTGCATCCAATGATGGACGAATTCATGGATGATTTAAATGAGCAATTGGATGAAGTTTCTGAACGCTTGATTACATTAGACGGTTCACCATATTCAACTTTGCGTGAAATGGCAGAACACACTCAAATCCCTGATGAAGTCGGCAACTGGGACCGCACGATTCCAGAACGCTTAGCTACATTGGTGGAAGGCTACCGTTACTTAGCGGACTTATACCAAAAAGGGATCGAAGTATCTGGTGAAGAAGGCGACGATCCAACCCAAGATATCTTCATCGGCTTCAAAACAGCCATCGAAAAACGTATTTGGATGATCCAAGCGCACTTAGGCGAAGCGCCATTGATCGATCCAGCGAAATCTCGCGTACGTCATTAATCAACAAAAAAACCAGCGAAGAATTTTCTTCGCTGGTTTTTTTAATGGCCTGCCAATAATGCTTTAGCGGCTTCAATTTGCTGTGCCACTTGATCAAAACCGGTGCCGCCATAAGAATGGCGATTTTTGACGGCGGTATAGGAGTCAAGTTTTTCAAAAATATCGCTGTCGATGGCAGGATGGATCGCTTGGTAGTCTTCCAAGGAAACATCTTGCAGATAGATGCCTTTGCTCAAACACTCACTGACGAGTTTGCCGACGATCTCATGGGCTTGTCTGAAAGGCACGCCTTTGCCAGCTAAGTAATCCGCTAATTCTGTTGCGTTGGAAAAATCCTTTTCAGTGGATTCTTGCATCCGTGCTTGATTGACCTTCATCGTTGCGATCATGCCCGTCATGATCTGCAAGCTTTTCGTGATGGTCTCGGCGCTGTCAAACATGCCTTCTTTGTCTTCTTGGAAATCTTTGTTGTACGCCAGCGGCAAGCCCTTCATGACCGTCAAAAGACCAAAGAGGTTCCCATAGACACGTCCTGTTTTTCCACGGATCAGCTCCGCCATGTCAGGGTTTTTCTTTTGAGGCATGATGGAACTGCCAGTGGAGAAGGTATCGGTCAGCTCCACAAATTGGTATTCGTGGCTGCACCAAAGAATCAGCTCTTCACAAAAACGAGACAGATGCATCATCAATAAAGAGGCGTTGCTTAAAAATTCCAAGATAAAATCACGATCGCTGACCGCATCTAGGCTGTTGCTGTAAATATTGCTGAACCCTAACTCTTGAGCGGTGAAATCACGATCGATAGGGAAGGTGGTGCCTGCCAAAGCAGCACTGCCTAAAGGCATCACATCGATGCGGCTCAAACTCTCACTGAAACGCTCTTGGTCACGCGTCAGCATACTGTAATAGGCTAAGAGGTGATGGGCAAAAGAAATCGGCTGTGCATGCTGCAGATGGGTATAACCGGGCATGATGGTGTAGATGTTGGCTTCGGCTTGTAAAACCAGCGCTTCTCGCAATTCAGTGATCAAAGTGATCACGTCTTGCACGACTTCTTTCAAATACAAATGCATATCGGTCGCCACTTGGTCATTACGACTACGGGCAGTATGCAATTTGCCTGCCACTGGTCCAATCAATTCATGCAAGAATGTCTCGATGTTTAAATGGATGTCCTCATTTTCAATCGTGAAGGTCAATTCGCCAGCGGCTAATTGCTGCTGAATCGTGGTCAAGCCGCCAATGATCGCTTCGCCATCGGTTTGACTGATGATGCCCGTATGGACCAGCATTTTGACATGTGCCAAACTGCCAAGAATGTCTTGTTTTGCTAACTTTTGATCAAACGTGATGGAAGCCCCAAAAGCATCGATCCAAGCTTCATTTTTCCCATCGAAACGTCCGCCCCATAATTTTGCCATATTCTCACCTCAAAAAAAGATTACGGCTGAAGCGGCAGCTTCAGCCGTGCATACTTAAATCAATGTTTCTGTTAGTTGCTGTTGTGCTTGGATCTCAGCGTGCACTTTGCTTGGCAGTCCCCATAATTTGATGAAGCCGATGGCCGCATGCTGATCAAAGGTATCTGCAGACGTGTACGTTGCTAAGTTTTCATCGTACAGGCTGTTTTCAGATTTCCGTCCTTCACAAATGACGTTGCCTTTGAACAATTTCAAACGCACGATTCCGTTGACGTAGACTTGCGTGCTTTTCAGGAAGGTAATCAAAGCTTCCGTCAATGGATTGAACCAAAGACCATCATAGATGACTTGGGCTAATTGCTGCTCAATGATTGGTTTGAAATGCGCCAATTCCCGTACAAAGACCAAATCTTCCAATTCTTTATGAGCCGTCATCAAAGCGATCGCTCCCGGACATTCATAAACTTCCCGTGATTTGATTCCCACCAGACGATTTTCGATATGGTCGATCCGACCAACGCCATGTTCGCCAGCCACCCGGTTCAGTTTCATGATCAATTCTGCTAGATTCATCGTTTCGCCATCAATGGCGGTCGGTACCCCTTGATCAAAGGTGATCTCAACGATCGTTGGTACGTCAGGAGTATCTTCTAATTCTTGCGTGATAGCGTAGGCCCCTTTTGGCGGCGTTGCCCAAGGATCTTCTAAGACGCCACACTCACAGGCACGTCCCCACAAGTTTTGATCGATGGAATACGGATTGTCCAAATCAGCGGGAATCGGCACTCCTTTTTCAGCCGCATAGGCAATCTCTTCTTCCCGGGACCATTTCCATTCCCGAACCGGTGCGATGACTTTCAAGTGAGGCGCTAAAGCAGCGATCGCCACTTCAAACCGAACTTGGTCGTTGCCTTTACCAGTACAGCCGTGGGCGACGGTCGTTGCGCCAGTCGCTAATGCCAACTCTACCAATTTCTTGGCGATCAATGGACGAGACAAAGCGGAAACAAGAGGATAAGAATTTTCATAAAAAGTATTGCCTTGTAAAGCGATCAAAGCAAAATCTTGGGCGAATTCTTCGCGGGCATCGATGGCATAAGATTCAATCGCGCCAACTGCCAAAGCTTTGTCTTTAATGGATTGGGTGTCGCGACCTTCACCGATGTCTAGGCAGCAAGCCACCACATCATATCCTTGGTCCGTTAACCATTTAATTGAAACGGAGGTATCTAATCCTCCAGAATAGGCCAATATTACTTTTTCTTTCATACTTATTAACTCCTTTTCCGCGTGTTTTCAAGTGATTGAAGCTATCTTATCAGAATAAAAATAATAAATCAAGGGCAAAATTAAATATTTATACATAAAAGTGTCGATTATCAGGTTTTTATACTATTATCGGTGATTGAGGTAAAGAAGAGGATGCTCACTTTGTTAATGAAAGTTTATACATGATATTCATAAAGTTATTCAGTTTTAGAAGCTTGCAACAACAAGTTTCGTTTTTCAGAGAAAATGGCAGAAAACGAATGGAGAAAATTTTCAAAAAGAGGCGGAATTACGTTGACATTAGGCTTTATAGAAGGTATTATGTTATATGGTATTGTTTGCCCCACAAGAGCCCCGGAAACTCAAGTGTATGTCAAACATTCGTGAAATTGAATTGGAGGAAAAAATTGTGCGTACAACATATATGGCCAAACCAGGCGAAGTAGAACGTAAATGGTACGTAGTAGATGCAACAGATGTTCCTATGGGTCGTCTTTCAGCAGTAGTAGCATCTGTCTTACGTGGTAAAAATAAACCAACATTCACACCTCATGTGGATACAGGCGATTTCGTAATCGTCATTAATGCAGAAAAAATCAAATTAACAGGTAACAAAGCAAGCGATAAAATTTATTACCGTCACTCAAACTTCCCAGGAGGATTGAAATCAGTCTCTGCTGGAGAATTACGTGCTAAAAATTCTCGTCGTTTGATCGAAACTTCTGTAAAAGGCATGCTTCCTAAAAACACTTTAGGCCGTAAACAAGGAATGAAACTTCATGTTTATGCTGGCGCTGAACACCCACATGCTGCACAACAACCAGAAGTATTGGACATCACAAACTTAATCTAATAGGAGGGAATTTCATTGGCACAAGCTCAATATATCGGCACTGGCCGTCGTAAAAATGCAGTAGCCCGCGTACGTTTAGTACCAGGTACTGGTAAAATTACTGTTAACAAAAAAGATGTTGAAGAATACATCCCACACGCAGACTTGCGTGAAGTAATCAACCAACCATTCGGCGTTACAGAAACTAAAGGTTCATACGATGTTTTTGTAAACGTAAATGGTGGTGGATACGCTGGACAATCAGGTGCAATCCGTCACGGTATCGCACGCGCATTGTTACAAGTTGATCCTGATTTCCGTTTAGCTCTTAAACGTGCTGGCTTACTTACTCGTGACGCACGTATGGTTGAACGTAAAAAACCAGGTCTTAAGAAAGCTCGTAAAGCTTCACAGTTTTCAAAACGTTAATCGTTGGTATATCAGCAGTTTCAAGACATCATCCGTTTGGATGGTGTCTTTTTTTGCTCTTTGGTGATAAGGTCTGATGAATTTCGCAAAATCAAGTCTGTATCAGAGTGAACATCAGTTTGATACATCGGACCCAAAAATTATAGGGCCAATTTTTTTTTTAAAACTCAACTAAGTTGAAAACTGTTATAATTAAAATGAATACTTGGTGAAGGAGAAAAATAATGACATTTGATGAACTTATTCAATTAGCAAGAGAACAATCAAGTGAGATTCAAAGAGATAAGGGAACTCTTTTTGAAAAAATTGCACAAATTTATTTCAAAAATGAACCCACATACAAAAACTTATTTTCAGATGTTTGGCTATTAAATGAAGTTCCAGAGGAATATGCAATCCCAAAAAAAGATACGGGGGTTGATTTAGTAGCAAGGAATGAAGCTACAGGTGAACTAACTGCCATTCAAGCGAAATTTTATGATAGCAAAATATATAAAAGACATATTGATTCATTTTTAGCTGAACTTGGGAAGTCTTATTATTCTGATGGAATTATTGTGTATTCATTAGATTCATTGAGTAGTAATGCAGATGAAGCGATTAATCAATTATCAAAACCAGTTGCACAAATTGGTTTGAGTGATTTAAGAAATAGTCAAGTTGATTGGGAATCTTTTATTCCAAGTAGACCGAATGAAGTAAAAGTAAAGAATGTGAAGAAAACTAGACCTTATCAGAATGAAGCAATTGATTTAACAATTGAATACTTTCAGGAACATGACCGTGGTCAGTTAATTATGGCACCGGGAACAGGGAAAACCTTTACCAGCTTGAAATTAGTTGAAAAGATGGCTAAACAAACGAATAAAGAAACCTTTAATGTTTTATATTTAGTGCCAAGTATACAATTATTGAGTCAAACGCTAATTGGCTGGAATAATGACACGGAACTAAGTATGCATTCATTTGCTGTCACAAGTGACAGAAATGCTTCTAAAAAGAAGAATGATGACGAATTATCTGCTAAAGATATTGGCTTTCCTGCGACAACAGATTCAGAAAAATTACTATCCAATTATAAAAAAATAGAGAATAATCAACGTGACTTAACGGTTGTGTATTCTACTTATCAATCTATTGAAGTTCTACATGAAGCACAAGAAAAAGGATTTCCTGAATTTGATATTATTATTTGTGATGAAGCACATAGAACCACAGGGGCTAAGGCTTTAGGAGAAGAAGCAAGCGTATTTACAAGAGTTCATAATAACAATTATGTCAAAGCAAACAAACGCTTGTATCAAACAGCAACGCCTAAAATTTACGGAACAGATGCAAAACAAAAAGCAGAAGATTCTAGTATTGTCTTATCATCAATGGATAATAAGGGTATTTATGGAGAAGAAATTTTCCGATTAGGATTTGGTCAAGCCGTTTCAAACGATATTTTGACGGATTATAAAGTAATGGTCTTAGCAGTTGATGAAAAGGTTATTCAAAAAGACATGCAAAGAGTCTTATCGGATAGTGAAAATGGCTTAGATGTTGATGATGTTTCTAAATTAATCGGTGTTTGGAACGGATTAATGAAAAGAAGTAGTGTAGATAAAGATGCTGTTTTTGAAGGAAAACCTATGCAGAGAGCTATTTCTTTCATTAATACCATAAATAATTCAAAGAAAATTTCTTCGCAGTTCAATGAAGTAGTCAATGAATACCTAGATGGAAATGAAAGTATTCAGCAATCAATAAATGTTCGACATGTAGACGGTATGATGAATACCTTAGAAAAGAAAGAAGCGTTAGATTGGCTTTCAGAGGACTTTGCAGAAGATGAAACAAGAGTATTATCTAATGTGAAATTTTTGACAGAGGGAATTGATGTTCCTAATTTAGATGCTGTAATATTTTTAGCACCTAAAAAGTCCCAAGTAGATATTGTCCAAGCAGTTGGACGTATTATGCGGAAATTTAAAGATAAAGAGTATGGTTACATTATTCTACCTATTGTAATACCAGAAGGGACAACCCCAGAATCAATTTTGGATAATAATAAAAAATATGAAGCGGTTTGGCAAATTCTAAATGCTTTGCGTTCAGTGGACGAGCGGTTTTCAGCAATGATTAATAAACTGGAATTAAATAGAAAAAAACCTGAAAATATGGACGTCATAGGTATAGGCGAAGCACCTTCTGTTGAAGATATAGAGAATACTTCAACAATTGGAGAAAAGGGTGATGCGACTTATCAAACTTCTTTAGATTTAGATTGGGGAGAAATAGAGAATGCTATTTATGCAAAAGTTGTCAAAAAGGTAGGAGACAGAAGATACCTAGAAGATTGGTCAGAAGATGTTGCGAAAATAGCACAACGTCATATTGAACAAATAACCATCATGATTAGTGATAAAAATTCTCAAACTGCCATTAAATTTAATAAGTTTTTGAAAAGTTTACAACATAATATCAATGAAAGTATTGATGAAAAACAAGCAATTGAAATGTTAGCTCAGCATTTAATTACTGCTCCTATTTTTGAAGCTCTTTTTGGGGAATATAGCTTTGTGAATAACAATCCTGTTTCTGAAGCAATGGATAAAATTGTAGAAGAGTTGTCAAGATTTGGTGGGTTTAATAAAGAGCAAGATGAATTAAAAGAGTTTTATGATTCTGTAAAATTACGTGCGGAAGGTATTGATAACGCAGAAGCAAAACAAAAAATCATTATTACTTTATATGATAAATTCTTCTCTAAAGGATTCAAAGAAACTACTCAAAGATTAGGGATTGTATTTACCCCAGTAGAAGTTGTTGATTTTATTGTTAAATCAGTCGATGATGTGTTAAAAAAACACTTTGGAAAAGCTCTTGAAGATGAAGGGGTTCATATTTTAGACCCTTTTACTGGCACAGGGACATTTATTGTTCGGACATTGCATTATCTAAAAGATAAATTAACAAATGGAGAAATAACTTTAGCTGATATTACAAGAAAATATACACAAGAATTACACGCAAATGAAATTGTATTGTTGAGTTACTATATTGCAGCCATTAATATCGAATCAACTTTTGCAGAGATTAATCATGAAGAATATAAACCTTTTGAAGGGATTGTATTGACTGATACGTTTGAATCCACTGAACAAGAAGATACTTTAGACGATTCGTTCTTTGGAACAAATGATGAACGATTGAAGCGTCAGCAAGAAGTTCCAATTACTGCGATTATAGGAAATCCACCTTATTCTAGTGGACAAAACTCAGCAAATGAAAGAAATCAGAATATATCATATCCAGTTTTAGAACAAAGAATTAAGGATACATTTGTTAAATATTCAGATGCTGTTGCAAGTAATACTGCTTATGATACATATAATGCAGCTATTCGCTGGGCATCAGATAGATTAACTGACAAAGGTGTTATTGGATTTGTCTCAAATGGTTCATTTATTGACTCGAGAGCAGCGGATGGATTAAGAAAGTGCTTGTATGAAGAATTTAATCATTTATATATTTTTAATTTACGAGGTGACCAAAGAACACAAGGGGAAATTTCTCGTAAGGAAGGTGGGAAAATATTTGGGTCAGGTAGCAGAACATCGATTGCAATTAGTATTTTGGTAAAAGATGGTAGTGATAATCATGAAATTTTTTATCACGATATTGGCGATTATCTTAATCGTGACCAAAAATTAATGATTATTAAAGAAGCAAGCTCCATTGAAGGAATGAAATTTGCTGAAGTTATACCAGATAAAAATAATGACTGGGTAAATCAGCGGGATAGTAACTACGAAAACTATTCTTCCCTTGATAAAGATGTTTTTTTGGAAAAAGCCATTGGAGCAGGGACTAAGCGTGACCCTTGGGTGTATAATTTCAGCAAAATTATGGTTGATAAAACTTCACAAAAATTAGTCCAAAATTATATGTTTGAGTTAAATAGAATTTCACAATTACAATTTACGGAAATAACATCGGTTCTAAATAGTGATGAAAATTTTATTAAGTGGTCAAGAGCATTAATAAATAAGATTAAATCTAAAAAAACTTTATCAGTAGATACAAGCCAAATTATTGTTAGCCAATATCGTCCTTTCACAAAAAAATATTTGATGTATTCGTCTGATGTAGTTGACATGCCAGGTCAATATCGAACTAAGTATATAGAAAACTCTAAAATTCTATATGTCACAAAAGGTACAAAGTCTTTTTCAGCTATGATGTTAAAAAATGTTCCAGCCGAAGTCGTATTGGGGGGGAGTGGAACAGGTTTTATGGAAAAAATTAAGTCAGAACCTTCAATTTTATTTAATGAGGATATATCAAATTTCTCTTCAAAATTCCTTGATAATTTTAAATCAGAAGATGAATGTTTATTTTATATTTATGGAGTTCTTCATTCTATAGAGTATCGTCAAAAATACGCAAATGATTTAAAAAAAGAACTTCCTCGTATACCATTAGTTAAAGACAAAGAAGAATATGTGAAAATCGGCAAACAATTAGCTGATTTACACTTAAATTATGAAGATGTTCCTGCTTATGATGGTGTGAGTATAGTCTTTAAATCAGATAATCCAAGTTTCAAAGTGAAGAAGATGAAACATCCTAAACGTGGTCAGTTAGATACCATTGTATTTAATGAAGATATTGTGATAACAGATATTCCTGAACGTGCATATGAATATGTTGTGAATGGAAGGCCTGCTATTGAGTGGATTATCGACCAATACCAAGTGAAAAAAGATAAAAAATCTGGGATAGTTGATGACCCTAACGAGTTCTCAGATAATCCAAAATATATATTTAATCTGCTGTTGTCAATCATTAATGTATCTATGCAAACAATGGATTTAGTAGAAAGTTTACCACCTTTGGAGATAATTGACTAAAGTGTAAAATATTCTCAATAAGAAGCCTTTATTTAGGCTTTTTATTGTATTAAGAAATATATTTTTTAATAGAAAATTACTATTGATGTATGGAGCTGAAATATTATGAATGTGGACTATATTTTAGATGAAAATGTTGATTTTTTAATGGGTTTTTCCAATAAAGTGATGGGACAATTAACGGAAGAACGGTTATATGAAAATGTAGAAGATGACCGCCTAAGATTTTGTTTCGCAGTATTTCAAAATCAGTTCAATTCTCTATTATCTTTCTTGAATGAAAAAGCAAAGTATAATAATCATTTTAATGCAGACCCCAGTAGAGATTTAATTATATTAATTGATAAATATGAAGAATTTGAACATGCTTTATCTAGAACTGATTATGCTTTTAAAATGATTGATGATTATATAGACACGATTCGATTTATTCAACCGCATCTTAGTAATTCTGGTGGGTCAGCTATTCCAGAAGACTATAAGTTACTGAATATTGTTAAATATGAACCAATCATTTATTTTGAAAAGCAAATTGAAATCGTCAAGGAGAATAACAGTTTATACTCTTCTTTAAAATTGGTTAATTCAGGCTCTTATGCTACAGTTTATAAGTTTAAAGACACTTTTTATAATCAGATTTTTGCGTTAAAAAGAGCAAGAAAAGAATTGACATCTACTGAGTTAATACGATTTAAAAAAGAGTTTGAAAATATGAGAAATATGGATTCCTTATATGTATTAAAAGTTTATAGCTATAATGATGATGCAAATGAATTTATTATGGAATACGTGAAGCAAACGCTAAAAGACTTTATTGATTCAAATAATACTAAATTAGAATTATTTGAAAGAAAATGGTTAGTAATTCAATTGTTTAATGCGTTTAAATACATTCATTCTAAAGGGATTTTTCATAGAGATATTTCTTTACCCAATATATTAGTAAAGGAATACGATGACAAAACCGTTATCTTAAAAGTTTGTGACTTTGGTTATCTAAAAGAATCAGATAGTACATTGACTCGTCAAAACACTGAATTTCAAGGAAGTTTAAATGACCCACAGTTGAAAATTATGGGAGCGGATAAATACACTATTCAACATGAAATTTACGCACTAACTCAGGTGATTTTTTATATAATGACTGGAAGAAAGAATTTGAATAATAATAAAAATAAAGAAGTAGAGAAGTTCATTGACTCTGGTATGAATGCGGACTTATCTAAAAGAATAAAAACTTTAGAGGAATTAAAAGAAGTATTTTTAAAAACAGATTGGGGTAAGTAAATATGAACATCAAGAAAGCATTAATAGAACTAACCGTAGATGGAGCAGTTACTTGTAAACAGCTTGCCGATTTTTATGATGGTTATCATGAAGATAAAGAATTTAAGAATGCAGTTGATTTTCTAAGTGGAAGTATTGTAATAGATACGGAGCAATTAAAGGACGAATTGTATGCTTCTGAGGATTCACATGTATTAGGGGCTGTAGAATACATGCAAAAACTTTCCATATTCTAATAAATTGGGTCTATTTTATTTTAGAAATGTTATCTAATCCCTTGATAAATATAGCTAAATTCCATTTTATTTTTGGGTCTGGATTTTGAAATTTTGAGGTAAATCGAAGAATTTAAGACTGTATTCTAAAGGGGAATAAATGGCGATAAAAACCATTGTAAACGTTGATATATAAGGGTTTCCGTTTAGCTCTTAAACGTGCTGGCTTACTTACTCGTGACGCACGTATGGTTGAACGTAAAAAACCAGGTCTTAAGAAAGCTCGTAAAGCTTCTCAATTTTCAAAACGTTAATCTTTTTATCGAAGATTCGAGACACTCTCTTTTTGGAGAGTGTCTTTTTTCGTATCTAATGGTAAGTTTGAACAATTTTTCATTATTAATCGGTTCTTTTTACAACCAAATAATTTGATAAATACCTCTAGCGTCGATGACCATGATCGAAGTTGCTCATGTGTTGTTTATAGCGCATTGATATCTTGTTGAGTAATGGTTTTAATCGGTTGATTCTTCTTTGTCAGGAATTCTTTATTTTCATTTTCCGATGTCATAAGGGTACCTTCTTCTATATTTATAAACTTCATGTCTATACGAACAACAATCTAAAATTATTGTACTATACCATGTTTATATAGACAACACGAGGAGGAAATATAAATGAACGAAAATGAAGGTGATAGAAAAGTGGAAGTGCTAATCAACGATTTATTAGCAGAACGTCAGATGTCTTTAAGAGAACTCGCAAGGTTGTCGGGAATTGAGCCATCAAATTTAAGCAATTTGGCAAATGGAAAAAGACAAAAAATTTATTTAGAACACATTGAAAGGATTGCAGATGCGTTGGACATTGATGATATCTCGAGGATATTAAAGTTGAGTAGGAATGTCTAATTTCCCTGACTCATAGCGGGAGTAAGTGGTTTGGCTGATATTCAGTAGTTTAGTAAGTTGTTCTTGATTCAAGTCTTTGTCTTCGCGTAAGTCGCGAATTCTATGATACACAAAATCACCTCATATGATAATATTAATACGGTCAAAGAGATTACAGCATAATAACAAATTGTACACATCGATTACTTTATCCATCAAAAAACCATAAATCAATTCTGTTATTAAATCATTTCCCTCAGATTTGGTCTTGCTTTCCAAAACGGGTTTCTATACAATAGAGGGGAATAGAAACCGAATAAAAAAAGGCACCCCGTATCAGAGTTGGCGCTCCAATACGAGGCCTTGAAAAGTCAATTCGCCTGACTAATCAAGTTGCCATAGTCAATACCCTAAGGTATCGACCTGTTTATTGTACCTAATATTCTGTTCTTTTTCTAGTAGGAAAAGCAGATTTTCTGGGATTTTATGCAGGATGCCTTATGCTTATTTCGCTATGTCAAAAGGATTGGACAGTCGTCCAATCCTTTTTTTGTGTTTAAAATGGGGAAGTTAAAATAACAGGTATTGACACATTTCATTTATAAAATAAAGTGTCGGCAAGCCTCGGTTTCTATTCGTCTATCAAATAATCAAAAAGTTCTGAGGAGGGATTCACATAGAAAGTGAAGTTGCTTGGAAACTGCCGGAAGGGATTTTTTAGATAAAAGAGGGGATGAAGCAATGAGAAAGAAAGACGAGTGTTGGCTAAAAAAGCGTGTAGCAACTGATGTAGTTTCGACATATAGTTTCGAGCAGTCGGACCAATTGACGGATACGATCAAACGAGAGATGCAGACATTATTTCCAATGTGCCGCTGTGTGGAAGAGGCAAATGCAGAGTTATATTTCAAAAAGGCAACGGATGCGCTGCTTGAGGATGAAGGATTTGAGATCAGTCATGAGCACAATCAGACAGTCGTTTATGCGAATGCTAGTAAAGGCTGGTTATATGGCTTCTTTGAACTTTACAAGCATGTGATTCGAACCACTGAGTTGCCAGAAAATCTGAGGTCGATTCCCAATCAAGCCATTCGTATGGTCAATCATTGGGATAATTTTGATGGGACGATTGAACGTGGCTACGCTGGAGAATCGATTTTCTATTCAAACAATCAGTTTCGGCAAGACCATGAAACGGTACGCGACTATGCGCGTTTCTTAGCTTCCATCGGAATGAATGCGGTTTCTATCAATAACGTGAATGTTCGCGGAGATGCCAAATGGTTTATTACGGAACCGTATTTGATCGAGATTAAAAAGATCGCAGATACATTCGCTGCCTATGGGATTCGGACGTTTTTAAGTATCAACTTTGCGGCCCCTATATCCGTTGGAGGACTAACGACCGCCGACCCGTTAGCTGAGGAAGTTATTGCATTTTGGCAAAAAACAGCAGATACAATCTATCAAGTGATGCCGGATTTTGGTGGGTTTGTAGTCAAAGCTGATTCTGAAGGGGAACCGGGACCGTTTGTTTACGGGCGTGACCATAATGATGGTGCCAATATGCTGGCACGGGCGTTGCAACCCTATGGAGGGCTACTGATATGGCGCTGCTTTGTTTATGACTGTTTACAGGATTGGCGAGATCGCTCAATTGATCGTGCCAAAGCTGCCTACGACCACTTCATGAAATTAGACGGTACGTTTGAGGGAAATGTTATTTTACAGATTAAAAATGGACCGATTGATTTTCAAGTACGAGAACCCGTGACGACGCTTTTTGGCGCGTTAAAATACACCAATCAAATGTTGGAATTCCAAATGACGCAAGAGTATACCGGACAACAAAAGCACATTTGCTGCTTACTACCTATGTGGAAAGATGTGCTAGATTTTGATACGAAGCATCCACTTGAACACGCTACAGTAAAGAAGATTCTACCAGAGCAAAGTCCAAATCCTAAATACTCTGGCGTGGCAGCAGTCGTCAATGTCGGCATGGATGATAATTGGACCGGACACAAGCTAGCGCAAGCGAACCTTTTTGGCTATGGCAGATTGATTTGGAACAATGAATTAAGCACAGAAGCTATCCTTTGCGAATGGATCGATTTGTCCTTTGAGTTAGATGATTCTGCTAAAAAACGACTACTTGCAATCCTCGCTACGTCCTATCAGACCTATGAAAATTATACTGCCCCACTAGGTATCGGTTTTATGGTTCGTCCCAATCATCACTATGGGCCTGATGTCGATGGCTACGAATATGATAGATGGGGGACGTATCACTTTGCAGATAGAAAGGGCATTGGCGTCAATCGAACGTTAAAAGACGGCACCGGCTATGTAAGGCAGTACGCGGATGCTTGGTGTGAAACATACGAAAATGTAGAAACTTGCCCAGATGAACTTGTCTTATTTTTCCACCATCTGCCATACGACTATGTCTTACAAAGCGGCAAAACGATCATTCAACACATCTATGACACGCATTTCGAAGGCTATGAAAAAGTAGAGGAATATGTTACCGAGTGGGCTTCCTTACAGGGACAAATCGATGAAGAAAGTTATCAAAACGTCGCCGAACGATTGCAAGATCAAGTTCGTTCTGCTAGAGATTGGCGGGATCAAATCAACACGTATTTTTATCGTAAAAGCGGCATTCCGGATGCATATGGACGTCAAATTTATGCGTAGAAAGAGAATCAGGTGCTAGGTTTCAAAGAAGAAATAGCTCGTTTAGATCACTGAGAAAAAAGATTTCAACTAGAGGCAAAATTTTTTGTCATATAAGTTAGTTTATCCAACTTACTAAAAAAGAATCAGGAGGAAAAGTGATGAAAAAATGGAAAAAACAATGGATAGTGGTAGGTTCTTTGCTTTCGATATCGTTGGTGTTGGCTGGATGCAATGCTGGGAGGAAAAAGACTGAGACAACGGGGAGTGGTGATCGAGTAGAAATCAGCTTTAGTTGGTGGGGAAATGATGATCGTCATCAGGTAACCCAGGAAATGATCGCTCATTTTGAAAAGGAGCATCCTGAAATTGCAGTAAAGGGAGAGCCGAGCGGCTTTGGCGATTTGGATCAAGCCTTCACGACGAGGTATGCTGGCAATACTTTGGCGGATATCACGACTTTACTCTACAATTGGGTGCCGCAATTCGGGCAAAATGACGGGTTTTATGATCTTAATACAATCGATAGTTTGGATCTGTCCACCTATGATCCTGATTTTTTGGCATTCGGACAAGTTGATGGAAAGCAGGTTGCCGTTCCTTATGGGGAAAATACTTTAGTTATGTATTTAAACAAATCCGAATATGAAAGACATGGTATTGATGTCACTACGTTGAAGACGTGGGACGATTATGTGGAAGCCGCTAAGAAGTTACCAGAAGGGACCTTTTGTGTCGTATCCCCAACTTGGCGTTTTCCAGTAACCATTTGGTTGCAACAAAAGACTGGAACGTCTGAGTTTGATGAACAAGGAAATATGAATTGGACAGAACAAGACTATTTAGAAGCGATGACTTGGTATAAGGAAATGGCAGATGCTGGGGTCTTCGTTTCAAGACAAGATTATTTAGAAAATGTCGGCTCAGAACCGGTATCCTTAGCCACCAACAAAAAGTGGATTGAAGGACAATATGCGGGCGGCATCGATTGGAATGCCAGTATGTCTTCTAATTATGAAGCATTGAAAGAAGTAGGGGATGAAATGGTCGTCGTTGACTACCCAATCGCAGAAGGCGGCACCGAGGTGAATTTAATGTCAAAACCTTCACTCCTTTTTGCCGTTCGGAAAAATGTCGAGCATCCAGAAGAAGTAGGCACATTTCTAAATGAATTTTTAAATGGCGAGGAAGCAAATAAAATTTTGGGTCTTTCCAGAGGGATTCCTGCTTCAAGCAAAGCGATCGAAACGTTGATGGAAGATGGACAATTATCAGGTGTGATGAAAGAAGGCTTTGAGTACGCTCAAAGTGTCGCAAAAATCAACCAAACACCGTTCTATGAAGATGGTACCTTAACGACTATTTACACTGCAGAAATGGAAGCTGTCGAATTAGGACGAACGGATTTAGAAACAGCTGCTCGCAACGTTTACACGAAAACAAAAGAACAAGCCGAAAAGCTTGCGAAAGACTATAAATTGCAATAGACAACTATCCGCATGCTTTATGGGAGTGAATGGCTTTTGTTTGCTTCCATGAAGTGTCGTGAATCGTTGTCAAAAAGATTGGAGGGATTTTATGAAAAAGGAAAAAGTGGGCTTGATCTATGTAACCCCTTGGCTGATTGGCTTTTTACTGTTGACCGCTTGGCCGATCTTGTCCTCATTTTATTACTCACTGACCGATTATTCTTTGGCTCGTGTCGGACAGACACCTGCATTTTTAGGCATTCAAAATTATGTGAATCTCTTTAAGGATCAAACGTTTCTTGATTCGATGCGGGCGACACTGATTTATACGGTGTTTACTGTGCCTTTTCAACTAGGGTTTGCATTGTTCGTTGCGTTTATTCTGAATTTCAAATTAAAAGCCATCAATTTCTATCGGACGGCGTATTATATTCCCTCGATTCTAGGGGGAAATGTGGCCGTTGGTGTGCTTTGGCGATCAATGTTTCAACCAGAAGGTTTGGTGAATATTTTTCTAGGAACCGTTGGCATCGAGCCAATTAACTGGTTATCGACACCTACAGGCGCAATGGTCGTCTTGATTCTCTTGAAAGTGTGGCAATTTGGTTCCTCAATGTTGATTTTCTTAGCTGCATTGAAGGAAATCCCCCAGGATTTGTATGAGTCTTCGAGTTTGGACGGCGCATCAAGGGTGACCCAGTTTTTCAAAATTACGATTCCTTTGATCACACCAACCATTTTTTTCAACTTAGTGATGCAACTGAACAATGCCTTTCAAGAATTTAACGGTCCTTTTATTGTCACCGGTCGTGGTCCCCTCAATGCCACGTATCTGTCCTCGATGTTTATTTATGATAAAGCATTTAAAGAATTTGATATGGGCTACGCAAGTGCGGCAAGTTGGGTGTTGTTTGCGTTGATTGTTTGTTCAACGGTTCTTCTTTTCACGAGCCAAAAACGATGGGTCTATTATTCTGATGGAGGTGGGAAATAAATGGAGGCAACCCCTGTAGCATCTGCAAAAAAGAAGCACTCGAATAAGCATGGTCAAGCACTGATTCGCTATGTTTTGTTGACGGTCGTTGCACTGATTATGCTGTATCCAATTATTTGGATGGTTGGAGCGTCCTTCAAAACGAACACAGAGATTTTCACATCAATCGGCTTCATTCCTTCAACGATTGATTTCCAAGCATATATTGATGGTTGGAACACCAAGGGCGATTATACGTTCACCTTGTATTTTATCAATACCTTTAAATACGTCATTCCAAAGATTCTTTTTACTGTTGTCTCGGCGACTCTTACATCCTATGGATTTGCTCGGTTTGACTTTCCATTCAAGAAAATCATGTTCTCGTTGTTAATGGCAACGATGTTTTTACCTCAAGTAGTAACCAGAATCCCCTTGTATCTCTTCTGGAATCGCTTGGATCTATTAGATACGTATGTTCCGTTACTGGCCAATTCATTTTTAGGACAAGAACCCTTCTTCGTGTTCATGATGATCCAGTTTATGCGTTCAATTCCACGGGATCTCGATGAAGCAGCGATCGTTGACGGTTGTTCTTCTTTCGGTGTTCTCTGGCGTGTCCTGATTCCGGCATTAAAACCTGCCCTGATTTCTTGTGTGATTTTTCAATTCGTTTGGAGTTTCAGTGATTTCTTAGGTCCATTGATTTATATCACTTCACAAGACAAATTCCCGGTATCTCTTGCGTTGCGGCTCAACGTTGACCCATCTACTAATACCCCATGGAATCAAGTGTTTGCAATGTCGGTGATCTCATTGTTGCCAGCAATCATCTTATTCTTCAGCGCGCAAAAGTATTTTGTCGAAGGCGTCACAAGTTCGGGTATCAAAGGATAGGAGGTAAGTATGAATCCTTTCTTTCACGCTATTTCTGAGTGGACCGTTGCCATTGTCCACTCAGCCTATCGGCTTTTGGTTTATCAGCTGTATTTCATCCTGTCGAATAGTTTACTCCTGATGCACTTGTTTTTTCTTCGATTGACTCTGAATAATATTGTCTTCTTTTGGGTACCCCTAATATTTTTAATTGCAAGTCTGTCCGCTCAATTCGGCTTATTTAACAACCCAGAGCATTTATCGAATACAAAGAACTATTTTCAGTACTATCGAGAATGCTTGAAGAAAAACTGGGGATTATATTTCTTGTATTCTCTGATGATTCTCTTGATCCTCTTTGGACTGAAAATACTGATATTATATCAACGCTCTGTTATGTTTTTGCCATTTGTCCTTACGAGCTGTTTTTTATTAAGCAGTATGCTCTTTGTCTTACTGATCTCAAGCGATTCTCGCGTCGCTCAAATCCCATTTAAGAAGAAAATAGAATGGTCATTGCTGATAAGCTACCGATTGCCTTCAGTCACTGTTTATAATAGTGCATTTATTGGACTTTCAATTTTCTTAATGCAGTATTTCTCTTTGGCGTATCTTTGTTTTCTTAGTGGTGTAATCAATTACGGCGTGTATCGTAATTTGATTCGACGATTTTCACTTGATTTGTTTTTTGAGGAGTGGGGGCAACAAGGGCGAACGGCTTGAAATGAATACTAATCAAAAACTGTAGCTTAAATTTAAAAAAAGAGGTGTTCCTATGAAAATAAAAAATCCTGTCTTATCCGGCTTTCATCCTGATCCGTCCATCATCCGAGTAGGAGATACGTACTATCTAGCTAATTCAACGTTCGAATGGTTCCCTGGGATTCGTTTGCACGAATCAAAAGATTTGGTCCATTGGAAACTGCTGGATGCTCCTCTCGATTCAGTAGAGATGCTAGACATGAAGGGTAATCCGTCGTCTGGTGGAATATGGGCACCAGATTTATCCTATGCAGACAATAAATTTTGGTTGGTGTTTACCGACGTCAAAGTTGTGGATGGGGCATTTAAGGACATGACCAACTATTTGACTACCGCAACGAATATCCATGGACCGTGGACTACACCGATTCGATTGAATGGTGTTGGCTTTGATCCCTCTCTGTTTCATGATGAGGATGGCAGAAAATACCTCGTGCAACAGACGTGGGATCATCGAGAGTATAAGAATCCTTTCAATGGCATTACACTGACCGAATTTGATGTAGAAACCATGCAGTTGAAACCAGAAACTGCTCGAATGATTTATGAAGGAACGGATGTAGGATTAGTTGAAGGGCCGCATCTATACAAAATAAATGGGCGTTACTATTTATTTGTGGCAGAAGGTGGAACTGTCTTTACCCATCAAGAAGTCGTAGCTAGATCCTCTTCACTGGGAGCTGATTCGTTCGAAACCGATCCTCATGGTCCGTTTCTAACCAATTACGATACGCCTCATTTATACTTGCAAAAGCAAGGACATGGGGCGCTTGTGTCTACTCCTTCAGGCGAATGGTACTATGCATCACTATGTGCCAGACCCTTACATCGAGAAAACGAGTCGGTGACAAATCCTCGCGGATGGTCAACTTTAGGACGTGAGACCGCCATTCAAAAAGTTGAATGGGATTCTGAAGACTGGCCAAGAATCGTTGGTGGACATGGGGGACAGACAAGCGTGGAGGCACCTAAAGATGCAGCAACTACCGAAGTTTTGAGTAGCCGCTCTCATTATGATGACTTTAGTGAGAAGCAGCTAAATAAAAACTGGCAGACCCTTCGTGTACCATTTTCAGCAGAGATGGGCAATGTAGGCGATGGGAAACTAGAACTAATTGGAAAAGGAAGCTTAACAAATCGTCATGATCTTTCAATGATCGCACGCCGTTGGCAAACCTTTTATTTTGATGCAACAACAAAAGTAAAGTTTGATCCATTTTCTTACCAACAAATGGCAGGACTAACCAATTACTATAATGACCAACACTGGTCCTTCATTTTTATCACTTGGAATGAAGAAAATGGAAAAGTAATTGAAGTAGCTGAAAACAATCAAGGAACCTATACGTCCTACTTAAGAGAAAATACGATTGCCATTCCAGATGCTGTGGATTTTGTCTGGTTCAAAACAAAAGTCCGCAAGCAGACCTATAGATATGCCTATTCCTTTGATGGAGAAACATGGCATGATTTACCAATCGAATTTGATTCTGCTATTCTCTCGGATGATTATGTGTTACAAACTTGCGGCGGCTTCTTCACCGGAGCATTTGTCGGACTAGCAGCGGTTGACTATGCAGGCTATGACACAAAAGCTGTGTTTAGCGAATTTGATTATCGAGAGATGGATGAGGAAGGGCGCAGTTAATTATTATATTGATCTAGAGTAAACTCATTTTTTGTGAGTTTACTCTTTTTCGCTAATCTCTTTCAGTTGGCGGATGAAAAAGTGAATACTCTTAGGTGCTACACTTTTTTTTAATTTTGATTGGCGACCTTAGTTTTCCAAGATTCCCCTAAAAAGCTCATCTACCAGCTCCTAACCTTATATACATTTACATATCTAACTCTTATCTTTTCGCTTTTAGTTAGTTAAAAAGCAAAAAATAAATGTGAATCCGAGCTATTTTTAAATAATTAACCAGATAATCTTCCGATTGGAACGGTTAAATAGTGAATGATTGGTAGAAAAGAGATTAGAGGATGCGAGTTGTGATAAGTAAACTCATAAAAGAAGAATGCTAGAAAAGTAGAGAAAAATAGGATTAATGAAATAATCGAGATCCTTATTTTTTAACAATTTTCGAAAACCATAAATGAATTGAAGGAAGCTTAGTGTGGGTGAAAGAATAATTACAAAAAAATATTGACTTAAAAAAATGGCTATGGTAATCTATAAACGAAAATAGTGGGAACGTTTCCAAAATGCATCTTCGTTAAATTTTTATTTTTTTAAACGAAAATGGAAACGTTTCTAAAATGTATTGGGAGGAGATTGAATTGGAAAAGACATTGGGACCAGGTGGTGAGATAAGGGCGGTACAACGGGATAAAAAAAATATCTCGAAGTGGGAAAAATTAAAGAAACAGTTGCGTCGTGATAAGTGGATGTACGTGTTGCTCTTACCAGGTATCATCATGACGTTTATCTTTAAGTATGTGCCAATGTACGGTGCTGTGATTGCATTTAAAGACTATAATCCTATGCTAGGAATTTTGGAAAGTCCTTGGGTAGGACTAGATCACTTTAGGGAATTTATCAGTTCACCAAATTTTACGCTTTTGCTGAGCAACACATTAAAAATTAGCATTTATGGTTTATTGTTAGGTTTTTTTCCACCAATTATTTTAGCACTGAGCTTGAATCAAATTATCAATAAAAAAATAAAACAGAAAATCCAGTTGATTCTATATGCGCCGAATTTTATCTCAGTAGTTATTATCGTGGGGATGCTGTTTTTGTTCCTATCCGCAAATGGACCCATTAATGGGTTAGTAGAAAAGGTTACGGGGCAACCAATTATGTTCATGTCTAATCCAGCTTATTTCAGAACGATTTATATTTTATCGGGAATTTGGCAAGGAATCGGCTGGTCATCCATTCTTTACACCGCGACGCTGGCGGGAGTCAGTACCGATTTATATGAGGCAGCAAATATCGATGGGGCAAATATTTTACAAAAGATTTGGCATATCGATTTGCCTGCATTGAGGCCTGTGATGGTGATCAGCTTCATCTTGGCCGCCGGCGGTATTATGAATGTAGGATATGAAAAAGCCTACTTGATGCAAACTTCAATGAACATCCCTGCCTCAGAAATCATTTCCACTTATGTATACAAAGTCGGCTTGCAATCAGGTGATTATGCCTACTCTGCTGCTGTTGGTCTGTTCAATATGATTATTAATGTCGTTTTATTACTGATTGTCAACAATATAACCAAGCGGCTAAACGATGGTCAAGGCTTGTAATGAAAGGAGAAAATTATGAATAGTGCTTTATCAAAAATCGACCGTCAAATCTTATGGTTGAATCGAGTGATTGTAACTTTTTTAGTCGTCATCACCATTGTTCCGCTGATTTATGTACTGGTAGCTTCTTTTATGGACCCAGCTACTTTGATCAATAAAGGTATAAGCTTCAATCCGAAAGATTGGACAATACAAGGATATCAACGGGTATTTGCAGATGATTCCATTTTACGCGGTTTTGTAAATTCGTTGTTTTACTCTTTTAGCTTCAGCTTATTGACTGTATTTATTACGATGATCACTGCGTATCCTTTGTCTCGACCTAACTTGGCGGGGAAAAAGATCATTATGACTTTTTTTGTCATTACAATGTTCGTGGGTGGCGGCTTGATACCTACCTATTTATTGGTAAAGAACTTGGGCATGTTAGATAGTGTATGGGCGATTATCGTACCAGGTGCTATAAATGTGTGGAATATTATCTTAGCCCGTACCTATTTTAGTGCTTTGCCAAAAGAACTTTCTGAAGCTGCTACTATCGATGGCGCCAATGACTTGCAAATACTGTTCAAAGTCATGCTTCCATTAGCTAAACCAATTATGTTCGTATTGTTTTTATATGCCTTTGTTGGGCAATGGAACTCATATTTTGATGCCATGATTTACATCAAAGATCCCGACTTACAGCCGTTGCAACTCGTATTAAGAAATATTTTGATCCAAAACCAACCCTCACAAGACATGGTGGGAGCCAATACTGCCATGGCAGAAATGAAACAAATTGCTGAGTTGATCAAATACGCAACGATCGTCATTTCTAGTCTGCCATTAATCATAATGTATCCTTTCTTCCAAAAATATTTTGATAAAGGTGTTTTAGTTGGTTCTGTTAAAGGGTAAGAATTGTTCACTATTTGTATGAATAAAAATTATAAAGGAGATTTTAAGATGAAAGCAAAATGGATGCTGCCAATCGTTTTTACTTCCGTACTAATTTTGGGGGCTTGTGGAGGCTCAAAAGAAAAGAGTAAATCAAGCCCTGATTATGAACTAGAAAATGTCTCTTTTCCATTGAAAGAAAAAGTATCTTTAAAAATGATGTCTCAAAGTGCCCCTTTGGCTCCCAATGATCCTAATGACAAATTGATTTTCCAACGATTAGAAGAAGAGACCAATCTCCATATTGATTGGACAAACTACAGTAGTGATTTTGCCGAAAAAAGAAATTTGGATATCGCTAGTGGTGATTTACCAGATGCCATCTTCAACGCCGCTGCAGGTGACTATGATTTATTAAACTGGGCGGAAAGTGGTGTTATTGTACCGATTGAAGATTTGATCGAAGATTATATGCCAAATCTGAAGAAAATTTTTGATGAAAACCCCGAATACCGACAAATGTCTACTGCGCCTGATGGTCACATTTACTCTATGCCTTGGATTGAAGAATTAGGCGAAGGAAAAGAGTCGATTCATACAGTAAATGGGATGGCTTGGATCAACAAGGAGTGGTTGGATAATTTGGGTCTTGAAATGCCGCAAACCACTGATCAGTTGATGACTGTGTTGGAGGCTTTCAAGACGCAAGATCCAAATGGTAATGGTGAAGCAGATGAAATTCCTTTTAGCTTTATTAACAATGGAGGAAACGAAGACTTAAAATTTTTAATGGGGGCATTCGGTCTAGGTGATAATGATGACCACTTAGTCGTTGATAACGATGGCCAGGTACAATTTACTGCTAACAAAGAAGGGTATAAAGAAGCCATCAAATATTTCAATGAAATGAATAATAAAGGTCTTATTGATAAAGAGGCTTTCGAACAAGATTGGAATACTTATGTTGCCAAAGGGAAAGAACATAAGTATGGCGTGTACTTTACTTGGGATAAAGCAAATATCACGGGTGCAGATGATAGTTATGACGTCTTGCCAGTCTTAGCGGGACCAGATGGAACGAAACACGTTACTCGTACGAATGGCATGGGTTTCTCAAGAGATCGTTTCGTAATTACTAGTGCGAATAAAAACTTGGAACTTACAGCTAGGTGGATAGATAAAATGTATGAACCGTTACAGTCTGTCCAAAATAACTGGGGAACCTACGGTGATGAAGCACAGGCGAATATTTTTGAATTAAAGGATGGTATGTTAAAACATTTGCCTTTAGAGGGGACAGCACCGGGAGAACTAAGACAAAAGACCGAAGCTGGAGGACCATTAGCAGTTCTTGATTCTTATTACGGCACAGTCACTACTATGCCAGATGATGCGAAGTGGCGTTTAGATTTGATGCATGACACGTATTTGCCATATATTACAGAAGACAATATCTATCCACGTGTCTTTTTAGAAAAAGAAGAAACAGATCGATTAGCAAAAATTGAAACAGATATGTGGGATTACATCTATCGCAAAAGAGCAGAGTGGATCACCGGCGGTAAAATCGATGAAGAATGGGAAGAATACCTTGCTGAATTGGAACGTGTAGGTTTGGAAGAATGGATTCAAATAAAACAAACTGGCTATGATAATTTTTTGAAGGGAGCACAATAAGTGTTAGTAGAAGAAACGGCGATTTTGGATAAAGCAAATCGATTTATTGAAATGATGCGAGGAAAAGTTAACCCTCAGTATCGACAAAACTATCATTTTTCCGCACCCATCGGGTGGATAAATGACCCCAATGGGTTTATATATTACAAAGGGCATTACCATCTCTTCTATCAATACTATCCTTACGATAGTCGATGGGGGCCCATGCATTGGGGGCATGCGCGCAGTAGTGATTTGGTCCATTGGGAAGATCTACCAGTAGCGTTAGCCCCAGATCAACCTTATGACAGCGGCGGGTGTTTCTCAGGAAGTGCAATTGAAAGAGACGGAAAACTATATTTATTTTATACAGGCTGTCAAGAAATTGATGGTATTAGCCATCAGCATCAATGTTTGGCGGTCTCTGAAGATGGTATTCATTTTAGCAAATACAGTGGTAATCCTGTGGTAGCAGAAAAACAGCTAGGTGAGAATGGGCTGATACAAGAATTTCGTGATCCTAAAGTAATTGTTCACAACGATGCTTACTATATGGTAGTAGCTACTAAATCTACACAGTCTACTGGTAGAATAGTGATGTTTCAATCGTCAGATTTGTATACTTGGCACTTTTACTCTGTGTTGCTAGAAGGGACTTCAGAGCAAGGAATAATGTGGGAATGTCCTGACTTATTCCATTTAGACGGACGAGATGTCTTAATCATGTCACCGATACAAATTAAGAAGAACGGACTGGAATATCATAATATCAGTTCTACCATGGCTTGTATTGGTGAGGTAGACTGGGAAACAGGTCAGATGATAGTTGATAATTTCCATGAAATGGATTTTGGAATGGATTTTTATGCACCACAAACAACAACAGATCCTAATGGTGGACGGGTGATGATTGCTTGGATGCAGATGTGGGATCGTACATTGCCTACACATGAGTTAGGCCATCTTTGGGCAGGCTCTATGAGTTTGCCCCGAGAGTTAAGAGTGAAAAAAAATCGATTGGTACAAAAACCCATCTCAACTGTATATAGTCATTTAGTTTATCAACAAGGCAGTGAAAATATTGCAGTGACTGACACATCAGTCGTATTTCGAAACGCGCTGTCTGATTCTTCATATTTACATCTAGTCGCAGATTTGGAGAAAGCAGAAGTTTTTACAATTGAATTACTGCGGTCTAAGACGGATTGTCTCAAACTAACTTATGACACTGCTAAACAGGTTTTTGAATTGGATCGTCAGAAACTAGGAAGAGAGCTTACAGGGGCGGAAGAAGACCCTCTGAATGTCCGAAAAGTTGAAATACCTTTGATTGATAATCAGCTCGTTCTTGAGATTTTTAGAGATACCTCATCAGTTGAAGTCTTTATTAATGGTTTAGAAGTTATGACGGCTACTTTCTATGAGCTGGAAAAAGCTCGAGATATCTTATTTCATTCGATCGGAGAAAGTCGTATTCAAGCTTTTGAAACAGCGAGTGTGAAATAAATGTTTGATTGCTTAGGCGATGAATCAATTATTTAATAGGTTTTGAAGGATAATTTTTTAGAAAAGAACAGATAGCTAGATTTCCCATGGCTTTGCTATTAGTATTTTGAAAAAATTAGTAATTTATGACAAAATTCATTATACTAAACTTGTGCAGAAATGTGAGGGATCAACTATGAAAGCAACAATGAAAGATGTCGCAAAATTAGCAGGTGTCGGAGTAGGAACTGTTTCCCGGGTATTGAATAACGGCTCTGTTAAAGCTTCTACTAGAGAAAAAGTTGAAGCAGCAATGACAGAGTTAAACTATCAACCAGATTTTTATGCCCGGGGGTTAAAGATGAAGCATACGAATACGGTTGCTTTGATTCTACCCACTGTATGGCATCCATTTTTTGGCGAATTTGCCTACCATGTAGAAACAGCATTAGAAAGACAAAACTACAAGCTTTATTTGTGTAACTCCAGTGGGAATAGTGAAAAAGAACAAGAATATATCCAGATGGTCAGCCAAAATAAAGTAGACGGCATCATTGGAATTACTTATTCAGATATCGATGAATACATTTCGAGTAATCTGCCTTTTGTTAGTATTGACCGTTATTTCACTGAAGAGGTGATTTATGTGACCGCTGACAATGCGGCCGGTGGACGTTTGGCTGCAAATGAACTTTATCGCCGAGGATGTCAGAATGTAGCATATATCGGTGGGTACCAAGAAACACCGAATGAAACGAAGAGTCGTCGAAAATATTTTGAGATCGAGTGCCGTCAACTGGGGATTTCCTATAAAGCGTTAGATATGTTAGAACCTTTAGACCATCTCTCAGAACGTGTAACAAATTTTTTGTTAGAGAATCCTGATATCGATGGGATTTTTACGATCAACGATCCGATGGCATTAGCTGTCATTGGTATGCTTGAAAAAATAGGGAAAAACGTACCAGAGGATGTCCAAGTTATCGGATTTGATGGTCAAAAGATGACAGAAGGAGACCCTTATCTCGTCTCAACAATTGCCCAACCTACAAAGCAAATGGCGGAAGTGGCAGTGGCAAAATTAATTGCTGTCATTAATGGAGAGACAGTAGAAAAACGTACCGTATTGCCGATTGAATTTGGCGAAGGTGGCACAACGAAACCTTTAGTGAGAAACGATTTTGCTTAGTGCAAATACGTTTCTTTTTTTGAAGATAAGTGAATGAAAGGTGTAGATAAAATGTTATATGGTGGAATTGAAGCTGGTGGAACAAAGTTTGTCTGTGGGATTGGTAATGAACAATTACAAGTGATAGAACGGAAAAGTTTTCCTACCACAACACCAGAAGAAACGATGAAGCAAGTGTTTGATTTCTTTGATAAGTACAAAGGAAATATCGCATCAATTGGTGTAGGAGCATTTGGGCCAATTGATATTCAAATCGAATCAAGAACTTACGGATATATCACCAACACTCCGAAGGTAGCTTGGCAAAATTATCATTTTGTCGGAGCTTTGGAAAACGCCTTGTCGGTTCCCATCTATTGGACTACCGATGTAAATGCTGCTTGTTATGGAGAATATATGGCAGGGTATGGAAAAGGTAAAAATAGTGTTCTTTATTACACCGTTGGTACTGGTGTTGGTGGTGGTGCTGTAGTCGATGGAAAAATAGTCACAGGTTTCAGTCATCCTGAAATGGGACATATGCTCTTACAACGTCATAATGAAGATCAATTTGAAGGAATCTGTCCTTTTCATCATGATTGTTTGGAAGGGTTAGCCTCAGGCCCCGCGATTGAAAAACGCTTTGGAAGAAAAGCCCAGACCATTTCATTTGATCATCCTTATTGGGCGATTGAGGCAGATTATCTTGCTCAGTGTGTGTATAACACAACGTTACTATATGCACCGGAAGTAATAATTTTAGGTGGGGGTGTAATGAAACAGCCGCAACTACTCGAGTTGATTCGCCAAGCGTTTAAAGAAAAAATGGGTTCCTATGTGGATACCCCTGCTCTTGAAGAATACTTACTAACTCCAATGCTTGCTGACGATGCAGGTTTGATTGGCTGCTTAGCTTTAGCAATAAAGAAGTTGGAACAATAGCAGCATGTTAAAGAACGTGTGAGAGAGTTTTTATAGCAGTTGGGATAGATAAAAAGGTTAACTAAAATGTGAGTTAGAAAAAAGGATGGCTAATAATAGATGTTCATATATATTTTTTGCGTAATCGAATGTCGCAAATAAGAATTTTTTCTTTCGTTCTCGTCTTCAGTTATATTGTTGTCTAGCTGCCTCAAAATTACTTCTTAGTGCTTGTTTTTTTTCTATTAGCCCGAGCAAAGAAAAAGGAAACAGAATGTCTTATTAAAGCCAATTAGGCCTACGCCTAATTGGCTTTCTATATTCCTGTGCTAATTGTGTTTGGGTGGGATGAATATCCTTTTTATTAATAATAGTGACGGTGTAATGAACGGTTTTGCTAACGGTAAAGATTCAACTTTCTACAAACGCGAACATCCTTTGAATTTGATTTACTAAAAGCTGGGTAGCTTCTCATCAGTCATTCTCTTCATTGGGGTTAATAAAGTGTTGTCAGTCATCCTGCC
The DNA here is from genome assembly GCF_002140695.1 of Enterococcus sp. 4E1_DIV0656. NCBI lineage: Bacteria > Bacillati > Bacillota > Bacilli > Lactobacillales > Enterococcaceae > Enterococcus > Enterococcus sp. 4E1_DIV0656. The sequence continues at coordinate 860,334 of NZ_NGLF01000001.1, read as the reverse complement.
CTATTCTCAACAAGTACCTTCCTAATGCCTTCTTCAAACGTTGTGATCTTAAAATAAGGGAATGCCTTTTTGAATTTATCAGAGACAAAAAGATTATCCATCGTGTATCTAGGTAATAACTCACTTAGTTCGCGCGCGTTTTTACTGAATAGCTTAGCAAGTTTAAATTGCCACAAAGGAATGACGCGGTATTTCAATGGTTTGTCTTCAATTTTTTCGGCGAGATCGATCATGTCTTGGAAACTATGAGGTGTATCACAGGGCAAATGCCAAGTTTGGCCATAGGCACTAGGCGTATTTCCGATAAGGGCCATCGCTCGGCTAGCATCAGGTGTCCATATAAGTGTGCGTAAAGTGTCCTTATTGACAGGTATTTTGACGGGAGCATTGTGGACTATATTGTTTAAGACGAGTGTATTAGTAATGCTCTGGGTCTTGCCTGGGCCGTAAAACTCGGGGGCTCGACAAATCACCGCATCTAAACGGCCACTTTCCATCTCGGATAAAACCAATTGAGCCATTTTAGAGCGTACGAGGGACTTCCTACCTGCTGGAGAAAATGGCGTGTCTTCCTTTTGGGGTGTACGATCCTTTGGATACATATAAGTATTATCAAAAAAAACCAGTTTGCTCTGTGCTTCTTGGCAAGCGCGAATGACATTTTCTGTGATTTTCATAAAATTGGTTTCCCACAGCTCAGCATCCATCGGTAACCCAACAGTGAAGTAAACAATCTCACTATGTTCAATCGCTTTTTTCGTTTGCGAAAAGTCCATCAAATCTGCGGAAACGATCTGATCTGTAGGATTGATTTTTTGAGGCTTCCGGCTAACTAGCCGAAGCTCATTTGTGTAATTTTTGTATAGTTCTTTTGCTAGTTCATAGCCGATTTGTCCATTGCTTCCTAAAATTGTTTGCATGACTGTACCTCCTCAAGATATAGTTTTGCTACAGCACGTACAGAAAAAGGATTTTGGCCAGTGATGATCCGCCCATCTTTTAGGGCAAATGCTTTATAAAAGCGTCTTTTTTTGAATTGAGCGTTTCTTTCTTTTGCGGCGGTTTGATTAAAGAAAGGAACTTTGTTCATTTTCCCGGCGAGAAATTCTTCTGTTTTCGTAAATCCTGTGATTTTTTTTCCAGAAATCAAAAAGCTTCCTTCTCTATCTTTTATATTTAGTAAACCAGCGATTCCGTGGCAAACAGATAAAATATACCCATTGTTTTCATAAATGACTAAAGCGAGTTCTTGCAGCTCTTTATTATGAGGAAAATCCCACATGACACCATGCCCTCCGGTAAAATAAATCGCATGGTAGTCATTTGGATTTACTTCTGCGGGTTTTTTCGTTTGAATCAAGCCGTTTTGAATGAAATTTTCTTCCAGATAAATGTTCATAATGGCTTGATCTATATATTTCATGCTTCTTGGATCTAGAGGAACAAAGCCTCCTAATGGACTTACGAAATCAACATCAATCCCTTGTTGATAGACTTCATCTAGAAACTCGGCACTTTCTCCTAACCAAAGTCCGGTAGCCTCGTTCGTGCCAGCATATTTTTGAATGTTTGTTTCAACAACTAATACTTTCTTCATGAATGGTCCCTCTCGTTCATAATGTGAAGGACTTTCGTTAAAAAGGATTGGAGTTTTTTTATTTCTGTTTGCTCATGATCGAGATAGTAATAATTTTTTGTTCCTTCTTGCCTGAAATTCACGATTTTGGCTTCTTTCAAGATTTTCAAATGATGTGAAATGGCGGGTCTAGATAAATTGGTGGCCTCTAATAAGGAAGTGACCTGTAAGCCAGCACAATTTTCCACTTCTAGCAACCGAATGATGATAGCTTGTCTTTTTTTGTCACCTAGCGCGATTAAAAAATCACTTAATTCAGAAAAATCTTGTTGCAGATTGGCATAATCTATCATAATTGTCTCTCCATTATCGTTTAAAAGTTTAAACCATTAAACCATTTAAAGGAGATTTTTGCAATGAAAGAAGCTCGAGAACATTCCTTTTCTCCACCATCGCCAAGGAGATTAGAATGTTCTGTAAGCAAATAGATAATAATGGAAAAGCATAAGAGCGTTTGAGCCTTTTTGTGTTTAGAAGCAGCTTATTTTTTTATGAAGTGGTTAAGAGCCGTGTGTTGCTCATTTTTTGTTGTTGTGTTATGTATGTAACATCTAGACAAAAGACGTAGTGAGATATGAGGCGGAGAATATGAGAGACTTACAGTTAGCATTTATCAGTAATCGCACAACTAAGCGCTTATTTCGAGTTTTGAGTGTGATGGAACGAGATCGTTTATTTACAATTGGTGAAATGGCAGAAAAGATGCAAGTCACACAACGCACAATTGCAAATGATCTCAAGTATGTGAAAGACTATTTTGGTGATTGTATCACCCTAATTTCGGGGAATAGTGGCTTTCTTTTTGAAGAGAAAAAACCTTCCGTGTACCAAGAAAAGAAACAAGATTTGCTAGAAAATGAGTGTTTATTTGAAATCATCGGTCATATTTTTCAAGGGGAATTGATGGATATTGACGAGTTGGCCCATCATTATCATTTTTCTGAGAGCACGTTTCGACGGTTGTTGGGTCAATCGAACAAAATATTGAGCAGCTATCGGTTAAAATGGGTGTCGAATCCATTGACAATTGAAGGGAGCGAAGCGGATTTACGGAAATTCTTCAAAGACTTTTATTACGAAGGGATTGATACTGCCCATACCCTTGTTCCCGACCCCGCATTGCATGAGTTGGTCTTAACCCAGTTAAACAACAAACTAGGACAATATGATATTGGCTCTGGAACAACACCAGCTGCTTTTTACTATACTTTTTTTATTGCAATCAAACGGGCGAGCCTTGGTTTTCCGATAACAGTCCCGAAATACTTGATTGAATTAGCCTACAAAGGAAATAGCTTCTCCCTCCTGTATTCTTTAAAAGACGGAATCAACAAGCTTTACGGCGTAGAACTAGCGAAGGAAGAATTTGCATGGATTTATTTAGTTACTATTTGTAAACGTACCTTAGATCGAGAAGCATCGGAGGAAAAGTTCTACCAGCAGTTTCATCAAGGATCAGAAATTGCCAAACTTACAGAGGCTTACTTACAAGAGTTTGAGCTCACAAATGAGAGTTATGCCAAGATAAAAATCTTCTTGCAATCCTTCTTTTTGTCTAGAAAAGTGAACTATGCGTTAGCTCCTGCACTGAACAAAGAGGCACAGGACATCAAAGAATCTCTCATGCGTTCTGACAATGAAAACTATCAACGGAATTTACGATTTTTAAAGAAGCATCAAAGAAAAGACTTTTTGGCTGCACCATATCTTGAAGATATTTGTGTGAGTTTAACGATCTACAGTGATTTGATTTTTGATTTTTATTCACCAACAAAAAGAATTTATTTTCTTCTAGAAGGTGATCACTTCATCTGCCAACAGATTCGAACTCGTGCAATGCAACAGTTTGGTACAAAGCACACGTTGACCTTTTTGCCATTGCAACATCTGACACAAGAAATATTAAATGCCGATCATATTGATTTGATTGTCACAAACTATAATCGGTACCTCTTAGACTATATTATTGAAACAGATTACTTGTTATTGAAAGCTGTCCCAGATGAGCATGACTGGCGGAATCTGGAAAGAAAAATTGATCCGTATCGAAAACCATTTCTCTAATCCCCGTACACTCGTTAAAAGTATTAACGAGTGTTTTTTTTCATTTATTTCATCCGTATATGAAAATATTGATTCCAATTTGACCAAAAAATCAGGTAACCTTAATCATGTAAGGAAAAGGTATGCATACAAACTTACAAATAAAAGTATCAAAAACCTTCGTTTTTTAGAATAGATATTTGTTATGTATTCTCTAAAATAGAAAACCTAATCTAATAACTTTTCCAAGACATTCGATCCGATCGAATGTCTTTTTTTGTCGTCAACCCAAAAACGAAGAATTTTGAGATACAACAAAGGGGAGGATCATGATTGAGAAAACAAAAAGGTGGATAATATTTATGGGAATACTCTCAGTTTTATCATTACCGTTGGTAAACGCTGCAGAAGTCCAGCAAGTTGAAACAAATGGGACCATTGGATTTACTGGTGTCTATGAACCCATTGGTACACCTGATCCAGCGCCGCCCGAAAGTATTGTCAGACCACCAATTACCGAAGTGGCCAAACCAGATGGTACGTTGCCACAAACAAACGAAATAGGACATTCATGGCACGCTTGGCTAGGCGTTTTTCTAATCAGTTTCGTCTTCCTCTTATGGAAACAAAAAAGAAATCATAATAAAAATCTAAAACAATAAGAAAGCAGGAATAACCAAATGAAATTTATTCGTTTAGCAACAATTGCCGCACTATCAACTACTATTTTAGCAGGAGGAGCAGCTTCTGTTTTTGCCGATGAAATGAGAGAAGTAACAACCGAAGGTCAAATCCAGTTTACAGCGGATGAAGACGGTGATCTGGAAGTCATCCCTCCTGTACCTGATCCGGATGTGATTATTCCACCGATTATCGATCCAGTTACAGGTCCATTGTCTATCGTACAGGCACCTACAATGAACTTTGGTACTCAGGTCATCTCCAACCAAGATCAAACATATAATATGGTTGCAGAGACTGCTGAACTCGCTAATCCAGAAGAAGGTGGGCCTACTGACGTTCCATATATTAGTTTTGCTCAAGTACAAGACGTTCGTGGAACCAATGCTGGATGGGATCTAAAAGTGAGCTTAAGTGATTTTGAAGCTCCAGAAGCACAAAATAAAATTCTAACGGGAGCGCAAATCACCTTTGCTAATGCTCAGTTAAATTATGAAGGTAGCAATACTGATAACGAACCTACAGTGCACCAGGCTGGACTAACATTACTTCCTAATGGTGCAGCGCGTTCAGTGATGACTGCGGCACAAGGACAAGGTGCAGGAGCTTCTTCAGTTATCTGGGGAGACCAAGCAGACTTGACTGCCCAATTTGAAGCAGAGGACTTTAATCCTGAGACAGACGTTGTAGAAAACAACGCAATACAATTGTCGATTCCAGGTTCAACAGCCAAAGATGCGACAACGTATACGTCAACGCTAACTTGGGAATTAAACTTAACACCTGGAGACGAACTATAAAAGCCTTGTAACTATTTGTTTTGAAACTCTCGGCAGCGTCACAGTAAATTTGTGACGCTGTTTTTCTAAGAAAGGAGACGTAACCTTGAAACAAACAACTTTAGCTCATCGTACTAAAAGAGCCTCTTGGTGGGGACTTACGCTTCTTTTTCTTCTTTTTGGAATTTTTCCATCAGTAGCTCAAGCGGAGGAAGCACTGTCATTTTATGTCACGCCTGAATTTCCTGAAAGCCAGGTAGAAGGATCAAATAGTTATTTCGATTTGAATCTAGCAGCTGGAGCAACAGAAACCTTAGCATTGAAACTGCAAAATGTTAGTAGTGACCCAATTCAAGTGCAAGTAACCCCTCATACAGCGTATACCAATGTTCATGGAGTCGTTGAGTACGGAAAAGATGCCCAAGAACCAGATAGTAGCCTTACTTATTCATTGGACGAATTGATTGACTCATCTGGCGTCATTGAACTGGCAGGAAATGAAACCCAAACAATTAGTGTTCCTTTACATATGCCAGAAGAATCGTTTGAGGGATTTTTAGCGGGAGGTCTACGGATTTCGGAAGTCAAAGAGGAGCAAGAAGAAACGGCAATCAATGAAGAAGGCGTAGCGATCAAAAATGAATTTGCCTATGTGATTGGGATTGTTGTCAGCAATTCTCGGGATTCAGTTCAACCGGATCTCGATTTATTAGCTGTTTTTGCAGATCAGTTGAATTATCGGAATGTGATTAGTGCAACGATCCAAAACTTCACGCCTACCTTTGTCAATCGAATGGCGGTGGAAGCGACAGTACAACGAGCAGGAGAAAACGAGGTTCTTTATGAAGCGAGTGAAGAAATGATGCAAATGGCGCCTAATTCTAATTTTGATTTTCCAATCTCGTTAGAAGGCGATCGCTTTCAAAGTGGCGACTATGTATTGAAATTAAGAGCAATATCTGGTGAAGATGAGTGGGTATGGGAGAGACCCTTCACAATTAAAGCAGATGAAGCCAGGGCATTGAATCAAGCAGATGTGACCATTGATTCAAGTATGAATTGGTGGATGATTGGCGCAATCATTTTACTTGTTCTTTTACTGGGGGTCATTCTTTATCTACTTATTCAAAAAAAGAAAGCAAACCGAAGCGAACAAGAGTAGTAAAAAGGAGTGAATGGAATGACCACGAGATTAAGAAGACCGCTGCTTCTATTAGGGGCGTCTATTCTAATGATGCAAGCATTAATTCTATCGATTGGCATGGTCTACGCTGAGACAACGATGGACACTGAGGAACAAAAACAGGTAGAACACCCATCCATAAAAAACCTTCAAAAAGAAGAACAGGCTAGTGATGCGCGCTTTTTCTTTACTCAGGCGCGGATGCAAGGGACGGTAGAAGAACCCATACAAGTAACCTTCTTTTCTGATCAAGAAGTTTCAGAGGCACGAGTATTTTTACCTGAAGAAGCAACGCTTATCAACGAGCAGTTACCGGCAGGGGGATCAGTCGAACAGATAGAGCAGTCTCAGGAATGGCTGGTTCAGTCAAAACGGGCGCAAAATACGTTTGTTCTTCCTTTAGTATTTGAACAAGCAGGACGCTATGAACTGTCTGTGGGAGGAGCAACGGCTTATCTTGAAATCAGTGAACAAGAAGATAGTAATATGGAGAACCCTACTGAAGGAATAGAAGCTTCTGATGATGCTCAAACAGTACAAGCGGATCTGGAAGCGAAAGAGAATGCAATAGAAGAGAATCAAATGAAGGAGCAGCCATCGCAAAGTTTAGATAATGAATACAGTTCAAATGCTACCGTCACAAAAGATAATTTTTTGCAGCATTTTGACTTACAGGGTTCTGCAACGTATGATTCAGAAACAGGGGAAGTAACCTTAACTACAGCTAGTAATAATCAAGTTGGAAATGTTACATTGAAGGAAAAATTAAGTGTAAATTATCCATTTGTTTTGACAGGGAAGGCAAATATTGGTTCTAATACGAATGGTGCAGATGGTATGGCTTTTGGTTTCCATAGATCTGAAAATTCTGCTGTTGGAAATAGTGGAAACGGTATGGGGATTGCTGGCCTAACAGGAGGCTTTGGATTCAAATTGGATTCAAATTTTAATACAACTCAGGGAGCGGGTGCAGCTAGAGATCCGGCTGCTTTAGGTGGGGCTCCTTTTGCTGGATACGTTTATCATGAGACGAATGGTTTATTGACTACTTATATGGGAAGCGATGCTCCAGCAAAGCGAACAGGTACATTGAATGGCGCTTACGATGATATAGTCATTGAGTATCTGCCAAGTGAAGAAGCAAACATTTTCCGTATTAACTATAAAGGAGAAACTTGGGAACGAGATATATCCGATTGGCAAGGAATCGATACTACTGCATTATCTTTTTTAATCTCAGGAAGTACAGGTGCAAGAAACAATGTTCATAGCTTTATATTTGAACAGATGGACTATGTAATAGGGACAGGAGAAGTTGAAGTCAGTTATCGTGATGCAGCTACAAATGAAGAAATAATACCTAGTCAATTGTTAGAAATTCCTTTTAAATCAGAGGCAGTTCTTAATCCAAATTCAGGGATTGATGATGAACCGTACCTTCTTGGTTATGACTATAGTCATGTTGAGACAGATGCACTTTATTTCGATGAAACAAACAATACCATAAAACCAGAGGCTGAGCGTCGGAATGTTACTTACTTTTTTAATCGTGCTGAGTCCGAGGTGACAATTCATTACATTGATGATGCCGGGACAGTTATTTCGCCATCTGATACAATCATTGGTTATGTGAATGAGGAGCTAGAAGTAACGATTAAAGAAATAGAAAACTACAAGTTTTTATTTGAAAGAGACAATCAATTATTGAATACGGTATTTACTCGAGAGCAACAAAATTATTGGCTCGTTTATATCTTACAGGGCTCTATGCCACCAGTAGATCCATTGGATCCTGAAATAGAAGTGAACCCAGAAAATAAACCAGAGCTGCCAGAAAATCAAGGGCTTCTGAGTATTGACTTCATTTCCTCCTTTAACTTTGGCTCACAACCTATTTCAGTTCATGACCAAATCTATTACGCGCAACCACAACGTTTATTGGATGAAGACGGAACTGTAAATGAGATGGAAGAACGTCCTAACTATATTCAGATCAGCGATCGTCGGTCAGCTACTGAGCGTAACGGCTGGCAGCTATCGGTTACCCAGACGAAACAATTTGAAGGATTAAAAAATCAACAGCTTACAGGTGCGAGTATTACTTTCTCAAATCAACAATTAGTGACCGCTCAAGGTGGCAATACCCCTTCCTTACAGACAGCCAACCCGTTAACGTTGGTACCAGGAAACAAGCGAGCACTGATTCGTGCGGAAGATACTGAAGGAACAGGCACATGGATCTATCGTTTTGGAGATGAGCATACCGCAAGGGAAAGTGTTACGCTCAACGTACCGAAAGGTTCAAATCCTGAAGCCACAAGCTATTCCACAACCCTGATATGGGAATTGAATGCTATTCCTGACAATTAAAAGAGAAATTTCTTTTTTCCTTTTTCTGCCATTTATTAATGAGACCGCTAGATTGGTTCGAAAAAAGATGAATAGTTCGTGTATGATCCTGGTTCATTCAAAAGAAAGTCAAGCCATGACGAACAAAGAATTAAAAGAGAAACTAAGCGTCATGCCACCAATAGTTAAAGGAAATATCAAACAAATCAAGACATATTTCAAAGAAATCTGTGGTTATGATCTAAGTGTAGAAAAGAAGAATTCTATCGTATTCAATGTGTCATAGAGTTTGCATAAATACAAATTATCTTAAAAAAGGCTTCAAAAAAAATTTTTTGAAGCCTTTTTTTGTTTTCCGCAAGTATTAAGATTAAGAACTAACGCTATTGTCTAATGACATAGTTAAGGGAAAACGTAAAGGTCTGATGTCAAAGCTAAACCTTAAAGGAAAAGACAGGAAAAAACGAATAATTTGGAAGTTACTATTTTTCGCTAATGAATTTAGACAGCAACATTATGGAGATAAAGGAATCACGATTAAGAAAGTTCACGATTGATAAAAACTTGCTAATAAATGAAACTATTTGACCTGTTCTTTCGTCATACCCTATAGAACAACGAAAGAGAGGAAATACTATGAGAAAAAAATTATTGTTAATAGCTATATTCTGTGCACTGATTCTTACGTTAGTAGTGGGTGCCATGTATAAGTACCTAATGAGTCAAGTGTATGGAGAAGAACAAACAAATTTTGAAATGCAAGTCGAAAAAACAATTAAAACTGAATTTTTTGATCGTGATATCACTCAGATTGAAGAATCAAAGAGTGGCGATAATCAATACAACAAATATTACCTGTACTATTCTGCGACTGAAAATAAAAATATTATAAAACAATTGGAAGCTCAAACTCAGGTTGCTTCGAAACAATTGAAGGATTCTCGGTCAATGGTGCTTTCTTATGTCAATGAGGAAAAGGTGAATGATGCCCTTATTAATCGACAATTAGTAACAAAGGAATATATTTGGGATGATAAAACAAAGTCTTTGAAATATTTAGGTGAATTAAAAGAATTATCTGAAATACTCTTATCCAAAAATCGAAATGAGCCTCGATTAAAAGATATTGTCAACGATGAATCAGACTTGCTTGCGATAAACAGAATTGTACAAGAACAGCTACTTAGTACTCGAACTAAATTAAAATCGACAATTGATGAGGAAGAATTAGATCAAGTGTTAACAAATGACTTTTTAAGCAAGGATAGTAAGATAACCCTTCTCCCTCACTCAATACAAATCGCTTTTGATAAAGAGGTCTTAGGGGTGACAAAGATGAATGTCGACACTGAAAAAATTCTGCCTTTTATTGATCCAGCAATCGTTTCTGATAATAATCTGCCAAAAAAATCCTTAGACCAAAAAAGAAACTATGTCGCGCTCACCTTTGATGATGGACCTAACGATACGTCTACTAAAAAATTACTAGGAGAGTTAAAAAAAGAAAAGATCAAAGCGACTTTTTTTGTTTTAGGTCAGATGGTTGATAAGAACCCAGAGGTCGCGAAAAAAATAGTGGGAGAGGGGCATGAAATTGGCAGTCATTCATACACTCACCCAGACTTAACTCAAGTAACCCTGGATAAAGTCAAAGAAGAAGTACTGAAGACTGATAAGGCAATATTTCATGCTACAGGGGTATTGCCAAAACTCTTTCGACCACCTTACGGAGCAGTAAACGGCGCCGTTGCCAAAACCATCGGATTGCCTATTATTCAATGGAATGTAGACTCTGAAGATTGGCAAGTCAAAAATAAAGATTTGATTGTAAATAAGGTAATTGATACTGTGGAAAATGGATCAATCATTTTGATTCATGATATCCATGAACGTTCCGTAGAATCCATTCCAGAAATGGTAAGTCAACTAAGAAAAAGAGGCTATGAGTTTGTGACTATAAGCGAATTGCTCTCTTATGGACAAAAACCACTAAATCAGTATTTTGGTTTAGCTGACCAAAGAGAAATTAAATAGCAGTCTTTTCTAGTCCATTGGAGAGTTGTGGAAGGAGTGATCTTTATTTTTAAGAATAGAAGTCAAACAAAAAAAGTGCGCTATTATGAGCATCTACTAGAAGAACTGATAGAAGGTAAATATGATCAAATGTATCGAATTGCCTACAGTTATGTTTATGATCATGAAGATGCTTTAGATGTCCTGCAAGATAGCTTTCAAAAGGCGTTAAAAAGCTTTAGAAACACAGTAGAAATTGATAATTTTCAAGCATGGTTCTATAAAATTTTAGTAAGAACCGCGATTGATCAATGGCGAGTGAAGAGACTAAGACCATTTGGATTAGCCTTTGAAGAAACCATAGAACTAAGACATTTTCGTTTCGATCAAAGTGAATTTCTTGAACTAAAGGAAATTCTAGAGAGAACGCCTAGTCCGGAAAGAGATATCATCATTTTAAAATATTTTGATGGATTTACCTTGCAGGAAATTGCTCAAATACTTAATTTAAATGAGAATACGGTGAAAACGAAGATGTACCGTTCTCTTGTTCAATTTAAGCATCTTTTAAATTAAAAAAACAAGATATGAAAAGGAGAATGAGCGAAATGAAACAGCACACGTTTGATGGAGAAAACCAGGAACAATTAAAGCGTGAAATAGTTGCGCGTTTTCAAATAGAAAAGGCAAAGGTATACGAAGAAAAGAAGCGAAAAGTACTTAGAAGAGGCGTCGAAAGCGTGATCTTGGTGGTTTTTAGTTTTTTGATTATGCTTCAAAATACTACCTTTAGAGGTTTTGCATCAGAAATACCTATTTTGGGGGATTTGGTATCAATTATAACTGGGGAAACGCTTCTGTTCAGTCAAGAGGAAGCAGAAATCACTATTGATGTGCCTAAGATAACAGAAGAAAATCGAGTGTATTCGCAATTAAATGAAAAATATCTCCGTGAAGGACAACGAGCATATCAAAGTTATATAGACGTAATAAATAAGGTGTACGAAAAACAAATGTATGTCAGTGGTACCTATGATGTGAAAGTCAATGATAATCGATTTTTAGTAATCGACCGTACATTTGAAGAGACAGTGGGGAGCACCAATGTCGAACATCGATTTGATACATTCGATAAAAAGAACGAGGTCTTATTATCATTAAAGATGTTATTTAAAACGGAAAACTATTTAGAGGTGCTGGCTCAGGAAATTGAGCACCAAATGAAAGAGCGGATGAGAGTAAATAGCGATATCAAATATTGGGTTTTAGACTATAATGATACAAATTGGTTGGAGAATGATCCGAATTTTTATATTAATGAAAATCATGAACTAGTTATTTCGTTTGATAAATATGAAGTTTCGGCTGGATACATGGGGACACAAGAGTTCATAATACCTACTACAGTATTGAAGCCGATCTTAGTTGACGAAAATTTTTTTAATTAGATCGATAAATCAGTTTAAGCTTATTCAGAAAAAGATTTCTGGATAAGCTTTCTTTTTTCGCTAGCAAGAGCGGAAAATAAAGCCTACTTTTCTAATTGGCTGTGATACCATGAGGGAAAAAATCGATGAACCCAGGGGCTCTTTTATACACGTTTACTAAAAATGCAATAAAAAGTCCCTTGTTGTCTGCTTTTGTCAGTAACTTTTCCACAGTGTGGAACTCCCTGAGCCTTACTATCATTATTGAATTTGAAAATAATTAGAGGTCTAATTATTAGATAGCGAATCTTTTTATTGACTTTCCTTTTTAACCGGTGTATATTCTTTTCGAATAGTTAGATATCTAACATTTGGCAAAGGGGGAGTCGTTTTGGAGGAACTGATCGTATCGAATTTGATGCGTTCCATTATGAATAAGTCACGGGAATCGATGGAAATGCGTATAAAAGACCTGAATATCAGTCAACAGCAAGGAAGAATGATTGCGTATATCGCACAAAATGAAGACAAAGGCTTGATTCAGAAGGATTTGGCCCAAGTGTTTCAACGTCGTGATGCCAGCATCACAAGTATGCTTCAAGGGTTAGAAAAAAAAGGGTATATCGAACGCCGCATCCCAAAAAATAATGAGCGGCAAAAAAATATATACGTTTTACCTAAAGGAAAAGCGTTGATTGATCAAACCAATGAAGCTTTTTATGCGGCAGAAAAAGAACTGGTCCAAGCACTGAATGCAGAAGAAGTCGAAGAACTGACTCGTTTGTTAAGAAAAATCGATCAAAGTCTATGAGCAATAAGCAGTCAATCACTGCTTATTGCCTTAAAGTTAGAATTCTAACAGTTAACTATCTAATAGAAGGAGGAATCATCATGGAAGAAGTCACAATGAATGAATCCAATATTTACTACTTAAGCGAAAGTCCGGTGCGAAAGGCAATTGCCCATTTATCGATCCCGATGATGGTTGGTATTTCAACCACGACGATCTATAATTTGATTAATGCCTATTTTATTGGATTGATCCATGATACCAATATGATGTCGGCGATTACCTTGGCGATGCCCATTACGATTCTGTTGATGGCCGTTGGGAACATGCTGGGTGTTGGTGGAGGAAGCTATATCACACGACTACTAGGCAATGGAGACACTCAAAAGGGCAAGAAAGTTGCCGGCTATGCGTTTTACTCGAGCATCCTGCTCGGTGTAATCATAGGGATTGTCGCAGTAATTTTCATGGATCCATTTATTCATTTACTAGGAGCAGGTGGGCAGACATTTTTGTATACAAAACAATATTCACTGATTTTGTTTGTTGGTGGAGCATCGTTCATTTTAAATTTTGCTTTGGAACAGTTGGTGCGTTCAGAAGGGGCATCAAAAGAATCAATGTATGGCATGTTTGTCAGTGTTGCAGTGAGTATCCTGCTTGATGCATTATTGATTCTGGTCTTTAACCTACATGTGATCGGAGCAGGGCTATCACTGGTGATTGCGAATATCGCTTCAACAACGTATTATGTCTGGTTCCTAGAAACGAAAAGCGAGACATTGAAGGGTTTTTTAAAAAGCATGAAACTTTCAATCAAAGATCAGCTAGAAGTTTATAAAATAGGGGTATCCGAGCTGTTTAAATCAGCTTTCATGATCGTCACCACATTATTGTTGAACAATTTTTCTGCTGAGTATGGGGACAATGTTGTGGCTAGCTTTGGTATCGCTGTTCGAATCACGCAATTACCGGAATTTTTAACAATGGGTCTATTTTTGGGTGTCATACCGTTATTTGCTTACAGTTTCTCTGCCCATAACACGAAACGAGTGAAAGAAGCACTAAAAGAAGTATCTTTGTGGATAGGTGGGATCTCCATCCTTTTTGCCTTGATTGTGTATTGGTTGCGAGTGCCGGTGCTGGGATTATTCACAAGTGATCCACGTGTGATCCAAGTTGGCTTAACGATTTTGGGAGCACAGTTGATTTCTTCGATCTTTAATGGTTTCTCTGGTTTATTCACGGGCATCTTCCAGGCATCTGGACTAGGTGCTCAGACCGGAGTGATGTCCACGATTCAAGGAACATTCTTTATTCCAATCGTTTTAGTGCTGCATCATTTCTATGGATTGGATGGATTGATTTGGTCAATGACGATTACAGAAGGTATCGCGTTTGTTGCGGGTGTCTTAATGATGATTCCTTATCTAAATAAACTAAATAAGGATGACCTGCCCGCCATGCAAAACCAACAACGTATATGAATCAGATACATTCGGAATATTTGTTTATGGAAGAAAGGAAAACGAAAGGTTTCTTTTCGAACGTCCTATAAGGAAAGCCCAACGAAGTTTGCTTTGTTGGGCTTCTTTACTTGCTATATATTTCCTTTTCGTTAAAGTAAGAGGAGATGTTGATTCTGTTATACTTACTATTGAAAAAAACTCCATTTCAAGGATAAACGATCTTTTTCATGTATCAATAGAAGAAAAGCGTCTAAAACAAATGCTATTAGCAAAATTATCAAGCGATTGAGGAATCTACTATGCAAAAAAAATTTATAAAGTTGTCGCTGTCTCGAATAACAGTCGTCTGTTTGCGATTTTAATGGCTTTTTCAGGTGGGGCATTAGATGTCTATTCTCATAATTACTTTCATGGATTAGTTGCTACTCAGACGGGGAACATTATTTTGATGGCTTCGAATTTATCCCAATATAATTGGCAGCAAATGCTGCCTAAGATCGTATAGATCATTTTGTTTACGGTAGGATTTTTATTAGGTATTCTTCTAAAGCGCAGCAATTTCAGTCATTATTGGCGCAGTTACACCATGCTACCTGTTATTTTATCGAGCTTGATCATTCCATTGTTGTCTCAAAACTTGCACCTTTTTAAAATTGGTCTGCTTGCTTTTGGCAGTGGCTTGCTGATGCTGACGTTCACTGGAACGCAAATCGAAGGAAATCCTTATACGATCATGATGACCTCAGGCAATTATCGGAAAATGCTAAATGAATGGTATCTTTATCTGACCTCACGGAATAAAACGTCGCTTCAAAGACGCAATGCCCATAACTATACGATCGTCGTGCTCTCATTTGTCATTGGTGCTTGTTTACTAGCCTTTGTCAGTCTTGTTTTAAAAAAATATTCAATTTGGATCGTAACCTTCACGTTTCTGCTTGCTCTTTTTATTGAAATCCATCAAGCGAAAAAGACGATTCGATAGTCAAAGAAAAACCGTCAGAGGGACTCCTTCTGACGGTTTTTCTTATAAGTTGAGAGGGGAATATTTTTAGAATGTCGTCACAGCTCCGCAATCTTCCTTACGGTATTGATGGTCCGAATCGTAATCTGCTTGCCGACGCTAGTGCTGGCTGTTTTTTTCCACCAATTGGTTTTTTGATAGTCTTTGCGGAGGTAGGACCAGAAGACGACGTCTTTGTAAGGAAAAACCTGTTCAAGGGTGGCATTCGGAGCCCCGAGTTTTTCAGATAACACCTCGTAGGTCAGCGAAGGCATCAAAAAGATCAGGTTGTCATAGATGGTTTTATCTTCCGTTCCTGACCAGTCGGGCATATGGGTCAAGCGTTCCTGCAGCTCTGATTGGCGAATGATATAAATAGCGATATCAAAGGAAAAGTCGCGTTTGACCATTGCTTTAATCGTTTCGGCAAGGGCTTGTGGATCATCCCCTTTACTGGAAAAAATCACATTGCCGCTATTCAAATAAGTGACCACATTGCTAAACCCCAATTCTTCAAAACCGGCTTTCAATTCTTTCATAGAAATTTTGTTCTTTCCACCGACATTGATGCCTCTTAATAAAGCGATGTATCGTTGCATGGATAACCCCTCCTTTAAACCCCTTCTTTTAGCTGATTATAGAATGGATGGAGCGGAAGTACAATCCTGGCTTCTCAGCTACCCAAAATACGTGAGCGAGAAGCGACTAATACGAGATTATTGGCGAGGTGGATACAGCGCGGGGCTTTCGAGCTTGGCGGTTTAGTAAAAATGAAGATGAAAATATCCGTAAATGCTAACAACCCTCACAAATTTGCTCAAGCAAGCGAATTTGTGAGGGTCACTTTAAGTCGTTTTCTCTGTTTCTGGCTTCGTTGCTAATCCACCGCAATCCTCACAGACACGGTCTGTACGGGGACATCATAAAAGGGATCTTCTCGTCGGCCTAAAAAGTCTTGGGCTTGCTGAGGGAAGAGGGCGTACATCAGCACGTCTTCTTCGCTTTTGGCATACTCAGCGATTTCTTCCCGAAAGACTGGCAGTTGTGGTGCCAGTAGATCAGCTGGTCTGACGGTGATCACTTCAGCATCTCCGATGATTGTTTCTTTGATTTCGTCGGTGATGGGTGCTGGCGATTGACCGTAAAGTCCTTTGACGTAATCTTTGATCTCACTTGGGACAAGTTTGTAACGTTCTCCTGAAATCACATTCATCAAGGCTTGGGTACCGACCATTTGCGACAATGGGGTCACTAGTGGCGGATAGCCCAAGTCTGCTCTGACTTTTGGTACTTCTGCTAGGACTTCTTCATACTTGTCTTGCAATCCTTGTTCCGTCAATTGGCTGAGTAGGTTTGACAACATGCCACCAGGTACTTGATAGATCAAGGTTTTAGGTTCAATATCTTTGACTTTTGGATTCAGCAGTCCTTCTTCACGGAAGCGATCACGAACGGGATTGAAATGTTCAGCAATCTCAGCGACTTTCTGCAAATCAAGTCCCGTAGCAAAGCCGCAATCTTCTAAGGCGATCGCCACAGATTCGGTTGCTGGCTGACTGGTGCCGCCAGCAAAGGAGGAGATGGCGGTATCAATGATGTCTGCACCGGCTTCCGCAACTTTTAAGTAAGTCATCTCAGCGATGCCGCTGGTGGCATGGGTATGGACTTCTAGCGGTAGATCGACGGCATCTTTGATTCGGCTGACCAGCTCGTAGCCAGTTTGCGGTGTCAAAACGCCTGCCATATCTTTGATACAGATGGAATCGGCGCCGAGGTTTGCCATTTTATGGGCAAGGTCGACGAAGTAATCCACCGTATGGATTTGGCTAGTAGTATAAGAGATTGCTGTTTGACAGTGTCCGCCGGCTGCTTTTGTGGCGCGGATGGCGGTTTCTAAATTGCGGACATCATTTAAGGCATCAAACAAACGAAGAATGTCGATGCCGTTTTCAACCGATTTGGTCACAAAGTCAGCAACGACGTCATCGGCATAGTTTTTGTACCCTAAGAGATTTTGCCCCCGTAAGAGCATTTGTAGTTTGGTCTTTTTCACTTCTTTGCGGATTGCGCGCAATCTTTCCCATGGGTCTTCATTTAAAAAACGCAGACAAGCATCGAAGGTTGCGCCGCCCCACATTTCCAAGGCATGATAGCCCGCTTGATCCATGGTTTTTAAAATCGGTAGCATATCGCTGGTAGGCATTCGTGTAGCGATCAGACTTTGTTGGCCGTCCCGCAAGACGGTTTCGGTAAATTGGATTTTTTTCATTCTTTCACTCTTTCCTGAATGATTTTACGGATCTGCTGCTGCATATCTGCTACGCTATGAGTTCTAGAACGGCCACAAACTTTGGCATCTTGTTCACAGACGTAGCAGCTTCTTGTCGGCAGTCCGATTTCGGTGCGGCTGATAGGTAAAAGCTGGTCTTGGGTTTTGGCTAAGACATCCAGATCCACCAATCGACCATAAGGATGATGGGTCTCAATCTGAACCATCATTCGTTTTAGTTCATAAGGATCTGTGGGCAGTACGAGATAATATTCCGGTCCAGTTTCCAAACTACGGTAGAGGTTTGCCAGTGGAATCAGTTCCTTGACGGCCTCTTCGATTTCCGTAATGAGTTCTTCAAAAACGGCGGTCAATGGGACAGAATTTTTCACGGGACCGGGAATATTCATGGTGGCAACAAGCAATGTCGCTTTTTCATCCGCAGCGAGAAGCTCCCGTTGAAGGGAGCTTCTATTTTCTCGCGCCTGCAGCATATCGGTTAGCGTCACAGGGGTTCCTGAAAATAGGGCATCAGACATTTTTGACCACATCAATGATCGTGCCATCGCGGTATTCGATCAAAGCGACGGTTTTTTCCCCGTACTTGATTGGTTCGGGTTGACCGACAATGCTGTAGGCTTTTTCTTTTAATTCTTCAATGGTGTACTGGGGAATATCCAATGCTTCAAAATGGCTGATCAAGTCTTTGCGAGCAGGATTGATGGCGATCCCGATTTCCGTGACGACGACATCAATACTGGCACCCGGAGTGACGATCGTGTTGACGGTATCGACGATCGTTGGGATTCGTCCCCGCACGAGAGGAGCGATCACTAAGCTCATTTTGCACGCCATACTAGTATCTGAGTGTCCGCCAGAAGCACCTCGGATCACACCGTCAGAACCGGTGATGACATTGATGTTGAAATCCGTGTCGACTTCCAGTGCGGAAAGAATGGCGGTATCCAATTGATTGATAAACGCCCCTTTGCTTAATGGTGAGGCATACATATTGGCATCGATCTCGTAATGATTGGCGTTCTTTCCTAGCGATTGTGCGGAAGGGTGATCAAAGTCTTGGACATCGATCAGTTTTTCTACTAATCCTTCTTCTAACAGTTCCACCATGGCATTGGTAATGCCGCCGAGGGCAAAGCTGGCTTTGATCTCATCTTTGATCATTGCTTCGCGTAAAAAACGAGAGACGGCTAATGCGGCACCGCCCGTTCCAGTTTGGAAGGAGAAGCCTTGTTGGTAGTAAGGCGAGCTGGTGATGACCTTGGCTGCATACTCAGCAATCAGTAATTCCTTTGGATTTTTGGTAAAGCGGGTCGCACCTTTTGCGATCCCTGCAGGATCACCGATGGCGTCGACTTCCACGACATAATCGACATCCGTTTGGGGAATGCTGATTGGGGTATTTGGAAACGGCACAAGGGTGTCGGTGATGATCACGACTTTGTCGGCGTATTTTGCATCGACCATCGCATAGCCCAATGAGCCGCAGGTTGCTTTTCCGACGGTGCCATTAGCATTGCCATACGCATCTGAGCTAGGCGCCCCTAAGAAAGCGACATCGATGTGGATATCGCCGGCGGCAATCGCACGAGCCCGACCGCCATGAGAACGGATAATGACCGGTGCATCCATAATGCCTTCGGAGATTGCGGCACCGACTTTGTCCCGCAGTCCGCTGGAGGTGATATTGGTCACGACGCCAGATTTGATATGTCCGATCAATGGTTCATGGACATTCGCGATGGAACTAGGGGCAATCGCAAGATTCTTGATGCCCATTTTTGCGATCTCGTCCAAAACGAGATTCATGATAAAGTCCCCTTCGCGAAAATGATGGTGGAAGGAGATCGTCATGCCGTCCGTTAGCCCTGTTTTTTCAATGGCTTCACGGATACTGCCTAAGACCTTACTTTTGCCTGGCAGGACTGGCTCGATCTTGCGACTCGCTTCTTTGTAGGCATGGATATTGGCCGTTTCATTTTCAAAGACCCCGTATTGGTTGGCATAGCATTCAGGGATGTCTTTTCCTGCTTTGTTTAACACCATAATTACACTTCCTCCTCGGTAATCAATTTCGCTGCTTTGGCAAGGGCGATCACGCGTTCCGCTCGCTCAACGATTGGTTTATCGACCATTTTGCCATTCAAGGAGATCACACCAGATCCTTTGCTTTCGGCTTCGCGAATGGCCCAGATCACTTCTTTGGCCTGTTGGATCTCGGCTTTTGAAGGCGCATAGATCCCATTGACTAGGGGAATCTGCCGTGGATTAATCACTGATTTTCCGTCAAAACCAAGCTGCTTGATGCGGGTCGTTTCAGCGATAAAGCCATCTGTGTCATTGATATCAGAAAAGACGGTATCGATGGCGGCGATCCCCGCAGCTCTAGCTGCATGCAAAATCATACTGCGGGCAAACAACAACTCTTGCCCATCTGGGTAGCGACGAGTCTTCATATTGGTGACATAATCTTCTGCCCCTAAAGCGATCCCGATCAAGCGCTCGGAAGCTGTGGCGATGTCTCGGGCATTTAAAACGCCTTCGGCCGACTCGATGGCAGCCATCATTTTGGTGGTTCCTACAGGTAGATCGTTTTCTTCTTCTACTTGTGTGATCACAGCGGCAACGGCAATGATGTCTTGGGCGGTTTCGGTTTTCGGTAGACGAATGACGTTGACCCCCGCTAGGACCATCGCTTCAATATCAAGGGCACCCACCGTATCGAGGCCGTTGATGCGTACGACGGTTTCGATGGCAGAATAGTCAAAGGTTTTTAAGGCAAAATGCACCAGTGTCCGAGCGGAGTCTTTTTCATTCAAGGAGACTGCATCTTCTAAATCAAACATAACGGAATCGGCGCCATACAATGGTGCATCCCGTAGCATGGCAGCATTGGCTCCTGGTACAAACATCATCGTTCTTCTTAAACGTTCCATGTGTCGATCTCCTTCCAAGCATACTGTTCTTGTTCGGCGGCCCGATGAACGGCGGTCAGAGTTCGGGCTTTGATGGTACAGTCCAAGGCGCCTTTATCGGTGGCGGTGATTTTGGCCTGTGTCACGCCTAGATGGTTCAGCGTCTCAAGGATGACGGCGCGAATTTGTTTGCCGAATTGTTTTTCGACACTGCTATCGAGGGTCAGCTCGATGGTTTGGGTTGTGGTGGGCTCGATCGCGATCAAGATATCACTGGATTCAACGGAGCCGGCAACCGCACTTTTTTTGATTTCCACTTATTATCACCTCTAAATATAGTTATGCTGCATTAAAAATGAGAACGTTGTTTCTGGCAAAAATTGCTGCAAGGAAGGTATATCTTTTTCTGCAATCGCTTTCCGAACGTTTGTAGCCGAAACGGTTGATTGGTTGATCTTCAGACGGTCGATCACGATCAGTTCAAGCTCGGGAGAAAAAACGGCAGCCATTGCCTCATTGTAGAGTTGGGTCACGGGTGAGTAAGGCTCTGAGCCTACAAAACGCGTGGTGATCGCCAACAGCGGGGCAATTTTTTCTTTGAAGAGGGTTGCATCAAAGGCGGCTTGTTTTTTGGCAATCGCCTCAGGTGCTTGCTCTTTTAAGAAATAACTGGGAAAGACCGCTGAAGAGACGAGATAGTTGTTGGTCGGCAGCACCGTTACATTTGGCAGGTGAGCCACGCCATCCGTCACCATCTGCAGCCGTTCACTGGCAGAAAATTGCGAGCGGTCTTCTGATAAAACGAACACATAAACCTGTTCTTTTTGACTCGCAGCCGTTTCGACTAAGTACAAATGTCCCTTGGTAAAAGGATTGGCGTTCATCACGATCGCGCCGTTGTTTTGTCCGATTCGCTGTCGTTGCAGTTGTTGGGCATAGCTTTCATAAGAAGGAACGCCTTGTTCCATGAACAAGATGTCTTGTGCTGCCAGCACTTCACGAAACCCGAGAGATTCAAAAAACAGACGATTTTTCGGTGCTGTATAGACGAAGGACTTGGTATAGCCCTCGTCTTTGATATGATCGCTAAGGTGCGAAATCAATTGCGTCAACAGCTGTTCGGAGCGTTTTTTTTCACAGACCACCACATACTTGATGATATTGGCATAGCAAGAAGCAGTAGCAATCAAGGTTTGCTGGTCAAAAATGCCGACGGTATAGGCTACTTCTTCACCGACGGCTAAGCCAGTACGGGTGATCAATTTTTGCCATTGCAAAAAGACTTCCGGATCTTTTTGCAGCCAGATTCTTTTTAGGGTATACATACAATGCCTTCTTTATTTTTTTACTGGGAAGAGCTTCGACAAAAGCAAGGATGCGAAGTAGATGATCAGGATCACGACAAAGACGCCGCCCCAACCGAATAACAACAATTCAAATGAAGTCAGTAAATCTTGACTCATAATTTTCCTCTCCTTTCTAGTAACCTAAGCAATCAGTGCCAGCAGTAAGCCACCGGCGATGACCGAAGCAATCTGTCCTGAAACGTTGGCACCGGCTGCATGCATTAAGATAAAGTTTTGCGGATCTTCATCTGTCGCCATTTTTTGGATGACCCGACTAGACATTGGAAACGCAGAGATTCCGGCTGCGCCGATCATTGGATTGATTTTTTCTTTACGGAACAAGTTCAGTACTTTCGCAAACAACACCCCGCCGACCGAGTCCATAATGAAGGCAACCAGCCCTAAACCAATAACCATCAATGTATCGACTTGTAAAAATTCTTCATATTGCATTTTCACAGAAATTGATAAACCTAGGAGGATACTGATGATATTCACCAGTTCGTTTTGAGCGGTGATGGACAAACGATCTAAGACACCACATTCCCGCAAGAGATTTCCGAACATCAAAAATCCGACCAATGGCAATGAAACAGGAGCAATCAACCCTGCTACGATCGAGATCACGATCGGGAACAAAATTTTTGCCGTTTGCGAAACTTCACCGGCACGATACGTCATGCGGATTTTTCGTTCGTGCTTGGTCGTCACAGCTTTGATGGCTACCGGTTGAATGATCGGTACTAGCGCCATGTAAGAGTAAGCTGCTACCATGATCGCACCCATATATTTCGAGTTCAGCGTATTTGCGACAAAAATCGACGTTGGTCCGTCAGCGGCACCGATGATCCCGATGGAAGCTGCGTCGTTTAAATCAAAACCAAGCAGCACGGCAACGATGATCGTAAAGAAGATCCCGAATTGCGCAGCGGCACCAAACAATAAAAGAAATGGATTTTGCAGCAATGGACCGAAGTCGATCATCGCACCAATCCCGATAAACAAAAGCAAAGGGAACAATTCAGTTGAGATCCCCATATCAAACAATACTTGGAACGGGCCAGCTTCTCCACCAGCACTTAACACACCTGAGTTCGGGAAGTTCACTAACAACGTGCCCAATCCCATAGGGACCAACAAGGTTGGTTCATATTCTTTCTTGATCCCCAAATACATCAATAGACCACCGATGAGCATCATAACGATCCGTCCCGGCTCCGATCCTAACCCGACTACACCTTCAATTAACGTTTCCACTACGTCACTTCCTTTTCAATAAATTAGCCGATCGTAATCAGCAGTTCTCCTGGGTTGACCATGTCGCCCGCATTGACTGCAATGGCAACAACGGTTCCTGCTTTTGGTGCCACGATTTCATTTTCCATTTTCATGGCTTCTAAAATCATCAATGATTGGTTTTCTTGCACAGTATCCCCCACATTGACCAAGAGACGTAAAATCGTTCCCGGCATTGGAGAATGAATCGGCTCGCCGTCAGCAGGAAGCGTACCTGGCGCTGGCTGTGGTGCTACTTCTGGTTCTGGTGTGCTGACTGGTTCTGGTTGAGCGGGTGCCGCTGCTGGAGCCGGTGTTGGCACTGCTGGGGCAGGAGCGGTAGGTTGCGGGGCACCGATTTCTTCCATTTCGACAAGGTATTCTTGCCCATCGATCGCTATTTTAAATTTACGTAACATGTTTTTCCCTCACTTGTTTTCATTTTTTTTGGCTATTTTTTTGATTGTGAACTGAGAATCAGGCAGCTCTCCTGCGGCAATACTGGCGGCAATCAGGGTGACTCGCTTAAATTCAGGATTGCGTTTCTCAATTCTTCGAATGACAAACTGACTTTCAGGGGAACACTCGGCACCTAGTGCGGCGGCTATCAGACTGACTAACGGATAATCTTCTGCAGGCGCCGGCTGATAGCCCGACACTTCTTGCCAATCAGACGCGGGTGGGTCCGCTATCATTTCCCTTGGCTTCAGAGGAGGACTGACAGGCGCATCTGGTTCATCATGCGTTTTTTTGAACAATCTTTTAATAAGATTCATGGGTTTCTCCTTTCTCAATGATTCGTTCCCTTTCATTATAGAAACTCCCGTTCAATCAGCGAGATTTATTTCGGCTGAAAATTGTTTTTTCAGTGTTCCTTTTTTGAGAAAAGAGTGAAAAATCGATATAAACGTTGATTTATCAAGGTTTTTCTTGCGTTAATATTCTGTTAAGAACTTTTTAAACGAAAAATAAGATTTGAAAAGAGAAATTGTTTTTTTGCTGTTCTTTTTTTAAACGGGTCTTTTTTTCTATTTCTTGATTGTTTATTCTTAGACGTGTAAAGCATTCAATAACATTATTTCCTTTAAGAAAAGAAAAATATTCACAAACTAGTGACGCTTGTCGCTAACAAATTACGGGCCTGTAATTTTTTTAAAATGTTTTTTGATAACGCTTACACATTTCGATGCATGAAAGGAAGAAGAAAATGTTCTTAACAATTTTGTCCTATGCCATGATTATTGTCTTCATGTTTGTCATCATGAAGAAAAAAATGTCACCCTTTACATCCTTAGTAATTATCCCATTACTATTTACCCTCGTTGCGATGGTTGCTGGTGTTTCCGAAAAAGGCAACATCGGTGATTTTGTCCTTGAGGGCATCTCGACAACAGCCAACACAGGAATCATGTTGCTGTTTGCGATTTTGTACTTTTCCATTATGTTGGATGCCGGTTTGTTTGATCCAATCACGAAAAAAATGATTTATTTTGCTAAAGGCGATCCGATGAAAGTCTTGATGGCAACGGCAGTCGTTGCCGCTGCGGTCTCTTTGAACGGTGATGGAACGACCACTACCTTGATTTGTTGTTCTGCGTTTATTCCCATCTACAAGAAGCTGAATATGAAAATGATGAACCTTGGTGTCTTGATCATTTTGCAAAACACCATCATGAACTTATTGCCATGGGGCGGACCGACTGCCCGAGCAATGGCCGTGCTGGAAGTTGATGCGGATATTCTTTCTTATTTGTTGCCAGGAATGATTTTGTCTCTGTTATATGTGATTTTCTTCGTGGCTCGCAGAATGGGGATCCAAGAACGGAAACGTTTAGGGGTTACGGAACTGACGAACGATGAGATATTAGAAATGACGACTGTGACTGATCCTGATACATTAGCGATCCGTCGTCCGAAAAACTTTGTCTTCAATGGTATCTTAACGATCGTCTTGATTGGCTGGTTAGTAGCAAGCTCCTTTATTTCTAGTATCGCTTTACCACCAATCTTGTTATTCCTTGTAGGTACTTGTATCGCATTGATGGTCAACTACCCAATTTTGAAAGATCAATCGTCACGGATCGGTGCCAACGGCGGCGATGCTGTTCAAGTAGTAATTTTAGTTTTTGCAGCAGGCGTCTTCATGGGCTTGTTCCAAGGCTCTGGGATGGCTACTGCCTTAGCGAATAGTTTCACGCAAATCATTCCTAAACAATTGGCTGGTTTCTGGGGCATAGTTATCGCCCTGATCTCTGCACCTGGGACTTTCTTTATTTCCAATGATGGGTTTTACTTTGGGGTTCTACCGGTCTTAGCAGAAGCGGGTCGTTCGTATGGCTTCACCAATATGCAGATGGCCTTGGCGTCCTTAATGGGCCAAGCGTTCCACTTGTTAAGTCCATTGGTTGCCTTCATCTACTTGCTATTGCGCTTGACTGGCTTAGATATGGGGCAATGGCAAAAAGAAGCGGCGAAATACGCACTGGGGATTTTCGTGATCTTTGTCGTTACGATCGTACTATTAGGTCATATGCCGTTTTATATTCCACAGTAACTTCATAAAGAAACTATCGAGCAGGCTGCCATTTTGCTCGGTAGTTTTCCTTGTTTATCGATATATCTATTTTTTCCCAAAAATCTCATTTGTTTTTAGTATGATAGGAGTAAATCATGAATCCAATTATTGATGCAGTAAATAAAAATCTGGATCTGACCAAAAATAAACCATTAAAAGATTTGATCTATGAAGCGTTCAAAAAAACCATCATTTTAGGAGACATTCCCGCAGGCTCTCGCATCAATGAGAAAGAATTTTCCGATACGTTAAACATCAGCCGGACCCCAATTCGTTACGCCATGACTCAGCTGGTGGCTGAAAAACTGGTGGAACACGTACCAAAAATCGGCATCGTCGTAAAAGGGATCAGTATCAAAGATGCTTATGAGATTTACGATATCCGCAAATCATTGGATACATTGGCGACTATCAAAGCAATGGCCTTGATGAGTGAGGAAGATTTCCGGGAGATGCGCTGCTTGTTAGAACATGGCGAACAGCTGAATCGTGAGGATGATGTGGATGGGGTCTTGAAAAACTTTTCTGACTTCAATGCGTTTATTTACGAAAAAAGCCAGATGCTGCGGTTAAAAAGTATCGTGCTGGATCTGCAAGCGTACCTCGTGTATTTTCGTGACATTGCGATTCGCTCTTCTAGAAGAAGGGATGCGGCATTGGCGGAACATTGGCTGATTTATCGCGGCATGAGAACCAATGACACGGAACAGATCACGTTGTTGACCCATGAACATTTGGATCACTCCCTGCAATTTATTCTTGCTGAAATGGAGCGAAGAAAAATTGACTGATTCCCGTCTTTTTATCGCCAGCAGCTA
Organism: Enterococcus sp. 4E1_DIV0656; assembly: GCF_002140695.1. Lineage (NCBI taxonomy): Bacteria > Bacillati > Bacillota > Bacilli > Lactobacillales > Enterococcaceae > Enterococcus > Enterococcus sp. 4E1_DIV0656. The sequence goes on along the minus strand of NZ_NGLF01000001.1, from coordinate 833,745 downwards.
TGCAGTCAATGCGCTGCATTATGAGGTAGCGTTAGCACCCAAGCCTGGTTTAGTAGATCCTTGCTCCTCTGGTGCGCATCAGGACATGAATGTGTTTACCTTTATCAACAGTATCACTTGTTTGGCGCCTTTTTTTCAGCGCTATAGCCAAGCTGGCTTTGCCCATACAGGCGCCCTGATCCAGCTGTTTGACCAGTTACGTGGGATCGGTCAAGAAGCAGAAGAAGCGATGCTTCAGGCAACCAAAGGCATCAATACCCACAAAGGGGCGAACTTTTCCTTTGCAGTTTTGTTGGGGGCGACAGGAGTCTATTATCAACAGCATGACAAGGCTGTGCTGACGGCTGAAGATACTAATCAGATCCTGCAGCTTGCCGCCAACATCTGCCAGCATTTGGTCAAGCAAGACCTGCAGCAAATCACCCACAAAGACCAGTTGTCTTACGGAGAAAAAAATTATTTGACCTACGGCACGATGGGGATTCGTGGAGAAGCCGCAGCTGGTTATCCAACGGTTAAAAAATTGCTGGAGTACTTACGGCAGCAACCACAAAAAACCTCCTTTTCCTTGTTGCGAGGGTTGGTCTATCTAATGAGTGAAACCGAAGACAGCAACCTCGTCCACCGAGGCGGCTACGAGGCGATGAAGACCGTGCAGCAGGAAATGCAAAAAATTCACCAAGCCAATCTGTCGGATACAGACTTGCTTCGTGAATTAACGACCTATGATCAATTGTTGATCGCACGCCATTTGAGTCCTGGCGGGTCGGCGGATCTTTTAGCCTTGGCCCTTTATTTCTTGCAGCTAGAAGGCGTCTCCTTCTGGTAAAAAGGTATAGCCGATCCCCCAAACGGTTTTCAAAAAACGGGCTTGCTTCGGATCATCTTCAATTTTGTTTCGCAGATGATTGATAAAAACCATCACGGTATTGGCATCGAATTGGCCATCTTGCCAAACATTGCTGTAAATCTGTTCTTTCGAGAACACTTGATCCGGATTTTCCATGAAAAAGCGCATCAGCATGATTTCTTTTGAAGACAACTTGATGGGCTGGTCATTTTTGAAAAACTGATAGCGTTTTTGGTCAAAACGAAACATGCCGCTGCACAGATCCCCTTCCGGTTTGGCGATCCCTTTTTCTCGCAGCACGTTGCGGCGATCAAGAATCGAAACGATTTGTGCTTTTAAGAGTGCTGGTGAAAAAGGCTTCGTAATGTAGTGATCGGCACCGATCTCATAGCCGTTGATCATATCTTTTTCGTCACTTTTACCGCTCAAAAAGACGATCGGCACCGTGGGGTTTTCTTCTCGAATCAGTTGTGCCAAATGATAGCCGTCATTTTCATGCTCCAAACTGATATCCAGTAAAAAAAGATCAAAGCTGACACGAGAATTGATCGCAATCGTTTTTTCAACGGAATCAGTCTGGTAGATCAAAATGCCCGTCGATTGTAAAGATTTCCAAATCAGCCGCCGAATAGCAGGGTCATCATCAACGATTAAAATTTTTTCATCTCGCAAAATATCCGCCTCCTGTATCAATAGTATTATAGTAAATATGAAAGGGGTTTACAATGAAACCGCCATCAAAGTTTTGGCTGTATTTAAGCGTGGTCGCTACCTTATTCATTACATTGATTGGACTTATTTTTACCTTTACAAGTTATAAAAGCGCACAAAGACAAGCTGAAACCGTCGGGTTGCGGCAGTTAGAAACGGTCAACCAAGCGGCGATCAAGCTGATCAGCCGTAGTATCGAATCGTACCACATGGCTCTTGCCAATTATGCCGATGACCACCTTGAAGGCGCCGCCTTGGCTGATTTGCAGCGTCCCTTAACGTTACCAGTGATCAATTCCGCGAACAATGCCATGGTCGGATTGTTTTTGATCGACCAACAAGGTCAGGTCATCGCCCAAAATACCGCAACGGCGGTCAATAAACCAGAAGACCCGCCGGTGCAAGAATTGTTATTCAAAGATCCATCCTTAGACAAAGTATTGGCGGGTCGGCAGGTACAAAATGGGCAAGTCTATTTCGATGGTAAAGAGGCCTATTTAAATGTGTATCAGTCCCTAACCCTTGACGACAAAGAAGCGGTTCTTGTGATGCCTTTGAATCTGCAGCGCATGTATCATCATGAATTTACCACCGATCGCAATGTCTCCGGCTATACGATGGTCAAAAACGCCGATATGCGGATCGTTATGCACCCATCGGACGAACAAATTGGTTTTTCCATCGTTGAGAGCCGCAAAAAAGAATTTCCAGAGCTGGATTTCACCGATCTTGAGCGCTTGGAGCAAGAACAAATCGACAATGAAGAAGGCACCTCCGTCTATTATTCTTATTGGTGGAACGAAGAAACACTGCAAAAAGTGCTGAAATTGGCTGCTTATCAATGGATCACCATCGGCGACAGTCGGCTGATCGTCGCCAGCAATGCCGATTTTTTGGAGCAAAGCGGTCTCTTTTTACAAGACAACTTGATTTTGATTGGCCTACTGGGTTTGTTGTTTGTCATTATGATTTTATTGACCGTCCTGATCAAAAACTACATGAAACGCAATCAAGCCTATGTCGAAAACCAAGCACTGAAAGAACGACAACGGCTGTTAAAAGAAAAGCACGAAATCGAAAAAAACATTTTGCAAGAATCAAAACTGGAAACCATTGGCTTGCTAACGACCTCAATCGTCCATGACCTAAACAACTTTTTGACGCCTATGATTGGTCATCTGCAATTGCTGATCGAGGAAAACCAACACGATGAAGTCTTAGTGGAGGACTTGCAAGAAGTCTGCAAAGCGGCGGAAAAAGGCAAAGAGTTATCCAGCAATGTGCTACGTTTTTCGAAACTCGAAAGTGCCGATAAAACTGTGCAGTCGATCGCTACTACCTTGACAGAAGCCATCGATACTATGCGCGCACTGTTGCCAAAAGCCTTTTCCCTTACGTATGATATCCAAGAAGTAGGATATGCCGTCTACGAGAAGATCGATCTGCAAGTCATTATTTACAATTTGTTGATGAATGTGTACCAAGCAAATGCCGATTGCAGCATTCGATTGAGTCACACTTCGACAGAGAGCGCCACCTTTCCGTTTCGTAAGAAAGCTTTCTCCGCACAACAGGAGTTTGCTTTGATCGAAATCGTCGACAACGGTCCCGGCATACCAGAAGCAATCCAAGAAAAAATCTTTACCCGCTTTTTCACGACCAAGAGTGCCACTGGCGGTACTGGTCTAGGACTCTTCACTGTCTCTTCAATCGTGGAAAAAAACGACTGGTTGATCGATGTTACAAGTACGCCTAAAGGAACCACCTTTTATATTGGTATTCCTCTAACTGATCCCGAAAAAGCCACTGAACCCAACTGATCCGACGGGCTAGTTTCAGTGGTCTTTTTCTTGGGCATGCTGGAAGGCATTGATTTTTTGCAGGACTAGCAAGACCAGTACCAAGACAAAAATCGCTAGAGCAAAAAATAGGGCATCGTTCGCCATGCCTTGCGTTAACAATAGCTCGCGCAAAATCGCAGTAATACTGATCAAAATCAAGTAACGGACGGGAATATGGTGTCCGTCCTTCATATACCGCAGCAACATCAAAATGATTTCTAACAAAATGAATAACGTGGCAATTTCTTCAATCAAAAAGGACAGGTGGGGCGCTTCACTTAAAGGAAAGAGCGTCGTGCTGATCATAAAAATCGCTTTTCCCATAAAAATCAAGACGACAACGACTAAGATCGCTAACATGCTATCAATACAGATACTGATCACTCGCTCGAACATCCGGTTCAATTTTTCCATTTGTCACTCCATTTCTGCTTTTTCTTTTATTATACAAAAGAAGGCGCAGGACAAAGGGAAAAGAACAGTGAAAGAACAATCGCGGCAATATCTTTTTGACCGCGAACTTAACGGTCATTCTATGAGCGGGACCTTTGTGGCAGCTTTGAATAGCAGAAAGTAGCGAGGAAAATATAGTATCTTTTTCCGATAAAATTAGAAAAAGATGAGAATTGATAGTTAAAATATACACAAATTATTACGAGACACTTAGTTTCTTTTTTTGTTACAATGGTTAAATAAAATAGAACGCTGTTGAAACGTTGCTTAAACAATGTTTTTATCGCTATCGAATAGAAAAATAGTCCGATCGCAAGATGTTTACCATTGTTAATAAAGTAACAAGTTAAGCGGGGTTCGCAAGAAAAATGCTTCTTTTCTCATCATTTATGACGGGGATCAGTGAGGAGAAAAGGGCAAAAAGAAAAACGGAGGGAAACAAATGAAAAAAAGTGGATGGTCAAAATGGGTGATTGGGGCAGCCTCATTATTGTTGCTTAGTGCATGTGGTGCCGATGGCGGAACAAAAGCCAGCAGCAGTGCGGCAAGCTCTTCTTCAGAAAGTGAAGTCACTTCAGGTGCTTCCCAACAAGAGTATACCGATCCAGCAGAGTTAAAAGATCAATATGATATCGTCATCGTTGGTGCTGGCGGTGCAGGGATGGCAGCAGCCTTGTCGGCTAAAGATGCTGGAATGAATCCAGTCATTTTAGAAAAAATGCCGATCGCAGGCGGAAATACCTTGAAATCTTCTGGCGGAATGAACGCATCAGAAACCAAATTCCAAGAAGCCCAAGGCATTGAAGATTCGAATGAACAATTTTTTGAAGATACCCTTAAAGGTGGTAAAGGAACCAACGATCAAGCATTGCTACATTATTTAGTAGACAACTCTGCTTCAGCGATTGATTGGTTGGATTCAATGGGGATCACTTTAGACAATATCAGTTACAGCGGCGGTGCCAGTGTAAAACGGATCCATCGTCCTCACGACGGTTCAGCAGTCGGTACGTATTTGGTGGATGGCCTGTTGAGAAACATTCATGAGCAAGAAATTCCTTTATTTGTAAATGCTGATGTGACAAAAATCAATGAAACAGACGGCAAAGTCACTGGCGTCAACGTGAAAATCAATGGCGAAGAAAAAGAAATCGCTGGTGATGCAGTGGTTGTTACTACTGGTGGTTTTGGCTCCAACAAAGAACTGATCGAAAAATATCGTCCAGATCTGAAAGGCTATGTCAGCACGACTTCTGAAGGAAGTACAGGCGATGGTATCAAGATGATCGAAGAATTAGGCGGCGCAACGGTTGATATGGATCAAATCCAAGTCCATCCAACAGTGGTTCAAGATACAGGTATGTTGATCAGTGAAACCGTTCGTGGAGAAGGCGCCATTTTGGTGAACCAACAAGGAGAACGTTTCTACAATGAATTAGAAACCCGCGACAATGTTTCAGCTGCCATCACAGATCTGCCAGAAAGCTATGCCTACTTGATTTTTGACAATGCGTTAGCAAGTAGAGCCAAACAAGTCGATTACTACAAAGAACAAGGTGTAGTGGTAGAAGCTGACACCATCGAAGCGTTAGCTGAAAAAATCGATGTCGATCCAGCAACCTTGAAGAAAACTTTAGATACATGGAACCAAGCAGTGGCAGACAAAGCCGACAAAGATTTTGGTCGTGAAACGGCGATGGACTATGATTTGACGGAAGGGCCATTCTATGCGATTCAAATTGCACCTGGGATCCACCATACAATGGGCGGCGTCAAGATCAATACGAAGACCCAAGTGTTGAAAGAAGATGGCACACCAATCACTGGCTTGTATGCAGCAGGTGAAGTGACCGGCGGTATCCACGGACAAAATCGAATCGGCGGCAATGCTGTAGCCGACATTATGGTCTTTGGTCGCCAAGCAGGCGCGCAATCCTCTGACTATGTGAAAGAAAATGGGAAATAAGCGGCTGTTTTTTCCTAAAAAAGATCGTCTATAAAGAAAGAAACTTGGAACGAATCCTCTTAAGTGATTAGGAGGAGAATCGTTTCAAGTTTTTTTGTATTTCTAACTGAAAGGACGGAAAACTAGTCATTATAATCTTATAATGATTAAGTCGTTTATCATACATATATAAATAAACTATTTATATATGTAGGGTTTGCTTTTCAATGAATCGGAATCAAGGAATAAACGGATAGGATTGGTTTATTCGATGATAAAAAATTTTAGGAGGCAGAGTATGAAAAACGCATTGGTAAAATGGTCGGTCGGGGTGGCAATCTTACTTGGAGGGACCTTGTTCTTCACAGGGAAACAAGTATTTGCTCATGGTTATGTGGAATCACCGGTCAGTCGGGGCTATCAAGGGTCTTTGGATCGCAATACGTTAGGGTGGAGCGCTGCGTTTGAGAAATATGGCAATGTCATTTCAAACCCACAATCATTGGAAACTAAAAAAGGCTTTCCAGAAGCAGGACCAGTAGATGGTCGCATCGCTTCGGCAGATGGTGGACTCGGACAAATCGGGGACTTTGTTCTTGATGAACAAGGAACCAATCGTTGGACCAAACAAGACATCAATCAAGGACCATTGCGGGTCAATTGGCATTATACAGCGCCTCACAAGACCACAAAATGGCATTACTATATCACGAAACCAGGTTGGGATCAAAACGCGCCACTTTCAAGAGATAGCTTGGAATTGATCGCTACTGTGAATCACGATGGTTCGGCTGCCAGCAATAGCCCAAGCCATACCATTACCATTCCAGAAAATCGTCTCGGTTACCATGTCATTTTAGCGGTCTGGGATGTTGCAGATACGCCAAATGCCTTTTATAACGTGATCGACGTCAACGTTTCCGGCTCAACGGTCATTCCCGAAAAACCAGCAGCACCAGCAAATGTCCGCTCAGAACGAGTGACTAGCAGCACGGTGGCTTTAGCATGGAACGGTCAAACCGATGCGAAAGAATACAACGTGTATCGCGATGGTGCCTTAGTGGCAACGACTACTGAGCCAACTTTTACCGACACACAATTAAAAGCCAACACAACCTATAGCTATCAAGTAGAAGCAGTTGGCTTTACTGCGTTAGTTTCAGAAAAAAGTGCTGCAGTGAAAGTGACTACCTCAGCAGACAATCAAGTCGAAACACCTTCGACACCAGGCAACCTGCACCAAATGAGCGTGACAGACAGCAGCGTGTCCTTAATGTGGCAAGCATCGACTCATACAAATGGGATCGCTGGATATGATGTTTACCGCAATGGCGTCAAAATTGCTACGGCCACAGGAACAACCTATGAAGACACGAATCTAGCAGCGGATACAACCTACAATTACCAAATCAAAGCAATCAGCAAAACGGGCGAACAATCCGCTTTCAGTAACCAGCTGAGCGTGAAAACCAATGCCAAAGAAGAAACTGAAACACCTGGAGGCGGGGAGTCAGAATACCGTGTGTGGAAACTAGGTACTTTCTCTGCACCAGAAGTGTATACAAGTGGTGAAATCGTGAGCCATAAAGGCAGCAATTATGTCGTGATTAACACCCACTCAAATTACGGAGACACCACTTGGTCTCCTGATCAAGCACCAACCTTGTTTAAGAAGCTGTAACCCTTGAATGAATCAGGAAAGCAAGAGCAGTGCGGAGGCACTGCTCTTTTTGGCTCTTTTATGAGTGAATGGCTGAATCTTTGTTCGATTCGTGCAACCAATTGGACGAATTCGTTTGAGGAATGCAAAAACAGGTGCTGCTATGCATCATGCGTAGCAGCACCTGTTTTTTGTTTTAGATCAAGAATAGAAGAAACGGATCAAGATTCCACCTAGAATCAGCACGATCGCACCGCATAAACGGTTGGCCATTTGGGCAAAAGCAATCATTTCCATTCTATCAGAGGCAGACAATACAGCGATATTACCTGTTCCCCCCATCGAGTTGTTGATCATACCGGCGCCAATTGCGGTTTCAACGGGATACATCCCTAATACCATCCCGAAGAACCAGCTGGCAGCCCCCATAGATACGACACTGGTTAGGCAAAGCACGACAAATTGCCAAGTAAAGGCAGAGGCCAGTGTTGACAGATCGATCAATGCCAAACCAATCCCCGCCAAAACCGCGTGGGTCAAATTCGTCATTACAACATTGTTGAACATCACCACAGAATCTTCGAGTTTCTTAGGGACAATGTTCAAGGCTTTTAGAATAAAGACAATCACGATCATAAAGGCATACTCGTGAATTTTAGGGAAAAAGTCGCTTAAAATCGCACCAACGACCAACAGTGAGAAGGAAAACAGCATCCCGACCCCGATTTGTTGGGCATCAAGCGTTATTTTTGGTTTTTCTAATTCTTCTTTCGTGGCATTGATCAGTGTACCATGGCCATTGTATTTGGTTTTAGCAAAGGCCTTTGCGATAAATAAAGCACCAATAATGGCAAGAATATTCCCGAAAGTAACTGCTGGCGCTAATTGAGAAAAGATGGCGGCTTGATTGCCGTTTGCCAAGCCATCAGCATAAATTTGTGAAAGTGGGGTGATTCCCGCCCCCATCCCGCCAGACATCATTGGTAGAGACACATACATCACCGAATCAGCAAAGCCATTGCCTAGCAGCATACCGACAAGGCCGACGGAGAAAAAGCCTACTACCATGGTGATCAAAGCAACAGGAATGAATTTCGTAGAAGCCTTCACCAACAAATTGCGGTTCATACCTAAAATCGAGCCGCAAATCAAAGCAGCAATATAGAAATCAAGAAAACCAAAACCGCCCCCCATGAAGTCACTGACCGCGTCAATGACTTTCGTGGGAACGAGATGGAAGGAGGCCAAAAGGGTGGCACCAAGCAGGGTAAAAACTGACCCACCGCCAAGATAAGAATTCATGATCGGGAGTTTTTCCCCAATGAAATACAGCAGGTGTCCTAAGGCAACCAGTAAAATGGTGATCCCGACCATATTTAATGGCAACTTGTCTAAGGCAATCGCACTGAATATGACAACCATGAAAAAGAGATACAAGGGAAGACTAATTCCCGAAATCGTCATCGTTTTTAATTTATTCATTTTTCAGACCTTCCTAGTATGTTGGATACCATTTAAGATTTTGGACAGCTTTTGCCATATCGGTTTCTTGCGCTTGGGCTAGTCCTTGTTCTTTGGCTTTATTGGCAACTGCTTCAGCCACTTTGATAGAAACGTCCGCAACGTATTCAAATGGTGGGAGAACAGGTGCACCGGGTTGGCTCAAATCAACCAAACCACTTAATGAGTGAGCAGCGGCACCAATCATTTCGTCGGTCAAGAGAGAGGCTTCTGAAGCCAACATACCTAACCCTAGACCAGGATAGATCAAGGCGTTGTTTGCTTGACCGATTTGGTAGTCGACCCCTTTGTATTGGATCGTTCCTGAAGGGACACCGGTTGCTACAAAGGCTTTTCCATCAGACCATTCGATTACTTGTTCAGCCGTTGCTTCTAATTTTTTGGTTGGATTCGAGATAGGGAAAATCACTGGACGAGTAGTGTTTTCACACATCGCTTCCACAACTTCTTTGGTAAAGGCACCGGCATTGGTTGAAGTACCGACCAAAATCGTTGGTTTTGCGACTTTAATGACATTGATCAATTGCGTCATATCGCCAGCATTGGCAAAGTCAGCCCGTTTTTTGGCAAATGGTTTTTGTGCAGGAGTCAAATCGGACATATCATCGAACAAAAGCCCTTGTTTGTCAACCATAAAGAAATGATTGTAGGCTTCTTCTTCTGAAAGACCTTCGCTGACCATTTCCGAATGGACTCGACTGGCAATCCCGGCACCAGCGGAACCACCGCCATAACATAAGTAGACTTGATCCGTTAATTTTTCACCTGTAATATCCAGTGCACCGAAGATACCGCCCAGCACAACGATTCCCGTTCCTTGGATGTCATCGTTAAAAGTTGGAATTGTTTGTTTGTATTTGTCCAAAATCGTTGCAGCATTTGAACGGCCAAAGTCTTCCCAATGCAAGTAAAGTTTAGGGAACAATGATTCTGCCGTTTGAACAAATTGATCGATGAATTGGTAGTAGGCATCACCGTAGACACGTTCTTGACGATTGCCTAGATACAAATGATCCTCTAACAATTCTTTACGGTTGGTACCGGCATCGATCACGATTGGTAAAACAGAAGCAGGGTCGATCCCAGCAGCTGCTGTATAAATCATCAATTTACCGACAGAAATATCGACACCTTGGACACCCCAGTCACCAATCCCAAGAATCCCTTCAGCGTCAGTGGCTACGATCAAGCGAATGTCTCGATCGCCAGCGGCATTTTTCAACGTTTCTTCGATATTCTCTGGATGATTGATATCTAAGTACGCTGCATATTGAGGATCCACAAATAGGCGGCTGTAATTTTCAATGGTATCGGCAATCGTTGGATCGTAGACGATCGGATTGAATTCAACGATATGTTGGTTGAACAAATAATAGAACAATGTCCGATTGGTATTAAAGATCTCCATTAAAAAGTGACGTTTTTCAATGTCTGATTCTTTGGTGACATATTGCAAATAGGCTTGTTCTGCTTGTTCTTCGATCGTTTGCACGTGTGGGGGCAATAAACCGATCAACCCTAGTTCTTTTCGTTCTTCTTGTGTAAACGCAGTTCCTTTGTTTAAAAATGGGTTATTTAAAATGTCATGTGCTTTCATTATGTTCCTCCAATGGATATATTTTGAGTACTCGTTCATTTCCATTAGCTACTTTAATCCTCGGACAGAATTATAGTCAACTATCGGTGGTATAATAAAAATTATTTATAACAAAACCGCTGCTAGTTTAAACCGGTTAAGGGAGGAATCAGACGATGAATATACGAGATTTAGAATACTTTAACGCTTTGGCAGATATGCTTTCTTTTACCCAAGTGGCGCATAAATTTGCGGTCAGTCAACCAACCGTCAGCTACGCTGTCAAACGCTTGGAAGAGCATTATGGCTGTGATTTGATCGTGCGAGAAGCCTCACATCGCTCCATCTCATTGACCACGGAAGGGGAAATTTTGAAGGCTCATGCGCAATATATCTTAGATGAATTTGTGACCTTAGACAGAGCCATCGACCATGCCAAAAACAACCGCACCCACATCGGCCTGCCACCGATCATTCGTTCCAAAGTCTTTTCAAAACTCTTAGATGAAAAAGAGATCATCCGCTTTATTTCGAAATTTCACTTGGTATCTGGGGGATCCAATGAATTGCTTTCAAAACTATTGTCAGGAAAAATCGATTTTAGCTTGCTGGGCAGTGTCAATCCCCTCGTCCACCCGAATCTGCAGGTGAAATTATTGCATCAGCAAGAATTCTTTATTTTTGTGTCAAAAGAAAACCCATTAGCTAAGAAAAAGGAAATCTCATTTGTAGAAGCTGCCGAATATCCCTTTATCCTATTGGAAAAAGGCTATACCCACATGCGCGCTTTTCAGAATTTAAGTGAGAAATCAAAGAAGAAGCCGGAAGTCCCCTTTTATTTTTCAGACGTCCAGACGATTGGCCAGCTGGTCAGTTCCAATATCGGCATTACCTTGATGACGGAATTTCCTGTGTTTCAAGAAATGGAAGGCTTAGTGAAAATACCGCTAGTCCCTGAAGATAAGGAAATTTTTTATATTCAATATGCCTATTTAAAGAGTGCGATGTTGAATCAAGAGGTTCAAAAGTTGATTAGGATCTTGGATGAGCTGTCTTGGGAGGAGGAAAGGTGAGGAGTGGGGATTTCTTGAGGTAAGGTCAGAGAAAAATGGTGCAGGTGCGTGTTCTTCGGATGTTGAAATAAAAGGGATCTTTCAATGCGGGACAAGACGAATGGATGGTTCCTTTAACCAATGAAACGAGAAAAAGCTTCCTTTACTTAGACCGCTCTTATCGCATGACAAAACGCTAAAAACCTTGATAACTATCGGTTTATAGCGTGGGTTTCTGGTATAATAGTAGTACAGTAAAGTTTGTGACGGTGGCTATCTTTTGAAAGGTGGTGGTGCTTATGAAAGTAAGTGCTAACTCTTTAGAAAGGAGAAGCCTTTTGTCTGTAGCTGAAGCATTAGGGCTAATGATTAGTTTCGGTTCTTTAATCGCAACGATTATCTTTGGCATCCTAACTGCAGCAAAAAACGACAAAAAAAAGTAACCAGTCACTAAACTTTGGCGAGTTGACTGATTACTAAAATAATATAAAACTTGCCACCGTCTTAAACGGTGCTGTAGGGGAGTTGTTGACGCAACTCCTCTTTACACAGTAATTATAGCAAGATTTCAGTAAGATATCAATCATTGACGCTACAGACGTGCTATTGCACGTCTATTTTTTTGTCCTCCTAAGTGGTGGGAGCAACGATTGGTCGCTTTGGCGTATCACTTGTTTACCAGTTGATCAAGAAAGTGATTTATCGTAGACTACAGTTTTATTCATTAGTCTTAATTATTGTGTTCAGAAACACATAACAAAATCTAAGTTCAGTTATTCAGTCGGTATTAAGTTATGGTAAAATTTACGATGAAATCGATCAGCCTATAAATCAAGAAGATTACCAGAATACTGACCTTTTATTTTCAAGGGATTACTAAAATAGTTAACCTTATCGTGCAAAAGCAAAAAAGATAGATCGAAGAGGCTGGTGGAAAAGTCGAATCTTTAGAAGAGTGGGTCCCTCCCATGAAAAGATGAGGGGCAACAAATAGAAAGACGAATACGGTAGAATAGCATGTTTTCAGGGATGTAACATGATAATTGCGTGCCTGTTTTGTCGAACACAATGTATAATCCTGCTTGTTAGATATTTCACAATTACTATTTGAGAACCCTAGCTATTTATCTGGCGGTGAAAAACAAAGAGTAGGAATTGCTCGAGCACTGATTACTGATCCAAAACTTATTTTGGCAGATGAACCAACTGGTTCACTAGACTCAGAGACAGAATTAATGGTATTAGATATTTTTCAAAGAATTGAATGGAATAATACGAGCTTTGTAATGGTGATACATGATGCTTCCGTAGCAAATATTTGCGATGAGCTATACATGTTAAAAGATAGAAAACCAGAGAATTTTCAAGACTTTAGAAATATCTAAAATAATTTTGAATTCTACTATCAGCCGTAGCAAGAGATATTACCAGCGAATTTTGAAATTGATTTAATTCATAATGGAAGGGGTCAGAAACTTTTAAGTTTCTGACCCTTTCTAAGAATTTTCCTAATATTCATAAACCTAAATTTTAAATGAACAATGATTTGTTTACGAGTTTATGAACACAAAAATAGAGTGATACATATAAATTATAGTATCTAAAAAGAGTGTCCAGAATTCGTCATGAAGTGCTCCCTATAAAGTAGATTTGGAATTTTTGTTTTTTCTTTGTCTACTTTATAGAGAGCATATCAGAGTCATTTTAAGGACACTGTTTTTTATTTATTATGTTAAAGTGAAAATACTTTTCTGCTTAAGCTACTTAGAGGACTTGCCCCTTCGAATTAGAAGTTAATCTTTCCAGTTAATAATTTTTATCTAAATCTTGTTTATATTGAGAGATATTTTTCCCTGTCCACTTTTTAAATGCTCGTGAGAATGAACTAACTTCTGAAAATCCAACTAAATAAGCTATTTCAGAAGTTCTCAAATTCTTATTTTGAAGAAAGTTTAAGCTTAAAACCTTTTGTACTTCTTGGAGTTGCCGATTAAATGTTGTATTTTCAGCTTGTAGGTTTCTCTGCAAGGTTCGTGTACTGATTCCAATTTTTAAAGACACATCTTGTAAAGAAAAATTACCACTGGGAATTACTTGAAATAGTACCTTTTGAATAGTCTCTACAAATGTTTTCGGAGTCGAAGCAGCTACTAATCTATTTTTTAACTCCGGTTCAATAAATTCCCACATAATATTATTTTGTGTGTAAAATGGATACTTTAAATCTTCAAGTTTAAAAATCAATAAATTTTCTCGACTTTTTCTTGGATTGCAATTCAAATACTTTTTAATAGATTCTCCATATTCAAAAGGCCCCTCTATCAGCAAGGGAGTGATTTCTTTTTCACTTCCTCTTCTCAGTAGACTTAATAGAAGTAATTGTTCATTCAATAGCGCAAAACGAGGCAATTCCTGATTTGGGAAGACAAAGGAAAATCGTATTTGTACCGTATTTTCTCTTATCTCCATCCCTATAGTGATTGGCCCGATCAATTTTTTATAGCTTATAAATCGCTTGAAAGCCTCCATTCCATTTTCAGCTGATAACGCGGCATAGATGGGTGGCATGAACATATTTATATTCTCAATCTCACTGAATGCCAAAATTTGTTGATCTGACATGTATTGATTGAATACTTGTAAGAGATCGTAATACTGCTGTTCATTTACCGCCAACTCTTCTCTCCATAACAAATTTGGAATATTTGCTTGTTGAAGTAAATGCTCTAAAGATAAACCTTGACTACTAATAAAATTCTGGAACTGCTTTGTGATTGTTAGTTTCATATAAATTCCTTCTTTTTGATATCAACTCGCATGCATCATGATGTAGTCAAATACTCGGTCTGGTAGAATGGTGTGCAGAAAAACCAATGGTTTAGCACCAAATCCTATGAGATATCTTGTTCTTGGTTTGTTACTATTGATTGCTTTTGAAATTGCTTTTGAAATAACTATCGGATTTGACATCATATTCCCACTATATTGCTTTCTCATTCCCTTAGCTGTCTTTTTCGCTATTTCAGCGTAAGCTCCACTTTTTGCAGATTCCTCTAAATGATCTGCTGCAATAAATCCCCAATCCGTTTTGATTCCTCCTGGTTCAATTAGAACAACATCAATACCGAATTGTTTCACTTCCATTCGTAACGCATCACTAAATCCCTCGAGTGCATATTTAGTTGCATGATACCAAGCGCCCATAAAGCTTGTAAGACGTCCGCCCATTGAAGAAACATTTATAATTCGCCCATAATTCTGAGACCTCATATGAGGCAATACAAGTTGAGTTAGTCTGGCCAATCCGAAAAGATTAACTTCAAATTGTTTTTTTGCCTCTTCAATTGTAACATCTTCTACTGCTCCATATGATCCATAACCAGCATTATTAATCAATACATCGATTTTTCCTTCTTGTTTAAAAATGTAGTGCACCACATTTTGCATAGATTCTTCATTAGTGACATCCATATTTATACTTTTGACTCCTAAATTTTGTAATACCTCCAATTTGTCAGCTCTTCGCCCAGCACCATATACTGTATGTCCTTGGTCAGCTAAAAATTTTGCAGTTTGAAATCCAATCCCACTTGTTGCTCCCGTAATTAAAACAACTTGGTTAGTCATACTATCTCCTCCTCATATATCTTGAATCTAGTATATAAAAAACTTATTAGAAAAAGAATATCATATTACGCCACGATATTTGCTTTAAACGCCAAATAAGAGACCTAGAGCAAGTACTGTAGATCTCTGCCTTTATTAGCCGATTTAATAAAACAGAACATAAAATTAGCGAAATGAAACTTGTGCCATTTAATTCAAAAAAAGGACAAGCAAGTATATTTAGAAATTTAACTATGATCAAAAACTTTTAAGTTTTTGATCCTTTTTTGATTCCTCATTTCATAGCTCTTTTAGCAGCTCAATTAATTAGGTCAGAAAGTATCTCCATTTAAAGGACATCAGAGTATACATTGTTGACCTTTCTTTTAGGTGATGTATAAATCATTCTGGATGGTCGGATATGTTGAGCAAAATTAGTCTTTGAATAGATAGAATATTCATTATTGAACTGCTAAGAAGAGTGTTCAGAAAATGACTAATTTCTGGACACTCTTTTTTAATACTATAATTTATATGTATCACTCTATTTTTGTGTTCATAAACTCGTAACTAAATCATTGTTCAATGAAAATTTAGATTTATGAGTATTAGGATAAATCTTGGAAGGGGTCAGAAACTTAATAGTTTATGACCCTTTTTACGGATAACTTATAAACAGAATTATTTATAAAAGATCTATATTTAAGATATTTTAAATATGGCCAATAAGATGGTCTCAAATATAAGACCTAATGCAAATTTTATTTAAAGGAGACTATAATGAAAACTGCAAGATTAGTTTCAGAAAATTAGGAATGAATTTAAAAATGTTTTCGGTTGTGTTTTTTATCACAATGATGCTCAGCTGAAACATTTATTTAGAAATTTATAGGAGAGTAAATAATGAAAAAGAGAGTTATAACTACTACTTTAGCTGCGGGATTTATTCTAGTGTTTGCAGCGGAAGCTCATGCGGATACAATCAATGGTCATCATGTTACACGTTTAAGTGAAAGCCGAGCAGTTGATGATAAGGGAGATAGATGGTCTAAGGACGGCAATGTCTGGTTCAATGATGAAACAAGAGAATACGGCAAGATCGTCTCCGATTCATTAGAATCAATACAAAGCTCATCATATTACCCTGAACTAAAGGAACCTGACTCAGACAAACCGAACGAATTAGTTCAAATACAAGTGCAAGATGAAGGAACATCGGTACACCAACAAATGTTAACAACAGCAGGTACCACAGAATCTAAATCAAACCAAACAAATGAATCAACAATAGAAAGTCAAACGGGAATGACTGTTGGAGCAACTGTAGAACAACCAACAACAACAGATCCGACCTTAGGAACGACAACGATCACAAAAGAAGCT
>NZ_NGLF01000001.1:808678-812677 GCF_002140695.1 Enterococcus sp. 4E1_DIV0656 | reverse complement strand
AAACGGGAATGACTGTTGGAGCAACTGTAGAACAACCAACAACAACAGATCCGACAACGATCACAAAAGAGGCTGTACCAACCACAACAGAAGCAACACAGCCCGAAGAAGATACAAGGATAGCCGAAACTAGTGGAAAAGGATCGAACCGAACAAATGGATCAACATCAAAAGAAAAGACAAAAACGGATGTTGTAGCGAAACCTGTTAGGTTTTTAAGTTCAGCTAAAAAAAGCGTTCCCATGAGAGCTATCAAAAAAGACACTGCTTTTTCTAATATTTTATCTAAAAACAACGGTCATACTTTCCCAAAGACTGGTGAAAGTACGCTATTTTCCAATATTTTACAAGCTGTAGGTTTTTTAGTTATAAGTGTCCTAGGTGTAGTTAGCATAAGAGTGAAGAAAACAAAGAACTAATCAATTTAATTAATTGATTTGGATAATAATTTTCTCCAAACGTCATCTGCCGGGTACGCAGAAACTGTATAGAAATCAAAATAGGCAAAGACTGAAGCTATTGTGATCAGTCTTTGTCTAGATTCTCAGTGAAAGCATAATCTTTAGGTGCCATAGAACATCAAAAATAGAAAAAGGAGAATAATTTATGAAATGGTTTTTTATGATATGCACTTTAGTATTACTCAGTTTTATTTAGAAATGTATCACGTTTTTAGAGAGGGATAATGCATGTTTGGAGAAACGATTAGAGAAATACGGCTAAAAAAAGGATTTAGTCAAAAAGAAGTCTATAGAAATATTATCTCAAAATCATATGCGATTGAATTTGAAAAAGGAAAACATAATATATCTTCTGATGTCCTTATTAAGATATTAGAAAACTTGTCTATGGATATTAGCGAGTTCTTGTTTATTGCCAATGGCTATAAATTAAATGAACAAAATCATTACACTTATAATTACGCCAACCTATCTAATAAGCAAGACATAAAAGGATTAGCGTTACTTTTAAAAGAACTAGAAAGAAAATCAGGACAAATAAATGCGATCAGAGTGGCTGAGGTACGCTCGAGAATAAGAATTTTACAGCATTTAGAAGTTTATGGAGTATACAATACCGCTGCCGTTTTAGAAGAAGATAAGCAACTGATTTTGTCCTATTTAATGGGGATTGAAAGCTGGACGCTTCAAGAAATACATTTATTTGCCAATACACTAGATTTTTTAGATCACGAATTTATATTTATCTTTTTTAAAAGAGTTTCTAAACTGCTGGAGTATTACATTCAATTTGAGAAAGGCAGAGAAGTATATTGTGGTCTCCTGATTAATATTATTGAATATACATTTGTAAAAAAGCAGTATGAGTTTGCAGAAGTTTTACTTACCCAATTGGGGTTGTTATCCACCAGTTTCCAAGACTTTTTTTCGAGAACACTGTACAAATTTTTTGAAGGATTACTGATTATGAGGACAGTCAATGAGGAGCAGGGAAGAACAATGGCAACAAGAATGCTAGACATCATGATTGAACTAGATCAAGCACCTTTATCAAAAATGTTCTCGTTATTGTTGGAGTAACATGCTGATTCCAGTGTATTAAATCTATGTTGAAGTTAGAAGCTACTAAATATAATGTTTAAGACAGCGCCATGCAAGGTGACTCATAGATAGGCGCTTTGTGTAAATATAGTTCAAAAAGTATAGGGGATTACAGAAGCAAAGGTTCAAAAAACTAAAACGTTTTTGAACTCTTTTTTTTATTGCTTATTTTCATAGGTTTATAAAAGGAAAGTGGAATTCAGCAAATCTGGAAAGTCCGAAATACCAGACCAAAATGATTCGAACAAACGAGGTTTGATAAACTATACATTGTGCTTAATGTCACAATAGTGTTCCGACAGAACTGGTTTTCTGATGATTTACTTTGTAATCAAATCTAGGACATTGACATTGGCCATTTTTCAATTATGGATGGGATGGAGTCGATTTGTAACTGAGTTTATTTTAGTTGCTGTTCAACAAAGGGTAATGAGAGAGTGAGTAGCGACTATCATCGTCTAAGTTAGCAAACAATATAAAAAAACTATCGAAAGATAGAAGTATAAATAATTAAAATGAGAGAGGGAAGAAGTGTATGAGAGAAAGAAGGAAACAAACAAGGATCGGAAGGTATATTGAAGAGCATAAGAAAGGGTGTGTCCTAGCTCTTGCTGCACTGGGAATGATCTTTTCATTTAGTGTGGGCGCCTATGCAGCGATTGCAACGACGTTTCATTTTTTGGGGACAAAAGACGATTCCATAAGAATTGCACAAGTTTTAAGCGCTTTGGGGATAGAGATTAAAGGTCAAAAAGCCCAAATAGCACAACTAGTCCAAGAAAAAGCGGAAGCTGAAGCAGCAAAAGCAAAAGCGGAAAGTGATTTACAAGCGGCCAATGAAACAATCGAAAACGTGCAAGCCCAAAATAGTGAAGCTTCTGCTGCTGTAAGTGGTGCGAACGCCAATGTTAATAAGGTAGCGCAATATGCAAAAGATTTAGAATCTGCAAATACGAAGCTAAAGGATTATGCGAACGCAGTTGCTGCGGACGCCGGTTTAAGCGATAGCTCCATAGACGTCGATAATACCAATGATGCGTTGAGTCAAGTGGACAGTGAACTGCAAGCCGCAATTAGTAAAGCTAATGACAGCAATGGAAGTAAGGAAAAAGCGCAACAAGCTGTCGATGAAGCAAACAAAGCAAAATAGCATAGAATCTCTAAGATAGATTCGGTTTTCCCTGCAATAGTCGTGCTGCTTGAATAATTTTTTGAGTGTATAATAGAAAAACGAGTGAACATACGCTTATATTTTAGGAGCAATGTTTCCTTTCGCTGGGAACTATTTATAAAGAAAGGTATCTAGAAAATGAATCCTCTCTAGATACCTTTTTTATGTACTTAAGTAGGAAGATCGTTTTTTATGGTAGATTCAATCAAAATTGTTAAGGAAATTCTCTTGTATCAATAATCATTTTTTACAAAATTAAAGAATGTACACCTTAGAGATTTTGGCAGTTCAAGGCTACTCGTTTATTTTCTGAACGAGTAGCTTATTTTTGTATCTATAGAATCGGATACAACTCATTGTTCACTTAAAAATCAGATTTGTGAGTATTAGAACAGCTCATCAAAAGTGAACAGAAACTTAAAAGGTTTTGATCCTTTTTAGTTACTTATTTCATAACTCCTTAAGTAATTCAATAACTAGATCAAAAAGGTATTATTTCAGAGAACAGTAGAGTATACTCCATGGATTTTTTGCCGAATGAAATATACAAATCATTATTGGCAGCTAAATATGTTGCGCAAAAATAAATTTCGGATAATGGAATGTGCATTATGAAACTATTAAAAGAGTGTTCAGAAAATGACTAGTTTCTGGACCCTCTTTTTTTATGACAATTGAAGCACGTAGCTTTCGTTTTGTGTCTATTGATATACAAAATATTGTTCATTTAAAAAGAAAGTTTATAGAAATAGAGACACTTTAATTGTTGCGGAAAGAACATATGTAACAATACGTAACTACCGTTGCGTATTTTGTATTGTTTTTTGAACAAAATTCAACAAACGTAATGAAAGATGGGATTATCATTCAACCTATCGGTAAATCAAAAAGCTCCTCTAGAAAAAAAGTGGCGAGCGCTCAGATTATTTTTGACGGATTGCTAGAAGTTGATATTGAAAGCAATCAGAAAGTACATTGTACGTGTTAAGAGAGAAGGATTCTATAGAGCTGAGTTTATTAAATCAATTGTTCAATATATTTCAAGTGGGAAAGGAAATAATAAGACTGTTGATTATTATAAATGCTAATTTATAAAAATTAAGAAAGATCATTTTAATTTATTTTCCGGAAAACGCCTAATAAATCAGCATTTACAAGTCTGTTTTTGAATTTTTTTTTATTTTGTAGTTTTTTTTTGAAAAAAAGGCATTGACCTTAAACCTGGTTTAACCCGTATATTAATTTGTGAATTAAATATTTAATAAT
>NZ_NGLF01000001.1:799712-808578 GCF_002140695.1 Enterococcus sp. 4E1_DIV0656 | reverse complement strand
CTGGTTTAACCCGTATATTAATTTGTGAATTAAATATTTAATAATGAACTATCTCACTTTTATGAAATGAGGAAATTATATTGAAAACAAAGAAAGAACGAAAGAAACACGCAATCCGATGGATTCTATTTACGGTAATCCTAAGTCTTGGTTTTTTTTATCAAACAGGCTATGCAGATGAGGTGAATAATTTTTCGATTCAAACGTTAGATGAGGATGGAAATGTAAATGCGCAAGGCTATTACCATTTCGACGGTCAGCCGGGAGAAAAACGTGAAGTTTCTATTAGGATTTATAATGCGTCTGATGTAGCAATTACGGTAAAAGCTGCGGTGAATCCCGCTTCCACCAATGAAAATGGTATCCCTGGTTATTTGGCAGAAGACACGTACGATGATTCATTAACGCATCGAATGGATCAATTGGTCAAGATTGACGAAGCAAAACGTACGATTCCAGCGTTAGGTTTTGTCACCATGAAAGTAGTAGTTTTATTCCCAGAAGAAGACTGGGCGGGAGACATTCTCGGAGGGATTCGGTTTATGGAAGAAGTTAAAAATATAAGCGAACAAACAGTAGTTCATGAAGTTGCGTACACCGTTGGTATTTTGTTAAACAAAAAAGACGGGGAAACAGTTGAAAATGACTTGCATTTAAAAGACATTACAACAGGACAAAGAAATTATCGAAACTTTATTGAAGCTAACATTCAAAATAGTGCAGCATCGATTGTTCGCAATATGAGTGTTGAATCTACTGTGACTGAAAAAGGGGGGAAAGCAGCGATTTATACGTACGATGTCTACGATCTTCGCATGGCGCCCAATTCTAATTTTAATTTTGGTATACCAACGGGGGAACGACCCATAAAGGCTGGGGACTATGTTCTTAAAATGAGGGTAAAAGCAGATGGGAAGGAGTATCATTTTGAAGAAAATTTCACGATTGCCGCGTCAGAAGCCCGCCAGTTAAACCAAAGTGCAGTGAATATTGATGAGAGGACGCCTTATCTATCTTATCTGATTTTAGGGGGAATTGGACTTCTTATTCTCCTGATTATTGGCAGATGGATTAGAATTAATGGGAGAAAGAAGGCTGAATCGCTCTAAAAAAATGCTGGTTTATAGTGTTCATCCAGCTGAAACCGGAAGGGGAAAAATACTAAATCAATTGAGAATAAAGGAGAATAAGAAAGCAACACGTACGAACAAAACAAAGAAAAAACAAAAAAATTGGAGGATGAACAATGAAGAAAACAACAATCACAATAGCAGCAGCACTTTTAGCGGGAAGTATGGGACTAGGTACATTAATTAGTCAGGCAGCAGAAGTAGAGTATGAGGATGCGACGAACGCAAGGACAGAGGGAACGGTGATTATTTTAGAAAATGATTCATCTAATCCGGTGATTCCAGATCCAGAAAATCCAGGAGAAGAAGTAGATCCTGAAGTACCAGTTAACCCCCACCCAGGCCGACTAAGAATCAATTATGTTTCAAACTTTGATTTTGGTAAGATTCCGAATATTTCAAGTGAAATCGTTCAAGAGGCACGATTGGACCATATATTTTCTGGTACATCAGAAGAAGGACGGGTACCATTTGTCGCAACAGAAGATCGTCGTGGGAGTGATCGATTAGGCTGGGAGCTGCAAGTTTCACAGCCTAAACAATTGAGTGATGCAAGCGGACATGAGCTGCAAGGAGCAACGATCACCTTGAGTGGTCTGCGTTATGTGAATCCCACATCAGCTACGCCCATTGCGAATCAAAACGAGATTGTATTAGGAGAAGCCGCACAAACTTTGGCAACCGCCAATGCTTCACAGGGTGCCGGTGCATGGACACTAGCTCTGGGGAATGCGAATGCAGAAGGACAGACTGATGGCGTTGTCTTACGTATTCCAGCCAATACCACAAAAAATGATACGGCTTACTCAACTGCACTAGTTTGGGAGTTGGTCGCGGATCCAACAAACGCATCTGGAGAATAAGGGGATGTCCCCTATTCTCCAGTACAGAAACCAAAGAGAAAGGGATAGTCCAATGAAAAAAGTCTTACTTGTTTTTGTGTTGAGCCTAGTTCTATCAACTCATTTTTTATTTCCCGCGATCGTTGTGGCCACTGTGATCGAAGAGTCTACGAGTGAATCTGATTACGAAGAAGAGATCCAAGAAACTAGTAATAATCAGGAGCAGCAGGGAGAAGAATCGGAGACAGAATCAGATGGATCCTCTGATCAAACAAGTGCAAAAAATCTGGAAGAGTCATCAATTGAAGATACTGTCGAGGGAGTTATTGAAGATCAATTGCAAAGAAATCAAAGATTAACTAGCATTGTCACTAGCACAATAAGTGATTGGCACATAGATGAACCAATTCTAATCGCTACTATTAATATGGAACTTACGACTGCGTTTAACGGAGTGAATCCCGGAGCGTACAATGTGGCACGTGTTTATGGAATCAGTAATCAGTTTTCAAGATTTAGTGTTCGAGCGGTTGATGCGCATGGAAATGATATCAGTGCTGCCTTTTTTACGGACATTAGGTCTGATTATGTAGATTTTCGAACGAGAGCAGATAGTTCTCCAGGAAATGGTTGGATTACTCTTGAAATTTTTGGTTTTGTTAATAAACATGCGCCTGTAGATATTATCTTTGACGGTTTAGGAGGATATTTCGATTTTGGGGAACTTACTTTCGGAATATTTGTCGTAAATATGCGTGGCGATACGGTTAGAAGAGAACCGGATGTGACATCCAGTACACGTTTAATGGCCTTGGGGGGAATACTCAATGTAACTCATATTGATGAGTCTGGAAAGGAGATAGGTGATGCTGAGTCAAATCTTGGGATGCCAGGGGCGGAATATACAACAGAGGCTTTAAATTTGGACGAATTTTATCTTCTAGAAATCAGAGGTGAAGCTTCTGGAAACTATATTTTAGGAAGAGTCATCGAAGTGACCTATGTTTATGCGAAGAGTGCATTGACAGCAGAAGTTGTGCCTCAAACAATTGATTTAGGTGGTCGATTGACGGAAAGTCAGCTTACCCAGGCCATAACCAATGTTTCGCTTAATGGAGGCTTGTTATCAAGTGATGAGTATACCCTTAATATAAATAAATCTCCAGATACGAGTATTGTCGGAACAACAACCAGTGCTTCTGTAGTATTAAACCATAACAGAACTAGTCAACAATTAATACTCGAGATACCAATTACAGTTACTTTCGGAAACGCCATAAGATTCAGTGGGTTTAATGACTATAGTGCTGGGATCTACACTTGGCATTCCGACATTGGAATTATCACTGCTCGAAGAGGAACGACAAGCACGACAGGAAATGTACACAACAATTTTTCTGGTATTTATTATAACTTTAGCATACATGATTTAGGTGATAACACGCGGCGTGTCATAGGCACTGATACGTTGACCTATTCGTATGATGTAAGAGGAACTCAAACGATTGCTTCAGCTGTTTCTGACTTTGGGAACGGTTTTGGGGAGACAAATGCTAAAGTTGGCGATATTGTCGAAGTCTATCATCGTGAACCTACACGACTCAGAAAATATGACGCCCCCCATTCTGAATCTGAAAGAGTAAATAGCTTGAATAATCGTGCATATTTTGAATTGACAAGTAATGGATACAGCCTATTGACATTTGATCGAGCACACCCAAATCCTACCACTATTCAGTTAGGAATGTCTGAAAAAGAATTGGAGGCAAACATATCAAAATATTTAGATCTTTCTGACACCAGTCATGTCTCGATTAGCGGTTTTCAAGAATATCCCGATACATCCAAAATCGGACAAGTAGTCGGAATTATTCGTGTTGAAGAACGTTTGAGTACTGGGAAATTTATTCTACGTGATTATGAAGTGCCTTTTACGGTTGAACCAGGTCGGTTGGAGCTGGCTAATGTAACGAATGGAAATTTTAATTTTGGAATCATTGAGCAATCAAGCCGCCATCAAGAGGTAGCGGCCAAGGGTGAACACGCACCAACCATTACGATTGATGATTACAGCAATACTACGCAATGGTCCATTTTTGTTTCTGCTAGTCCATTTGTGAATTCAGAAAAGCAAGTGTTGACTGGGGCAACGATGATACTCAAAGATTTAAGTGTCCAAGAAACGGTCCATACGGGGTTAACGGTTCCGTCAAAAGACATTGTATTGAGCCACACTCCGAAGTTAGTTGGGGCAATGAGCAATCCCAATGAATTATATGAAGGAGAACACGGTACAACAGAGATTCAAATTGGGGAAGTAATGAATGGATCTTTGACAGGCGTTCAATTGAGATTGCCGGCGAATACGCCAGTGGATGATGGGACGTATCGCTCAGTGATCACTTGGGAACTAGTGGGTGATCCTACGTTGGGAGGAAGCGAATGAAGAAAATACTAATCGTACTCTTTTTCAGTATAATTTCTCTTTATATGAATTATTCAAATTCTTTGCCAAGCGTAGAAGCATCTACTTATGAGAATCAAGCGGGGGTACAATTTTATCAGAGAGAAGAGACAGTAAGTTCTGAACAAAATGAATTAGATAGTCAACCATCAGAAATAGATATTCAGAAGAGTCTGCCACAAACAGGAGGAGTAATTTCTTCAATGAGCTTTTTGGGAGGCAGCGTAATCTTAATAGTTTGGTTAATAAAAAAGAAAGAAAAGACAAGTTGATTTTTTTCGGTACTATATGTTTTGGTGTTTAACAATATGAAAAAATATAATAGAAACATATAGTACCTTAATATCTTAATAATAAGCAATTAAAGTAACGTAGTAGTTTTAACATCATTTTATAAAGGAATATCTTAATAATCGAGAAATAATAGATTGCAAAAGTGTAGTGTTTAGGAAATCATTCCTACGATAAATAATACTACATACATGATGAAACTTTGGGAATGATTACTTAGAAAATGTTCATTTTAATCCCTCTGCTTTGATTGTTTTCATAGATAATGATCAGTTACAGAAGCCAAAAAAAGTAGTAGTCAATAGGCCGATTATTTTCTAAACCTCCGACGATGTACTGTGCGACTACACTGGAGTAATCGGCAGAATCTTGTATATCATCCAATAACTGATTCAAGTTATTTTCACTATAGTCGTATCTATCAACAGTTAACGCCCCACCAAAGTATATTTCACTTGATTCCGCAAGGAGATCTTTAGGAATAGTGTTATTGGGAATGTCTATAATGCCAATTTCTTCTGTTATGGTATCAAAATGATCTCCAGTAAATAATAATAAAAAATTTGTTGGATTATTTAATAAAGAAGAAATGTGTTCTTTTTTGTAAAGATCAAGAGGTTCAAATTTCGAAAAAGGAAACTCTAGATTTAGGTTTTTCTCTCCGTTTAAACAATGATTGATATGAGCAATATCCTTTATTCTTGTATTAAGTACTTTTGATACAGCATTTAATTGTTTGATCCAGTTGTCAACGGTAATAAGAGTATTGTTTAATATTTGGTTTCTTTGATCCAAATCACCATTTAAATGAAGGGTTAGATCGGTAATGGGAATTTCTAAGTTTCTAAAAAAAGTAATATCAACTAACTGTAATATAGAATGAGCATCAAAATATCTGTAGTTATTCTCTTCGTCTCTACTCAACGAAATTAGTTGTTTTTTTTCCCAAAACCGTATAGTTGAAGGTTCAATATTGAATAGATTAGCAATTTCCGTTATCGTTCTTTTTTTATTTGAGATAACAATTCCTCCTCTTTTTTGTAACTTATAGAGATATATAAGTAGTAGAACACATCATCTTCGACTTTGAAATTTGATTAAAGTAATCTTAACTTTCTAAAATACTATAAACAAATAGACCATATTCTTCAACTCTATTTAAAAGAATAGTAATGCATTATTTTAATTCTATCAACTAATCAGTCAGGACATTATGAAAGTAAAAACGCAATTCTTCTATTTTGTATAAATCACCAACTGTTGATTTTGAAGGTTTAAAAAATCAACAAATTCGTATTTTGAAATAAAGCGAAGGGTAGTATTAATGAGGTATAGATTCAAGGGGAATTAATAAGCTGTAGTAGGAAATGAATAAAGAAACTCATTTTCTATAAAAAAAGCATTGTCATTGAATTGAGCTTTCTTACCTAAGGATAAATAAAAATTTACAAATACTTAAAGGTTCTTCCAATCCACTTAGATTATAGATCTTATAGTACTTGGCATTTTGATAACGAGTGAAATATCAGTTATTTATTAAGAGGACGATTGCTTTTTAAAAACTAGACCTCAAACCAACTTTAATGTGTATAGTTCAGCGCAACAAACAACTTGCGTTTTTCTTTTAATTTTCAAATAGGTCATTGTTCACCTGTAAAGGAAGCATCTTCTTTCAGAGGCTTTCATCTAGGGAAAAACAATAAATGAAACCGGCTTATAGTATTGATTTCATTTTGGAAAGGACGAAAATTATGATCGAAATCAGTAATCTATCTGAATATATCAAAGAATTTCAATTTGAAGAAAAGCAGTTAAAAGCACATCCGTTGATAAAAAATTATATTGAAAATCAAGTTCAAAAATTAAAAGAATTGATAGAAGCATTAACGTCCGCGAATTTTTGGATTGATATTCCAATAATTATGGGAATAGATTCTAAGTTAGTATTATTACGAGAACTCATTATCACTATTGAAGATTTTGATTTTTCAGACGAAGAAGTGTTAAAAATAGTAGAACAAGATTATCCATACTACAATAAAGAATTATGTGGATATAAATTGAATGATGTAACTAGCCATTCACTAATTTTTAAAATAAAGTGATCTGGAAAAAGAATCAAGGAAAAGTAGTCTTTTATAATATATTTTGAAGTCAGGTATGGAATCCTATGAAGACGTAATAAAATTTCTAACCGAACGATAGAGGACAGACGTGAAAAATTGCGAGAAGCTAAACGTGCTTATTGAATCCTATGCACTTACCAACTATGACACGGGAAAAGCAGAATTGGTCAAAGGTAATGCAGAAATGATCTATCTTATCATGAATCTGGGCATCTCTTCGACGTTTGGTCCACATCGGGAAGACTTTCACTAACTATCATTTAACAAAGATAGAAACTTTCATTCTTTAAATTTTGTTCTGGGGTTGTTAAAAAACAAAGAGGAACTATTATTACATAATACCAAGTATCTTATAAAAATAATGATTATTTTTGGTTGAAGGAACTCTGTCCTTGCTTGAAAAGTATTTACTATAGAATACATTATTACTACAATAGATGAGATATAAAAATAGGTGGTTAAAAAAATACCACGATGGAGTTGGCAGATGAAAAAGAAAATTTTTTCCTACATATCTTTGGCAAGTTTAATAGTACCTTCTTTTTTTGTTCCCATTGTGAATGTTCGATCAGATGAGCAACAAGAAAGTGTAGCACAAGCAACTAATGAAGAATCTGAAAATATGAGTAATTCGATTACAACGCTGGATTCTTCAACAACGCAAAGTGAATCTTCTGATACTTCGACAGAAGATAATAATGAATCCACGGAAGAAACAACAACGCAAAGCTCTTCTAACAACGCAAAATATTCTGGCGAAGATCAGGGGAATAGCCAAGTTGAAAATGAGACGACAAGTCAAAGTTCTGCAAATCCATCTGAGGTCGCAGTAAATAATGATCAAGAAGATTTTGCAGCTTGGCTTCCGGATCCAGCACTACAATCCGTAGTTGCTAAATCTTTAGGTATAGATGTGTCCGAAATCACGAAGGAACAGATGAGCAAACTTCAGACTCTCTATATCTACGCTGCAGATTCCGCTATTGCTGATTTGACAGGCTTGGAATATGCAACAAATCTATCATCATTTTATATGAGCGGCCAAAATCAGGTTACTGACTTTTCCGTTCTCACTTCGTTAAATAACTTAGTTTATGTATATTTGATGGGTGCTAATGTAACGGATGATAATGTACCAAACTTTGGTGCCAATTTAACTAGATTAAATCTTAGTTCCGCAAATGTAACCGATGCTGTATTTTCAAAAATAGTTAATATGAAAGGACTAGAGTCGCTAAGTTTCGAGTCCAATATGAATATTACGACAATTGCACCTCTGGTTGCATTACCAAATCTAACAGAATTAAGAATACAGTTCTGTGGCGTGACAGATTTTACTGTGATAAATGAGTTTCCCAAATTATCAAACTTAGCTGCTTATGGCCAAAACACAGGAAGAAATGATGCGATTACTTCATTATCTGCAAAAGAGTTAAATTACGATCCCGATAATCAATCATTTTTTGTTCCATTTTCCATTATGCCTAATCGTTTAACAAATTTTGATGGATATCAGCCTCCTTTTACAAAATCGAATAGTACTAGTCAGACGTACTTTGATTTGAATGGTGTACAGGTACCCTCCTCAAGATTAAGTATTACAGAAGATGGGATTACTGTATCTGGGGTTACTCAAAGTGAATTTGAAAGTATCGAAACAATGGAGTATAACGCACGACTGAATAATCCTGCCGGATCCTATGCTCAACCAGATGGATATAGTTTTTACGCCATTTCTTCAGGAACCTATTTGCACCAATTTTCGATCAATCATCAAGAAGCCGCTGCAGATGTTACGGTGAGTTATATTGATACTGAAGGGAATGAATTGAAGCCTTCTCAAAAAATTAGCGGTAATATTGGTGAATCTTTTGATGCAACAACGCCAGAGTATAAGTTAGAAATAGACGGGTATACTATAAAAGAAGTTCAAGGTAATCCGACGGGAACCTTCAGTGATACAGCGCAAGAAGTGGTGTACGTATATGAACGCAGCGATGCAGCACCAGTCAC
>NZ_NGLF01000001.1:785084-792933 GCF_002140695.1 Enterococcus sp. 4E1_DIV0656 | reverse complement strand
CCAACGGTATTAAGCGGAAAAGTAGGGTTACCATATACAAGCGAAGCCAAAGAGATCCCAGGGTGGTATGTAGTAGAAACCCCAGATAATGCTTCAGGCACCTTCAGTGATACAGGACAAGAAGTGGTGTACGTATATAACACTAAAGCGCATAATCCTAAGAACAATGGTAATTCAAATAATCATTTACCAAAAACTGGACAACAGATTAAAGGACAACTGATTTTAAGTAGTGTCGGAGCTTTGTTAGTCACACTCGTATTTGTAGCAATTAAAAAACGTAAAAGAAGTAATCGATAAGAGGAAGAAAGAGTGTTCAGAAAATGATCGTTTCTGGACACTCTTTTTGAATCAAATTTCTAATAATACTATTCGATATTGTGTATAGAAACCTACAATGAAATCTATGTCTAGATAAAATAGGAGTCGCTAAATATAAGAATAATTCATTTAAGGAATTGCAAACTTTAAAGTTCTTGATTCATTAATGTTTCACCTGTTTTTCATTTTTGATTAGGCTCTTTTTATTATGTTCATTTAAGCTAACGGTATAATTTTTTTGGAGGCTGATTTTTCATTGATAATTAAAATTTATTTATTGTGAATGATTATAAAAAGTTCTGAAAATACTAAAATAATAAAGGGAGTTTGTCAAATAATATAGAGAAGATAGCTCATTAATCAATCTGAAAAACACCTCTAGGCTAGAGATATAGCTTAGAGGTATTTTTATGACTAATTATGGTAAGATTATTAAATAAAAGTTGTCTTCATTTCAAATCGCATCGAATCCTCAAGTGGGGGAGATTAGTGAATGAAAAGGTCCATTTGGGGTGAGCTAATCTTTACAAGAAAAGAAGATTGATTTAGATAATGAAAGAACGGGGAGAAGAAATGAAAAAGAAACATAAAGTGATACAAATGTTGGGTGGGGCTACACTCTTATACATCTTAGCGGTCCTGTTTATAGGTGGCGCAACACTATTGCTGTTCAAAAATCTTACCTTTTTGATTGAGCCAGTAGTTAAAGTATTTCAGGTGGTTCTTCCTCCGTTAACTATGACGCTCGTTTTATATTTTGTACTTAAACCAGTTGTAAAGTTTTTGGTAGGGCTAGGACTTTCAAAAGTACTGAGTATTATTATTACATTATGCACACTTACTGCTGCCTTCATCTTGTCAACTGCCCTCGCACTGCCGTTACTTATCCAACAATTTGAACGATTGATCGAAAACTTCCCAAATTATTTGATTGAAGCTGAACGAGTAATAGAAACTTTTATACAAAATACTAGATATGAACAAGCATATCATGAGGGACTCGAGGTTCTGGCGAATTGGATAAATCAAGTTTCTAATAATGTGGGCGTATATCTGGGCAATATTATTTTCGGTGCTTCACAAGTGTTTTCAACGATTACCCATGTCCTATTGTTGTTATTGACAGTGCCGATCATCACGTTCTTTTTATTGAAAAATGACCGTCAATTTGTAGAGTATTCTTTAGGTATCTTCCCCCCTAGATTACGTCATGAAGTCAAAGAAATCATTCGGACAATGGAAAATCAGGTGGGCGCCTATCTAAAGGGCCAACTAGTCGTTTGTGTGATCATAGGAACATTGACTTTTATTGGCTTCTTAATTATCGACATGCCTTTTTCTGGAAGCTTAGCATTTCTTGTTGGCGCAACAGCTATCGTTCCTTATATCGGACCGGTTGTCGCCTTTTTCCCTTGTGCAATCATTGCAATCATGACGTCTCCTACGATGTTCATTCAGTTGTGCATTGTCTGGATCGTTGTTCAATTATTAAATGGGGAGCTGATCGAACCTCAGGTCATGGGAAAACATATGGTGATCCATCCAGTAACAATTATTTTTGTGCTATGGATAATGGGTGAACTTTTCGGCATGTTTGGGTTGATTTTCGGTATACCACTTTATGCAATCGTGAAAGTGTTAGTGGTGTTTGGGTTTCGAAAATTTAAGCAGCGATACAATCGCATATATGCGGAAGATGTTCCTTATGAAGAAACTGAATTTAGTTTAGAATCATACACTAAGAAAAGCAGCCATGGTTAACGAGGGAAACCTGTTGAACAAATGAATTCAAGTACGCATGTCCTGCTCAAATTGATCGTTTGAGTTAAATCATTTGCTTTGATAGTGAAAGAAAGAATTTTAATACATAGAGTGCTTGGAAATATCTATTTTCTGAGTACTCTATTTTTAGTTTGGGCCGATGAATTTCCGATAATTAAGTTTTCCAGTGTCAGAAATTCATTGGATCATGACTCCTTTTTAGCCATTCCAATAACTTGTCGTTTTTCTACGAAAGAGGCTGCTTGACTAAGCAGGAATCAACGCACAACAATGATAAGCGCCAGATGGATAGACTACCTATTTGACATCTGATTTCCCAAATGATATAGTTTCCAAATAGAAATCAATTTGAGGGGAAGTTTTCAATGAATAATTTAGAAGAGGTATTAGTAAACTTACAATGTGAATTGGTGGCGGAAAGAACCAGACTAAATCCTAAAACAATTAGTTGGCTTCAATATGATATTTTAAATATTCTAAATTCTGAAACTGAGATGCGCCCGTCAAAAATGAGTGTTTTGCTAGGAATTAGTAGGACAAAACTTTCAAAGGCGTTAAAAGAGCTAAAATTAATGAATTATATTCAACAGAAACCCAATGATGCAGATGGTCGAGAACTACTCACTTTTTTGACAATAGAGGGAAGTCATTTATTAACAACTATTGATAATGGACATACGCACTTATCTGAAATCGCAAATGCAGTTTTTAATCGGAAGGAAAAAGAGCAGTTCGCTGAACTAGCAAAGAAATATTTAGAAGCGCTTAAAACGGAAAGGCTGAGGTATGATGAATGATCTCATTTCTATCGAAGGAGCTAAAACAAACAATTTAAAAAATCTTTCTTTGAAACTTTCTAAGTATCAAGTAACTGTCGTAACAGGTGTTTCAGGCTCGGGAAAATCTTCTTTGGTATTTGATACCTTAGCAGCTGAATCCCAACGATTACTAAACGAGACCTATTCGAGTTATATCCAACAGCTACTACCTCACTATTCTCAACCAATCGTTGATAAAATAGAAAATCTACCAGTGTCTATTGTGATTAATCAGAAGAAACTAGGAGGAAATGCACGTTCCACAGTTGGAACTGTAACAGATATATATTCAAGTTTAAGGCTGCTATTCTCGAGGGTTGCAACCCCTTTTATTGGATATTCTATGAATTATTCGTTTAATAATCCCAAGGGCATGTGTGAAGTTTGTAAGGGATTAGGTGAGGTCAAAGAGATTGATGTCGATAAGTTAATCGATTTTGACAAATCTTTATCAGAGGGAGCTATTCAATTTCCTACTTTTCAACCGGGAGGATGGCGCCTGTCTAGGTATACAGAATCTGGTAATTTCGATAACAATAAAAAAATTAAAGATTACCTAGCAGAAGAATTGGACCGTTTACTAAATGATCTCGGCAGCACTCCAAGTAATCCTACGAATAAATGGCCAAAAACTGCACGTTATGAAGGGATCATTCCCAGAATTACCAAAAATTTTATCGAAAAAGAAAGCACGCAATATAGTGCACCATTAAATCACATTCTGCAAGTGAAAGAATGTCCCAATTGTCAAGGCACTAGAGTAAGTAAACTCGTTCGCTCTGCAAAGATAAATGGAAAATCGATCGCAGACTGTGTGAGGATGCCTATTCCTGAACTAAACAAATTTATTAAAGAGATTCATTCTTCTGCTGTTCAGGTGATTTTGAAAGATTTAAGTAAGAAACTACAGAGTTTGGAGGAGGTTGGCCTAGGCTATTTGTTTCTTAACCGTCCAACAGCAACATTATCTGGTGGAGAATCTCAAAGAATAAAAATGGTTAAACATCTTAACAGTGCACTTAGTGATATTCTATACATTTTTGATGAGCCTAGTATTGGACTCCATCCAGAAGATATTCAAAAAATAGCAAAGATAATTAGGGGGTTAAAAGATAAAGGAAATACTGTTGTTCTTGTTGACCATGATCCGGATATTATACAAATTGCAGACCATATCATTGAGATCGGTCCAGGATCCGGGGATAGCGGTGGAAAAATCACCTTTGAAGGAACCTATGATGAACTACTGAAGTCGAACACTATCACTGGAAGAGCGTTGGCAGATCAGTTGAACGTTAATACACAAAGACAACAATTTTCTTCCTATTACGAATTAAATGAGGTTAGTTTGCACAATGTTGTAAACGCTTCTGTGGTGTTGCCAAAACAAGCATTAACGGTTGTAACCGGAGTCGCTGGTTCTGGGAAGAGCACACTCATTCGCTATCTTTTTAAAAAAAAATATCCTGAAGCAAGTATATTAGACCAGAGTCAGATAAATGGCAACATTCGCTCAAATGTTCTCACGTATCTAAATGTCTTTGATAAAATTCGGAGCATCTACGCGCAATGTTCTGGTAAAAGTGCCTCTCTTTTCAGCTATAACGGTAAAGGAGCATGTCCTCTGTGCAAAGGCAAAGGAGTGATAAAAATGGATTTGGCTTTTATGGGGGATGCAGAGCAAGTTTGTGAGAAATGCCGAGGAAAAAGATATAACGATGAAGCCTTATCTATTTTATGGCATGGTTTCACTATTTACGATATTTTACAATTATCAGTTCGAAAAGCAGTAGATTTGTTTGATGATCGCTTATTGATCAGAACGATGCAAATTCTCATGGATGTTCATCTAGAGTATATGAAGTTGGGGCAGTCGCTAGATACATTTTCTGGTGGAGAACTTCAGCGTTTAAAGATAGCAAAAATAATTGCTCAAGATACTTCTAACTGTCTAATATTAGATGAACCATCTACCGGCCTTCATGAGGCGGATATTGACAAGTTGTTATTATTGTTAAATAAACTTTTGCAAAAAGGAAATACATTGATTGTTCTAGAGCACAATCTCAAAATAATTAGTCAGGCTCAATGGCTTATCGAAATGGGACCTGGCGGGGGGAACTTTGGAGGTAAAGTATTGTTTCAAGGGTACCCAATAGACTTATTAACGTTAGAAGATTCATACACAGCAAAACATCTGAAAAGATATACAAAAAACAACAATTAAAAAAGGTGTTTATAAGAATTTCAGTTCATGATTTTTTTAACAGCTATGTGATGGGCAGAAATTTAATAGCTTTTGATCTTCTTAATTTTTCGACAAAGAGTGTTAAGAAAGTGACGAATTTCTGGACACTCTTTTTAGATACAATAATTTATATGTGTCACTCTATTTTTGTGTTCATAAACTCGTAACTAAATCATTGTTCAATGAAAATTTAGATTTATGAGTATTTGGACAAACCTTGGATGTGGTCAGATACTTAATAGTATTTGATACCTTGCTCATAGTGATGGTTATTTTTTATTGTAAGTAACTATACAGATATAGTTTGAAAATAGAATTTCTTATTTTCCATACTCACAAAAAATGCTTTTAATTCAGTGATTGAATTAAAAGCATTCTCATTTTACCAATTATATTTTGTTGTTAATGTTACAGTGTTGTAGCCTGATTTTTTAAACTGATGATACCCTAAAGATTTAGGGCTAGTGTGCAGTATACCAAACGTTGCTTGTGCGCTTCCATATTTGCTATTTTTTACTGTATTCTGATCGCTGTTTATGAGTTTTTTTCCAGATGTATAAGACTCACATTTCGACCAGATAGAATCTTGTGTTTGACTAGCAGTTGAAGTAGCCACAAAAACTAGATTAGATTTTGATAGATTTCCTTTTACTGAAATAGAAGAGCGTGTGAGTGCATTCGACATTGTTGCTTCGTTTGAGTCAACAACTTCAAGTAGATTTCCTTGTTCGCTTGCAAGGGCTGTCGTCGAGACATTGAATCCTAAGATGCTTAGCAAGAATGTAAAAAGTATAATTTTTCTTTTCATTATTGATTCTCCTTTACTGATTCGCTCTAACTTCATGAGTGACCGTTGAATAACCTGATTTCTTAAATGTTGAATTTGCATAGGTATAGTTTTTTGACACACTTACTGGGGCATGATTTGTTTTAACAG
The DNA here is from genome assembly GCF_002140695.1 of Enterococcus sp. 4E1_DIV0656. NCBI lineage: Bacteria > Bacillati > Bacillota > Bacilli > Lactobacillales > Enterococcaceae > Enterococcus > Enterococcus sp. 4E1_DIV0656. The sequence continues at coordinate 786,827 of NZ_NGLF01000001.1, read as the reverse complement.
AATTATACGCTGTTTTTGTTTTAGTAGAAGACTTATCATTTTTCAGTACACCGTTTGAATTGTAGAGCCGTGATCGTACAAAGATACTGTCCATCATTTTAGCCGCTTCTCCAGTTGCAGAGGACGCTGCACTTATTGGAGCGAGTGTGTAATGGATTGTAGCAGTCGTAGTACATTTGATGGAAGACCGTGAAACCCCATCTGTCATGGAGCTAGAATCACTATTCGAGATGACTATTTCTTCTAAAATTGGATCTTCTTGAATATTTCCACCTTCTTCAGAGGCGTATGCAAAACCTGGTAGTGTTGTAAGTGGTAAGAGACCCAGTACCCCCATTTTATATAGTGCTTTTTTCATTGTGATGACCTTCTTTCTTTTTATTTTCAAAGTTACCCTTCAAGATGAAAACAATAAATAATACTGCTTTCACGAAAGAGAAACTGTGATTTACTGTATCCAGAGGAACCTCTTTTGCTAACAATAACTGGAAAATAAACGGAACAACTATTGGCGAGATTATGACGTATATACAATATACGAAATATGCGAAAATTAAGTTATTTACGAGATTTGCTGTTTTTTTCATATTTTTCCACCTACTTACTATTTTTTATGAGTACAGGATTTGAGAAATCAATTTCAGTAATAGAATATATCCCATCGTCCATTTGATATGGCGACAGAACATCAACTAATTGAAAAATACTGTTTTCTTTTTTTGTGACGGGAATTTTAATCGGAATCCTATACAATTTATTATCAGAGATTTCATACACGGTGTTTGGAGGCAGTTCATTTTTTTCTATGAGAGAGCCATTTATAAAGGGAAGAATTGAGTGTCTGCTGTTCTCATTACTAGTTTGTCCCAAAAGAAGCTCCACACTGTCATTAGATCTTTTTTCAAGTTCGAGGATCGCTTCATTTGAAGATTGAACATTTACCATTGAAATTCTGGCGTTGTAATCGTTCGTATCATTATCATTAAGAAATTTAATGGACTGAGGATAGGTACTGTTGTTAGTCAAATTGAATCTTAGTCCCATAACTGAGTATTCTAAACTTCTTTCTAAGGTCATCGAGTCGTTCGATTTCGGATATTTAAAAAGTAAAATCATTAGTTCGTTTCCCTCAGAAATATTGTCTATTGAAAGGTCTATATTTATTTTCTGTTTATTGGTCAATGAAAATATGTTTGCCGAAGTAACTTCTTCTCCATTAACTTCATAGGGAATTTCATGCAAGTCCTTTAATATGTTTAAGTAATAAAGGTATTGTCCCTCCATATCTTGGATAATTTCAAGATCCCCTGAAAATGAAGATGAGCCACTTTGGTTTATTTGTGTACCTACATCAACTATCTGACCATTACTATCACGTAATCCATAACTTATGGTGTTTTCGAAAACAATAGTTTGAGTTTCTTCGGACTTAGGATTAGTTAATAAGAGGCCGGGCAAAACTAAAAAAATAATTATGGATAATGCAACTGTTGAAAGTATGGCAAATAATAATGGTGTTTTTTTATTTTTAAATATTCTCTTTCTCATCATTCACACTCCTTTTCCATTTACATTTTCATAATGACACATATCTATTTACTTTAAAGGACTAATCTGTTTACATTTCAGGTTTACGAAGGGATGTAAACCTGAAGTTTACGTAGTGTAAATAGAACGATACTTATAAATACCATTATTACAATGTATACTAAGAGAAAAATTTAGAATAGGAGAACGAAATGA
>NZ_NGLF01000001.1:782688-784984 GCF_002140695.1 Enterococcus sp. 4E1_DIV0656 | reverse complement strand
CATTAAGAAATTTAATGGACTGAGGATAGGTACTGTTGTTAGTCAAATTGAATCTTAGTCCCATAACTGAGTATTCTAAACTTCTTTCTAAGGTCATCGAGTCGTTCGATTTCGGATATTTAAAAAGTAAAATCATTAGTTCGTTTCCCTCAGAAATATTGTCTATTGAAAGGTCTATATTTATTTTCTGTTTATTGGTCAATGAAAATATGTTTGCCGAAGTAACTTCTTCTCCATTAACTTCATAGGGAATTTCATGCAAGTCCTTTAATATGTTTAAGTAATAAAGGTATTGTCCCTCCATATCTTGGATAATTTCAAGATCCCCTGAAAATGAAGATGAGCCACTTTGGTTTATTTGTGTACCTACATCAACTATCTGACCATTACTATCACGTAATCCATAACTTATGGTGTTTTCGAAAACAATAGTTTGAGTTTCTTCGGACTTAGGATTAGTTAATAAGAGGCCGGGCAAAACTAAAAAAATAATTATGGATAATGCAACTGTTGAAAGTATGGCAAATAATAATGGTGTTTTTTTATTTTTAAATATTCTCTTTCTCATCATTCACACTCCTTTTCCATTTACATTTTCATAATGACACATATCTATTTACTTTAAAGGACTAATCTGTTTACATTTCAGGTTTACGAAGGGATGTAAACCTGAAGTTTACGTAGTGTAAATAGCTGTCTCTTATACACATCTAGATGTGTATAAGAGACAGGTAGTAAACCGATGATGTAAACTTCTCGTTTCTTTCATTTTTTTCATATTTCAAGGATACTTAGTGTATAAAAAATGAAAGAGGGATCAAAATGAAAAAATCTATCGTAACAACTATGTTAACAGCAATAGTTGCAACCACTGTATTTACAGCTTTTGGTGGTGCAGTAACTTATGCTAAAGCAGAAACAATGGAAGAAACTAATGAACTTATTCTTCCTGACGAAAATGCACCAATTTTTTCGGACGAAGGAGCAGAGTACTTAAACGTTCCTGAAATTAATCTTGATAATGATACAAACTTGTACTCGGAAGGCATACAAGTAAATACTAGAGTAGCTCAATATAGAATGTGGAGAATTGAATCGAAAACATCAGCTGGTACATCTTATGGCGCATGGAGAAATGGACCATCTGGAAAGGGAAAAGCAACATTGTCAGCCACTAACTCAAATACTTCTAGTAGATCTGTTTCGTCTTCGATTTCAGGTAGTTATCCAATTGGTGCCGATAAAATCGGAGCATCGTTGGGAATTACAATTGGGCAGTCAAAGACTTACGGAGTATCTTATTCTATAAATATCCCCGCAGGTAAAAGACAACAAATAATTTTTAGACCAGTGTACAAATCTACAAAAGTAGTACAGCGTGAGTATATAAGTGGAGTCAAAACAAAGACAGCTAGAACCGCTACTGTAAAAACCTTTAGTCATTGGGATTACTCATTTAAAAACCTATAAGGAGAAAAAGATGGAGAAACAATACATTTATAGTTTATTTATCGGATTCATTTTATTATTTCAATTACAATTGATCAGTTACTGTAACTATCTTTTGGTTAAACAAGGTACAATCAATGGTGTTTTAGATCCTTATTTATTACTAAAAACGCCATTAGTCGTTATCCCCGTCTTGTTTATTTTATATTGTGCATACGGCATTTATAAAACGATTAAGAAACGATAAAAAATTAGTGCGCGTGTTAATTCTTCCCCAAATTAACATAATCTCGATATGGATTTCTAAATTAAGAAAAAACTATAAAAATTTGGTCACCATTAAAATCACTCAAAAATGATTGAGTGATTTTTTCAGTTTTCATTATATGGAGTGTTCAGAAAATGACGATTTCCTGAACACTCTTTTTAAATGCCATAATTGAAATTTATTGCTCTATTCTTGTGTACATAAACTCGTAACTAAATCATTGTTCAATTAAAAATTAGATTTATGATTATTAGGACAATTAATATAAAGGGACAGAAACATTAAAAATCAGTAATCAAATGGAATGAGATATGAGTGAAACAAGAGGACACTTTCTACAGTTTTAATAGTCAGACTACTCATTAGTATCAAAAGAAAAAACGTTGATTCTCTCTCATTTTCGCATCAAAATTCTTCAGTAATTGACCTGAAGGAAAAACACTTTATTCTTGTACAATTTGCTTAAAGCAGTTAGACTTATCCGGCCCTAAAATTTAGAAGCTTCGTTCTAACTCTCTGAGCCCGATCATTCGTAATCGGGTATTTTTGTTCTGCAAATATTATTAATAAATATAAAAC
>NZ_NGLF01000001.1:780660-782588 GCF_002140695.1 Enterococcus sp. 4E1_DIV0656 | reverse complement strand
TGTTGAAAGTATGGCAAATAATAATGGTGTTTTTTTATTTTTAAATATTCTCTTTCTCATCATTCACACTCCTTTTCCATTTACATTTTCATAATGACACATATCTATTTACTTTAAAGGACTAATCTGTTTACATTTCAGGTTTACGAAGGGATGTAAACCTGAAGTTTACGTAGTGTAAATAGAACGATACTTATAAATACCATTATTACAATGTATACTAAGAGAAAAATTTAGAATAGGAGAACGAAATGAAAAAAATATTTACGTTATTTATATTAGGAGTAGGTATTCTTTTTTTTCCAGCAACGGGACTTGCGCACGAAAATGAGGAGTTAGTATTTGACCTTGATTCAACAACTATTAGAAGCGAGTCATCGTATATAGATGACTCGGGAGAAACTATTGAACTAATGATTGAAAATATTTCATCCGGTACTAGGGTAGGTAAAGGGACATACAAAGTCTCGAAAAAAAGCACGGGTAATTGGTTAGTATCGTACAATGTGACTGTCAACTCGAACAAACAATTTACAGCTGCAACTAATTTAAATATGACCACTTATCAAGGGAGTATTACTTCAAGTTCTTTGAGTAGCAATTCATCAAGAGCTATCTGTAACTTCAAACACAAGATTGGAACAATGACTTCTAATGCGAGCGTGACGACGACTATTTCAAATGGTAAACTGGTTGTAAAATAATAAGTAGGTGTATTTAATGATGGAACTCGGGGAAAAACTTAAGTCACATCGGGAAAACAAAGGATTCTCACAAGTGTTTGTAGCTGAAAAGCTTAATGTTTCAAGACAATCTATTTCAAAATGGGAAAATGACCGAGGCTACCCTGACTACGACAACTTAATTCTACTGAGCCAACTTTATGAAGTTTCTATTGGAGAGCTACTCGATGAGAATGAAAAGTTGAAGAAAAAAATTGAACATAATAATGAAGATATTGCCAGCAAGAAACAGAAGCTCCAACTTTTACGAAATACGCTGGGAAAAGATGAAAGTCTGGTTTTAATTGGTCTTTCAGCGCTAGCATCGTTCATATTTCCAGTGGGCATTATTGTGTGTATGTTCGTATTTGTCAGAAATAAGCGCTGTAATTCATACTATAAATTAATTTGGCTTATCAGCATTTTAGCACTGGCGTTAAATTTATATGCTGGATACGGACACTTAGCAAATTATATGGGGTGGGGATCAGTTTCGATCGAACAGATTGAATAACGTCAAAATCAGTAGGAGTAAGAATGAAAAAACGAAATTTACTTACTGTTTGTAATGAAAGAAGAAGCGTCAATCAGCAAAAATTAAACTATGCGGAAGAATTTCTGCTATTTAGGGGTAAAATTCAGGAAGAACTGTATTCTGATAAAATATTTCTGACACTGATTGATAAAGAAAAGGGATTAGTTCAAGAAAGAGATAAACTATTAAATGAGTAGTACCATTCTATGGTGAAGACAATTTTAATTCTGAAGGTGTAATAGTAACTACTAAAAGTAAACTTTTCGTTTACCTTTAGTAGTAAACCGATGATGTAAACTTCTCGTTTCTTTCATTTTTTTCATATTTCAAGGATACTTAGTGTATAAAAAATGAAAGAGGGATCAAAATGAAAAAATCTATCGTAACAACTATGTTAACAGCAATAGTTGCAACCACTGTATTTACAGCTTTTGGTGGTGCAGTAACTTATGCTAAAGCAGAAACAATGGAAGAAACTAATGAACTTATTCTTCCTGACGAAAATGCACCAATTTTTTCGGACGAAGGAGCAGAGTACTTAAACGTTCCTGAAATTAATCTTGATAATGATACAAACTTGTACTCGGAAGGCATACAAGTAAATACTAGAGTAGCTCAATATAGAATGTGGAGAATTGAATCGAAAACATCAGCTGGTACATCTTATGGCG
>NZ_NGLF01000001.1:653684-778128 GCF_002140695.1 Enterococcus sp. 4E1_DIV0656 | reverse complement strand
GCGTAAGGTAATGCCTCGCTAAAAAATAACTTATAATTCTTGAGAAGGAAAAACCAAAGAAATAAGCTAAACGAAAAAAAAAATTTAGACATATATTAATTTTTGTATAAATAAAACACTTAATAACGTGGATTATTAAGTGTTCTCATTTTTTGTTTAAAAAACTATTCTCCTAACAAATGAATAGATTACTTACGTGGAAGGAGGCCTAAAGGGAAAAATGGCTATTTGTCAATAAGGACTGATGAGTTGTGCAAAATCAAATCTGGGTCAGAATGAACCTCATTCTGGCTCAGATTTTTTGTTATCTCACTTTGATTAATTGACTGATCAAAAAGATTCTAATTCTCATGTTCTCGAATGATTTAAATCTGTAGGATACTCGTTTCATTGTCTTTATGTGGGTATTCTTCGCTTCTATTTTTCCATTGGAATAAGGATAGATCATTGCGTTGGTGATGCCTTCTTCATAGGTCAGAAGGTTTTGAAGCTTCTCCCGAAAGCTGTCATCTAACGTTTCGGGAAGTTCTGTCAATAAGGAGAAAAATAAGTCAGGGTCTTTGTCTCGAAAGGCTTCAACTAATTCATGAAAAAAGGGATACGCCTCCTTCAGGGGCGTAGAAAACTCAAGCAATCGATCAATCATCATTGCTTCAGTAAGAAATGGGTATTTTGGTGCTCGGAAACTTTTCCATGTTTTGTATTCATAATGGTTGATGTTTGCACGATTTTTTAGCAAAAAGCGCCAGTTCTTTTTCAGTTTTTCTGCCTGGCTTTTCTGTCCGGCTTTACGAAGTTCATTCATTTCACGGATACGCAACTCATTGAACGCTTGATTCATGTGTTTGACAATATGAAACCGATCAATCACTACTTTCGCATTTGGCAGAACACGTTTGGTGAGCTGGAAGTAGGCGGCGTTCATGTCTGTCACCAAGAATTCTACTTCTTCTGGATTGGTACAACCTAAGAAATAGCTTGTTAATCGAGGTAATTTACGCGTAGGCAAAACATCTATTAATTTTCCTGTTTCGCCATCTGCGCAAATAAAGCTCATTTTATCTTCTATGGAAGCATGCGAACGAAATTCATCAACCATCAATACTCTGGGGAGAATCTTCTTAGATTGCTTTGGTAAATAGCTTTTAAACTCTTTCAATGTACGAATAACGGTGGTCAAAGATACCTGACAGCTTTTCGCAATAAAAGATAAAGATACTTTTTCAGTCAGTAAAGAAGCAATTTTATATCTAACATGATTTGCGATTGAATGTCTGGGTTGGACAAAATAACTTTGAGCAGTCCAATGGGTTCGGCAGTTTTTACAGGTATAGCGCTGCTTTTTTAGGCGCATAACCAAAGGCATATGATTGTATTGTTCAAAACGGACAATCGTTTCCTTCTTCCCATTTTTCACTATAATTGTTTTCCCGTTTCCATCTACCACAGTAGAACCACAACTTCTACAAGCACGAGGAGTAGGCGAGAGAACAGCATCGACGACCAACGTCTTTTTCTTCTGAAGGGTCTCGTAAGAGATCTCTGTAATCATCAAATCTTTCTCTGTTATTCTCAACATTTTTTTGATAGAATCATTCATATAGCATATCGTCCTCTCAGTTGTTTATTTTGTGGTGATTTAATCATACTAGAGAACGATATGTTTTTTAATACCTAAAATGAAAATGGGGCTGAAGAATCAATTCTGATTCATCAGTCCCATAAATTATAGAGCCAGAATTTTTTCTCTGTATTCTCCTGCTTTTTTTGAGAACAGAAACAACAAGCTTATTCAATACACCCATTTTCTAAGAGTGAGTAAAAAAGTAAATCAAGCCCATTATTGTTGCATATGCAACAATAATGGGCTATTATAGTGCTAGATAGGGAGGGGATAGTTCGTGGAGGATATGCTTCGTGAGATAGGTTCGATCAGTAGAATGTTGGAATCCATTGCTAATATTGAATTTAAAGAGGTTCAACTCAGTAAAGGGCAATACATTTACTTAGTTCGTATATTTGAAAATGAAGGAATTATTCCTGAACGATTAGCCGAACGGATCAAAGTTGATCGCACGACTTTGTCCAGGGCGGTAAAAAAATTAGAGGAAAATGGCTTCATTCTAAAAGAGTCAGACAAAGAAAATAAAAAAATCAAACACTTATACACAACCGCCAAAGGGAAACAAGCGGTTCAATTAATCATAAGAGAAAATAACTATTCAAATAAAGTAGCGATTCAACAGTTATCTGCTTTAGAAAGAAAAAATCTTGCGGAAATGCTGGCAAAAATAAAATCTTCGGTAGAAGTTGATTGGGTCAACGTCAAGAATGGGATCAAAAGAGACTATTGAACGAACAACGCCGCTGGGGAGATTGGATCTGATTGAATGTACATTCATGCTACCTAGGAAAAGAAGCACAGGTAGCTGATATTTTGTTAAAAAGGATATAGCTCGGATGGCTGCTGAAAAAACAGAGAGCCTGAAAAATAAAGGACATGAATTTGTTCAAATAAACTAAATAGGAGTGTAGAGAAAGTGAAGAAAATAATGATCGATCAAGAATTTTGGGCGCTATTTCCAGAAGCACAAATCAACTGCCTTGTTGTAAAAAATATAAACAATGTTGCCGATGCTGCACACGAAACGTTTTTTACTGACTTGCTAAAAAGTAGTAAAGAACAAGCGAAGCGCTACTTAACGACCGACACCTTCAGTGAAAACCAAGTGATCCAAGAATGGCGAAGTGCTTTTCAGCAATTTAAAACGAAAAAAGGGGTACGCTCTTCCATCGAAGCACTGTTGAAACGGGTGAATCAAGACAGAGAATTTTCTCCCATCAATCCTTTAGTAGATATTTATAATAGTATTTCCTTGAAATATGGTGTCCCTTTAGGCGGAGAAGACCTCGATACAATCGTTGGCGACCTTCATTTAGGCGTTGCAAAAGGTGGCGAATCTTTCTTTCCCTTAGGTGCAGATACTGATTCCCCAGCCTTGGAAAAGGAAGTCATTTACTATGATGAGAAAGGTGCAATCTGTCGATGCTTAAATTGGCGGGAAGCCCAACGTACGATGCTAACAGAAGAGACCACCAATGCTGTTTTATTCATTGAATCGATCAATGAAACGCAACGGGCTCGGGCGAATGAAGCAATCAAAGAGTTAAGTCAGTTGGTTCAAGAGTATTTTAAAGTAGCAGGTAATGATTATGTGCTAAGTAAAGAAAGTCCTGAAATCATTTTGTAAGGGCGAGCTTCTTGTCTATAGGATAAGGATGTACACGTACTTTTTCTCGATTTTGCATACCATTCTCTCATTTTGATTGATCGGTCATCGTGAAAATCTTGACCCAAATATTCGGATGTGCAATAATTAGGTGGAATTTAAATAATGACATTAGATTTGTTCGCCGGAATAAATCTTATTGAAGTCAGAAAAACTAACCTTAGGCTTTTATGGTTAGTTTGTCTGACTTCTTTTTTGTTTTAGGAGGTATAGGCAGATGTTAAAAGAACAATTGAAAGAAAAAGGAAAGAGCCCTAACCAGTCGGGACTTTCCAGTAAAGAAGCAGAAATGAAGCTAGAAAAATATGGGTTTAATTCCATAGAAAGCAAAGACGAGAAGCATTTTTATGACTATTTGAAAGAGTCGATGAAGGATATTACCATCTTGATTTTAATCGTTGCAACGCTCTTATCTAGTTACGTTGCATTTCAAAACCACCCTGATGATTTTACGGAACCAATAGTCATCTTTTCAATTGTCATTCTTAATCTATATTTGTCGATTCGACAGCAAAAACATGCGGAAAAATCAATGAGTGAATTAAATAAAATGAGTGTTCCCGTGAGTAAAGTATTCAGAGATGGGGTGTTAAAAGAGATTGAAAGTTTGAACATTGTTCCTGGTGATATTGTTCAGTTGGCATTAGGGGACCGTATTCCAGCAGATGCTAAGCTTTTAACGAGTAGTAATTTCTTTGTTGATGAGTCGTTTCTAACTGGTGAAAGTGAACCAAGTGAAAAAGATCCCACCTATATTTCTTCTAAAGAAGATTCTTTAGGGGACAGAAAAGACTTGGTTTTTTCTGGCTCATTAGTAGTCACAGGAAAAGCAAACGTTCGAGTTGAAAAGACAGGAATGAATACGGAAATTGGTAAAATATCAAGCTTATTAAGCAAGGAAGAAACAACCATAGCACCTCTACAAATAAAAATGCAAAAACTTGGGAAAGTTCTAGGACTAATCGCTATTCTCTCTGGCTTTCTAGCGATTGCTATAGGAATCAGCAAAGGATTGTCTTTAGAGACCAGTATCATGACCGCAATATCAATGGCTGTTGCTGCTATTCCAGAGGTTTTGCCAGTCGTAGTAACAATCTCTCTAGCAGTTGGTATGAGGAATATGGCACTGAAGAAAACCATCGTTAGGACTCCTTCAACAGTAGAAACCGTTGGAGGTGTTTCAATCATCTGCTCAGATAAAACTGGAACAATTACCGAAAATAAGATGATCGTGAAAGAAGTTATTATGATGAAGGATAGACTGACTTCCTGCTTAGAAATAACAGAAGAGAAGGAAAAAAATCTCTTATTTCTCTTCTATCTTGCTAGTTCGATGGAAGAAAATGCAACAGTAACCAGTAATCCAACAGAGTTGGCGATCAGAAAAAAACTGGCATCGCTCTTCACTAAAGAGGAACTAGGTAAAGTCGCTTCAACCTTTGAACAGATTCATGAAGTTCCCTTTGATTCAAAACGAAAAAGGATGACTGTCTTATATAAAGTAAACGACCAATATGTTTCTGTCACAAAAGGGGCTTTTGATCGCTTGGATCTCATTGATGCGAACAACCCTGCCTACTTGAACAAGCATGATGAGTTGGCCAATCAAGCATACCGTGTTTTGGGCGTTGCTTATAAAAGATACGATGAAAAACCTATACGTCTTACTGAAGAAATTCTTGAAAGTCAGCTAGAGTTTGCAGGATTTGTTGGGATTATCGACCCAGCTCGGCCCGAAAGCTATACGGCTGTTTCTATTGCAAAACAAGCAGGGATTCAAACCGTAATGATCACAGGGGACCACTTACTGACAGCAAAAAAAATCGCAGAAGATGTAGGAATTCTCACCGATGGGAAAAAAGCAATGACCGGCGCGGATTTACATGAAATGAGCGATGAAAAATTAGCCCATGTGATTGATGACTATCGAGTCTTTGCCCGTACTTCCCCAGAAGATAAAATTCGAATCGTAAAAGCATTTCAAAAAAATGATGAGATTGTCGCTATGACTGGCGATGGTGTCAATGATGCACCTGCATTAAAAGCAGCTGACGTAGGGATCGCAATGGGAGGTGGCACAGAAGTAGCAAAGGAAGCTTCTGATATGGTTTTAGTAGACGATAATTTTGCGACGATTGTTCAGGCGGTTGAAGAAGGACGACGGGTATACAGCAATATCAGAAAATCATTATACGCGATGCTTGGTTGCAATATTTCTGCACTGACGATCGTTTTAATTTCCTTGCTCGTTGGGTGGGGAGCACCTGTTACAGCGGTTCAATTGTTAATCATAAAAGTAGTTGCAGATGGAATCCCAGGAATGAGTCTTAGCATTGAACCAGTCGATAAAAAAGCAATGATGGAAGCCCCGATCGCTAAATACACGAGCATTTTTGCGCAAGGATTATTGGTAAAAATTGTAGAAATCTCAATTGTTTTTACAGGCGTCACATTAGGCGCGATTCTAATTGGACGTCTAGAATCGATAGAGGTTTCGCAGACAATGACATTTATTGTATTGGGATTATCAACTATTGTGCATATGTTTAATTGTAGAAGTAAAGAATCTATTCTGAAGCTGCGTTTTTTGAGCAATCCGTTGTTAGTAATGACAACCTTCATAGGTGCATTGATCATTATCTTGTTAGTAACGATTCCATTCATGCAAACTATTTTTGGCTTTGTTTCTCTTCGTGCAGTTGACTGGCTATGGGTAATCGGCTTATCCATTTTTCCTTTAGTGTATATTGAAGTGAAAAAATACTTTGGTTTCTTCTAATAAGAATGATAAATAGAAAATCCTCTGTTAACAAATTTTCTTGAGAAATGAGGGAGGGCAAAAACTGGGAAGTTTTTGCGTCTCCTTTAATTATTTACAGACGCTTATGATTTCTGGTTTGATATTATTTAGAAGATATCAGAATGCATAGCAACTATTGTTGAAAGGAAGGAATCGGTAGTATGTTTCAGGAAAATCACCAGAAGTAGCTAAAAAAATCCCCTCTATTCTACTCTCTTTTTCAAGAATTCCTGTTAAATGGTAGGTTTTATGTCAAAATGAAAGGTAGAAATCGATGAGGAGTTGTTGAAATGAAGGAAACAATATTAGCAATGAAGCTGAAAGAATATAGAGAAAAAAACAAGCTAACACAAAGTATGCTAGCAGAATTATTAGAAGTAAGTGACAAGACAATCTCAAAATGGGAGTTAGGTGCTACGTACCCTAGCAAAAAAAATATGATCAAAATAGCCGAAGAATTGGATATCTCATTAGAAACATTACTTTTGGAAGAAACTAAGAAAGACAATGATGATTTAAAAGTAAGTATCAAGTATGGGGTGATTAGTTTTTGCTTGCTCTTTTTTGTCACGATGATCGTTACTTCGTTCAATCAAGACTTCAGCACGATTATGAATCTTTCTATTCAAGAAAAATTTGGTGTACTTTTAAACACTGCTTTAAAATTATTGAGCATCTCGGTGCCGCCAGCGATCATCATTGGCTCCGTGTTTTATTTTTATATCTTCCCTAAAAATAAAAAAGAGAACGAACCATTTCCTCGGTTTCGACAGAAATGGTAGATTAGAGTATAGGAATCAAGTCATGGACAGAAAAACGCATTTTAGATAAAAAGAATGCTCAGTCTGGCTAGTGTGAAAAGCGCATAAATTTTATAAGAAGGGGAGAACAGGGTGGGATTCTTTGGTAAAAAGAAAGAAGTCAGAAATTTAACGAAGGAAGAAGAAGCAGAGATCAAAGAAGAAATGGCACGACAAATTCTTTCGAAAAACGAAAATGATATTGGCATGGTCAAGAAAATTAAAGTCCTGACAAACATGCGTACAGGACAAGCGAAAGACCTATTCCTGAAATTTAGGGATGAGTTAACCGAGAATTAATCGGATAGGGAATCAGATAGCGATTGCCCTTCAAGAAGGCGATATTTTGCTTATTATGTTTCTTTCAAAATTGAGATGAATAGAAAGGGAGAATAGATATGAAGAAAAAAAACTCTGAAAAATGGTATTTTTGGGTACTTGTTGTCATAATGGTTGTTGTCTTTTTCTATCTTACTAAGTAAAGAGAATGAATTTTCTTGAAAATAAACACTTACTAAGAATGACTATTTTTTAAGTTATGAATGGATGATGATTTTATGAAAAACGAATATGGATTTACCTTGATTTCAGTTTTAACTATGTTATCCATTAGATTATTATATTGATGAATGAAGCATCCAGAGACCCATTGTTTTCTGAATGCTTTTTTCATCTACAAATCATTCTTTGAGAATCCGGCTGTTGCGAAAAATCAGTGATAGTGTATTAGAATATATGATGAATTCTGTTGAAGGGTGCGTTCATTAAATGGCTCGGGCGATTAATTCCCTGTAGGGTTTCCATTAAAAGGACCACTTACAACGACTTTTCCCAACATATGGCCACTTTCGACATCTCTCGTTGCGCGCTTCAAATTTGCCGCGTTGATTCCATCCGAATAGACTTTGCTTAAGGTTGTTTTTAGTGTCCCTTCATTTGCTAAATCAGCAATCACTTTTAGCGCTTGTCCTTGTGTCTCGATTTGATAGTCGTGGTCTGTTTTAGCGAACATATACTCCCAATCAAAGCTAACAGAAAGGTTTTTCCATACACTTAAATCAAGGGGCTCGTGAAGGCCAACGATCGTGCCCACATGACCATAAGGTTTTACCAAATGGCTGATTTGATCAAAGTATTGGGTGATGTCAAACAAGACAGCGATATAGTCAACATTCGGAACGCCTAATTCTCGAAAGCTGTCCCTTAGGTCGTGATGGTAGTCTAAAGGGTGGTCAACCCCGGTTTTTTGAAGCCAGTCAAAATTTTTTGAACTAGCGGTAGCATACACTTCTAGACCTGCCCAATGAGCCAACTGATTCAGTATCGATCCGACGCCACCCGCACCATTGATGACGAGAATACTTTTCCCTTGATTGGCGTTTTCTTTAGGAATCAAGCCGAATTTTTCAAACAGCAATTCATAAGCGGTTAATGCAGTCAATGGGAATGCAGCAGCCTCTTCATCTGTTAAATTTTTAGGGGCTAGGGCAACGATCCGTTCATCGACTGCTTGATATTCTTGATTGCTTCCTGATCGAGTGGTGGTTCCTGCATAAAAGACCCGATCACCAACAGTAAATTTCATGACATCTTTTCCGACAGCGACCACTTCTCCGACCGCATCAAAACCTAAGATACGCAGGGCATTTCGCTTGCGAGTCGTTTGCCGTAATTTGGTGTCGACTGGATTGACCGAAACGGCTTTGATTTTTACTAATAAATCACGAGGGCCTGGAACAGGGATTCCTTCTTTTTGGTCAATAAAACTATGCGTAGATTCAATTGGCAGGCCTTCGAAAAAGCCTATTACATTCATCGTTTTCTGTTCTGACATTTTCATTCCTCCTTTTCTGGATAGAAAATCGCATTAGTTCTTTTACGTATTGCCCTCCCTTTGGATCAAGACCGGTTAGTTTGCTTTCGCAGGATTTTTTCCGATAAAAATGCGGAACAGACTGTAAGGCTTCTCTCTCAGGTCTTCTCCTTTGTGAAAACTAGCCTGCCGTTGCAGCTGGTTGGCGTTAAAATATAAGTATTGATCTGGTCCAATAGATAAAGTATCTGGCCATAAAATACGCGGATCGTGAGCCAAAGTCTCCATAGTACCATCCGTGTGAATCACACGAATGCTGTTGTTTTCATAGTCGCCAGCATAGATCGTTCCATCTTCTGCCGTAATCATGCCATCAGAGGCGCCTTTTTCGCCCCAATCTTTAACATGTGCTTCTAATGCGTGATCATCAATTTCTTTGTTGAAAATTTTATCGGTTTCAATTGAGTATAAATGTCGACTGGATAAAGGACTAAAAAACAAGGTTTTTCCGTCGGGAGAAATCGCTAGGCCGTCAGCTGCCACTTGCCAATGCGAAGTTGTTCCATCAGCCGAGCGATTTAACAAAATCTCGCCTTCAACTTTAGGAATAAAGGCTGGATCAACCGCGGTGGAGGGCGTGCCATCTAAAATACGGAATGCATCGCCAGTACCTAAATCGAGTACGATCAACGCACCAGGACCGGTAATAGAAGAATCGGTTATATAGGCTACCCCTTCAGAACCGCGGCGTAAATCAATTCGAACATCATTCAAATACGTAGAGTCTAGGACGACATCCGGTGAAAAAGTATAGACTTTGCGAATTTGATTAGTACTTAAATCCACAGCAACCAGTTTTGCCCCACCCTTAACAGGAACGGTGAATTTGGGTGCAGCGGTATCCAATACCCACAAAGTACCAGCACCATCAGCAACGATACTTTGTACACTTAGAAATCCGTTTTCCGGTTTTTGAGGATCAAATGTATTCGCTTCTTGGCTAGGATAAGGAATTAATTTGCCGTCTACTCGTTCAACGACTGTCGCGGTTACTTGGTCTCCCCATTCAGGAAAATTAATAAAGATTCTCCCGGTTTCCGATAAGCTAACGCCGGTAGGCATCGCATCATAAAATTCATGGACTTGTTCTAGTTTGCCAAAATAGTTTTCTTTTGCAGCATTCATTACGTATCTTCCTCTCTGAGCTTTCCCTATTTCACTTCGACTTCAAAGTTCACAACACCACGAGCTAGGACATGTCCAAAGGTATTAAAAATGAAAAAAGCTGGGGTAGAATCCTCAGGAATTTCAACTTTCTCAATAGCCAATGCCCAAACCGTTAAGAAGTAGTGATGAACACCATGACCTTTGGGCGGCGCAGCACCAATATATTTTTTCATGCGGGCATCATTTGGTAATTGAACGGCTCCCGGTGGCAGCTTTGCGTTATCGCTACTGCCGGCTCCTTGTGATAATTCCTCTACAGAAGCGGGGATATTCATGACTGCCCAATGCCAAAATCCTGATCCAGTTGGTGCATCAGGGTCGTATAAGGTAACCGCATAGCTTTTCGTATTGCTTGGTGCACCGGTCCAGTGAAGCTCTGGTGAAATATCTTGTCCATCCTCAATCCCAAAATCACCAGACATAAATTTTTTATCCATAAGTTTCCCGTCAACAATGTCCTTACTGGTCACGTGAAACGCTGGCACGTCTTGTAATCCTAAAAATGGATCGTTCATACTATCTCCTCCTTGAAACGTGTTTTTGTAACAAGGATAGCGTAATCCTCGGTCAATGAAATGTAAATTAGGGAATTTTTTTATACCACAATTAGAGGTGAACGAGTGTAAACTGACTTAAGAAGCCTGCTTGCCAGTCTTTATCCGATTTCAAATGGACTTGACCGTAATCAACTAGCCAACCATGAAAGTTTTGAGCTTGTTCATTGGTAAATGTATCTGGTAATTCGATCATATTTTGAAGGGTGAGGTAAGTAAGCGGCTCATTTAGGCCTAAGCGACTAAAAATTCGTTGTGCGTATTTATCAGCGATAAACACGACCTTATTAAACACAAAAACCATTAGTACATCTGCCGTTTCATAGCCAACACCATAGATAGCTAGCAACTCTTTTCGTAACTCAGCCTGTTCTTTTTTCTGTAGAATACCGATATCATAGTTGTAGCGCTGAAACCAAGAAAAGATTTCTTTTATCGCGCGGGATTTATTTTTGTAGAAACCACTGGGCCGAATCAGATCCTGAAGAAGGAACTGATCAATTTCTGCCAATCTTTTCGGAGAAAATCCAATCTCTCTTCTGATGTTTGCTAAGGAATAGGCCACATTTTTCCAATTGGTATTTTGAACCAAAATTGATCCGACAACGATTTCCCATGGATTTTCTGTATCCCACCACGTTGAATGTTCCATTGATGTGCTTAATGCTTCATATAATTCTTCAATATTTTCAATCTTTTTCACGTTAAAAACCTCATTTTTACTAGCAGTCGCGATCAATTGCAAGTTAAACATTCTTCTTCAAGTAATCCCGCGTTTTTGTGATTAAAATCTTCGCCCCAGCGATACAATAATTCAATGATCTCTTTTAAAGAGTAGCCATAATCGGTCATTCCATACACAACCTGTAATGGTTTTTCCTGAACGACCTTACGATAGATCAATCCATCCTTTTCTAAATCTTTCAACTGCAAAGAGACCATTCTTCTAGTGATGCCAGGAATCAGCTTTTGTAGTTCGTTATAGCGAAGTGACCCATCAAACATCAAATGATATAAGATAACGCTTTTCCAACGACCTGAAATCATTTGTAAAGTCGATTCGACCGCGCAGCCATGTTCGCAATTGTATATTTTTCTTGTCATCTTCAGTTGTCTCCTTTTCCGTATGTCTGAGAGTATCATAAGGATTTACTTACTATTTGTAAAACAATTCATCTCCTAATCGTAAGAAGGCAATAAGAAATAGACGTATAAAAAAATTCCCTAATGTACAACTCTTTCTTTTGAATCTATAGTACACGAGTAAGCAAATTTATTACCTTTACAGTTATCTCAAGTAATCCTAATAAACAACTTGCAAAAAACATTTAGGAGAGATTTATTATGAATAAGAACGGTGCAGACTTGATTGTAGATACATTGATTAAAAATGGTGTGGAATATGTCTTTCAATTGCCAGGCGGCAAGTTGGGTCCGTTATTAATGGCTTTGAAAAAACGTGAAGAGATTAAAGTTGTTACGGTAAGACATGAACAAAATGCTGGTTTCATGGCACAAGGAATTGGGCGCATGACTGGTAAACCTGGTGTAGTGATGACTACGTCAGGACCGGGGGCTTTGAATTTGGTCACGCCCTTAGCTACGGCGACTTCTGATGGTGACCCGGTATTGGCTATTGCCGGACAAGTTCCACAAGCGAAGTTAGTAACACCGTATCCTCAAAATCCTAATATTTCTGGCGTAATGAATGATTCAACGATTACTAAATATGCCAAGGAAATTCAGCATACCGATGCCCTTGCGGATGAAGTAGCGAATGCGTATGTCTCAAGTATCAATGGCAATCCCGGGGCCGTTTTTATGGATATTCCAGGTAATATTCTGTTAGCTGAGACCACTAAATCTGGTTTGGCTTTTTCGACCTTAGTGAATCAATTGGACAATACGATTAGTGACGAAGCTGCCATTCTTAGTGCAGTTGAGAAAATCAAAGCGGCAAAACGCCCAGTTATTATCGTTGGTGCTCGGGCAGCCGATGATAATGCGGCGGCTGCCATTCAAGGGTTCGTTAAAAAAACGGGAATTCCGGTCGTGGAGACGTTCGAAGCTACAGGTCTATTGACGCATGAGTTTTCCCAAAACTATGTGGGTCGAGTGGGGCTGTTTAATAACCTGCCTGGGGATGAACTGGTTTTTAACAGTGATTTAGTGATTACATTGGGATTAAATTTGGTTGAATACTGGGCTTCTGTTTGGAATACCGATAACAAGCGCATTATTGATATTGATACTGTAGTGGATCATTTAGATGAAACTTATCTCCCTGACACCATCCTCTTAGGCAATATCGCAAAAAATCTAAAAAATATTACCAATAGCATAACGGAACAAGCCATTACGGATGAGTGGAAAATGGTGGTTCATGACTTGCAAGAAAAATTGACAGCGAAGAAAAAAGTACCCAGCCAAACACCTGAGGATGCACTACATCCATTGGAAATTGTTGACTCTTTGCAAAAAATAATCGAGGCTCATCCAAATACGACCGTTGTTATGGATGGAGGAAGTCATGAAGTGTGGCTGGGTTCGTACCTAAATGTGTATCGGCCAAAACATTTCTTAATGTCTGATGGGGAACAAACCTTAGGCGTCGGTCTTCCTTGGGCGATTTCAGCAGCACTGTTACGTCCAGAGGAAAAGATTTTGTCTTCAGGTGGGGATGGCAGCTTTATGTTTTCCTCACAAGAATTAGCTACAGTAGCCCATTACAATTTGAATATTGTGCAAGTAATCTGGGTGGATAAAGAATACAACATGGTTGAATTCCAACAAGAACTAGACTATAACGGACAAAAAGAAGGGGTCGATATCGATTATATTGGGTATAAAGAAATGGCTGAAAGCTACGGTATTAAAGCAGTTCGTGTACGTTCCAAAGAAGCTTTAGATGCTGCGCTGAAGGAAGCGTACGCTACGAGTGAACCAAGAGTGATTGAAATGATCGAAGACAATCATGAGAATATTCATTTACGAGATAAAGAACCGTTTAAAAAGTACTGAGTCTTTCTACTATGGGCCACAAAACATGTGTTAGAAAAGAATGGCAATGCACCTTTACTACGTTAAAGAAAAGAAAGTTCTTTTTACAATAAAAACAGTGCCTGACTAAAAATATGAAGTGGAATTTTTAGAGAATCCAGGACAGAAGTCTTTAATAAAATGCCGTTGGTAAGGACGATGATTCGTTTGCTGCTAGCGGTATTTTTGTTAGCATCTCCTCTGATTTTTTCGGAGAAAAGGTCTGCCAATTCGGCACTGTCTTAAAAAAGCACATCGATACTCTAAATACGGTGGATAGCGGTGATTTGGATACGTGTTTCTAGTCTTCATAGAGGCAGATTTCAAGTAAGTCGAATGAAGGAAATTAAGCACTTCCTATGTTGTTTGATGGAAGAATTATTAGTGAGGAGACTCCTTTTTCCAGCTAAGGAATGACTTCTATAGGATGGTTTCCTTGTTAATTGTTGTAAGTATAATGTGTAAAAATATTTTAAGTTTCTTTTTTTAATGATTGATATGTATAATAAGATGGTAAAGCAATAAAGTGTATGCTGAAAAGAGGTCTCTTATGAAAAAATTTGCACTCGGCGTTTTTTGTTTCAGTCTTTTTATCACGGTCGTTGGCTTTTTTTTACAAACGATTTTGATTCCTATTCAAGATTTTGACACAATAAGCCAAGAAGAGCTTAAGAATATCCAACTTGATCTTGCTATTAATTATCCATTAGGAACTGGTATGCTCTATGTCGGACTTCCTTTGTTAGTATGCTCGAGTGGTTATTTGGTTTATTGTTATTTTAGAGATAGGAAGAACTGAAAGAAGAGTAAAACTATCTGGAGTATAAAGCTTTCGTTCATTAGGAGGGATAAGTTGAAAAGAGGGTTATTTTTATTGTTTTATGTCCTATGGAAGGGGCTAGCAATACGTGGCATTCCTTCTTTTTATGCAAGATATTTGATGAGTTATAATCATTTCGGAGTAAAACTATTGTTCGTTTTACTTGGTATCCTTCTTTTCCGTAACTATTTAGTAGAGAGTTATAAAAAGATAAATAAAATTGCGCTAATAAAAATCGGTCTCATCGTACCTACTAGTATTATCCTCACTATCGGTTTAATTAATATTCTTTTATTTCGTGATCTCAATGCGTTGATTTTTGTTTATCTCTCCGATCAAAGAACCCTTCCATTTGTATTCGATGTACTTTTGCTAGCACCTGTTTTCGAGGAAATGCTTTATCGCTATACACTGATTTATGTTGGAGAAAAACGATGGTTGAGAATCATCACTGCTGTCGGAAGCCTCTTGCTTTTTACTGAAAGTCATATCGTAAATGTGAACGGGAATCTTTTTGCTCTTTTTCCCTACTTTGTCATAGGGTTTTATTTGACGATCACCTATTTACGTAGGGGAAATATTTGGGAATCCATTTTTGCACATAGCTTCTATAATTTCGTTGTGATGGCAGCAGCTATCTTGATCTAAAGATTTCTTCTTAATGTTTCCTCTTAATAGTAGAAGAATTGGGGGCAATTTATCTATTATGTACGTATAGAATCTCTAAAACATATTTGGTGAAAGTACATTTGAGAGGTCAGAGAAGCGTCTTAGGCATGTTGTTTTGTACAGTTCTTATCTACGAATGTCTGTCCTTCGTCATTTTTTAGATCATCATTTAGGTTCCACTGCTAAATATGAAAAGCAACTCCTTGTTCAAAGATGACTCACTGGCCCTATTTCCAAGAACATTGTCATACTGACAAAGAAAAGTGACGACATACAATTCAGTAAGAACTAATACAAGTCCGCTTCCTTTTGCAATGTGAGCGGACTTGTATTGGTTTTCTTCAATAAAAACCTATTAACTTTCAGTATCTAACATCCGCTCCATAAACCATTCCACTTGTTGGGGGGCATCGTGGTCAAAGAATGCGGACTCTTTTTTATCTAAAGCGGCTATTTTTTCAATGTCTTCTTGGGAAAGCTCAAAGTCAAAAATAGCAATGTTTTCAGCCATCCGTTCTGGACGAACTGTTTTTGCTAAAGCGACAATCCCTCTTTGCATCAACCAGCGAAGAACAACTTGACCAACCGTTTTGCCATATTGCTTGCCAATTTCTGCTAATGTCGGATTGGTAAATAGGTCATGGCGTCCTTCTGCAAAGGGAGCCCAAGCTTCAACTTGGACGTCATATTTTTCATGCCATTCCTGATCTTCCGCTCGTTGATTCCAAGGGTTCACTTCGATTTGATTGATTTGAGGTTTCGCCTCATTCAAGCCGACAAACTCGATCATCTTAGCTGATTTGAAATTTGAAACGCCAATTGCACGTAATTTTCCTGTTTTTTGAGCAGCAACCATTGAGCGCCAAGCACCATAAATATCTCCATATGGTTGGTGAATAAGGTAGAGATCAAGATAAGTTAATCCCATTGTTTCAAGCGAATGTTCAATCGTTTCTTTCGCTTTATCTTCGGAAGCTTGGAGAATAAATAATTTAGAGGTAACAAAAAGTTCTTCTCGAGTGACTAGACCTTCAGTGATGGCGCGCTTGATTCCCTCGCCTGTTTCTGTTTCATTTCCATAAATAGAAGCAGTGTCGATCAGTCGATACCCAGCTTTGATTGCTTGGTAAACAGCTTCTGCTGTTTCTTCCAAAGGTATTTGATAAACGCCAAATCCTAGTTGCGGCATGGTGACACCATTATTGAGTGTGATTGTTTGCATAATGTTTCCTCCTCTAATTTTCATTGCATGTTCTATCCTAAACCTTGGAGTTAAGTCCATAGCAAGTGAAAGATGTTACTTTTTTCGTTCCCATAATTTTTCCACTTTATCAGGGGTCATATTTCCTGCTTTAAATTTTGCGATATGCTCATCATACGTTTCTATCTTATAAATAAGTAGGTCTCTTACTTCCTGCATTGCTGCTAACTTTTTCTCTAATTCTTCGAGTTGATCGGCTAAAATCTGTTTCTGAGCTGTTTCGACGTTTTGACTTTCACGTACTTGTGCCAATTGAGCAAATTCAATTAGCGATTCGATCGACAATCCTGCATTTCGTAAATGTTTTGCTAAATAGATCCAGTTTAGATCATTTGTTGTGTACACCCGATAGCCACTCTCATTGCGTTGGACAGGTGGAATCACACCGACTCGTTCATAATAGCGCAATGTGTCTACGCTCAAATCAAACATTTCCGCTGCTTTTTTTATATTCATCGTTGGTTCTCCTTATCTTTTCTATAAGTAATCATAAACCCTGAAGTGGACTCTAGGGCAAGTGGTTTAAAATCGTTTATTGAAAAGAATATATTTT
The DNA here is from genome assembly GCF_002140695.1 of Enterococcus sp. 4E1_DIV0656. NCBI lineage: Bacteria > Bacillati > Bacillota > Bacilli > Lactobacillales > Enterococcaceae > Enterococcus > Enterococcus sp. 4E1_DIV0656. The sequence goes on along the minus strand of NZ_NGLF01000001.1, from coordinate 761,302 downwards.
GTTCGTTATGGCGACTATTCGGGAAGAAAAAGCTACAAGCATTTTTATTTCAACAGAATGATTTGAGAAATCATCAGTATTGAAAGCTCCTTTCTTAGTGTGTTTCAAAGCAAGTCATACTCTCTTAGAATTGATTGTTTCGTTATCTATTTGAGCGAGGCAGTTTTTATCCATAGATTTTAAATAAATCCATCTCATGTTATGATGATGTTGAAAATTCTTAACTTGGATCAATGAAACAGCGATTCTTGTTATGAAAAACGAAAATAAGCTGATGAGAGTGTGACTATCCATGAATATAAAAGAAGTAAGTAGTATGAATCAAAAGTTAGAGCAACAATTAATTGAAGTATGGGAGAGTTCTGTTAAGGCGACGCACACCTTTTTGTCAGAGACCGAAATCCAAGCCATTAAGCAATACATTCCAGAGGCATTGCATCATGTGCCACATTTGATTATCGTAGAAAGTGAAAATGGAGAGCCAGCTGGCTTCATGGGGATCTCGGATCGAAATCTTGAAATGCTTTTTATAGCAAATGAACAAAGAGGCAAGGGACTAGGAAGAAAACTCTTGGCATACGGGATGGAAAACTATTCTGTAAATGAACTGGGAGTAAATGAACAGAATCCTCAGGCGAAAGGATTTTATGAGCATATGGGATTTGAGGTATACAAAAGAAGCGAGTTAGACGAACAAGGAAACCCTTATCCAATTCTTTATATGAAGAAAGTTGATAACAAGTAGCTGTTAAAAATTATTTGCGTTTGCGGGAAATATGTAAGAAGGAGTCGAGACATATATAGCTAGTCACGACCCCTTCTTTGCTTGCTATTATCCTTATTAATAAGTAAAGTAAGGATCAAATGATTTTCTCTTAACTAGCTTTCTCTTCTTTTTTTATCTCTTCTTTTTTCTGATTTGAAAATGGTGTATCAGTCTCTTCAGGTAAGATGATTGGTGGATGATGGGAATGCTGATTACTTCCACACATGGTGATGATTTGTTCTTTTGAAGCTTCAGAGATTACTTTCATTGTATACCTCTCCTTTCTTTTATATTTCCAGATGACATAAGGTAGGCCTATATCATCTAAATTCATGATTTATTTAACTGAATTAGCTCATCAAATGAACCTAGAAATTCCTGATTTGTTGAGTGAGTAACGACAATGATTATTTTATCTGTAAGTGAGCAGATTAAGTCACTGATAATCATCTCGTTTATACTGTCTAGACCAGATGTTGGTTCGTCAAAAAGAATAACATCGGAATCTTTAAAGATTGCCCGAGCAATCTCAAGCCGTCTAAGCTCGCCGCCAGAAAGAAAGTTTATCCATGTATTATCTTGCGTATCGGTTAAATCATTGTTATCAAAGCGATCATCTAATCCACTTCGTTTTAAAACATCAACGATTTTTTCAAGTTCGTATTCACTAAAAATAGAAACGTTGTAAGCAATACTCGTCTGGAAGATAGCAGTTTTTTGTTGGACAAGTGCAACTTTCTCATAAAGGGAGTCTCTAGATAGCTGATTCATCTCTTGCTGGTCAACCAATACTTGATGATCGTCGATAGGGTAAATTCCCGCTAAAATATTCAATAGTGTCGACTTCCCGCTACCGCTTGCGCCAGTGATAGCATATTTTTTTCCACGCTCAAATGTTTGAGTAAAACCATTAAAAATCAAACGATTTCCATGATGGAAATGCAGATTTTCAATCGATAAAGTATTTATTGGTTCTGCAAGTTCAAGTGAGCGATTGGGCTCATCATCATCGGTACCATCAATGAAAGCTATAAGATCGTCCGCGACCTTCTTGCTCGCTAAAATATCTGTAACTGAAGTACTGAAATACTCTAACGGACCGGCAATCGTACTCATTAGTGTAGTCATCGCAATAAGATCGGGAATGGTGATTATTTTGGCAGCAACAAAGAAACCACCAACGATCCATGTCCCTGAATAGGCAAGATCCCCAAGTCCAAAAGAAATTGCATAAGTCAGTCCTTGTAAGGTTTCAAAAGTGATACTTTCCTTTTTTAATCGTTCACTACTGTTAGTAAAAATTTTCGTATATGTTGGAAAACCTTTGCCGACACGTAAGGTCAGGTATCCTGAGAGAAGTTGGTCAAATAAACTAAGTGTACGATCTTGCTCCAGAACAACGGACTTGCGACGATCACTAAGGATTCGCTTAGCGAAATAAGGGGCTAGCAAAGGACTAAAAGCTAAGAGCAGCATAATCAATGAAAAAGAAGTGTTTAATTTTAGTGTGAATAAAAGAGAGAATAGAAAGGTAAAAATGCTTAAAATCAGTCCAAATCCGGGCTTTAAAAATTCTAATTCAACGACTTTCATTTCATTTGCCAACTTTGAGAGATACTCGTTTTTCTCATTTTTAAGAAATAGTACCGGATTCATTCGAACGATTTTCTGCGAGAGACTCTCTCTCAGTTGATTCATTATTGATTGAACTAAGACGGATTTACTTCTTCTTGGAATAAAATCGCTCATCGTGTTCAATAAGATGTAAAAGAAGGCGAATATACCAATAAATAAAAGTCTTTTTACATCTCCTGACATAGCAACCTCGGTGATTTGTCTATACACCAAAGCAACCCCAACTTGAATGAGCGCTGCCATTGCGCATAAAATCACATGCAAAAAGAAAAGTGGTTGGTTTCTTTTTAATATTTTTTTCATTCTCTCCCTCCTATGTAAAAACTATATCACAAATTAAAAAAAAATTGAAATATTATTTTGTGAAATGTATAATTATTGAAAAAGGGGGTTAGGTGATGCGTTTTTCACGGTATGTCGATATCATTGAGAACGGTAACGAGACTATTCTTTGCAATACATTAACGCAAGAAATAGTTACTATTGATTCAAAAAAAATGAAAAGTAAAACGGAGATTTCGAGCGAAATAAGTGAAGGTGAACGAAAATATTTATTTGAAAATGGATTTATACACGGTGATTTGGAAAGTTATAAACAGAAAACAATCAATTTAAAGAGAGACTTAGTTACTATCACTATAAATATCACAGAAGATTGCAACTTTTCGTGTACTTATTGTTACCAGAATGATTTCCTTTCTAAAAATGTTATTACTGATCAGACGATAAATAATATAATGCAATACATTTTAGACATTGCTCAGCTAGGCGTTCGGAGACTATATATCTATTTTTTCGGGGGCGAGCCACTTCTTTATAAAAAAAGAATTCTCGCAATTAAAAGTAAGATTGATCAAATTGCGTCAGAGAAATCACTCTCAATTTCTTATGGTTTAGGAACAAACGCCTATCTACTCACTCCAGATTTTATAAATCATTTTGATTCTTTAATTGTCGATACTACACTAACATCTAGAAAAGATCATGATAGAAATAGATCTCTTAAGAGTGGAAGCGGAACGTATGATAAGATTTTTGAAAATCTAGCGGTAGCATCTAAGAGCGGACGTGTTAAAATCCATATTGGTTATAATACATCTGATAAAAATACAGAAGAGTTTCAGTCTTTTCTCGTTACGATCCGCCAAAGTGATATCAAAGCCCATATCAATTGCTATTACATTAATAACTATGAGTTTAATGAAAATTATTTCAATGCATTATCCTATGAAAAATATCTAAAGTGGGTATCTTCAACTGCAATTGATCACCTAATTGAAAACGGTTTCCTGGTGAATGTCTCTCCATTTTCTTCGTATCGCTTTGAGTGCGATGCGTATAATCCTTGGTCTGTAAAGTTTTTCTCTGATGGATCTATAGGGTTATGTAATGCAACAAATTTTTATGAACGTAGAATAATAAAAAGTTTTACAGAATCATCTTCTTTTGCAGAAGATGTTCAATATAGCCTTTATGACCAAAAGAGTGTTCTTCCGAAAAGCAACAATCAGTGTAATTCATGTGAATTAATTGCAGTGTGTCGAGGAAAGGTACAGTGTGATACTTCATGTAACCCCAACTATTCAATTGATAGAGAAACATTCATACGTTCTTTTGTAAAGCATACAAATCTAGGTAACAGAAAATTTTTTACCCAATTTAATTAGGAGTGATTTTATGAAATTATCGCAATATACGATTGTTGAAGAAGTGGATAATGAAATACTTTTGTACAATTCGGTATACTCTGCTATCGTTTTACTAACTCAAAGCGAGTTCCATGATCTACAGACTTTTATTAATAACGATAACTTTGAGAAAACAGAATTATTCTCTTATTTAGAAAATCAAAATATCATTGTTTCCGATGAGATTGATGAAGAAGCAAGATTAGTGTCTGTGGCAAATGAAAAACGATATAATCCTAGTCAAGTAACTTTCACAATTGCCCCTACGATGAACTGTAATTTTTCCTGTTTTTATTGTTACGAGCAAGGGTTTAGACAACATACTATGACTACTGAAACTGCTAAGAAAACAGCTGAGTTTATTCTTAAAAATGTATTACCCCATCAGTCATTGAAAGTAATTTGGTATGGAGGAGAGCCTTTGATGGGATTGAACTCTATTAAAGTTATAAGTGAAATAATAATGAAAAACGAAAAAAAATATAAAAATTTCAACGCAGAAATTGTATCCAATGGTTATTTGCTAACAGAAAAAGTTGCACAACTTTTAAAAAGTTATCACGTTAATTATGCTCAAATTACTCTGGATGGGGATCAGATAAATCATGATTCTAGAAGATGTTTAACAAATGGGAAAGGGACATTTGCAAGAATATTACAGAATATAGTTAAAACTCTAAAATATATTCCAGTAACTGTAAGAGTAAATATAGATAGGGAGAATAATCATGAAGATGTTATTCGTTTGATGAACTCGCTGGATAATTTTAATTTACTTAAGAAAGTTGGCTTTTATCTTGCGCCGGTAGAGGATTTTGATACCTACAAAACACCCACATGTTATACATCCCAAGAGTTTTCGAAAGAAGAAATAATGGTTTATAAAAGTCTTTTGGAAAGAGGGATAAATATTGTTGCCATACCACGGACAACGATTGGGTTCTGCGAAGCTATCAATCGAGATGACTATGTAATCGACCCTAATGGATTTTTATATAAATGCTGGGTTCATATTGGTAAAACGATTGGACGAGTTGGAGATATCTATACAGGAATACAATTGAACAGTGTGCATAAAACATTTACAGAGTACAAATTTTTTTCGAAAGCGAAATGTTCAAGTTGTAAAGTTCAACCTTTGTGTTTAGGAGGCTGTCCGTTAATTCGAATGAATACAGGTGAGTCGAAGTGCGTTAGCTATAAGTACAATATTGAAGAGCATATAAAAATGGCTTCGGCAAGACTAATATAATCTGGTGGAATATTTTTGCTTCAGAAGATTGATAAGGTCTTCTTAAAAAAATAGCTTAGTTAAATAAGGTTACTATGTTACATTGTGAATAGAATCTATACTTACTTATAAAAATAGAAAGCGTAACTCAATTTTCTCATTCATATTGTAATAAATGATTTCTCATATTAAAATTTTTATAAGAAAACTAAATAGTGAGCAAAGCTCACCCCAAGCAGCCTCCGAAACTGTTTTCGGGGGCTGCTTGAGGTTTGGGGGGCTTAGCTAGCTAAGTAATGATCGATCACTAAAAAAATGATCAAAACAGAATAGGCAATTTTTTCTTTTCAATCAAAAAATTTTGATCATTTTATCAAGCAGAGGATGGCACAAGTAAGTGGAAAGTAGGTAGTGGCTATTTTTTTGTTCAGGATGGGGAAGTAGATTTGTCTAGGATACGCCGGAGGATAAACGTTTTGAGGATCATTTGTTTTTGACTTACCTATGTGCCATCACTGCGGAAACCCTGTGGATGAAGGCGTCATGTACGACACCAGATACTCGGATGAGAGCTAAGGACGTTTGATTGCCGTGCCTGACACGCTTTTTCTAACCGCAAAGTCGTAGGGGCTAAAGAGCTACAGCGCTGAGACAGATGACTGCCCCGTGCGATTTTGGGTGTTTTTTGAACCCTACAAGCTGCTATTGCTACGCGTCTATTCGTCGCAAGCTTGGAAGGTCTTCTCATAAAATGCCCGTCAGCTGTCAACAGGCTGCCTTTTGCATCAGGAAGCATCAGCGTTCCAACAAATCTTTTTGATCCAGTAGTCGCCCACTCATTTTGGGCAACTTCTATCCGAGAAAACATTGCGTTAGAAGTATGTCTGTCCGTCTTTTCCAGATAAAAGTCAGCTGAAAGAGGGCTGATACTTAACAAAACGGCAGTTAGGACGACCACAAGCGCTCTCAAAAAAACTCAGTCCTTTCTTTTCAATGGTCATTGTTCTTATCTGCACTTCATGATAGCACCGAAACGCGAATTATTTTTCGCGTTTTTTTGTTTTTAAAATAAAAAATTAGGTATTCGCTTTTTTGGGTTAAATGGTATACCTGAGATGGAATAAAAATAATAAAAGAAAGGACAGGATTTACAATGAAGAAAACATCGTTAGTTGCAGGTTTCGTTTTAGGTGTAGGCGTTTTGTTTACTCTAGGTGCATGCTCAACAGTGGAAGAATCAGGGGAAGTGGTCTCTGGGTCTGGAACGGAAACGTTGATCAGCGATTCGTCAGATGAAGTAGTTGTGGGAAGTGAAAAATTGAGTGATGACGGGTATTTTGAAGAAATCGTAACTAAGGGAATCGATCCGAAAATCAAAGACGTCGTTTGGTATGAAACGAATTATGAAAATGCTGGTTGGGATCACATTCGCTTTTTAGTGAATCATGTAAAAATCGTGAATGTAGAAGAATTCAAAGACAAAGACAAAGAATACAAAACATTGCTCTCACTGAAATATCAATTGTTTAATGAAGATTCGAAAGACAAAAAAATCAAACCTGACAAAGCCTATTTGGTGTTGAATGATGGCAAAAAAGTAGAAGCGGAAGTGTTTGTGGACTACTTAGATGATGAGATTTTGACCCATGACAAACATAAAGATGGCTTTATTCATTTTAAAGTGGCGCAAGAACAAAGTTTGCCAGCGATCAAAGCGGTCGAAATCGAATTTAAAGCAGATGGAGATTTGACACATACGTACCATATTGATCTATCTTCCGCTGCTGAAAAATAGTATCTAACGATAGGAGGTAAAAAAAATGGATACTAGCAAGAAAAAACTATCATTGTTGAGTTTTTTTGCAATAACTGCTTCAATGGTGATGACGGTATATGAGTATCCAACCTTTGCGACATCGAAGATGAATTTAGTTTTTTATTTACTCGTCGGCGGTTTCCTCTGGTTTATCCCTGTAGCCCTTTGCTCTGCGGAGATGGCTACTGTAAAGGGATGGGAAAAAGGGGGACTCTATACCTGGGTCTCAAAAACATTAGGGAGAAAATGGGGCTTTGCTGCCATTTTCTTCCAATGGTTCCAAATCACGGTAGGCTTTATTACGATGATTTACTTTATTGTCGGGGCGCTTTCCTATGCCCTAAATTGGCCGGCTCTTAATACGAATGTTTGGCTGAAGCTGATTGCCACTTTAGTGATCTTTTGGCTGATCACGATCTCGCAATTTGGCGGAACAAAAAATACTGCGAAGATTGCCAAAGTAGGGTTCTTTGTGGGGATCGTCGCAACAGGGATCATTCTTTTTATCTTAGGAATTGTCTACATTGCTCAAGGGAATCCCGTCAAAGTTTCTTTTGGATCAGGCGCTTGGATTCCTGATTTCACGAAAATCAATACGCTGGTCGTTTTTGTTTCCTTTATTTTAGCCTATGCAGGGGTTGAATCTTCTGCCAGTCACGTAAAAGATATGGACAATCCTGGAAAGAATTACCCGAAAGCTATTTTGATTTTAGTTGTAGCAACGATTCTTTTGGATACGTTAGGTGGGGCAACGGTGGCTGCCACGATTCCCCAAAATCAATTGTCTCTTGATACTGGCGTGATTCAAGCCTATTCTTATTTGATCCATCATTTTGGCGGCGGAGAATGGCTGGTTCGTTTGATTGCCGTGGTCATCTGTTTAGGTGTCATTGCAGAAATTGCTGCTTGGGTGGTCGGCCCATCGACTGCGATGCTTGAAGCAGCTGAAAATGGCTTGCTGCCAAAACAAATGGCCAAAGTCAATCAACACAATGTCCCAATCAATATCGTTTTGGTACAAGGCATCATTGTTTCCATTTGGGCGGTTGTCTTGACATTAGGCGGTGGAGGCGCCAATCTATCCTTCTTCGTTGCGATGGCGTTGACGGTCTGCATCTATCTGGTGGCTTATGTCCTCTTGTTTCTTTCCTATATTAAATTAGTCAAAGAAAAAGACGACTTAACAAGAACGTATCATATTCCTGGTGGGAAAAATGTGAAAATTGGTGTTGCGATGGTTGGTTTGCTTGTTTCTATTTTTTCTTTCTTTATTTCCTTCTTTCCACCGAGCGATATCGGCACCGGAAAGGGCGGAACCTATTTAGCCATCTTGATCATCAGTTGGCTGATTATTGTCGTGATACCGTTTGTCATCTATAAATATGTAGGTGAAAAAGCAAGCGATAAAAAATAAAAAGCACAACCTATGAGGAGGAGAGCTGCATGTTATTTAGTAAAAAAAATCGAAAAGAAGCCCAATATTTGGAGCCTATCTATGGGAATGAGGCAATGGATCAAGCGATCCCTATGTACAAATTACCAAAAGAGTCCTTGGTACCGCGGGATGCCTATGAATTAGTCAAAGATCAATTGATCGATGAAGGGGTCTCAAGACAAAATTTGGCGACGTTCTGTCAAACCTACATGGAACCAGAAGCAGTCAAAATTATGAGTGAAACCCTTGATAAAAACGCCATCGATAAAACCGAGTACCCACGGACAGCAGAAATTGAAAACCGCTGTGTCAATATGATCGCTGATTTATGGCATGCCCCAGAAGCGTCCGATTTTATCGGTACATCAACGGTAGGCTCAAGTGAAGCGTGTATGTTAGGTGGATTGGCCTTAAAATTTGCTTGGCGCAATCGGGCAAAAAAACTTGGCTTAGATATCAATAAACAAAAACCAAACTTAGTGATTTCTTCTGCCTATCAAGTCGTTTGGGAAAAATTCTGTGTCTACTGGGACATTGAAATGCGAACGATCCCTATCGATGAAGAACATGGCAGCATTAATGTTGAAAAGGTCACGGACTATTTAGATGAATATACGATCGGGGTCGTTGGTATTTTAGGAATCACTTACACTGGACGATACGATGATATCAAAGCACTAGACAAGAAATTAGAGGAATACAACAAACACACCGACTACAAAGTCTACATCCACGTGGATGCGGCTAGTGGGGGATTGTACACGTCATTTATGGAACCAGAACTTGAATGGGATTTCCGTTTGAAAAACGTTCGTTCCATCAGTACGTCTGGACATAAATATGGGTTAGTCTACCCTGGTATCGGTTGGGTGCTTTGGAAAGAAAAAGATTTCTTACCAGAAGAGTTGGTCTTTAAAGTAAGTTATCTTGGCGGTGAAATGCCAACGATGGCCATCAACTTTTCAAGAAGCGCCAGCCAAATCATCGGACAATATTACACCTTTATCCGCAATGGGTTTGAAGGCTACCGCTTGATCCACAAAAAGACCAGCGATGTTGCCCAATATTTAGCAAAAGAGATTGAAAACATGGGTTACTTCGATATTTATAATGATGGTTCACGGTTGCCGATCGTCTGCTACAAATTAAAAGAAGATGCCGATATTTCTTGGAATCTGTATGATTTGACGGATGAATTTGCGATGAAAGGCTGGCAAGTCCCTACCTATCCATTACCTGATAATCTATCACATATCAATATCCAACGCTTTGTCTGCCGGGCAGATTTAAGTATGCAAATGGCAATGGATCTGGTGCAAGACATGAAAGAAGGAATCGAGCGCTTGAACAAGCGACCAAGCCGTCATGTTTCATCCGATCAAACCTATGGCTTTTCACATTAAGAAACGGTATCGCTAGAAACCCTTTCATTGCTTTTTTCAATGAATAAAAAGTCCCTTTATGAAACGTTTTTTGCAAGACTGAATGAACCTTGGTTTATAGAAAAATCAAAGGCGGTTGCATCGACTGCCTTTGATTTTTTTGTTTGTAAGAACGGGTAAGCACTTGATAGTGTCGTTTTTTAAGAGAAAGTAAAAAAACAGTGCTTGATAATTTCATTTATTGACATTTCTGACTTGTGATAGTATTAATTATTATGGTCTAAATATATTTTTTTAGAGAAGAACGTTTTACATAAACGAAAAGGAAATCTTAGAACGTTGTCGTGAGGGAATTCTTAGGGAAATTCGTCTTGCATCGAGGGTTTTTGTTTGTCAGTCATGGTTTGTTGGGGAGTAAGTGAAGGAAAAGTATCTGTAGAAAGGGCCTGTTTTTACTGCGCTTGTTTGTTTCATAAGTAACGTACTGCTATCTTTTTCTGTAAATTGGTTGTAACTATTCTGAATGAATATAGATTTACACTGGAGGAAAAACAGTCATGTATAAAGAAGACTTACTGGATAAGGACTTGAAATTAGAGTATATCTTGCTCAAATTTTTGTATTTATCGACCGGTCATATCAAAAAAAGTGATGCGTGTCGGGAATTAGATATTACGATGCCGACCTTGACGAAATTATCAGAGAGCCTTCAACGGCAACTAAAAAATGAGAAGGTCTCATTTATCATCAATCGTTATACGTTGGAACTGCAAGTAACCGATAGTGTCTCACTGGATGATTTGACCGACACGCTATTGAAAAAATCTGCTAAATATCAAATCATCCATTATTTGTTTCAACATGCAGGCTATGATGCCTTCGTATTGGCTGATGAATTAAACATAAGTGTGGGGACCCTCAATCGATTGATTGCTGAGTGCAATCAGTTGTTGCAGCATTTTGAATTAAAGATCAGAAACAAAAAACTAGTTGGAACGATGACACAACGCATTTATTTTTACTATAATTTTTTCAAAATGGGTGCAACAACGATCGATTCTGTTTTGATCGATGACCTGGTTGCGGAGTTAGCGAAAAAAATAACCTTATCGATTGCCCAACAAAAGCAGCTGAAGATCTGGTTGTATGTGATTATGAAAAAAGTCACGTCTCACACGACCTTGGGAAGTTTAAGTCCGGAAGAACAAACCAAAATCGAGCGTTGCCAAGAGATGCCCCTCTGTCACTTTATTCGACAGATCTATGCTTCTAAAAAATGTATCTGCTCAGTAGATGAAGCGAAGATCGTGCCATTCTTTATCTGTCTCTTCCTCATTACGGTGGGCGGGATTCCTTACGAGGAACTTCGCTTAGGACTGTACACTAATAAAAATCCCGTCTTTGAGATCACCGATGAAGTCATGGCAGCAATCCAGTCCATTTACCGTCTTGATGCCTCGCATACGACGATCGATATCAAAGCCAATGTCTTTTCCTTAATCGCACAAGTTTATTACTTTCATGGAGTGAATTATTCCATCGATCGAGTCACGCTAAATTATTACCACAAAATGTTTCACAATTCCTTGCGGGATCAAGTGATCTCAGACATTCTGGAACACATTATTGCACCGACCAACTTGTTTACGCCCACGAAACTCAACTATCTCAAGAAACGCCTAGTCTTTTTAATTTATATGTTATCGCCTAAAGAAGAATATCGGGTACGGATCGGGGTCTTAAATATGTGCTCTAGTCTTTTGGCGGATGCTTCGATTTACTTGTTAAAAAATGAACTAAAAGGCAAGCAAAATGTTGTTGTTTTACCCTATACTCCGGACGAGACATTTGACTTGTTGATTTCCAATGCCAATCTCCCCCAATTAGGGAAAAATTATGACCAATTTTATCAAGTGACCGCCATTGGTGCCGATTTAGACGTCAATCAGGTTTCTGCGATCGTCGATCAAATTGCTTATTCTAAGTATCATTCTTTTGTGGTGTGAGCCATCACTTGTTAGTTAAAAAGCAGCGAGTCAACGGATAGGTGATTCGCTGCTTTTTCAATTATCTGCGAAGTAGGGAAAGGAAAAGGCGCTTGAATTGCTCTTGTCATTGATGCCGAGATGAAAACAGAGTCAGTCAAGCAGCTTTCTGCTAGATAATGTGTCCAGTATCCTTGTATAACGTATCGCAACAGAGCAGAAGACATCAAGCGTGAAAATAACAGAAGGGATTCAAAATGCTGGTTTTGGAAGGATGTAAAAAAAAGACCCACATAATGATGTGAGTCTGCAATCGTTAGTTCTGATTTTCTAATTTTTCTAGAACCTTTTTGGGAATTGCATCTTTTTCAACGCTATTCGGGCCTTTTATTGTGCGCTTTTCACTGATCACCGCTTTTACATAAGAATTTGGGGTTAAGGGTTTTGCGTTATCTTCTGATAATGAAACCTCGAGTGTTTGTGTGCTGCCATCTTCTTTTACAAAGTTTAATGTGTAATCGTAAGAATACCAAGGTGACTGGTCACCGATGCCGCTTTTACTTTCATGTTCTACCTTAGGGGGAATCTCAGATGGGACATACGCGTAAGCTGTTTGTCCTGAGTAGGTGGATTGATAATATTCATAGCCTTTGTATCCGGCAAACCCTAAAAGTACGACTAAGACGAATCCGATTATTTTTTTCATATAAACCATCCTTATCCTCAAATATGGAGCTATTATAACAGAATGGTTCTATAGATGACCTTTCATCAGACGAACAGTTTTGCAAGGAGAAATGTTACTAGCCAGTCGTGGAAAAGTGGGGAACGCCGCTAATAAAGGGTTCTATCTATAAATCGTCAGGGTATTGTTGCTTAGAGTGACTAGAAATAAGTGCGGAATCAGGCGACAAGACCTTAATAAAAAAACATAGCAAGTAGTATGACCTTTTTTGTACGCACAACAACTGACTACTTGATGAGGTGAGCCGTTTGTTTTTTCACTATAGAAAGGTGAAAAACGGCGCACCAGTTTAATAAAAAACCAGCAAAGACGCTCCGTAAGAGCCCGTCTTTGCTGTTTTTTTTCTACCGAAAATGTTTGAGAGCAGGCCATCACAGCTGCTTACGGCTCGATTTTACTATACAAATCGAGGGCTCTTTTTCTGGCTTCGTTGTGATCAACTATAGGCAACGGATAGTTGGTGCCTAAAACTACCTTTAGGTCGGCTTGTTCTTCGTCAGTCATCAGGTAAGGTTCGTGGATGAATTTTAGCGGCAACTGGGCGAGTTCGGGAACAAATTGTTTGATAAACGTCCCCTCTTTGTCGAATTTTTTCCCCTGAGTGATGGGGTTGAAAATTCGAAAGTAAGGAACGGCATCGGTGCCGGTCGAAGCTGCCCACTGCCAGCCGCCGATATTGCTGGCAGCGTCGTAGTCGATCAATTGTCGAGCAAAATAGGCTTCTCCTTGCCGCCAATCGATCAATAGATCTTTGGTTAGAAAGGAAGCGACGATCATCCGTAGACGGTTATGCATCCAACCGGTTTGATTCAGCTGCCGCATCGCGGCATCAATGATCGGATAGCCGGTTTGTCCTGCTTGCCATTTGTTAAACGCCTCTTCATCCTTTTGCCAATCCATGTTTCGATATTTCTCAATGAGTTCATAGTTTTTTTGCTCCGGATGAGTGAAGTAGATCATATGATAAAAATCTCGCCAAGCCAGTTCTTTTAAAAAGGTCGCTTTGCCAGTGCTGGGTGGCATTCCTTGGCAAGCGGCCCAAACCTTCCGAATAGAGATTTGTCCAAAAGACAAGAAAGGGGACAGGCGGCTGGTTCCTTTGATCGAAGGGAGATCACGGTCTTTTTCATAGGCGGCCAAACGCTTTTGCACAAAGGCCTGCAATTGTTTATGCGCATAGTCTTCCCCAACGATCGTTGAAAAATCGGTCTTTCTATTTTTTAGCAGCTCAGCAAGCAGCGATGTCCCTGCTTTGAAGTGAGGGGCATCATTAAAATGAGCGGCTTTTTCAAAATCAAGGGCCTGCTTTTGATACACCGGTTTGGGCAGCTGGATCCATTTCTTATAATAGGGCGTAAATTTTTTGTAGTATGTCCCATCCTCTTTGGTGACTTCCGTTGGTTGGTGTAGATGATGTTCTTCAAAGGAATGGACAGTGACGCCTTTTTTCTCGACCAATTCTTTTATGTAGAGGTCGCGTTTACGACCATATCCACGGTTATCAAAGTTGAAGTAAAGCTGGCTCCATTCTGGATAGCAAGCGAACAACTGATCAAAGGCTTCTGTCAACGTTCCCGTCAAGAGGTGGATCGTCAGATTTTGCTTTTTGGCAGCCTCGATAAAGTGAGCAACCGCGCTAAAAAAGTAATCATGGCTTGGTGCATCGGGGAGAAACTGCTTTTCATTGAGATGAAACACACACAACAATTGGTCGTTTGCTTGAAGAGACAAAAGCGACTCAGTAAGCGCCATATTGTCCTCTAAGCGCAGATCCTTTCTAAACCACATCACATGAATTGCCATAACAACCTCCTTGATAGTATAACCGTGCTAAAAAAACGATCGGATTTCGTTCATAGTAAAGGAAAGATGGGATTTATTCAAATTTGGCGATTGCGTAAGGAAAATTGCTGTTGCAACAAGTCGAGGGATGCTTACAGGGTTTGTTTTAATTGGTGCACCGATTTGAATAGGCGCTTGTCATTTACCGTTTCGTTTCTGCAAATCGTCTCTTCTTAATAAATAATAGGTAAAAAATGAGTAGTAGGGGATGAAATGAGTTACATTTGCGTAACGAGAACGTATATAATCATAGTATATAGTGAGGCTTTTTACTTTAGCGTTTATTAATAAGCGCATATTTGGATGGAGTGAAGGATGATCAAAAACAAATTACAGCAATACAAAATTTTAACGCTTTTACTGATACTTGTGACGGTTGGATTAATTCTCTTTTTAAATCAGATGATTTATGCTTGGCAGGCCATTGAAATTTTGGCGATTCTTCTTTGTGGCTACTTAGTGGTTTTTGATCAAAGGGATGGAACTTCGAAGATTGCTTGGATCTTAGCTTTATTGTTTTTACCGATTGTAGGAGTCATGTTGTATTATTTAATTGGTCGTGAACCTCGATTAAGGAAGTTGCCCAAACAGCAGATACAAAATGAACGGGAAGTGCAGCGAACGGTTTCGGCTATTTTGCAAGAACATTCAGAGGTCATTCATGGGAAACATGATCTCTCCACTGAGATTTTTCATCTTTCAGGCAAATATCCCACAACCAATAATCATCTGACTGTATTAAATGAAGGCGCTGAGGCGTTCGCTTCTTTGCTAGAAGATATCAAGAAAGCCAAGCATCATGTGCATGTGTTTTTTTATATCGTTAAAGGGGATGAAACAGGGGAGGAGCTGACAAATGTTCTGGTCGAAAAGGCCAAACAAGGGGTGGAAGTTCGGTTTATGTATGATAGCGTGGGGTCGATCGCCTTTCCTAATCAATTATTATTATTGATGAGAAAGAATGGGGTAGAGGTGCGCACGTATGATTTGTTGAACTCGCCTTGGCTAAGTAATAAAGCGAACTGGCGCAATCACCGTAAAATGGTCGTTATTGATGGGGAGATTGCACATACAGGAGGCATGAATATTGGAAATGAATATAGTGGGCGAGGCAGTAAGTTTTCTTATTGGCGAGACACAAACATCCGGATAGAAGGACCTGCTGTTCTAGAAGTACAAGAGTGCTTTATTTATGATTGGCTCTTTCTTGATGAAACGGAAGAAACGGTCACTCATTTTTTGACACAGACAGCTACGTATTTTCCGTTGAAGACCGACGTTCAAAGCGGTTCGGAAATCGTTCAGGTAATCTACGGCGGACCCTATGATAGCGAGCGAATCATTAAGGATTCCTTTAATGACCTCATTGGAAAGGCAACGGATTCGATTAAGATCGCAATGCCTTACTTTATTCCTGATGAAGAAAGTTTAGGTGCGCTTAGAAGAGCAGCACGGTGTGGGATCAACGTACAATTGATTGTGCCGGGAAAAGGGGATCGAGGAATTTCTTTTCATGGCACGAATTCGTTTATTGATGAATTATTATCTGCCGGCGTCGAAGTCTACACCTATGATGAGACTGCTTTTATTCACTGTAAATATATGATCGTCGATGAGTTTGCTGCAACGATCGGGTCAACAAATTTTG
This sequence comes from Enterococcus sp. 4E1_DIV0656, assembly GCF_002140695.1. Taxonomy (NCBI): domain Bacteria; kingdom Bacillati; phylum Bacillota; class Bacilli; order Lactobacillales; family Enterococcaceae; genus Enterococcus; species Enterococcus sp. 4E1_DIV0656. The sequence goes on along the minus strand of NZ_NGLF01000001.1, from coordinate 745,129 downwards.
ATATTCGTAGTTTTTACCTTAACCATGAGTTATCTATGTTCATCTATGGGCCGTCGAAAATAATCACAGAGTTAAATCAGCAATTTATGGAAGACTTAGCTCATGCAAAATTAGTAGAAAAAGAAGAATGGCAAGCCAGAAGCCTTTTGACGAAAACAAAAGAAAAAATCAGTGGCTTGTTTGTTCCGATTCTTTGAAGGAAGATAGTGAACAAAAGAATGAATTATTTCTGATCCATCAGTCTCATATATGATTGCCCTATGATTCCTAGCTGATAGCATCTTCTCAGCTAGGGATCATTTTTTGCGTGCACCAATCCATTGATTGCATGGATGGAGAGTCTAGCGAGCAATTGGGGATTTGTAGTGATTAAGCGATCGGGGGTGAGTGAGACGATGCGTTCACCTGAATCTGTCCACGATCATTCGATTTTTGTGTGAAATGCCCCGTTTTTATGTGAGGGGGAATGCTAGGAGCTGCTCGTGTCTTCAGAAGATAGTTTTTGAAGAAGCGGGGAACAATGAGACCTCTTTTTCATGTTCCGCGCTATCTCATGACGAATCGTGAAACAAACGTCTCAGTTTCAGTCCTTCCTATTGAAATAAGCAATAAATTACGAGATATTGAAATCGGTTACAAGAGTTTTATCCGGAGAAACTTGATGTGATTGAAAGCCAATTTCTTTCAGGGAGGAAAAATATGAGTGAATCAAAATCTATCATCAATGATCGAATAATGCCTGTAATGGGGAAAATTAGTCAGATAAAAGCGATTCGAGCGATTCAATATGGGGCGATGTCTACCATGCCATTGACATTGGGGGTTAGTCTGATCGCTATTTTAGTCAATCTGCCCGTTGAGCCTTGGTTGGCTTGGTTAGCGCAAACTGGAATCGATGAACACATGCGTGCCACCATCAAAGTGACGATGGAAATCACTGCATTATATATGACGTTTATGATTGGCTATCATAATGCCAATGAAAGAAAATCAAGTCCTGTGACCGGTGGGATATTATCCTTGGCCTCGTTTTTCGTTTTGATGCCACAAGTGATTCCCTATGATGGGGGCGAAGTAGCCGGACTAAACTTTGACTATATCGGTAGTAATGGTATTTTCGGTGGGATGATCGTTGCGTTATTAGTATCGAGCTTGTATTCTGTATTGGACAAAAAAGGCTTGGTCGTTAAACTGCCAAACTCGGTGCCACCAATGGTTGCCCAGTCGCTTTCACCGACCTTTATTGCCATTATTATATTTGTACTTGTTTGCTTAACCCGCATTGGCTTTAGTCTAACTGCGTGGGGCGATTATTTTGATTTTATCAATGGCGTGGTCGGGGCACCGATTATGAACTTGGGGGCAACACCGATCTCGGCGATTATTTTTATGATCACTATTTCGATCTTCTGGTTTTTTGGGATCCATCCCAATACGATCCTCAGTATTTACTTGCCGGTTTTAATGGCTACAGGGGTTGCCAATTTAACGGCGTTTATGGAGGGAGAACCGATGCCGCATTTGGCATTTTCAGCGGTGATGGCTTTTTATGCACTTGGAGGTGCGGGCAATACCTTAGGAATCTCGTTGCTGATTCCCTTTATTTCGAAATCACAGCGCTATAAAACTCTTGGGAAACTCAGCTTGGCACCAGCGATCTTTAACATCAATGAGCCATTAGTGTTTGGTTTGCCACTGATGTTGAATCCGATCTTCTTTATTCCGATGGTCAGTACTTCTTTGGTGAATGGGATTATAGGGATCATCGGCTACAATCTTGGGGTGTATGACACACTGAATCCTTCGATCTCACTGCCTTGGATCATGCCAGCCTTCATTGGACCGATCTTGACCATCGGGATCAAAGGTGTGATTGCGGTAGTCATTGCGATTTGTATCAATGGGTTGATCTACTTGCCGTTTTTCTTAAAAGCCGACAAGCTGGCATTGGCGGAAGAGCAAGCGCTTGAAGCTGAGGTTATGGCAGAGAAAGTCACAGAGGCGGTCTAAAGAAAGACAGGAGGATCAGTCAATAACATGAGTTTACCAGAAGGATTTTTATGGGGCGGCGCTACCGCCGCCAATCAATATGAGGGGGGCTTTGATCAAGGCGGCAGAGGACTATCTACATTGGATATTGTTACCAGCGGCAGTCAGGAACAGCCCCGTCAACTTACTGTGAAAGATGCGCAAGGAAAAATCCGCAACATTTCTATGTATGAAGGAATGCCAGCGTATTGCCAAGGATACTTAGACGAAAATCAGTATTATCCTAGCCATCGCGCCACAGATTTTTACCATCATTGGCAAGAAGACATTGCTTTATTTGCTGAACAAGGCTACAAGGCTTATCGGATGTCGATCAGCTGGACACGGATTTTTCCTGATGGAACGAAAGAATCGCTTAATGAAGAAGGAATTCTCTTCTATGAAATGATCTTCAATGAACTGCTCTTCAATGAACTGCTCAAATACGGCATTGAACCAATCGTTACCTTAAATCATTTTGATATGCCGCTGGCTTTAGCCGAAAGTCGTGAAGGATGGCTGGATCGGTGCACGATTGAAGATTTTCTCGATTATGCAGTCTTGTTGTTCGAGCGTTTTAAAGAGCAAGTGAAGTACTGGATCACCTTCAATGAAATCAATTTTTTGAATGGCTATGTTTTTTTAGGGATCAAAGGAAAAGACTTAGGAAAAAGGGCGCAAGCATTGCATCATGTCTTTCTTGCTAGTGCCCGCTGCGTGATGGAAGGGAAAAAAATCAATCCCGATTTTCAAATTGGAATGATGCTTGCCAGTGCTGGTATGTACCCAGAAACCTGTAATCCCAACGACAGTATGCGGGAAATCGAAGTTTCTAGAATGTTCAAGTATCTGTATAGCGATGTTCAGTGCCGTGGCTATTACCCTGAATATGCCTTGAAGGAGTATGAACGAAACGGCTGGCAGCTGGTCATGGAATCAGATGATCTTGCTCTTTTACGCAAAGGAACGGTCGATTTTCTTTCTTTCAGCTACTACAATTCAGCGGTCATCTCCACAAAAGAACAAGAAAAAACGAGCCGTGGCAATATGATGGAAGCGGTAAAGAATCCCTACTTAGAGGAATCGGAGTGGGGTTGGCCGATTGATCCGACAGGTTTGCGGATCGTATTGAACCAATTGTATGATCGCTACCAGCTGCCGTTGTTTATTGTAGAAAACGGCTTAGGCGCACTTGACACTTTTAACGAACAAAAAGAGATCATTGACGATGCGCGTATCGCTTACCTCAGTGCCCATATTGAGCAGATGATCAAAGCGGTTGTACATGATGGCGTGAAACTAATGGGCTATACACCGTGGGGCTGTATTGATATCATATCGGCAGGAACTGGGGAAATGAAAAAACGTTATGGGTTCATTTATGTAGACTTGGATGATGCTGGAAAAGGGACTTTTGCCCGCAAAAAGAAAAAATCCTTTTATTGGTACAAAAAAGTGATTGAATCTAATGGCACCTCAATCCAAGCAAAGTCTTGATTCAACCTGGAGGTTTTTTATGACAAAGACAGAGACTGATACACCTACCCAGATCACGTATTCCGTCCATTGCCAAGGATACGATTGGGGACCGGCAAACCATAAAATTGTGATTGATTTTGGACAAATGATCGATGAGCAAGTAGATGCCTCGTTTTTTGAAGTACTAGGAGAAAAAGAAGGCTTTGATTGGTCGACGAAAATGCCAAAGCAGATAAAAGGCAAGATCGAACTCAAAGAGGCTTATTTATCTGATTCGACAGGACAAAAGCAACCCGTCGATCTGCCGACGACGTGCGTTACATTGGCGTTGCAGGTTCATCCCGATGCCCCGTTGACATCACCCTTTGTCTTTAATCCACAGTTGTTTTTGAATCAAAAGCGACAGACGATGTATACGATCACGCTAAAGAAGCCTCTGTGTATTAATGGTTCTTCTTTGAACGAGCTCGTTTTGACGAACCAACAGTTTGAAGAAACCGTTTATGAAGGGACCGAGCAATTTCTGCAAAAAGAATTTTTTTATGAAGATGCTGAGTTTGGTGAGATCACTTTACACCATGCACTTTTTGAACCGAAGGAAAAAGGGAAGCATCCCCTAATCATTCTTTTGCACGGCGCGGGCGAAGGCGGAACCGATCCTGAAATTGCGCTTTTGGGCAATAAAGTGGTTGCTTGGGCTGATCCCGAAGTACAAGCGATGTTTGGTGGCGCCTATGTTCTGGTTCCTCAAGTGCCAGATATGTGGATGAACGATGGAAGCGGCGGTTACACTCAAGATGGCACCAGCAAGTATACCCGAGCTGTCAGCCGTTTGATTGATGAAGCAGTTCAGACCTTTGAAACGATCGATCCAACGCGGATCTATTTAGGCGGCGGCTCCAATGGCGGCTTTATGACCATCAATCTGCTTTTAAGAAAGCCCAATTTTTTCGCGGCAGCTTTTCCTATTTGTCAGGCCTATAAGACACAATGGCTCGATCAAAGACAACTTGAAGGCCTCAAGGAGGTCCCACTTTGGTTGACTCATGGCATTCACGATCAAGTCGTTTCCTTTAACGAGCATAGTCAGTCATTATATGAAACGCTACAAGCGATGAACCATCCGAATCTTCACGTGACTGCACTTGAAGCGATAACGGACGAAACAGGCTGCTATCAGGACGGTACGGGGGCACCGTATCGCTACAATGATCATTGGGCATGGATTCCAGTTTATAATGGTGAGATTGCGAATGAAACCCAGTCGTTGTTTCACTGGCTAGCAAAGCAAAAACGATAATGGGTTATCACCTCGGAAGATACCATATATTCCGAGGTGAAATATTTTTTGAGAAAGTTGGGTAAACAATGAATTATCTTGTTTACGATATAGGAGGCAGTTACATCAAATACTGTTTAATGACGGGGGATCGCGAGATTTTCTACAAAGGGAAAGTAAAAACACCTCTTGAAGAGAAAGCCTGCTTTTTAGTCGCTGTCGAAGAAATTTTTCGGCAATTCGAAGGGCAAGTCGATGGTATCGCCATCAGTATGCCGGGGAAAATTGATGTCTTCAACGGTTATGCCCATACCGCTGGTGTGCTGACCTTTTTAGAACAGACAAATATCGTTGATCTCTTTCATACATTCACTGATTTGCCGATCTCGGTAGAAAATGACGGCAAATGCGCGGCATTGGCAGAATCGTGGGTCGGAGCGCTGGCGCATACAGATCATGGCATCGTCTTGGTCTTTGGCACTGGTGTCGGCGGTGGACTGATCATCAATAATCGCCTACATCGCGGCAGCAGCGGGATCGCTGGAGAGTTTAGTTTTGTCCAGCAAACCGATGCGTACCATCAACCAGCCGCTTATTTCGGTGCTTCTGGCAGTGTTCTGTCGCTGGTTAGTGAAGGAGAACGAGTCAAAGGGATGGAAAAAGGCACGCTCAGTGGTGAGTTGCTGTTTCAACTGATTGAGGAAGGCGACAAAGAACTGCAAGGCGTTCTAGAAAAGTATTGTGATACGATCGCCCTTCATTTGTTCAACCTGCAGTATATTTTTGATCCCGAGACATTTGCTATCGGGGGCGGAATCAGTGAGCAAAAACGATTTATCCAAGAAATCGAAAAAAGCATTGATCGGTTGAAAGAGAAACACACATATCATCTTGCAGTGCCGCAGATCGTTCCGTGCAAGTTTCGAAATGACGCGAATTTGATTGGCGCCTTGATGAATCATCATTTAAATAAAGTGAAAAAAGTAAAACACAACCTTATATGAGCATGGGAGACACTCTGCGTTTAGAAAAAGACCAGAAATCGTTCGGTGCAAAATCGTTTGGGAGATATAGTCATGAATTTATTTGCAAAACTGAATTGTGTCAAATATTTGTCTGATACAGAACACAACATTATTGATTTGATTAATAAGGACCCAGTTGCTTTTACACAGATGACCATTCGTGAGATCAGTTCATTGGCATTTGTTTCTAAAGCTACCATCTATCGTTTTTGCAAAAAGTTGGGGTATTCCGGGTTGAATGAATTGAAATTAATGGTCACTGCCTCTTATGCCGATCAATTACAGCATGCAGATAAAAAAGTAGATTTGAATATTCCATTTGGAAAAACAGATTCTGCGTTTACCGTCATCTCAAATTTAAGAGATTTGTACGAGCGCTCGTTATTTTTGGCAACGACTTTTATCAGTGTCAAAGATCTGCAACAGATTGCCGTGGACTTGATCCATGCTGTCAATATTATTGTGTTTGTCGATGATGAACAGCTGCATGTAGCAAAAATTTTTAAAGATCGAATGGAAAGCTGTGGTGCCAGGGTCACAGTTCCTGCAAATCTCTATCAAAAAATTTCACTTGCACAATCGGCAGGTACCCAAGACATTGCGATATATGCTTCCTATCATCCTGTTCAAAAGCGTCACTTGGAGCTAGCAAAGATTTTAAAAGGCAATCAAGTGAAAATGGTGGTCATCAGCTCATCTGATGACCACTTACTCAATCATCATGGCGATCGCAACCTCGTAGTAGGCCCGATCGATCATGAAAAAGACAAGATCGCTGATTTTGCGATTACGATCATTTTTCAATTTTTGTTTGATTCCATCTACTCAGTATTCTTTAAAGAGCGCTACGAAGAAAACATTGAGAACTTACGTGCCTCTTACTTGAAGTATCGGAATATCTGAAAGGGGAGCTTGTGCCTGAAAATTGTGTTTTTAAGCGGTGAATAGCTAACTGTGGGACTATTTTCGTTTAGGGGTGGCTCATCCGTTAGAGTCTGGAAATGCTGCTTGGTTGAAGGACAGTGTTCATTGAAGGGACTATTCTTTATTAAACAAAAGTTAAAAACTCGATTCCATCATTTGGAATCGAGTTTTTTCGCGTCATTTTCTTCTAGCAGCTCGAAAATAATTGATCCCGGTTCCTGCAAATACTACGAAACTAGCCAATAGGAACAAAAATCCTACGGGGATTAGATAGAAATTTTCATGTAAAATGCCGGATTGATCGATGTATTCCACGGAGCTTGCTTTGATGAAGAAGCAGGCAAAGCCGAATAGTAGTAAAAATGTTCCGATCAAGGTCGTGATCAAATTGAGTTTGGCGCGTCGGGTCTCGCTGCCGTCTTTGATTAGTTTTTCAGTGATCTTGTTCACTTGAGTTCCTCCTAAAATCAATTCATCAAGCGAGAGTTGAAAAATCGTGGCGATGGCAATCAACATTTCTAAATCTGGTAGATTGCGATTGTTTTCCCAGTTCGAAACGGCTTGTCTCGTCACGTGTAGTTGAGTGGCAAATTGTTCTTGGGTCAAGTTATTTCTTGTGCGTACTTCTTTGATTTTTTCGCCAAATTCCATCTTTTTTTCCTTTCGCTGATGTGACTTAAGCATAGTCGAAACCTGCGTTGTTTCCAAGAAAGCAGGGCTTGCTTCTTGATAAATCAAGGGAAAGTGGTGCTTGCGTCGTTTTTTATCTGCTGTTTTTTTGAGAGGAGCATCGTTTTCATTCTGAGGTCGTGAAAAACGTCTGTGACAAAGTGACCTTGAAGCATGTTATTTTTACTGCATATCATTTTGTTTATTATAGCACTGAGGCTAAGGGGAAGGAAATATGTGGCTCGTTTTTTCTCTTGCTTGATTGGTACATGTTCGATACATGACAGTTTATCGAGTGGGGAGCAACGCAACAGCAAGTTTCTTTTCTTAAAGAAAATCACTTAGTTGACAAATAGGGAAACATCTTGTTTAATATACCCCGACGGGTATAAGAAAGGAGCAAGAAATGTTTTCATTATTTAAACGCATACCAAGTATGTCAACAGCAGATTTACAAAAAGAAGGAGCCAAAGAATGGACGGTTCTGGATGTTCGCACGCCGGCGGAGTACCGTAGCGGGCACATTGCCTACGCCAAAAATGTACCGTTAAACAAGATTGCGGGCTTCACTAAAAAAGGTGACAAGAAACTGGCAGTCATTTGCCAATCAGGGATGCGAAGCAAACAAGCAGCCAAAATCCTAAATAAAAAGGGGTTTGATGTGGTCAATGTTCGCGGTGGCATGAATCAATGGCGGGGAACAACCAAAGGAGGAAAGTAACGATGGAAAAAATAGTTATTGTCGGTGGGGTAGCAGGAGGAATGTCTGCAGCAACGCGCTTACGTCGGCTTAAAGAAGTAGCGGAGATCATTATTTTTGAAAAAGGTCCTTTTGTCTCTTTTGCGAATTGTGGACTGCCGTATGCCATTTCTGGTGAGATCGAAGAGCGAGACGCCTTATTGGTCCAAACACCTGAGGCATTAAAAAAACGGTTTAACCTAGATGTACGGCCTTTTCATGAGGTACTGGCGATCGATCCGCAGGAGAAAACGGTCACGGTCAAACATGGCGAACAGGTCTTCACGGAATCTTATGATGCGTTGATTTTATCGCCGGGGGCAAAACCGCTAGTACCAGCGATCAAAGGGCTAGAAGAAGCAACCAACGCCTTTTCTTTGCGCAATGTTCCTGACTTAGACCAAATCATGACACATCTTGAAGACAAAAAGCCTCAAAAAGTGACGATCATTGGCGCTGGGTTTATTGGGTTAGAAGTCGCTGAAAATTTACATAAAAAAGGCCTACAAGTAACGATCGTGGAAAAAGCACCCCACGTATTGCCACCTTTGGATGAAGAAATGGCGGCGTATGTCAAAAATGAATTGATCAAGCAAGGGGTCAATGTTTTGACCTCGCAGTCAGCGACCGCTTTTGAAAAAGCAGGGCAAGAAATCGTTCTGGAGGATGGAACGGTTCTGGCTTCAGACATCACGATTCTTTCGGTGGGTGTCCAACCAGAAACGGATTTGGCGAAACGTGCTGGTATCCAATTAGGACACCGGGGGGGTATCCTGGTAGATGAGCAATACCAAACCAGCAAGAAAGACATTTACGCGGTGGGAGATGCCATCGTTGTGAAACAACAAATCACTAACGAAGACACGCTGATCTCCTTGGCGTCACCAGCCAATCGCCAAGGTCGGCAAGTGGCTGATGTATTGGGAGGACTGACTCGCAAAAACAAAGGCAGTATTGGGACGGCGATCGTGCGCGTATTCGATCTTGCCGCAGCGTCCACTGGGTTGAGTGAGCGCAGCGCCAAACTGGCGGGGCTAAATCCTCAGGTGGTTCATCTTTCAGGCAAAGACCATGCTGGGTATTATCCTGATGCGACGGATATTTATTTGAAATTGATTTTTGATGCTGATACTGGAAACATCTACGGTGCGCAAGGCATCGGTGCCAAAGGGGTCGATAAACGGATCGATATTTTAGCAACAGCGATCAAAGGTGGCTTAACGATCTTTGACTTGCCTGAACTGGAATTCACCTACGCGCCGCCTTTTGGCTCAGCGAAAGATCCAGTGAATATGATTGGCTATGCAGCGATCAATCTGGCAGAAGGAATCAGTGAGAATATCCAATGGCACGAATTGACGGAGGCCTTAGAAAACGGTAAGCAGTTGTTGGATGTTCGTTCAGAGATGGAATTAGCCAATAATGGGCGTTTTCAAGAGGCGCTCCACATTCCGTTAGATGAATTGAGAGATCGGTTGTCTGAATTGGATCCAAGTGTTTCGTATGTTGTTACGTGTCATAGCGGATTGAGAAGCTACATTGCCGAACGCATCTTAAAACAAGCGGGCATCAATTGTCAAAACCTCGATGGTGCCTTTTCGTTGTATAATACTATTAAGCCGGAGATGATTATTCATGATTAAAGCCATATCTATGGAGGAATTTACCCAAAAAGAAAAACGTGAGGCGCTTGAGATCCTTGATGTCAGAGAAGTTGATGAGTTTGCACAAGGACACATCAAAACAGCACAAAACCTACCGTTGAGCGAGCTGACGGAACAAACCAGCGACTTAGAGAAGAATAAAAATTACTATGTCATCTGTCATTCAGGGGCTCGTTCGCAAATGGCGTCTGAGTTTTTGAACCAGCAAGGGTTTCAAGTGACCAATGTCCTCGGCGGCATGTCAGCATGGAGAGGAGAAATCAAACGATGACCGCATGCAACAAAGATATTTTGAATCGGTTAAAACGAACCGAAGGCCAGTTGCGGGGGATTCAAAAAATGATCGAAGACGAGAAAGAATGCGTCGATGTCATCACGCAATTGTCCGCCGTCAGTTCCAGCGTCAACCGTATTATGGGAATCATTGTCGCTGAGAATTTGAAAAATTGTTTGGAAAATCCAGACAGCGACACGGAAACCCAAAAGCAGAAAATCGATCAAGCCGTTCAGCTGATCGTGAAGAAATAGCGGGATTTTTGACAGTGTTACGACTTAGTTTTGTTTGAAAGAGTCTGTTTGTCATCTAGATGTAAGATTCGAAGCTGACCGCAAAAGAAGGGAAATACCTATTTTGCGGTTTTTTGTACACAAAAAAATGATTGCGTTTTCTTTTTTTGGATGCTATGATTAATTTAAGAAATAAATAGTGATTTTTTTTATGTGTATGTGACTGTACGGCAGGCAAGGCATAATAAAATCAATTTTGCGAAGGTTCGCAGATTTGATTTTATTATGCCTTTTTTTACGCTCAGAAAGGAGGAAGGAGAAGAATACATGTATTTGATTAAGAAGGTTTTGAATGTAAACGTTATTATTGTTGAGAAAGACAACAAAGATGTTATTGCTTTTGGCAAGGGTATCGGTTATCAGCAAAAGAAAGGTCAATTGATTTCGGAAGAGAAAATCTCTAAATTTTATCTTCCGATTGAAGATAATCGAATGGAGTCCTTGATCACTTTTATGAACAATGTACCTGTAAAGTATATCGAGCTAGCATATGAAGTCATCCAAGAAGCGGAGAAATATCTAGATACGGAGTTATCTGCTAATACACTCTTTTCACTAACCGATCATATTTATTTTACTGTCGAGAGGATCAGAGACAATGTCATTATGACTTCTTCAATGTATTGGGAGTTCAAACGATTTTATCCTGAAGAATTTCAGGCTGCTCAAAAAGGTGTTGCCATTATTGAAAAAGCACTTGGTGTTTCTTTGAATGAACAAGAAGCAGCGAACATTACTTTCCATATCATTAACGGAAATAGTCGCTCAGCAATTCATGCCAATGCTATCCAAATCACAAAAATCGTGACAAATATTTTAAAGTCTGTACAAATGTTGGTGAAGAAAAAATTGGATAGCCACAGTCTGCACTATGAGCGTCTGGTTACACATGCCAAATTTTTTGCAGAACGCTATTTAACGAACACGATGTTAAACAATGATGCAGTTTTAATAAAGACAGTCTCTACGCTGTATCAAGAACCGATGGCCTATAGTCAGCGAATAAAACGGACTTTAGAAGAAATCTATGAGAAACCAATCACTGAAGAAGAAATTGCATATTTAGCTATTCATATTAATAGACTATTACTATCACAAAATGAGGAGTGAACCAAATGGTTGATAAAAAGAAAGAATCAGTAGACAAAATCATTCAATCGATCGGTGGAGAGAAAAATATTAACGCGGTCTATCATTGTGCAACTCGCCTTCGCTTCCAGTTAAAAGATACCACGCAATTCAATCAAGCACAGGCGAAGGAAATTCCAGGAGTACTAGGGACCAAATTGACTGGAGATGAAGTACAATTTGTGATTGGCGGAGAAGTAGGAAATTACTATTCGACTGTAATCAATCAGTATAAAATCACGGAAAAAAACAGTGATGAAGCTGCAGATACACCTAAAAACGGACTTGTGAAACGAATCGTCGAAAACATTGTTGGTGTAATGGCGCCAATCATTACAGCATTGATCGGATTTGGTTTAATTCGGGCGGTTTTAGCTTTACTGGTCCTTTTGGGATTGAGTAGAGAAAGTTTAAATTATCAAATCATCAATATGATTGGAGACGCCGCCTTTTACTTTTTGCCTTTTTTAATTGCGGCCAGTGCGGCACGGCAATTTAAAACCAATCTTTATTTAGCATTGGGGATCACAGGTGTCTTATTACATCCAACATTTCAGAGTCTGGTTGCCTCGGATGTTTCTATGCAGCTGTTTGGGCTTCCGATACGTGAAGCCGCTTATTCAGGAACGGTTATCCCAATCATCTTGATCGTCTGGGTTATGAGTTATGTTGATCGTTTATCTGAAAAGATCATTCCAAGTGTTTTAAAAACCATGTTGAAGCCGCTTTTTATCGTGATCATCATGGCTCCGCTCGCACTGATGATCTTAGGACCCATCGGCGCGATTTTTGGAGATGGATTGTTCTTTGTTGTGGATTATCTGCGAGTGACTGTTCCATGGCTCGTGCCGACACTGATGGGCATCTTCACGCCTTTATTAGTAATGGTTGGTATGCACACGGCTTTGACTCCGATTGCGCAAGTCTCCTTTTCAACCGTAGGCTTTGAAATCGTCCAAGGACCAGGTATGTTAGCAAGCAACATTTCGCAAGCGGGTGCCGCCTTTGGGGTATTTGTTAAAACCAAAGACAAACAGATGAAACAAATTGCTTTTTCCAGCGGCATCACGGCGCTGTCTGGTATCACGGAACCTGCGCTGTACGGGGTTAACTTGAAACTGAAAAAACCACTGATTTATGTGATGATCTCAGGTGGAATTGCTGGTTTTTATGCGGGTATCAGCGGACTAGTCCGCTATTCATTCGGATCGCCAGGGCTTTTGACCTTGCCGGTATTTTTCGGAGAGGATGCCTCTAATATTGTAAAAGCAGCCATAACATTGGCGTTAGCTTTTTCGATATCATTTGTTTTGACAGTCATTTTTGGTTTTGAAGAGAGTATTGAAGAAGATATGAAAAAGTTGGAGAAGCCTTCACCGATTGTTTTAGAAAAACGGACAGCGGCTGAAGAAGCATTGATTCAAGGCTTTGTCCGCGGCAGCGTTTTGCCGTTGAGTGAAGTAGCTGATGAGGTTTTTGCCACCGAACAAATGGGTCCAGGGCTAGCGATCGATCCTGTGTCGGGAGAATTCCATTCACCGATTGAAGGCACGATAACAACTGTCTTTCCAACAAAACATGCCATCGGGTTGCGGCATGATAATGGATTAGAAATGTTACTGCATATTGGATTAGATACAGTGAAACTGGATGGAGAGGGATTTGAACTTTTTATTGAGGAAGGTCAGCGAGTAAAGGCGGGTGATTTGCTAGCCCGTGTTGATATTGATTTTATCAAGTCTAAAGGCTACGATCCAACTTCTGTTTTGATTTTTATGAACAATCAGAATGAACCGGTATTTTTTGAGCACGATGAATTGATTGATTACTCGAATAAATTAGTAACAATTATTTAGAAGAAAGAAGGGGAAAAAATGAAAGCAAAATTTCCAGATGGATTTTATTGGGGTGGGGCGACAGCTGCTAATCAATTAGAAGGAGCGTATCAAGCGAACGGCAAAGGAATGTCAATTAGTGATCTGCTTCTGGGAGGCGATGTGAAAACGCCTCGGCGAATCACCACAGAAATTGAAGAAGGTGCTTTTTATCCAAGTCATGAGGCGATTGATCATTTTCATCGATACAAAGAGGATATTGCTTTATTTGCAGAGATGGGATTTAAGCTGTATCGCTTTTCTATCGCATGGACTCGTATTTTTCCGACCGGTTTAGAGAAAGTACCAAATGAAGAAGGGTTAAAGTTTTACGACGATTTGATCGCAGAATTAAAGAAATACGAGATAGAGCCGATGGTCTCATTGTCTCATTATGAATCACCGATAGAAATGACAAAGCAGTTTAATGGCTGGGAAAGCAGAGAAATGATTGAAGCGTATGAAAGATTCGCCAAGACGGTCATTGATCGCTATCAAGATGATGTGAGATATTGGCTGACGTTCAATGAAATCAATATTTTATCCAGAGATGTAGGGGTGGGTACGTATTTAGGAGGAGGAATGTATCCAAAGGATATTGATGATTTTTTGAATACTAAAAATATCGATAACAGCCAACAGCGGTTTCAGGCGCTCCACCACCAATTCGTTGCAAGTGCCCGAGTGATCAAGTACGCAAAAAGTCTACACAAAAATTTGCACATGGGCTGTATGATTGCCTATCGAATGATTTATCCGTTGTCTTCTCATCCAGAGGATATTCGTTTCGCACAAGAGATGACTAATATCAGTAATTTTTACTGTGGTGATGTTCAAGTGAAAGGTCGCTATCCATATTTTGCTAAAAAGTTTTGGCAAGATAGAGGGATCGATCTTACTATCGAAGCAGGAGATTTAGAAGTACTGAAAGAGGGCACTGTTGATTTCTATACGTTTTCTTACTACCAATCTTCTACTGTGACTAAAGTAAATGATCAAGCCGAAAAGCAAACGGGGAATTTTTTCAATGGAGTTAAAAATCCGCATCTTACAGCGAGTGAATGGGGCTGGGAAATCGATCCATTAGGATTGCGCATCGCGTTAAATCAAATTTATGAACGCTATGAAATTCCCTTGATGGTGGTCGAAAATGGGTTAGGTGCAATAGATACCCTCATTGAAAAAAATGGTGAATATACAGTCGAGGATGATTATCGTATCGACTATTTACGAAGACATATTAAGGCAATGGCTGATGCTATTGCAGATGGCGTCGATCTTATCGGATATACTTCTTGGGGGCCCATCGACCTTGTTTCAGCAGGAACTGGACAAATGGCAAAACGCTATGGGTTTATTTATGTAGACAAGCACGACAATGGGACTGGCTCGTTGGCTCGCTATAAGAAAAAGTCCTTTTATTGGTACAAAAAAGTGATTCAATCAAATGGTGAAGGAGTTAATTAAGATAATCGAAAATTCATTTTTTTACAGAAAAAGCGAAGGCCCAACTGGGCCTTCGCTTTTTGTCACCCGGAATTGGATCGGGGAATGGGGGATTAATTTTGGGTGACTTCTTCGTAAAAAATAGCGTTGCGTTCTGCAATTAGTTGGGTTTCCCTTCGCTCTAATTCGAGAAAGGTTTCGTCTGCCAGCAATTCGGCACCAGAGTAGCCGGCCGCCAAGAAGTTTTCTGCATAGGTCAATTTCTGATTCGTGATGTTTCTTCGTTGCTCGGCAATGACGAGCAGCTGTTTCACATTCATACACTCACTCCATTCTTTTATAAAAAGCAAATACTAAAAGAGGATAGCTGATAATACTTGCAAGTCAACGGTGAAGGCGGGAAAACGATCAT
Source organism: Enterococcus sp. 4E1_DIV0656 (assembly GCF_002140695.1). NCBI lineage: Bacteria > Bacillati > Bacillota > Bacilli > Lactobacillales > Enterococcaceae > Enterococcus > Enterococcus sp. 4E1_DIV0656. The sequence goes on along the minus strand of NZ_NGLF01000001.1, from coordinate 729,895 downwards.
GCTCGGCTATTCATAAAAAAGTGAAAAACGGTAGGTTCGTTTCTGATTGGTCGTTTTATACGGAAGCTTTGTACTAAGTATAAAAAAATTTCCCCCGTAGTAACAGAACCTAGTCGTTTACATAAAGCAACGATTGGTTTACATTACTCGGACAAGCGGGTGTTACAAGAAAAACAAGTAATTTTTCCTAGGGGAACGGCGGGATTTGACGACAAAAAAACCTGCGAACGCCTCAGGCGGATAGCAGGTTTCACGGGCTAGTAGAAATAGCTTAAACGGTTTGTTTTGCTGGGCGCAGCAAGACTTCGCTGATCGCCACATGTTTGGGCTGTTGAATGGCATAAACCACTGCATTTGCTACATCTTCTGGCGTTAGGCTGTTGCCTTCTACGCGAGAGGTTTCTTTCAAGGCTGCTTCTAGTTGAGCATTACCTACGGTTTCAAACAATTCCGTGGAGACCATTCCCGGAGAGACGATGGTGGAACGAATGCCATGTTCACGTTCTTCTTGGCGCAAACCTTCCATGATTGCACGAACCGCAAACTTTGTCCCGTTGTACACGGCAGATCCCGGGTAAATGACATGTCCAGCAACTGAGTCAGTGGCGATGATCAAGCCGTCTTGTTGTTTTTGCATGATGGGCAGCACAGCGCCGATCCCGTTCAATACCCCCATGATATTGATATCCAGCATTTTTTGCCAGCTGTCATAGTTCAACTCTGCCAAGTTTCCTTGAGGCATGATGCCAGCATTATTGAAAAGGACATCAATCCGACCAAAGGAGGTCATGGCTAAATCAATGACTTGTTGGACTTGTTCGCGATTCGTGACATCGGCTGTTTGATACAAGACATTTTCTCCTAGTTTTTCAGCCAGTGCTTTGATGCGCTCTTCACGGCGGGCGGCGATTACTACTTTTGCCCCTTGTTCGGTTAGCTTAACGGCGGTTGCTTCCCCAATTCCTGAAGAGGCTCCCATAATTACGATAACTTTTTCTTTGATTTCTGTCATTTGTCTTTCCTCCAGTGAATGATTTTTTCATCGAATCCTGCTGCTGCCAAACCCAAACCTACGAGATGACGGGTGATTGACAGTACAGTGCTTGCGGTGTATTTTTATTGTAGAACCTGAAGTTAGGTTTAGGTCAAGCGATAAACAAAACTTTTTTAGGAGCGATGCAAGTGAGTTACTCGATTGGTGAAGTATCAAAAACGACTAACATCCCCATCTCGACACTACGTTACTACGATCGAGAAGGAATGTTTCCGAATATGGCCCGTAGCAATGGCGGCATTCGGGTGTTTTCAGAAAAAGAAGTGGCGACGATCAAAGTGATCGATTGTTTGAAGAATACCGGCATGCCCATCAAAGACATCAAGAATTTCTTGGATTGGGGCGAAGAAGGCGATGCGTCTTTGCAGAAACGACAGCAGCTGTTTCATGAACGTTTGGAAGAAGTCACCAAGCAAATGGCAGCCTTGCAAGAAACGATGAATACGATCAAATACAAATGCTGGTACTACGATACAGCGATGGCAGCAGGTACCGAGGCGGTAGTAAAAGAGTTGCCGCTAGAAGAAATACCAGAAGAAGTCCGAGCATACAAACTGTAAGTCCATCGAAAAACCACCTGCTGTTTTTGCAGGTGGTTTTTCGATTCTACTGGTTTTGCTGGGAAAATCAACCTTGCCAGTTGCCGTTTTCTAATGAAAGACTGACAATCCTACGAAAATGGGCTCTGTTATTCAGTAGCGCTACTCAATAACCCCCACTGGAATCAAATAGCGGGGTTCATTTTCCGTCGGCAGTTGTAATAATTCTTTGAGTTCATGATCCGTGAAGGCGCCGATCGGCACAGCGCCTAAGCCTAACGCTTGGGCTTGTAAAAGGACGTTTTGGGCGGAATGACCGACTTCGATATAGGCATAGCGTTCGATTCCTCGGTCCCCATAGCGCTCAATCAGTCGTTCATAAACCACTGTATAAAGCAATGTGGCAGGTGCCTGTTGGATCGCTTGCTGATCCAACGAACCTTCCGCCAATGCGGTCCGAAAATCACCAGCAAGGATTTTTTCTAAGGCATGTTGCTCAGGTTGATACAGATAAAGCCCTGGCTCAAGCCCCGTTACCTGTGTGACCACGACATAGAGGTCTAAGGGATACAAGGCACCAGCCGAAGGCGCTGTCCGGCGACCATCTTCTGTAGTGACACCGGCAGCGGCCCATAAAAGCTGTGCCAGCTGTTCTTGTGTTAGCTCCGTGTCTTGAAAATCTCGTTGCGAGCGCCGCTCGAAGAGAGCTTCCGCCACACTGGTTTCCCCGTCTAAGATCGGTTGCGGCAGTGGAAAGGTTTCATAGGAAACCGCAGGTTCAGAAGAAGTGGCGGTGTTGGTAGTCGGTTGTTCTTCAATCGGTGCTGTATCCGCACTGCAGCCAGTGAGGAGTAAGCCCAGCATCCAAAGAGCGCCTAAATGAGCAAAGCGAAATCGTTGGTAACGGGTCATGAGGGTTCCTCCTTTTCCTAAGGACTTCGTGTTATTTATAAGTATAACAAGGATTGCTTTTTCATGCGCTTTTATTCACAAGTAGATAATTAGGGAGGTAAGCAGTCTCTCAGTCGTATCATAGGCTGATTGTGCTTTTTAATATTTTCTAAAGACCTAGATAATGAGTAGTATCGTATGAACTTGCTATGAATATTTTTTATGAAATCCAAACCGACTGCAATCAAACGTAAGAGAAAAAAAGGCCATACAAAACCCCTCCAGCAATTCGTTGCTGGAGGGGTTCATTTAATTGGCAGCTGCCAATGACGCTTGGTTTTGTTTGGCATGGTAGGCTTCTACGTCTAAGATTGCTTGTTTGAACATTTCTCGCGTGATCTCATAAGGCACGTGGACGATGTCATTGGTGGTCATTGCTTTGTCTAAGATTGCCTCAAGGTCGCTGGTGTCGTTAAGGCCCATATCAGCTAAGCAAACCGGTAATTTGTTTTCCTTCATAAAGGCGTAGATGCGCTGGAAGAGGGCTTCTTGCTGATCTAGCTGCAACAAGGCCAAAACGCCGTAACTAACGGAAGCGCCATGCAAATAGTCTTCCATTTTTTCCAAAACGGTCGTTCCGTAGTAAAAGGAATGGGCAAGGGCGGAGTTGTAATCATTGATGACTAAGACGGAAACTAAGCCGGTGGTCACGATGATATCCAAGACGACTTGCTCAATGGCATAAGACGGCTGATTGGCGGCACTGTCTTTCAAGGCTTGTGTGCCGTATTGCAATAAGCGTTCCGTACACATTTTGCCGATTTGGATGCCTAACCCATCGGTGTAGTCTAACTCATCGCCCCGCGCTGAAAACGTCGATTCGATCTCTTTGGAGAGGGCATCGCCGATTCCTGCCCATAAGTACTTATCGGGGGCCTGGGCGATGATCTCACTGTCGATAAAGGCATGGGTTGGTGGTTGCGAAGGGAAAAACAGCCCTTGCATCTCGCCGTTTTCTTTATATATGACACAGACCGCGGTGACTGGTGAGCAGTTGGAGCCGATCGTTGGAAAGGTGAAGACTGGTTTGCCTGCTTTTTCTCCAACCACTTTGACGGTATCGCAAACGCGGCCGCCGCCAACGGCGAATAGAACATCGGCAGTTTGGACGCTTGGATTGGCTAACAGCTGATCGACGTTTTCATAGGTCGAGTTGCCGCCGTACCACAAGGTATCCGTCACTTTGACTGCTGACGTTAAACCGGCTTTGATCTTGTCTTCGGCTTTTTCAAGGGCGGTTTTTCCGCCGATGATCACGGCATTGGTGCCGTATGGTTTTACGATGTCATTTACTTTTTCGTAGGCGTCCGCCCCGATTGTGTAGTTTGGCAAAAAGATACTTTGACTCATACTGTTTTCCTTCTTTCTTGGCCACGAGATTGGCTAAAATTGGTCCGGTAATTTGATGGATCACCATGCCGACTGCGGCAGGGGTAACGGCTGCAGCAATGGCGGCAAAGTGGGCATTGGCTAACGAGATCGCTAGGCCGGTATTTTTCATTCCTAATTGAAACATGATGGATTTGGCTTGGGTGGCACTGACGCCCATCACACGGCTCAGACCATAGCCTGCACCGTAGCCGATCAAGTTATGGAGCAAGACTAAGAAAATCACGATCAAGCCAGATTGGACGATGACGGCACCGTTGCGAGCGACAGTTCCGGCAACGATCAATAAGATACTAACGGAAGAAATCAACACAAATGATTGTAGGAATCGCTCGATGTGCTTGGCAATGAGTTTGTGGACGATCACCCCTAAAATGATCGGCAAAAGCACCATCTGCAAGACAGACAAGAGCATTTCCCAGAAGGAGATCTCAGTATACTGACCAGCCAAGACGTAAACCAAAAAGGGTGTAACGACGGTCGCTAACAAGGTCGATACCGTGGTCATAGAAACGGTGAGGGCGACATCGCCTTTGCCGATAAAGGTCATAACATTGCTGGCGGTTCCACCAGAAACGCAACCTAATAGGACAAACCCGATGATCAAACCGGAAGAAAGACCAAACAGCTGCGCTAAGCCGTAAGCCACCAAAGGACTGATGGTGAACTGGAAAAGCACTCCTAAGATGAATGCTTTAGGCTGTAAGACGACCATTTTAAACGCAGCAACGTTTAAAGTCATCCCCATACAAAACATGATGATGCTCAAAAGAATCGTTGTACGAGGCGGAATCCATAAGAAGGGTTGCGGGAAAAAATAAGAGACGATCATCAATAAAATCATGATATAGATCAAATACTTGTTTACAAAAGCAGCGATCGTGTTGACGGTTTTCATAAGAAAAAATCATCCTTCCTTTTTCTGCATGACCAATCAAGTGTTCAAACAGAAGGGGTCTTTAGAATAAATGCAGTGCATAACCGTGGGGAATCGGCAGCAGTTGTTCAACGAGCGTTTCGGATCTATCTGACATCAATGTGTCAGTTTGCAAAAGACCGCTTCCTTGAAAATGGGTATAAAAAAACACTCCATCTCAAGAAGTTGATCTTCTTTTTGGATGCAATGTGAATAGGGACTCTTTGAATGTATAAATCAAACAGTCCCGACTATAATAATAAAATAATTCGTTTGCTAACATTGGTGCGGGTCATATACGCCACCGTCCTTTTCTTTATTTGGAATTTTCTAAATATTTAAATTATTTCTACCTAGTCTACAAAAGAGTCAAGGCTTTGTCAATCGTTTGAGAAAATTTTTTTCATTTTTTTGGGTGTTTTTTTAAAAACATGGGTTTCTATGGGGAAAAATAGCAAGAATTGGTTTGTGCTGTGCCTTTTTCTCCTTCGTTTAGAAACAGAATAGTTGTTGGATCTAGGTTTTTGTCCTACGATGATACTAGAAAGAGTTGGAAAAAGAATCGAGAGGAGTAAAGAAAATGAAAACTTTTGTCGTTGGTGCTACCGGACGGGTGGGCCAAAAATTGATCGCCTTTCTAGAAAAACAAGGACACATCGTTTATGCTGGTGCGCGCAGCAGTGAGAAAATCACAGAAACGGAGAATATCAAGCCCGTGTTCTTTGATTTACACACGGAACCGGAAGAGATGGCGGCCAAATTCGCAGATGCGGAAGCGGTATACTTCGTGGCGGGTTCCCGAGGCAAAGACTTGCTGCAATCTGATCTGTATGGTGCGGTCAAAGTGATGCAAGCCGCTGAATCAAAAGGAATCAAGCGCTACATCCACCTTAGCTCAGCCTATGCCTTAGAACCTGAACAGTGGCAAAGGGAAGGCATGGCGTCATTGATGGATTACACGATCGCCAAATTTTTCTCTGATCGCTGGCTGATCGACAATACCTCACTAGACTATACGATTTTGCAGCCGGGTGCGTTGAAAGAAACACCAGGATCTAGTTTGATTGAGATCAGTGAAACGACCTCTGGTGCGATCCCCATCGAGGATGTCGCCGTATTGTTAGGTGAAATGCTGGAACGTCCAGCAACTTATCAAAAAGTCATCAAAGTCCAAGCAGGAGAAACACCGATCAGCGAGGCACTGGATCAGCTTTAAGGCGTGCCTTTGGGCTTGAAGAGAATGTACTGAAGGAAGCTGCACGGCAATAAATCGTTGTCGTGCGGCTTTTTTTGTGAAGAAGCCAGTCACTTTTCATTTTTGAAAGCGATGACTCTTGACTTTGAAAAAATAGTTTGTTACGCTTATTGCTAACTTTAGAGGGGGTGGTAAACGAATGTCAAGCGACTCGAGTGACGGTGAGCAGAAACACTATTTTGACTTACCTTACTTTTTAATTGAATAGGAGACCAACAACAGCGCGTTATTTAGGAGCAGTTTCTAAATAAGGGGCTTATTTGTGTTATCCATCAATGAAAAAGAAAAGGAAGAAGAATAAATGAATAAAAAAGAGTTTCAATTATCAGTGTCAGAAACAATCGAACAGTATCAGGTGCCCTCAATCGAACAAGGATTAGATGAGGCGCAAGTAACCGAGCGGTTAGAAACCTACGGATTGAATCAATTAGCGGTCAAAAAAACCGCCAAGTGGCGTTTGCTGCTGCGGCAATTCCATAACACGATCATCTACATTTTGATTTTCTCCGCCATCTTAACGCTGCTGATGGGGCATTTCTCTGATGCCGTGATCATTGGCATCGTCGTACTGGTCAATGCGTTGATCGGTTATTACCAAGAAGCCAATGCTTCCGATGCGTTAGAACGGGTCAAAGAGATGCTATCAGCAGAAGCCACGGTCTATCGGAATGGGATTCGGCAAGATATTCCAGCTGCCGAAGTCGTTCCGGGGGATGTCGTATTCTTAGAAGCCGGCGACAATGTGCCTGCGGATCTGCGGATCATCGAAGCGGACAACTTGCGTATCCAAGAATCCGCCTTGACTGGTGAAGCCGATTCGGTGGAAAAAATAACAGATGCCTTAGTGGATGAAGCAACCCCATTAGCAGAACAACGGAATTTGGCGTTTGCTTCGACTTCCGTGACGTCAGGAAGCGGGAAAGGAATCGTGATCGCTACCGGCGCCACGACTGAGATCGGGAAAATCTCCACAGAAGTCAATCAAACAGAAGAACGAAAAACGCCGTTGATGAAAGAGATCGATGGACTGGGGAAAGGCATCACCTATGTGATCATGGGCGTGGCGGTCTTGCTGTTTATCGTCAGTTTGTTCCAGCAAACCTACGCGATCTCTGTCTTGTCCTTAGCCGTCGTCACCATGATCGTCGGCTCGATCCCAGAAGGATTGCCAGCAACGACCTCGGTGGTTTTGGCGATGGGTGTCAGCGACATGGCAAAAAACAAGCACACCATCATCAAAACACTGCCGGCGGTTGAAACGCTAGGCTCAGTGGATGTGATCGCTACGGATAAGACCGGTACCCTGACTAAAAATGAAATGACAGTTAAAGACATCGTATTGGCTGAGCAGGAATACGAAGTGACGGGTGACGGCTATGCGCCGGTGGGCGTGATTCGTCCAAAGCAGGAGGACGTCTACACGCAAGACATCTTGCAGTTGTTTTTGGAAGCTGGCTACGAAGCCAACGATACGGTATTAGTTCCAGAAGGAAATCACTGGACGATCAATGGGGAACCAACAGACGGCTCCTTTTTGACGCTGTATCATAAGCAATTTGCCTATCCGCAAGCACCCGCTTACCAAGAACTGGATATGCTGCCCTTTGATTCGGACAACCGCTACATGGCGAAACTAGTGGCAAACCCTGCGGGGGAACGCTTGCTATTTGTTAAAGGCTCCCCAGATAAATTGTTTGAAATGGTGCAAAAACAAGCGGCACCTTTTAATGAAGCCTATTGGACAGGTCATGTTCGCCGCTTGTCGGCAGAAGGCAAACGAGTGGTAGCGGTGGGCTATCAGAAAGTTTCGATTGATCACATTGATGAAACGATTTTTGAGCAAGGGCTACAATTACTAGGGATCGCCGGGATCATCGATCCGCCGCGAGAAGAAGTGATTGCCTCCCTGAAGGAAATGAACCAAGCCGGTGTTCAAGTGAAAATGATTACTGGGGATCACCCTCTGACCGCCAAAGCGATTGGGGAAAAGCTTGGCTTAGCGGATGAGATTCACGTCGTGACAGGTGCCGAGTTGGATCAGATGAGTGAAGCTGAATTTCAAGATGCTGCCTTGACGAATCAAGTCTTTGCACGAACCACGCCGAAAAATAAATTGGACATTATCAAAGCGCTACAAGCCAAAGGCAAAGTCACGGCGATGACAGGGGACGGCGTTAACGATGCCCCGGCGTTGAAGCGGGCGGATATCGGTGTAGCGATGGGGATCAGCGGCACGGATGTAGCCAAAGATTCTGCTGATATGATCTTGACCGATGACAATTTCGGTACCATGTCCTTAGCGATTCGCGAAGGACGCAGGATCTATGACAACATCAAAAAGAGCATTCTGTTTCTGTTGCCGACATCTTTTGCCGAAGGGCTGATCATTGCCTTTACGATCATGATGCAAAAAGAATTGCCGCTGCAGGCGACACAACTGCTGTGGATCAACATGGTTTCTGCTATTACGATCCAGTTTGCGTTTATCTTTGAACCAGCAGAGTCTGGGATCATGAGCCGCAAGCCGCGAAAGACAGGCAATAAATTGTTGAATCGTCACGATATTTGGCAGATGGCGTATGTGTCGATCTTGATGGCAGTCATCAGTTTGATCGCTCATGACTGGCTCTTGCTGCAAGGCGTCAGCGAAGCCGTTGCCAGTACCATGATGGTCAATATCGTGGTCTTGAGTAAGATTTTCTATTTGTTCAACATCCGTACCAGTGCACCAGCGTTTTCTAAAGCTTCCTTCACCAATCCAAAAGCGTTCTTGATCATTGGTGTGATGCTGGTTCTGCAACTGTTATTGACCTATGTTCCATTTATGCAAAGCGCCTTTCATACTGAGGACATGTCCTTGATTGGCTGGGTCATCTCAGCAGCTTCCGGGATGGTCGTCTTACTCGTGACGGAGTTCGATAAATGGCTTCGTTCGAGAAAAAATATTTAACCTAGGTTTTCTCGTATTTTTTTTCAGGCAAAATCGCCTTGCTGCAGCTTAGGAAAATGGCGGAACGACAAGGGATTTCTGCTGTCGCTGCTTTGGGGTTGCCAAAAGAAAAAGCCAAGATTAATTCCTATTGGCTTGTAATCAGGCCTATTGACAAACAAAAATGGTCGGGCTAAAATGCACATGAATTGAATAGTATTCTTCGGGGCAGGGTGTAATTCCCGACCGACGGTGACAAGCGCAATGCTTGAAGTCCGTGACCCGCATAGCTATGCGGTGGAGCCAGTGTGAATCTGGCACCGACAGTGAAAGTCTGGATGGGAGAAGAAAAACCACAAAATTTCAAGGGGCGCAGTGCGTCTAAAATTGATTTTTTGCCGGTCTTGTTTGTCTATGCCTCGTGAGATTCTCACGAGGCATTTTTTTATTGAAAGGAGGAAGGAAGATGCATAACGAATACATGCGTTTGGCGATCGCAGAAGCCAAAAAAGGGCGTTACCAAACCTTTACCAATCCGCTAGTGGGCGCTGTGATCGTCAAAGAGCAACGGGTCATTGCCAAAGGGGCTCACTTAGTCTATGGGCAGTCCCATGCGGAACGAAACGCCATCGAACAATGCCATTCCTCCGAAGACCTAATCAATTCGACTTTATACGTGACGTTAGAACCTTGCAACCATCAAGGAAAACAGCCGCCTTGCACCCAGCTGATCATCGACAGCGGCATCAAAAAAGTAGTCGTCGGCCAGTTAGATCCTAACCCGATCGTGGCTGGACAAGGCAAGCGCTTTTTAGAAAATCAGGGCATCGACGTGTTGGTGGGTATCGAAGAAACAGAAGTGCGCCGTTTGAATCCACACTATAATTTTTACCATCAGCATCAGCTACCTTACGTGGCATTGAAGCAAGCGATCACTTTAGATGGTCGGATCGCTCATGATGCGTTAACCCGCAGTGCGATCACTGGTTCAGGGGTTTGGCAAAACGTTCATCAAGAACGTGGGGACTACCAAGGGATCTTAGTGGGCAGTCAGACGGTGTTGACGGATGATCCCACCTTATTGACCACGATTGAAACCAGCTTTCCGCCGATTCGCATCGTGGTAGACCGTCGGGGACGAACGCTGTCGCAACCCCAACTGGCACTGTTTGCCGACGATTCGGCACCTGTGTGGATTTTTACGCAGCAGGCAGCTGTCAATGATTTGCCAGCGCATGTCTCAGTGATCCAACTGGAAGAATTGACGATCGCTGCATTGTTGAAGGAGCTTGCCACACGACAGGTCCAATCGCTTTACGTGGAGGGAGGCGCTGCGATCCATGATGCCTTTTTAGCCAGCGGACTGTGGCAAGAAAGCATTACCTATGTGGCGCCAAAGTTTCTTGGGGGCAATAGTCTCGCTAGTTTTGCCAGTGAGCGTACCCCGAATCAGCTGCAACGGCTAACAGAGGTGACGGTGACGGCAGTTGGAGAAGATGTTTGCATCCGAGGAAGGAGACCAGAGGAATGTTCACAGGATTGATTCAGGAAAAAGGTCGCATCAAAGAGATCCGCAAGCAAAGCCGCACGATCCAGCTAACCTGCAGTGCGTCGGAAGGCTTGCTGACGGATTACCAGATCGGAGACAGCATGGCGATCAACGGTACGTGTTTGACGGCGATCGCCAAACAAGCGACGACGTTTACGGTGGATATCATGCCGGAAACCTTTCAACGAACGACCTTTAAACAACTCTCGGTGGGTGCCGAAGTCAATTTGGAGCGAGCGATGGCAGCAACGCAGCGTTTTGAAGGCCACTTTGTCGCTGGCCACATTGATGTAACGACCCGTTTGATCCAGAAAAAGCAGTTGGAAAATGCCTTGATCTTGACATTTGCTTACCCCACCAGTGTGCAAGGGGAAATCATTCCGCAAGGGTCGATTGCGATCAATGGCGTCAGTTTGACGGTCACCCAGACGACGGCACAGGCCTTTTCCGTTAGCTTGATCCCCCATTCCAAAGACCAGACGACGCTGGGGCAGTTGAAACAAGGGGAGTGGGTCAATATCGAGACGGATATGATTGGGAAATATGTCAAATACCAACGAAAATGAAAGAAGGCAGACGATGCATAAAGTAGAACAAGCAGTGGAATGGTTAAAAAAAGGCGGCTTAGTGATTGTCGCCGATGATGAAAATCGAGAATCAGAAGGAGATTTGATTGGGATCGCTGAATACGCAACGCCAGAAGCCGTCAATTTTATGGCGACTTATGGCCGCGGCTTGATCTGTGCACCCATCTCACAAGCGATCGCTGAAAAGCTGGCATTGCCTGAGATGACCGCCAATAATACGGATGCCTTTGGCACCGCGTTTACCATCAGTGTCGATCACGAGACAACGAGTACGGGAATTTCTGCGAAAGACCGGGCAGTGACGATTGAAAAATTGGCTGATCCTGCGTCACAAGCAGCGGATTTTTATCGTCCTGGACATATCTTCCCATTGACCGCTCAATCTGGCGGCGTGTTAGAACGCAGAGGACATACAGAAGCGGCTGTGGATTTAGCGAAGCTTGCTGGCAGCGTGGAAGCAGCCTACATTTGTGAGATTTTAAATGAAGATGGCACGATGGCTCGGGTCCCAGAATTGAAAAAATTAGCAGAAAAATGGCAGCTGCCGTTTTTGACCATTGACGAGTTGGCGGAATATCTACGAGGAACTGCACCTATCACGGTGGATTTGCCAACGGCTTATGGGGCGTTCCAATTGACCTTATTTGAAGATGAATTCGGCAATGAACACCTTTTACTAGCCAAAGGCGAGATTCAACATACTACCGAGCCGCTGTTACTACGGATCCATTCAGAGTGTTTAACAGGCGATGTCTTCGGCTCTCATCGCTGTGATTGTGGCGAACAGCTGCAAGAAGCGATGCGGCAGATCGAAGCAAAAGGCCGTGGTGCGATTTTGTATCTACGCCAAGAAGGCCGCGGTATTGGCTTGCGGAACAAGCTCCGTGCCTACCAGTTGCAGGAACAAGGATTGGATACGTATGAAGCAAATATTGCATTGGGTTTTGCAGCAGATGCTCGTCATTACACGTTTGCTGCCGATGTTTTACGTTCCTTAGAAGTGCAGGAGATTCAACTGATGACCAATAACCCTGACAAAGTGAAGGAATTAGAAAGCTTAGGGATCAAGGTAGCAGAACGGGTTCCGCTGGAGATGCCCGCGCATAAAGAAAACAGCAGCTATTTGAAAACGAAGAAAGAAAAGTTTCACCATTACCTATCTATTTAATCAACCAAAGGAGAATGAGCGATGACAGTATTTGAAGGAACGTTTCAGGGAGAGGCAGTCAAAGTAGGGATCGTGGTTTCACGATTCAACGAGTTTATCACTTCCAAGTTAGTGGAAGGCGCCAAAGACAATTTGGTGCGTCATGGAGTCAAAGCAGAAAACATCGATGTGTATTGGGTACCAGGTGCTTATGAGATTCCGTATATTACCAAAAAAATCGTTGACCACAAACAATACGATGGGATCGTGACATTAGGTGCCTTGATTCGCGGAGCAACGACCCACTATGAATTGATCTCAAATGAAGTGGCGAAAGGCGTAGCCCAAATTGGTCTGAATGCCGACATTCCAATCATGTTTGGTGTGTTGACGACTGAAACGACCGAACAAGCCATTGAACGGGCGGGAACCAAAGCTGGCAACAAAGGCAGCGAAGCCGCTCAAGGTCTTTTGGAGATGATTTCGTTGAATCAGCAAATCCTTGGCAACGCATAGGTTTCACGTTCGAACAAAGGGAAGTTAGCAAGAAAAAGCCTGCCTAAGCATAGGCATTAGACTGGAGACAGACTTCGTACAAAATGAAGTCTGTCTTTTTTTCATCATTAAAAAAACACTGGATTATTATGCCCAAGGATTCGCTTCTTCACGGGTACCGTGTTTTCGATAGGTCAATGGAGAGGAAAACGCCCATCAATCACGAACATTAGAATAACTCTTATTTAAGGAAATTTTCAGAAAATTATTTACATTTCACAAAAGGTTCCTTATAATGACTCTATTCATTGAGAGTGATTCTCATTTGCAAATAGATGTCAAAGTAGCACATGGCTTTGGCGCTTTTCATGAGAAGCACTTTTATAAGCGAAAAAACGCACAGATGCTTCTTTTATGATAGCGGCGAGGCAACAGTCAGGTTGTTTTTGCTGTGAAATCAGGAGAGGATCGTGCTGAATAAAGGAGAATCACATGTCGGTAGGGTTGATTAAATCAAATCGTTGGATGGTTTCGACAATCATTTGCTGTGTTTTAGTTGTCGCCATTCTCTTATCTGCAGGAGTTGCTTTGGCAAACGGACAAGCCAATATCACCCTTGGCGAAGTTTATCAAATTCTTTTCTATAAAATCAGCCATGGATTGGTTGGTGATCTTTCAGGCATTTCAGACGCAAACATCAATATCGTCTGGTTTGTTCGGGCACCGCGGGTCTTGCTCTCTATTTTTGTGGGCATGGGGTTAGCGATCAGCGGGGCAGTGATGCAGGCGGTGGTCCAAAATCCGCTGGCAGATCCCTATATCTTAGGGATCTCTTCAGGCGCATCCCTAGGGGCGACCTTCGCCATCTTAGTCGGGTTTGGCGGCTCGGCGCTAGTCTTGCAGCTGGGCTTATCGTTTGGTGCCTTTGCAGGAGCGGGGATTGCCACCATTTTGGTGCTGCTGCTTGCCAGTATCGGTGGGAAAATGACTTCCACAAAACTTGTGCTGTCGGGGACGATCGTCAGTGCCTTATGTAGCTCTGTTTCAAACTTGATCATCTATCTGGCTAGCAATGCAGAAGGGATGAAGACCGTAGCGTTTTGGTCGATGGGCAGCCTAGCCTCGGCTTCTTGGAACAAATTAGGCTTTATCGTAGTTCTGGTTTCTTTGATCACGCTCTTCTTCCTGACGCAATACCGTGTTTTGAATACGCTTTTGCTGGGGGATGAAGTTGCTTCCACCTTAGGGGTCAAGCTGACCTTCTATCGGCGTTTTTACATGCTACTAGCAGCGCTATTAACCAGTATCATCGTTGCGAATTCTGGGATGATCGGCTTTGTCGGCTTGATCATTCCTCATATCGTACGTGGAGTCAGCGGCTCGGATCATCGCCTGTTGATGCCTTTGACCGCTTTGACAGGCGCGTTGTTTTTGATTTGGGCGGATGTGATCGCCCGTTCGACACTGCAAGGAGTCGAACTGCCAATCGGGATCATTACAGCGCTGATTGGCGCACCGATCTTTATCTATATCATTGTCAAACGGCAATACAACTTTGGGGGGTGACGGAATGAAATTAGCAGTTGAAAAGCTCAATCTAACGATCGGGGATCAGCAGATACTAAAAGACATCTCCGTCCAAACCGCACAGGGGCAATTTGTCGGCTTGATTGGGTCCAACGGCAGCGGCAAATCTACATTGTTAAAAGCTATCTACAAAACGTTGAAACCTGACAGCGGCGACATTTATTTGGGTGAGATGAATATTTTGAAAAGTTCCGAAAAAAAAGTCGCCCAGCAAGTCAGCGTCGTCAGTCAGTTCAATGAGTTGAGCTTTGATTTAACAGTAGAACAGATGGTGCTTTTAGGCCGCACGCCCCACAAGGGTTTATTGGAACAAGACACCAAAGCCGATCATGAGCTGGTCACCGAAGCCTTAGCCAAAACAGGGCTAAGTGCCTACAGAAAACGCAGTTACCTCTCATTATCAGGTGGCGAAAAACAGCGGGTCGTCCTTGCTCGTGCCATCACCCAAGAACCGAAATTTATGATTCTCGATGAGCCGACCAATCATTTGGATATCCGTTACCAGCTGGAAATCTTAGAAACCGTCAAGCATCTGAAGATTGGCTTGTTGGCGGCGCTGCACAATTTGGAACAAGCAGCTAACTATTGCGACATCATCTATGCCTTAAAAGATGGTCGGGTCGTAGGGTATGGCGAGCCAGAAACGCTGCTGACAGAAGAACTGATCGAAGAAATCTATGGCGTGAAATGCAGTATTTACCATCATCCGATCACAGGCGGATTAGGGTTTCATTATTATTTTGAAAAGGAGCAAACAGATGAATAAATGGGGAAAAATGATTGGGGTAGGATTGGCAGTCTTTACATTAAGCGCTTGCGGCAATACGAAGGATGAAGGAACTTCGGCTTCTTCCTCACAGGCAGAAAGTACGTATCCCTTAACCATCAGCAACTACACCAAAGCAGAAGGCGGTACGCAGTGGACTGCCAAGGACCAAACCTTTAATGAGGCACCGAAAAAAGTCGTAGCCAACACACGACCAGCAGCGGAATTGCTGCTGCATCTCGGCCTCAAGGATCAGATTGCGGGTGTCGGTGCAACCTTTGGTGCCGCTGATGAGGAAGTTGCTGCTGATTATGCAGAACTAAACGACCTGGGCAGCGACTATATCAGTAAAGAAACGGCGCTCAGTGTGGATCCAGATTTGATTTTTGGCCGCGGGGGACTTTTTGATAACCAAGATTGGGGCGTCGGCACCGTTGATTCCTTGAACGAGATGGGCATTCCGACTTACGTCCAAGAAACCTCTGTCACTGGTGCAACATTTGATTCCGTTTATCAAGACATTGAAAACCTTGGTAAGCTCTTCAATGTCCCCGAGGCAGCCGCTGCTTTTGAAAAAGACTTAAAGGATCGTCAGAGTGCCTTGGAAGAAAAAGTAGCAGACAAAGAAGAGCAAACCTTTGCCCATCTCTTTATGTCTGATCCTAGTGTTGTCAGTGTCTATGCCGCTCAGGACGAGTCTTTTTTCAATAGCAACTTTGATATGATCAAACTGAACAATGTGTTTCAAGACTATTCAGGGGAAGTCAGTGTCGAAACTTTGATCGAAACGGATCCCGATGTCTTGATCGTCGGCGACTGGTCAACGATCGAAGGCAGTGTTTCCGGTCAAGAAATCATTGAAGGCTTATACAAAAACGACAAACTCTCTAGCATGAAAGCCATCAAAAACAAACAAGTCTACAGCATGGACTACAATTATCTCTTTGGCTACGGCTACCAAGCCTTGACTGGTTTGGAAGAACTGGTAGAGCAAATGGCACAATAAACACCTCCTATTCCCATAAAAAGGAGAACCAACTTTTTATATAATAGAAGAAAATCAACGTTTCACTGGCCGATTGACCACAGAAACGTTGGTTTTTTGTATTTGGGAAAAGCAACCTTTGCCGCTGCCCGTTACGCAACAAGTAGCCCGTTAGCTGTTTTTTTCTGACTCTTGGTTCATTTGATAGCGAGACAAAAGCTTTTCTTTGTGTTTTTGCATGATTGTTTCCAGAGAAATATCGTATTTATCGGCGAGAATAAATAAGTTATCCAGTACATCGCCCAATTCTTCCGTCAGATTTGCCAGTTTTTCTTCCGGCAAGCCTTCTTGTTCATCGGGACGGTCACGGCCAATCTCCAATGTCCGAATGGCACGGCTCACTTCCCCGACTTCTTCTGCTAAAAAATTCGCCCGAATAAACGGATCATATTGATACCAGTTGCGGGCTTTGTAGAAGTCACTGATAAATCGTTGATATTCCTCAATGTTCATAATTTTTTTTTCCATCCTTTCCCAGAACCTTTATCAGAATCATGATATACTATTTCAAAATGATTGAGAAGGATGATGGAGAGTTTTATGAAAATTGCAGTCTATTGTGGTGCCAGTGTCGGTAATGAACCTAGTTTTGCAACAGCCGCCCAAGAATTGGGGCAGTGGATCGCTTCACGGCAAAATACGCTGGTCTATGGCGGCGGAAAAGCGGGCTTGATGGGCGTGCTGGCAGATGCTGTCTTAGAAAATGGCGGTCAGGTGATCGGGGTGATCCCAACCTTTTTAAAAGATCGGGAACTAGCACATCCTGGATTGACCGAACTCCATGTCGTCGAGACGATGTCAGAAAGAAAACGAAAAATGTTCGAATTGTCGCAGGCGTTTGTCGCACTGCCAGGTGGTCCCGGGACGCTGGAAGAAATCACGGAGATGATCTCGTGGTCAAGAATCGGTCAAAACCCGAATCCTTGTGCTTTTTATGATGTGAACAACTTTTACCGCGCAACGAGAGCCTTGTATGACAACATGGTGGAAAATGAGTTCTTGACGCAGGCCGATCGCGAAAAAATCGGCTTTGCGCAAACAACCCAGGAGCTGGAAGTCTTTATTCAAGCTTACGAACCACCAGTTATTCGGCAGTATTAAGAAGCAATCGGTTAAATCCTATCATAGTTCTCTAGTTTAATGAATGAGGAGGAGAGAAGTAATGCTAGAATGGCAAGATTATTTTGAATCCCATATTTTGGAAAGAGGAAAAGAGTATTATTTAAGCGGTTGTGTGGCGCGACTGAGAGCGGATGATCAGCTTATTCTAGCCGAAGTATTCGGCACAGAGCTTTATGAAGTAGAAATTGCGCTAAAACAGGGCAAGGTCATGGAGGAATTTTGTAATTGTCCTCACTTTGCGGCTGGTTTTAATTGCAAACATCTTGCGGCTGTTTTATTCGCCTATACGAGAGCGAAAGAAAAGAATAAGCCTTTGACTCCACCGAAACGTAAAGGACGCCGTGAGGTCTATCAGAAGCTGGTGGATCAGCTAGACGAAACGGATATGCGGCAGATTTTACTCAGTTTGATGGTTGAGGATACTTCTGTAGCCCTTTTTGTGAAAAACGTTGTATCGGATAGCGAGGATGATTTCGCTGAGGAGGAAGAAGTAGAAGCATGGGATGACTGGGATGAAGAAGAGGAAGATTGGGAAGAAGAATGGGAGGATGACTGGGAAGCTTAAAAGGAAATTTCGTACTAGGTCTGATACGCGTATCTTGCTCTTTTGCTTCTTTGACTCATTCTTAGTATAATGGGGTTTGTTTTGCAAGTGGGGTCATAAAATAAGATCCTTGGACAAAGAAATGGAGCGTAAATCATGACAACAAATTTTTGGGCTGAATTGCCGAAGCCTTTTTTTATTCTAGCACCAATGGAAGATGTCACCGATGTCGTTTTTCGGCATGTCGTTCAAGCTGCCGGCGCACCAGATGTTTTCTTTACGGAATTTACCAACTCCGATAGTTACTGTCATCCAGAAGGACGCGACAGTGTGCGTGGACGTTTAGTCTTCACCGAAGATGAGCAACCGATGGTAGCCCACATTTGGGGAGACAAGCCAGAGTATTTCCGTGAAATGAGTATCGGATTAGCCGAGATGGGCTTTAAAGGGATTGACTTAAATATGGGCTGTCCAGTGCCAAACGTTGCCGGACGAGGCAAAGGCAGCGGCTTAATCTTGCGACCAGAAGTTGCTGCTGAGCTGATCCAAGCAGCCAAAGCTGGCGGCTTGCCGGTCAGCGTCAAGACGCGTTTGGGCTATACCGAACTAGGGGAAATGGAAGCCTGGTTGACCCATGTCCTGCAACAAGATATCGCTAACCTTTCGATCCATTTACGAACCCGCAAAGAAATGAGCAAGGTCGATGCCCATTGGGAATTGATTCCTGAAGTGGTGGCCTTGCGGGACCGAATCGCCCCACAAACGAAGCTGACGATCAACGGCGATATCCCTGATCGTACCAAAGGTTTAGAGCTAGCAGAAAAATATGGCGTAGACGGAATCATGATCGGTCGGGGTATTTTCAAGAATCCCTATGCCTTTGAAAAAGAACCGAAAGAGCATACCTCAGAAGAGCTATTAGGCTTGCTACAGCTGCAATTAGACTTGCAGGATCATTACGCCAAAATGGTGCCACGCTCGATCGCAGGATTGCATCGTTTCTTTAAAATCTATGTCAAAGGCTTCCCAGGAGCCAGTGATTTGCGGGCAAAATTGATGAATACCAAATCAACGGATGAAGTTCGGCAACTGCTGGCAGAGTTTGCGGAGAAAAAGAACCACGAGGAAAGTATTGAAGCGTAAGTTTCAATGCTTTTTTCGTTTTTGGTTGCTGTACCCGCTCTCAATGTCAATCCTTTCTTGACAATAGATAGGTACCTATGTAAAATGGAGAACGGACTTTTAACTAGGTACCTATCTAAATAGTGAAGAGGCGAAAGGAGCTGAAGATCGATGGTTTCCGAACAAGAAATCGTGGAACGATTGTTTGAAGTGTATAAATTAAATCGGCGGTATGCGGAACAAAAGTATGGACGCTTTATGCCGGGACGGGGGCAGTTCAATTGCTTACTGGTATTGGACGAAAAAGGCACGTTGACCCAAAAAGATCTCGCCGCGTATTTAGCGATTCGTTCGACATCCACTGGCGAACTACTAAAGAAACTGGCTGAAAAAGGGCTGATCCAAAAAGAAGTCGATCCGAAAGATAAACGCAGTCATTTGATTTCGCTGACAGAAGCAGGCAAGGAAGAGGCACAGCGAATGAAAGAAAAACGCAGCAAGGCGCACCAAGAAATGCTGACCTATTTGACGGCAGAAGAAAAACAAGCCTTTGGTCAAGCCTTAGCAAAAATCGAACAGTTTTATCTTGAGAAGGAGGCGGACGTTGATTGAGTGAAACAGTCCAACGAACGGAACGTCAGCGGACGCTGATTTTTATTAATTTAATGATTACATGTATTGCCGTATCCATGTTGGCGACCGCATTGACGACGGCTTTACCCGCCATCGTCAATGACTTGCAGATTTCCGTCACTACGGGCCAATGGCTGACTAGCGGGTATTCTTTGGCAATGGCGATCGTTATGCCCTTGACGGCATATCTTATGAATCGTGTGCCAACCAAAAAGCTCTATCTCGCTGCATTAGGAATCGCTCTGGTGGGTTTGCTGCTTTGTGCCACAGCGCCCAATTTTCTAGTCATGATGCTTGCTCGTATTTTGCAGGCCGTAGGCAATGGAATCTTGACCGCGATGGCACAAGTGATCCTCTTATCGATTTATCCGATCAATCGCATCGGTGTCGTGATGGGCTGGTATGGACTCTCAATCACCGCGGCACCTGTGATCGCACCGACGATCGCTGGGCTGATCGTGGACCGCTTGAACTGGCATGCGATTTTTTATATCGTTGCCGTGATTGTTTTGATCTCATTGATTTGGGCCATAAAGGTTTTTGATGATGTGTTGCCAGTAAGCAACAGCAAATTTGATCAGACCTCTTTTGTTTTGAGTGCCTTCGCCTTTGGTGGGATCACTTTAGGCTTTGGAAACATCGGCAGCTATGGCTTTTTCAGCTTGCCGGTTTTAGGAACCTTAGCGATCGGTTTAATAGCAGGGATCTTCTTTGTCTTCCGTCAATTAAGAGCAGAAACCCCATTTTTGGATCTGCGGGTCTTAAAAACAAAAGAGTATGCCATCAGTGTCTTTGGCAGTATCATGCTTTACTTGGTCTTGATGGGTTCGGCGATGCTGATGCCGCTTTATGTGCAGTCGATTTTAGGCAAATCAGCGACGATCTCAGGATTAGTCGTTTTGCCAGGTTCCCTAGTCTCGGCTTTTTTAAGTCCGGTGGCTGGACGAATCTATGACAAAGTCGGCATCCGTCTGTTGACGATTTTCGGCGGCGGCTCACTGGTCTTGAGCAACATCGGCATGTATTTCATCCATATACACACGGGTATTTGGGTAGCAGTGGTCTTGAACATGCTGCGCTGTGCCGCCACAGGCTGTTTGTTGATGCCCTTCGTGACGTGGGGAAATAAAAATATTCCGCCGCAGTTGACGGCGCATGGAACAGCATTATTGACTTCTTTGCGGACGGTGGCAGGCGCTATCGGGACAGCATTATTTGTCGGGATCATGAATAGTGTGGCGCAAAACAGCACGACCTTAACGGGGACGAGTGCACTGCTTCACGGGATGAATGTTTCTTTCTTATTGATGACGATCGCTTCTGGTCTGCTGTTTGCAACGGGGCTATTTTTGATTCGTGATCAGAAACCAGAAGCCGTGTGGCTGGAAGGTGCGGAGGAACCGCTGGAATAAAGAGGGGCACCTTTCTTTGAAGGGTGCTTTTCTTGATTTATTTCATGAAACTCTATGAAAAACCAAAAAATTCGATATAATAAGATAACTTATGGTTTAGGAGGAGTATTTTTTTTCAGGAAAGACTTGTTTTCATGGAAAAAAATCAGGGAGAAAATGAAGAATAAAGGCGTTTATTTTGGGTTGTCTGCCTATGTCTTGTGGGGCTTGGTCACACTATATTGGAAAATAATCGTTGGGGTTTCGCCATTAGCAACGATGTGCTACCGAATCGTGTGGTCCTTTGTTTTTATGGTGCTGTTTATTTTGCTTTCCGGGAAGAAAAAGCAATTTTTACAAGAAGCGCGTCTGCTGTGGAAGAACAAAGTGTTTGCTGGACTGATCGTTTTAGCTTCTGTGCTGATCTCCATCAACTGGTTCACCTTTATCTTTGCGGTGAGTGCGGGCCATGTGATGCAAGCCAGCTTAGGCTATTATATCAATCCGCTAGTCAATGTCTTGTTAGCAACCGTTTTTTTGAAAGAACGTCTTAGTCGTACTGGCATGCTGGCGTGTCTGCTGGCAAGTATCGGGGTGATCTTATTATCGATCCAAACAGGAACGATTCCTTATGCCTCACTGATCATGGCCTTTTCCTTTAGTACGTATGGCTTGATCAAAAAAAGGATCCCCATTAGTTCGGTTACTGGGTTAACGATCGAAACGATGGTGATTTTCCCCTTTGCGCTCGTGTATATTTTAGGATTTTCAACCGTCGGCTTTATGAATTATCCCTTGCAAACCAATCTCTTATTGATGGGTGCCGGGATCGTGACGGCTATTCCGCTGTTGCTGTTTGCGGAAGCCGCGAAAAATGTTTCTTACATTACGCTTGGGTTTATTCAATACGTCAACCCGACGATCATGCTTTTGTTGGCCATCTTTTTGTTTCACGAAACCTATTCACTGGCCCAATTTTCCGCCTTTGCGTTTATTTGGCTAGGGATCGCGGTCTTCACCTATGGTACGTTAGGCACGGCTATGAAAGAGCGGCGCATGGGACAGCAAAGAAAGCAACTCTGATACATCAGGAATGGCTGCAGCTGAGCCGTTCCTTTTTTTATTAAAAAACAACTCAATTTAGATAGTGAAGGATGTTGCAAGGAGAATTGTTCAATGGTATAACAAAGGAAAAGCACGTTGCAGAAATTCTGATTGAAAAGGGTTGCATCTGCCACAGGGGTGTGTTATTATTCTTTCAGTTACAAGGATTGTTACTGTTCGGCAGGCAAAACCAGAATTGACCGTAGCGCGCTAATGGGGAGATTCTAGGTTTTTTTATTTTGGAGTGAGGGAAAACGATGGTTATTGGGAAAATATTAAATAATAATGTCGTCATCTCGACCAATGATGCCGGTCAGGAAGTGATCTATATGGGTCGTGGCATTGCGTTTAAGAAGAAGGTCGGCGATCCAGTGGATGAAGCCTTTGTCGAAAAAGAATTTGTGTTAAAGGATACGTTTACCGCAAATCAGTTTCAGCAATTGTTTTCAGACATTCCTGTGGAAGAAGTCGAAGCCGTCAAGCAAGTGGTGGATGATGCAGAAGCGTCATTGGGGATCGAGCTGTCGCCAAATATTTATTTGACACTGACCGATCATATCCATTATGCGCTAGTTCGGGCACGTGAAGGCATTGAGCTGCCGAATCCATTGTTGTTTGAGACCCGCAAATTTTATCCGAAAGAGTATGCGGTTGCAGCAGATGCCGTTGCTTATTTTGAAAAAGTCTTCGGGATTTCATTGCCGGAATCGGAAATTGGCTTTATCGCCTTTCATATCGTCAATAGCGAACAAGCAAATGGTACGATGGAAACCACGATGCAAGCGGTAGAGATCGTTCGTGACGTATTGGCGATCATCAGTCGTTTTTATGGACGAGTCTTTAACCCAGATTCCTTGAACTATCAACGGATCACCACGCATTTACAGTATTTTGCGCAGCGCTATTTAAGCGATGAACTTTCGGGGGAAAAAGATGAATTTTTATTTGCCCTTGTGCAATCGAAGTACCCTAAAGCGTTTCAAACGGTTCAACGGATCAACGAATATTTGATCAAAACCTACGACAAATCGATCGGTGAATCAGAAATGATCTACTTAACGATCCATATCGAACGTGTCGTCAATGATCAAACCAATTAACATTCAATCATTAACGGATTGTTACTGTCAGGCAGGCAATACCCAGATTGAAAAGACAACAGTCAGCGAGGAAAAGACTCGTTGGACGGTCGTTTTTTCAATCTGGGTTTTTTTATTAAAAAAGGAGTGTTGAAAAAATGAGTTCAAATAAAGAAATTGCCGTTCGCGTCCTCGATGCGGTGGGCGGCAAAGAAAATGTCAATAGCGTGGTGCATTGTGCGACCCGCTTGCGTTTCAAATTAAAAGATGAGAACAAAGCGGATACGGCACGCTTGAATCAAGACGACGACGTGATCCAAGTCGTTCAAAGCGGCGGACAATACCAAGTGGTGATCGGCAGTCATGTCAGCGACGTTTACCGTGAATTGAATGGAGTAGCGAACTTCGATGGTGAAGCAGACAGCAAAGGCGACAAAGGCAACCTGTTGAATCAACTGGTGGATATTATTTCGTCGATCTTCACGCCGTTTTTAGGCGCAATGGCAGGTGCCGGGGTCTTAAAAGGATTCTTGACGCTGGCAGTCACCTTGAATTGGTTAGCAGCTGATTCTGGGGTCTACACCGTATTGTATGCGATTGCCGATGGGTTGTTTACCTATTTACCAGTGATGTTGGCTTTTACTGCAGCGAAAAAGTTTCGCACCAATGAATTTCTAGCGGTTTCCTTAGCGATGGCGTTGGTTCATCCAGACATTACCGCTTTGGCTGGACAAACCTTGAGTTTCTTAGGCCTACCGGTCATTATTGGTGCTAGTGCTTATACGTCTTCAGTCATTCCGATTATTTTAGCGGTCTTTTTACAAAGCTATGTGGAGCGTTTCTTTAAAAAAGTCATTCCTAGCTTCTTACAGATCATCTGTGTACCTTTAGCGGTCTTCTTGATCATGGCGCCATTGACCTTTATTGTCGTCGGTCCACTAGGAACGATTTTAGGAAACTTGTTAGGTAGTGCTTACGACAGCATTTACCACTTCAGCCCACTGATCGCTGGTGCTGTTATGGGTGGTTTATGGCAAGTCTTTGTGATGTTTGGCATGCACTGGGGCTTTGTGCCGATCATCATGTTGAATCTCAGTCAAACCGGTGTCGATACCATGGTACCAATGCTGTTGCCAGCTGTCCTTTCTCAAGGTGGTGCAGCGCTAGCAGTGTTCTTTATGACAAAAAATGTGAAATTGAAAGGCTTGGCCCTTTCTTCAACGATCACCTCAATTTTTGGGATCACAGAACCGACGGTGTATGGGGTAACCTTGCCATTGAAAAAACCATTTATCGCCGCGTGTATCAGTGGTGCCATCGGGGGAGCCTTCATCGGCTTCAGCCAAGTCGAAAACTATACCTTTGGGTTAGTCAGCTTACTAAGTCTTCCTTCCTTTATCCCACAAGATACGAAAGATCTAAGTGGTCTGATCGCAGCTTCAATCGGAACGGCTATCGCTTTTGGCGCCGCGTTTGTCTTGACCTTCTTCTTACGTTTTGAAGATCAGCCAGCAACCGAAGCCAGTGCAGCACCAGCAAAAGAGCCAGCAGCACCCACAGATAGTTCGTCTAAAGAACGAGTGATCCTCAGTAGTCCGTTAGAAGGCAAAGTGGTTCCCTTAGCAGAAGTCAAAGACCAAGTCTTTTCTTCTGGTGCATTAGGAAAAGGCATCGCCATCGAACCGACCGTCGGGGCTTTGTATGCGCCGGCAGATGGCACCATCACGACGCTCTTTCCTACCGGCCATGCTGTTGGTTTGACCACTACGGATGGAGCAGAAGTCTTGATGCATATTGGTATGGATACCGTGGAACTAGATGGCAAAGGCTTTGAGGTCTTTGTTAAACAAGACGATCAAGTCAAACGCGGTGATTTGTTGGTGAAGTTTGATCTAGATACGATCAAAGCTGCCGGCTTATCCACGATTACACCAATCGTTGTGACGAATACGCCGCAATATTTAGATGTGATGGATATGAATCAAACCGATGTCTTGCAAGGAGAAGACTTCTTAGCCATCGTAAAATAAGCAAAAGAAACCCGATCCTCGACTGAATATCAGCAAGGATCGGGTTTTTTGTAAGAAAATAAGGCGCAGTTGCCGGTCTCGCTTGCCTTCTTCGGTGGAGAATGCTTGTCACAGCGCTAGTTAAGGGCAAGACCAACAGCAGGAACGCGTACTCAGGGAAAATCCGAACATTCTTATGGGCTGCTCCTTATACATGGCTTAAATTTTCGGCAAGCGACTCTAAAGCGGGGAAATCGAGAATTGCATAGCCCTGTTTTTGTTTTTCGATCAGCTTGTCTTCACGAAAGCTGGTAAAGGTTCGCAGCAGGTGGCGATAGCTGACATTCAAGATTGCGGCACAGGTGGTTAACTGAAAGGAAAAGTGTTGGTTTTCTTGATGCGCAAGAATAAATTTGGCCAACCGTGTCTCTACAGGTTCCGTCAATGAATTCGCTAAGTTGATCCCCGAATTCAAGCGGGAACTGAGCAACTGACAGATGGTTTGCAAAAAGCGGACGTCTTGTTGCAAGGTGCTGCGGTAGCGATTCAAAGGGATGCAGACGCAGACGCAAGCAGAAGCGGCTTTGACACTGCTTTTCGGCAAGAGTTCCCATAAAGAGGAAGCTTCCCCTAAAGGTGCAGCCGGCTTGGCGTAATCAATACAAATCGTTTGGGTATCCGAAGAGAAGGAATAGACCATCACGGTTCCTTCCACGAGAAAATACAAGTATTCAGAAGGCGTGCCCGTTCGAATCAGGTGCTCTTCTTTTTCAAAGGAATGCAAAGTGGCCATCGCTAACAAATCATTGTCCATATAAGATTGCAGATCGTATGTGTCAATGTAATTACTGAGGCGTGCGGTATCATCGATTTTTTTCATGGGAATCAGCCACTCCTGAATGGTTTTCTTTAAGTATAGCTTAGTTCCCCTTTTGACTCAACACGAACGATAAATAAAAACTAATGTAAATTGTATGTAAAAATAAGGTAAAATAGGACATGTGTCACTTCATTTTGAAGGGATACTTGGTATGATTTGAATGTAAGAAAGCTTCAAACCATTAGGAGGAGAAAAAATGCCATTGAAACGAATTGTTAAAGGGATGTTAGGAATTGCGTTAGTTGCAGCATTGACCGGCTGTGGGAATGGGAGCAGCAGCGACAGCAGTGCCGCAGCCGAAAAAGAAAAGCTGGTGGTACAATTCGTACCGACCAATAATGACGGCTCGATGCAAGCCAAAGCAAAACCGTTTGCTGAGTATTTATCAAAAAAATTAGACCGTGAAGTAGAAGTAACGTTAGCAACGGATTATTCGACGATCGTAGAAGCGATGGCTTCTGGACAAGTTGATTTAGGGATCATGCCGCCAGCCGCTTATGTTCAAGCCAAAGATATGGATGCAGCAGAAGCGATTTTGACTTCTCAATTAGGTGCCTATGATCCAGAGACCGGCTTGCCATTAGAAGGCGAAAAAACCAATACCTTCAAAGGGGAGATCTTGGTACGTGCGGATAGCGATATGACAGAATTGACGGACTTAAAAGGGAAAAAAATCGCTACATTGAGTCCGAACTCTGCCAGCGGCTATATTTACCCAGTTGCCGAGTTGAAAGATGCAGGAGTTGATCCAACGACGGATGCTACATTAACGACGGTGAACGATATTCCAAGTGAGATCACTGCAGTCTTGAATGGTCAGATGGATGCCGCCTTTGTGTTTCAAGGGGCACGGAATGTCTTTGCGTCAAGCTTCCCAGATAACGATTTATTCGAAGATCTAAAAGTTCTTTACTTAACCGAAGGGGACATCCCGAATGACGCCATTGCCGTTCAACCGACGATGGATGCTGAACTAAAAGAGCAGATCAAAGAAGTGTTCTTGAATATGGCAGACGATGAAGAAGGCGCCGAAGCAATGAGCTTGTGGGGACACCAAGGGTATGAAGAAGCAGCTGATTCTGCTTACGATACCATTCGCGACTATACTAAACGAGCAGCAGAGTAAAAAATCAGGGATTGCGGTAGAAGGATAACGGGACACGGAGATGTGCAGCGATTTACTAGGGGAATAGGTGGAATACGCAGTATCAGTGCATTTTTTAGTGAGATAGACCGTGACCGATTGGGGAAACTTTGCCGCGGTCCCTACATAATGGAGAAGACAGATGATAACTTTTGAGAATGTATCCAAAGTCTACCCGAATGGGGTCAAAGGATTACAGAACATAGATGTAACGATTGAACAAGGAGAATTTGTGGCAATCATTGGTTTGAGCGGTGCTGGTAAGAGTACCTTTTTGCGCTCGATCAATCGCTTAGTGCCAATCACTGAAGGAGATATCCGGGTAGATGGCAAATCAGTCACGAAAGCCAATAAAAAAGAATTGCGCTTGATTCGCCGACAAATCGGATTGATCTCCCAAAGCTTCAATTTGGTCAAACGTAGTACTGTCCAAAAGAATGTGCTATCTGGTCGTTTGGGGTATTACGGGACATGGAAAAGTATTTTAGGGTTGTTTACGAAAGAAGACTACGAAAGAACGAAAGAAGCACTAGCGACTGTCGGCTTGTCAGACAAACTGCAAACGAGAAGCGACCAGTTGAGTGGTGGGCAACAGCAGCGGGTATCCATCGCCCGTGCCTTGGTCCAACAAGCACCAGTGATTTTAGCAGATGAACCCGTGGCATCGCTAGATCCCATCACGACAGAGAAAGTGATGGAGGATCTGAAGAAGATCAATCAAGAAATGGGCAAAACGATTGTCATCAATCTGCATTCGATTCCCTTGGCTCGTCAGTATGCGACAAGGATCATTGCCTTAAAAGCAGGTGCAATCGTTTTTGACGGCAACGCAGCCGCTTTGACGGATCAGCGTTTAGAACAAATCTATGGGAAAGCAATTTTTGAAGAAAAGGCAGGAGAAATCGATGAAACTGAAAGAAACAGTTCATTTTAATTGGTACAAACACCTGCTGCTGATTCTTTTATTGCTGCTCTTTTTTCAAAGCAGTGCCTGGATCACGGGGGCTGATTTTGCCCAAGTGTGGTCGAATCGAAGCCAGATGACGGCTTTCATGGCTCGCTTTTTGCATCCGGATTTTAGTTATTTACCACAACTGATGATGCCCTTGATCAAGACATTGCAGATGTCCTTTTTAGGCACCGTTTTAGGAGTAGTCGCAGCGATACCGGTGAGTCTGTTGGCGACGACAGTCGTGACAGAAAGCCGGTGGGTCTCTGTGCCGATGCGTTTTCTCTTAGGTCTGGTGCGGACGATCCCCAATTTATTGTTGGCGGCATTGTTCGTAGCGATTTTTGGGATCGGTGAAGCCACTGGTGTTTTGACCATCGCGGTCTTTACCTTTGGGATGGTTTCACAGCTGATGTTCCAAGCGATCGAAACCATTGATTTTGCGCCAATCGAAGCAGCGGCGGCGGTAGGGGCAAATAAATTTCAAGTGACTGTTTGGGCGATCATACCTCAAGTCATCAGCCAGTTTGCCAGCTATACTTTTTATGCCTTTGAAGTCAATGTTCGAGCTTCGACGGTGTTAGGATATGTTGGTGCCGGCGGGATCGGGGTCATCTTGAACGCCTCATTGGCATTGTTGAATTATGAACGGGTCTCGATCATTATCTTGACGATTTTGTTAACGGTAGCGATCGTTGATTTTCTAAGTGAGCGGGTAAGGAGGTCATTCCTATGATGATCAGAGAAGTGAAGAAAACGACTTGGCTGTTATGGGGACTCTTTGCTATCTTACTGGCATTATCCGCAGCGACGCTGGATTATTCCGGATTGAGTACTTTTTCCTTAGCGATGGGAAGAGATGTCCTGCAAGGGCTGAGTCAGCCAGACTGGTCTTTCTTTTACGACGGTAGCGGGGAGGATCTGTGGAGCTTATTGTTACTGACGATCGGGATCGCTTGTCTAGGAACGATGATCGCAACAGTCTGCGCGATACCGGTGACCTTGCTGAGTGCCGCCAACCTATGGTCTTCTGCGCCGTGGGTCGCGAAGATCGGCAAAATGATCTGCAATATCTTGCGGGCATTTCCAGAGCTAGTTTATGCGATTATTTTTGTCCGTGTGGTAGGTCCGGGACCTTTCGCTGGGGTTATGGCGATCGGTGTCCACCAGATCGGTATGCTGGGCAAGCTGTTCACGGAAGAAATGGAAGCCATGGATGAGCGCTTGACGGAAGAGATGCAAGCAGTCGGTGCCAACTTTTGGCAAACGATGTTTTTCGTGCGGGTTCCTTATTTAGCACCCATCTATAGTTCCTTTGCGTTGAATCATTTTGAAATTGCGGTCCGCAGTGCGGCAACGTTAGGGTTAGTCGGTGCCGGCGGGATCGGTGCACCATTGATTTTTGCTATTCAAACCAGAACCTGGAGCAAGGTAAGTATTATTTTGTTGGGCGTCGTTGTGACCGTCTTCTTATTAGACCAGTTGACTGGAATCATCAGAAAGAAATTGAGATAAACCTATGAATGTATTGCATATATCAGATATCCATTTTCGAGAAAGTTACCTGCCTTGTGAAGAAGGGTATCAAGGAATGCTGGCAGCTATGCAAAATCCCTTGATTCCTCTTGAAGAGTGTATCCAAGATGCCAAGGCGCGAGGGGCGATTGATTTGGTGGTGATCAGCGGTGATTTGACCGAAGATGGCGCGCCTGCCGATTATGCCTCTTTGAAGCATTATCTAGAAAAAGCCTTTGGCTCAGTGCCGATCGTAGTAACGCTAGGCAATCATGATATTAAACGGCATTTTCGCCAAGGCTGGCAAGGCAAGTCAGTAGAAACGGCCAGTGATACACCTTTTAATCAAGTCTATGAAACGGAGACATTGGCGGTCGTGACTTTCGATAATTCCTGTTACGGCTATGCCGACGGTATCGTAGATGAGCGACAGTTTGAATGGCTGCAAGCCACGCTGGCGCAGCTCAAAGAGAAAAAGATCATCTTTGTGACGCACCATCATTTGTTGCCTTATCAAGCAAGCACGCCGGCATGGGCCGGTGCCAATCGTTTGGTGGCATTATTGCAGCAGTATCAGATCTCTTGTATTCTCAGTGGACATACCCATCATGCATTTACGGGAACGATCGCAGGGATTCCTTACTATACTGTGGCAAGTATGTCGTTTGTCGGGGAAGATGAAGGCGAGGGGATGGTCCGTTTTGAAGAACGCTATGGATACAATTTGTATCGTTTTGAGGAAGGCGCGCTGGTTCATCAATCCTCAGAAAACTATCGACCGAACCGCGTATTGATGCGGGTCAACATGCAAGGATAAAAAACAGACGTTCCGTCAACGCTGAATTTAGCAGCAGGAAAGGAACGTCTGTTTTTGTGCAAAAAAGGCTTAACCTTGATTGCCAAAGGTTTTGACAACTTCAATCGTGCCGTCGATATGGAAAAACAAGGTATAGTTTTCTTCGGTTTTGATACCGTCAAAGCGGCGAGCATAATAGGTGACTGCGTCTTTGAAGGTTTGTGGGGGGACACCTAAAAAATCAGCGCATGCCGCCAACGTTTTGCAGCCTTCTTCAAAACAAGCGATGATATCATAGGGCGTGACCACGATCGCAGAACCAATGTCACGGGCTTTGCGTTCTTGTTTGCGTTTTTCGTTGGTGTCTTGGGCGGTAATGTCGCCAGCACTGGTCAAATAATGACCGATTTCTTCACCGATGGTGCTCAAGAGGTCTTCTTGTGATTGGTCAGGGTTCAAGTAAATATGGTGATCGATGTACAATCCTTGCTGACCATCAGGCATATTTTTATCGAAAATAAAGTGCAAGTCTGGGTAGGCGGCCATCAGTTCTTCTACTTTATCCATTTCCATCATTCCTTTTGGGCGTGCCGCTGTTTTATAAATTCAATGTAGCTGAGGATATCTTCCATCTGCTCATCGGTGACGTCATCATCAATATGGGCCGCAACGGTTTGAACTTTTGCAGAGGGCGGCGTAAAGCCTGCCGGGACTTGTCTGCCTAATAAAAAATCGGTGGATACTTGAAAAATCTCCGCGAGTTTGACGATGGTCTCGCCATCGGGTTCGTTACGATCATTTTCGAAATGCGAATACGCTGCGCGGGTGATCCCTAGCTGATCTGCGATCTGCTGTTGGGTTTGGTTGGTTCGTAGTCTGAGTGTTCTTAGCCGTTCGCCAAGCATGAGTGATCGCCTCCTTTTTTGTAGTATAGCACGTTGGATATAATTTGTATCTATTTTTGTATTATTTGATATAAAAAATATCACATCAGTTGACGATACGAATCGTATCTTTTATACTGGAAACAGATGATATGAATCGTATCAAAAAGAATGGGGGAGGATCATGGATACATCGATCGTAACAGTTGTCTTGCCGTCACTCATTACTGGTGTACTTACTTATTTGGCTACCCGAGTATCCAGCAAAGCGAATTTGGAACAAACGAATATCGAAAATGCCCAAAAGCTTTACCTAAAATATGAACAGATCAATCAAGAATTGACCCATAAAATCGATCAGTTAGAAGAAGAAGTCCAAAAGACCGCCAAAACCTACCAAGAAGAAGTCTTGGTCTATCAAGGAAAGCTTGCTACTGCCCAAAGCGAACGGGATTTTTTGCGGGCAGAAAACCAGGTGCTGAAAGAATTACAGCGAGGGAATCAAGTGCCTGTGGCGCGTGAAGAGAAGCAACATTCAGCCGTTGGCTAATAGAAAAAAACTGCTTATCCATCAATAAGCAGTTTTTTTTCTAGTTTTTATTCTTTAATTGATCATTTGTTCATTCACGTAGGCAGCATAAAGCGGGTGATTGTTGATCAATTCTGCATGGGTACCTTGACCGGTAATGGTACCTTTTTCTATAAAGTAGATTTGATCGGCATCCACGATGGTCGACAAGCGATGGGCGATCACTAATGTCGTGCGCCCTTCCATTAGATGATCCAACGCCCGCTGGACCTTTTCTTCCGACTGAGAATCTAGGCTGGCGGTCGCTTCATCGAGCATCAGCAGCTTGGGGTCTCGCAAGAATGCTCGTGCGATGGCGATCCGTTGTTTTTGCCCGCCAGATAGTTTGACGCCGCGTTCGCCGATTTGTGTTTCTAGTTTTTCGGGGAACTCTTGGACGAACTGATCGGCATAAGCCAATGCCAGTCCTTGCCACAATTCCTCCTCTGACAGTGTTCGGCTTAATCCGTATTGCAAGTTTTCCCGAATCGTACCGGCAAAGACCGCACTGTCTTGGGAAACATAGCCGATCTGTGCCCGCCAGTCCTGCAGATCAATGTCAGCTATCGGCTGTTCACCAATCAGCAAGCGCCCGCTGGTGGGTTCATAAAAGCGTTCCAGTAAAGCGAAGATCGTGGATTTTCCGCCGCCGCTTGGTCCCGCAAAAGCAATCACGGTGTTGGGTTTGGCTTCAAAAGAAATGTTTTGCAAAATCGGCCGTTTGGGATCGTAACTGAAATCGATCTGTTCTGCCCGTAGGACTGCGCCGTCGATAGCGGCTTTGGGTGCTGCCTGAATTGGTTCCAGCGGCGTATCCAAAATTTCTTGGATCCGTTCCGTAGCACCCATCGCTTTTTGGACTTGTGAAAAGAACATCGCAAACGTAGTCACAGGCGCAATAATATTAAAGAGATACAGTAGAAAAGCGATCAATGCGCCACTCGTCAAGGTGCCGGCTTGGACACGGATCGCGCCATAACCGAGGATTCCTACGAGTAATCCCAGCATTGCCGTCGTCATGATTGGCTGCAAAATCGCACTAACTTTCGCATCCTTGACCCCGAGGGTAAAGATTGCCCCAATGTTGCGCCGACCGTTTTCTTGTTCACTAGCTTCTCCGTTGCTGGCTTTGATCAAACGGATCTCTGAGAGTTTTTCGCTGGCATCCGCATTGAAATCGGCAGTCGCTGCTTGTAGTTGGCGTCCTAGTTTCGACATGATCTTGCCGATCGGCCACATGATCAAGGTGATCAAAGGCACCGCACTGAACATGATCGCCGCCATCTTCCAATCCATCAAAAACAAGATGATCATCGAACCAACCAATTGGATCAAGCCAGTGACAAAGCTGGGAAATTGCGAGGTGACTAGTTCTTTGATCACGGAAGTATCATTAACGAGTCGCGAACTGCTTTCCCCCGACTTATGGTCATCAAAATAGCTGACTGGCAAATGCAGCAGATGTTTCCAAAGACGTTCCCGCAACGTTTTCACGGCACTTTCTCCCACATAGCGCAAGAGAAAGCCGCCTAAAGTGCCTACGCCTAATTGCAGCACAAAGGCTAGGATCAAAACGACCAGCATGGAGGTGCTGAACGTGGGGGTGCCGCTGGCATCGACTAGCGTTTTCGTCAGCTGCGGCACGACCAAACTGGCGGCACTCGTGATCAGGCTAAAGAGCATCCCTAAAAGAAACAAGCCTTTCTTGGGATTGACACTGACGATCAGGTGGATAAAGTCTTTCATTTTAAATTTGTTTTTGTTCACTGTTGGTGTCGTTGTTTCCATTCGTTTTCCTCCGCTACAAGCAAGATGTCCTGCAGCTTTTTCTTTTTCATTAGGTGCTATTAGAAATCCTGCCAATCATCTTCGGCTGCTTCGTCTTTAGAAGCGGAATCAGGTCTTGCTTTGCGGTCTTGTCCAAACCCGTAGGCATCAAAAAAGTTGCCTTTTCCCCATGTGTCCCGTGGATCATTCGCCTCGCTACTATCAAATGGTTCAAATGGCCCAAATGGCCGATTGCCAAACATGCCGCGGTGTCCAGGAAATGGCATTTGCCGCATGGCTTCTTTGATCTGCTTTTTCATTTGACGCCGCTCGTCAGCGCCCATATCTTGCCAAGTATCTTTCATTTGTTGCTTCATTTTTCGGCGATCGTCATTCGTCATTTCCTGCCAATTTCCACCCCATTGCTTCATCATCTGTTCCCGGATCTCCTGCATAGCTTGTAGACGATCCATCGGGTCAATAAAGCGTTGCGTCTGTTGCTGAAAGTCAGCTTCCCACCCAGCGGCGATGTTTTCAAGCAGACGGGCAAATTCGGTTTGTTCTTCCTCTGTTAACCCAGCAAAAAACGTTTGACTGCTGGCGGCTTCTTTTTGTGCCAGTAATTTTTCTGCTTTTTTTCGTCCAGTCTCTGTCAGAAAGATTCGTTTGATCCTTTTGTCGGCTGCATCTTCTTTGCGTTGGATATCCCCACTGCTTTCCATTTTCTTCAATAGTTCTGCCAAGGAACTTGGCCGTAAATCTAAAACTTCTGCGAGGTAATTTTGCACCAAGCCATCTTCTAAATTTAAAACGGCTAGGACGCGTTGCTGTCCAGAAAGGCGTTGGTTATTTTGACTCATAAAAGCATTGCTGGCTTCGCTGATAAAACGAAGCTGTTTCATTAAGTGATCGGTCATTGTACTCATTGAGAACACTCCTTTTGAATTATTGTTCGGTACCTAATGATATCGATGAGTTGATTATAGTTCGGTGCCGAACGAATGTCAAGAGGAAGTAGCTGAGATTTTTTTCTAACAAAAAGTAAGCAAAATGATTGACTTACTAAAAGTAAGTTTGGTATGCTGAGTCCATCGTTAAAGAAAACACAATAAAAGGAGTACAAAAGAATGGTCTTTGGATTTGGGAAAAAAGAACAAATAATTGAAAAAGAAGTAATTAAAGAGGTGTATCGCACTCCGGAAAAGAAAAAAGCGCAAAAAATCGGAATCATCGTTGGCAGCACGAGAGAAGGCCGCGTGAGTCCGCAAGTAGCCAATTACGTTTTACAAACAGCACGAGCACATAGCGACCGCTCATTTGAAATCATTGATATCAAAGACTACGACTTGCCCTTTATGGGTACAGGCGAAGCGAACCAAGCGTGGAATGAAAAAATCGCTGAATTAGACGGTTATATCTTCATCGTACAAGAATACAATCATGGGCTATCGGCCTCCTTGAAAAATGCGTTAGACAGCGCCCGCGAGGAATGGTTCAACAAAGCAGCAGCAATCGTCAGCTATGGTTCAGCAGGGGGTATTCGGGCCGCTGAGCAAGTTCGCTTGATTTTGGCGGAACAAAAAGTAGCCACGGTGCGCACCAATCCGGCCTTCAACTTGTTCACTGATTTTGAAAACTTTGCCACCTTTACTCCTGGCGAGCATATGACTGTGGGAATGAACGACATGTTGACGGAATTACTGGACTGGGCCGACACATTTGCCAATCGTTAAAAAAACAAACGAAAACAAACTTAGGGGGAACCAATCATGAAATTTGGTATTATTTTAGGCAGTACAAGAGAAGGACGCGTAAGTCCGCAAGTCGGAGCATATATTCAAGAAATTGCTACTCAACGGTCAGAGCATCAGTTTGAGATCGTTGATGTAAAGGCATTTGATTTACCGTTTATGGGAACGGCTGAGCCAAACATGGCATGGAACAAAAAAATCGCTGAGTTAGATGGCTATATCTTCATCGTACAAGAATACAACCACGGTTTTGCGGCTTCCTTGAAAAATGCCGTAGACTCTGCACGGGAAGAATGGTTTGATAAAGCAGCTGGGATCGTCAGTTATGGTTCTGGCGGTGGGATTCGTGCCGCTGAACAATTGCGTAACGTTTTAGCTGAACAAAAAGTTGCCACCGTGCGGACTAACCCAGCCTTCAATCTCTTCACAGATTTTGAAAATTTCAGTACCTTCAAACCCGGTGCGCACATGGCTGCAGGTGTCAATGACATGCTGGATGAATTGTTGTTGTGGTCAAAAGCTTTTGCCACGATTCGCTGATCTGTTTTAGGAGGTCACCATTTATCATCGATCATTTGCTGTTTCATTCATTGAATGGAGCAGCATTTTTTTGCGTTTCCAAGGAATGGTTTTCACTGGAAAGGCTATTTCACTGAAAGAATGACTAAAAATCGGGTATACTAGAAGAACAGAAGATGCGGGCAACTGCGTTCGATTTTTTGCCCAACGAGTGCATCCAGTAACAGAGGAGTGAACAAGAGCATGAATCTACTTTTTGCGATTGATGATCGATTCAGTGAACAATTAAAAACAACGTTATATTCAATCAAACGCCATACGACAGCAGCATCTTTCGATGTCTATGTCTTACAAGAAAAAGAATTGAGACAAGGTGCAGAGCTAGAGGTCTTTTGTCAAAAATTGGCGATGACCTATCATCCCGTCATCATCGGTTCTGGTTCGATCTTTAAAACGGCACCAGTTAGTGACCGCTACCCAGAATCAATCTACTATCGATTGTTGGCACAAAATTACTTGCCGCAGCAGGTGGAAAAAATCCTGTATCTGGATGCGGATATTTTGTGCATCAATGATTTGCGCCCCTTGTATGAGCTGACGTTAGGGGATTTTCTGTATGCCGCTGCCAGTCATTCCAAGCTGACAGAAGTGACGACGGTCATCAATAAAGTCCGTTTGCGCAATTATGAGTCAGAAGGCTACTATAATTCAGGTGTCTTGCTGATGAATGTGCACCAGCTACGGCAAGAGGTCAAAGAAACAGAAATCGCAGCCTTCATTGAGAAAAATCATTTGAACCTCTTTTTGCCGGATCAAGATATTTTGAATGGGTTATATGGTGATCGGGTGCTAGCGATTCCTGATCAGCTCTATAACTATGATGTACGGAAAAACCGTACGTATGAGACGATCAGCCTAGGGGAATGGAGTTTGGATTGGGTCATCGAACATACCGTTCTGCTGCATTTTTGCGGCAAAGAGAAACCATGGAAGAAAGGCTATCGCAGCCGCTACGGTTCGTTATACAAATATGTAGAAAATGAACGGCGGAAGTTTGAAGAGGAACAATCAAAGAGCGTATGATTAAAAAAGCTTTACTTGGACAAAAGACAGGTAAAGCTTTTTTTTCGATCATTTTTTGAAGGGAATTCTTGTAAAATCAAGTAGACGCATCTAATTTGCTTCCGCATCGATAAGGAAACACCTTGTGTTCAAAAAGAAAGCGCTATCTATTATGATGACATTATCAACCCATTGCCATGCTAAATCAGGTGAGCAACTGATTTATTCAACGTAAGGAAAATCAGTACTACACCACTATTTAGCAGCTACTGAACATAGATAGTGAAAATGAGTGTATTCGTTAAGGAGGAAAACTATATGAAAAAAGCATTAATCATCTGTGCAGGCGGTATGTCTTCATCGGTCATTGCAAAAAAAACGACGGAATATTTTAAAGAGCGAGGAAAAGAAATTGAACTAGATGCAACGTCTGCCTCTCAAGGAGCAGCCACGATCGCCAAAGATGAATACGACCTATACTTAGTCAGCCCTCAAACTAAGATGTACTTTGCGAATCTTGAAAAAGCTGCCATCAAGTACCAACGACCCATCGTAAATATTCCGCCCCAAGCCTATGTTCCGATACCGATGGGCATTGAAAAATTAGCTGCTGT
Organism: Enterococcus sp. 4E1_DIV0656; assembly: GCF_002140695.1. Taxonomy (NCBI): domain Bacteria; kingdom Bacillati; phylum Bacillota; class Bacilli; order Lactobacillales; family Enterococcaceae; genus Enterococcus; species Enterococcus sp. 4E1_DIV0656. Next base: position 692,233 of record NZ_NGLF01000001.1, on the reverse strand, counting down.
GGTAGAACAAAATATCAAATAGCAGTTCAAAGCAGTTCAAATAAGTAGCTAGATGAAAATAGGTTGATGAAAAAGGTTGATGAATAATGTTGAGTAAAAAAGAAATCATCATGCTAAAGATGCTCTACCAAAACCGCAACACATACACTAGTAGCAAACAGATCGCAAATCAACTGGGGGTCTCGGATCGGACTACTCGCAAGTACGTTCAAGGTCTGGGACTTATCCTGAAGAACCATAAGATTGGTCAAATTTGTGCCAAGCAAGGACAGGGGTATCGCTTGAACATCACGGACCAGCGTTCCTTTGATCTGTTTTATTCAGAGAAGACCAATCTCAGGCCAACAGCTGACGATCTAACCACGATCAATGAAGCCAATGACCGGCAATATTTTTTGTTAAATCAATTGTTATTTGGGCATAAGCCCGTTTTTGTTGATGATTTGGCAGCGGATCTATGTGTTTCACGCTCGACGATTTCGAATGATATCGTTGAAATCAAGCAATTATTAAAGCCTTACACGATCGAGTTGAAACATCGAACCAGCCAAGGCATTTATGTCGAAGGATCTGAAAACAGTCTACGGCATTTCATCATGAATTACTTTTTCATGAATCGCCTGCAAGACAATCTTTATGCATTCTCAATGTACAAACATCTATTAGAGGGGATAGCGATCGAGGAGATCGTGATCATCGTCTTGGACACCTGTCGTAAATACTTTTTGAAACTCTCTGATTTTATGATCTATACGATCGTTCTGCATATAGGCTTAGCGATAAAACGGCTGCAGTCGGGCTTTGAGATCCAGCTGCATCCGCAGGATCCTGAATTGGAACAAGAAGCAGAATACCAGTCGGCTATAGAGATCGTTGAGAAGATTCGCCAACAGATGGGCATTGCTTTGCCGCCAGAAGAGGCTTTTTATATCGCCATTCACTTAAAAAACAAACTAGTTTCCGAAACTATCCGTGAACAGATCGATTTAGATGATAACGAGGTCAAACAACAGCTGTTAGCTGTTTTGCATAAAATCGATCAAGAAACCGGCTTTTGCTTAGTCGAAGATCCACTGTTGATAGAAGGGCTGATGATGCATATCACCCCCTTATTGCAACGATTGAATAACGGTACGAGTATGGAGAATCCTTTGCTAGAGACCATCAAAAAAGATTACAGTGACTTTTTTCAGTTAACGATTCGGCATTTTTCTGATGTTCCCTTCTTTGCCCCCTATAGAGTGACCGAAGGAGAGCTTGCCTATTTGACGATCCATTTAACTGCTGCGATGGAACGCTTAGCGAATCAACAAAAAGCCAAGGTCATAGTGATCTGTGCAACAGGAATTGGTAGTTCGCAAATGTTAAAAAATCGTTTGGAACACGAACTTGGTTCAAAAATCGTGATTGAAGATATGATCAGCTATTACGAAATCAGTGAACAAAAACTAGCAGGGATCGATTTGATCATTTCATCCATCAAAGTACCAGATGTGGTTCTAAATATCCCCATCGTCACCGTCAGTGTTTTTTTAGATAAAAAAGATATCCAAAAAATCAATCGCCAGTTGAAGCAGTATAAAATCAAAAAACAGTATGGTAGCATACTGAAACAACAGCCGAAATCTTTATCTGACAAGGAGCGGGAATTGATTGAGACCAGCTTTCGCTCAGAACTTTTTCTGCTGATAGAGGAAGAGACTGACAAAGCAACTGTTATGGATCAGTTGCTGACGAAAATTGAAGGCTTGGAAAAACGTTCAGTGAAAGAAGCGCTAGGCAAGCAGCTTGCTTTACGAGAAGCCTATAGCTCAGTAGCCTTTTCGGATCATTTGGCGGTGGCGCACCCCATTGAACCGATCACCAATGATGATTATGCGGCCGTTGCTATACTAAAACAAGGCATAAAATGGGATGACGAGCATGACCAGATCCAGCTGATTTTCTTGCTTTCCCCTGATCGATTGGGGCAAGTAGAATTGAACAAAATCAGCCAACTGTTAGTACCGATCATTGAAGTTGAATCATTTAAAGATGCACTCATAGCAAGTGGTGATTTTGAACATTTTATGAAATGTTTTATTGGGTATCACCTAGAAGCACATATATAGCACATGTAAGGGAGAAAGAACAATGGAATCAGAAAAATTACAAGAGACCGCTTTTCAAATCATTCTTAGCAGCGGGGATGCTCGGACAATCGTTCATGAAGCATTCCAAGAGATGCGCCAAGGAACTTTTGAAGCAGCACAAGCAAAACTGGATCAAGCAAATGAAGCACTAGTAGAGGCCCATAAAGCACAGACGGGCTTATTACAAGAATACGCCAGCGGCGAAAAAATCGACATGGAGATTATCATGGTCCATGCACAAGATCATCTAATGACAACGATGACTTTGCGAGAAGTGGCGATTGAAATGCTGGCGTTATACCAGCGAGAGCGGTAGAAAGGAAGGGAACAAATGACCAATCAAGAACAACAGAAAAAAATGGCAGAAAAAAATTTTCGGTTTAATCGCTTTTTATTTCTAAGGTATGTATTAGCAGTGTTTTTCTTTGCAAATCTTTATTGGTTATTGGCTGCGATGGCCAGCAATGCCCTACTCCTGATTCTTCCGCTGGCGCTGTTGGTTTTGGCTATTTCGGCAATTGGAGAATACGTGCGCCTTTATGGCAGCCACTCAGAGCAAATAGCAGAAAAACTGCGGTGGACGCGCTTGTTTTATCTTTGTCAACTGACGATGAATCTCCTTTTATGCGCCGTTTGTTTCTTCTCTCCTCTGTTTTCATTCGTTTTTCCTTTTCTTGATAATACACTGCACAATCGAGGCATTCTTACACTCTGGCTTAGTGTGGGGCTAACGTTAGCTGCGCTATGTTTGCAGCGTGTGAATAAGATCCGTCACAAAAAAGATACGTATTATGGATATATTAAAGAATACCAAAAACTCATTGAAGGGAAGTAGTTACATTATGGAACAATCAAATAGCAAGTTGTTCAGTCTCTTAGAAACGGCCGTCATGGGACCGTTAGGAAAAGTGGCACAGTTCAAAATCGTACGTGCCATCATGGCTGCTGGGATGGCTTCGATTCCTTTTACGATCGTTGGCTCGATGTTTTTAGTTATCAATGTATTGCCGCAGACCTTTACCTTTTTAGAAGATTTCTTCAATAATACTTTTTTCAGAGTCAGTGAATTGTATATGCTGGCAAACAGCACGACAATGGGACTTTTGGCCTTATATTTTTGTATCGTTCTCGGCTATGAATACACCAAGATCTATGCGGAAGAAGAAGAGTTGGATCTTGCGCCTATGAGTGGGGCGTTACTATCGATGTTTGCCTTTTTCATGTCGATCCCACAATTGATGATTGTGGATGGCAACATGTCACGGATCACCGATCAAGAAAATGCTATCATCAATGGCTGGGCGATCGGTGGCGACGGGGTGGAGCGTTTAGGAACGACCGGGATATTTACCGGTATCATTATGGCGGTGTTGGCCGTTCAGTTGTACCGTTTATGTGTGACGAAAAAATGGGTCATTAAAATGCCTGAAGAAGTCCCATTAGGGGTTGCCCGTGCCTTTACAGCATTGATTCCCGCCTTTGTTGTGGCCTTCACGGTTCTTATCATCAATGGCGCATTAGTTGCAGCAGGAACGGATATTTTCCAAATCATTGCGGTACCTTTTGGGTTTGTTACCAATTTGACCAACAGTTGGTTAGGTTTGATGGTGATTTACTTTTTAGTCAGTGCATTATGGTTAGTAGGGATTCATGGCGCAAATATCATTTTCTCTGTATTGACGCCAATCACCTTAGGCAATTTGACAGCCAATGCTGAGGGCGCCAATTTTGCATTAGCTGGTGAGTTTAACAATGCGTATGTGACCGTCGGTGGTTCAGGGGCAACGCTAGGTCTCGCTTTATTCTTGGTTTATCTGGCGAAATCAAAACAATTAAGAGTGTTAGGAAAAGCTTCGATCATTCCAGCATTATTCAATATTAACGAGCCGTTGATTTTCGGGATTCCTTTGATTTATAATCCTTTCTTAGCGATTCCCTTTTTCTTAGCACCGATGGCATCCGCATCGATTGCCTATTTTGCGATCGAATTGGAAATCATTCGACCGATGATCGCCCAAATGCCATGGCCTTCTCCAATCGGCATCGGCGCATTTATTGGAAGTGGAGGCGATTGGAAAGCCGCAGTTTGTGCTTTCTTATGTGCAGGCGTTGCCTTTTTGATCTACTTCCCATTCGCTCGTTCTTATGACGCAGGCCTAGTCAAGCAAGAAGCCCAAGAAGGGGAACAAGCAGCATAAATCGAAAGGAATAAATATCCACCCGTGAAACGGGTGGCTTTTTAACAGCCCTAGAAGGGCTCACCACTCGCTAGCCCCTTAAAAGGGGCTTTTTAAATGACCACCAACCGCTCACAGCCCTATCTCTCTTTAACTATTTAAATGGATCTACATACTCTTGTTTACTTATACTATCTCTTATTCGATCATCTGCTTCTTGTTCTCGAATATATTTTTCGATTGTTTTTTGATTTAACCCAACCGTACTCACGTAGTATCCTTTGGACCAAAAGCTTTTATTCCCATACTTATATTTCAAATTCGCATGTTTTTCATGGATTAAGGTTGCACTTCGTCCTTTTAAGTAGCCCATAAAACTAGAAATACTAATCTTTGGTGGTATTCTTACTAACATATGAATATGGTCAGGCATGGCATGAGCTTCAATGATTTCAACATCCTTCATCTCACACAATTTTCTTAATATCTGACCAATACTTACTCTTAACTTTCCATAAATCACTTTTCGTCGATACTTCGGGGTGAAGACTATGTGATACTTACAATTCCATCTGGTATGTGCTAAACTTTTATCGCTAAAGCTATTTCGTCCACGCGTAGAAACGCGCGGTTTTTTTGTTTCGTACGCTACGCGAACGAAACTAACTAAAGTCATTAATAAGAAAGAAACGTCCACACGGCCGTTTCTTTTTTTAAGCGTTCTATTCTGCTTTTTTTCGATTCGATGGTACGATGAAACTAGCGAGTCATGAAAAAAAGAAGGAGTGGAGAACATGAAATTTTTAATTTGGCTGGTCTGTGTGATCGGCATTGAAGCAACAGGAATCATCTCGAGTTTGTTTGCGGGGGACATTGCCGGAACGTATGCGCAAATGGAAAAACCATTTTTAGCCCCTCCTGGCGGGATCATTGGGATCGTTTGGACGATTTTGTATGCCTTTATGGGAACGGCGTTGTATCTGTTGATCGTCGCCAAAGTCAATCCAGCGCTTAAAAAGAATGCCTACATCTTCTTTGCGATCCAGCAAGTATTAAACTTCTTTTGGAGTATCGTTTTCTTTGGCTGGAATGCTTACTGGGCAGGAACGGTCATTATTGCCTTGTTAGTGTTATCAGTGATTATTTGTATGATCCTCTTTGCTCGCATCGACAAAAAAGCGATGTACTTGTTTATTCCTTATTTGATTTGGTGTTTATACGCCGGCTACTTAACGATTGGCTTAACTTTATTGAATGCCTGATAGAAAAACCCTCTTCCAAGCGTCTTGTTGGAAGAGGGTTTTTTCTTTTAGATATAGTCTTCAGTCAATTCCATAAAGCTGGCAACATCTTTTAGGACCATGTCGATCCCTGCTTGCCAGAAGTCTGATTTCGTTAAATCGACACCAAGGTGTTTTTGCGCCAGTTCTTCCGTCGTCATTGAAGCAGTATCTTGCAATAAAGCAATGTATTCTTCTTCAAAGCTAGACCCTTTTTCATTGGCATACGCGTAGATCCCCATACTAAAGAGGTAACCAAAGGTATAAGGGAAGTTGTAGAACGGCACATCGTCAATAAAGAAGTGCAATTTGGCTGCCCAGAAATGTGGGTGATAAGTCGCTAACCCATCCGCATAGCTTTCTTTTTGCGCCGCAGTCATCATTTCCGTGATTTGTTCCGCTGAAACCAAGCCCTTTTGACGAGCTTGATAGAAGCTGTTCTCAAAAATAAAACGTGCGTGGATGTTCATGAACATCGCGATCGCATTTTGCATTTTAGCATCCAATAGATTGATTTTTTCTTCTTTTGTCGTTGCTTCTTTGAGGGTTGCATCAGCAACGATCAATTCAGCAAAGGTACTTGCTGTTTCGGCAACGTTCATGGCATAGTTGCGGTTTAATTCTGGCAGCTCCCAAAGAACGCTGCTGTGAAACGCGTGACCGAGCTCATGGGCAAGCGTCGCTACTTCGTTGACAGAATTGCTGTAGGTCATGAAAATACGTGATTCTTTGGTTTCTGGCAAGCTGGTGCAATAGCCGCCAGGACGTTTGCCGGGACGATCTTCTGCTTCGATCCAGCTTTTTTCAAAAGCGACTTGGGCAAAGTCAGCCATTTTTGGGCTGAACTTACGGAAGTTGGTCAAAATGAAGTCAGCTGCTTCATCAAAGGTGTAGGTTCTTTCTTCCATGTCGCCAAGGATGATTGGCGCATCTTGGTCTTGCCATTCCATTTTTTCTTTGCCGAAAAGCTGCGCTTTGCGGGTCAAGAAATCAACGATCGGCTGTTTGTTCTTTTGGATCGTGCCCCACATAGCATCCAATGTCGCTTTTTGCAGACGATTGTATTCTAATGGTTCCTTCAAGTAATCAGTGACACCGTGAAGTTTGAAGGTAGAAAGGCGGAAACCGTCTAAGTGGTTCAAGGTATCCGCAAAGAGGTCTTCTTTTTCTGCCCACGTCTTTTCCCAAGTGTCGAATAAACGCGCACGAACTTCCGGATCAGGATCACCCATCATTTTATTGAAGGCTTGACCAGCTGAAAACTTGATCGTCGTGCCGTCTTCTTGAAGGAAAGGAATTTCGATCGAGGCAACGATCGTATCGTAATGTTGGCTCCAAGCATTCAAGCCATCTAAATTTAAAGTGTTGATGATGGTCTCTTCTGCTTCGGATAACAATTCTTTGCCGTCGCGGCGAATCTCGCTTAAACGAAAAGCGACAGGTGCTAAGTTTTCCGCTTTAACTAGTGCTGTCCAATCATCCTCAGAAATTTCTGTCAATTTTTTCGAGAAAACGGTTTGTGCTGCTTGCAGTGCTGGCAATTTTGCGTAGAGGTCACCCGTCAGGATTTTGGCTTTGCTGTCATTGACATTCGCTGAAAGCAAGGCATTGATAAAGCTGCCGCATTGTGAAAATCCTTGACTAATAGTTGCGGATAAATCAAGTAACTCTTCTAATTTTGCTGCATCGTCTTCGCTGTTGGGCGACCATGCATCGACTGTTGTTCGGTAATTTGCAATTTGTTCTTCCAGTTGGCTCATGCGTTCTTTTAATTGAACAGAATCGCTGCCTCCCGGAAAGATTGTTTCCAGATTCCAATTGATTGAATAGGTCATTCCTATCAAACCCCTTTCTTTTCCTTCGATCTTATTAAGTATAGCATAACGAAATTTGGTCGCAACCATCAGAATCCTTATGAAATAAGGGTTCTTGATGAAACTGTACCAAAAACAAAAAATGGAATGTATATCTCCTTGATCTATTGATAGGACGGAAAAACGTCAAAAATAAAAAAACTATCACATCCTCATCAAATTCTTAGAAAAAAATCGATGGATAAATATTACATATGAAAAAAAACAGCGAGTAAAAAAACGCCTGATGAGCGATATTCGCTTTTTCATGCATAATGCCAAATCCTTTGCGAAAAGAACACGAAATATACCACTGCGAAAGCGTATACAATTAGGTAGCATAGAGGTGTAAACAGAAGAAGGAGGAAGAAAAATGCCAAATGCTATTCATGTTTTTTCAGAGATTGGACGATTGAAGCAAGTCATGCTTCACCGCCCTGGTCGGGAATTGGAGAACCTTGTTCCTGATCATTTGAACCGCCTGCTATTTGATGATATTCCTTTTTTGGAACAAGCCAGAGCAGAACATGATCGGTTTGCGGAAGTCCTACGTCAAAATGATGTGGAGGTGTTGTATCTAGAAGATTTAGCTGCTGAATCGCTCACGTCACCAGAAATCAAACAGCAATTTCTCAAGGATTATTTAGCGGAAACTACAATCCAAAGTCCTGAGATCATCAAAGAAGTCACGGATTATTTTATGTCTTGTGACAATGATCGGGAACTGATCGACAAAACTATGGCTGGTTTAGCCAAAAATGAACTGGAGCTGCCAAATACCCAGAGCCTCGCTGGGACCGTGGATGATCAATACCCATTTCTGATCGATCCAATGCCAAATTTGTATTTTACACGAGATCCCTTTGCGACGATTGGTAACGGAGTATCCTTGAATCGCATGTATTCAGAAACAAGACGGCGCGAAACGTTATACGGCAAATATATTTTTGCTCATCATCCAATGTTCCAGCAAAATCCGCCTCATATGCTTTATGATCGCGCCCAACCAACCCGCATCGAAGGTGGCGACGAATTAGTTCTGTCAAAACATGTGTTGGCGATTGGTATCTCGCAACGAACGGATGCCGCTTCGATTGAGCAGCTGGCCCGCAAAGTGTTCGAAAATGAGCCAAGCTTTGAGTATGTTCTAGCGTTTGACATTGGTCAAGAGCGCAAATTCATGCATTTAGATACGGTATTTACAATGGTCGATCATGACAAGTTTACGATCCATCCAGAAATCGAAGGAGAGCTGACGGTTTATTCAATCTCACGAGCAGGTGATGGGGTGACGATCAAAGAAGAAAAGGACACGTTGGAAAATATTTTATGTCGCTATCTAGAACTAAATACGGTTGAATTGATTCGTTGCGGCGGCAGTGATTTGATTGCAGCAGCTCGGGAACAATGGAATGACGGTTCCAATACCTTGACGATCGCACCTGGCGAAGTCGTCGTATATGACCGCAATACCATCACCAATCAGAAGTTGGCAGAAGCCGGTATCAAATTGCACAAAATCTCCGGCAGTGAATTGGTTCGTGGTCGTGGCGGTCCTCGTTGCATGAGCATGCCATTTGTTAGAGAAGATATTTAAATCAGAGGAGGAATCATCGATGGAACAAGTATTTAAAGGAAGAAGTTTTTTAGCAGAAAAAGATTTTACGAAAGCCGAGTTAGAATACCTCATTGATTTTTCAATCTATTTAAAACAATTGAAAAAACAAAATATTTCTCATCGTTATTTAGAAGGTAAGAACATTGCCCTTTTGTTTGAAAAAACATCGACTCGGACACGGGCGGCCTTTACGACAGCTGCCATCGATCTTGGTGCCCATCCAGAATTTTTAGGCGCGAATGATATCCAGCTAGGCAAAAAAGAATCTGTGGAAGATACAGCAAAAGTTTTAGGCAGCATGTTTGACGGTATTGAGTTTCGTGGATTCAGTCAACAAGTCGTTGAAGATTTAGCCAAATTCTCCGGTGTTCCTGTTTGGAATGGCTTAACCGATGAATGGCACCCAACCCAAATGATCGCTGACTTTATGACCATCAAAGAAAACTTCGGTACCTTGGAAAACATTACGCTAGTTTATGTGGGTGATGGTCGGAACAATATGGCGAATAGTTTGTTAGTGACGGGGGCAATTTTAGGGGTCAACGTTCGTATCTGTGCACCAAAAGAACTTTTCCCAGCGCAAGAAGTGACAGACTATGCCAACAAATTTGCTAAAGAATCTGGCAGTCAGTTGATGGTAACAGATGATATCCAAAAAGGCGTCAAAGATGCAGACGTCTTGTATACCGATGTTTGGGTGTCAATGGGGGAAGAAGACCAGTTCGAAGAGCGGGTGAAGCTGTTGAAAGATTACCAGATCAACCGCGAAATGGTGATGGCCACCGGAAAACAAGACGATGGCTTGATCGTGCTGCACTGCTTGCCAGCGTTCCATGATACGAATACAACGTATGGAAAAATGATCGAAGAAAAATTTGGCATTTCTGAAATGGAGATCACAGACGATATTTTCCGTAGTCACTGGGGTCGTCAATTTGAAGAGGCTGAAAACCGGATGCACTCGATCAAAGCGATCATGGCAGTAACATTAGGCGATCTATTTATTCCTAGAGTGTGAGAAGGAGCAGTGAGCAGATGAGTGAAAAGAAACCAACGATCGTTGTCGCCCTTGGCGGCAACGCCATCTTAGCAGAAGATGCCAGTGCCAAAGGGCAAAAAGAGCGACTCAAACAGACCGTGGACTATCTGATTCCCTTGATCCGAAAAGACGTCAATTTGATCATTACTCATGGGAATGGTCCCCAAGTGGGAAACCTGGTTTTGCAGCAGCAAGCGAGCGATTCTAGCAAAAACCCAGCAATGCCTTTAGATACCTGTGTCGCCATGACCCAAGGCAGTATTGGCTATTGGTTGCAAAATGAGCTGAGAATCCAGTTGAAAGCAGCACAAATAGCGAAGCCGGTGGTGACTGTGGTCACGGAAATTACAGTCGATGCCCAAGATCCAGCATTTGCCCATCCGACAAAACCAATCGGGCCGTTCTTAACGGAAACGGCTGCCAAAGAAGCCATGGCGGCTTCAGATGCCATCTACCGGGAAGATGCTGGCCGTGGCTGGCGGAAAGTCGTGGCTAGTCCTGCACCACAAGCGATCCAAGAAGTTGCCAGCATCAAAGCGCTGATTGAACAAAACACGATCGTCATTTGTGCAGGAGGCGGCGGCATTCCCGTGCTAGACAATGGCCTGGGTGTTGAAGCCGTGATCGATAAAGATTTTGCTTCTGAAAAATTGGCTCGATTAGTCGATGCGGATCAGCTGATCATTTTAACGGGCGTAGAAAAAATCGCTTTGAACTTTGGCAAGGAAAGTGAGCAGTGGTTGGATCATGTGACCGCCGCGGAATTGGAAACCTATGTCGATGAAGGCCATTTTTCACCAGGTAGTATGTTGCCGAAAGTACAAGCCGCTTTGAACTTTGTCAAAATGGGGGCGGAAAAACGGGCAGTGATTACTTCTTTAGACAAGCTGGCAGCTATCGATGATGCTGGCACGCAGATCACCTGGAAGTAAGCGAAGCAGCAAAGCAAGACCCAAAACATTGGAGTGAGAAAAATGATCGACCACCAAATAAAAGATCCATCAACAAGAGCGAACAGCTTTCAATGGCTGGAAGAAGAAAATCAGCAGCGTTTGAAAGAGCATATTTACTGCCGTACGTACAAAAAAGGTCAAGTGCTTTTTTATGAAGGCGACGTAAGAGATCGGATATTCCTTGTGATAGAAGGACTTGTGCGGATCGAAAAGACCGACGGAACTGATTCCTATTGTTATGTAGATTTTGTTGGGCCAGATCAGTTATTTCCTTTGATTGGCTTGTTTGAAAGAGACAACTATGATGTATCGGCATTCGCTGCAACAGACATTGTCGTGCAGTTTGCAGCGATGTCACTGTTTGAACCGCTAGTCGTTTCGTCTACAAGTCAGTTGCTGTGGCTCAATCAGCAAATGAGCCGGCAGTTGGAAAAGCAAAGACGCCGTGTCGAGTATTGTGTCACCTCCAGCGCGCAAACAAGAGTCGTTAATACGATTGGTCTTTTGATGATCGAGCATGGGCAGACACAAGGTGAGCAGATTCGCATCCCTTTTCCAGTTTTTATCAATGATATAGCCAAGTACAGTGGAACGACGCGAGAGACAGTCAGTCAAACGCTCAAGGCGCTCGTGCATAAAAGAAAGATTTATTATCGCTACAAAGAACTCATTATTTATGACCAAGATTATTTTTCTCATGTTGCCAAGTAATGGCTGGCAGCAAATAGGATCGATTCAAAAAAGGGGGAACACAGATGAAAAAAAAGCAAAAAGAAAAAAAGTCGCTGACATCATTCAGTATCTTATTTCTGATCATTATCGCCTTGACGGTCGCTTCCTGGCTCTTAGCAGGGCAGCCTTTTGCGCCTTCTTTACCAGCAGGCCAAGAAGAGATGGTCAGCCAAGTGGTGGGTGCCAAGTTTTCTGATTTCTTTATGGCGCCTTTTAACGGATTTCGTGATGCGATCGAGATCTGTGTGTTTATTCTCTGTTTGGGTGGTTTTTTGAATATCGTCACGCGAACAGGCGCTTTGGAAGCCGGGATTCAGCATTTGGTCAAAAAACTCAAAGGCAATGAGTTGATTTTGATTCCGATTTTAATGATCTTGTTTTCGATCGGCGGCTCCACTTATGGAATGGCGGAAGAAACGATTCCTTTTTATTCCTTATTAGCAATAACGATGGTGGCATCAGGTTTTGATACGATCGTCGCAGCAGGAACCGTTATGCTGGGTGCTGGTGCCGGCGTGATTGGCTCCACCGTCAATCCCTTTGCGACCGGCGTTGCGATGGATGCCTTGCGAAGCATCGATATTGCCCCAAACAATGGCACGATCTTAGTAGTCGGGGCATTGCTTTGGTTAGTCACGACCGCATACTGTATCTTTGTGGTGATGTCTTATGCCAAAAAAGTCAAAGCCGACAAAGGCTCCACGATCTTATCGCTGCAAGAGCAAAAAGAAATGGAAGAACATTTTGTCAAAGACACGAACGAAGCCTTGGTGTTTACGCAAAAACATCGCCTGATTTTGACGATTTTTGGTTTATCCTTTGTGATCATGGTGGTTTCCTTGATTCCTTGGGGCGACTTTGATATCCATGTGTTTGACGGTTGGACCGCCTTTTTGACCGGCAATAGCTTCGGTGAATGGTATTTTGGTGATTTGGCCATGTGGTTCTTCTACATCAGTATCATCATTGCGTTGATTCAAGGATTCTCAGAAAAAGAAATCGTGACCAACTTTATCGATGGGGTCAAAGACATTTTATCCGTTGTCTTGATCATCGTTGTGGCACGGGGTGCTTCCTACATTATGCAAACGACGTACTTGGATCTGTTTATTTTGGATCGGGCTTCCCATCTTTTAGAAGGTCTATCACCTGTCCTGTTTGTGATTGGCGCCTACATTTTGTATCTGCTCTTATCGTTCTTGATTCCATCGACTTCCGGACTAGCGTATGTATCGATCCCGATCATGGGGGCCTTGGCGCAAAGCATCGGACTCAATCCGAACGTCATGGTGATGATCTTTACTGCTGGTTGCGGATTAGTGAATTTGATCACACCAACTTCTGGCGTCGTGATGGGGGGATTGGAGCTGGCTCGGGTCAACTATTCCACTTGGACCCGCTTTATGCGCAAACCGTTACTGGTTATTGGAATTTCCAATCTTGCCATTTTAATCTTCTCAATGTTGTTCTTGTAAGCTACGTTTCAAGATGTGAACGAGACGGATCAACTATTTCAGTAAGCGAGGCGACTTGAGAGGAGCGGATCAAGTAAATGAAAAAAAAAGAGCGACAAGCAATTATCAAAAAACTCTTTGTCCTACATCGGATTGAGTCTCAAGAAGAATTGATGAATTTATTAAAAAAAGAAAATGTTTCAGCTACCCAAGCCACGATTTCTAGAGACATGCGGGAAATGAACATCGCTAAAACGTATGCTAAAAACGGTCGGCCGTATTATTCGATCTTTGAATCCAAAGAGCAGGATCTAGAAGACAGAATTGCGTTTTCGATGTATGAGTACCTAAAAAAGATTACGCAGATTGACTTTTTAGTTGTCGTTCATACGGCTGAAAACGGCGCCGATGTGATCGCCAATTATCTTGATGAAATGGAGCTACCAGAAATTGTCGGCACGATTGCAGGGTTTGATATTTTATTGATCATCACGCCGTCACAAGAAGCGGCAGCAGAGGTCGTCGATCGGTTGAACCATTATGTAGAAGGCTACGTGATGGGTTCGTCATTGTTTACTGGAGAAAAAAACGCAAAACAGCCCTGAGAATCGTTGAAGGAGCTGAACGTCACAAGCCCCAAAATCTCACAACCAAACGGGTGACGGCTTTTCATACCGATGGCTATTTTTAAAAAGAAAGAGTGCTTCTAATCTTCACGGAAGCACTCTTTTTGTGTGTGCAATGTCACCACGGTTTGCTGGAAAAACAGTTGCATCACCAAATGAAAATGGTAAGATAGGAAAATGAGGAGTGAAAACTATGAAAAAATTACTGAAAGAACCGAATTTTTACTTTTGTATCGCACTTGCGGTTATGGTCATCCTCTTTATCAGTTCTTCACAAACCTATGAGCAGCAATCACAAATCGGGTTGCTTTCACGAATCTTAAAAAATGAACCATTGAAAGAGTGGCTAGAGAAGATTTCTTTTTCCTATGCTGGTTCGGAGATCAGTATTGCGGAAAAAGGCTATTTCTCATTTGTGGAATTTTTCATTCGTAAAGGCGCACATTTCTTTACCTATTTTGTCTTAGGGGGCAGTCTGTTCTTCGTTCTCGTATATCGCCGTACGCCGTATTGGCTAGCCGCTTTTTTTGCTTGGTTAGCAGCTACCGGCTATGCTGGGATCGATGAATACCATCAAATGCTGACGGGAGGACGGACGCCGCTTTTTCAAGATGTCATGCTGGATTCAGCTGGAGCACTGACCGCCGTTCTTTTGGGGTGGTTGATTTGTCAGTTATCGAAAAAGTCACCTAAACGCCGCAAAACATAACGAGTTGTCGGCGTTTTTAAGCGTTAAGCTGTTAGAAAGTATAAAAAACAAGAGGCGAAACCAATGGAAAAAAGTTTGAGTAGTGTCAAAGGCAAAACCGAGTTTGTCGTGCATGAAAGTTTGCCGGTGGGGGTTCTTCTCGCGATGGCTGGCGGCTTTTTAGATGCCTATACCTATCTCTTTCACGGTGAAGTGTTTGCGAGCATGCAGTCGGGGAATGTTATTTTGTTAGGGATCAATCTTTCAACGGGGCAGTTTGAACAAGCCTTTCGGTATCTGCCACCAATCTGTATGTTTTTAGTGGGGATCGTGGTGACGAATTATCTGCAGCATCATTTTCCGACTGGTGGTTGGTTCGTTTGGCAAAATGCTGCGTTGATCTTTGAAGCAATCGGTATTTTGGTTCTGGGCTTTTTTGCGCGTTCTTTACCCAATGTCCTGGTTGATTCCGGATTATCTTTTTTTGCAGCGATTCAATATGCCGCTTATCGGCGCTTGGCAGGGATGCCCTATGCCACCACGATGACCACTGGCAATTTACGTTCGCTGGCTGATTACTTGTATTTGCGCGGGTTTAAGCAGGACCGATCAGTGACACCCAAGATCATTTCTATTTCCTTGATCATCGGCGGTTTCTTTTTTGGGGCGGTTTTAAGCAGCTTGCTAGGAATTTTCTTATTCCACCGGACCATCTGGGTGGTTTCAGGAATTTTAGCCCTGGTGTTGGGAATCACGATCCACAGTCAAAATAAAGAATAGAAAAAAGACATTCGCCGGAATGTCTTTTTTGTCTTACTTTTTGGTGCTCGCGCGTGAATCTTTGAGATACAGCGCTATTTCTACCAGCAGTGCTGCCAGAAGATAGCTGCCAAGGACGGCTATCTGGTAAAATTTCTCTTCAATCAGCTCGTTGCGCTGCAGCAAAATGACCGCACCTAAAAAGAGCATCGCCAACAGGGAGAACCACTGCTGGGAAAAACGCCAATTGCTGACACTGGCTGTACTGCGCTTGGTGCGAAAGCCGAATATATAATTGGGTTCTTCTCGGTAAAAGAACCGGAAGACGATGAAAAAAATACCCGTAAAAATCAACAACAAAAGACCAATATCGATCGAGATCACTTCCTTTCAAGCGAGGTTTGTTGGGAAAATCAGCGAATAAAAAGGATTATCTATTTATTGTACTCGCTGTAAAGGATTCTATGAAGGGGAACTATTGAAAAAATAGATAGTTTTGCGTAAATAAAAAGGGAGGGCGCTATAAGTCGCCATCCCTTTTTCAATTATCCGCGTTGAAATGGTCCTTTTGGTGCAATCAGTTCAAGATTGGTGCCATCTGGATCTGTAAAGTAGGCAACACCTGTCCCGAAGCCGCTTTTTAAACCATCTTGTTCTTCAAAAACGATTGGGGTACCGTCAGGTTCTACCCCGATGGCTTTTAGACGAGCAACGGCTTCATCAATATTTTCGACTTCAAAACAAAGATGCATGGCACTGATTTGCTCATTGGAATAGCTAGCTTTGTTGGATTTTGGTTCGACGTATTCTAAAAGGTCGATGTTGAGATTGTCTAAATGAAGATTGGCGTATTTGATCAATGTATCCTCTAAACCTTGCGTTTGCGCCATTCGTTTGCCACCGATCGTATCTTGATTAGCGATTTTCTTTCCAGTTAATGCTTCATAAAATTGAATGGAACGTTCGAGATTGCTGACGGTGATTCCCACGTGGTTCACCATTGAAAAGCCTGTGTTTGTGTTTGTCATTATACTTCCTCCTAAGGTTTTGTTTAGTATATCGTTTGGTTAATGAAAATCGAATGTGTCTGGATCTGGACCCACTCGCAGGTCCTCATTTAATGCGTTCAAGCGAGCCATTTCATCTTCTGATAAATGGAAATCAAAAATCGCTGCATTGGCGCGCATTCGCTCAGGGTGTGTCGATTTGACATTGACTAAGATTCCTTGTTGGATAGCCCAGCGTAAAAGCACTTGTGCCGCTGATTTTTGCTGTGCATCGGCGATCGCCAAGACGGTTTCCTCTTTCAGCAGTTTGCCTTGCATCAAAGGTGACCAAGCTTGGATCGCAATCCCCTTTTCAGCACAAAAGTCCCGCAGGTCTTGCTGCGTAAGTTTGGGATGCAGTTCGATCTGATTGACGACAGGAACGATCTTAGCAGCGGCCAATAGTTGCTCCAAGTGATGAATCTGGAAGTTGCTGACCCCGATTGCTTTGATTTTTCCAGCGGCATACAAGTCTTCCAAGGCGCGCCATGACTCTTGAAATGCCTGGTTTCCCGGCCAATGGATCAAGTACAAGTCGAGATACTCGAGGTTTAAGCGGGCCAAACTTTCATTGAAAGCATGGATCGTTTCATCATAAGTTAAATGATCGTTCCAAAGTTTGGAAGTGACAAAGAGTTCTTCACGAGCCAACCCCGTTTCTTGTAAGCCTTGTTTGATTCCTTCCCCTGTTCCTGTTTCGTTGCCGTAAATAGCCGCCGTATCAATCAGGCGATACCCATTGATAATGGCCTGTTTCACGACCTCTGCTGTTTCAGCTTCAGGGATTTGAAAGACACCTAACCCCAAACCGGGGATTTTGCTGCCGTTGTTCAGTGTAACGGTATCCGATAATTTTTCGATCATAAAAACATCTCCTTTATTTTTTTCTGTAATCATCATATAATGAGGAGGTAAGGTTGTATAGTACGTACTTTTTTGTTTGATACACACCTTTTGGTAACATTTGTGTGTTTACAGACTTGATGAGGTGAAAAAAATGGAAGAAAAAATTTATAATATCGGTGTAGAAGCAACGATGGATGTCATCGGCGGGAAATGGAAACCAATCATTCTTTGTAATTTACGCCATGGGGCATTGCGTCCTAGTGATTTACGGCGAAAAATTCCTGGCATCAGTCAAAAAATGTTGACGCAGCAATTGCGGGAACTAGAAGAGTCTGATATCGTTACCCGCAAATCCTATAATCAAGTACCACCCAAAGTTGAGTATTCCTTGAGTGAATATGGAGAAACGTTAGGCGGCTTATTGGATACCCTTTGCCAGTGGGGCACGATGCACGTCGCTGCGCTACAAGACAAAGGAGAACAAGTTACTTTGTTAGAACAAGAAGAGGCGATTGTCTAGCAGAGGGCAAGTGGCATGAGAAAAGGCCGGCAGAAACCATTGGTTTCCGTCGGCCTTTTTTAGGCTATGCTTGTTGGATCAATTCTAGAATGGCTTCAGCATTCATGCCGCTGTAATGATTGATGGGAAATGACAGGCGCTTGATTCGCGGCGGGATGGCCTGCTTGATCATCGGATCTGTTAAAGAAAGCAAAGGATCGACCAAAACGATTTTTTCTTGCGAAAAACGATAATTCATCAGACGTTCTGGTGTCACAACAGTCACGCTGATTTGATCCTCGGACAGCATTTGGATGTTGCGGGCGAAAATTTTAATCAGACTTCCAGCTAAAGTAGAACGATCAATAAAGACAACTTTTTCCAAAGTGATTCTCCTTTTTAATTAATATGCTTAATTAAGTATATTAATTAAATGGCGCTTTGTAAACAGGAACATTTGGAAACAACAAAAAAGCCGCAAAAGAATTTTTTTGCGGCTTTTGGTTCATCTATAAAAAGGTTTGACTCTTTTTTCCATTAAATCACGATCACGGGTGTCCCGACTTCGGCTTTACTGTACAATTCTTTCATCACGCCTGGCGGAGTATTGATACAGCCGTGAGAGCCGCGGGTTTTCCAAAGATCACCACCGTATTCCGTTTGCCAATCAGAATCATGGATTCCGACACCGGTCCAATCGATCGGCATCCAGTAATCAACAGGGGACGCATAATCTTCACCGGTCAAGGTTGCATCTTCTTCTTTGTTCCAGACATAGAAGACACCAGTTGGCGTTGGTGTGGCTGGTTTTCCAGAGATAATTTTCGTATCTAGCACCAGCTCGCCATCTTTGTAATACCACATGTGTTGGTTTTTCAGATCAACTTCGATATACGTGTTGCCAAATAACGGGCTGCCAGCATCGGTGCTTCCTTGAGCGATCGGTGTGCGCGTGAAGTCTTCGCCGGCTTTTAACGCCTCAATCAATGCTTCTGTTTCCGCATCGGTTTGGATCGTCCAGCTGAGGGTGCCGGCTGGAACCGTTACTTCGCCTTGTTTGGTACTCTTGAAGGTCGAAGAATTGGTGCTGGTGTTGTATTGCTCTCCGATCGAAGCGACATAGCTTCTTACTTTGTCTTCGTCGATCGTGGTGTTGCCATCTTTGTAAGAGAGCCAATCCATGATCGATTCTCTTGGAATTTGAAACGTGTTTCCGTTGATCGTATAATTGCCGGTTACTTTGGCGATTTTATTCAACGAATCCATTTCTTTGGTTAGATCAGGATCATCAGCGGTCACACTTGGTTTTGTGACGTAATCGACGAGATTTAATTCCTTTTCGCCACTGACGATGGCTTCTTGTAAGTCTGCTACTGCTTTGTCCACATCAATGGCATCGCCGTCAACTTCTGGTTTGATAGAAAAGCCGTCTTCGCCTTTTTCCAATGTTGCATCGGCTGACTTGGTACGATCCTCATTTAAAGTTTCTAGTTCCTTTTGGATCGTGTCCGTTTCGCTGTTTAGCGTATCTTGATCCACCGAGAGATTGTCCAGTGTTTTTTCTTCTGCAGCGGAAACATAAGCCATTCCCCAACTCCACTGGTTCTGTTCATCTTTTAATGATTGCAGCTCATTGGTGAAATCCGTTTGTAACCCAAATTGAGCAAGGTTGATTGTCTTCCATTCGCTATCGCCTTCTTTGATGGTGAAATCTTCTTGCGAGTAGCGGTCATGCAGCAGGGCATTGGCCTCGGCAACAGTTTTGTTGCTGATGTCGATCCCATCGATTTCAGTCTTTGGTAAAAAACGGTTTGCATAATATGTACTTCGGTAGGTATAGCCGCCAGCGATCACTACTAATATAGCAGCCACAACGATTAGAACAATTTTCTTGGTATTGTTCTTGGCGTCAGTATGTTTGTTTGAACGAGTCATTCAACTACTCCTTTTTTTCTAATGGCATAATAGATAATAACGCTTAAATCATACCATATTCCCCCAAGAAAGCGAATATGGCAAATGAAACTTCCATGAAAAATAGAAAATTCTTAAACTATCTTTAGCTAAGCTGTAGAAAAGCATTTCTTTGCATAAAAAAACTGAACGAACCGCAGCAAATCATCTTGATCAAATTGTTCTGAAAAAGAGTGAGCTGTAAGGTTCGTTCAGTGGCATAGTTGACTAGCTAAACGAAGTGAAAGAAATTATTGATTGTCTTCTGCATCTAGTTTCGCAAAAGCTTCATCAAGAATATCTTTTAATTGTTTTGCAGAAGCGGCCATCCGGTCTTTTTCACCATCCGTCAATGGGATCTCAATCACTTTTTGGATCCCTTGGGCGTTGATAACTGCAGGCGCACCGATGTACAAGTCGTTTAAGCCGTATTCGCCGTTCATGTACACAGACAATGGTAAAACAGCATTTTCATCGTCTAAGATCGCACGAGTGATCCGTGCTAAGGCTACCGCGATCCCGTAGAAGGTCGCACCTTTTTTCTCGATGATGGTGTAGGCTGCATCACGAACACTGAAGAAAATGTTGACCATTGCTTCTTCATCGATGTCTGGGTTATTTTTGACCCATTCATAGATTTGCAAGCCGGCTACGTTGGCATGAGACCAAACAGGGAATTCTGAATCCCCGTGTTCGCCTAAGATATAGGCATGGACGTTACGGGCATCAACATCGACTAATTCAGCCAAAGCTTGACGGAAACGTGCAGAGTCTAAAGAAGTACCTGAACCGATGACGCGTTCTTTCGGGAAGCCTGAGAATTTCCAAGTCGAGTAAGTCAAAATATCGACTGGGTTCGCTGCTACTAAGAAGATTCCGTTGAACCCTGAATCAACGATTTGGGTAACTACTTCCCGGTTGATTTTCAAGTTTTTATGAACCAAATCTAAGCGGGTTTCACCTGGTTTTTGAGGCGCACCAGCTGTAATAACGACTAAATCAGCATCATGTGCATCTTCATAAGAAGCGGCATAGATTTTTTTAGGGGAAGTAAAGGCCAAGGCATGGGACAAATCAATTGCGTCGCCTTCTGTTTTTGCTGTATTTATATCAATGATTCCGACTTCTTGCGCAATGTTTTGGGTCACCAGCGCAAACGCGTAACTAGAACCAACCGCACCGTCTCCAACAAGAATTACCTTTTGGTGATCTTTTTTGTTCGTTTTTGCAGTCATCTGTGTATCATTCCTTCCGCATAATTGTTTTACTCGCTATCATCCTACCATTTTCAAGTATATTTGTCATGTGATTTGCACAACAATATTACACAAAATATCGCTGTTTCAGTTGTAAATGCTTTCTTTGTTATTACGTCAAAAAGAGGATATATCAACGTTTTATTAAGATTCGTTAAGAAAGATAAAAACTGAGCAAGAGGACGCCACCATAACAGTCCATTTCGTGTTATAATTATTTCAGCAAAAGAACTGGGCGCATTTGTGTGCCCAGTATTTTGTGTTTGGATAAGAAAACCGATAAAATAGATGAAGAATCAGCTTGAAACTAGAAATAATGGAGCGTAATCGAAAAATGAAAATGATTGTAGGCTTGGGAAATCCCGGCAAAAAATATGAGAAAACCAAACACAATGTTGGCTTTATGGTAGTGGATGCCTTGGCACAAAAGTACCAAGCAACCTTTAAAAAGTCGGCTTTTGAAGCAGAAGTGGCAGAGTTTTTCTTGAAGGGTGAAAAAATCCTTTTGGTCAAACCGCAAACCTTCATGAATGAATCCGGTCGCTCGGTAGGTCCGTTGATGACCTATTTTGGCATCTATCAAGAAGAATTAGTAGTGGTCTATGATGACCTTGATTTAGCATTAGGGAAAATCCGCTTGCGCCAAAAAGGCAGTGCGGGGGGGCACAATGGAATCAAGAGTTTGATCGCGCATTTGGACTCGACAGTCTTTGACCGCATCAAAATCGGGATCGATCGGCCACGTCCAGGACAAACCGTGGTCAATCATGTACTGAGTCCTTTTGCAAAAGACGATCTGCCCATCGTTTTACAAAGTATTGATAAGGCAGTCGAGGCAAGTAGTGATTACTTGACCAACGGCGACTTTCTTGCCACAATGAATCGATTTAACTAAGGAGGGCCGAGATGGATTTAATTGAATTAATAAATAAAGTGCCGACAGTGGCGGCTTGGCATGCAGGTTTACGTGAACAGGCCCCCCGGCAATTATTGACCGGTCTAGCTGGATCGGCAAAAACATTGGCGATCACCGGTGTGTATCAGGCATTTCAAAAACAAGTGATCGTGGTGACACCAAATCTGTATTATACGAATCAACTAGCCGAAGATCTGCGCAACGTGACGGATGATGTCTATGTTTTCCCAGTGGACGA
Source organism: Enterococcus sp. 4E1_DIV0656 (assembly GCF_002140695.1). Lineage (NCBI taxonomy): Bacteria > Bacillati > Bacillota > Bacilli > Lactobacillales > Enterococcaceae > Enterococcus > Enterococcus sp. 4E1_DIV0656. The sequence continues at coordinate 670,168 of NZ_NGLF01000001.1, read as the reverse complement.
AGTGTTGTCAGCCGAAATGGCTTTTTCTTCACCAGAAGCACGAGAAGAACGAGTGGCAGCGCTGAATGCTGTTTCTCAAGGAAAAACTGGGATCTATGTGTTGCCGGTGGCGGCTTTGCGAAAGTATTTGCCTGAAAAGAAAACCTGGTTAGCCAACCAATTCCAATGGCAAATCGGCGATGAGATCGATTTAGAGCGTTTGCCGCAACAATTGATCTTGATGGGTTACGAACGGCAGTCAATGATTGGCAAACCCGGCGAATTCAGTATTCGTGGGAGCATCCTCGATATTTATCCATTAAATGCCGAATACCCCGTACGGATCGAGTTATTCGATGTAGAAATCGACTCGATGCGTTCTTTCAACGTGGAAACGCAACGCTCAGTGGAAACGCTGCAGCAAGTGGCTATTTTACCGACTACCGAATTGGTTTTCTCAGCGGAAGATTTAGCGGCGGGGCAAAAGCAGCTGCAAGAATTATTGAACAAACGGTTGGCAGTCACCAAAGAAGCAACCGATCGCGCCTTTTTAGAAGACTATTTCGGCCAATTGGCCTCCCAATGGCAAGCGGGGATTCCCGGTGAAAGTGCCCGTTATTACACGGATTTGCTTTATCGTCAGCAAACGAGTGTCTTAGATTATTTTTCTGAAGACGCCTTTTTGATGATCGATGATTATGCTCGGATCATGGAGACCAATCGTGAGATCGAACGGGAAGAAGCGGAGTGGCATACCCAAAAATTAGCGGAGCTGCGGGTCTTTTCTGAACAGCAATTCGGGATAGATGTCCATCAACTGCTGCAAAAAGAAACCTTTGTGACCAGCTTCTTTTCTTTATTCCAAAAAGGAATGGGGAACATTCGCTTCCAAGCGATCCATCAATTCCAATACCGGCCGATGCAGCAGTTTTTCAGCCAAATGGGTCTCTTGAAAGTTGAGATTGATCGCTGGGAGAAGCAACAGCAAACGGTGATTTTTCTGGTCAGTGACCAAGAACGGGCCAAGAAGTTAGAGCAAGATCTGCGAGATCATGATATCTATGCCGTGCAGACGCAACAAGACCGCCTGTTTACGGGACGCACCCAAATCGTGGTGGAACGTTTGCAAAGCGGCTTTGAAATGCCGCAAGACAAGCTAGTGGTGGTTACAGAAAAAGAAATTTTCCAAAAGATGAACAAAAAAAGAGCCCGCCGGCAAAATGTCACCAATGCGGAACGTCTCAAAAGCTACAATGAGTTAAAAGCCGGCGATTATGTCGTCCATGCGAATCATGGGATCGGGAAGTACATCGGCATGGAAACCTTAGAAGTCGATGGCGTCCATCAAGATTATATGACGATCTTGTACCAAAACGAAGACAAGCTCTTTATTCCAGTCACCCAATTGAATTTGATTCAAAAATATGTGGCTTCCGAATCGAAAACACCGAAAATCAATAAATTAGGCGGCAGTGAGTGGGCGAAGACCAAGCGCAAAGTGACGGCTAAAATTGAAGACATCGCAGATGATTTGATTTTATTGTATGCCAAACGCGAATCAGAAAAAGGCTATGCCTTTCAACCAGACGATGCCTATCAAAAAGAATTTGAAGATGCCTTTCCTTATTCGGAAACCGATGATCAGCTGCGCAGTACGGCAGAGATCAAGCGGGATATGGAAAAAGAAAAGCCAATGGACCGTTTGTTAGTTGGAGATGTCGGTTTTGGGAAAACAGAAGTGGCGCTGCGGGCTGCTTTTAAAGCGATCAAAGAAAGCAAACAAGTGGCTTTCTTAGTGCCGACAACGATCTTGGCGCAGCAGCACTATGAAACGATGGTCGATCGTTTTGAAGGATTCCCCGTCAATGTTGGGGTGCTGAGTCGTTTTCGGACGAAAAAACAGCAGAATGAAACAATCGAGCAAGTGCGCAAAGGGCAAGTCGATATTTTGGTGGGGACCCACCGATTATTGTCAAAAGATGTCGAGTTTGCTGATTTGGGCTTGTTGGTGATCGATGAAGAACAACGTTTTGGGGTCAAACACAAAGAGCGCTTGAAACAACTGCGTTCGCAAGTCGATGTGTTGACGTTGACGGCAACGCCGATCCCAAGAACATTGCATATGTCGATGCTGGGCGTGCGGGACCTATCTGTGATCGAAACACCACCGGAAAATCGTTACCCGATCCAAACCTATGTGATGGAGATGAATCCAGGAGCGGTGCGAGAAGCGATCCAACGGGAGATGGCACGCGGGGGCCAAGTGTTTTATCTCTATAATCGTGTCGATACGATCGAGCGAAAAGTCGAAGAACTGCAGGCGTTAGTGCCAGATGCACGAATCGCTTATGCCCACGGGCAAATGACCGAGATTCAATTGGAAAATACCCTGTTTGACTTTATTGAAGGGCAATACGATGTGTTGGTGACGACGACGATCATTGAAACCGGTGTGGATATTCCCAATGCCAATACGTTGTTTGTGGAAAATGCCGATTACATGGGGCTTTCGACGTTGTATCAGTTGCGTGGCCGTGTCGGTCGGAGCAATCGAGTCGCTTATGCGTATTTCATGTATGAACAGCAAAAAGTGTTGAACGAAGTCAGTGAAAAACGGCTGCAAGCCATTAAGGACTTTACGGAGTTAGGTTCAGGATTCAAAATCGCGATGCGAGATCTTTCGATTCGTGGGGCAGGAAATCTATTGGGGGCGCAACAGCACGGCTTTATCGATGCAGTCGGGTTTGACATGTACTCACAAATGCTGTCGGAAGCAGTCACTCGTAAACAAGGGAAAAATACCCAAACAGAAAAAACGACCGTTGAGATCGATCTGGGGATCGATGCCTACTTACCGACTTCGTATATTGAAGACGAACGGCAAAAAATCGAGATCTATAAACGAATTCGTGAGCTGGAATCACAAGAAGCAGTTGATGAACTTCAAGATGATTTATTAGACCGTTTCGGAGAATACCCTGTAGAAGTGGCGCACCTCTTAACGGTGGGCGAGATCAAAATGAACGGCGATCGTGCCTTGTTAGAAACTATCCGCAAGCAGCAACAGACGGTGTCGTTTACTTTGAGTAAAGTCGGCACGAAAAATTATTCGGTGGAGCAGCTGTTTGAAGCATTGAAAGCCACTAAATTAAAAGCCACGATGGGTGTCGATCATGAGCAAATGACCATTAAATTACAGATTCCGCCAGTGATGAAAGAAAGCACCTGGCTATTAGAAATCCAAGATTTTGTCAAAGCGTTACGGGAACAAAAATACGCCAGCCAAGGCTAGAAAGGAACCAGAGGGATGCCGAAATCACAATTGAAGCGTACGATGGAAGGGGCGTTTATTTTAACGATCGCTTCCTTTATCGCAAAAATCTTAAGTGCCGTTTATCGGGTCCCTTTTCAGAACCTGGTAGGCGACGAAGGGTTTTATGTGTATCAACAGGTCTATCCGATTTATGGATTGGCAATGACTTTGGCGTTGTCAGGTTTGCCGCAGTTTATCTCCCGCATTGTTGCTGAAGAACCTGATCCTTTGAAAAGCAAGGAGCGGCTGCAAGCGTTGACGCCTTATGTGCTTTGGTCGGCGATCGGCTTATGGGCTGTGACCTTTTTATTTGCCGGTCCAATCGCGCAAGTGATGGGGGACCATCAACTGGCAGGCTTGATTCGAGTCGTTTCCTTTACCTTTTTGTTTGTCCCACCCTTGACCTTTTATCGAGGAATGTTTCAAGGAAATCTACAAATGGTGCCAACCGCAGTGTCTCAAGTTGTAGAGCAGCTGCTTAGAGTTGGTGTGATTTTAGGTGCTGCGGCAGCTTTCCAGCAATTGGGCTGGACGATTTATCAAACGGGGACTGTCGCCATGATGGGTGCCTTAGTCGGGGGCCTTGCGGCGTGGTGGATTTTAAGTTATTATAGCCGACAAATCAACGGCAAACGCCTATCGCTATGGCATAAACCAGTCACCCGTACAGGAGAAAATACCGCTGGTTTATCCGCCTCGTTGAAAAAACGGTTCTTCTTAGAAGGCGGTCTGTTGACGATTTATAGCGGCTATTTGATCTTGTTCCAGTTAGCGGATTCGTTTTTATTGACCAATGCGCTAGAAGCGGGGGGATTGACGGCACAAGCAGCCCGGATTTCGAAAGGGATCTATGATCGCGGACAACCCCTCGTCCAACTAGGTCTTGTGGTGGCGATGGCGTTAAGCTCGACGTTTTTGCCAACGTTGACCAAGTATTTGACGGTAAAAAATCAGCAGCTGTTTGAAAAGTCGGCAAAAATGTATTTGCGCCTAACGATCGGGATTGCTTCGGCTTCTGCGGTAGGGTTAGCGATTTTGCTGCCTTATATCAACTTTGCTTTATTTAAAGACGGATCTGGCAATGCGGCGCTGGTATTGTTTGTCTTTTCCATCGCTCTGATGGCGACGATCCAAGCCTATCAAAGCATTCAACAAAGTCGCAATACCTATACCTTCGGCTTGCTCGCTGCGGGAATTGGTCTTTTAGTCAAATGTCTATCGATGTGGCCGCTGACCGCTTCTTATGGGACTGCAGGAGCAAGTATCAGTACGCTGTTGGGGTTAGGCGCGACCTTATGCTGTTTTGTGGTTTCCGAACAGCGTCGAGCACAAAGTAGCATCAATCGCTTTTGGTATGAAGGAAATTATGGGAAAAAATTATTTATTTGTTTAGGGATCATGGCAAGCGTGCTATTCTTATATTATAGCTTCGTTGCGATCTTATTGAACGGTCCTTTGACCCATCGACTACAGGCGCTGATTTTTTGCCTAGGCGGTGTCGGTTTGGGAGGCGCAGCCTTTATCGGGGCAGCGATCAAAATCAAATTGTTAACGATTCGCGAATGGCTGTTAGTTCCATTTGGAAAGAAACTATTAAGAAGAGGTGAAAAACATGAGATTAGATAAATTTCTTAAAATCTCCCGCATCATCAAGCGTCGCTCTGTGGCCAAAGAAGTGGCAGACAAGGGACGCATTCAGATCAACGGCAAATTAGCCAAGTCAAGCAGTGACGTCAAAGTAGGCGATACTATGCGTATTCAGTTCGGGAATAAGGTCTTGGAAGTAAAAGTCAATGAATTGCATGAATCGACGAAAAAAGAAGACGCTGCAAAAATGTATGAGATTGTTTCAGAGGAAAGAATCTCAGAAAATGCTTGATTTTTACGGCATTTTCAGTTAGACAAGCTTTGCGGATGTTGGTATAATGTAAAAAACAAAGACAGCGACGGGAGCGAGTTCAGGTGGCAAAAGAATCAAATAAAAAAATAGAACTATTGCAGACCGATTATGCGAAAGAGCAATTTGCCAAGTTTGAAAAAGAGCGGCGGCAAGTCGTGTTTCGCCGACGTCGGCTGGTGGCGTTTTTCGTGGCGGCATTAGCGATATTTGCAGTCGTGGGGATTCAGATGTTTAACGACCAAATGCGCCTGCAAAAACTAAAGGAATACAAGGCGGAAACAGTCGCCGAACAAAAAGAAGCTGAACAAAAAGTGGCTTCATTGGAGCGAGATGTTGCCTTATTGCAAGACGATGAGTATGTGGCAAAATTGGCCCGCAGCCGATTCTTCTACTCAAAAGATGGCGAAAAAATTTATCCTGTCTTGCCAGATGGAACGGATTCTCAAAACACTAATGAGCGTTCTGCGCAAAGCGAACAAGAATCATCATCCACAGAGTCACAAGATTAAGCAATGTCATACCTACTCAGCGCAGTAGTTTGAATTATTTTAAATGGGTAAAAATTAGGAGGAACATTTTTTATATGTCAATCGAAGTTGGAGCGAAACTAAAGGGCAAAGTGTCTGGTATTACAAATTTTGGTGCGTTCATTGATCTTGGTGAAGGGAAAACTGGTTTGGTGCATATCAGTGAAGTATCAAACGGATTCGTCAAAGACATTCACGACGTGTTGTCTGTTGGGGATGAAGTGACAGTACTTGTTACGGCAATCGGCAACGATGGAAAAATTGGACTATCGATCCGCAAAGCAGAAGATAAGCCGGAAGAAAAACGTGAATACCCGAAAAAAGAATTCAATCGACCAAATCCGAAAAAATCTTTTTCACGCAATCAAACTACGAATGTAAATAAACAAGACTTCGATTCATTGATGAGTTCTTTTCTAAAAGATAGTGATGATCGTCTTTCATCATTACGTCGAAATACAGAAGGAAAACGCGGTGGCCGCGGCGGACGCCGTAACTAAACATGAATAGCAAGTTGGAAAAAGCTGAAACAAAACTGTTGGTTCGTTTTGTTTCAGCTTTCTTTCTTGTGGGTCTACCAAATGAGAAGGAGGGCAAATGATGGTCATTCAAACCGTTCGAGGGCAACTCACTGCCATCGATCCTGAAAAAAAACGCCGCTTTTTGCTGGCGGTATCGACGGGAGTCGACTCCATGGTCTTGCTGCAGGTCTTTTGTCAGTTGTTTCCCGAAATGCAAAAAGAGCAGGTCTTTGGTGTGGCACATGTAAACCATCAATTGCGTCCAGCATCTGCTGAGGAAGCTGCTTTTTTACGGCAGTACTGCCAAGAACGCGGCATTCCTTTTTATGAGCGGTGCTGGGAAAATCCGCCAGAAACTGGCATAGAAGCTAGCGCTCGGGACTTTCGCTATACGTTTTTTGCCGATGTCATGTCCCGAGAAGGCTATGATGTTTTGCTGACTGCTCACCACAGTGATGACCAAGTAGAAACGATGCTGATGAAGATGATGCGAGAAGGCCGCTTGCAATCGGCTGGCGGGATGCAGCAGCAGCAGCCTTTTCACGCTGGAATCCTGTTGCGGCCGTTGCTTAGTGTCAGTAAGACAGCGATTTACGACTATGCGCAAGTACAGCAGATTCCCTACTTTGAAGACGAAAGCAATCACGAACCGCTGTATTTGCGAAACCGACTACGCCAGCAAGTAGTGCCGGCATTAAAAGCGGAAAATCCGCAACTGTTGCCGCATTTTCAACAGCTTTCTGTAGAAATGCAGTTCGCCAATCAGTTGATCCAGCAAGAGCAGCAGCAATGGTTGTCTGCGTTCGTTCAACAGCAAGCTACTCGCTTAGTGATCGATCTGCAACAGCTGCCGACGTTTTCGCCGGCGCAGCGCTATTTTTTCTATGCGGGGTTTTTGCAACAAGCAGAAGCCTTTACAAAGCATCCACTCAATCAAAAACAGCTGCCACAGCTATTGCGTTTGCTAGACGAAAAGAAAGGGCAATGGCAATTGGCGTTGCACAAACAGTGGCAGCTGCGGCGCAGTTATGACCAATTACTATTGGAACCTGTAGCTGTTTCCCAAAAGCCTGCAACGCCGTTGACAGAAGTCAGTCAGCGTCTGGTTTTAGGGGAGGGGATCTATCTTTCTGAAAAGGAATGGATTGGGTATTTTCCGATAAATGAACAGCATATTCCCAAAAAAATCACAAATTGGTCAGAGTTTTCCCAAGATTTACCGCTAAACTATTCCTCTGAGCTGATCGTACGTAAGCGTCAGCCAGGAGACCGAATCCGCTTGGCGCGTGGCCTGACCAAAAAGATCAGTCGTTTTTTTATCGATTCAAAAATTCCTAATGAAGAGCGAGAAAAAAGTTGGGTCGTCACAAACCTTGATAAACAGGTGATTGCCTTACTACCTCATGCATTTTCCTATTTGAGTATTGCGCCAGAAACTGATAAAATACACTACATACTTCTTTATAAATATCAGAAGTAAGAGTTGGAAGGAGAACTTTATGCTAGATAAAGATATTGAGAAAATTTTGATTTCCCGTGACGAAATCAAAAATCGTTGTGTGGAACTTGGTCAAGAATTAACGGCGGCTTATGCGGATAAAAATCCTCTAGTCGTAGGTGTACTGAAAGGTGCCGTTCCTTTCATGGCAGACATCGTTCGTGAGATGGATTGTTACTTGGAGTTAGACTTCATGGATGTCTCGAGTTATGGCAATGCCATGATTTCATCTGGAGAAGTCAAAATCATCAAAGATTTAGATACAAATGTTGAGGGCCGCGATCTTTTAATCGTTGAAGACATCATTGACAGTGGTCGCACGTTGGCTTATCTGGTAGATCTATTCAAATACCGTAAAGCGAAATCAGTGAAAATCGTGACGTTATTAGATAAGCCGGAAGGCCGTGTTGTTGAGATCGATGCTGATTACGTCGGCTTCGATGTGCCAAATGAGTTTGTTGTTGGATATGGACTGGACTATGCAGAGCAATATCGAAACTTACCTTACGTTGGCGTCTTAAAACCTAGTGTTTATCAGTCAAATTAGTGACTGTTCTAAATCAATTGTGATACAATTAAATGGTCAGGATTGATAAAACAAAATAGCCAGGGAGGTACGCATGAATAAGAAAAATAACGGTATGGTAAAAAATACCTTATATTATGTACTTGTCTTGTTGGCGATGGTCATGGTCGTTTATTTCATTTTTGGAAATGGCAATCAGCAGACCCCAACGATCGAGTACTCCACGTTTACAGAACAACTGAAAGACGGGAAGGTCAAACAATTTACTGTCCAACCCGCTAACGGTGTTTATCGAATCGTGGGTGAATACAATGAAGAACAAACTGTCAGCAATGACAACAGCTTGTCTGTTTTAGGCAATACACAGGCGAGTTCGACCCGCTTTTCAACGATCATTTTACCAAATGATTCTACGCTGAGCGAAGTCACCAGTCTGGCCTCAGCACAAGGGGTCAAAACTACCATCGAAGAAGAATCCAACAGTGGTATTTGGTTATCGCTTTTGGTTAGCTTCTTACCACTTGTGATCATCATTTTCTTCTTCTATATGATGATGAGCCAACAAGGCGGCGGCGGTGGCGGTGGCGGCCGTGTGATGAACTTTGGCAAATCAAAAGCCAAAGAAGCGGACAAAAAAGCCAACCGCGTACGTTTTTCAGACGTAGCCGGTGCAGAAGAAGAAAAACAAGAACTTGTCGAAGTCGTGGAATTCTTGAAAGATCCTCGACGTTTCGTTGAATTAGGTGCCCGTATCCCAGCAGGTGTCTTACTTGAGGGACCTCCGGGAACCGGGAAAACGTTGCTAGCCAAAGCCGTTGCCGGTGAAGCTGGCGTACCGTTTTACTCGATCTCTGGTTCAGATTTCGTTGAAATGTTTGTCGGTGTCGGTGCAAGCCGGGTACGTGACTTATTTGAAACAGCGAAGAAAAATGCACCAGCCATCATCTTTATCGATGAAATCGATGCCGTCGGTCGCCAACGTGGTGCCGGTATGGGTGGCGGACATGATGAGCGGGAACAAACATTGAACCAATTATTGGTTGAGATGGATGGTTTTGATGGGAATGAAGGCGTGATCGTCATTGCCGCAACGAACCGTTCGGATGTTCTAGATCCAGCGTTGCTGCGTCCAGGTCGTTTTGACCGTCAGATTTTAGTTGGTCGTCCAGACGTGAAAGGCCGTGAAGCAATCCTCCGTGTTCATGCTCGGAACAAACCTTTATCAGATGATGTTGATTTGAAAGTCGTTGCCCAACAAACACCGGGCTTTGCCGGTGCGGATCTGGAAAACGTCTTGAACGAAGCCGCCTTAGTTGCTGCTCGTCGTAACAAGAAAAAAATCGATGCTTCAGATATCGATGAAGCAGAAGACCGCGTGATCGCTGGTCCTGCGAAGAAAGACCGTGTCATCAACAAACGCGAACGTGAAATGGTTGCTTACCATGAAGCAGGACATACCATTGTTGGTTTAGTCTTGAGTCGTGCCCGTGTGGTACACAAAGTAACCATCATTCCTCGGGGGCGAGCTGGTGGGTACATGATCGCCTTGCCGAAAGAAGATCAATTCTTGATGACTAAAGAAGATATGTTTGAACAAATCGTTGGCTTGCTAGGTGGACGTACGGCTGAAGAAATCATCTTCGGTGTGCAATCAACGGGGGCTTCCAATGACTTTGAACAAGCAACTGCGCTTGCAAGAAGCATGGTGACAGAATATGGAATGAGCGATAAATTAGGTCCAGTTCAATATGAAGGAAACCATCAAGTCTTTGTCGGTCGCGATTACGGTCAAACAAAAGCATACTCTGAACAAGTTGCCTTTGAAATTGATCAAGAAGTTCGCAAGATTTTAATGGATGCCCATCAAAAAGCCCATGAAATCATTGAAGAACATCGTGCCCAACACAAATTGATCGCTGAAAAACTACTTGAACATGAAACATTGGATGCTAAAGCAATCAAATCCTTGTTTGAAGAAGGCAAAATGCCTGCAGGGACTGAAAGCTCTGAGTATCCTAGTGAAAAAGCCCAAACGTTTGAAGAAGCGAAACGTGCGCTGGAAGAAAAAGATGCAGAGAAGCAAGCTGCAGAAAAACACAGCGAAGATGCATCATCAAACGATTTTGATCAACAATTGGAAGACGTTCGCCGCAATAGCGAAAGCCAACCGACTGATCAAGAAAACAAAGATGATAACGCCTAAAACAAGATGTATCAAGGCGCCGAGGAAACTCGGCGCCTTTTTGTTTCTATTTAAGAAGACTTTTCTTAAATTCAAACACATTCAGTTGAAAAAAGCGGCGCTTCCTAGTATGATTCATTAATGAATAAAAAGGAGAATCAAGATGAAGGATTATTTAGTAAAAGCACTCGCATATGACGGCTTCGTCCGAGCATACGCAGTATCGGCAACAGAAACGATCGCCGAAGCACAACGACGCCATGAAACATGGAATACGGCATCTGCTGCTTTAGGGCGAGCGATGGTGGGAAGTTTGTTATTAGGCAGTACCTTAAAAGGGGAAGACAAATTGACCGTCAAAATTCAAGGAAATGGTCCTGCTGGGGCAATCGTCGTAGACAGCAATGGCCGTGGGGACGTAAAAGGATACATAAAAAATCCACAGATCAGTCTGCCATTGAATCCTCAAGGAAAATTGGATGTTCGGGGCGCAGTGGGAGACCAAGGAATTTTTACCGTAATCAAAGACTTAGGGCTAAAAGAACCTTTCTCTGGACAAACACCGATCGTCTCTGGGGAACTTGGGGAAGACTTTACTTATTATTTAGCAGTGTCAGAACAGATTCCTTCTGCTGTTGGTCTGAGTGTATTAGTAGAAACCGATGATTCGATTCGGGCAGCCGGTGGATTTATGCTACAGATCATGCCTGGTGCCAGTGAAGAGATCATTGATGCCATCGAAAAACGTTTGGGAGAATTGCCTCGAGTGTCAACCTTGATCGATGAAGGCCAATCGCCAGAAGAGGTCTTAGCGACATTGTTACCAGACACGACGATCGAAGTACTAGAAAAAATGCCCGTCCAGTTCCACTGTGATTGTACGAAAGAAAAATTTGCGACAGCGATCATCACCTTAGGGGCTGAGGAGATCCAAGCAATGATCGATGAAGATCATGGGGCAGAGGCAGTCTGCTCGTTTTGTGGCAACAAGTATCATTTTGATGAAACGGAATTGGCGGCGTTGAAGAAAGAGGCGGAAGCGTAAGTGAAAGATAGACAGACATGGCAGATCGGCTCGGTTGAGATTCCTAACCGCGTCGTCGTTGCGCCAATGGCGGGGATCACCAATTCTGCGTTTCGTGTGACAGTCAAAGAATTTGGCGCGGGTTTAGTCGTCTGTGAGATGATCAGTGATCGAGGGATTCAACTGCGTAACAAGAAGACCCTTGAGATGCTGTTTATTGACGAGACCGAGCATCCTCTTAGTATTCAGATTTTTGGTGGGAATAAAGCATCCTTAGTAGAAGCAGCGCAATTTGTCGCAGAGAACACAACTGCCGATATCATTGATATCAATATGGGGTGTCCTGTAAACAAAATCATCAAAGCAGAAGCTGGTGCGAAGTGGCTTTTAGATCCCGACAAGGTTTATGAAATGGTCCATGCTGTTTCCAGTGCGATCGACAAGCCCGTTACCGTCAAAATGCGGATCGGTTGGGATGAGCAGCACGTCTTTGCGGTTGAGAATGCCCAAGCCGCGGAAGCAGCGGGTGCCGCAGCAATCGGTATGCATGGCAGAACCCGTGTACAGATGTATGAAGGATCGGCTGATTGGGACGTTTTGAAACAAGTGAAGCAAAGCATCACCATTCCTTTTATGGGCAACGGCGATGTCAGAACCCCTGAAGATGCGAAACGAATGTTGGAAGAAGTCGGCGCTGATGCAGTGATGATCGGACGGGCAGCCTTAGGCAATCCGTGGATGATCCACCGCACCAAGCAATACTTGGAGACAGGCGAGTTATTGCCGGAACCAACACCACGAGAAAAAATTTCGACAGCGAAACTTCATTTAGAACGGTTGGCTGATCTAAAAGGGGAAAAAATCGCTTCGCGAGAATTCCGCCAACATGCTGCGTACTACTTAAAAGGTATTTCACGGGCAGCCAAAGTGAAGGCAGCTATCAATCAAGCAGAAGATAAGCAAACGATTTTTGATTTATTGGATGCATTTGTAGAGAAGACCGAAAAACAGCCGGTAGCAACTTTTAAGGAATAAGAAACAAATCAAGTCGATTCGAAAGTTCGGCTTGATTTTTTGCGTCATCATTGGCATTATAAGAAGGAAACCCAAGTTAAGAATGGAGGAAAACTCGTGACAGAGGAACGACAAACACAAGAAGAATTGAATGATCAAATGTTGGTTCGCCGTGAAAAGATGGAAAAACTACGGGAAGAAGGCATTGATCCTTTTGGCAAGCGATTCGAACGCACCCATAATTCTGCCGAGTTACATGAGTTATTTGATCAAAGAACCAAAGAAGAATTAGCCGAAATGAATCTTTCAGCAAGCATTGCAGGAAGAATCGTTACAAAACGTGGAAAAGGGAAGGCTGGTTTTGCGCATTTACAAGACCGCGAAGGCCGTATTCAAATATATGTACGTAAAGACCAAGTCGGGGACGAACCTTACGAAGTATTCAAGCATGCAGATCTAGGTGATTTCTTTGGTGTATCTGGTGAAATCATGAAGACCGACACTGGCGAAGTGACCATCAAAGCCAAAGAAATCGTGATCTTATCCAAAGCATTGCGTCCATTGCCAGACAAATACCATGGCTTGACGAACGTAGAACAACGCTACCGTCAACGTTACTTGGATTTGATCAGTAATAAAGAGAGCTTTGATCGTTTCATGAAACGAAGCCAAATCATTAGCGAAATTCGTCGTTACCTTGACGGACATGGATATATCGAAGTCGAAACGCCAGTATTGCATAATCAAGCAGGTGGTGCAGCGGCTCGTCCCTTCATTACACACCACAATGCCTTAGACATGGATCTGTATTTACGAATCGCACTTGAGCTTCACTTGAAACGATTGATCGTGGGTGGCATGGAAAAAGTCTATGAGATCGGCCGCGTTTTCCGAAATGAAGGAATCGATACGACCCATAATCCCGAGTTTACGATGCTAGAAGCGTATACAGCATATACAGATTTCAAAGATGTGATGGATTTGACAGAAGGCATTATCCGTAATGCTGCTGAAAAAGTCTTGCATACAGCAACGATCCAATACGATGGACAAGAAGTCGATTTAGCTAGCGACTTTGCACGAATCCATATGGTCGATGCAATCAAAAATCAAACAGGTGTTGATTTCTGGCAACCAATGTCCGTTGAAGAAGCGCGTAGTTTAGCGAAAGAACATCATGTTGAAATCACTGATGCCATGACTGTTGGCCATATCATCAATGAATTCTTTGAGACATTTGTTGAAGAAACGTTACAGCAGCCAACCTTTGTCTTTGGTCATCCAGTGGAAGTTTCGCCATTAGCGAAAAAGAATCCAGAAGATGAACGCTTTACGGATCGCTTTGAATTATTTATCGTTGGTCGTGAATTTGCGAATGCCTTCACGGAATTGAATGACCCAATCGATCAAAGAGAACGTTTTGAAGGACAAGAAAAAGAGCGCGAAGCAGGAAATGATGAAGCCCATGGGGTGGATGAAGATTTCTTAGAAGCACTTGAATACGGTATGCCGCCAACTGGTGGATTAGGGATCGGGATCGACCGCTTAGTGATGCTGTTGACCGATGCACAATCGATTCGTGACGTTTTATTATTCCCGACAATGAGATAAAAAAGCTCCGTCCACTCGCAAGAGATGGGCGGCTTTTTTATTGTCTACTGAGTCAGAGAGAAAAACTGCGAGGAAATAGAGGGAAATACGTTAGGACAGATGCTAGAAAACGGATTAAATGCGAACGATAAAAGCTGGATTCAATGTGATTAGACGGGTTTGTAAAAATTAAAAAAAGCCATAGAAAATGATTGACCGCAAGGGATTTAGTTGGTATATTATTACATGTGCCAAATGACTGAAATGAATTCGTAAAAAGAATTGAAAAAAGTGGTTGACGCACAGCTCGACAGATGATATTATAACGAAGTCGCAATTTTAAAATAGTTAATCGACGTTGATACATCAACAAAATTAATTAAAAAAAGTTGTTGACAAATAACAAATCATTTGTTATTCTAATGAAGTCGCTGAGACAGCCGCTGCGAAGTTGAAAAACAACGAGCGAAAAAAACTTTTAAAAAAGAGTTGACAATCAATTGTCGCTCTGATATGATATGAAAGTTGCTAACACAGCACTGTAGACCTTTGAAAACTGAACAAAGCAAGCAAACGAACCAATGTGTAGGACGTTTCAATTTATTGAAACAAATACATGCAAGCAATAGCTAGCAAAGTTAATTTTTATGAGCTTAATGACCGTATGGTCATTCAAACAAATCATTATGAGAGTTTGATCCTGGCTCAGGACGAACGCTGGCGGCGTGCCTAATACATGCAAGTCGAACGCTTTTTCTTTCACCGGAGCTTGCTCCACCGAAAGAAAAAGAGTGGCGAACGGGTGAGTAACACGTGGGTAACCTGCCCATCAGAAGGGGATAACACTTGGAAACAGGTGCTAATACCGTATAACACTATTTTCCGCATGGAAGAAAGTTGAAAGGCGCTTTTGCGTCACTGATGGATGGACCCGCGGTGCATTAGCTAGTTGGTGAGGTAACGGCTCACCAAGGCAACGATGCATAGCCGACCTGAGAGGGTGATCGGCCACACTGGGACTGAGACACGGCCCAGACTCCTACGGGAGGCAGCAGTAGGGAATCTTCGGCAATGGACGAAAGTCTGACCGAGCAACGCCGCGTGAGTGAAGAAGGTTTTCGGATCGTAAAACTCTGTTGTTAGAGAAGAACAAGGATGAGAGTAAAACGTTCATCCCTTGACGGTATCTAACCAGAAAGCCACGGCTAACTACGTGCCAGCAGCCGCGGTAATACGTAGGTGGCAAGCGTTGTCCGGATTTATTGGGCGTAAAGCGAGCGCAGGCGGTTTCTTAAGTCTGATGTGAAAGCCCCCGGCTCAACCGGGGAGGGTCATTGGAAACTGGGAGACTTGAGTGCAGAAGAGGAGAGTGGAATTCCATGTGTAGCGGTGAAATGCGTAGATATATGGAGGAACACCAGTGGCGAAGGCGGCTCTCTGGTCTGTAACTGACGCTGAGGCTCGAAAGCGTGGGGAGCGAACAGGATTAGATACCCTGGTAGTCCACGCCGTAAACGATGAGTGCTAAGTGTTGGAGGGTTTCCGCCCTTCAGTGCTGCAGCAAACGCATTAAGCACTCCGCCTGGGGAGTACGACCGCAAGGTTGAAACTCAAAGGAATTGACGGGGGCCCGCACAAGCGGTGGAGCATGTGGTTTAATTCGAAGCAACGCGAAGAACCTTACCAGGTCTTGACATCCTTTGACCACTCTAGAGATAGAGCTTCCCCTTCGGGGGCAAAGTGACAGGTGGTGCATGGTTGTCGTCAGCTCGTGTCGTGAGATGTTGGGTTAAGTCCCGCAACGAGCGCAACCCTTATTGTTAGTTGCCATCATTTAGTTGGGCACTCTAGCGAGACTGCCGGTGACAAACCGGAGGAAGGTGGGGATGACGTCAAATCATCATGCCCCTTATGACCTGGGCTACACACGTGCTACAATGGGAAGTACAACGAGTTGCGAAGTCGCGAGGCTAAGCTAATCTCTTAAAGCTTCTCTCAGTTCGGATTGTAGGCTGCAACTCGCCTACATGAAGCCGGAATCGCTAGTAATCGCGGATCAGCACGCCGCGGTGAATACGTTCCCGGGCCTTGTACACACCGCCCGTCACACCACGAGAGTTTGTAACACCCGAAGTCGGTGAGGTAACCTTTTTGGAGCCAGCCGCCTAAGGTGGGATAGATGATTGGGGTGAAGTCGTAACAAGGTAGCCGTATCGGAAGGTGCGGCTGGATCACCTCCTTTCTAAGGAATATTTCGGAAGACTACACATCGTTTGCCTTTGTTCAGTTTTGAGAGGTCTACTCTCAAGTAAATACCCGGGGCCTTAGCTCAGCTGGGAGAGCGCCTGCTTTGCACGCAGGAGGTCAGCGGTTCGATCCCGCTAGGCTCCATTAACGACAATGGTCGTTA
>NZ_NGLF01000001.1:650761-652939 GCF_002140695.1 Enterococcus sp. 4E1_DIV0656 | reverse complement strand
CAATTGAATAGTGTGGTGGCGATAGCAAGAAGGATACACCTGTAACCATGCCGAACACAGAAGTTAAGCTTCTTAGCGCCGATTGTAGTGAAGGGTTTCCCTTTGTGAGAGTAGGACGTCGCCACGCGTTTTTTTTACCTTATGGGGGTTTAGCTCAGCTGGGAGAGCATCTGCCTTACAAGCAGAGGGTCAGCGGTTCGATCCCGTTAACCCCCATATGAGTCGTTAGCTCAGTTGGTAGAGCATCTGACTTTTAATCAGAGGGTCACAGGTTCGAGCCCTGTACGACTCATAGTAATAACCTATGCGGGTGTGGCGGAATTGGCAGACGCACTAGATTTAGGATCTAGCGCCTTCGGGCGTGGGGGTTCAAGTCCCTTCACCCGCACTTCATTGCCGGCTTAGCTCAGTTGGTAGAGCATCTGATTTGTAATCAGAGGGTCGAGGGTTCAAGTCCTTTAGCCGGCATCAGGAATACGCGGAAATAGCTCAGTGGTAGAGCACCACCTTGCCAAGGTGGGGGTCGCGGGTTCGAACCCCGTTTTCCGCTTTGCCTTAGCAATTTTCAGCCGGGGTGGCGGAACTGGCAGACGCACAGGACTTAAAATCCTGCGGTGAGTGATCACCGTACCGGTTCGATTCCGGTCCTCGGCATTTCTTAATATGCGCCCATAGCTCAATTGGATAGAGTGTTTGACTACGGATCAAAAGGTTAGGGGTTCGACTCCTCTTGGGCGCGCTTTAATAACGGGAAGTAGCTCAGCTTGGTAGAGCACTTGGTTTGGGACCAAGGGGTCGCAGGTTCGAATCCTGTCTTCCCGATACTTTTACAAAAGGGGCCTTAGCTCAGCTGGGAGAGCGCCTGCTTTGCACGCAGGAGGTCAGCGGTTCGATCCCGCTAGGCTCCATATCATTTGAATAAATGATTCTTTTTTACGCGGTGTAGCTCAGCTGGCTAGAGCGTCCGGTTCATACCCGGGAGGTCGGGGGTTCGATCCCCTCCGCCGCGATTTTTTAAGAGCCTGGACCTTTAGCTCAGTTGGTTAGAGCAGACGGCTCATAACCGTCCGGTCGTAGGTTCGAGTCCTACAAGGTCCATTGTGGCATTGTATCTGTTTTATTATGGAGGATTACCCAAGTCCGGCTGAAGGGAACGGTCTTGAAAACCGTCAGGCGGGTAAAACCGTGCAAGGGTTCGAATCCCTTATCCTCCTTAACTGTCTCTTTTGTTGCGAGCAAAAGAATCACAGTCTTTTAATTACTCTAAAGTAATTACTTATCGCGGGATGGAGCAGTCTGGTAGCTCGTCGGGCTCATAACCCGAAGGTCGTAGGTTCAAATCCTGCTCCCGCAATTGCTTTTGTTTTCAAAAGCGCAATAAAAGCTAAATATGGTTTGGTAGTTCAGTTGGTTAGAATGCCTGCCTGTCACGCAGGAGGTCGCGGGTTCGAGTCCCGTCCAGACCGCCATGCGGGTGTAGTTTAGTGGTAAAACCACAGCCTTCCAAGCTGTTGTCGCGAGTTCGATTCTCGTCACCCGCTTTAGCTTTTATTTTTTGGGGCCTATAGCTCAGCTGGTTAGAGCGCACGCCTGATAAGCGTGAGGTCGATGGTTCGAGTCCATTTAGGCCCATCAAAATGTAGTCATACATTTGGGGAAGTACTCAAGTGGCTGAAGAGGCGCCCCTGCTAAGGGTGTAGGTCGGGAAACCGGCGCGAGGGTTCAAATCCCTCCTTCTCCGTTTTTTTATTGGTCCGTTGGTCAAGTGGTTAAGACACCGCCCTTTCACGGCGGTAACACGGGTTCGAATCCCGTACGGATCATTTGTTACTTTTGGAGGATTACCCAAGTCCGGCTGAAGGGAACGGTCTTGAAAACCGTCAGGCGGGTAAAACCGTGCAAGGGTTCGAATCCCTTATCCTCCTTAACTGTCTCTTTTGTTGCGAGCAAAAGAATCACAGTCCTTTAATTACTGAAAAGTAATTACTTATCGCGGGATGGAGCAGTCTGGTAGCTCGTCGGGCTCATAACCCGAAGGTCGTAGGTTCAAATCCTGCTCCCGCAATCGCTTTGTTTAACGGCAAAGCAGCAATACAAAGCTTCTGGTTTGGTAGTTCAGTTGGTTAGAATGCCTGCCTGTCACGCAGGAGGTCGCGGGTTCGAGTCCCGTCCAGACCG
>NZ_NGLF01000001.1:410798-644068 GCF_002140695.1 Enterococcus sp. 4E1_DIV0656 | reverse complement strand
ACAGCCTTCCAAGCTGTTGTCGCGAGTTCGATTCTCGTCACCCGCTTTAGCTTTTATTTTTTGGGGCCTATAGCTCAGCTGGTTAGAGCGCACGCCTGATAAGCGTGAGGTCGATGGTTCGAGTCCATTTAGGCCCATCAAAATGTAGTCATACATTTGGGGAAGTACTCAAGTGGCTGAAGAGGCGCCCCTGCTAAGGGTGTAGGTCGGGAAACCGGCGCGAGGGTTCAAATCCCTCCTTCTCCGTTTTTTTATTGGTCCGTTGGTCAAGTGGTTAAGACACCGCCCTTTCACGGCGGTAACACGGGTTCGAATCCCGTACGGATCATTTGTTACTTTTGGAGGATTACCCAAGTCCGGCTGAAGGGAACGGTCTTGAAAACCGTCAGGCGGGTAAAACCGTGCAAGGGTTCGAATCCCTTATCCTCCTTAACTGTCTCTTTTGTTGCGAGCAAAAGAATCACAGTCCTTTAATTACTGAAAAGTAATTACTTATCGCGGGATGGAGCAGTCTGGTAGCTCGTCGGGCTCATAACCCGAAGGTCGTAGGTTCAAATCCTGCTCCCGCAATCGCTTTGTTTAACGGCAAAGCAGCAATACAAAGCTTCTGGTTTGGTAGTTCAGTTGGTTAGAATGCCTGCCTGTCACGCAGGAGGTCGCGGGTTCGAGTCCCGTCCAGACCGTTGTTTTTGGCTCGGTAGCTCAGTTGGTAGAGCAATGGATTGAAGCTCCATGTGTCGGCAGTTCGATTCTGTCCCGCGCCATAGGAATGCGGGTGTAGTTTAGTGGTAAAACTACAGCCTTCCAAGCTGTTGTCGCGAGTTCGATTCTCGTCACCCGCTTTGCATTTTTTATTTGGGGCCTATAGCTCAGCTGGTTAGAGCGCACGCCTGATAAGCGTGAGGTCGATGGTTCGAGTCCATTTAGGCCCATTACATTTTCAAACTGGTCCGTTGGTCAAGCGGTTAAGACACCGCCCTTTCACGGCGGTAACACGGGTTCGAATCCCGTACGGATCATGCAAACACTCTTGAGAGTGTTTTTTTATTACCCAAAAATGATCTTTTTTATCATTTTTCAACTACGAAGGGTCAAAATTTGTTATAATCAGTCCGTTGCAAGTTCCCGAAAGGATTCGCAGCTGCGAAGATGCCTTGTAACCGAAACATATATTAGGGGGAATACAAAAATGACAGAGAAACACTTATTTACATCAGAGTCCGTTTCAGAAGGACACCCAGACAAAGTAGCCGACCAAATCAGTGATGCCATCTTAGATGCGTTGCTTGCCGAAGATCCAATGGCTCGGGTTGCTTGTGAAACGTCAGTTACCACCGGATTGGTTTTAGTTTTTGGAGAAATTTCTACTTCTGCTTACGTAGATATCCAAAAAGTCGTCCGTGAAACCATCAAAGAAATCGGCTATACACGAGCAAAATTCGGCTTTGACGGCGATACGGTTGCTGTTTTAGTAGCGATCGATGAGCAATCACCAGATATCGCTCAAGGCGTTGACGATGCTTTAGAAAGTCGCGGAGAAACGGATAAAGAAGATATCGGTGCCGGTGACCAAGGCTTGATGTTTGGTTTTGCCGTTGATGAAACACCTGAATTGATGCCTTTACCAATCGCATTGAGTCATCGGTTAGTCCGTCGATTAGCAGAGTTGCGTAAAAACAATGAACTAAGCTACTTGCGTCCAGATGCAAAATCGCAAGTAACTGTTGAATATGATGATAACGATCAACCACAAAGAGTGGACACCGTCGTTATTAGTACCCAGCATGATGATGCGGCTGATAATGAAACGATCCACCGTGATGTCATTGAAAAAGTGATCAAAGAAGTGATCCCTGCCGATTTTTTAGACGAGCAGACAAAATATTATATTAATCCTACTGGTCGTTTTGTAATCGGCGGTCCTCAAGGGGATGCCGGTTTGACAGGCAGAAAAATCATCGTTGATACTTATGGCGGCTATGCTCGTCATGGTGGCGGTGCGTTTTCTGGAAAAGACGCAACCAAAGTTGACCGTTCAGCCAGCTATGCGGCTCGCTACATTGCCAAAAACATCGTAGCAGCAAAGCTAGCCAAAAAAGTGGAAGTCCAATTAGCCTATGCGATCGGTGTGGCACAACCCGTGTCGATCAGCATCAACACTTTTGGTACAGGAACCGTCAGTAACGATCGCTTGATTCAAGCGGTGCGGGAAAACTTTGATTTGCGACCAGCAGGAATTATTGAAATGTTAGATTTGCGCCGTCCGATTTATCGTCAGACTGCCGCTTACGGACATTTCGGTCGTACAGATATCGATTTGCCATGGGAACGCACCGACAAGGTGGCGGCACTTTTGGCAAGTGTGAAGGATTAAAAGAGGCGACCTCTATTGATGACTATCAATAGAGGTTCTTTTTTTTGGAGTAAAAGGAGGAGTTACATGCGAACCAATGTAAAATTAGTCACTATTGCAGTTTTTGTCGCAACGTTTATGACCGCGATCGAAGGAACGATCATTACGACAGCGATGCCTACCATCGTTAGTTCATTGAAAGGAATCGAGATCATGAACTGGGTCTTCTCGATCTATCTTTTGACCAGTGCGATGTTGACCCCGATCTACGGCAAGTTTGCCGATAATATCGGCCGCAAACCAGTCTTTCTATTTGGTACGCTGCTGTTTATTATCGGGTCGGCGTTTTGTGGGATGGCCAACACAATGTTGACGTTGATCATTGCCAGAGCATTGCAAGGATTAGGCGCAGGGGCCATGATGCCCGTTGCCCTAACGATCATTGCGGACCTGTATCCTGTTGAAAAGCGGGCGAAAGTCTTAGGGCTCAATAGTACTGCTTGGGGGATCGCCAGTGTCGTTGGTCCCTTAGCCGGTGGATTGATCGTAGATACGATCGGGTGGCATTGGATCTTCTTTATCAACGTGCCCATCGGATTAGGGTTGATCGCCTTAATTTGGTTTTATTTTCATGAAGAAAAAAAGGCCTTTGCTGCAGTCAACATTGATTATGCAGGCAGTCTCTTGTTGATGTTGACGTTAGTAGGGCTCCTGCTAGGCTTCCAATTGCTAGGAGATTATGGTGTAAGTCTGCCTGTTATCGGTCTGTTCGTTTTTTCTGTCCTCACGTTTATCGGCTTCATTCGTGTGGAGAAAAAAGCAGCAGATCCGATTATTGATCTGAAGCTGTTCCACTCAAAACTATTTGTGGTGGTCAACATCGTAGCAGCTTTGGCTAGCGGCTTCCTGATGGGGATCGATGTTTATATCCCAATGTGGATGCAAGGGGTCTTAGGCATGAGTGCGGGGATTGGCGGGCTTGTGTTGGCACCGTTGTCGATTTTATGGATGATTGGTTCCTTCTTAGCCAGCCGTTGGTTGACACAACACAGTGTCAGTTGGGTCTTGACGGTTAGCTTAGTGATCACGGCTACCGGTGCCTTGTGGTTGTTTTTGACACCGGCACAGACATCATTCTGGTTGTTCTTGGTGATTTCTTCTATTACGGGCGTCGGATTAGGGGCAACGATGGTGGTTTGTACCGTTACTGCCCAAACCAGCGTTGCACCCACCCAAGTCGGCGTGGCGACTTCTTTCAATACGCTGCTGCGAACGATTGGGCAAACCATTATGGTGGCGGTCTTCGGTATCGTTTTAAACACCAGCAATAGCGTGGGCTTGGCACAGGCGCAAGTCACTGACAGCAGTGTCATGAATCAGCTGGTTGATCCAGCCGCCGCGCGTCAGCTGCCAACAGCCTTATTAGGGCAATTACGGGAGATTCTTTATAGCGGTCTACACTGGGTTTTTGGGATCGGTGTTTTACTCATTGTGCTAGCGATTGGTTTGACCCGCACGATTTCGCGAGAATCTGGTACAATATAAAAAAAGGATCGCAGGTGATTGTATGGCTTTTTTACAAGCAAATATCTATTCAAATGTTCTTGAAATGGAGGTAATGATCGATGTGATCTTGCCTCAAAGTACCAAGAAAAAAATCGGTACGCAAAGCCAATCGACGGGCACAGATCTCCCGGTGCTTTATTTATTGCATGGGATGAACGGAAATCATAGTGTCTGGCAGCGACGGACGTCGATCGAGCGATATGCCGCAGAGTATCAACTAGCGGTCATCATGCCGTCTACTGATCTGGGCTGGTATACCGATACGACCTACGAAATGAAGTATTGGACGTTTATCGCCGAAGAATTACCACAAATTTGTCATGAACTGTTTCCTCAACTGACGCAAAAACGAGAAAAAACTTTTGCAGCAGGTCTCTCGATGGGGGGCTATGGGGCAGTAAAACTTGGGCTGCGCAAGCCTGACCAGTTTGCGGCGGTAGCGTCTTTGTCTGGCGCATTAGCGCTGGCTGAAAGCATGGATTCCTTGCTGCAGCTGCGAAGCCAAGCTTATTGGGAAGGAATCTTTGGCCCTTTAGAGCAATTCAAAGGGTCAGAAAATGATTTGATCCATCTGATTGAGACCATCGATCCAAGCACCGCGCCGTGCTTTTTTATTAGCTGTGGAACCGAGGATCAGCTGTATCCGGCAAGTGAATATGCGGTGGATAAGCTGCAAAAACGCAAACTAGCCGTAACGTTTGAATCGGGAACTGGGGATCATGATTGGAATTTTTGGGATCAATGGATCCAACGAGTACTGCAATGGCTTTTTAGTGAATAAAAAAACCATCAGTCGATCGACACCTTAACGTGCCGAGGACTGATGGTTTTTTCGTTCGATACAAAATAAGATCGGCGGCTGGTTGCGCTGATTGATAAATTGATAGGAAAGGACATTATATTCCTCTTGCGGCAGCTGCTGACAAAAGGAGTGGACTTCTTTCAGCTCTGCTTCGCCGCCAGCGTGTCCATAATAGCAGACGAGGATGATTCTACCTTTCGGGGCTAAACGTGTCAGTAAAGCTTCTAAAGCCGTTTTCGTTGTATCAGGCAGCGTGATGATCGCTTTGTCCCCTTTCGGCAAGTAGCCTAAATTGAAAATGGCGGCGTGAACCGGACCGCTCACAACATCTGCCAACGTCTCATGGCCTTGATGGATCAGCTGGACTTGCGCCAACAGCTCTTTTTCAGTCAAACGTTTTTTGGTGGCTTGGAGGGCTTGTTCTTGAATATCAAAAGCAAACACCTGACCAGTCGGCCCAACTAAGGAAGCCAGTAATTCCGTGTCAAAGCCGTTGCCCATCGTGGCATCAACAGCGGTATGTCCCGGTTGCACAACTTCTTTTAAAAGGGTGTGGCTATAGCGCATGGCGGTCGGCAGCATTGACAAGCTCCTTTCGCACGTTGAATTTCCCTTGATAGGAGTTGCGGCGTAGCATTTCTTGATCAATCTCATTCAAGACTTCCCATTTTTTCAAACTCCACATTGGACCTACCAGAGAATCCCATGGTGCATCGCCTGTCAAGCGATGAATGATGATCTCTGGGGGGATTATTTCTAACTGATCGCAGATCAATGACACATAGGTATCGCGCCGCATCAATTGCAAACGTCCCTCATGATAATCCTGCAGCATCCGAGTATTGCGCATCAAATGCAGCAGGTGCAGTTTGATGCCTTGGATATCAGAATCTTGAATGGTGCGTCGGACGTTTTCTTGCATCATCTCGATCGTCTCGCCTGGCAGGCCATTGATCAAATGGGTACAGACACGAATATTGTGTTTGCGCAGGCTGGCGACGCCGTCTAAGTAGGTTTGATAATCATGGGCGCGGTTGATGGCATTGCTCGTGGTTTCAAAAGTCGTTTGCAGTCCTAATTCGACCCATAAATAAAAGCGTTGATTGAGCTCTGCCAGATAGTCAACGACATCTGCTGGTAAGCAGTCTGGTCGGGTCCCAATGGAGATCCCGACAACACCAGGTAGTTTCAGTACTTGCTCGAAGCGCTCGCGGATCACTGCCACCGGTGCGTGGGTGTTCGTAAAATTTTGAAAATAGACAATGTATTTGTCCACTTGCGGCCACTTTTTGTGCATCATGGCGATCTCTTTTTCAAACTGCTCTGGTAGCGGGGCTTCAGGTGCTACGATCATATCGCCAGAGCCGGACACACTGCAAAATGTACAGCCGCCTTTGGCAACGGTGCCGTCACGATTGGGGCAGTCGAAGCCCGCATCGATGGGAACTTTAAAGATTTTTTCGCCAAAT
This sequence comes from Enterococcus sp. 4E1_DIV0656, assembly GCF_002140695.1. Lineage (NCBI taxonomy): Bacteria > Bacillati > Bacillota > Bacilli > Lactobacillales > Enterococcaceae > Enterococcus > Enterococcus sp. 4E1_DIV0656. The sequence goes on along the minus strand of NZ_NGLF01000001.1, from coordinate 637,878 downwards.
TCTTGCCGCAAAGCAAAGTTCCATGAATGGTATCGTTTGTTTTTATCTTCTGCATAAGGAAATGGATTCATTTTTTTACCTTCTTTTATAATTGTTTACGCGTGAAGCGCCAGACAAAACGTTTTTGCAAGTAGTAAGGGTAGGTCAACAGTAGCCAAGACAGGCCGACACAAAAACCGCCTAACACATCACTGGGAAAATGCACGCCAACATAGATGCGGCTGATGCCGATACAACTGATCAATAGGCCTAACAGAATACGGAGTCCCCATTGCCAAAAAGGCTGCTTGAAGAAAACCGGGACCAAGAAGAGCAATGTCCCATAAAAAACCATACTGCCTGTCGAGTGTCCGCTGGGGAAACTAAAACTTGATTCCGTGACTAAGTGTTCAAGGGTTGGTCGCTCCCGTAAAAAAACCAGTTTGATCAATGGATTAAAGAGCCCGGCAATCCCGATGGTGCCGATACTGAGCCATAGTGCTTCTGTATAATATTTATTGATCACTAAAACGGCTAAAACAGCAAGAAAGAGCAAGATGATCGTGGTAGGATTCGCAAATTTTGTGACCCATAGAAAAAACGGTGTCCAAAACGGATAGCCGGTACGGATGATGCGAGTCAAGGTTTCGTCAAAGGAGACCAACCAAGTAGGATAAAATTTCACGAGATAGCCGAGAAAAACGAACAGCAGTAAAAAGCAACTGCCGGCAAATTGAAAATAAAGTTTTTTATGCATGGAAAAGCCTCGTTTCTAGAGAATTTCTGTCCCTTCAAGCAAAGAGACATCTAGAAGGTATTATAGCATTTATCGCAAGACGGAAAAAGCAGGGAACCATTCAGGGAGCATCCCACTGCCAAGGAATATTTTTCGTTGGGTTAAATACAAACTCTTCATTTCAATAAATGTTCGTTTGATTACAAAGAGTTTACAGTTTCTGAAATCGGCTCAAATACCTTTTATAAATTCTTAAGAAATTGTATACTAAACCTACGTTCACTATAAGGAAAAAACGGAGGAATAACGGACATGAACACGAGTCAATCAAGAAAAGTACATCGTCAAGCAGACCAATCGGGCGATAAGTATCGAGTGATCAAAAAAAGTGCAGTTGTTTTAGGAACGACACTGACTGCTTGCTCTGTTGTAGCTCCATTGGTGTCATCGGTTCAAGCAGAAGCCGTAGAGACCTCGATCGCCCAAGTTTCTACTAGCAATTTTGCCGCGCCGAATACTTCCGCATTTATTGCCGAAATCGCTACTTACGCTCAGCCCGTGGCACAAGCCAACGATTTATATGCTTCTGTGATGATCGCACAAGCCATTTTAGAAAGTGGTTGGGGCCGAAGCAGTTTATCAAAAGCACCGAATTATAATCTATTCGGGATCAAAGGCAGCTACAACGGTCAAACCGTTTATATGAGTACTTTGGAGTACTTGAACAATCAATGGTTGACTATGAATGAACCCTTTAAGCGCTACCCATCATACACGCAATCATTCGAAGATAACGCACGTACTTTACGCTCAACCTCTTTACAAAGCGGCGTTTCATATTATTCTGGCGCTTGGAAAAGCAATACGACTTCATATCTTGATGCAACCGCATGGCTAGCAGGCCGCTATGCGACTGCACCCAATTATGCTTCTTCCCTGAATGCAGTGATCCAACAATTTGGTTTGACGCAATACGACACACCTGCTTCTGGCAATGCCGGTGGTGGTGCCACAGCTAGCGCATCAACCAATACTACGACTACAACGGCGGCTGTCAGCACGAGCGGCAGTCAAACGTATACAGTCGCTTCGGGCGACTCTGTATGGTCGATCGCTAACAAACATGGCATCTCCATGGACCAGTTGCGCAGCTTGAACAACATCAAAAATGATTTTGTTTATCCAGGGCAAACGTTGAAAGTTAACGGCAGCACCCAAAGCACTTCGGCAACTTCTACGGTATCGATCGTCAATCGTAATACTTCAGCAACTACATCAGGCAACACCTATACCGTAGTTTCTGGTGATTCAGTCTGGTCGATCGCCAATAAACATGGGATTTCAATGGATCAATTCCGCAGTTTGAACAATATCAAAAATGACTTTGTCTACCCAGGACAAAAAGTTGTCGTCAGCGGTGGTTCGTCTACGAATACCAGCAGTACCACGACCGTCAGCACTGCATCAACTGCTAGCCAAAGCAGTGGCGGTACCTATACAGTTGCAGCGGGTGATTCAGTCTGGTCGATCGCCAACAAACATGGGATCTCCATGGATCAATTTCGCAGTTTGAACAATATCAAAAATGATTTTGTCTACCCAGGACAAAAAGTTGTCGTCAGTGGTAGTTCCGCAACGAGGACAAGTACAACAACGAGCACGACCGTCAGCAGCCAAACCAGCAGCAGTGCTGCAGGCAACACCTATACGGTGGCAGCGGGTGATTCAGTCTGGTCAGTTGCCAATAAACACGGGATTTCGATGGACCAATTCCGCAACTGGAACAACATCAAAAATGATTTTATCTATCCAGGACAAAAGGTGGTCGTCAAGCAAGGCGGCACAACAGCTACTACCAGCACTTCAGCGACAAATGGTACTTACAAGGTCGCATCGGGTGATTCCGTTTGGGGGATCGCAGATAAGTTTGGCATCACGACGGATCAATTTATTCAATGGAACAATATTCAAAATAACTTTATTTACCCAGGACAAACAGTTAGGGTAAAATAGATTGCTATTCCTAATGATTTTTGTTAGGATAAGTGCAAAGAAACTTTCACGTTTGAGAAGGAATAGTAGAAGTACGGTGGGACTTTTAGAGAGTGCATGGTTGGTGGAAATGCACAGCACACCTTTCGAACTCGTCTTCGAGTGATATCTGACTGAACCTGATTTGGCTAGGCAGATACGGCGATGGCCGTTAAAACATCGAGGTCTGCTTTTTTGAGGAGCAGATAAACTTAGGTGGTACCACGTTGATAACGTCCTATAAAAATCATAGCGATTTTTATAGGACTTTTTTTAAGTTTTGCTGGTTGATTTGACGAGCAAAGCACCAATTTTTAGGAGGAGTCCATCGTGAATTACAATCACAAAGAAATCGAAAAAAAATGGCAAAAATATTGGGCAAAGAAAAATGAGTTCAACACCCATGATGAGCCGGACAAACCAAAATTTTATGCGCTAGATATGTTCCCATATCCATCCGGACAAGGATTACATGTCGGACATCCAGAAGGCTATACGGCAACGGATATCTTGAGCCGCTTCAAACGCAGCCAAGGGTACAATGTACTGCACCCAATGGGCTGGGATGCCTTTGGTCTGCCTGCCGAACAATATGCACTAGACACTGGAAATGATCCAGCGGAATTCACGAAGAAAAATATTGAGACCTTCCGCCGTCAAATCAATGCGCTAGGGTTCAGCTATGACTGGAATCGTGAAATCAATACGACAGATCCTGAATATTACAAGTGGACGCAATGGATCTTTACCAAGCTTTATGAAAAAGGGTTAGCTTATGAAGCCGAAGTTCCGGTAAACTGGGTACCAGAGCTTGGAACTGTGATCGCCAATGAAGAAGTCATTGACGGCAAGAGCGAACGGGGCGGCTATGATGTGATCCGCAAACCGATGCGCCAATGGATGCTAAAAATCACGGCATATGCTGATCGTTTGTTGGACGATTTAGAAGAAGTTGATTGGCCAGAAAGCATCAAAGAAATGCAACGCAATTGGATCGGACGTTCTGTCGGAGCCAACGTAACGTTTAAAGTGGCAGGGATGGAAAAAGACTTTACCGTCTTTACGACTCGCCCAGATACCTTGTTTGGTGCGACCTACGCTGTATTGGCACCAGAACATGAGCTAGTGGCTCAAATCACTACCCCAGAACAAAAAGCAGCCATTGATGCCTATGTAGAAGAAGCATCGAAAAAATCTGATTTGAACCGAACAGATTTGGCCAAAGAAAAAACCGGTGTCTTCACTGGTGCCTATGCCATCAATCCCGTGAATGGCAAAGAGATCCCGATTTGGATCGCCGATTACGTTTTGGCTTCTTATGGAACAGGTGCGATCATGGCGGTTCCTGCCCATGACGAACGTGACCACGAATTTGCCAAAACATTCGGTTTAGAGATCATTCCTGTATTGGCAGGGGGCAACGTGGAAGAATCTGCCTATACCGAAGATGGACTGCATATCAATTCAGACTTTTTGGATGGGCTAGACAAAGAGACAGCCATTGAAAAAATGGTCGCATGGTTGGAAGAAAACCATGTTGGGAAAAAAGAAGTCAGCTATCGTCTTCGCGATTGGTTGTTCTCTCGCCAACGGTATTGGGGTGAACCAATCCCGATCATCCATTGGGAAGATGGGACGACCACAGCGCTTTCTGTAGATCAGCTGCCATTGCGTTTGCCAAAAACCGACAATATCAAACCAAGCGGTACTGGGGAATCGCCATTAGCTAATGTCACGGATTGGGTCAATGTCACCGATCCAGAAACTGGGAAAAAAGGACGTCGCGAAACCAATACGATGCCACAATGGGCAGGAAGCTCATGGTATTTCTTACGCTTTATCGATCCTCATAATAAGTCTGTTTTGGCAGACTATGATAAATTGAAACGCTGGATGCCAGTCGATATTTATATCGGTGGGGCGGAACACGCTGTCTTGCATTTGCTTTATGCTCGCTTCTGGCATAAATTCTTGTATGATATCGGTGTCGTACCAACGAAAGAACCATTTGAAAAATTGTTCAACCAAGGGATGATCCTTGGGGAAAACAATGAAAAAATGTCGAAATCCCGCGGCAACGTCGTCAATCCAGATGATGTCATCAATCAATACGGTGCAGATACTTTGCGTCTATATGAAATGTTTATGGGACCATTGGATGCATCGATCGCCTGGAATGAGAATGGCCTTGAAGGCAGTCGCAAATTCTTGGATCGCGTGTGGCGCTTGATCGTCGATGAAAATGGCAAAATGCGCGACCGCATCACGACATTCAACGATGGAAAATTGTCGAAGGTGTATAACCAAACGGTTAAAAAAGTGACGGAAGATTATGAACAGCTGCATTTCAATACGGCGATTTCCCAATTGATGGTCTTCGTCAATGAAGCGTATAAAGCTGATGCCTTACCTTACGAGTATGTCGAAGGATTTGTGCAGCTATTGGCTCCAATCGCACCACATATCGGTGAAGAGCTCTGGTCGATCCTCGGAAATGACAATGGGATCTCTTATGTGCCTTGGCCAACCTATGACGAAAGTGCCCTAGTGGAAGATGAGATCGAAGTCGTCTTTCAAGTCAACGGCAAAGTTCGTGCCAAAGCAATGGTTCCAGCAGACGCAGAAAAAGCAGTGCTTGAACAATTGGCCCAAGAAAACGAACTTGTCCAAGAACAGCTCCAAGGAAAAACGATCCGCAAAGTGATCGTCGTACCCAATAAATTGGTCAATATCGTTGCAAACTAAACGCTAAAAAAGTAGCTGCCTAACAGGTCAATGGTCTGTTAGGCAGCTTTTTGGTAGCGACAAAGAAAAAAAGTGTTACTGAGTGGTTCTCAGCAACACTTTTTTGTTATTTTTTGCGAATGATCCCATAGAACAAAGCGGCTGTTGCGACCAATGGAATCAAGATCACTAGTAGAAAGCCGTTTGGATACGTAGCGCGAGTGAAAATTTCTGATGAAGCATCACTTCCGCCAAATAGATGATTGGAAATCATGAACTGAGCCATCATAGCAACGATTGCGACAAAACCAATTGCAGCACCAGTACCGACGAATAATTTTTTCTTTGCGTTGTTCATTACATTTGCCCCTTTTATAGTCTCTATGTATCATTATACAAAATTTGGATACGTGTTCAATCTGATTTTGTCAAATAATTGATTCGTAATACACTTGAAATGTTTCTGACATATTTAAGCGCTAAAAAAGCCAAATTTCCGCTTGTTAGCGATCATATTATTCGCTGATCCTCACAGACTCTCGTATAATAAAGAAAGAGAAAAGAAAGAGGGGACTTACATGGAGTATCAATCATTTGAAGGCCAAACGGCTTTTTTTGAAGATTATGCACGGATTGCCAAACCTGGCTATGAAGAAGAGGCAGTCACTGCCGATGTCTTGGAACAGTTGAATCAACAATTAACAGAAGAAGAGCTGTTTTACCGTTTAGCAGCCGAAGATGCCAAAGAAGGGCAAGTCTTTTTGTTTCCTTTCAGCAAGCGAATGTTTACCGAAGACCTTGACGCTGCCATTTCAACAGAATTCCGTTATGATGGCGCACCCTATGTCTATGAGACTTACGAAGACGAACAACCTTAATCACACAGGAAAAAAGCTTTCAGATGATTTAATGGATCATCTGAAAGCTTTTTTTGTTGAGACAACTTGTTGCTATTGGTGCTTGGCTTGCTGCTGCGCTAAGGTCAAGTCACCGATGTAAGGGACTTTTTTTCCAGCGACTTTCAAGTATTGTTCGGCACCTTTGCCCGCAATAATCACGATATCACGACCGTCTGCTTCAGCGATCGCCAATTTGACGGCTTGAGCCCGATCCATCTCATGAATGATGGCAACTTCAGGATTGGTGATAGCATCTGCAATTTCTTTTGCGATCGCAGCTGCTTCTTCAAAATCAGGATCATCGCTGGTCAGGTAGACTTTGTCCGCATATTCTCCTAGCGCTCGTCCCATATCTGCTCGGCGAGATTGGGCTTTTCCGCCAGCACTGCCAGTGACAAAAAGCAGGCGGCCATCTGGGCGTAACTGACGGGCAAGTTCACTTAATGATTGGAAGCTCAGGTAATTGTGGGCATAGTCAACGATCATGACGGCGCCATTTTCTTTTTCTAAAACGATCATTCGTCCAGGGATGATCACTGTCGGCAGGACTTTCTGAGCGTCCTCACGAGAGGCACCCGCTAAGCAGGCAGCCAAAATCGCCGCTGCGGCGTTCTCATGGTTGAAAGAACCTAAGATCCCCAGTTGATATTCACCAGAGACTTGCAAGACATCAGAAGCAGCTGTCAGGGCGAAACTCTTTAGGTCCATTCCTTCTTGGACGACATAATCGGCGTCTGAACGTCCGTAGGTGATATAAGGAACTTGATGGACTTCACAAGTTTCTCGCAGCAAGTGGTAGTGATCGCTTTGACGATTTAAAATCATTTGTTTGCTGTTGCGGATCAGTTCCCGTTTGCAGTAAAGGTAATCATCATAAGTCGGGTGTTCCACCGGTCCAATGTGATCAGGCGAAATATTCAAGAACGCGCCAATATCAAAGGTAATGCCGGCGACCCGTTTAGTTTTATACGCTTGAGAAGAAACTTCCATTACAAGATGGGTCAGGCCGTTTGCAACAGCCTCAGCCATCATTTTATAAAGATCCAGTGTTTCGGGAGTCGTCAACACTGCTTCATTAAAGGTTTTTCCATCGACTGAGTTTTCCTCCGATGAAAAGAATGCTACTTTTTGACCCGTCGATTCTGCTAAAATCGCCCGAGCAAAATAGGCGCAGCTGGTTTTGCCTTTGGTGCCAGTGATGCCGATGGTCACCAGCTGTTCTTGCGGGTTGCCATAAAATGCTTGAGCGATCACTGCCATCGTTTCTCGAATGTCCGTAACAATGATCCCGTAGGTTGCGAAGTTGTCATAAGGTGTTTCTGAAATGTAGCACTGAATGCCTTGATCAATGGCGGCGGCTAGGTAGCTTTCTTTAAAAGAAGCCCCTTTACAGAAAAAAAGCGTTGCCGCATCGGCCGTTCGCGAGTCGTAACTTAAGGAGGTAAAGGCAATATCAGTCATTTCTTGCGGCACGGTATAAACCCAATCAGTGGGGGTAATGATTTCTTTTAATAGGTTTTCCTGCAATAAGAGTTTGCGGATCTGTGGCACGGTAATGAGTTCCTTTTGCATCGTTGTTCTCCTTCATTCCTCTAAAGATTTCTCTTATTATAGCATAACTCCTAAAAACCGCCGTTTAGGAGGGAAAAGTTTTCTTTTTTTTCTTCTTATTTTGAAGAAACTTTAAGATGTTGCAAAAATAGATTGCGACCAACTCTTTTTCGAATTAAAATGGAAGGGATATGTTTGTAGAAAGTTGGAGATAATGGCGATGGATAATCACATGCGTTCAGTGTCAAAAGAATTAACTACACAAGAAAAAATGGCTCAAGGATCTGCTTGGATGACAATGGGCAATATCGGTTCACGTTTGCTTGGCGCGATTTACATTTTACCTTGGTATTATTGGATGGGGGCAAATGCCGATAAAGCAAATGCGTTATTTGGGATGGGCTATAATGTTTACGCCTTATTTTTAATGATCTCAACTGCTGGGATCCCATCGGCAATTGCCAAGCAGATTTCTTTTTATAATTCTCGCCAAGAATACCGCACCAGCCAGAAGCTCTTTTTAAGGGCCTTCCAATTGATGGCAGGCTTTGGCGTGGTGACCGCCGGAATCATGTATTTGGCAGCCCCATGGTTGGCAACGGCTTCAGGTGGCGGGGAAGAATTGATTCCTGCAATGCGCTCATTGAGCATTGCACTATTGGTCTTTCCTTGTATGAGTGTTATGCGAGGATACTTCCAAGGAAACCAAGACATGAAACCTTTTGCGATCTCGCAAGTTGTCGAACAAATCGCCCGCGTCTGCTATATGCTTTTGGCGACCTTCATCATTATGCGGGTTATCGAAGGCGAATACACGGCGGCTGTGACGCAATCGACCTTTGCCGCCTTTATCGGTGTCTTAGCCAGTATTTTGGTTTTAGGCTATTACTTCCAAAAGCAACGGGTACGGATGGACGTCTTAGTCGATATGAGCAAAGAAGAAACCGTGTTGCAAACCAAAGAATTGGTTTTAGCGACCATCAAAGAAGCGATCCCTTTTATTATCGTTGGTTCTGGGATCACGATTTTAAAATTGGTGGATCAATACACCTTTGTGCGGATCATGAGTAGTTTTACTGAATTTTCAAATGATCAGCTCTTAGAATTAATGGCGATTTTCGGTAGCAACCCTGATAAGTTGACGATGGTGGTTATCGGATTAGCTACTTCCATGGCTTCAACAGGCTTGCCTTTGATCAGTGAAGCAGTCGCCAAAAAAGACAAAAAGAACTTAGCTAAATTGATCAGCAATAACTTACAATTGTATTCCTTTGTAATGTTCCCAGCGACCTTTGGGATGATCGTGCTGTCTTATCCCTTATACACCTTGTTTTATCGTCCAGATGCGTTAGGAGCGAGCGTTTTAGTCGCTGCCTGTCTGTCTGGTCTGGTCTTGGGCTTGTTTATGCTTAGTTCTAGTATGCTGCAAGGAATGTACCACAACAAAGAAGCCGTTGTTTTCTTCTTTGTAGGATTGCTGGTGAAGTTGATCCTGCAGTATCCAGCGATTCGGTTGTTCCAAGTTTATGGCCCATTAGTTTCCACGACGATTGCTTTAGGGATCGTCTGCTGGCTGAACATTCGCAAGATGATTCGCAAAGGCCATTTCAATGTAAACTTAACGTTGCGACGGACGTTATTGATTGGCGCGATGACGATCATTATGGTGATCGCAGCGTTGATCGCCCGCCAACTCTTTGGTCTCATCTTTAGCTCGGAAAGAAAAGTCCAAGCCTTTATCTTGAGCTTGCTAGTAGCAGGAGTCGGTGGCAGTGTGTACATCTACATTGCGCTGAAATTGCGTTTAGCTGAAAAACTACTCGGCTCATCAATGGTTCGTTTACGCCAGAAATTACACATCAAATAAAACTAGAAGCAGCCGCTGAGCCTCCTTTGCGAGACCTTGGCGGCTGTTTTATATGAAAGGAAGAAACCGATGCGTTTAGACAAGTTTTTAGCGGATATGGGCTATGGCTCCCGCAAAGAAGTGAAACAGTTGATCAAAAAAGGTCTCGTGACCGTCAATGGACAAGTCATCAAGAGTGACAAAGCGCAAGTACTAGAAACACAAGATACCGTTTGTTTTGAGGGGGAACCCATCGTCTATCAAAGCCAGTTTTATTATTTGCTGAATAAACCCGCTGGAGTGATTTCGGCAACCGTCGATTCCTATGAAGAGACGGTCTTAGATTTGTTTTCTGAAGAAGCGTTTCGCGAAGATTTGTTTCCAGTAGGACGGTTGGATAAAGACACCGAAGGCTTTTTGCTGATTACGAACGATGGCGGATTGGCGCATCAATTATTGTCGCCTAAGAAGCATGTGGAAAAAGAATATTATGCCCAAGTCGAGGGAATCATGACAGCGGAGGATCAAAAAACCTTTGCCAAAGGCATCAAATTAGACGGCGAGTGGACCTTGCCGGCTGAACTGCAGATCCTCAACGTCGATGAAGACGAAACGCGCAGCGAAATCAAACTGATCCTCCATGAAGGCAAGTTTCATCAAGTCAAACGGATGGTCCATGCAGTAGGAAAAGAAGTCGTTTATTTGAAACGGATTCGCATGGGAGGCCTGTCCCTGCCAGATGATTTGGCATTAGGCGAGTATCGGGAATTGACTCCTGAGGAATTGGCGAAGCTGCAAGAGCGAGGATAAGACGATCGGCGAGCTAAAGAAATTCTTATGAAAGTTGTTATTCGGCTGCAATATTTGTAAAAAAAGCCCGTTTTATAGGTGATTTACATGAAAGTTTGCAACAATAGACTTTAAACTGTTGGAAAAACCCTCTTTTTTTTCATGAATAAGCATGTTAAAGTAGCCAAGCTACTAAAAAAAGAAGGAGTTACCTCATTGAAGAAAAAGATTTTTTTATTGCTCGCCCTTACGTTGCCGCTTTTCCAGCCAGCTATCAGTTATGCTGCTGAAACCAAGAGCAGCGAGGAACTGACGGTTTTGACCACAGAACTAGCCTCTTATGAAGACGAAGTCACCACCAGCCAACAGAAAGTCACAGCGTTGGAAAGTCAATTAGCGGATTATCAGGAAGAATTAAGCCAATTGGCAGAAGAAAGCAAGGAAGTTCAAACGCAGATCACTGCACTGAATGATCAAAAAGCCCAGCACCAAGGAAGCCAAGCGCAAAGCAGTCTGGTAGTCGATGGACCGCAAGCCACGATCCAGCAACTACGCAAGTTTAGTGAACAACAAGCGGCTTTACGGGAAGTGAACCAACAATTGGCGGAAAAAGAAGCCGAACAACAACGAATCACTTCGTACCAAACCTTGACGCAAGCCCAATTAGTACATAGCGAAGAACAATTAGCAACAGCCAAAAAAGAATTGCAGTCCCAACAAGAGCAGCTGCAGCAGACGCAAGCCCAAGTGCAAGACCTACAAGAAAAAGTGGAGCAAGAAGCAAAAGCAGCTGAAGAAGCGAAACAAAAAGCCAAAGAAGCAGCGGAGAAAGCGGCAGCCAGTGAATTTTCACTGCCAATCACTGGCTCCGTGTCGATCTCCAGCGGTTTTGGTACTCGAGCAGACCCGACTGGTTTTTCAGGGACGCAGCATGACGGGATCGACTTCACAGGTCAAGCGGGGGAGAAGATCGTCGCCGCTCGTGATGGACAGGTAGAAGATGCTGGCTATGGCCCAAGCACTGGAAATTACGTGATTTTGGCTCACGATAATGGCTTTTACTCGTATTATTTTCATTTAACAGCTGTCAGTGTCTCAAAGGGGGCGACCGTTGCAGTCGGCGACCAAGTCGGTACGATGGGGACGACTGGAAATTCGACAGGCGTCCATCTGCACTTTGGACTGAGTAAGACGTTGTGGTCAGATTTCGTTGATCCAGCAGCTTACTTACCGCTATAAACCAAAATACCAAGTAGAAGCATGGAGAAAATCATCTGAAACCAAAAAGCATGACTGACAAGAGGGATTCCTCAAGTCGTCATGCTTTTTGGTTGCTTACCACAAGCCCGGTTGAGCGATGATCACTAACTGTTCTTTGGTAAAAGGATGCTCTAGATGCAATTCGTAGCCATGCAGCAGCAAACGTGGCGCTGGTTTGTTTTGGTAAAGCGGGTCGCCAACGACTGGATGACCGATGCTGGCAAGGTGGACGCGAATTTGGTGGGTCCTACCAGTTTCTAACACACAATACACATTGGTTGTCTTTTGTTGGGCGTGGGCGATGGTTACATGGGTGACGGCTGACTGACCGTTGCGGGAGTCAATGATCCGCTTGCGACGATCGTGACGGTCACGACCGATTTTTTTGGCGATCGTTTGATCTTGCGTAAGTTTCCCCAAAACAGTGGCTTGATAGCGACGGAAAATCTGTTTGTTTTCCAGCATTCGGCCCAAGATCGGCAACACCAAAGGATTTTTTGCAAATAAAACCACACCGCTGGTTTCTTTGTCTAGACGATGGACCACATAAGGCTGCTGCTGTTTCGGCGCAAGGTAAGCAGCTGCATCATTCAACAGAGTATCTGCTTCTAATGGCTGATTTGGGTGCGTCTTGACCCCGGCAGGCTTGTTCAGCACCAATAAGTGTTCATCTTCAAAAAGTACGTCGACTTTGTCCGCTTGGCCTAACTGGATCGGCTGGTAGCTGTAATCACTGTCTTCAATGATCAAAGTGATTTGATCGCCGCCACGAACTTCTTGATGAAACATCGCGGGCTGCTGATTGACGGCCACATTTTTCCGTGTGCGCAGAAAATGGCGCACTTTTCGTGGAACAAGCCACTCCTGTTCCAACAAATCGCGAAGCGGCATGTGCGGGTGATTTTCGGGTAAAGTCATGGTGTATTCCATAATAACGTCCTTTCTTTGCTATTCGCTACCGACTATTATAGCATCTTTAAGCTTTTCTTATAAAAAAAACAATAAAAAACAGAGTATTCAATGCTAGAATAATAAAGCATTCTTTTCGAATGAAATTACGTCTAGAGCCGTATAACAAAGAAAGTCATTTATGCTACACTTAACCAAAGGAGCGTGAAGTAATGGATTGGAAACACATCCTTCACAAAATAAAGACCGGTTGGCTGACCTTTTGGCGCTGGTTAAAACCGTATTTACAGCAATTTCATCAATGGCGCAAGCGGGTTTGGAAAAAATACCACGTAAATAAAATTTTTATTTTACTTAGTTTAGTTGCTATCTTAATCATGAGCGGGTATTTATTTTATATCGCCAAAAATACGAAAGTCAGTGAATTAGAGTCAGGTCTGAAAGAATCGACGGTGATTTTTGATGCCAATGGTGATGAAGCAGGGCAGTTGTACTCGCAAAAAGGCACGTACGTTTCTCTTGATGCCATCTCCAGTGATGTGGTCAACGCCTTGATCTCAACTGAAGACCGCAACTTCTATAATCACCACGGGTTTGATATCAAAGGGATCGCTCGGGCAGCCCTACGTATGCTGGTCAACCGCAGTGCCGAAGGCGGTGGGGGAAGTACCATCACCCAGCAGCTTGCTAAAAATGCCTATCTGTCCTTGGATCAAACCTTTAGTCGAAAAGCCAAGGAGCTTTTCTTAGCGATCGAGATCGAGAAGAAATATTCTAAAGATGAGATTTTAGAAATGTATTTGAACAGTTCCTATTTCGGTAACGGGGTTTGGGGCATTCAAGATGCCTCGCTAAAATATTTCGGTGTCAATGCTTCTGAACTAAGCGTGGGAGAAGCTGCGACGTTGGTGGGGATGCTCAAAGGTCCTTCGATCTATAACCCGATCGACAATCTGGAAAACGCCACGAACCGTCGCGACACTGTTTTGAGTTTGATGGTGGATAACGGCAAGTTGGACCAGTCCGTTGCTGACCAAGAATCACAAGTTGCCTTAGCCAATTTACTTTATGATGGATTTGGCAATTCAGAATCTGGCTATAAGTATCCTTATTATTTCGATGCGGTCATCGACGAAGCCGAATCCTATGGGTTGGACGCCGATGATGTCATGAATCGCGGCTACAAGATCTATACAGCCCTGGATCAAAACTACCAAGCACAAATGGAAGCTGCCTATAAAAACGATGCCTTGTTCCCTGAAAATGCCGCTGATGGCACGATGGTGCAATCTGGCTCTGTTGCACTTGATCCGAATACCGGTGGGGTGCAAGCGGTGGTGGGTCGTCGTGGTGAGCACGTCTTTAGAGGATTTAATTTTGCCACGCAAATGAAACGTTCACCAGGTTCCACGATCAAACCGATCAGCGTCTTCGCCCCTGCCCTAGAAGCTGGGTTTGAACCGGACAGTGTCCTGAAAGACGAGCCCCTTGATTTTTATGATGCTCAAAACTTTGACGGGACCTATGCTGGCGAAGCAGTCATGTACCAAGCCCTCGCCCAAAGTTTGAATCTGCCAGCAGTTTGGCTGCTGCATGAGATCGGCTTAGATCGCGGGTATAGCAAAGCACAAGAATTCGGTCTTTCCTTGACCGAATCCGACAAATATTATGGCTTAGCATTAGGTGGTTTGGAAAAAGGGGAATCTCCAATGACGATGGCAGCAGCGTATGGCGTTTTCGCTAATGGCGGGTATTACTACAAACCGCATTTGATCACCAAAATAGTTGATTCAACTGGTGCCGTGATCGTTGACAATACGTCTGTGCAAGGCAAACGCGTGATTTCTAAAGAGACCGCTGATAAAATGACGAGCATGATGCTAGGAACCTTCTCTAACGGGACGGGGGTTAGTGCTAGTCCGTACGGCTTTACGATCGCCGGTAAGACGGGTACGACAGAGACCAACTTTGATGCTTCTAAGGTCAATGACCAATGGATCGTCGGCTATACTCCTGATATGGTTCTGTCAACCTGGCTAGGATTTGAACATGTGAGTGAAGATCATTACTTAACGGGAACTAGCGGACAAGTTGTTGGGAAAATATTTAAAGCAGAGGCCGAAAGCTTACTGCCTTATAGTCAAGGCACCCAATTCCAAGTTGCAGACGCTTATTGGACAGGCGGAAAATTAATGGCAGCCGATGAGGTACCAGATCCTGATAGCAGTACGTCACAAAATAGCAATGATTGGCAACAAACCATCGATGACTTTGCCGAAAGCGCCAAAGAAGGTATGAAGGAATTCGGCAGCAAGATCAAAGAAGGAACGAAAGAATTGTTTGGCGGCTTGTGGAATTCCATTAGTGGAAATTAAAGGAATTAGGCAACTGCTAGTCTAGAACCTGAGAAGAATGGTATACTAGAAAAAAAGAGGAGGCGTCAAAATGGCAAATATTTATGATACAGCAAACCAATTAGAACGTGAATTACGGGAGTCAGAACAATTTCAAGATCTGAAAGGTTCTTTCGACCGTTTGAAAGCAAATGAAGAAGCGTACGCGTTATTCAAAGAGTTTCAAGAGTTGCAACAAAGCCTGCAACAAAAAATGATGGCTGGCGAAGAAATGACGGAAGAAGAAGCGCAAAAAGCCCAAGAATTATCGCAAAAAATTCAACAAGACGGCATCGTTTCTGACTTGATGCAAAAAGAGCAAGCCTTCAGTTTAGTGGCCAATGACTTGAACCGCATCATCATGGGTCCTGTAAGAGATCTATACGAAGCGTAATCGCCAACAAACAAAGACCAAAGAAGCAAGTGAAACTTCAGAGAAACCGGCTGCAACTGCAAGAGTCGTTTCCAAAGAAGTTTCAAAAGCGCTTCTTTGGTTTTTTTTATGAAAAAGGCGAACAAATTTTCGTATTTTGCTGACGAAATGACTGATAAATGTTATGATAGAAGCATTAAGGAGGGAGAAAGAAATGCGATTTTTACATAGTGCAGACCTGCATATCGACCGGTCATTTGAAGGGGTCCATCTGTTATCTGAAAAAGTGAAGACCCAACTCCCTGCTATCAATCAAAAAATCATGCGTAATTTGGTGGATGTTGCTTTAGAAAAAGCGGTCGATTTTGTTTTGCTGGCTGGGGATACATTCCATCAAGCACGGCCGAGTCTAAAAGTGCAGCATGACTTTTTTGCCCAACTGCAACGACTGGGAGAAGCAGAGATCCCAGTCTATATGATTTTCGGCAACCATGATTATTATGATCCGCAACGGTATTGGTTTGCTTTTCCAGAAAACGTCATTCTCTTTTCATCGGAAGAAGTTCAAACGGTACAAGGAACAACGAAAAACGGTGAAACCTATGCAATCAGTGGATTTAGCTACCAACATCCTTGGATCGCTGAAAATAAAGTAACAGAATTTCCCGCAAGAGCAGCGGTGGATTACCATATTGGGCTTTACCACGGGGATCAAGCCGGTGAACGGTATGCCCCCTTTTCAATCAGTGAAATGAAGCAAAAAGGCTATGATTATTGGGGCTTGGGGCACATCCATGTACCTAAGACGCTCTCAGAGCAACCACCGATCCTCTATCCCGGTACGCCTCAAGGAAAGACCAAGAAAGAGCAGGCGACTGGGGTGATTTTGGCAGAATTATCGCCACAAGGACCAACAATCGAGCGCTTGGAGATCGCGGAAATCGCTTGGCAAAAGCAAGTGGTCTCCTTAGCGGATGTGACCGCCTCGAATGCCGTATTGCCAGCGATCATCGAGCGCTTAAAAAGTCCTCGTTCGCGCTTGCTGCATCTGGTGTTGACCGATGTGCAGCAGCTGCCGCCAGATTGGTTTCCAACTGCGGAAAAAAATGAATGGCTGACCTACCTCAATGAACGGTTGGCACAAACAGAGCCGCTGCAAGTAATCTATGCCCTTGAAGTCGAGCAAGCCAATGAAGACAAGATCGCATTGGCGGTACCACAAGACTATATGCTGCAGTTTTTAGCGATGTATGAGTCACCAGAGATCTTTGCGGACCGACTGTCCGATCTATTGCAGCATCCGCTGATCCAGCGGGGGATCACCCATGAATCATTTCAAGAAGAAGTCTTGCAGCAAGCCAAGCAATTGTTGAAAGACGACTTTCAATGGGAGGAGCAGTCATGAGAATTTTAAAAGCAGAGATTACCGGTTTTGGGAAATACCATGAACAAAGCTTTGCCTTTCATCCGCAAAATCAGCTGCTCTTTGGGCACAACGAGATCGGAAAATCGACGTTGTATCAATTTATTGCCGCCATCTTATTTGGCTTTCCGAAAAAGACAGCCAAGAAAAAAGACTATACCCCCAAAAACGGTGCAGCTTACGGTGGCAAGTTATGGTTGGCGCTGGAACCCTTCGGCGAAGTGATCGTGGAACGCTATCGGCATGTAGACCGCGGTCGTGCCAAAGTCCATGTCGCTGGTCAGACGGTCGATGAGCAATGGCTGGCACAACACCTGCAGCCCCTCAATCGAGCATTGTTCTTCGATGTCTTTACCTTTCAGCAAGAGCAATTGACCCAGATCGATAAGCTAGAAGAAAATGAGCTGCACCAAGCGTTGATTTCTCTGGGAATCAGCGGCAGTCAAAAAATGCTGCAGCAAGTGGCACAATATGAAACCATCAATCAGCAGCAATACAAGCCACGGGGGCAAAAGCTGCCTTTGAATCAGGCGTTAAAACAATTAGAAAAACTGCAAAAAACGATTGCGGAAAAAGAAAGCGAAGAAAGCCGCATCCAACAGCAGTATCAGCAGATCGCCCAGTTGCAAGAACAGATCCAAGACTTGCGACACCAGTTTCAAGCATTGAATGAAGCCTATCAGGAAAATCAGCAGCAGCTGAGTCATTGGGGTCTTTATGAAGAGTGGCAGCAAATGGCACCAGCAGATACGTTAGCCGATCCTCAGCAAGTCCAAGCCATCAAACAGTTTTATCAGCAGTATCAGCAGCTGACGGAAGAAATTCGCAAAAAAGAAGCTGAATTAGATCAGTTGGAGCAAGGAAAAGAATCAGATAAGTATTTCTTTTACCTTGATCACGAGCACCAAATCAATCACTTGCTGCAGCAGCAAGTGACGATGGTGCGTTTGGCAGATCGTGAAGCAGCGGCCAATCAACAAGAAGCCGTCGCCATCACGGAGCTGAATCGCTTGATCGAAAAGCGCCAATGGAGCAGAGAATCGCCGCCGCTAGTAACGGCTTCGATCCATGAACAAACCACACGTTTACTACAAGAACGTGTGCAGTTAGAAGAGCTCGAAAAGCGCATGATGCGTTTAGAAGAAAAAGCGCAGCCTTTGCAAGCCACCGCAGCTCGCTTAGAACAGCAGCATCCTCAATTGATTGGCCGCAAGCCGGTTTCTCGCCCGCTATGGCCGCTAGGGATCGTCGGTGGGCTGCTAGTAGTGATCGGTATCTTTTTGCCGAGTCCGTGGCGCTGGCTTGCTCTAGGTGTAGGGATCGCAGCGATCATTGGCAGTGTTTTGCCGTTGATGAAAGCAGCGCCAAACAAACAGCAAGGCATCAAACAGGAATGGCAGACGGTTCTCATGCAGCTGGATCTGCTGGGAGAAGAGTTGGCGCAGCTGGGAAATGAACAGCAGCAAAAGCAGCAGCAGATCGATCGTGCTCACCAAGCCTTAGCCCCCTTTTTTGGTGATTTGCCGGTGGAAAGCTGGCAGTCGTATTTATTAGCCTATGATGAAGATGTTGCTAGCTATCAAGCCTACTCACAGCAGCGCAAACAAGCCTATCAAGAACGGCAAGCCGTCGCAGAAGAACTGGCCCCCTTTGACGAGCAGTTCCGACCTTATGCTGAGTGGCTGCCGTTGCAAAACAAAACCTTGTTAGAAAAAGCAGCGATCTTGCAGAGGTTTAATGAAGAGATGCAAACAATCAAGCTTTCACGACTGCAACAACCTAGCACGCTGCTGGCCCAACAATTGACCCGCACCCGCAATGAACGCGACCAGCTGCTTTCCCAGGCCAGTGATCTCTTGCAGCAACAAGGCTTAGATCACCCTGCAGAAATCAGCCTCTGGTTGAAGCAATGGGAAGCGGCGCAACGCACGCAGCAGCGATCAGAAGAATTGGCGGTGATGTTAACACCGATTTATCCTAAACCAGTGACACAAGCAGAATTGCTGCAGCAAAAAGACCAGATCAAGCAGCAGCAAACACAGCTTCAGGCACAAATACAGCAGTTGACGGAGCAAAAACAGCGTTTGGAATTAGAAGCAGCAGCTAGTCAAAAAAATGGCACCTTGAATCAGCTTTATCAAGAAGAAAGTGAGCTAAAGGCGGTCATTGAAGAACTTGCTGTGGCATGGGGGAGTCGTCAGTTGGCGGCTTCGATTTTAACGGATGTCACGACCGAGTTGTCAGAACAGCAATTGCCGCAGCTATTGTCGGCTGCTTCAACCTATTTTGAACAGCTATCAAACGGACGTTATCAAAAGATTCTTTTGGAAAATGGCTTGTTGGTAGCGGCAAATGCCAGCGAGACGTTTTCGATCATCGACCTGTCCACAGGCACGAAGGATCAGTTAATCATGGCGTTACGCTTCGGTTATCTAGCACTGCAAAAAAATCACCCATTGTGTCCAATCATTATTGATGATGGTTGGCTGCATTATGATAGTGTTCGTAAGGAACGGTTTGCCGCACTGTTAAAAGAGTTTGGGCAAAGTTATCAAGTAATTTGTTTGTCTTCTGACCAAGAAATGGTAAGCTATTATCAGAAGTACCAGCAGCCTATCCAGGATCTGAGTAAAGGAAGTGAAAGATTTGGCTGATCGGCCAAATAAGCCCATGAAAAAAATTCGTGAATTAACTGTTGATGAAACGTTTCAACTTTTCTTGCTGATCAAGAATGCCGATGTGCGGATCGCGAAAAACGGCAAAAAATTTATTGCCTTCACCTTTCAAGATACATCCGGCACGATCGACGGAAAGTTCTGGGATGCATCAGATGAAGAAATCGCCCGTTTTGAACCCGGGAAAGTAGTACTGCTAGATGGAAAACGGGAGGTCTACCAAGGCAATCCGCAAGTCAAAATCATGCATTTGCGTTTAGCGAAACCGGAAGAGCCCCATGAACCAAGCCAATACATGGAAAAAGCACCCTTGCGAAAAGAAGAGATGGAAGAAGAAATCAGTCAAACCTTGTTTGAGATCACGAATCCTCACTGGAATCGAATCGTCCGTTTCTTACTGAACAAGTATAAAAAGGAATTCTTTGACTTTCCAGCTGCGAAGCGCAATCACCATGCCTTCGCCAGTGGATTGGCGTATCATACGACCACTATGCTGCGGTTAGGAAAAGCAATCGTCAAAGAGTACCCTGAATTGAATGCTTCACTACTGTATGCGGGTATCATTTTGCATGATTTAGGAAAAGTGATCGAGTTGACAGGTCCGATGACGACAGAGTATACCTTGGCGGGGAATCTAGTAGGGCATTTGGTCTTAGTGGATGAAGAAATCACGCAAGCCTGTATGGCTTTGAAATTTGATGACAAAGAAGAAGATATCGTTGTTTTGCGGCATATGGTTTTAGCCCACCATGGCTTATTAGAATATGGGTCACCTGTTCGCCCCCGCATAATGGAAGCGGAGATCCTCCATCAAATCGATAATTTGGATGCTTCCATGCAAATGATGCTGACGTCGATTCGTTTAACGGAACCTGGTCAATACACAGACCGAATTTTTGGCATGGACAATCGGAGTTTTTATGTACCGAAAGAAGTGTAGCGGTGACCTTGTAGCACGATCAACCAAAGTGAATGACGGAAAGAACAAAAACCACGCTAGGCTTGCTTAGCGTGGTTTTTCAGATGTTGGAAAAAGTAGCTGAATCGGCAATATTAACCTAATTAGCATAAAAAAAGAAGCGCCGCTACGACGGCACTTCTTTTTTCGTTTATTCAGCAGAAGAATCTGTAGCACTCTCACTCGTTGCAGTAGAATCATCGGTTGCATCAGTAGCAGAAGAATCTGCCGCTGAGCTGTCCGTTGCATCGGTAGCAGAAGAGTCAGCAGTTGAATCTTCTGTTTCGGCCGCTGTGATGTAATCAGAAAGCAAGTCTGCTAAGTCAGAGTCTTTCATTTTCACATTAGCTGCTTGCAATTCTTGACCGATCGTTGCTGCCATAAAGGTTGAATCATTCAACAAAGTGTTTTGAGCAATTTCAGTCAATTCATCTTTGTATTTATCCATATCATTGCCTTTGTCTTGGTTTTTCACCATTTTCACGATATAGTATTCCGTCGTGTAAGTTGACGTGTTGGTTGCAGAGATCACTTCAGAGATTTCACCATCTTTTAAATCAAAAGCGGCTGTTTTTACTTCACTTGGTACAGCTGATGAAGTAGAATCGAATTTGATCGTTCCGCCATCTTCTTTTGTTGCCGCATCCGTTGATTTTTCTTTAGCGATTTCGTCAAAGTCTGCATCATCTTTTTTCGCTTCTTCTAAGACGTCTTTGGCATCATCTTCACTTGCTACTTTGATGATTTGTGCTTCTACTTCAGGGTGGAAAGAATCCCAAGCAGTTTTCATGTCTTCATCAGTGATATCCATGTTGGCTTTTAAGCCTTCACGTAACGCAAGTTGTTGTTTCAATTCTGCACGGTAAGATTTCACCGTATAACCAGAGGCAGTCAATGTTGATTCAAAGGAATCACTGCCGCCATATTGTTCAGCCACATTATTGAATTGTTCGTCGATCATTTCTTCTGTTACGTCATCACCGTATTTTTCATCAAACACTTTTAAGACGATCATTTGACGCAACGCTTGTTGATTTTCTGAACTTGTTTTTGCTTGGTCATAAAAATCTTGAACAGTGATTTTACCGCCCTTCATTGTTGCGATTTCCTCACTTGAGTTACCACAAGCCGCTAATGCAAAAAGACTCATTGCACTGACTGCTACTAAAATTAATTTTTTCTTCATTCGTTTAAGCACTCCTAATTCTAAAAAGATTCATAATAATCACTGCACCTACTATACCACTTCTAGAAATGGTTGGAAAGAAAACAGCGGATGTTTCAAACAAAATTCATAAAAACTACAAATTTTCGATTTGTTTGTCATCCTCGGCGCTTTGGGCTTGAATCGTCGTGATGTGCTGATTCAATTGTTCCATTTGGGTTTTTATCCGAGCAAGGCGCGGTTGTGCTTGGAATTTGAAGGCTTCCAAATCTTTCGTGAAAGATTCGGTCACAACTGGGATCGTTTCGTCGATCGTTTTGCGGGTTACCATCACAGCATCTTTGAGCTGTTTGACACTGTCATTGAATTCTAAGGTCGCTTCTGTCGTGTCATCTAAATAGCGAATCAATTCTTCACGGGTTTCATTGCCGCTTTTTGGTGCAAAAAGCAAACCGCCTAAACCGCCGGCGATGGAACCGAACAAAAGTCCTTTAAGAAAATTACCGATCATTTAGTTCACCTGCTTTCCAATTTTTTCGGCGATTGCCGCCAGCTCTTCCCCCGTGTAATTCTCTGCATGATTGCCAAAATGGATCTTGAAATCATCGTCTTTGCTGTAGCGAGGAATCAAATGGACATGGGAATGGAAGACGGATTGGTACGCCAATTCTTTATTGTTGTTGATGATATTTAAGCCTTCGATCTCAGGGAATGCTTTTTCGATCGCCCGAGCAATCTTAGGGATACGGGCAAAAACCGCTGCTGCCAACGTTTCATCGTACTCGAAAATATCCGTCACATGCGTTTTGGGAATGACCAATGTATGACCAGGGGTGACTTGGGAAATATCTAAAAAGGCATAGACTTGCTCATCCTCGTAGACTTTGTAGCTAGGAATCTCACGATTATTGATTTTACAAAAAATACAATTTTCCATTGTAAAAAACCTCCTTGATCTATTACCTCTACTTTACCATATTTTGCTTTTTTTCGTCTGGTTTCCTCTTTGAAAAAGTCGCAACAAGGCAACTGTTCCTTCAACAAAGGCGCTTTTTTAAAGAAATGCGAAAAGCGAGCGAGAAACGCTTGCATTTAGATTCCAACAACCCTAGACTTAATATCAGAAATCATTTGGAAAGAAGGAACCTATGAAACCGATCATTAAAGAAACCTTACAGAAAAAAACAACGACTTCAGCGAAGCTTCGCTACTTAGCCTATGCCTATAAAGAGTGGTTGATCGCGATCACGCTGTTTGTGGTGTTTGCTGGTTCAATCACTTATTCTCTGACACGTCCGCAAGAAGAAGTAGTCAATGCCGCCATTGTCACTGAAACAGCAATGGACCCTGCGGTGCAAAGTGAATTGGAAGCAGCCGTTGAAGCATGGGCAATAGACCAAGGGTATCAAAAAGAAGAGCTGAGGATCAGCCTGGTTTCTTATGCCGAACCAGCCGCTGTCCAAGCCTTTACCACCCGTCTTGCCGCTGGTGCGATCCAAATGGTCGTTTTTCCAGCCAGCGA
This sequence comes from Enterococcus sp. 4E1_DIV0656, assembly GCF_002140695.1. NCBI lineage: Bacteria > Bacillati > Bacillota > Bacilli > Lactobacillales > Enterococcaceae > Enterococcus > Enterococcus sp. 4E1_DIV0656. The sequence goes on along the minus strand of NZ_NGLF01000001.1, from coordinate 614,645 downwards.
AGCACAAACGTGGCAAGAGCGCTTTGGCAGCCAAGAACTAGCGCAAGAAATCATTACAGTGGGAGAAAATGAATTTATCCTGCAAGTCACGAATAAAGAAAAATAAACAACTGTTTTGCCAGCTGACTGAATTGAACAAAAAGAGCCTACGTTGACAAAGAGCCATAATCAGGCGAATCGGAGGGAAAAAATGACTTTACAAGTAGCAAACGTGACAGGCGGCTATAATCAGCTGCCAGTCTTAAAAAATATTGATTTTACGATCGGCGATGGGGAGCTCGTTGGCTTGATCGGCTTGAACGGGGCAGGGAAGAGTACGACGATCAAAGAAATCATCGGTTTACTGCAACCTCACAGCGGCACCATCACGATTGACGGCTTGACCCTTAAAGAAAACCCAGAGCAATACCGCAAACAAATCGGGTATATCCCCGAAACCCCTTCTTTATATGAAGAATTGACCTTAAGAGAGCACATTGAAGTGACGGCGATGGCCTACGATCTTCCACAAGAAGAAGCCATGAAGCGAGCAGAACGCCTGCTAAAAACCTTTCGCTTAGAAAACAAACTCGATTGGTTCCCGGCAAACTTTTCAAAAGGGATGAAACAAAAAGTCATGGTACTGTGTGCCTTTTTGATTGAGCCGAGTGTCTACATCATTGATGAACCCTTTCTAGGATTAGATCCTTTAGCGATCAATGCGTTATTGGAACTGATGAATGAGATGAAACAAACCGGGGCATCTATTTTGATGTCCACCCACATTTTAGCAACCGCAGAGAAGTATTGTGACAAATTCATCCTCTTGCATAACGGTGAGATCCGCGCACAAGGGACATTGGCGGAACTAAGAAGCCAATTTCAAGCACCAGAAGCCTCCCTTGATGATCTGTACCTCGCACTGACAAAGGAGAGTCAAGCATGAAGCAGTTTTTCTCGCAACGCTTACAGCGGCATCAAAAACAGATGACACGCTATTTGCGCTATGTCTTCAATGATCATTTTGCTTTGATCAGCACCTTCTTAGTCGGAGGTCTGGGGCTCTATTATTCTGAATTGCTAAAAACATTGCCGCGGCCGTTTCCATTAGGCGGCATCATCGTGGTCGCTGTTTGGCTCTTTGTTTTACCGCTGGGACGCTTAGCGACACTGACGAAACCGGCAGATTTGATTTTTCTGTTAGCCAAAGAAGGACAAATGACAAGTTATCTCAGCCAAGCGTTACGTTATTCCCTCTGGCTGCCCTTTGGGGTTTTATTTTTAGCCGTAGGGGCAACGATGCCTTTGGTCGTGGTCACAGCAAACAGCACCTTTGCCTCATTCCCATACTTTTTAGGGATGATGTGGCTCTTAAAACTGGGGGATCTTTCACTACAACGGATTCGTTTGTATCAAGAAACTCAGCAGCAAGTCAAACAGCAGCGAGGCATCTGGTTCGCAAGTACGTTTGCTGCCACACTTGCCAGTATTTATGTAGCACCTTGGCTAGGATTGGGGATCAGCATCCTCCAAGCAATCTGGTTCCTCTTTGGACTGAAAGCCAATAGCCAGCTTTTGGATTGGGACTATATGATCCAAGCCGAACAGTCGCGCTTAATGCGTATCTATCGTTTTATCAACTTATTTACAGATGTTCCCCAAATCACGACGGAAGCCAAACGGCGCAAATACCTCGACTGGCTGCTGGCAAAGATCAAACCAGTGCACAGCAATACGTACCTCTATCTTTACTTGCGCCGAGTGATCCGTGGGGGGCAATATGGCGGGCTTTATGTCCGTTTGACTTTGATTGGTGGGTTCGTCTTATTCTTTGTCGATGAGCTTTGGATCAGTCTGCTGATCGGCTGCTTGTTTCTTTATCTGATCGGTTTCCAACTGATTCCTTTGATCAATGAGTTTCAATACATGGTTTTGACACATCTGTATCCCGTGCCAGAAAAACAAAAAGCCGCAGCGATCAAAAAAATTCTTGGGGCACTCTTACTGGTGACCGCAGTTCTTTTCGGTGTGATCTGTTGCTTGCGCTTGCCTTTTGTTTGGCAAGGCGGTATCGCGTTTCTTGGCTTCTTAGGGTTTGCGGGTCTTTTTTTAGGCATCTACTTGCCAGGGCGATTAAAGAAAATGCACGCCTGATCCACAAGTGGCCTCTCTTGCAAAAAGCGAACGCATATGCGCTTGACGGCGACCCATTAGGAAGCTAGAATAAGAGGTACTGCGAAATAAGGAGAGAAGCTAGGATGGATATTCGCTTGGATCAAGATTGGCGTATGCGGCCAATCAAAGGCGACACCGGGAAAGCCTATATCGGGCTCAAGGACAACGACAAAGTCTTTATCAAACGAAATACGACCCCGATGCTTGCGGCACTCTCTAAAGAGGGCATTGCACCCAAACTCGTCTGGACGAAACGGACGGGAAATGGGGATACGCTCTCCGCACAAGAATGGCTGGATGGACGGGTCTTAGATCCCGATGAAATCGGCCAAAGAAATGATGTCATTGATGTGTTGTATCACTTGCATCATTCAAAAACGTTGGCACAGATGCTAAGCAAAATCGGCGGACAAGTCAGATCGCCTGAACAGATGCTGATGGATTATCAGGATCAGCTGCCTTCTGCGGTCGCCCAAAACCGTTTTATTCATTTGGTCACCGAGTATTTAAAAACCAATATTCCAGCTTTTGACGAGCAGAAAGCCGCGGTCGTCCATGGCGATGTCAATTATCGAAATTGGCTAGTTTGTCAAAACTATTTGTATTTAGTCGATTGGGATTCCGTGATGTTTGCAGATCCGGCAATCGATATCGGCACTATTTTAGGTCACTATGTGCCATTATCTGGCTGGTCTCATTGGCTCGTGCGCTATGGTATCCACAGCAGCAGCGAAGTGATCGAAAAGATTTATTGGTACGCATTGTTGAGTATGCTGCAAGAGGTCAAAAAATATTATCTGCGAGGCGATTACAAAGCCATGAATGCAGAGATTTTACAATTAAAACGAATTTATAGCGAATGAAGAGAAGATGGAGCGAGGCAATTTGGTTCCATCTTGTTTTTTCGGAAAGGAAGAAACATGAGAGTAAGAAAACGTGCAGGTGCAAAAGAGCTGATTGACGCTCATCCAGAATACGTCGTGGCAGAGCCTACTGAATGGAAAGGGCGTTGGCATGAACGCTTTGGCAATGATCACCCGCTGCATATCGAAATTGGAATGGGAAAAGGCCAATTTATTACGGAAATGGCGAAAGCTCATCCCGAGATCAATTATATTGGTGTGGAAATGCAGATTAGTGTCGTTTCGATCGCATTAGATAAAATGATCGAGCAGGAGATCCCGAACTTGCAACTGCTGCATGTCGATGGTTCCGCATTGACCAACTATTTTGCAGACAATGAAGTAGACCAGATCTATTTGAATTTTTCTGATCCATGGCCTAAGAAGAAGCATGAGAAGCGCCGTTTGACTTCCAAAGCCTTTTTAGCAGTCGACGAGCAGATTTTACGTCCCAACGGCGAGATCCATTTCAAAACGGATAACCAAGGATTGTTTGAGTATTCCTTAGCGAGCTTTTCTCAATACGGCATGATTATCAAACAAGTTTGGTTGGACTTGCATAACAGTTCCTTTGAGAACAATATCATGACGGAATATGAAGAAAAATTCTCAAGCCGCGGGCAGCGGATCTATCGGGTGGAAGCCCAATTTGTGGCAAAAGAACCACAGAAATAAACGAATGATGAAAGATGAAGCAAATTTGCTTCATCTTTTTTTTCTATTCTCAAAGCGTTTGCGTATTTCTTTTTAGGAGGGATAAGTCGTGGATATTCGAGCATTCTCAGACGAGTTGATTCTTTATGGAAGACAAGAACGCATGCAGGATCTGTCCATTTTGCCTAGCGGTACACAGATGGAGGTGATTTTCAGTAAAAGCTATCTCAGAAAGACCTATCAAGTACTGACCAACGAAGAAGCTCAGCAGCTGATCACCCGCTTCAAATTTTTAGGAGGAATGGAGGTGGGAGAACGGCGCAAAGCTCAGTTAGGCGCAGTCAGCTATCTGTTAGGCGATCAGCTACAGCGGTTGCGCGTCTCAACGGTGGGTGATTATCAAGGGCGTGAAAGTCTCGTGATGCGGTTTCTTTATCCTTTGAACAAGGAGCATCTGCGCTATTTTTTTGCAGAAGACGTCCAGCAGATCCAACAGACAACCAAACAAAGAGGCCTATATTTATTTTCTGGTCCCACTGGCTCAGGAAAATCGACCCTCATGTATCAATTAGCACGGGCAACCAAGGGACAAGTCATTACCATCGAAGATCCTGTGGAGATTGAAGAGCCGCATTTTTTGCAGCTGCAGACCAATTTGAAAATCGGACAAGACTATGATGAATTGATTCGCTTGTCTTTACGGCATCGTCCGGACCTGCTTTTGATTGGCGAGATCCGTAACAAAGAGACGGCGCAAGCCGCTGTACGAGCCGCTCTGACAGGTCATCGAGTATTTGCCACGATCCATGCACGAGGCGTAGCAGAAACCAAGACACGGCTGCTGGAATTGCTAGGGGCAGACGATCTTCTGGCGCACGCGTTGCAAGGGATCGTTTATCAGCGATTGTTGCCGAATGAAGTCAACGAACCCCATGGATTGCTGGCGTATCACTTTTATGAGGGGCAAGTGGAAAAACAGTGGCAGCACGTATTAAAACGAGTGAAAGAAAGTGGGTGGATCACCGATGAAGTTTATGAAAAAGAAGCCCCAGCTACCACGCCGTGCAACTGAAGCCCTCTTGGTCACCTTCACGGTGTTATTGGAGAGTGGCTTTTCCCTACAAGAAAGCCTCCAAGTGTTGCTGCGCAGTCGCCAGTTTTCTGAACCTGTGATCGAACAGCTGATTGCCCATCTTGCCCAAGGGCAAAGCTTGGCAGCAGCAGTAGCGCCGTTGTCTTTATCGGCTACCGAAAAAAATCAGCTTTATTTAGCAGAAAGTCATGGGAATCTCACGACGACCTTGCGGCGGATGGTCGACTACCACAAATTGGTCAACAAGCAAAAACAGCTGCTGTACAAAGTAGCGGCCTATCCGCTTTTGCTACTGGTCTTTTTAGTGGCGGCTCTCTTTGGCATGCATCGCTTTTTAATGCCTCAATTGTTAGCCTCTGGCATGATCGACGAAGGTCATTGGGGCATTCGCGCCATCACTTGGGCACCAGCAGTACTTATCCTCTTCTTGTTGGTAAGTGTGCTGCTTTTTGTGATCAGCCGCTGGGTATTTGCCCGCCGCACTGCCTTGCAAAAAGCTGTATTCTTCAGCCACCTGCCATTGTTCGGAGCATTGTACACGAGTTATCACACGAGTTTTTTCGCATTGGAATGGGGCAAGTTGTTTCAGCAAGGGTTAGATATCCAACAGATCATTGAGTGTATGGAGCACACCAATAAAGCTACCTTGATCCAAGAATTAGCGCGAGAGTTGCGAGTGACCTTGACACTTGGCGGAGAACTCCCAGAAAAACTTCGTCATTTCTCGTTTCTCACACCAGAATTTTCTTTGATCGTCTTTCAAGGAGAAGTACGGGGAAAGTTAGGAGAAGAGCTTTTTTTATACAGTCAATTATTGATGGATCGCTTGTTTCAACGAATCGAAAAAGCTATTCACTGGGTTCAGCCTCTGATTTTTTTGTTGGTTGCTTTAATGATCGTTGGGATCTATGCCGCTATGTTTTTACCAATCTATGGAAATATCCAAGGAGTGATCGAATGATAGAAAAGAAAGTCGCATCTTCTCGCAAGCAGGGGATTTGGCGTGTCAAAAAAGGCTTTACATTGGTTGAAATGTTGGTTGTTTTATTAGTGATCAGTATTTTGGTTTTGTTGTTTGTCCCAAATCTTGCCAAGCAAAGAGGAATCATTGATGAGAAAGGAAATGCGGCCATCGTGAAAGTGGTGGAAACCCAGATCGAACTCTTTCGTCTGAATGAAAATCGGGAGCCCTCGAGAGAAGAATTGATCGCTGAAGGGTATGTATCTGAGGAGCAATATGCGATTTATGAGCAAGGGGACTAAGGGCTGTCGACGTTGCTCTTTTGCTGGTTTTACTTTAATAGAAAGCCTTTTGGTCCTCATGGTCAGTAGTATGTTTCTCTTTTTTCCCGTCGTGGCCATCGAGTACTATCAACGATCTGCTGAAGTCTTAGGCTTTTGTGCACGCTTAGAAAAAGGCCTCTATACCATACAGCAATCGGCCATCATCGATAACACACAAACCCGAGCCGTTTATCAAGCAGCGCCAACGCCAACTGTTTCATTTTATGGCGCTGCAACTGAGCCGGTCACCAAGATCGAAGTCCCTCCTCAACTAGCGATGCAGGCGTTTCCCGATATTCTTTTTAGTAGTCAGTCCGGCAACAATAGCAGTCTGCGAAGGATCGTTTTCTATTGGCAGGAGAAAAAGCAAACCATCAGCTATAAGTTTTTATTTGGGAGCGGACGCTATGAAAAAATCGTTGAATAGCGGGTTCATCTTAGCAGAAAGCCTGATTGGCTTTGGGGTGTTGGCAACCTGTGTGTTATTGTTTTTAGCGATGCAGACCGCTTCACTGACGCAAAGTGCGGCATTGCAGGAAAAAGCCCAAATGCTGCGGGTGCTGTATGAAGAAGTCCAGAACCACTCCTTTGATGCGTCAACCATTACCTACACGACGCAGCGTCAGACGGTCTATCAAGTTCGCTTTTGGCAAGCAGCGCAGCATCAACAGGCACGCATCCAAAGTGGCGAACAGCTCTGGGAGATTGTGTATGAAGAGTAAAGGCTTTACTTTGTTGGAGTGTCTGTTGTCTTTATGGGTATTGGCGATCTGCTTATTGATGATCAGCGGGATCGTCAAGCACCTCGCACCGGTCAATCAGCAGATCATGGCTCGCAAAGATCAAGAATGGCATGTTTTTTTGTTTCAGTTGGAACGGGAATTAAGTACCTGTGTCTATCTATCAGTCAGCGAGAACACGCTATATTTGCGAAGCAGTCAAAACAATTCGGTAACGATCGATCGCATCAACCGCGTGTTGCGGAAACGGGACAACAATGGCTATCAACCGTTGTTGACAGAAGTGGCAGATGTGTCTTTTGAGAAAATTGGCGCAGCGATCCGCTTTACCGTTTCCTTTGAGAATGGAGACCAGAAAATTGGACAATGGAAAATACACTCACAAGAGGCGGCATAAAGGCGGTATTTTACTCACAGCATTGTTGTTTGTGCAGCTGTTGAGCTTGATGTTATTGCTGGTGTTAGAAAACAGCCGCACAACAGCCCTTTTTTATACAAAAACCATTGAAACCTATGAAGCCCGTATTATGAGTGAACTTTTCCATGCGGAATTCTTGCAAAACGAGTTGGAAGATCGAGGGACACGGTTTTATAATGTAGGAAAGTTGACTTATGAACGGCAAGGACAGAGCTTACAGATCGAATGCTATGTCAAAAGTCGGCGATTTACTTTTACCTTTTTGTTGCCTGAAGAGCAGCCTGAAATAGACACAGATGACCAAGAAGAATAGTACAGGAAAAGGATGGTTGTTTCGACCATCCTTTTTCATACAGAAATAGAAAAAGAATGTTTACAGCTTCACAAATTATTCTAAACGAAAGCGATTGATTATTTTGGATGAATCGGCTAAAATTAAACAGGTATATATGTTGTTATAGTTTTGAAAAGAGGTGCAAGATGTCCGCAGAAAAAATGGAAACGTCTTTTCATTTGACCGTTGAAGCGATCCAACTGCTTCAAAACGCATTGGAAACGTCTTTTTTTGATGCTTACGTAGAGACGATCGAAAATTTTGTTGATCAATACCAAGTTCGCGTGATCGATGGGGTACCAGATGAAGCAACTGCTGCTCGTTTAGAAACCATCTATCAAGAAATTCGAGCAATGGAACTATCGGCAGAAGAAAAACGCAAGCTTGCGCAGTTGGTTTTGTTGAAAGGCAGCCAAACGGAGCGCCTGCAGGCCAATCACCAACTGACACCAGATAGTCTTGGGTTTTTATTCGTCTATTTGATCGAGCAGTTGAGTAGTGCCGATCAACCAGTGAAACTTCTTGATTTATCGGTAGGCATGGGGAATCTCTTATTGACAGTCTTGCTGAATCTGCAATTAGCCAAGCGTCCAGTAGAAGGAACCGGTGTGGATATTGACGAAACCTTGTTGGCGATCGCAGCTGCAACTGGCGAATGGACCAAAGCGCCCTTGCATTTGTTCCATCAAGATGGCTTGCAAGAGCTTTTGATCGAACCGATGGATCTGGCGATCAGCGATCTACCGGTGGGCTATTACCCACAAGATGACAAAGCCCGCAGCTTTATTACGGCGGCTCCAGAAGGACACAGTTACGCCCATCATTTGTTGATGGAACAAGCGATGAACTATGTCAAAGCTGGCGGTTACGGTTTGTTCTTACTACCAAGCAATTTCTTGGAAACGGAACAGAGTGAATTTTTGAAAAAATGGCTGAAAGAAAAGGTTTATTTGCAAGGAATGATTCAGCTTCCTGAAGAACTCTTTAAAAATGAACATTCACGTAAAAGTATATTGCTTTTACAAAACCACGGAGGGACAAGCAAACAAGCAGAAGAAGTCTTGCTGGTCAAGCTAGCCTCACTGAAAGAACCAAAGAACATCACAAAACTTTTTGAACAATTTGCGGCTTGGAAAGCAGCAAATCTGTAATATAATTCGGATAAGGAGATCATCATGTCAAAAACAATCGCAATCAATGCTGGAAGTTCAAGTTTAAAATGGCAATTATATCAAATGCCAGAGGAAACAGTTGTCGCTAAAGGAATCGTTGAACGAATCGGTTTGAAAGATTCTATCTTTACCATCAAATATGGGGAAGATCAAAAATTCGAACAAATCATCGATATCAACGATCACGAAGTAGCTGTAAAAATGTTATTGGATCAACTGATCGAATTAAACATTTTAGGTGCTTATGATGAAATCACTGGCGTCGGTCACCGCGTCGTTCACGGCGGAGAAGATTTCCCTGATTCAGTTGTGATCACAGACGAAGTGATGGAACGCATCCAAGCATTGGCTGAATTTGCGCCATTACACAACCCAGCAAACTTGATGGGGATCACTGCTTTCAAAAAAATCTTGCCTGAAATCATCAGTGTCGCTGTTTTTGATACTTCTTTCCATGCAACGATGCCAAAACACAATTACCTATACAGCTTGCCATTAGAGTACTATAACGAGTTTAAAGTACGTAAATACGGCTTCCACGGTACAAGCCACCGTTATGTTTCTGAGCGTGCGGCAGAAATGTTAGGCAAACCAATCGAAGAATTAAAAATCATCACTTGCCATCTAGGGAACGGTGCGTCGATCACTGCAGTTGACGGCGGAAAATCAGTAGATACATCAATGGGCTTCACGCCGTTAGCTGGTGTAACGATGGGAACACGTTCTGGTGACATCGATCCTGCTGTTTTGCCTTACTTAATGGAAAAATTAGATTTGAACATCGATGAAATGGTGGATGTTTTAAACAAAAAATCTGGTTTATTAGGCTTAACTGGTATTTCCAGCGACATGCGCGATCTAGAAGCAAACTACGACAAAGAAGAAGTCAAAGTTGCTTATGACGTCTTTACTGACCGCATCCGTAAATACATCGGTGGCTATGTAACGACCATGAACGGTGTCGATGCGATCGTCTTTACTGCTGGTATCGGTGAAAATGATGCCCACGTCCGCAGCGAAGTTATCAAAGGCATGACTTGGTTTGGTTGCGAATTAGATGCCGATCAAAATGCAAAACGCGGCGAAGAATTAGTGATCTCAACTGAAGAGTCAAAAGTCAAAGTACTTTTGATCCCAACAGATGAAGAATTAATGATCGCTCGTGATGTGGAACGTTTACGCGGCTAAGCGAAAACATTTCTTAGAATAGAAGCTGAAACACATGCAAGAGAAATGCTTGCATGTGTTTTTTTGTAGGAAAGTCCGCAAAACGGGACTAGAGAGAAAAATTGGTGAAGACCATTTTCTAATTTTTTAAACAGAAAATTTAATAATTATACATATGAAAATTGGCTCATACTGCACCTAGGTGGATGGCTTCTCATTTTGCTTTCATTTGAATTTAAATTTCCTTCCTTTTTTACAAGATGTTCTCAGGGAAATACCCTTGTAAAAGTTGCCAAATGGGAATAAACTGGCATTTGTGAATTTTCAGAAAAATTCCGCTATTTTATTTTCATTAATTTTTATAAGGGGCCATTATATATGGAAAAAGAAAAAACATTCTTAGGTCAGCCGCGAGGGCTGTCGACGTTATTCTTCACGGAAATGTGGGAACGATTCAGTTATTATGGTATGCGGGCGATTTTGGTGTACTTCATGTACGATGCAGTTGCCAACGGCGGCTTAGGGTTGCCAAAAGGAACGGCTGTGGCGATCATGTCGATTTACGGTTCCTTAGTGTATATGTCAAGTATTGTTGGCGGTTGGATCTCGGACCGTCTTTTAGGATCAAATAAATCCGTCTTTTATGGTGGGATCTTGATCATGTTAGGACACATCGTCTTGGCAACACCTTTAGGGATTCCAGCGTTGTTTGTGTCCATGATGCTGATCGTCATCGGAACCGGACTATTGAAATCCAACGTGTCGGGTATGGTGGGGCATTTGTACAGCAAAGACGATATCCGTCGGGATGCTGGTTTCTCAATTTTCTACATGGGGATCAATATCGGTGGCTTGTTAGCACCGATCATCGTCGGGATCTTAGGACAAGAGGTCAACTACCACTTAGGCTTTTCGATTGCTGCTATCGGGATGTTTATCGGTTTGGTGCAGTATTATGTGCAAGGAAAAACCACGTTGAAAAGTGTAGCGATCGCGCCAACGAATCCCTTATCGGCAGCCGAAAAGAAAACCTTCTTCCGAGCAGTCGTTCTGGTTCTTCTCGCATTGGCAGTGTTGTTTGGCGCAGCTGCTGCAACGGGCCATCTGACGGTTGATTTCTTCATCAACTTCATCAGTGTTCTAGGTATTTTCTTGCCGATCTACTACTTTACCAAAATGCTGCGTTCGAAAGATGTCACACCAGATGAAAAGAAAAAAGTGTTGGCCTACATTCCGCTGTTCTTGTCAGCGATCGTCTTTTGGTCCTTAGAAGAACAAGGCTCATCGATCTTGGCATTGTTTGCCGCTGACCGTACGCAATCAACGTTATTCGGCATCAATATTCCAGCAAGTTTGTATCAAACCTTAAATCCACTTTTTGTCGTCTTACTGACACCTGTCTTTGTCTGGTTGTGGACCAAACTAGGTTCTCGTCAACCCCGGACAGAAGTGAAGTTTGCCATTGGTTTGGTCTTAGCCGGTTTGTCCTTTCTATTGCTAATGCTGCCAAGCCTCTTGTTTGGAGTAGAAGAACGGGTCAGCCCATTATGGTTGGTATTGAGCTTCTTCATTATGATTGCGGGGGAAATGTGTCTTTCACCTGTGGGCTTGTCGGTGACGACCAAACTAGCGCCGAAAGCTTTCGAAGCACAAACCTTGGCGATTTGGTTGTTAGCAGACGCTTCTTCACAAGCCATCAATGCGCAAATCGCTCGGTTCTATACACCACAAACAGAAGGGATGTACTATGGCATCGTCGGCGGAGTAGCCGTTGTTGTCGGCATCATCTTGTATTTAGCTAGAAAACCGATCCGCAACTTGATCGGCAACATTCATTGATCAAAAAATAAAAACTTGATTTTCCGCCTATGCATGGATTGAACAACCCATGCTTACTGTAGGAAAATCAAGTTTTTTTGTTGCGAATCAATGTCTTAGTCAATCAATGGGCTTAGTGGCTGGCGTGTGATCTGCTGCTGTGCAATGACCAGGGCTTCTTGGAAGTGCTGCTGCAAAAAGTAGCGGTCATGGCTGACTGCCAGCAGGGTCCCTTGATAATCTTGCAGCATTTCTTCAATTTCTTCTCGGGCATAGCTGTCGAGGTGATTGGTTGGTTCATCCAAAATCAGGACGTTGATTTTTTCTAAAAAGAGTTTCAGTAACGCCAAACGGATTTTTTCACCACCAGATAAATCTTTGATTCGTTTGGCCACATCACTTTGATAAAACCCACTTTTGGCCAATTGCCGACGAGCAGCCTCTTCGTTTCCTGTCAACGTCTGTACGTAGGCCAACAAGCGGCTCTCAGGATCGGCAAACTGTAGCTGTTGGGGCAAATAGCCGATTTGTAAGCTGCTGCCGCGCTTGATAGTGCCGCCGCTAGGAAGCTCCTCACCGAGAAGTAATGTGAGTAAGGTTGATTTTCCGGTACCATTGTCGCCGATGATGGCTAGATGCTCCCCACGGTAGATTGCAAAACTGCTGTCTTTGAATAGGAGCTGATCGGCATATTGCTGGTGCAAGTCGCGAACGATGAACACCTCTTTACCTGATTTTCCGCCATTTGCCAAGCCTTGCAGCCGATTTTTCGGGGGCGCTGGCGGTTTGACCAGTGTAAGTTTCGCTAGGCGGCGTTCCAATTCTTTGGCTTTTTTGAAGAAGGATTCATTGTCTCCTTCATGGCCCCACTGACGAAATCGACGAATCATGACTTTCAGTCGCTGGACTTCTTTTTGCTGCAGTTCGTAATTTTTGGTCAGCTCCGCCAAGCGAGCTTCTTTCAAGACACGAAATCGGCTATAGTTCCCAGGATACTCAATCAGGGCGCCTTCTTCCAGTTCCCAGGTCTTGGTGGTGACTTGATCGAGAAAGTGTCGATCGTGAGAAACGACTAGAACCGCTTTTTTCGTATTCTGTAAATAATTTTCCAACCAGCGGATACTTGAAAGATCCAAGTGATTGGTTGGTTCATCCAGTAACAGCAAGTCAGCATCGGTGACTAACACTTTGGCTAAAGCGACTTTGACCCGTTCACCCCCGCTAAGGTCTGTTAACCGTGCGTCCTGCCGATGGGGAATTCCTAACCCTTGTAAGATCGCGGAAATTCGGTCTTCTAATCCATAACCGCCCAGCTCTTCAAAGCGCTGCTGCAGCTCGCCATAACGGATCAGACACTTCTCTAAATCAGTATCGGGTTCTGCCATCAAGGCTTCGTAATGGCTCATTTGCTGTTTGAGTTCTTGAATGTTAGCTGCAGAATGGAGCAGGTAGTGGGTAACGGTTGCTTCAGAAACTGTCAGCTCTTGCTCGACCGTCCCGATCCTCAAGCCTTTTTGGCGGCTGATAACGCCGCTATCGACACCTTCACTGCCAGTCAAGATTTGTAAAAAGGTTGATTTGCCCGTTCCGTTGATGCCGACTAGGGCAATTTTTTCCCCAGCTTCGATTTGGCAGGATAACTCCTCAAATAACGGATTCCCGCCGATGGTTTTTTTAATAGCAATTGCTTGTATGATCATGATCTCTCTCCTTGAGACCACTCAAAAAGGCCATGGATATCCATGGCCAGTGTTATTTAAACTCAGATTTTTTTGAGAAAAATACCTTGAGATGGCCATTGATTTTACGTAAATTTAACTGTTTTGGACAGACTCGTCCCGTCAACAGCAACTGTAAAACCAATTGCATGGCTAAATGCGATATGGTATCGTTGGTAATTTTCATTACTTGTTATTTTAGTCATGCGCATCATGGTCGTTTTCCCTCCTTTGTGTCTTTGTCTTTTCAGTGTACCTGAAAGTATCAGAAAGTTCAACCAGTACTGGCGGTTTCTTAGCGTTCCTCGATGCGTAATTCTGTCAGAGAGCTTTCTTTCATCTGACCGATGACCAAAGGAACGGTCTCATGAACCACATCGCTGTATTCTAAGCCGAACCAGCGTTCAGGTGAAATAGTATGGCGTTTGATAAAAAGCTTCGTCTGCATGACTTGCTTCTGCCATTTGCTTAATGCAGTTGCATTCGACAGCTCTTCTTCGATCATCACGAATTGGAAATCACCCACATTGCGTCCAGGCGTTAAGGAATAGCGTTGCGGCTGCAGCGGCAAGCGACCATCTTTCATCAATTCTTGAATGATTTGGCGAATGTAGAGATTGACTTCTTGCGGCACCCGAAAGCCGAGATAAAGCTTTAGTTTAACGATAAAATCGGTATCTGCCATCGAAACTTCATATTTTTTCGTATAAGGTTCATCGGTGACTTCCACATTGACGAACCAATACACTTTGGCACGCTTCGGCCGTTTGTCTAAAATGGAATAGATGAACTGCTGACCGATCTGATCGTCTTGCAGTTTAGGAACCATGAAGACGACGTTCGTCTGAGATAATGGCAAAGAATCATCTTCCCGCAACTGTTTCAATTGAGGGATGTAGGTAGAAAGTGCAACTTCTTCGGCAGCATTTTCTTGAATACGATTGCCCCATTCCCAAATCAGCATCACACCGATGATCACGCTGGCTAATAAGATGGCAACGTAACCGCCATGGAAAAATTTCGTCGCACTAGAGATAAAGAAAATGCCTTCGATCGCTGCAAAAAAGAGCGTGATGAACGGTGCCAAGAAACGGGTCTTCTTGTTTTGGTGCAAGTAGAAATACAGCAAAATAGTGGTCATCAACATCGTTACCGTAATGGCCAATCCATAAGCGGCTTCCATCCGAGTAGAGGTCTGGAAGAATAAGACTACGCCGGAACAGGCGATCCACAGCAAGGTGTTCAAGGCAGGAATATACATTTGCCCGATAGACGCCCCCGGATAGATGATTTGCATCCGCGGCAATAGTTTCAACTTGATGGCTTCAGAAACCAAGGTAAAGGAGCCAGACAGCAGAGCTTGCGAAGCAATGATGGCAGCGAGTGTGGCGAAGCTGACACCAAAGACTGTCCACCCTTGCGGCAACGCTTGGAAAAATGGGTTCAAGTTTTCGATTTCTTGATAAGTCGGGTTTTGATAGACTTGCAGCAGCCACGCCGCTTGACCAAAGTAATTCAGCATCAAGCAGATTTTGATATAGGGCCAGCTAGCATAAATGTTTTTCTTACCCACATGACCTAAGTCCGAGTAGAGGGCTTCCGCACCAGTAGTCGCCAAAAAGATATTGCCGAGAATAAAGAGACCAGCGCTGTTATCGGGACTAAAGAGCAGATTGATCGCATACCGGGGATCAAGGGCCCGAATCACCGAAAGGTCACCGGCAAAGTTCATCACACCGACGATGCCCAAGAAGGTGAACCAGCCTAGCATGATCGGTCCGAAGGCTTTGCCGACAAACTCAGTCCCAAAGCGCTGCAGGGCAAAGAGGACCAATAAGATTGCTAAGGTGATGCCGACGATGATCGATTGGTCATTGCCGAAGCGATCAAAAAAGGCTGGAATTCCCCGTAATCCTTCGATGGCAGTGGTTACGGTCACGGCAGGCGTCAATACCCCATCTGCTAGCAGGGCTGCGCCCCCGATGATCGCTGGAATAATCAAGTAGCGGCTGTTTTTACGAACTAAGGTATAAAGGGAAAAAATCCCGCCTTCTCCATGGTTATCCGCGTTTAATGCGATCAAGACGTACTTGATCGTCGTTAACAAGGTCAGCGTCCAAAAGACGAGCGAGACGCTGCCTAAGATAAAGTCGGGCGTTAAGGTGCGTAGTCCGCCATTATCCTCCACCAGGGCTTTCATTACGTAAAGTGGGCTCGTACCGATATCACCGTAGACCACCCCCATGGCGACTAAAAGTCCGCCGGCGGTCACTTTTTTCATTTTACTTGAACTCATTGACTGTTTTCCCTCCATTTTAAACTGCAAAAAGACCTAAGCGGCCCCTTGCCACTTAGGTCTTGCAAGAAACATCTTAAACCAGCGGATTCCCGCTTGCTGTTGATCTAAGATCATGGAACGATCCATGTGCTACTCCCCTAAAGTGCTCTTATTATCTTTGTTTTTGCAGCTCCTGTCAATTGATTTGATAAAAATGGCAATAAACATTTTTCTTTTACTACGTTTCAGCGTAAGATAACAATAGGTATGGAATAAGGAGGCAGGAAAATGATTGAGATCAAGAATCTGACGAAACAATATGGACCAAAAAAAGCATTGTCTGATCTTTCCCTGACGATTCGTCAAGGGGAGATCTTTGGCTTTCTGGGACACAACGGGGCAGGGAAGTCGACAACGATCAAAAGCTTAGTTAGTATTTTACAACCGACGAGTGGGGAAATTTTTTTTGACGGTCAATCCCTCGTGGAACATCGGGAAGCGATAAAAAAACAAATTGCCTATGTGCCGGACACGCCAGATTTGTTTTTACAGCTGACGGCTGGGGAATATTGGGACTTGATTGCAGCAGCGTATGAAGTACCAGCAGCGGAAAAGGCCGAGCGTTTGCAAAAATTAGGGCGCTTGTTTGATATGCTGTCTCATGAAGAAGAGACCATCGCTAGCTTTTCCCATGGAATGCGGCAAAAAACGCTGCTGATTGGGGCATTGATCCCCGATCCGGACATTTGGATCTTGGACGAACCATTGCAAGGCTTAGATCCCCAAGCAGCGTATGATTTAAAAGAAATGATGAAACAGCATGCTGCCAAGGGTAAGACCGTGATTTTTTCTACCCACGTCTTAGACACCGCCCAGCAGTTGTGTGATCAATTAGCGATTTTGAAAAAAGGTGAGCTGCTGTACAATGGCTCAGTGGCAGATTTGCTGGCACAGCATCCGTCGCTTTCTTTGGAAACAATCTATCTGCAAATGACTGGGAGAAGTCAAGAAGAAGCGATTCTTGCAGAAGCGGAGGAAGCGTAGATGCGAAAACAACAATTTCTGACGCTGACCTCCGTTAATTTGCGGTATGCCAATCCCCAACTAACAGACAAAGCCCGCAAAAAAGGCAAGGCTGGTTCGACCTTGACCAGTTATTTGTTGTTTCAATATGCGCTTTCTGGAGTGGTGTTTCTGCTAGTCTATGGTTTGACGATGATCACATTGGATTTTAGTCAGATGCCGGGCTTTTTTACCTATTATGTCGCTTTGTTCGGAATCTTAGGCTTTTCCCAAGGGATTTCGTCCATTTACAATGTCTTCTTCGAAAGTCAAGATCTGCCAGCGTATTTGCCGCTGCCCTTTCGACAGAGTGAAATTTTTCTGGCAAAGATCGTGGTGGTATTTCTTACCGTTGCGCCGTTTATTTTTCCTTTGTTGGTCTTATTTCTCCTGACAGGGATTCGGGCAAACGTCTTTTTCTTGCTGACGATCTTATGGGCGTTCTTGCTGTTCGGCTTGTTTTTAGTCTTGATCTTCAGCATTTGCAGCTTGATCGTCTTCAGCCTGACCCGCACCAAGTTTTTCTTGAAGCATAAAAAATTGGTCACTAGTTTATTGCTAGGTGTGACGATGCTGGTTGTTGTGATCGGGGTCTTAATGATGAATCAGGTGAATACTTATGAGACAGACGTGGTAGACCGGGGAGCGATCAGCTTTTTATTGCCTTTTTATTATGTGATGGTGGCACCGTTTCAAACGACCGGTTTGCTTAGCTTGCTAGGGATCATCGCCACAGCAGGCGTGCTGCTTTTTGCCCTCTATCGATTGATCTTGCCGAAGTTTTATGAGCAAGTGGCAGCCGCGGCGCCTAACCAAGGGAGTGTTCGTCGGAAGCATAAACCCAATCAAGGTTTGGGCCAGCTGTTGTTTAATTACAATTCGCAGTTGATCCGTGATCCGAATTTGATCATGCAAGTCTTTTCTTCCTCGTTACTGATGCCCATCATTTTTTTAGTGTCCTTTGTGTTTACTGGGGCGGTTCAGTTAAGTGAATTGGATGAGCGATTTATCGGTGTTGTTTTCGTGGCGGGGATCGCCTTGGCGGCACTGATGGTCAACCCGACTTCTTTTATCAGTAATTTGATTTCATTGGATCAGGAGAATTTCTTGTTTGTCCGCTCCTTGCCGTTATCGATGAAGCGCTACTTGCGGGAAAAATTCCGCTTTGGCGTCGTTTTGCAGCTGAGCTTAACGGCAGTCATCGTGCTGGCAGCAGTGCTTTTATTCAAAATGCCGCTGATTTTGGCTATCTCTTTCCTAGTAGGAGCACTTTGGAGCAGTTTTCTTTTGTGCTTGAAATATTTTGCTCGTGATTATCGATTGCTGCTTTTGGATTGGACCAATATCAGTCAATTGTTTACGAGAGGGGCGGGGAGTCTTGGGTTAGCCATTGGAACAGTCGCAACGCTATTTCTTTCCGTCATTGTTATCATCCTTTATGGCTTTGCTGCGACTTCGATTGATTTTTTGTTATTGAATGGTCCGGTTTTCTTTGTGATCCTCTTGACCAGCGTCCTTTGGATAGCCCACTATGACCATAGATTTTGGCGTCGTTTTTCCTAAGGGAAGCGACGCTTTGCTTTTTTTTATTTAAGGATGGATAAATTAACTATTTATTCAGAAAATTCAGAAAAACTATTTACAATCAAAAGGAAACATGGTTAGATAGGAGTACCTATTACTTTGCTTTCATTTTTTGCTGTACAAGTTTGGATAACCGACTTGTCAAAGAGCTGTGACCAAAGGCAAAAAGACCAATGAGACCTAAGTGCTCGTTGACTCTTTTGCTTTTGTCACGGTTTTTTTTGCACAAAAAAACCTGCCGTTCGTCGGCAGGTCGTCTAGCTATCAAGCTTTGGTGTGGTCTTTTTCTGGTAATTTGTTTTCTAGATCTGTCCGCACAACTAACACATCACAGCCAGCATGGCGAATGACATACTCAGACACGGAACCGATAAAGATTCGTTCCACGGCATTTAAACCAGTGGCACCGATCATAATCAAATCGATGTTGTGATCTTCGGGCAATTGTTTGGCAATGATTGGTTTTGGCGAGCCGTATTCAATCACTGTTTTGACTGCAGTTACTTGGTGTTTGCGGGCATAATCCTCATAGTCTTTCAAAGTTTGTTTGGCCATTTCGGTTGCTTGCTCAGCAAGCATGCCGTCAAAAGAAGAAACGGTTTGAAAGGCCCGAGTGTCGATCACATGTGCTAAAACTAATTCAGAATCATTCCGCTGTGCCACATTCACGGCTTTTTTGAAGGCTAATTCTGACTCGCTAGACCCATCGACGGCTACCATGATTCGTTGATATTGTTGTAACATAAGAAACACTCCCATCTGTTATCTTCTACTTTTATTGTAATGCTTTTTTCTGGAAAAAGAAAACCTAATCTTCCTTTTTTTTCATTTTTTGTGCCAGCAAGATGCTGAATGAAGCGGAAGAGAGCAACAACAACGCCAAATAAAACAAGGCAATCAGCTCTCTATCGACAAAGCCCACAACCAATGCCACTACGCCTAAAAGGAAATGAATGAGGCTATAGGTTTTTAAGAAGACTTTATTCGCCTCAGTAGTAGGGATCAAAGTGAAAAAAATCGCTTGTTTGGCATAAAGCAAATAACTGGTGCCGAATAATACGAGTGCCACGATCGTAAATAATAGAAGAATCATAAACATACGCCATCCTATTCTAAGTTGATAGGTTTAGTATAGCGAACCCTAGAAAGAATAGCAAAAGCCACCCTTACTTTGATATCAGATGGAGGA
This sequence comes from Enterococcus sp. 4E1_DIV0656, assembly GCF_002140695.1. Lineage (NCBI taxonomy): Bacteria > Bacillati > Bacillota > Bacilli > Lactobacillales > Enterococcaceae > Enterococcus > Enterococcus sp. 4E1_DIV0656. The sequence continues at coordinate 595,078 of NZ_NGLF01000001.1, read as the reverse complement.
CGTTGCACGGTTTCTAACGGCTAGAAAACGCAAAAAAGCCATCTGTTAAAAACAGATGGCACATTCTAAAAAGAATGGGTAATATCCGTTGATGCCGTTCTTTTTCCCATAGTATTGATCCCGCAAATTCTAGCAGGTGGGTTCCACGGTCTAAGCTTCGAACTACCAAAGGAAAAGGCATGTTACCAGCATTGACACAAGACGGATCCCAAGATATCAATAAAAATGTTCGGTCAACACACAAAAGGGACAACTCGTACATCACAGAATTCCCACCCTTATAGTAGCATAGGAATGACGAAGGTGCAATAAAGTTGTTTGAAAACGATACCAAAAAGTCACTATTTTTTTTAAGTACCTAGTTTTTTTTCTTTCGCTGCTGCAATTGTTGGTACCGTTGGCCCAACGCTTGCTCGTATTTACCGGTGGCTTTCGGTTGATAATAGTGGGTACCTTTTAGCTTATCAGGTAAATATTGCTGATCGACCCATGCATCATCAAAATTATGTGGGTATTGATAGCCAACTCCTCGATTCAAGCTTTCGGCGCCTTTGTAATGACTGTCTCGTAAATGATCTGGGACATCGCCAGCTTTACCGCTACGAATATCTGCGATCGCTGCATCCACTGCCATGTAGGCCGAGTTGGATTTTGGTGACAAACATAGATCGACCACCGTATCGGCCAAAGGGATCCGAGCTTCCGGCAAGCCCAAACGTTCAGCGGCTAACACAGCATTGACGGTTCGAGCAGCGGCTGCTGGGTTAGCTAAACCGATGTCTTCATAACCGATGACCATCAAGCGCCGACAAATGATCGCCAAATCGCCTGCCTCTACTAAACGACCTAAGTAATGCAGCGCACCATCCACATCGCTGCCGCGAATCGATTTTTGAAAAGCAGAGATCACATCATAGTGCGCATCCCCATCTTTATCATGGGTCAATGCTTTGCGCTGTACGCACTCTTCGATGATCGCTAAGGTCAAATGAATAATGCCGTCTGGTCCTTTTGGTGTGGAACGGGCAGCGAGTTCTAAGCCATTGAGGGCGCTTCGTAAATCACCGTTGGTCGCTCGCGAAAGATGCAAGCGGGCATCATCGGTCAATACGATGGTTTCTGATCCAAGTCCGCGAGTTTCATCTGCTAAAGCTTGATCAATGGCGGTCAAAATATCTTCTTCTTGGAGCGGTTTGACTTCAAAAATCTGTGTCCGACTGCGAATCGCTGGATTGATCGTAATGTAGGGATTTTCCGTCGTGGCACCGATCATAATAATCTTGCCGCTTTCTAAATGGGGCAGTAAAAAGTCTTGTTTTGTCTTGTCTAGTCGATGGACTTCATCAAGCAATAAAATGACAGTACCGCTCATTTTGGCTTCCTCTGCCACGATTTGCAGGTCTTTTTTTGTATCTGTGGCGGCGTTCAGCATGCGAAACGCATAGCGTGTCGAGCCGGCAATCGCACTGGCAATGCTGGTTTTTCCGGTTCCCGGCGGTCCGTATAGGATCATCGAAGAAAGCATTTTGGCTTCGACCATTCGGCGAATGATTTTCCCCGGGCCAACCAAATGCTGCTGTCCGACGACTTCATCTAAGTTCCGTGGCCGCATTCGATAAGCAAGTGGCTGCTGCATAAAACGATCCTCTCCTTTTCCTGTAAGTATAACATAAGAACGTACATTCTCATAAACAAGCTGATTTGCGTCCTTACGAAAACAAAAGGGCGCGTATTTTCCACTCAGTCAGCAAAAAACAGGTTCGTTGAAAAGAAATCGTTGAGATCACCGCAACTCTGTAGTCAAAGATAGTAAGTTGACCGAGAATTGTGTAGAATAAAGAGGGTGATGAGAATGGATGAATTAATGGCACTTTTTGCGACACAGCCGACAACGACCATCGCGCGTGCCTTATTAGGGATGTATTTGGAACATGAGACCCCAGAAGGAACATTAGGTGGGTATATCGTGGATTGTGAAGCGTATCTAGGTCCCGATGATCTGGCGGCTCATAGTGTGGGCATGCGAAACACACCAAGGGTTCGGGCGATGTATCAGGAACCCGGCACGATTTATTTATATACGATGCAGACGCATCGAATTGTCAACTTTATTACGCAACCAAAAGGCATCCCACAAGGAATCATGATTCGCGGGCTAGAACCGGTGGATGGGATTGACTTGATGGAACAACAGCGACAAAAAACGGGACCGGATGTAGCCAATGGCCCCGGGAAACTAGTACAGGCACTACAGATTCCAGCTGAGCTTTACGGCGAATCGATTTTTACGAGTCCGCTGCATTTGGTTCCTGAGCGCCGACGTACCCCAAAAGAAATTTTGGCATTGCCTCGAATTGGTATCCCGAACAAAGGGGAGTGGACTCAGATGCCGCTTCGATTTGCGGTAGCTGGTAATCCTTATTTAACAAATATACGAAAAGCCGCTGTTCAGCAAGATCATGGCTGGCTAGAAAGAAGGAATAGTGATGGCGAAAGAAACGATATTGACTTACTTAGATCAGCGATTAACGAAAAAAATCTCCGATTATGATGTGGCGATCGATTGGGATGCCAAAAATCATACCATCGAATTGGTGTTGCGCTTGTTTGCCGAAAATCCTCAACAAGTCCAAATCGACGATGCGCAAGGTGTGGCATCAGAGGAAGCGATCATTGAATTTGAAGATGGGATTTTGTTGTATGATCCACAAAAATCAACGTTTGATGAAGAAGATTATTTAGCGACGATTCCTTATGCAGGAAAAAAAGGGATCCAAAAAGCGTTGTTAGACGGATTGGTTGATTACATTCAAGAAATTTTAGAAGAAGGCCAAAGCGATCTGCTTGATTTCTTGAACGATGACAGTGAAGAAGCGATCTTTGAATTGCGATTCAACGAAGAAGCATTTGTGGAGAAAATGACGAACTATCAAGCCGGGGCTGGGGAAACCATGATCCCGTACCCTAGTTACTAAGGAGAACGAACATGAAATGGAATGAAGTAACCGTAGCGACAGCTAGCGAAGCAGTGGAAGCAGTCGCCAATATTTTAATGGAACACGGAGCAAGTGGGGTAGCGATCGAGGACGTTTTAGATGTCGAAAATTTTAAAAGCGATGCGTATGGCGAAATTTTGGATAAAGAAACCTATACGACCTTAGAAGAAGGTGCGCAAGTCAGTGCCTATTTCCCAGAGACGATTTTTTTGCCAGAAGTGCTGCCGACGATCAAAGCAGCCATCGACCGTCTGCCGGAGTATAGTTTGGCAATCGGCAAAAACACCATCACAACGAGCGAGGTCGTGGAAGAAGCATGGGCAACGGCCTGGAAAAAATATTACCATCCAGTCCGTATCTCCCGCTATCTGACGATCGTGCCGAGCTGGGAAAACTATCAACCGCTGCAAGAAGATGAAAAGATCATCACCCTTGATCCGGGAATGGCCTTTGGGACCGGCACGCATCCTACGACACGCTTGACATTACAAGCCCTAGAAGTCTACTTGCGGGGCGGTGAAACCGTCTTAGATGTCGGGACGGGCTCAGGGGTGTTAAGTATCGCCAGCAAATATTTAGGTGCCAAAGACGTGTTTGCTTATGATCTAGATGAAGTCGCTGTGAGGTCCGCCCAAGAAAATATGGCGATGAACCCCATTGCTCACGATGTGACCGTGCAAGCCAATGACCTTTTGCAAGGGGTGACGGTCCCTGCTGATCTTATCGTTGCCAATATTTTAGCGGATATCATTTTATTGATGATCCCTGATGCATGGCGTTTATTGAAGCAAGAGGGCACCTTGATCGTTTCTGGGATCATTGAGACGAAAAAACAATTAGTGATCGATGCCATGATCGCACAAGGCTTTGAGATCGATCAATTGTTCAATCAAAAAGACTGGTATGCGATCGCCTTTAAAAAACCAGAGGTAGAGTAAGATGCAGCGATATTTTTTACAGGAGCCTTATGAAGCAAAAGCGGTGTTTGCCGTTTCGGGAGAACCCTTCCACCATATGACCCGAGTGATGCGCATGACTCCCGGCACGAAAGTCGGTTTAGTTTTTGAGGATCATTTGGCGATCATCGCCAAGATCAAAGAGGCCGATGAAGAAACGGTTTACTTAGAGGAAGTCGAAAAAGAACAGCAGGACAAGGAATTGCCGCTGCAGGTCACGATCGCTAGCGGCTACCCGAAAGGCGATAAGCTGGACTTGATCGTTCAAAAAGGCACGGAACTTGGGGCGGCAGCATTTATCGGTTTTCCTGCGCAAACTTCGGTCGTGAAATGGGATCAAAAGAAGTTACAGAAAAAGCAGCAGCGGCTGCAAAAAATCGCCCAAGAAGCGGCGGAGCAATCCCAACGGCAGATCGCACCAGCCATCACACTGCTGGATAACGCCAAAGCATTTTGGCAAAGCCTCAGTCAGTACGATGCGGTCCTAGTGGCTTATGAAGAATCAGCCAAGCAAGGAGAAGCAGCGATGCTGCTGCAAGTGATCACCGAATTGCCCGTTGGTAGCAAAGTTTTAGCGATCTTTGGCCCAGAAGGCGGTCTGACCCCCTCCGAAATCGAAGGAGCCCAGGAAAACAACGCTAAATTATGCGGGTTAGGCCCTCGGATTTTACGAACAGAAACAGCACCGTTTTATTTTTTAAGTGCTGTCAGTGTGCTAACGGAATTAAAGAGGATGTGAGTTGATGAATAAGAACCAAGAAGCAATCAGTGTCCGTTTGTTGACGGCCGATCTGACCGACTGGGTCTTGAAGGATTTTATCAATCAATATAAAACGGCTTTAAAGGAAGTCGTCGTTTTGCCTAGTGCCATTCGGCGGGCGAAAATCTTGGCACAAGGCTCTTCCTTACAAATCGGCGCAGTGATCGATTACCCCCTTGCCCAAGGAACACTGGCAAAGGTAGCGTTTGAAATCGGTCGGGCGTTTATGGAAGGTGCCGATTTTTTGGAAGTCTGGCTACCGGCTTCTTCCTTCATGGAAAATGATCGTGGCTTTGCGGAATTGACCGAAACGATTCGCTCCTTGACCTTGACAGGAGGGGAGATCCGCTTAGCTGTGCAAACCGAGATCATGAATGAATTGACGAAGATCCAAGTGGCACAACGCTTGAAAGAAGAAGCATGGCCAAAGATCGTGTTAGGACAAAAACAACCACTAGCAGAAGCATTGCACGACGTGAGCTTGTTTTCCTTAGATGGTGGCAGTCAACTGTCGATCCAGATCAATCCTGACACAATAGATGAACAAGCTATGCAATCACTACAGGCTGCCGGCGCCGAGAAAATCGGGCTCTCGTATCATGTTTTTGAAGAATTGCTTAAGGAGAAGCCGGCACCCGATGTGCTTTGAACAACAGCGATTGAAAAATAGCTGAAAAATTTGTATAATAATACTACTAAATAAGAACTGCAGGTTAGACAGGAGTCCCATGCTTAGAACGTTTGTCCGCAAGGCTTTGGGTGCGTGACGAAACGTTAACAGCGACTTCTGTCTGCCTTTTTGATAGCACAAAAAAGAAGAGCAGGAGGCGGAATGAATGGCAAAAGAAGTTATATTGACCGGGCCCAATGTCATCAAATTGGTCGCTCATTATATGAGTGAAGAACACGTTGCCTTTGTCCAAAAAGCATTAGACTACGCGACAGAAGCCCACAAAGAACAATTCCGTAAATCCGGCGAGCCTTACATTATTCATCCAATCCAAGTTGCGGGGATCTTGGCAGAATTGCAGATGGACCCTCATACCGTTGCAACTGGTTTTTTGCATGATGTCGTCGAAGATACCGATGTGACGTTAGCCGATCTGAAAGAAGAATTCGGTGCCGATGTAGCGATGCTAGTGGATGGCGTGACCAAGCTGGGTAAGATCAAGTACAAATCTCATGAAGAACAATTAGCAGAAAATCATCGAAAAATGTTGATCGCCATGGCGCAAGATTTACGGGTCATCATGGTCAAACTGGCTGACCGTTTACATAATATGCGTACGTTGAAACATCTGCGGGAAGACAAACAACGCCGCATCGCCCAAGAAACGATGGAAATCTATGCCCCATTAGCTCATCGTTTAGGGATCAGCCGAATCAAATGGGAACTAGAAGATATTTCTTTGCGTTACTTGAATCCACAGCAATATTACCGAATCGTGCATTTGATGCAGACCAAACGAGAAGAACGGGAATCCTACGTTTCCGAAACCGTGGAAGAGATTCGGATCGCTACGGAGGAACTAGATATCTATGCTGAGATCTATGGTCGACCAAAGCATATTTACTCGATCTATCGCAAAATGAAAGACCAAAAGAAACAGTTCAATGAAATTTATGATTTGTTGGCGATCCGAGTGATCGTTGACTCCATCAAAGATTGTTACGCGGTTTTGGGAACGATCCATACAAAATGGAAACCAATGCCTGGGCGGTTCAAGGACTATATCGCTATGCCAAAAGCCAACATGTACCAATCGCTGCATACGACGGTCATTGGTCCCAAAGGCAATCCTGTCGAGATCCAAATTCGGACCCATGAAATGCATGAGATCGCTGAATTTGGGGTTGCTGCGCACTGGGCCTATAAAGAAGGCAAGACCGAAAAAGTCAGAGCCGACAAGATGACCCAACAAGTTGGCTGGTTCCGAGAAATCTTGGAACTGCAAGATGAAAGCTATGATGCTTCTGAATTTATGGAAGGTGTCAAAGGGGACATTTTCAGCGACAAAGTCTATGTATTTACGCCAAAAGGTGATGTGACGGAGTTGCCTCAAGGCTCCAGTCCACTGGATTTTGCCTATAGCATCCATACCGACATCGGCAACAAAACCACCGGCGCCAAGGTCAACGGCAAGATGGTCCAATTGGACTACAAGCTAAAAAATGGTGACATTATCGAGATTCTGACATCACCAAATTCCTTTGGGCCAAGCCGCGACTGGGTCAAACTAGTGGCTACCAGCAAAGCGAAGAACAAAATCAAACGATTTTTTAAAGCCCAAGATCGTGATGAAAACATCATCAAAGGGCATGAGGCAGTGGTTCGTACCTTACAAGATATGGGCTTTGTGCCGAAAGAATTTTTGACGAAAAGCAAAATGGCGGAAGCCTGCGAACGGTTCAACTACCAAACAGAAGATGATCTATTTGCCTCTGTCGGCTATGGGGAAGTTAGTCCCACGACTTTAGCCAACCGTTTGACCGAAGAAGAACGGCGCGAGAAACAAATCGAGAAGCAAAAGCAGCAAGTCCAAGAGATGATCAATCAACCGGCGAAAAAAGAACCAGAAAAAATGAAGGTTCGTCACGAAGGCGGCATTGTCATTGAAGGGGTCGATAACTTGTTGATCCGCATCTCCCGCTGCTGCAATCCGGTCCCAGGAGATTCGATCGTCGGCTACATTACCAAAGGCCGAGGGATCTCGATCCACCGCAGCGATTGCCCGAATGTTCAAAACAAAGAGGCAGCCAACCGCTTGATCGACGTCGAGTGGGAAGATGCCACCGACATCAACAAAGAATACGATGCCGATCTTGAGATCTACGGCTATGATCGTTCTGGGTTGCTCAACGATGTCTTACAGACAGTCAACACTGTCACGAAGCGCTTAGTGAGTGTCGAAGCCAAAACCAACAAAGACAAAATGGCAACGATCCGCATCACGGTGGCGATTCAGAATTTGACTCATTTGAAATCGATCGTTGATAAAATCAAGCAGATTCCAGATGTTTACAGTGTCAGACGTACGAAGGGATGAGAAAGAATGCGGGCAGTGATCCAGCGAGTCAGTCAAGCAAGCGTGTCGATTGAGGAGAATATCGTCGGTGCGATCCAACAAGGGTTCATGGTTTTGTTGGGGATAACCCATGAGGATACAGGCGACGATGTGGCTTATCTCGTAAGAAAAATCAAAAATCTGCGGGTTTTTGAAGACGAAGAGGGCAAAATGAATCGGTCACTGGAAAGCATAAACGGCGCCGTCTTGAGTATTTCACAGTTCACCCTTTATGGGGAGACCAAGAAAGGCAATCGCCCTAGTTTCATTCAAGCGGCACCGCCAAGTATTGCGATCCCGCTTTACGAAGCCTTTAATGAAGGTTTACAAGCCGAAGGCATCACTGTTGCTACTGGAAAATTTGGCGCAGATATGCAAGTCGCCTTGGTCAATGATGGCCCGGTGACGATCGTGATCGATACGAAAGAAAAATAGGGAATACAAAACGAAGGATTTTCTCGCTGGAAAAGAGTGGGAGAATTCCTTCGTTTTTTTTATACTCTCGAAAGCGCTAAGCATTTTTGATGGAATCCAAGTGAAATCTAAGTTGAAATCGGGAAATCTTACAAAACTGTTAGCAAAAATTCCATTCTTTTATTTGTTATTTAACATCTTTTTCTTGTTCTTTTATAAGGGTTATTAAATGGAAATATCTTTTTCACCCGTTTTTTAATATTTTAAATTCGAAAAACGATCCTTTATTGCGATTGTTCTTGAGGGAGAAGTATGGAATAATTGTTAAAAAATAATGTCACTGGAGGAAATAACAATGAACTTTTGGCAGCGTGCATTAAAGAGTATCACCAGAAGAAAAGGGAAATCATTTATTTTATTTTTAGTTCTATTTATTTTAGGCAATGTGATCGCTGGTGCTGTAGCAATTCAACAATCCACTGCCAACGTGGAGCGAGAGACGAAACGCAAAATGGGGAACGTAGCTACGGTGGAAATGGATTGGGAAGGTTTTGAAAAAGACCATGCGGATGCTTCGGAGGAAGAGCAGTCACAAGAAGATTTTTATCCGAAACCACCAGCGCTGGATCTTTATGAGCAAATCGGTCAATTAAGCTATGTGAAATATTTTGATTACCAAAATCAAGCGTGGTTAGAAACAACAAAATTGAAAGCCTATACGCCAGAGGATGGATCGGTCGGCATGGGTGGCAACTACTTCTCTTTGAAAGGCGGAAATTTGGTTGAGCCATTAGACATGCAAGAAGGCTTGATTCGCTTGGAGGAAGGCGAGGGATTGACAGAAAAAGATGTCAGTGAATTGACGAACGCGGTATTGATCAGTAAAGAGATCGCAGAATTGAATAACCTGAGTGTCGGTGATCAATTGGTATGGGATACACGGGCAGAAGTCATGATGGAAGGTGGTTCAAGTGAGGGAGTAAGTGATGATAGTGAGGATGTGACGGACGAAACGGCTGAGAGTGGCAATCGTGTCGCGACCTTTGATTATCCCGTGACCATTGCAGGGATCTTTTCTGTAATTAAAAAGGATCAAAGCAATCAAAGTAGTTCATCAGATCAAAGTGATTCACAAAATAGTGATCAGGTATGGCAAGTGATGGAACAAATCAATACCTTTTATGCTAGCAATAATTTAGTGCAAGATTTTAACAAATTGCAGTCTGAAAAACTTTGGGGTCAAGAAGTGATCGAAGAAGAGTCAGACGCCTATTATCAACCGATCTTTGTCCTAAATTCAACGGATGACGTCGAAGCCTTTAAACAAGAAGCCGGTGCGTTATTGCCCCAATATTATCGTGTCATTGCTAATACGGATCAATACGAGCAGATCGCCGGTGGCTTTACTCGGTTAGGGGTGATCGCAAATTACATCGTGATCATTGCGTCGATCGCAACCATCTTTATTATTTCCTTAGTGGTCTTGCTTTTCTTACGAGATCGGAAACAAGAATTGGGCATCTATCTCTCCTTAGGGGAAAGCCGTGGGAAAGTCATTGGACAGATCGTGATTGAAGTCTTGCTGGTTAGTTTAGCCGCACTGCTATTGTCCTTAGTGACCGGGAACTTATTAGGTGGTGCCGTTTCAAATACCTTGATGCAAAACGATTGGATGAGCAATCAAAATGATATGGGCGGTGTTTATTCTGGCGGTTTGATGGCAGCTGATATTGATTACATGGATATCAAGAATGCCTATCAAGTGTCCTTCTCAGCAGGCTACATCATTACGTATCTGCTGTTAGGTTTAGGAACCGTCTTGTTCTCAGCTATTTTACCGCTATTGTATATTTTACGCTTGAATCCAAAGAAAATCATGATGTAGGAGGAACCAACGATGACTTTATTAGAAACCAAAGCAGTCGATTACTATTACCAAGACGGCGATCAGCGCCGCTATATACTGAAAGAGACCTCTGTTTCTTTTGAAAAAGGGACTTTCTATGCCATCTTAGGGCAATCTGGTTCGGGAAAAACGACGTTTTTATCCTTGATCAGTGCGTTGGATAGTCCGAAAAGCGGTCAAGTACTTTATGAAGGCACCGATATCGAAAAAATTGGGCATGAAAATTATCGCCGCGACGACATCAGTATCATTTTCCAAAGCTATAATCTGATTCCCTATTTAAGTGCAGTTGAAAATGTCTTAGTGCCGATGGCGATCACGAAAAATCAGCTGCCAGACAATCAGCGAGAAGTGGCATACAATTTACTGGATTATATAGGCATCACCAAAGAAAAAGCCGATCGGCTCGTCAATCAATTATCTGGTGGAGAACAACAGCGGGTAGCGATCGCCCGGGCGTTAGCCACCAATGTCGATATCATTTTAGCGGACGAACCAACCGGGAATTTGGATGAAGAAATGGAACAAGAGATCATCGATATCTTTAAGGAGCTGGCACACGTCCACAACAAATGTGTGATCGTCGTGACCCACGCTAACGAGATCGCTCAACAAGCGGATGAAGTCTTGTATTTACGTAAAGGTGTGTTGAGTAAACATGAGTGATTTTTTATCAAATTTTAGCCCGGACAACTATGATGGCAAAAAGAAATCCGCTGGCAATAGCGAGAAAAAAACTAGCGAACCTGTCGGAGATCAAAATGCAAGAGGCGCGGAGCAAGCGAGCAAACCAGCGGAGCCAACGACGGTTCACCAATCAGAAGAGCCGACAGCTAGTGAGCCGATGAGTCGCTCGGCAGCCCGTCAACAAACACAGACGACTGAAGCAAAAGCGGCGAGTTCTGGGACTGAGAAGGTAGCCTCAAAGGAACCAGTCAGCCGTTTTGGTAAAGAAGAAACGGAATTTGATCCGACCTACAAAAAGCGTCAGCAGAAAAAAATCTTGCTGATTGCTTTACTGACCGCCTTGGCGGTTGCCGTGATCGGGATCGTCTATTATCAGATGACCCATGTGAAGGTGCCGGATTTCACTGCCCAAGATCTGTCAGAAGCGCGGACGTGGGGCATGGAAGAAGGCGTCGCTATCAAAGTGGAGCAAGAATATGACTTTGACAAAGACGTCAACCAAGTAATCGACCAAAGTGTCGACCCTGAGAAAAAAATCAAGAAGGGTGCCACACTGACACTGACGGCGAGTCTCGGGCCTGATCCTGAAGAACGCTTAGAGCTACCGGATTTTTCAGCGATGCAAGTGACCGAAGCAAAAGATTGGATCGCTAGCAATAAAGCCGAAAACCTCTCTTTGATCGAACAATTTGACGACAATGTAGCAGCAGAAGCTTTTATCAAACAAGAGGCGGCCAACAAAGAGCTTGATTTAGCCGAATACAAACGCAAAGACCGTTTGAGTGTCTACTATTCAAAGGGCAAAGAAGTCTTTGAAAAAAATATTGAAGTACCTGATTTTACAGGCAAAGCCAAAAGTGAAGCTTCTGAATGGGCGAAAAAGAATGACTTGAAATACAAAGAAGAAACCGTCTTTTCTGACAGTGTCGCCCTGGATCTGGTCGTTTCACAAGAACCAGTCAAAGGCAGCAAACTTGCGAAAAAAGAAGAATTTGTGGTGAAGGTCTCAAAAGGCCAAGCTTTGACCGTTCCAGATTTTTCACAATACACGATCGAAGAAGCCCAAGGACTAGAATCAAAAATCCCGCTGCAAGTCAGCACGGTCTATTCCGATCAAGTGGCGTATGGTAGTTTCTTGAGTCAGTCGGAGGAAGCGGGCAAAGAGTACAGCGAAAGCGATACTTTGCCAACTGTCAAAGTCGTCTACTCATTAGGTAGACCGTATTTGAAAGACATCCGTTTCCAAGCAACGGAAGGCGACTTGCCAAAACTATTCTTTGATGAATACAAATCAAAAGGCGCCAATGTCTATTACGAAATCTACTATGTCGATTCGGCGGAACCAAAAGGAACCGTCGTTGAAATGAGCCGCTACGGCGAGTTCATTCCCCTAGAAACGTGGATCACCATCGGTATCAGCCGCGGCAATCTGCAAGGCAGTACCCAAACACCGCCGGCAGAGGATGGCGGGGAGGCGGATGAACCGGTCAGTACCGCTAGTTCATCTGCTGCCGAATAATCTCGCAACCGACACTTTTTCACACAGCATCAAAAGGTAAGCACCCTTCCTTGGAAGGGTGTTTTTACTTACTAATTGTAAAAAAAACACGAGCGAGCCGCTTGAAATCGCTGGATCGATAAAGTAAACTTGATGGTAACGAGAAAAAATGGCTCCGCAGTGCCATCTATAGAAGGGACGAAACAAATGATAAAAAAATTACTCGCGAATGTTGGCAGCTATAAGAAGGACAGCTTGCTGACCCCAGTGTATGTAGCAGGAGAGGTTGCCTTAGATGTCATTATGCCCCTGATCATGGCCATGATGATCGACCAAGGGATCGAAAAAGGAGACGCCGGTGTGATTCTAAGAGATGGCGGCTTGCTTTTTTTATGTTCCTTGATCGCATTACTTTTAGGAACGCTTGGCGGACGAACGGCAGCGATCGCTTCGGCTGGTTTTGCCCGCAACCTGCGGCACAATCTGTTTCGCCGAATCCAAGATTTTTCCTTTTCAAACATTGACCGCTTTTCTTCCTCCAGTTTGATCACCCGCTTGACCACTGACGTGACCAACGTCCAAAATGCGTATCAAATGATTATTCGTATTCTGGTCCGCAGTCCGTTAGTTCTGATTTTCTCACTTGCAATGGTTAGCACCATCAGCCCAGAACTTATGACGATCTACTTAGTTGTTTTACCGATTTTAGCGATTGGCCTTGCTTTAGTGATTCGTTTTGCCCACCCGCTGTTTCTAAAAGTATTCCGCATTTATGACCGCTTGAATAATGTGGTGCAAGAGAATCTACAAGGGGTTCGCGTCGTGAAATCGTATGTCCGAGAAGAACAACAAGAAGAACTGTTTGGCGAAGTGTCCACCGATGTTTATCGGAATTTCACGCTTGCGCAACGAATCGTCTCTTTTAACATGCCATTGATGCAATTTGCAGTCTATACATGTATGTTGCTCTTGTCATGGTTTGGTGCCCAGTTGATCGTGGAACAAAGTAGCCTGACGACGGGTGAATTAGTCAGCATGTTCAACTACACGATGCAGATTTTGATGAGCTTGATGATGATGTCGATGGCTTTCGTGCAGATTTTGATCGCACGAACGTCGGCAGAACGGGTCGTGGAAGTATTAGATGAAGAAAGTGACTTGAAAAATCCCGCCGAGCCAGTCAAAGAAATCAAAGACGGCTCCATCATTTTTGAAAATGTCGGCTTTAGTTACGCCAATGACAAAAACAAGTTGGCGCTGACCGATGCGAATCTACGCATCGAATCCGGTGAAGTCATTGGGATCATTGGTGGAACCGGGAGCGGGAAATCCACCCTCGTCCAGCTGATCCCGCGCTTATATGATGTGATTGAAGGGCGTGTCATCGTCGGCGGTCATGATGTTCGCGACTATGATTTAGAAGCATTGCGGGACCAAGTAAGTATGGTCTTGCAAAACAATGTACTCTTTAGCGGCACCATCAACGACAATTTACGTTGGGGCAATGAAGAGGCGTCGGATGAAGAGATCCAGCGCGTGGCGACGATCGCACAAGCCGATCCCTTCATTCAAGAGTTTCCTGATAAATATGAAACGCAGATCTCACAAGGAGGGAACAATGTTTCCGGTGGGCAAAAACAACGGTTGACGATTGCCCGTGCCTTATTAAAGAAACCGAAAATCTTGATTCTCGATGATTCTACTAGTGCCGTCGACACCAAAACCGATCGCAGTATCCGCGAAGGCTTGAAACGAGAAATTCCGGGAACGACGACGATCATTATTTCCCAACGGATCAATTCGATCGAAGACGCCGACCGGATCATCGTAATGGATGATGGCAAAATCAATGGCATCGGTACCCACGAAGAATTGTTGGCAAACAATGCCATCTATCAAGAAGTGTACCATTCGCAGCAGAAAGGATTTGGTGAAGGTGAAGAATAGACAAGCAGCAAATCCCAAGCGTACATTAAAACGTTTATTGCGAACGATGTTTGGCGACTACAAAGGACAACTCCTATTCGTCGTTGTTATGATCTTGTTAAGTGCTTTTGCCAACGTTCGTGGTTCGTTGTTTTTACAAGTCGTGATCGACGATCATATCACACCGCTTTTAGGGCAAGCCAATCCTGATTTTGGCGGCTTGTTTCGGGCGATCGTCCAAATGGCGATCATCTACCTGATTGGGATCTTGGCCGCACTGATCTATAACTTTATGATGGTCAAGATCAGTGAGGGCACGCAGAAAAAAATCCGTGACCAAATGTTTACACATATGCAGTCTCTACCAGTCGGCTACTTTGATGCCCGCTCAGATGGCGACATCATGAGTCACTTTACCAACGATACGGACACGTTGCGTCAAATGATCTCCCAAAGTATTCCAAACTTGATGATGGCGGCGGTAACCTTTTGTTCTGTCTTTATCGCCATGTTCTCCATCAGTGTTCCATTGACTCTGTTCGTGATGCTGTCGGTTATTTTGATGCTGAATGTGATCCGCATCATTTCTCGCCGCAGCGGCCGCTTCTTTGGCGCACAGCAACGAGATTTAGGCGCTGTCAACGGGTATATCGAAGAAATGATGCACGGACAAAAAGTCGTCAAAATCTTCAATCATGAAAAAATCGTCATGGAAGAATTTGATGCCTTAAATGATCAACTGCAAGAAAGTGCCACTAAAGCCAATGTCAATGCCAATACCTTGATGCCGATCATGATGAACTTACTAAATGTCCAATATGTCTTGATCGCCATCATTGGTGGCCTGTTTGCCATCAATGGTGTTTCTGGACTGACGGTCGGGATGATCGCTTCTTTCTTGCAACTGAGCCGTTCATTGAATGGCCCTATCAGCCAAGTATCACAACAAATCAACTTTGTGATCATGGCATTAGCCGGTGCTGAGCGAATTTTCAACCTATTAGATGAAACGCCAGAAATCGATCATGGCTACGTCACACTGGTCAATGCCAAATGGTCGCAAGGTCAACTAGTTGAAACCAAAGAACGAACAGGCACGTGGGCGTGGAAACATCCCCACGAGGATGGAACCATTACCTATACGGAAGTGACGGGAGACGTGCGATTTGAAGATGTTGATTTCGGCTATGTCGATAATCAACTGGTCTTACATGAGATCAATCTGTATGCAGAGCCTGGGCAAAAAGTTGCCTTTGTTGGTGCAACAGGTGCTGGTAAGACAACGATCACCAATCTGATCAATCGATTCTACAACATCCAAGACGGGAAGATTCGCTATGATGGTATCAATATTGAAAAAATCCATCTGGAATCCCTCCGTCGCTCATTAGGAATCGTTTTGCAAGACACCCATTTGTTTACTGGAACGATTCGCGAGAATATTCGCTTCGGAAAACTGGATGCTAGTGATGAAGAAGTGCTGGCAGCAGCGAAACTAGCCAATGCCGACATGTTTATCAATCATTTGCCAGAAAAATACGACACCGTGATCACGGGCGATGGCGAAGGGCTTTCCCAAGGTCAACGGCAGCTGTTGGCAATTGCTCGCGCAGCGATCGCTGATCCGCCAGTGATGATCTTAGACGAAGCCACCTCAAGCATCGATACCCGTACAGAGCGGATCGTCCAATCAGGGATGGATCGTTTGATGTCTGGACGGACCGTGTTTGTGATCGCCCATCGATTGTCTACAATCCAAAACTCCGATGCCATCATGGTGATGGATCATGGCCGTATCATTGAGCGGGGGACCCATGAAACGCTGTTGGCAGAAAAAGGCACCTATTATCAGCTATATACTGGGAAAATCGAATTGGATTGATTCTGCCATTGCTACGGCTTGAAGCTGCAGCGACTGGCGATCTGCCTATTTTCCCCTTGTTTGCAACGACCGATTGGCAGTAAGCCAGTCGGTTTTTTTGCGCAGCTCGAAAAAATGGTATACTGTCACTGAGACAGCCGTAGAACGGCGGCAGCACGTAAGCAGTTGTGCTGCGGAAAATGGATTCCACGAGGTGAAAATATGAAACTAGCATTGGCAAAGATCGTTTTAGACGAAGAATGGTATGAGGTGGTCCAATCGGAAAAAGGGCTAGTGTATTTTGGTCGGCAGCAGGATCATCATGAATTACTCAAATTCTTTCCATTGGCTGAAATCAGTAGTATAGCTGACCTTGATCCAGTAATTGAAACGCAGCTGCAAGCTTATTTTGCAGGGGAACCAGTGACGTTTACTTTTGCGTTTGATTTTGTAGGGACACCGTTTCAACAAACCGTTTGGCAAGCACTGACCCAAATTCCTTATGGTGAAACCACTACGTACAGTGACTTGGCGCTGCGCATTCAACGTCCGACCGCTGTCCGAGCTGTCGCCAACGCAGTGGGGCGTAACCCAATGATGATCGTGGTTCCTTGTCATCGGGTGTTAGGAAAAAACGGCCGCTTGACGGGGTATCGGGGCGGGTTAGCAACCAAACGCCGACTACTGCAACTGGAAGGGATTCCGTTTAAAGAATAAGGAAAGCAAACTATTTATAGTAAAAAATACTAAAAAGCAATTTCATTTCCTTTTTTCTCTGGTATAATAAAATTGATTCCGGTTACAAGAAGGGGTGGAGGAAATGAACATCGTTGATTTGCAAAATGGTTCTGATATTCGAGGGATTGCGATCGCAACAGAAAAAGAACAGGTGACGCTGACGGAGCAAGCGGTTCGGCAAGTTGCTTCGGGCTTGCGCAACTGGTTGGAAACAAAGGGCAGCGGACCTTTTCGCGTGGCAGTCGGTCGTGACAGTCGCTTGAGTGGCGAAGCACTGCAAGAAGTGTTGATGGCACAGCTGCAGCAAGAAGGCGTGGCAGTGATCGATTGTGGCTTGGCAACGACACCAGCCATGTTTATGAGCACACAGTTTGCGGATTTCGACTGTGATGCTGGTGTGATGCTGACAGCTAGTCATTTGCCTTATTACTTTAATGGAATAAAAATTTTCAGCCGCCAAGGCGGTGCCGAAAAAATGGATATCCACTATATTTTGACCCACACTACCGTTCATGAGGCAGCGGAAAAAGGAAGCTATCAGCAAAAAGACCTGCTGACGCCCTATGCCCAAGATCTACTGCAAAAAATTCGCCAAGGGATGGGAACCAATGAGGAAAAACCTTTGGCTGGATTAAAGATCATTGTTGATGCAGGCAATGGTGCCGGCGGCTTTTTTGCTGAAAAAGTGTTGCTGCCGCTAGGGGCAGATACGAATGGCTCGCAATTTTTAGAACCGGATGGGCATTTTCCCAATCATATCCCTAATCCAGACAATAAAGAGGCGATGGCAAGTATTCGTGAAGCCGTCTTACGAGAACAAGCCGATCTAGGCATTATTTTCGATACCGATGTCGACCGCTCGGCTGTCGTGACCAAAAGCGGTGAGCCCTTGAACCGCAACAATATGATTGCTGTATTAAGCAAGATCATCTTAGCGGAACACCCAGGCACGCGCATCGTCACCAATTCGCCAACCTCCAATCATTTAAAAACTTTTATCGAAGCACTGGGAGGACAGCAAGTACGCTATATTTCTGGCTACCGCAATGTGATCAACAAAGCGATTGAATTGAATGAAGCAGGACTGGACACACAGTTAGCCATCGAAACCAGCGGGCATGCCGCGTTTAAAGAAAATTTCTTTTTAGATGACGGGGCGTACGTGATCGCCAAGCTCTTGATGATGCTGCCACAATTGCAACAGCAAGGCACGACACTGGATGAGCTGATCGCGGCGTTGCAACAACCCGCCGAGACCCAAGAATTGCGCTTTGCGATCCAAAAAGCCGACTATCAAGACTATGGTCGCCAAGTGATCGCGGATTTAGCCGATCATTTGCTGCCAGGCTGGCAGATCGATCCAGAAAATGAGGAAGGCATTCGCATCAACTTGACAGCGCCCTATGGCCAAGGCTGGTTCTTGCTGCGAATGAGCTTGCACGAACCACTGCTGGTGCTGCAGATCGAAAATGATGAAGCGGGTCATCTACCGGCAGTCGTTCAAGCAATCGGTCGCTTCCTATCGCAGTATGAAGCCATCGATCAAAGCAAACTGACACAGTTTTTAGCACAGCAACCAAAAATTTGAAGAAAAGCAGGGAACTAAAATGGTGATCTTGATGCTGCTGATCATGGCAGTGACGTATGGTGTGAATTTTTTCTTGTTTCGTTATTTGAACAAACGACCAAAAATCGATGTCGTTGAACGGTTATCAATGCTATTAGGTGTCAACATGAGTGTGCTTTTTTTCGATGGGATTTTATTGTTTATCGGAAAACTACTAATTGAGACTGTTGAGATCATCGAGTAACCTAGTCGTCCGTTTTTTGTTTGCCTCTTCACTGATTCCTCAGGACAGTGAAGAGGTTTTTTAGGGTTTGCTAAAAACGGCGATTAATGTTCGCATTCGTTTTTGATATTTGATAAAGTAAAGAGGAGAAAATTACGCAAAGTGAGGGAATTCACGGATATGGCAAAAATAATGGTAGTAGAAGATGAAGCGGTGATTCGCCAACTGATTATCGAAGAACTAGAAAAATGGCAGTTTGAGACCTTTGGCACGACGGATTTCCATCAAGTGTTGACTGACTTTGAAGAACAAGAGCCCCAACTGATTTTACTGGATATTAATTTGCCGGTTTTTGATGGCTACTATTGGTGTCAAAAAATCCGCGAAGCTTCCAAAGTACCAATCATTTTTATTTCCAGTCGCAATACCAATATGGATATGATCATGGCCATGAATATGGGGGCGGACGATTTTGTGACAAAACCTTTTGAGATCGACGTTCTGATTGCAAAAATCAATGCCTTATTGCGCCGTTCCTACAACTATGTAGAAAGCAGCAGCGAGACGTTAGTGCATAACGGTTTGACCCTCAATATCGACAACAGCAGCATGTATATCAATGGCGAAAGCATCGATCTTAGCAAAAACGAATACCGCCTGCTGTATATTTTGATGAAAAATCACGGCAAGATTTTAAGTCGTGAAAAACTCTTGCGGGCCTTATGGGATGACGAGCGTTTTGTAGATGACAATACCTTGACGGTCAATATCAATCGTTTGCGACGAAAAATCGAACAAGCGGGGATGAATGGCTACATTGAAACCAAGGTTGGTCAAGGGTATATCGTACCATGACAAAGTGGCGGGTTTTGCGCAGTTTTTTGAAAGATCGTTGGCTGCTGTTTATTGGCTGGCTGGTCTTTTTCGTGTTGACGGTCTTAGTTTTTTGGCTGACTCCTCATTCCCCGATGGATTGGGGTACAGTCGGCTATCTCTTTTTGATGCAAAGTGTCTTGATGGTGTTCTTTTTGGCAATCAGCTACTTATCTAAGCGGCGTTTTTGGCAAAAAATCACCCCCAAGCCCGGAGACAGCTTGCTGCAAAACTACTTGCAAGGAGCACGCTCGGCGGAAGAAGAACGGATCGAATCTTACATCAATCAGTTGATCCGAGAGCACCAAGAATTGATGCAGCAAGTCGTCAGCAATCAAGAAGAACAAAAGGAATACATCGATTCGTGGGTCCATGAAATCAAAGTACCTTTAGCCGCATCACGATTGCTTTTGCATTCGATCGAATTTGATATTCCAGATGAAAAATTCATCTTACTAGAAAATGAATTGAACCGCATGAACGAATACGTCGAGCAAGTCTTGTACGTCGCCCGTTTGGACAGCTTTTCAAAAGATTATCTGGTCCAAGAAATTTCATTGAAAGCCGTCATCCAGCCGGTTTTACGCAGTCAGGCAAATTATTTTATCCAAAAGAACCTGCACTATGCCGTTGAAGGTGAGGATCAGCAAGTGTTGACCGATGAAAAATGGCTCGGCTTTATCTTTCGACAATTGGTCAGCAATGCCGTTAAGTACACACCACAAAATGGGCAGCTGACAATTCGGATCGAAAAAGATGCCCAAGGAACCTATCTCCACTTGCAAGATAGTGGGATCGGCATTCCTAAAGAAGACATGCGTCGCATCTTTGATAAAGGCTTTACGGGCGAAAATGGGCGCCAAACGGACACCCACTCGACGGGATTAGGGCTCTTTTTAGCGAAAAGTTTAGCGAAGGAATTAGGCATCGAGCTAACGGCTTCGTCGACAGTTGGAAAAGGAACCACCATGACGCTGTTCTTTCCCTTGTTGAGTTATTATGAGGAAAAACGCTAATCTGCTTTTTTTCGAGTATCTTTTTGTGTTTTTTGACAAAAATCACTTGTCCCTAGAACGTTTTCACTGATACACTAAAGCCTGTGTTTAAAATTGAATGGTAAGGATGAATGAAATGGAGATACTCGTTGCATTAGTACCAATGTTTGCGTGGGGCAGCATTGGTTTAGTAAGTGCCAAACTTGGCGGGGATGCGAACCAGCAAACGCTAGGAATGACGATTGGTGCCTTTTTCTTTTCTCTGGTCGTATATTTTGTGACGATGCCAGTGATTGATGGAAAGGTGATTTTGATCGGTCTTTTGTCTGGTCTCTTTTGGTCCGTCGGTCAAAACGGTCAATTCCATGGCATGAAATATTTAGGTGTGTCTGTTGGACTGCCGCTTTCAACCGGCATGCAGCTGATTTTAAATACGGTCGCCGGTGCATTGTTTTTTGCGGAATGGACCCAGACCCGCGATTATGCATTAGGTGTTAGCGCGTTGATCTTATTGGTGATCGGGGCTTATCTGACCGCTCGCCAAGATGGTGAAAGTCCGGTAGAAGCCGGCAGCAAGATGCTTGATTTTCCTAAAGGATTTCGGGCATTGATCTCATCCACTATTGGGTACGGCGCCTATACGATTTTGATTACTTGGGCAGGATTGGACCCATTGGCGATCATTTTGCCACAAAGTGTCGGGATGCTGATCGGTGCCAGCCTATTTGCTTTAAGAAAGACGAAGGTCGACCGTTTTGTAGGGAAAAATACCTTGTCAGGATTGTTATGGGGCATCGGCAATGTCTGCATGCTGATCACGGTTCAGCAAGTCGGACTAGCGGTGGGCTTCTCATTGTCGCAGATGGGAATCATCATTTCAACGCTAGGCGGGATTTTTATTCTCGGCGAAAAGAAAACCAAAAAAGAACTGCGGTATGTGGTGATTGGTTGTCTGCTGGTGATTATCGGCGGTGTTTTGCTGGGGTATATGAAAGCAACATAAACGTATATTTTTGAGGAGGAGTTATGGATTTATTTCGAAAAAAAGTCATACAACGGGAAAGTGTGACGAATTTAAAAAAAGAGTTGAAGTTAAAAGATTTGATTATGTTGGGGATCGGCGCCATTATCGGCACAGGTATCTTTGTTGTTACAGGGACTGCTTCTGCTGAGTATGCCGGACCGGCATTGATTCTTTCCTTTGTTGTAGCTGGTATCGTTGTTGTGTTATCAGGGCTTTCTTTTGCGGAATTTGCTTCTCGGATCCCCGTTTTAGGGGGCGCCTATTCGTATCTGTATGTCGTTTTTGGTGAATTTACCGCGTGGCTGGCAGGCTGGTTTTTGATTTGCGAGTTCTTATTGGCCGTTTCTTCGGTGGCATCTGGCTGGTCAGGCTATGTGCAAGGCTTTTTGGCCAGTGCGGATATCCATTTACCAACTGCGTTGACGGGCGGTTATGACCCAAGCAAGGGGACCTACATTGATTTGATCGCTGGTTTAGTCATTATTTTTGTAACCTTGTGGGTCAGCCAAGAAGCGAAAAAAGCGTTACGTTTGAACAATGCCATGGTATGGGTCAAATTCGGCGTGATCCTCTTGTTTATCGTCTTTGGTGCCTTTTTCGTGGAACCAGACAACTGGCAGCCCTTTATGCCCTTTGGTTTTTCAGGCGTTTTTAATGGTGCAGCGTTAGTTTTCTTTGCTTTTCTTGGCTTTGATGCCGTCGCAATGGCGGCGGAAGAAGTCGAAGATGCCAAGAAAAATGTCCCTCGAGGAATCATTGGTTCCATTGCGATCGCAACTGTCCTTTATATCATTGTCACACTGATCATGACGGGAATCGTTCCGTTTGCTGAATTAGGAGTCAATGATCCGGTAGCTTTTGCGATGCGTTATGTCGGTCATGGGGTTGTCGGATCAATCATTTCTGTGGGTGCGATCTTGACCTTATTAACAGTGACGATCGCTATGATGTACTCCTTGGCGCGTCTGTTATATGCCATCAGTAAAGATGGGTTATTGCCAAAAGCGATGCAAGCCATTGATCCAAAGCATCAAACACCAAAGAAAGCGACCTACATCGCGGGTGTTTTTGCTTTCTTCTTTGCGGCAGCTTTCCCATTGAATATCTTGGCAGAATTGACCAACATTGCGGCATTGTCGTATATGATCTTAATGTCCTTAGGAATCATCAAGCTGCGGAAGATGATGGGCCCACCTGCTAAAGGCGAATTCAAAGTACCACTGGTACCGTTATTGCCTTTGTTGTCCGTTGCCAGCTGTCTCTTCTTGATGACCCGTCTACAAACGGCGACCTGGATCGTTTTTGGGATCTCCTTAGTGATCGGAATCGCGATCTATTTTGTATATGGCTATCGTAACAGCGAATTAAATGAGAAAATTGACGAATAGGATTGTGAAAAGGCAAAGACCCGGATGCGGTTTTTGTCTTTTTTTATGTAAATATAGCCGAGCTTCCTATAAGCAGCGTTTTAGGAGGCTTTTTTTGTTATTCAAATAGTGGTCATTTCTGGTGCTGATCATTGCAATGACAGTCTTTCTTGATCAAAAGTCCTCTATGAATCTGCTTTTTTTGAGAAATTTTCCAAATGACAGATTCGCTAAAGGTTCATCCAGTATGCTTTTGTTAGAGAAAAAAAGAGAGGATGTTGGCAATTGAATTATATGAAACGGGCATGGCTGAGTGTGACGAGAAAGCGAGGAAAATCTGCAATATTGTTTGCTGTTATTCTAATTTTAGGAAATGTGATCGCTGGCGCAATTGCGGTCAATCAGTCGACTCAAAATGTCGAAAAGCAGATCAAAAACCAATTAGGTTCCCTCGCAACGATCGATATCGACTATGAAGCCTTGATGGCAAATAGTGAGGGCGGCGCAAGTATGGAGGAGATTCAGCCGCTGCCGGAGGAGCTGATCAAACAAATTGGCGAGCGCTCGGAAGTCAAACAGTATGACTATTTGCGAGAAGCAATGATTGCTGTTGATAAATTCAAACCCTATAGTTTTAGACCAGAAGTTGAAAACGAGAATATCATGGTTTCTGGAGGTATGGATTCTTGGGTCTATTTAACAGGAACCAATCTCTTACAACCGTTGGATTTTGAAGAAGATACGGTGAATTTAACACAGGGACGCTTCTTTACAGAAGAGGAACAGCGTACCGGAAAACGTGTAGGGTTGATTTCTGAAGAGGTGGCTCAGGAAAACGGCTTGACCGTTGGTGACACCATGGTATTAGATGGACAGTTTATCGATTATTCATCTGGTGGAGATCCAGAGAAACAAAAAGGCAATGATTATCCTATCGAAATCGTCGGGATCTTTAAAAATACCAGCTTAGAAAAAGCGAATGAACAAGGACAAGAGGGGGGAGTCAGCTCGTTTGCTTTTGATGATCGTCCCTTCAATCGGATCTATATGCCAAATGATGCTGTGAAAACGATTGTTGAAGAGGAACGTGCGGGGCGACAAGCGGCGTTTCCAGCGACAGACCCCGGATCTGACGAGGATTTCTTTACCCCGCAATTTATTTTGAATCAACCAGAAGATGCAGAACAATTCAAACAAGAGGTGACACCACTCTTGCCAAATGGCTATAAGGTCAATGCTTCTACGGATGAGTATGACCGTGTGGGAACCAGTATGAATCGCTTATCACAAATTTCCTCGTATGTCGTAGTGATTGCGGTGATTGCTTCCTTGATTATTATCTCCTTGATCATTGTGTTGTTTACCCGTGATCGTAAATATGAGTTAGGCATCTACCTTTCGTTAGGTGAACGCCGGAAATACGTGTTTGCACAGATTGTGATCGAACTCCTGTTGATTGGTGTCAGTGCAATGCTGATCTCCTTGGTTACAGGGAATATGCTGGGCAAGATGGTTTCTGAATCTTTGTTAGCCAGCAGTATGCTAGAGGCAAACCAGGCAGGGATGGAACAATTCTTTGTGGGGGCACCGAAAATCGACCAAGCGACGATCAACGAGGCGTTTCGCGTTCAATATACCTTATCTTATGTGATCGCCTTTTTAGCGACTGGGATCGTGACGATCTTGCTTTCGGCAGTGGTGCCGCTGTTGTACATTTTACGGTTGAATCCGAAAAAAATCATGCTGTAAGGAGCGATGAACATGGCAATTTTAGAAACAAAAGACATGACGTATTACTACCAAGATGGCGAGAATCGCCGGAAAATTTTAGATAAAACCAATATCTCCTTTGAAAAAGGCAAATTTTACACGATCTTAGGAAAATCAGGCTCAGGAAAGACCACTTTTCTTTCCTTGATCAGTGCATTGGATCAGCCAACCGATGGGGAAGTATTTTTTGAAGAAAAAAATATCAAAATGATCGGTTATGAAGAATATCGCCGCAACAAAATCAGTCTGATTTTTCAAAGTTACAACTTGATCCCTTATTTGACGGCTTTAGAAAACGTCCTTGTTTCGATGGCGATTTCAGACAACAAACTCCCGGATCAGCACGATCAAATTGCGTATCGTTTGCTGGACTATATCGGCATCAATTCCACGAAAGCCGATCGTTTCGTCAATCAGCTTTCCGGTGGGGAACAGCAGCGGGTCGCCATCGCTCGTGCTTTAGCGACCAACGTTGATATCATTTTAGCCGATGAACCTACCGGGAATTTGGATGAAGGCATGGAACAAGAAATCGTGGATATTTTTAAAGAACTAGCGGCGATCCACAACAAGTGCATCATCGTAGTGACCCATTCGACCGAGATCGCCAAGCAGTCAGATCAGACTTTTTACTTAAAAAAAGGTGCGTTGACGGCCTATGAGTGATTTTTTATCGAAGTTTGAAGAAGAACCGAAACAGCCAGACAAGGAATCAGCAGCAGCCGAAGTACCTTCTTCCCGTGCTTCCCGAAAAGAAAAAGGTTCAGCTTCTTTAGAAGAGGGGATCGAACATGATCCCTCCTTCAAAAAGAAGCGGCGAAAAAAACGACTGCTAGGGTTAGCTGCCTTGCTTGGACTCTTTATACTCAGCGGCTTTTTATTTTTCCAATTGGCGTATGTCCGGTTGGATAACTTTGTGGACAAAGAGATCTCAGAGGTCAGAGAATGGGCAGCGGAACATGATCTTGCGGTTGATGTCACACCAGCCTATGATGAAGCCCCAGCCAATCAAGTGATCGCCCAAGCAGAAGCTGCCAGAAGTCGAGTCAGAAAAAGAAGCACTCTGCATCTAACCGTGAGCCAAGGACCTGATCCAGAAGAGAAATTGGCATTGCCAGACTTTATGGAAATGACGAGGGACGAGGCAGCAGAGTGGATCGAAAAAAATCAAGCAAGCAATTTGACGATCGTCGATGAATACCACGATGAGATCGAGGAAAAAGCACCGATTCGAGTAGAATTTACCAATAAAGAAGTCTCACAAGAGAACTATCATCGTCGAGATGTCGGACGAGTCTTTTATTCCAAAGGCGAAGAAACCTTTGAAAAAGATATTGAAGTACCAGACTTTAGTGATAAAACCCGTACAGAGGTAGAAACATGGGGGAAAGCCCATGAGCTGGAGCTTGAAGTCAAAGAACAGGCTTCGGATACTGTGGAAGAAGGCAAAGTCATTGAACAAAGCGTGGCACCAAAAGAAAAAATCGCGAAACGGGATGCGTTTCAAGTAACGATTTCCCTAGGGAAAGGGGTCACCGTACCAGACTTTTCAACGATTTTACCAGATGATGCCCAGGCCGCTGTTGAGGGTGTCACTGTGCGGATGCGGATGCAGTTTACTCAGAGTCTGCCCTATGGACAATTGATCTCGCAAAGTGAGACCGCCGGGACCGTCTTAACCAGCAAAGATGACCAAGGCATTGAAGTCGTCTATTCGGCAGGTCAACCTTATATCAAAGATTACCGTCGAAGCGAGATCCTTGAAGGGGATCTGCAAAAACTCTTCTTTGATGAATTCCGTTCAAAAGGGGCGAACATCAGCTATCAAGTCCGTTACGTCAACTCAGCAGAACCCTACGGGACAATCGTGGGGATGAGCAAGTTCAATCAGTTTTTACCGTTAGAAGATACGATTACCTTCGATATCAGCTTAGGCAATCAGACAGCCCCAGCGGCTACTGATCCAGAATAGTCGAGCGGATTTATCGATGACCTGCAAGAAGGAGGAAACCCATGCGTCATCAAGAGAATTTTCAAGACCTTAGGAAAAAGCTGTTTGTGTTTTTACTAAGCGGTATGGTAGCATTGTTGCTACACATGTGGATTCATCAATCCAGCGAACACGTGCGGATCGTTTCAACAGAACGTTTTATTGGAGAACAATTGGAATGATCCTACAGGAATGATTGTGCTTACCGAAAAGTGATTGAAAAAGAAATGATGAGTGTAAAAGGAGGACTGACCAATGCGGATTTTATTCGTAGAAGATGAGCCATCGATCGCAGAAGCGGTTGCCAGCTTATTGAAAAAACAGCATTATTCCGTTGATTTGGCCTTTGACGGCGAAACCGGACTAGATTATGCAGCGAGTGGTGTATATGACATTCTCGTTTTGGATATCATGCTGCCAAAAATCGATGGGATCACATTGCTAAAGACGTTACGCAAGCAAAATATTCGCACGGCGATCATTATGTTGACGGCCAAAAGCGAAGTCGATGACAAAGTACTCGGCTTGGATGCAGGGGCAGATGATTACTTGACGAAACCCTTTCAAATGAAAGAGTTGCTGGCACGGATTCGTTCGCTAGGCAGAAGAAAAGATTTGGATTATCAAGAAGACCAGTTAGCCTTTGGCAACGTGGGCTTAGATCGTAATGAGCTGCAGTTAGCCACGCCTAGCAATCAAGTGGTGCTGTCACCCAAAGAAATGAAACTGATGGAGCTATTTTTAGCCAGACCTAAAGTGATTTTATCAAAAGAAACCATCATCAATAAAATTTGGGGCTTTGATCCCGATGTGGAAGAAAACCGCGTTGAAATCTATGTGTCTTTGCTGCGGAAAAAACTGACGCTGCTTGAAGCGGATATCGGCATTCGCACGATCCGCAATGCGGGGTATATTTTGCAGAGCAAGGAGCCGCCATGTTAAAAAAATTGCGAAATAAAATGCTGTGGTTCAATATGGCGTTGATCTCAATCATTGTCTTAGGTGCCTTTACCTTTATCTATATTTTGAATGCCACCCAAATTGAAAACGAGATCCAATCATTGATCTCGCAAGAAGCAAACACCCTAGCTGCGGTACCTTTGGATGAGGAGGAAGTGCGGCAATCACTGACAGAGCCTGAGTATCCAATGATGTTGACCATCACGAATAGTACCAGTGAGCTCAGAGAGATCGCTCTACTTGACATTAGCCAAATGGATGTCGTGATTCAAAGTATTGATGAGAGCGTCGATCAAAACGAGCTTTATGAAGCCTTGGTCGATGCAGCGGCGAAACAAGGGGAGATTCCTAACGAAGTGAAGGTGAATGGTCGAAATTGGCGGTATGCGCTCTTTTTAGTGACTTCTTTCAATCAATACTCAATCGATTACGATGCAATAGGGGAATATTCCACCAGTATCAATAATTACGAGCCATTTTATCAAGTGCTGTTCTTTGACGTCACCGACTACAAAACCAGTCTAAGCAACTTAAGAAACACGCTTTTGCTCATCGGCGTTTTAGCTTTAGCCAGTATTTATATCGCTAGTTTTTATGTGGCCAATCGAGCCTTGCGACCGGTGGAACTGGCTTGGCGCAAACAAAAAGAGTTTGTTTCTAACGCTTCCCATGAGTTGAAAACACCACTGGCGATCATTCAAGTCAATGCTGAGGTATTAGCTGGCAGTCCAGAAGAAACCTTGGAAAGCCAAATGAAATGGCTGGAAAACATTCAGTTAGGTTCCGAACGGATGGATGAGCTAGTAAATAGCTTATTGCTGTTGACCAAATTTGAAAGTGCCGAGCAAGAAATGGTGCGTTCGGTGATCGATGCCAGTCAAGTCGTGCAAAGTGTTTATCAAAGCATGGAGGCGATTGCGCTGGAAAAAGGGATCCACTATCAGGAACAGATCGCTAAACAGGTGCGCCTTGAAAGCAATGAGCAAGCCTTGCGGCAATTGACCATGATATTGGTAGACAATGCCTTGAAATACACGCCCGCTGGAGAAACAGTCACAGTGGCCCTAATCGAACGGCAACGAAAGACAGTGCTGCAAGTCTCCAACGGTGGTTGTCCGATCCCCGAAGAAAAAATTCCCTATGTCTTTGACCGCTTCTACCGCGGGGATCCTTCTCGCAATCATCAAGAAGGCGGCTATGGGTTAGGTTTAGCCATCGCCAAAGCCATCACAGAAATGCTGCAGGCGCAAATCAGTTTGACGGTGGATCAAGACGGCGTCAATCATTTTGAAGTTTCATTTCATTGAGATTGGATCGCTGCCTTCACTTAAATAAAATTTTTCAAAAAAAGAGGACTCCATGAATGGAAGTCCTCTTTTGATAGGTGAAATTTACTTGTTGCTAGTTAAATCCAATAAGCGGTCTTTCAAGTCTTCTTCTAGATGACCCAATTCCACTTCGGCAGCACGACGTTTTTCTTTTCCTTCTTTTTGGATCCGTAATGTTTCTTGGATCGTTTCCACAAGGTCGTTTTGTGTTTTTTGCAATGTTTCGATGTCGACGATGCCGCGCTCGTTTTCTTTCGCTGTTTCAATAGCAGAAACTTTCAACATTTCTGAGTTTTTCTTCAATAGATCATTGGTGGTCTCAGAAACTTGGCGCTGTGCCGTAACTGCATCTTTTTGACGCAATAAAGTCAAGGCAATGACCACTTGGTTTTTCCATAGCGGGATCGCTGTATTGACAGAAGCTTGGATTTTTTCTGCTAACGCTTGGTTCGTGTTTTGGATCAGGCGAATTTGCGGTGCCTGTTGGATCGTGATTTGACGTGCCAAGCGCAAGTCATGGGTCCGTTTGTCTAAACGATCTAGGAATTGCGTGTAATCGTTGGCGATCTGTACGTCCATTTGATCATTCGTTTCTTCTGCTTTTTTCATGGCTTCAGGAATGATTTTGGTTTGCAATTCTTGCATCTTCAACTCGCCAGCGGCAATGTAGATGTTCAATGCATCGAAGTAATCTTTGTTCTTTTGATACAACTGTTCCAACATCAGGTTGTCTTTTAGCAAACCGTCTTTTTCTTTATCCAATTTGACGGCGATCTTGTCGATTTGGGCACCGATTTTTTGGTATTTAGCGGTGATTTCAAAAATGGATTGTTTTACTTTACCAAACATCCGCTTGAATAAGTTGCCTTCACCTGCACGCAGTTCATCTGGATTGGCTTCTTGCAAGCGATACATCAACTCAGTCAATGAGTCGCCCACAGGGCCGATATCAGCTGCTTGGACATGGTTCAACATAGATTGGGAAAACTCCCCAAGTTTGGTTTGGGCAGCTGCACCATAGGTGATGACTGCTTGCTGGTCAGTTGCATCGATCTTGCTGGCTAATTCTTGGGCCTGTGCTTGACGCTCTGGCGGTAATTTGTCAATCAAACGCGGTGCTGTTTGCTGTTCTTTCAGCTGACTGATCTCCGCTTGTTGAGTAGTGGTCAAAGTGTCGACAGGGGTTGAAAATGGGTTGTTCAATAAATCGTCAAGCGTATCCGTTACGGGTTTTACTTGATTTGGTGTGTCACTCATAATAACTCCTCCTAATAATTGTCTGCTTTCGAAAAAAATCTAGCCTGGGCTAGATTTTTTTTTAGATTCTTTTTTTGTTGCCAATCAGAATCTATCCCTATTCATTATCTCGTTTTATGCTTTGTTTGGCAATGGATAACTCAATATCCATGTCATCAAGATCGTCTGCTACAAATTGGGAGTAGTCTTTGGCGATCAAGGAAGCCATTTGCTCGATAATTTGTGTGCTTTCTTCGATTTTATCATAGGTCTCACGACTTTTGATCTCATGGCTATTGATTTCAATGAACTTATCGGTCAAATCGACCATATTGGGCAAGTGGGTATAAAGGAAATGACTTGCCAAAGGCAGTTTAGTTGGTTCTTTTACGAGTTCTTTGAAAAGAGCTTTTGAGGCACGCAAGGCATCGTGACGCAAGTCAATGGCTTTTAACTTGTTATTGCTAGTGATATTTTTTTGGTATTTATCGATTTGGTGTTTCGTCTGATTCATCGTTTCACGGAACAATTCGATCTCACGAGCAGTCATTCCGCTTTTCAAGTAATGGGCTTCTCGTTCTCTCGTTAAAGAAGGCAAAACTTGTGGATCCGCTGCCGGAACTTTACGTCCTCTGATACCGACGTAGACTAAAATCGCACCGACGATTAATAATAGGCTCGCAAATGAATCGCCTACTACGTTAAAAATAATACTGATGAGGACGATCGCACCAACGATCAGCCAGATGTTTTTTTTCATTTTTCCTCCTCCTAAAAATCTCTTGGACAAGTAGATTGGGTTATTCGACATCTTTATTTTAGCATGTTCACTAAAAGAAAAATATCAGACTTGGGGTGGATTTTCCGATTTTTAGTAAATTCATAAGCTTTCTTGCTATTTCTTAAGAAGATATTTTTTCTAAATTATGCTAAAGTGTTTGATAGATAAGACGTATGAGGAAAGTTAGGTGTCGATAGATGTTAGAATTTAAAGATTTTGAAGAAAAAACGATCCAACGGAATGAAATTTTCCATGGCAAAATCATTGATGTGGTGGTTGATGATGTCTCCTTGCCCAATGGTGGAACCAGTAAACGCGAACTAGTCTTCCACCCAGGTGGGGTGGCCGTGATCGCCTTGACGAGTGAGAACAAAATGCTGTTCGTTCGCCAATTCAGAAAGCCATTAGAGCGAGTGATTTTAGAGATACCAGCAGGCAAAATCGATCCAGGAGAAGGCGCACGTCCAGATTTGACTGGCGCCCGGGAATTGGAAGAAGAGACTGGCTATCGCGCAAAAACGCTAGAGCATGTTTCTTCTATGTACCTTTCACCAGGATTTGCGAATGAAATCTTGCACGTCTATTATGCGAAAGAGCTGGAAAAAGTGGCAAATCCCTTACCGCAAGACGAAGACGAAGTGCTGGAAGTCTATGAATTGAGCTTAGAGCAAGCACAAGCCGCTATCGCTGATGGAACGATCTGTGATGCGAAGACCGTGTTTGCGATCCAATTTTGGGAGTTGCTGGAATTGAAACGGAGGAACGGACTTGCCTAAAGAACCATTGATCACCCGCAGTGAACTTCGACGCCGACGCGAAGAAGAACAAGCGGCGTCTGAACGTAATCAGCAAATCGTAGAAAAGCAAAGCAAGAAAGAATGGAAACAAAAAGAAAAACAAATTGATAACCACTACCGAAAAGTGCGCAAGAAAAACAAAGAAATCACGAAGACCCGTGCCGGTGAGAACCAGAAATCTCGGGATCTGAACCGTTTTTTAATGAAAGCCATTGTGATCGTCACTTTATTGTTAGTCGTCGTCGGTTTGGCGATCTTTTTGTTGTGATTCATCTAGTACTAAGAAAAAGCCGCCCCTGCATCTTCTGCAAGTGCGGCTTTTTTGTTATTCGGTCGGCTTTTTCAAAATAGCTAAAAACATGGCCGCTGGCTGATTCATGAACAAATGATCCGCTTCATGAAAAACGGTAAAGGAAGTGTCGGTAAACCCAATCGCCTCTGTCAGTTGAGTCAATGCAGCAGGGTCAAACCCATTATGAACCAGCGGGTGAGACACGGCGGGATTTTTGAGGAAATCCACTAGGTAAAGGGTTCCTCCTGGCTGTAGCAAGGCGTATAGTTTTTCCATCATAGCGGCTGTGTCAGGAATATGCAGCAAGACGAGGGATAGCAGCACAGCGTCTGCTTTTGCTTGTAAGGATTCTTGCAGCAGATCGTGGACAGTTGCAGAAGCATTGGCCAGCTGCAGTTGGTTGATTTTTTTTTCAGAAACCTCGATCATGCCAGGGGCAGTATCCCAGATGGCTAAGTGCTGGACATAAGCTGCTAAGGGCAGACTTACTAGGCCGGTACCGCCGCCGATATCGATCAGAGTTTGGTGCTGGTTGTCTTTAAAATAAGGTTCAAGGGTTTGGGTGACTAATTGTGCTAACGCGATCCGTTCAGGGGTATCGTATTTTGCTGCCATGGCGTTGAAAATTTCAGACATAAGTGCCTCCTTTGATAATGACAAAAAACTGTTCGTTTCGTCAAAACTAGTTTATCATGAAAGGAGAAAAAACACGTCAGTAGATACGTGGGAATTTCTGTTGTTTTTCATTTTAAAGGATGAAAAATAAACGAGAAGCAGGAGGCAAACACATGAAAATTGGTATTATTGGTGCAATGGAGGAAGAAATCAAGACGTTGCGGGAACAGTTGATTTCACCGCTTTCTTGGGAACGCGGCGGCGCACTATTTATTTCAGGAAGTATCGGCAATCATGAAGTGATCGTCGTTCGTTCAGGTATTGGTAAAGTTCTGGCATCGATCACCACTAGTTTACTGATCCAACAATACGGGGTCAATATGGTGATCAATACTGGATCAGCTGGTGGGATCGGTGCCGGTTTACAAGTAGGGGATTTAGTGATCTCAGATAAAGTGGCCTATTTTGATGTCGATGTGACTGGCTTTGGTTATGAATATGGCCAGTTGCCTGGTGGGATGCCTTTGTATTATGAAGCCAGCCGCTATTTGATCAGTGAGATGACGAAAGCCGCAGAAGCGACCCATCATACCGTGAAAAAGGGACTGATCGTTACTGGTGACAGCTTTATTCATGACCCGCAAAAAGTACAGGAGATTTTAGGACATTTTCCAGATGCCTTGGCTTGTGAGATGGAAGGAGCCGCGATCGCACAGACTGCGCAGCAATTCAATATTCCTTTCTTAATCGTGCGCGCGATCAGCGACACCGCCGACCACGCAGCAACCGTCTCTTTTGATGAGTTTATCTTAGAAGCTGGCAAGCGTTCCGCTGAAATGGTCTTGGCATTCGTTGAAACATTAAAGTAACTTAAAAA
Organism: Enterococcus sp. 4E1_DIV0656; assembly: GCF_002140695.1. NCBI lineage: Bacteria > Bacillati > Bacillota > Bacilli > Lactobacillales > Enterococcaceae > Enterococcus > Enterococcus sp. 4E1_DIV0656. Next base: position 561,576 of record NZ_NGLF01000001.1, on the reverse strand, counting down.
ACAGGAGAGCCGATCCGTAAGAGGAGGAAGGAAGCATGAGAGCATTACTATCCATTGATTATACGTTTGATTTTGTTGCAGATGAGGGACGATTGACGACGGGTGCTGCTGGGCAAGCGATTGAAGCTGCCTTAGTGGCTCGGACGCAAGCCTTTATCGAAGCCGGTGAGTATGTCGTTTTTGCCATTGATCGTCATGAGGAAACAGACAACTATCATCCTGAAAACCGCTTGTTCCCACCCCACAATCTTGCGGGCAGTGCGGGGCGACATCTTTATGGTCGTTTAGCCCCGCTTTATGAAACCTATCAGGAAGCGCCAAATGTCTATTGGATCGACAAGCGCCATTACTCAGCGTTTAGTGGTACCGACTTGGACATCCGACTCCGGGAAAGAGGGATCACGGAATTGTACCTGACCGGCGTTTGTACCGACATCTGTGTCTTGCATACAGCAGTGGATGCCTATAATTTAGGCTACCAACTGGTGATCGATGCAGATACCGTTGCCAGCTTTGACGCGGTCGGACATGAATGGGCACTACGCCATTTTGAAAATACCCTTGGTGCGAAAATCATTTCTGCGAAGGAGGAAGCATAAATGGGATGGATGGATCAATTAAAAGCAAATTTCAGTTTCAGTGAACTGACTAGCCTTTATCAAGCGTATCAAAAAGGGAATCTTGATGTGAAGGCGTTGTTGAACAATGACTTCTTACAAAAGTATACAGATTTTCAGAACTTGGATGAGTTTATGGCTAAACTAGGAATCCAGAATGAAAACCAAATCTTCGACTTTCTAAAAGACCGCCCCAATCGACAAAAAGCCGATCAAGTCGTCAATGAGCATTCTCAATTCGATTCTGTGATTAGTATGATGAAAAAAGCTTTACAGAAATAAACAATTGGCGAAGAAAAAGCGCAAGCAGAAAAATCTGCTTGCGCTTTTGTTTACCAGATCTGCACACGATCTTCTGGTGCACGATACATAGGGTCACCAGGTTTGATATCAAAGGTTGTATAAAATTCATCGATATTTTGGACTTGGATATTGGCCCGTAGTTTAGCTGGTCCGTGGACATCGATCGCCAGTAAGAGCTGTTGGTATTGTTCTTTGGCTTTTGTACGCCAAATCTTCGCCCAATTGGTGAAGAAGTCTGTTAAAGAAACATCGCTTTCTTTTTGCGCTGCTTCTAGCGCACAGCTTAGTCCGCCTGCATCGGCGATGTTTTCAGAAACAGTCAATGTTCCGTTGACGGTACCGCCGGCAAAGGGCAGGCCATCAAACTCGTCGATCATCGCTTGAGCTAAGCGTTCAAAGTGGGCCAGATCTTCTTCTGTCCACCAATTGTTTAAATTACCATATTCATCAAATTTTGCCCCGTTGTTGTCAAAGGCGTGGGAGATCTCATGAGCAATGACCGCGCCGATCCCCCCATAATTTGCGCTGGTGGATTGTTCCAAACTATAAAAGGGCGCTTGTAAGATTGCGGCTGGGAAAACGATCACGTTCTTAAATGGGTGATAGTAGGCATTCACGGTAGCGGCGGACATTTCCCATTCCTCGCGATCCACGGGCTGCTGCCATTTTTTGAAGCCATCTTCTCGGAACAAACGATTGAAATGCAGGGCATTTGCCAGCAGACTTTTCTCTTCATCGGTATGCAATTGATCATAAATAGCAGGAACTTGATCAGGGTACCCGACATGGATGCCTAAACGATTCAATTTGATGATCGCTTTTTGGCGGGTTTCTTCACTTAACCACGTGTTGTTGCGCAAACGATCTTGGTAGACAGCAATCATTGTTTCCACCATGTGTTTGACGTCTTTTTTCGCCATTTCCCCAAAGTACTTGCGTCCATAATAATCACCGATCACTTGACTAAAATGACCCATCGTTAAGTAATAAGCCGCTTTTTGTTGGGGAGCCGCTTCATCGATCCCTGATAAGTAGCGACTGTAGGTTCCGCCTAACTGACGCAATTCTTCACTCAGATAGCTAGTATAGCGCAAGCTTTGGTTGACGATCATCCAGCCTTTCAAGAGTTCAAAATGGCTATCAGAAACAATAATGTCAAAGGCTTCAAAGTAAGCGGGTTCCGTTACGATCAGCTCTTCTGGTGTACCTGGTAAAAGGGCTGTCAAGAGTTGTGTAAAATCGATCTTGCTAGCTTGCTTTGCAAATTCCTCCAAGGAGCGAGGATTGTAGTTTTTACTATAATCCGCACTTTCTTCCGCACTGCGGACGTGAGGGGCGATCAATTTATCAAATGCGATCGCTTGCTCTACCAACGATTCCGCTTCTGCTTGGTCTTTTCCGTAAGCAACTAAAACGTTGACGGCCATCTCAAAGTAGACTTGCAGCATTTCGCCTGCTTGGGGATTTTCTGTGTAATAGGTTTTATCCGGCAAAATAGTAGCAGGCGGATAGACCGACAAAGTATTCATTTGCGCATTTTTCATGTCTGCATCGACATCCAGTTGGAAAGGCAAGGCAATGCCATCTAAAACGAAACTTGCCAGTTGCTGATTCAATTCCTCATAAGAACGCAACGCTTCGATTTTTGCTAATAGTGCATTTGCTTCAGTAGCGCCAGCTGCCTCTCGTTGGGCAAAATCGCTGGCTAAGCGGTAAAAAGCCACAGCATCCTTCATGCGGCCTTTTGGCGTAGCATGGGGATCGTGTGCCATATTTTCAAATTCTGCGATCATTAAGGAATCGATTCCGTCAACGAGATCTTGGAATCCACCCGTAGCGGGTTTATCTGCTGGAATAACAGCGGTCTCCAGCCACTCGCCATTTACATAGTCATAAAAATCATCTTTTAACAAGGTTGTCATGTCTTTCGCTCCTCTCGCTTTCTACTATTATGAAACAAAATCTGTAAGGACGCAAAGAAAAGTTTTCTAGACGAAAAAGGGTTTTGATCCAAGTAGGAGGAGAATCTAAGGTATAATAAGAAAAAAGGCAGGTGAACGAGATGGAACAAGTAGAGTGGAAAGGGATCGCCGAAGAGCGGTTTCGTCCGTATAAGCAGTGGGTCACTCCTTCAGGGTATTTATGCGGCACCTATGCGGCAGCCGTCTTTTTGGCCTACTATCAAGATTACATCGATGAAACGATCATCCCGAAAGCGTTTCGTCGAAAAAAACAGCGGGATCTGACAGTAGTGACGGAAATGCTGCGTGTGCTGATTCAGCCTCATGGGTTGCCGACGATCGCTTGGCAAGTCAGTCATGGTTTGACTCGGTTTTTCGATCAATTCCAATTGCCTTACCGCGGACGTGCGACCGTTGTTGGCGGTTGGCATCGAGCGTGCAAACGAATCGACGAAGGCAAACCGGTGATCATCGGTATTTTGAAGCCTTTAGGCAGCACATATGGCAATCATTGGGTCGTGGCTTACGCCTACGCCGAAACCGCCAGCGGAGAACGCTATTTTAAAGTTCATGACAACTGGGGCAACTACAAAAAAGTAATTCCCGCCAGTTGGGTAAACGGTACCGTCACACTTCCTTGAACGAGACGGTTAAAAAAACAGTCACTTTGTGCTAGAATAGAAGAAAACAACCACATTCATTGGAGGCAATCATGGGCGAAAGTTATAAAGATAGTTCGTTGAAAATTTTTAGTTTAAATGGAAATTTACCATTAGCAGAAAACATTGCGAAAGTTTTCGGTACAGAACTAGGGAAGTCAAAAGTGACACAGTTTAGTGATGGAGAGATTGCCATCAATATTGAAGAAAGTGTGCGGGGCGACCATATTTATATCATTCAATCGACGAATGAACCCGTCAATGATCATTATTTAGAGTTGCTGATCATGATCGATGCGATGAAACGGGCTAGTGCGAAGACCATCAATGTCGTTTTGCCTTATTACGCATATGCGCGGCAAGACCGAACCGCCAACCCGCATGAGCCGATTACTGCAAAATTGATTGCCAATATGCTGGTGGAAGCAGGGGCTTCTCGGATCTTGACGCTTGATCTGCATGCCGTCCAAGTTCAAGGATTTTTCGACATCCCAGTGGATAATCTCTTTACGATCCCATTGTTTGCCCATTATTATCGCGAACAAAAAATGACTGGTGACGACTATGTCGTTGTTTCACCAAAAAACAGCGGTGTCCAACGGACCCGTAGTTTGGCAGAATACTTAGATACAGCGATCGCGATCGTCGATCAAGATGAAGCCGATGGCGGCTATGTGATTGGTGATGTCGTTGGGAAAAAATGTATTTTAGTTGATGACATTTTAAATACCGGCCATACATTGGCAAAAGCGGCAGACTTGTTGAAGGAAGCTGGTGCCAGCGAAGTGTATGCTTGTGTGTCTCACGCCTTACTTTCGCCGCCAGCTAAAGAAATTTTGGATCAATCAGCGATTGAAAGGATTTGTGTCACCGATTCTTGTTGGACCAGCGAAGAACGCCATCCAGAAAAACTGCACTACATTTCTTGTGCTGAATTGATGGGGGAAGCCGTTCGCCGCATTCACGAAAATACACCAATGAGTCCATTGTTCCGCCTGGAAAGCAAAGAGTATAAATAAAAATATGAAAAGCACCCGCTATCCCTAGGGACAGCGGGTGCTTTTGCGTGTGGGGGAAGTGGACCAGACACAGCGGATCAGTTCAACTGATTGCGGTTCAAGACCGTTTCTCGTTTGATCAGCTTATGTGGTACGACCAGCTGTACGCCGTTTGAATCTTCATGATTCAATTGCGCCATCAGCCGTTCGGTAGCGATTTTTCCTAAGGACAACACGTTGATATCGATACTAGTCAAATACGGGTGTGTCAAAGTAGCAAAGATCGAATTATTGAAACTGATGATGGATAAGTCATCCGGGACTTTGTAGCCATACATCGTCGCTAATTGAATGATCCGCACAGCGAACAGATCATCGATCACGACGATGGCAGTTGCTTGGGATTCTTTGATCGTTTCTTCAAACGTGACGTAATCTTCCGCTTTTTCAAAGGTCAATGCTGGATAAAAGGGGAGATTTGCCAGCATCATGGCTTTTTGGTAGCCGAAAAAACGTTCGAAATACAGATTTTCATGGGTCGTATTAGTAGCAAATAAAATCTTCGTATGCCCTTGGGCGATCAGATGCTCGGTTGCTTGCTTGCCTAACAACTGGTTGTCATTATCGACAAAAACGATTTTGTCTTCATTGCTGTATGGTTGACCAATCAAGGTAAAGGGGACTTCTTTTTCGACCAGATAATCGATGATGGGGTCTTTTTCATCGGAATAGACCAAGATAAAGCCATCTACTTGTTTTTGCAGGTGCATTCGTTCCACGTTTTTTAGTAATGTAGCAAAGTCACGGGCGGAGGCAACGGCAACCGTCATTTGATGATGGCGGGCCTCTTCATTGATGGCTTCGATCGTTTCTAAATAAAAGGGGTTTCCTAGTCGTTCTTTCGAATCAAGGGGCGGCAAGATCACGCCGATGGCACTAGATATCTGTTTGCCGAGATTTCGAGCCGCAAGATTGGGGACGTAGCCCATTTCTGCCATTACTTTGCGCACTTTCTTCTTAGTATCTTCAGAGATACTGGGATGATCGTTTACGACACGAGAAACCGTGGATGTAGCGACGCCAGCCTTTTTGGCGACATCTTTGACCGTAATGCTCACTGATTTCCCTCCTTTTTTAGCTTATAGTATCACAAAGTGTCGGCACAAGGGTAGAGCCAATCAAAAGAAAGAAGAAATGCAGACATTTCTTCTTTCAGAAGGCTTGTTTAGCTAATCGCTGTACTGATTTCGTCTTCTAAAACATAGTCTTTGCCATACACCTTGATTGGCAATGCCTCACCGCTGATTTTTTTCAAAGTCACCGTCGACTCATTGACGGAAACAAAGAGCAGACGTCCACGATAGTTGATGTGGAAGGCATAGCGGCTCCACGTTTTAGGTAAGAATGGCGCAAACCCTAAGTGGTCGTGATCGGTTTTCATTTGAGCAAAGCCTTGAACGATCGCTAACCAGCTGCCGGTCATAGAAGTGATGTGCAAGCCATCATCGGTATCATTGTTGTAATTGTCCAAATCAAGACGAGCAGTCCGCTCATACATTTCCAACGCTTTTTCTTCCATGCCTAATTCCGCTGCTAAAATCGCATGGATACTTGGAGAAAGGGAAGATTCATGCACTGTCATCGGCTCATAGAAATCAAAGTTCCGTTGTTTTTCTTCTTTGCTGAATTGATCGCCGAAGAAGTAGATCCCTTGCAAAACATCGGCTTGCTTGATAAAGCAAGAGCGCAAGATATGATCCCACGACCAATTTTGGTTCAACGGCAAATGTTTTGGATCAAGATCGGAAACGGGCATCAAGTCTTTGTCTAAGAAGGTATCATGCTGGACGAAGACTCCAAGCTCTTGGTCTTCTGGGAAGTACATATTGTCGATGATGTCTTGCCATTTGGCTTGCTCTTCGTCAGAGATCGTGACAGTCGCTTCGTCTTTGAAGGCTTCATAGCTGGCTAAGGTATAAGCTAAGACCCAAGTAGCCATTTTATTGGTGTACCAGTTGTTATTGATATTGTTTTCGTATTCGTTTGGTCCAGTGACGCCATGGATCATGTATTTTTGCTGACGTTTTGAATAGTGGACACGATCTGCCCAGAAACGTGAAATCGCGCTTAACACTTCTAATCCTTCTTTTTTCAGGTAACTTGTATCGCCAGTATAATTCGTATAGTTGTAGATGGCATAAGCGATGGCACCGTTTCGGTGAATTTCTTCGAAAGTGATCTCCCACTCATTGTGGCATTCGATCCCAGTGAAGGTCACCATTGGGTAAAGGGCACCTGCTAAGCCTTGTTTTTGCGCATTGATATGGGCTTGCGGCAATTGGTTGTGACGGTATTTCAACAAGTTGCGGGTCACTTCTGGTTTTGCTAATGCCAAATACAATGGGACTGCATAGGCTTCGGTATCCCAGTAAGTCGCACCGCCATATTTTTCACCAGTAAAGCCTTTCGGTCCAATGTTCAAGCGCTCGTCTTCGCCATAATAGGTTGAAAACAATTGGAACAGGTTGAAACGAATCCCTTGTTGCGCCGCAGCATCGCCTTCAATGATCACATCGGCTAAATCCCAGCGGGCTTTCCAAGCAGCGACTTGTTCTGCACGCAACGCATCATAATCTGCTTTGTATAAAGTGCCTAATTCGGTGACTTTTGCTGGATGATCATGAGCGGGAACATCACGACTCGTAACGATCAAGACTTCTTTGATCAATGAGAAGGTGTCACCGGCTGCCCCAGAAAAGGCAAAGGTATCAGCGACGCAAAGTTCGCTTTTCACGGAATCAATCGGTGTTTGGCTATGACGCATAGCAGAAGTGACAGTAAAGCGTTCAATGTCAAAATTATTTTCTACGGTCCGAGTCGTCAAGTAATGGAAGGTTTCGGTTTGGCCATGAGCCAATTCTTCCCAGAAACGTTCGTCGTAGTTGCTGTCTTCGTTATGGACGTTGTTATCTAGTTTAGAAATGACTTTGATCTCAGCGTCGCCTTCAATGATCTCAGCATCCATCTTAATGAGGGCAAGTTCACGTTTTACGATGCTCAAGAAGCGTTCAAAAGAGAATTTAACCGTTGCACCTGCTAAAGTCACAGTATAGTTGCGGCGTAAAATCCCAGTTTCCATGTCTAGTTCTAAATGGAAATCACTTGGGCTGATTTTTGCTAAGTCGACTAATTGGTCATTGATAAATAGATCCATTGCAATAAAGTTGACCGCATTGATCACTTTGCCAAAATAGTCAGGATAGCCGTTTTTCCACCAGCCAACACGGGTTTTGTCTGGGTACCAGACACCTGCGATATAGGTACCTAAGTGATGATCGCCGCTGTATTGTTCTTCAAAGTTGCCGCGCATTCCCATGTAGCCATTCCCGATGCTTGTTAGCGACTCTTGCAGTCGACGATTTTCTTTATCTAAGGTAGATGTCGCGATTTTCCATGGATCGATCTCGAACAATCGTTGGATTTTTTTCATGAAAGTCCCTCCAGAATCTTTTTGATATCTCTATCATAAGCGCAAACGATTGCATCGTCAAGTGAAAGTTGTTGCGTTTAAAGAATTTCCTATTAGGAAACATCGAGAAGGAAAGATTCAGTTAGATAAAGGCGAAAAAGCGAATAGAATACCTTTTGATATTTCTGGGTTTACAAAATCTTTTTTCTCCGTTAGAATGAAATCATTAAGAAACCGATTGCGTAAATCGATTCAGGGAAGGAAGAAGGAAGATGAAAAAATTATTGAGCTTCGAATTTTGGCAAAAATTCGGAAAAGCGCTAATGGTGGTTGTCGCTGTTATGCCAGCCGCTGGTTTGATGATCAGTATTGGGAAAACGATCCCAATGATCAATGCCGACTGGGCATTCTTGATCACCACAGGAGGCGTCATTGAAAACATTGGTTGGGCAATTATTGGTAACTTGCATTTATTATTTGCATTAGCTATTGGTGGTAGTTGGGCTAAAGAGCGAGCTGGTGGGGCATTTGCTGCCGGGATCGCCTTTATTTTGATCAATCGGATCACTGGTTCGATCTTTGGCGTGACGAGCGCGATGTTAACCGAAGAAGGCGCCTTTACCCATACGTTGTTTGGGACAAAGATCATGATCGACGGTTTCTTTACTAGTGTATTAGAAGCACCTGCTTTGAACATGGGCGTCTTTGTCGGGATCATCGCCGGTTTTGTGGGGGCAACAGCTTACAACAAATACTATAATTTCCGCAAATTACCGGATGCGCTTTCCTTCTTTAACGGCAAACGCTTCGTCCCTTTCGTGGTGATTGCCCGTTCAGTAGTCGTCGCATTAGTGTTATCAATCGTTTGGCCTTACATTCAAGCCGGTATCAACAACTTCGGTTTATGGATCGCGCAATCACAAGAAAGTGCGCCCGTTTTAGCACCTTTCTTGTTTGGAACCTTGGAGCGGCTGCTCTTACCATTCGGGCTGCATCATATGTTGACGATCCCGATCAATTACACCGAATTAGGTGGAACCTACACAATTCTTTCTGGGGCACAAGCCGGCACCCAAGTCTTTGGACAAGACCCATTATGGCTTGCTTGGGCAACAGATCTAGTGAATATGCGCAATGCTGGAGATACGTCACAATATCAATTTTTATTGGAAAACTTTGTTCCTGCCCGCTTTAAAGTTGGACAAATGATTGGTTCATCTGGGATCTTGATGGGCTTGTCTTATGCCATGTACCGCAATGTCGATGCGGACAAACGGCACAAATATACCTCTATGTATTTATCAGCTGCCATCGCTGTCTTCTTGACAGGGGTAACAGAACCGTTGGAGTTCATGTTTATGTTTGCTGCCGTACCGCTTTACATCGTTTATGCAGTCGTACAAGGGGCGGCATTTGCGATGGCGGATATCGTCAACTTACGGGTCCATTCTTTTGGGAATATCGAGTTGTTGACCCGTACCCCAATGGCGATCAATGCCGGCTTAGGACAAGATTTGATCAACTTTGTGTTAGTGACCATCGTCTTTGGTGTCGGGATGTATTTCTTGGCAAACTTCTTGATCAAAAAATTCAACTTTGCAACACCAGGTAGAAACGGCAACTATGAAACAGAAGGGGCCAGCGATGCGCCAGCAACTGCTTCGGCGGATGGCAACTTGAACCCAGATTCACAAGTCGTGAAAATCATTCATTTATTAGGTGGACGTGAAAATATCGCCGACGTTGATGCATGTATGACTCGTTTACGGGTCTCTGTGAAAAATCGAGAAGCGGTCGGCGATGAAAAAGCGTGGAAAGCCGCAGGGGCTTTAGGCTTGATCGTAAAAGACAACGGTGTGCAAGCAGTCTATGGACCGAAAGCAGATGTCTTAAAATCAGACATTCAAGATATCTTAGATTCTGGTGTCACGATTCCCGAACCGACTGCTAGTCAAGCACCAGCTGAAACCACTACCCATCAAAGCCAAGGCGTGACAGCTGAACTAGCTGCCGTTGCCACTGGAGAAGTGATGCCGATCACCTCTGTCAAAGACCAAGTGTTTGCGGAAAAAATGATGGGTGACGGTTATGGTATACGTCCAGAGCAGACGACAGTTGTCGCACCAATCAGCGGGAAAGTCACCAACATCTTCCCAACGAAACATGCGATCGGCTTGCTTTCTGATGAAGGCATCGAAGTATTGGTTCACATGGGCTTAGATACCGTTGACTTAAACGGTGCACCCTTTACGGTAGCTGTCACTGAAGGACAACAAGTGGCGGTCGGTGACAAGTTAGCGGAGATGGATCTCGCTGCAGTAAGTGCTGCTGGCAAAGACACCACCATCGTTGTAGTGTTGACCAACAGCGATCAAATCGATTCCTTTGAATTGACCCAAATCGGCAAGCAACAAGCAGCCGCAGTTGTTGGAATCGTAAAACTATAATAAAATGACAAGCGGGTCGACTCTTTTGTTGACCCGCTCTCTTTTATTTTTAAAAGGAATCGTACAAGCAAACCGAGAGAAGGAGCCTTATTCATGAAGGTATTAACATTGAACACCCATAGCTGGTTAGAAGAAAATCAGCTAGAAAAATGCAAAATGATCGCACAAGAGATTGCAACAGGCGACTATGACATCATCGCCTTGCAAGAAGTCAACCAAACGATCGCTGCTCAAACCATCGTTCCTGATGGGCTTTATTGCCCGACAGATACGCTGGTGGAAATCAAGGAGGACAATTTTGCTTTACGCCTAGTGGAAGAACTGCAACTGTTAGACTGTGACTACTATTGGTCATGGACCTACAGTCACGTAGGCTATGACATTTACCACGAAGGCAATGCCTTATTGTCCAAACAGCCCATCATTGCCAAAGAATATCTTGCTTCACAAGCCACGGATGTCTGGGATCATACCACGCGCAAAAACCTGAGCGGCGTGACTGAAGCCGATGGGCAGATCGTACAAGTCGTTAGCTGTCACTTTTCTTGGTGGCAAGACGGTAAATTTGCCTACGAGTGGCAACAGACAGAAGCATTTTTAGCAGAACGGGCAGATACCTTATTGATTCTAGGAGATTTCAACAACGATGCGGCCAGTTCTGGGCATCAACTGGTCCTTGACAGCTCCTTACAGCTGCAAGACAGCTTTTTAACGGCTGCTGAAACGACCGGGGAAGCCTCTGTCGTTAAAGCCATTGATGGCTGGCAAGACAATCGAGAAGCGTTGCGGATCGATTATGTTTTTGCATCAAAAGACCTGCAAGCAACGGAATATGAAGTCGTTTTTGACGGAACGCGTACTCCAATCGTCAGCGATCACTTTGGAATCAAAGTGGTTTTTGCTTCAAAAACAGATCCAAACTAACATGAGCGACAGCAAAAAGCAGTGCCAACCGGCACTGCTTTTCTTTTTGGGGAAGTTAAATCGCTGATCGAACAAGGAGGAAAAAGAATAAACTCAATAAAAGAATGAATGCTAATGCCCCATAGGTAAAACTCTTTTCGCCCCAAGTTGCGGTTTCCTCCTGACTCGAAAGACTTCTTCTTGTAAAAAAGACGAGTCCTGCGCCGATGACATTCGCTGTCAGCAACTGTTGGAAGAAGATCAGGAATAAATACTGTCCCAAAAGGCCTTTTTTACTCATGGAAAACCGTTGAATAAAGTACAGGCAAGCCCCTTGCAGCAAAAGGAGACTACTTAACAAGACCCCTAAAGCGGCTAACGGTTGCGAGTTGAGGTACTGGGCAAAGGTCATCCCATGGTTGAAGGCAGTCAAGGAAAGATAAAGATAGTAAGCACCGGCGATCAAAAGCCAATAACTCAGTAAAATCAATGGAAACGCCCATTTTCGTTTAGTCATGGTTGCCCTCCTGTAAAGTGAATAGTCCGTAGGAACGGATCAAATAATCAATCAAGCAGCTCAGTCCGATCAAAGACTGGCTAGGGATTTTCTTGCGACCGATTTGAAAAAAATCGCAATAATAGGTCAGGTGAAACGTTGAATGGCGAGCAAAATAATTATCTCCTGGCGCACTCAATGTCAAAACGGGAATCTGACGAATCGCAAAAGTCGTCAGATTCTCTTTGACGTTTTCTGTTTCGCCGCTGAGTGAGGCGATGATCACACAATCTTCGGCAGTGATCATCGGCATGACCATATCAAATTCCGTTTTGTTCGGCAATACGATCACTCGTTTTTCCATAGAAAGCATCATTTTGGAAAACTCCTCCAGTGCTTTCTTTTGGGAGAACCCAGTTGGGTAGCAGTAGATGGTTTTGCTGCGGTCAAACAAGCGGTTGAGGGCAGCTAAGTCTACTGTTTTTACATAGTTTAGGGTGGCGAAAATATCCTCTTGTTGCTTTTCAAAAATCGTTTTTTGCTGCGAAATCGTTGTTGCCTGTTCTTGCTGATGCCGTAGAAAATATTTGAACTCGGAATAGCCAGAAAAACCAAGTTTTTTCGTCAACCGTAAAATAGATGACTTTGAGACGTGAACCTGCTCGGATAGCTCGACGATCCCCATAGATAGAACGGTATCGCCGTGGGAAAGAATATAGTTCAGAATGCCACGATCAAGTTCACTTAACTCTGCTTGGTGCTGTTGAATCAAATACTGTAATTTCACAAAAACCCCTCCTTATTGATTAAGTATAGCTGAAAAGCCAGGAGGGGAGGCGAAGAACGCTGGCTAGTGTAATTCTGGCCAAAAGGCTTGATTTGCTTCGATCAATTCATCGAGTAATTCTTTGGCTACACGGGCATTTGGGACCACTTTTGAAAGAATCAGTGCTTGCCACAGCTTCTGGTAAGAACCCTCTGCCCAAGCTTCCACGACTAATTTTTCTACGGCGACTTGTTGTTCCATCAATCCTTTTTGGAAGCGAGGGATCTTGCCTTGTGTGATTGGTTCTGCCCCGTTACTGCCGACGATACAAGGCACTTCCACCATTGCCTGTTCATCAAAGTTGACGATCGCTCCTTCGTTAGGCACGATCAACAGCATTCGTTCTTGCGTGTTATAAGCAATCGCTCGTGCAAGGTCAACAATGTAGCTGGCGTGTTCATCCACTTCAAGCGTGGTGTCAGTCGCTGTCTGGTTCTCTACGATGCGTTGGCATTCACCAAAGACGTGTTTTTCGCGGCCAGCCATGACTTCATTTGCCCGTGTAAAAGATGGGTTGGTGTGCGCCACTTCATCTTGAGGGAAAAAGTAATACTTCAAGTAGGTATTTGGCAAAGTGGATGGATCAACCTCGTACACTTCTTTTGCTTTGGCAAAGGTGTGCATCCAGCTGGCATCAGCATGTTGGCTCGCTTCGATTTCTTCTGGCAATGAATAGCCGTATTTTGCTACATGCGCTTGGATCTGCGGCAGCAAGTCATTGCCAGCTTTGTCTCGTATATCTGTCCACCAGCCAAAATGATTCAAGCCATAATAGCGAACGACCAATTCTTTGCGAGAAGCTAAACCGATCGCTTGCGCCATCCGTTCTTCGATTCCCACTGGCATATCACAAATATTAATGATCTTAGCATCAGGGCGCAATTTACGAGTCGCTTCTGCGACGATCGCTGCAGGATTGGAATAATTCAACATCCACGCATCAGGGGAATATTTTTCCATATAATCGACTAACTCCAATACACCGCCGATAGAACGCATCCCATAAGCGATCCCGCCAGGACCACAAGTTTCTTGGCCGACCACACCATATTTCAAAGGGATTTTTTCATCCTTTTCGCGCATCGCATACAAGCCAACTCGGATATGCGCCATCACAAAATCGACATCCTGAAACGCGGTTTCGGGATCAGTGGTTGCTAAAAATCTGATTTCGGGTGCGCGTTCTTTCAATAAAATCTCGCAAGCTTGTGCCACTTTTTCTTGTCGTTCTTCCAAATTGTCGTAAAACTTGATTTGGCGAATCGGGAAACGATCCAAGTGTTCTAAAAGCATCAAGACGATTCCAGGGGTAAAGGTACTGCCGCCTCCAGCGATCACGATTGAAAATTTTTTCATTTTTGTTTCCTCCTTAGTCTGATACAGCTAATAATTTTTCGAATTGTTCTCTCACTTGTGGCACATCCAGACCAACGATCACTTGGAAGGCGTTGCCGTTGCGAACAACACCATGGGCACCAGCACTTTTAAAGATGTCATCTGGCAGCACTTGGTCTTGATCTTTAACGGTGATTCTTAGGCGAGTAGCACAATTAGTGACTTTATCAATGTTGTCGCGACCGCCAAACCCTTCTAAGTAGACTGCGGCTTGTTCGGTGTAGCGATTGGCACCAGCAATCACTGGAGTTCCAGTGTTGGCTTGTTTTTCTTTGTAATCTTTTTTGGTGTATAGTTTGACTTCGCTATTGTTTTCTTCCCGTCCTGGTGTGGCTAACTTAAATTTGAGGATCAAGAAGCGGAAAACAAGGAAATAAAGCGCAGTAAAGGCTAACCCAATCACCAACTGCGTGAAGATCATACTGCGATGATTTTGAAATAGCGGAATCCAGACCTTCGCTAACAGATCGATCAAGCCGCCCCCCATATCTCCAACGACCCCGAAGGCAAACATCGTTGCCGCCATGGTCGCTGCTAAAACAGCGTGCACCGCAAAGAGGGGTGGTGAGATAAAGAGGAAGGTAAATTCCAATGGCTCAGTGATACCAGCTAAAACGGCAGTTAAAGTGGCAGGGATCAAAATCGCTAAGACTTTCTTTTTATTCTCAGGCTTGGCTGTGAAATAAAAAGCAGCAGCGATCCCCGGTGCAGCAAAGATCTTAGAATTGCCATGTAAAGCAAAGCCCCCTTCAGGGAAAAGCTCTTTCAATGGTCTGGTGGATTGGGCAAATTCTTGTAAATGTGCCATCCAGTATTTGGAGATTCCTTCTTCGACGACAGCAGGACCAAAAACAAAGGGGGTATACACGAAATGATGGAGACCTGTGGGGATCAATATTCGCTCTAAGAAAGTATAGAGCCAGACCCCAAAGACCCCAGCACTTGCTAGAAACCCTTGCATGGACCCAATGCCAGCTTGGACTTTCGGCCAAATCAATGCAATCAAGAAAGCGACTGGCAACATCAAAAAGAATCCAAGGATCACGACAAAGGAAGAGCCTTGGAAGATTCCGAGAAAATCAGGCAGCTTCGTATCGAAAAACTTGTTGTGAAGATAGACGACGATCGCCGAAATAAAAATTGCTCCGATAATACCAGTATCTAATGTTTTGATGCCGGCGATCATTTTCAAGCCACTCTCACCGCCGGGATCAGCTGCAAAGTTGACACCGAAGAAGTGACCAAAGTATTCGATCATGCCAGAAATAAAATAATTACAAGTAATATAGACGACAAAGGCTTCCATTGCCGCTCGCGCATTGGCTTTTTTTGCGAGACCGATCGGTAATCCAATAACAAATAGTAATTCCATTTGGTTGAAGACCGTCCATGCACCGTTTTCAATAATCGTCCAAATGTTGAACCAAGTAGAGCCTTCAGTGGCGATGCTCCCCACAAGCATCGGATTTTTAAAGATAATACACAGCGCGACCATGATCCCCGAAAATGAAAACAAGAGGACCGGGGTAAACATCGCACCGCCAAACCGCTGAACTTTTTCCATCATAATTTCTTAACATCTCCTTTCAATTTTTACTACAACCTCAGTATAGAAAAGAAAGATAGCGGTTACAATAAAGCGAGGTGGCATAGGAACGTAGAAGCAAACAAAGAGAAAAGGTAGCAACTGCGGGGAAATTTCCCATAAAAAAACAAACCTGCGAAAAACAGGTTTGTTTGCTAAGTACGTGTATTTAAATTTCGACGTTGCCATAACGATTGGCAAGGGCGGTGCGGATCAAGCGCTCTGCCAAATGCTCATTTCTTGCGAGAAGCGGTCCGTGGAAGTAAGAGCCGAACACATTGCGGTAAACCACGCCTTCGGTTTGGTCTTCGCCATTGTTTCCTTGTCCTTGGATGACTTTCCCCAATGGTTTTTCCCCTTTACCTAAGAAAGTACGGCCATTATGGTTTTCAAAGCCATAATAGGTCTCATCGAATTCTTCATTGTGGATCACGATGTCACCGATGAAACGGTTGTTTTCTTGGCTTAAGGTGTAATGATCCAAGGCACCGATCCCCTTGATTTTCTCGCCGTTGGCACCGATGTAGTAATGACCCAGCAATTGATAGCCGCCGCAAATTGCCAGCATCACGCCATCATTTTCGATATAGCTGGTCAGGGCTTCTTTTTTTGATTGGATATCTTGTGAAACGATCACTTGTTCAAAATCTTGTCCGCCACCGAAGAAGACGAGATCATATTTTTCAGGATCGAAGGGCTCGTGAATGCTGACGACTTCTGCGTTGAAGGTCACGCCTAGTTTTTCGGCCACGTAGCGCAACATCAAGAGATTGCCGTTATCGCCGTAAGTATTCAAAAGATTTCCATACAAGTGGGCAACATCCAGTTGATACTTAGTCACGACTCATTCCTCCTTTGATATAGCCTTTTTCCGCAAGCTTTTTGCGTAGCTGCAGGACTGCAGTGTAAGTCGCTAAAATATAGACTTTTTCTGTTGGTAAGTCTGCAATTTGCTTGATGACGTCATCAAGTTCAGGGGTTTCAATGATTTTCTCTTCAGGGATCCCCGCAACTTTTAACCGCAACGCCATATCTTTGTGACGATCACCACCAGCGACCACTTGAGGAATCCCCATATCGGCAAACGCTTCATGGTCGCCATCCCAAATCCAGCTGACGTCGATCCCATCTGCGTAGTTGGCATTCAACAAGCTGACTAGTGAGAAAGGATAGGGCGACAGGCTGATCATATCGATGACTTGGTTCAAACCAACAGGGTTTTTAACTAAAACTAACGTACATTCTTTGTCCCCGATGCGGATCACTTCTTGGCGGCCAAAGACTTTTTCGTCATAGGCCAAACCAGATTTGATTTTTGCAGGTGCTACGCCATAATATTCCGCAACCGCAGTTGCCGCCAGCGCATTGTAGACATTGTACATCCCACCAACTTCGATGCGATAGTCATTGCCATCGATCACAAAAGCAGCAGAGGTGTTGTCCATTGCAGTCATTTCCGTCAGTTTATAATCCAATTCTGGTCGATGGAAGCCGCAATTTGGGCAGTAGTATTTCCCAAGATTGGCATAGGTGATCATTTTATAATGCAAAATGTGATGACACTCAGGACACAACACGCCATCCGTATTGTAATGGGCCATCTGCTCTTCATCTGGCAAATGATCAAATCCATAGTATTTCCGCGGATTGACAGTTGCCACCGAATTGAACAGTGGCGAATCCCCATTGCAGAGGATCGTTGCTTCCGGTGAGTTTGCGGCACCTTCAACGATCATTTTATAGGTCGTATAGATCTCGCCATAACGGTCCATTTGATCGCGGAAAATATTGGTGAAAACGAACAATTCCGGTTTGATGTACTTCGTTACTTTGCTGAGACTGGCTTCATCGATTTCTAAAACCGCAAATTTTTTGCCTTTTTTAGGGCGTGCCGATAGAAAGGTTGAAACGATCCCTTGGACCATATTGGCGCCGGTGGGGTTCGTTAATACTTCATCAAATTCTTGGCGCAAAATATTGACAGTCAAGGCAGTCGTCAATGTTTTGCCGTTGGTGCCTGTGATCACGACGACTTGGTAATCTTTCGCCAAATGATCTAATATATGTGGATCAACTTTTAATGCTAATTTACCAGGCAGGCTTGAGCCACCTTTGAAAAAGTTCTTTAATACCCATTGAGAGGTCTTACCGACTGAAACAGCCAGATGACTTCGTATTCCCATAATGTAACCCTCCATTAGAGCGAATGCTTTCGTTGTGCAAATTCAATTTATCATACCATATACCAAGAAAAAGGTTAAATTGCTTTTGCGATTCTTTAAATTTCTACAAAGACCATTCTGATAAATGGCTCTTTTACTTGCGATGATCAAAGGCTTGAAAAGCAAAACAGCAAACCTTCTGCCAGGTTTGCTGCTGCTTTAACCGATAATGATTTTTTCCGTTGGGTACTCGTAGCCTAAGTCACGTGTTTCTTTTGGTACGAATAACATCAAGGTGTACAGCATACCGACACGGCCGATAAACATCAAAAGAGCAATCACGAGTTTGCCGATGGTTGATAAATCGCCCGTGATTCCTAAAGAAAGCCCTGTGGTTCCAAAGGCCGAGGAAACTTCAACAATGATGGCGATCAAAGGGATATCCTCGATGGCGGTCAAGAATAAGACACAAAAGAAGCACATGCCCATCGAAAGCATGAAGACCACCACTGATTTACGGACGTCATCTTGATCGATCCGGCGACCGAAGATATTGATATTGTCCTCACTTTTCAAGAAGGCATAGAGGTACAGCCCAATGATGGCAATGGTCGTCGTCCGAATCCCCCCACCAACAGAGCTGGGACTACAACCAATAAACATCAGCAAGGAGAAAACGATCAACGTCGTGGTTTGGAAGTTGCCTAAGTCATGGATCTGCAGGCCAGCATTCCGCGTTGTCATGGAATAAAACATGCTGTTCATCCACATACCACTAAAGCTGTAATCTTTGAATAAATAATCTTTCTCAAGGAAAAAGATCGCTAATGTACCGCCGACAAAGAGGATCACGAAAGCCAAAACAGCAATTTTTGTGAATAAAGAAAAGCGAAACGGCAAGCGGCGGCGTTGTTTTTTCATTTTAAAAAGGACCCATTCCCGAAAGTCCATGATCACTGGAAATCCGATCCCCCCGATAAAAATCAAAATCATGATACACGTCAGGAAGAAATAATCATGGGAAAACGGCAAGATGGAATTGCCCGTCACATCAAACCCTGAGTTGGTCACAGCAGAGATCGCTTGATAAAACCCATAAAAGATCGCGTCACGCCAATTGTCATAATACCCGTAAAGATGAAAATAAACAGCGAAGATCGTACCTGCTACCAACTGACAAACTAAAATGATGGTAAACGTCGTTCGAATCATCCGAACGATCCCGCTAAGCTTTGGCTGGTTCATATCTGTCATGATCAATTGGCGTTGCTTTAAACTGATTTTGCGCCGTGAAACGATCGCAAAAAAGGTCGAGATCATCATGATCCCTAAACCACCAACTTGAAAGAGGACTTCCAATAAAATGACCCCGCGGTCGTTAAATACGTCATTGATCGGGAAGGTAGTCAACCCTGTGACACTGACCGTGCTGACCGCCATAAAGAACAGATCGATAAACGCGACATGAGAGCCCGGTTCCCGAAAGAAGGGAAGTGAAAAAAGCCCCAAAGAGACCACCGTCATCACGATATAATAAAAAACAATCACTTGGATTGAAGATACATTCTGGGAAATAAACGTCTTGCTCCTGCGCTGCGTCAAGCGAGCAAAGCGGGTAAAGTTCATAACAAAAACCCCTCACTAATTAAACTATCCCCAGTATACCAAAGAACCAAGTAGATTTGAAAGAAAGCAGGATAGAATTTATGTGGGGCAGAAATTGCGCAAGGAAACGTTTCTGGAGTGATTCTTTTCATTCGGGCAAAGGAGCCGCCAATCAATCCTTGTGTTTGGCAGCGATGGTCTGCCTTTGAATGATCTTCAATCATTGTAAGGATTTTTGAAAAGGTAGGCACGATTGAATGGTGTAAAGCAGTAGTCTCTTTTTTGAGAGGCACTATCCCTTCAATCGATTTTTTAGCAAGAAAAAGGATGCGGAAGTTGTATATACATGTTAAAATAATAATGTGAGAAAAACGCTTTCTTTAATAAAGAAAGCCAGAATGGAGAGAAGTAGATGAATGCCAACCCTTATGATATCAAGTTAGTAGCTGTCGATATGGATGGAACCTTTATGCGCACGGATTATACGTATGATGTTCCCCGCTTCAAGGTCGTGTTGGCCCGCATGAAAGCAGTCGGCTGTCAGTTTGTCGTTGCCAGCGGCAATCAGTATTACCAGTTGCGGGCTCAATTTCCCGGCTATGATCACGAGCTGAGTTTTGTTGCAGAAAACGGAGCACTTGTCAAAGACAAAGAAACAGTGCTTTTTGCAGCGGACATTCCCCGAGAAACGGTTTTCGCAACCTTAGATTTATGTAAAAAATACTCCGAAGTTAAAAATGTAATGTGTGGGCTCAATAGTGCTTATTGTGAACGGGGAACGGTCAGTGATGCTTTTTTTGAATTAACAAATAAGTATTACCACAAATTGCAATGGGTCGATGACTTTGCCCAAGTAGAGGACACGATCCTGAAATTTGCCCCAACCGTTCCTGTCGAAAAAACGGCCTATTATTCGGAACTATTTCAAAAAGAACTAGCTGGTTTGCTAGTGCCAACAGGCAGTGGGCATGGTTCCGTGGATCTGATCGTGCCTAACTGCCACAAAGCATCAGGATTGGCACGCTTGGTAGAGCGATGGGGGATCACTCCTGAGCAATGTGTCGCTTTTGGCGATGGCGGCAATGATTTGGAAATGTTAGCCTATTGCCAGAGAGGCTATGCGATGGACAATGCGCCAGAAAACGTCAAAGCCGTTGCCACCGCTGTCTGTCCCTCAAATGATGAGGATGGAGTATTAGTCACATTGGATCAGCTGTTCCCGATAGTCTAGGCGTTCTTTAAGATTCTTAAAAATAGGTAAGTATTCCGATCAATTTTCACGATTTCAGAAGAAAACGCTGGCAATTTATGAGAAGATAAAAGAAATAAAAGATAACAGCGACGATCCGCACGGAACAATAGAGAGAAAAGCGCATCAATTTTTTGAAAATCGAGACGGAAATGGGGAAGATCATGAAGAACGTGAAAATTATTTTTTTTGATGTTGATGGCACACTGATCGACATGAACAAAAAGCAAATCTCTGAAAGAATGTTAGCCACATTAAAAACCTTGAAGAAGCAAGGGATCCTGTTGTGCATTGCGACTGGCAGAAGTCCCATCGCGTTGCCGCAATTTGAAGGCGTGACCTTCGATGCGTTTTTGACCTTTAACGGATCGTATTGTTTTAATCAAGCCGAGGGGATCCACCAAAACCCTATTCCTAAAAAAGATGTTCAGCAAATCATAGAAAATGCGACGGCGCTCAAGCGTCCAGTAGCAATCGCAACGAAGGATCGTACCGTTGCCAATGGCAAAGATGCTGATTTAGTTGAGTATTTTTCCTTTGCTCATCAAGAAGTGATCGTGGCAGAAGATTTTGAAGAGTTGATCCAACAGCAAGACATTTTCCAAGTGATGTTAGGTTCAGGGAAAGAAGACTACGCCAAAGTGATGGCAAATACTACAGAGGCGAAAATCACCGCCTGGTGGGATCGGGCAGTCGATATTATTCCAGCCAGCAGCGGGAAAGGAAGCGGCATTGCCAAAATGCTGGCTTACTATGGCTTGGATAAATCCGAAGCCATTGCCTTTGGGGATGGCAACAATGACATTGAGATGCTGGAGGCAGTTGGTTGGGGTCTAGCAATGGCCAATGCTTCGGATGAGTTAAAAGCGATCGCTGACGAAGTGATTGGTCACGTAGCCGAGGAAGGTATTTATCAATACTGCTTAGAAAACGGGTTGCTGGGTGAAGCCGTGCAGTGATGGGCAATGCGTCAGTTGCTGTTGCCCGCTAAGAACATGCGCAGCCAGGATTGCTACTGCGTGTCAGTTTGATCAAATAAAAAAACTGTTTCCGAAATGCATTAGGGAAACAGTTTTTTATTGATATAAAGTTGTTTAGCAATTTGTACGGTTTACAGCGCCTCTACTGCTTCGATCGCCTGATAGACTTTTTCGGGTGTGATCGCAGGATCAATCAAAATAAAGGTTTCTTCTTCCTTGACAGCATAGGTCAGAACCGAGGCGAAGTAATCCCGATCAAGGCGTGTCACGTGGAGATCCTTCAGCTTCATCGGCAAGTGCAAAGCTTCGTAAAACGGCCGTAATTCTTCAATCACATCAAAATCATTGGTATAGGCAAGCTGGACCCAAATGCAGTAGGCGACTTTATTGCCGTGCAAGACACTATGGGTCTCATTCAAATAAGACAAGCCGTCATGCAGCGCATGCGCACCGGACGTGCGGCCAAACTCTACTGCAAAACCGCCAACTTCGCCTGCCAAAGCAATGATCGCGTCGGTGATGCGGGCAAAGGCGGGTGTCAGCTGCCCAGCTTCTAGGTCTTTGACAGCTTGGATCGCATCGGCAATCAGCAAGTTTTTGATCAAAAGAGCGCTTTGGAAACCTAGCCGTACTAAGGCAGTCTTGTCGTCTTCTGCCATGTTGCGGACGATGGCTTCCATTTCATAATATTTGGCTAAGGTATCAGCGATCCCTGCGATAAAGTAATCAACAGGTGTGGCTAGTAAAAAACGGGTGTCGACGATCGTCATGTAGGCACCTTTTTTGGCATAGTCGATTTTACAAATCGTATGATCGGGGTAATAGGCGACGATCACCGGGGTAAAGGGCGCACAGTTGGAAACCAATGTAGGGATCACGATCAGCTCTGCGCCAAGGGTTTGGGCGGTGATTTTTGCTGTATCAGCGACCTTGCCGCCGCCGATTGCCACCACGGCATCTGCTTGCTGGATCGCTTCAGCTAAGGTTTGCGCATTTTCATAACTCGATGATCCATCGTAGCGGTAGATCGGGTAGTCAAATGAATGAGGGTAATAGTTCGAAAACACATCGAATGACTGCTCCCCAGTAATTACTGCTACCTCTTGGAACTCTCGTAAATACTCCGGCAAATCAGTTAAGACCCCATCGCCCGTAATATAACGGTTTGGACCTGGACGGACTTCATTAGCTAACATCAAACAAACACTCCTTTATAATCGTCAGAATTTTCTAATCAGTGTAGCGCGAAAATGCCCTGACTGTCAATTTCCTTTTTGGGAAAAAACAGAAAACAGCCGATCTGCTGACGAGGCAGATCGGCTGTTAGTGATGAATTGTAAGGAACGTTCTCCAAAATGTTAAGCCCAGTTTTGGCGAATAAAGCCGGCTCGACCGGAGCCTTCGCTATAAGCATTGTAATGGGCTGCATTTTTTTTGTAAAAATCTTGATGATAATCTTCTGCAGGATAAAAAGGTTCTGCTGGTTCGATCTTCGTTACGATCGGACGGTCAAAGCGGCCGCTAGCTTGCAACTGCGCCTTTGATTTTTCCGCAATCGCTTTTTGTTCTTCACTATTGTAAAAAATCACTGGACGATAGGAATCACCACGGTCGGCAAACTGACCAAACGCATCCGTGGGGTCTGTCTGCTGCCAATAGATGGCAACTAATTCTTCATAAGAGATGACTTCAGGATCAAAGGTGATTTCAACTGCTTCGGTGTGACCGGTGGTACCTGTCGTTACTTGTTGGTAGGTTGGGTTAGGGACATGGCCGCCAGTAAAGCCCGAAACCACTTTGAGGATGCCTGGCTGTGAATCAAAAGGCTTCACCATGCACCAAAAACAACCACCAGCAAAAATTGCCGTATCTTTCATAGGTATTCCTCCTTTGCTTCTATGGTATGCTTCTAGTAGAGAAAAACAAGAGATATGCTTAGATAACTTACTAACGAAGAAAGGAACCGCCCATGGAAAGCATGTTAATTTTACTACGGGGGAATTCTGGCAGCGGAAAAACCACTATTGCCAAAGCTGTTCAGCACGTTTTTGGGGAAGAGGCAGTGCTGATTTCACAAGATGTTTTTCGGCGAGAAATTTTTTGTGTCAAAGATACCCCTAATAATTTAGCCAGCGGTTTGATGAAAGAAGCTGTCCTATATGCGAAGGGGAAAGTGCCGATGATACTTGTTGAGGGGATTTATTCTCGTGAAAAATACCAAGACTTTCTCGACTTTCTAATGAAACTCTTTCCCCAAAAAAAGCTAGTTTATTATTTTGATCTTTCTTTCGAGGAAACGGTCAAAAGACATCAGACCCGAATGCAGCGAGACTATTTATCCGAGGAAGCGATGCGTAAATGGTGGCTTGAGCGAGACTTGCTTTTCCCAAAAGGATCTTCAGAGGAAAGACTGATCAAAGAAGGCCTAACGATAGCAGAAACGGTCGATCAGATCATCGCAGATTATCAAGAAACAAGAAGGAGTGATTGAATATGGCGCGAATCATTGAACAAGGAACAGACCAAGAATTGGCTGCGTTAGAAACAGCATTAACAGCATACACAAAGCATCAAAAACCATTTACACAAACAGAGACCTATCAGAACTTTAGCAGTGTAATCAAAAAAGAGGGTGTGGTGATTGCTGGTGGCATTGCCTACGCCTCGATGTATCATATCGGCTATCTTGACACCCTGTGGGTCAAAGCATCCGAGCGGGGAAAAGGGTATGGCAAGCAGATTCTTACGGATCTTGAACAGCAGTTGAAAGCATTTGGCTGTGAAAATTGCCAGACGGCGACTTTTGATTTCCAAGCACCAGATTTTTATCAGCGAGTGGGCTATGAAGAAATCGGGAGAATCGCCCATACGCAAAATCAGCTAACAGAAATTTTTCTAGTAAAGAAATTACGTGATTGAATCCCAAAGAAACCATTGAACAAGGACGAAACCAATGAAAGAGAGGCACAACCAATGTTAGATAAATCAATTCCATATGCAGAAATCTGGATGAAGCGAGCACACAAAAGCACACCGATCCAGCCCATTCAATCCGATAACTATTCGCTACGCAGCTACCAAGCAGGAGACGAAAGGCACTGGGCACGGATCGAAACATCCGTCGGAGAGTTTGACAATGAGGAAGAGGCATTGGCGTATTTTGAAAAAGAATTTATGCCCGAGCAAGCACAGCTAGGACAGCGAATGTTTTTTGCCATTGATCAAACAGGTACACCGGTCGGCACGGCTACCGCTTGGAAAAAAGCCAAGCAAGACGGTACACCGGTTCCGCTAGTCCATTGGGTAGCAGTAATGCCGCAAGCTCAACGTCAAGGGATCGCTCGCGGCTTGGTCACGCAAGTCGTTTCTGTCTTAGAGGCAGCCAACGAGCCGATGTATCTTCATACGCAAACGTGGAGCCACGCAGCAATCAAGCTCTACCAGCAGCTCGGTTTTGTGATCATTGCAACGGATATCAATGGGAATGAAAATCCAGAATATCCACTGGCTTGTCAAGTATTGGCAGAAGTGGCCAGAAAAGCCAGAAATGATTAAGAAGTACCGGCAGCAAAAAATCCGTTAACTTTTCGTAAAACTCTTGCGTAAAAGGCGGCGTGTGTCGAATTTAAGTCTGTAAAAATTCTCCTTTTTCAAGTATAATACCAAAGGAGTATGAGGAAGGATGGGCGAGATGGCACAGCTTTTTTTTAAATATGGCGCAATGAATAGTGGGAAAACGATCGAGATACTGAAAGTTGCTCACAACTATGAAGAACAAGACAAACCAGTCGTGATCATGACAAGTGGATTGGACACGAGAAGCGGCGTGGGAAATGTTTCGAGTCGCATCGGCTTAGAGCGAGACGCGATCCCGATTTTTGATGAAACGGATCTATTTCATTTGATCAAAGACCTCGGTTATAAACCTTATTGTATTTTGATCGACGAAGCACAGTTCCTAAAGAAGCATCACGTGCTGGCTTTCACCAAAATCGTGGATGAGTTAGGTATTCCTGTAATGGCCTTTGGCTTGAAAAATGATTTCCGCAATGAATTATTTGAAGGCTCAAAATACTTGCTGCTTTACGCAGATAAAATCGAAGAGATGAAAACCATCTGCTGGTTCTGTCATAAAAAAGCAACCATGAACTTGCACTATATCGACGGAAAACCCGTTTACGAGGGCGATCAAGTACAAATCGGCGGCAATGAAGCGTATTATCCAGTTTGCCGCAAGCATTACTTTCACCCGGGAATGAAAAAAGAAGGAGAATAATCAATGTACGATCAGTTACAAGCAATCGAAGACCGTTACGAAGAATTAGGCGAATTACTAAGTGATCCAGCCGTGATCTCTGACACCAAACGCTTCATGCAGCTTTCAAAAGAAGAAGCCAATACACGGGAAACGGTGGAAGTCTACCGCCGTTACAAAGAAGTCGTTGAAGGAATCAAGGACACTGAAGAAATGCTTGGGGAAAACCTAGATGCAGAAATGGCTGAGATGGCCAAAGAAGAACTCTCTGACTTGAAAAAAGAAAAAGACGTTTTAGAAGAACGCATCAAGATTTTGTTGTTGCCAAAAGACCCGAATGATGACAAAAACATCATCATGGAGATCCGTGGTGCAGCAGGCGGCGACGAAGCAGCCTTATTTGCTGGCGATCTTTTCAATATGTATCAAAAATATGCGGAAAACCAAGGCTGGAAAGTCGAAGTCATGGATGCCAACGTCACTGGGATCGGCGGCTACAAAGAAGTCATCATGATGATCACTGGCGACAACGTCTTTTCAAAATTGAAATATGAGAGCGGCGCCCACCGAGTGCAAAGGGTACCGTCTACCGAATCACAAGGCCGAATCCATACGTCTACGGCAACGGTCGTGGTTATGCCTGAAGCAGAAGAAGTCGAAATCGATATCGCAGACAAAGATATTCGTACCGATATTTACCATGCCTCTGGTGCCGGTGGTCAGCACGTTAACAAAACAGCTTCTGCTGTTCGTTTGACTCACTTGCCAACAGGGATCGCTGTTGCGATGCAAGATGAGCGTTCACAGCTGAAAAACCGTGAGAAAGCGATGAAAGTCTTGCGGGCACGGGTCTATGACCAAATGCAGCAAGAAGCACAAAGCGAATACGATGCAAACCGTAAATCAGCAGTGGGTACCGGCGATCGTTCTGAACGGATCCGGACCTATAACTTCCCGCAAAACCGCGTAACAGATCACCGTATCGGGTTGACTATTCAAAAATTGGATCAAATTTTAGCTGGAAAACTCGATGAAATTGTTGATGCACTGATCGTTTACGATCAAACATCAAAATTAGATGAGATGCAAAATGGCTAAAACCTATCGAGAAGTCCTTTCACGGGCTTCTTCTTTTTTAGAAACGAAAGGACTGGACGGGTATGCGATCCAATACCTGTTTTTACAGCGAAAAAACTGGCAGCAACTCGATTGGCTGCTGCAGATGGACCAACCCATCCTAAGGGAAGATGAGGCACAGATCGCAGCAGATCTTGAACAGTTGCTACAGCATGAACCCCCGCAATATTTATTGGGGTATGAAGAATTTTATGGTCATCGCTTAAAAGTGACCCCTGCAACCTTGATCCCGCGTCCAGAAACCGAAGAGCTGGTGGAAAACTGTCTGGCAAAACTACCAGCAGATCAGCCGCTACGAGTCGTTGACATTGGCACGGGTACAGGAGCGATCGCCATTGCCTTAAAATTGGCACGTCCCCAGTGGTCGGTAAGTGCCGTGGATCTTTCAGCAGAGGCGTTAGCCGTTGCTAAAGAAAATGCGACAGCCTTAGGTGCAGAGATCCGCTTTTTCCAAGGAGATACCTTGGAGCCTGTGGCAGATCAGCAATGGGATCTGATCGTTTCCAACCCGCCGTATATCAGCGCTGAAGAGTGGCCGCTGATGGATATCAGTGTACGGGAAAAAGAGCCTAAAATGGCGCTTTTTGCTCAAGAACAAGGATTGGCGATCTATAAGCAATTAGCACAGCAAGCACCGAAGTGTTTGGCACCAAGTGGGCAAATGGCGCTGGAAATCGGCTTCCAGCAAGGACAAGCTGTTCAACAGCTTTTTGCAGCCGCTTTTTCCAACAAAGAAGTTACCGTAGTAAAAGATCTTGCGGGTCAAGATCGGATGGTGTTCGTCAGTCATCCACAAGATGTGGATAAATAATTTTTTTTTGCTACAGAAAAAGTGCAAAAACCTTATGAAATGAACAATTTGGGAATAAATGGAGTTATGAACAAGGTTATCCACACTTGACAAACGACTTATCCACAAAATGTGGATAAGAAACGAGAAAATGTTGATAAGTGTGGAAACTTCTCAAAAAAGGATGTGGATAAATTGTGGAAACAAAAATTTTTGATCAATCACAGTTAAACGAAGCAGCAGCTATCTTAGCTGAGGGGGGATTAGTGGCGTTCCCGACGGAAACTGTCTATGGACTAGGGGCTAGCGCGCTTTTGCCAAAAGCTGTTGCGCAAGTGTATCAAGTCAAAGGACGACCTAGTGACAACCCTTTGATCGTTCATATTGCCGAGCCAGAGCAGTTGGAACCGTTTGTGGATAACAAGCATCCTTTTGCTGATAAATTGATGGAAACTTTCTGGCCTGGGCCCCTAACCTTGATCTTTTCGATCAAAAAAGACAGCTTACCTAGCATCGTTACTGGCGGCTTATCCACAGCGGCGTTTCGGATGCCCAACAACACCAAGACGTTAGCGTTGATCAAACAAGCCCAACAGCCATTGGTTGGTCCTAGCGCAAATACATCTGGTAAACCAAGCCCAACATCAGCTGCGCATGTTCAGCATGATCTGGCAGGCAAAATCGCTGGCATCTTGGACGATGGGGTGACACAGATCGGTGTCGAATCAACGGTCTTAGATTTGAGTGACCCAACGGCACCGCCGATCATCTTACGCCCTGGTGCAATCTCTAAAGAACAGCTTGAAGCAGTCTTACAAACAAAAGTCCTCGTCGATCAGCATTTAGTAACAGAAAGTGAAGCACCCAAAGCGCCAGGCATGAAATACAAGCACTATGCACCGAATACCAATGTCATGATGGTCAATGACCAAGATTGGTCGGCAGCCATGGCTTGGGCGAGAGAACAGCAGCTTAAGGTAGGTGTTTTAGCTGGACCGACGATCGCCGAGCAGGTCCGCTTCGAAGCTGCAGCCATCTATTTATTTTTTGATGACAGTGTGGAAGCTGCGACAAAAGGGCTGTTTGCGGGGTTACGGGCGTTAGATGAATCGATTGCTGAGCTAGATGTCTTATTCGCACCCACGTTTCCAGAAAGCGGCTTAGGGGCTGCTTATTTGAATCGGTTGAAAAAAGCTGCAAATCAAAGTTTCTTTCAAGAAAATTAGCAAAAAACCAGAATTCATTATAGGTAGCTTATGAAGAAATGTGATACAATGCTACCATTAAGGTAAAGGGGTGTTGTAAGCATGGATTATCAAACGTTTGATCCCGAATTGTGGCAAGCGATCGAAAAAGAAACGAATCGTCAACAAAACAATTTGGAATTGATTGCGTCTGAAAATATCGTTTCAGAAGGTGTAATGGCTGCGCAAGGTAGTATTTTGACAAATAAATACGCTGAAGGTTATCCAGGTCGTCGTTACTATGGCGGCTGTGAATTTGTTGATGTGGTAGAAAACTTAGCAATTGAACGGGCGAAAAGTATTTTCGGTGCGGCATATGCCAATGTTCAACCGCATTCTGGTTCTCAAGCCAACACAGCAGCTTATTTAGCGTTGATCGAAACAGGCGATACAGTATTAGGGATGGATCTTTCCGCAGGCGGTCATTTGACCCATGGCTCACCAGTGAATTTCAGCGGCAAGACCTATAATTTTGTTAGTTATGGTGTTGATCCTGCAACAGAAGTCATTGACTACAATGTCGTTCGTATTTTGGCGCGCAAGCATCAACCGAAACTGATCGTTGCCGGTGCCAGTGCTTACTCACGTACGATCGATTTTGCGAAGTTCCGTGAAATCGCTGATGAAGTTGGCGCAAAATTGATGGTGGATATGGCGCATATCGCTGGTTTAGTAGCGGCTGGTCTTCATCCAAACCCAGTTCCTTATGCGGACATCACGACTTCTACGACCCATAAAACATTACGCGGCCCTCGAGGCGGCTTGATTTTAACAAATGATGAAGATTTAGCGAAAAAAATCAATAGTGCCGTTTTCCCTGGTATTCAAGGCGGCCCATTAGAGCACGTGATTGCAGCGAAAGCTGTTGCATTTAAAGAAGCACAAGATGCGTCGTTCAAAGAGTACTCTGAACAAGTCATTCGCAATGCGCAAGCAATGGCGAAAGTCTTCAACCAAGCACCACAAGCCCGGTTGGTCTCTGGTGCAACAGACAATCACCTATTATTGATCGATGTGCGTGGCTTTGATTTGAACGGAAAAGAAGCAGAAGCATTGCTGGATCAAGTCAATATCACCGTCAATAAAAACTCTATTCCTTTCGAATCATTAAGTCCTTTCAAAACGAGTGGGATTCGCGTGGGGACACCAGCGATCACTAGTCGTGGCTTTAAAGAAGAAGATTGTGTCGAAGTGGCGAAATTGATCGTCAAAGTTTTAGAAAAACCAAATGATGAAGCCGTCTTGGCAGAAGTAGCGACGCAAGTCAAAGAATTGACGGACAACTATCCACTTTACAAAAACAAATAAATTGGGACTGTGACAGAAGTTAAGGTCAGACAAGACGTCTCACGCGTTTTTCCTACGCTCCAGCTCCTTTGATCACCAAAAGTGAAAAAGGGGCTAGAATGAACGTAGAGGCGTGTTACATGCCGTCTTGTCTCCTTCCTTCTAACACAATCCTTTTTTTGAGGAAAAGCAGTATTGCCTGTGGCAGATGGTTGTAACAAGAGCCGATTTGCTTTAAAATAAGAGAAAAACCAAAGGAGATTTTTTTAAATGGGTAAATTTCAAGTAATCGATCACCCGCTGATCCAACACAAATTAACAATGATCCGCGACAAGAACTGTGGAACAAAGGTTTTCCGTGAAGTTGTTAATGAAATCGCAATGTTGATGGCGTATGAAGTGTCTCGCGACATGCCGCTTGAAGATCTAGTGATTGAAACACCAATTGAAGAATCAACACAAAAAACACTATCTGGTAAAAAGGTAGCGATCATTCCGATCCTGCGCGCAGGTCTAGGCATGGTTGATGGTATCCTTGAATTGATCCCAGCCGCAAAAGTTGGTCATATCGGGATGTACCGTGATGAAGAAACGCTAGAACCACACGAATACTTCGTAAAATTACCTGAAGATATCGATGAACGTCAATTATTTATCGTTGACCCAATGTTAGCTACGGGCGGTTCAGCGATCATGGCGATCGACGCACTGAAAAAACGCGGCGCTTCAAACATGAAATTCGTCTGCTTAGTTGCTGCACCAGAAGGCGTGAAAGCATTGCAAGATGCCCATCCAGATGTTGATATCTACACTGCAAATCTTGATGAACGCCTAAATGAACACGGCTATATCGTTCCTGGTTTGGGCGATGCCGGTGACCGTCTATTCGGTACAAAATAAATCAATACAAATAAGACAAAGGCAACTGCTTCAAGTTTTGCCTCGTCAATGATGCCATGGAAGAAGATCGACTGCCAAAACGGTTCGATCGGTTATCCATGGCTTTTTTTAGCTTTTCATAAAATCAGACAATGAAAAAAGGAGAAAATCAACTGATTTTCTCCTTGCATTAAACGGGTTATAGTTTGGTTAATTGTTTGTAATTGATGATCAATACACCATTACTTTGCGAAACTAATTTCTGGTTTTCTGGGGTTTCGTTCAGCTCGACCACCGCAGAGTTTTTCAACTGCTTTGTGATGGTACCAGTTTGTTTCTTCCCATGGAACGTGAACATGACAGGAGTAGCGACCTCAAACGTTGAACCTTCTTGTGACGGGACAATTGTTGTTTCGAATTTACCAAATGTTGCCATGTAAAAACCTCCTTGATACTTCTATTATATCACAATTTTCGGAAAATTTCAGTAAGTAGATTTTTTTCAGCAGACCTCTTTACAAAACAACCGTTTTTGCATATAATTTTCTTTGTGCCATACAACGCCAGCTTAGCTCAGTTGGTAGAGCAACGCACTCGTAACGCGTAGGTCACAGGTTCGAATCCTGCAGCTGGCATAAGAAATGAAAAACCATGAATCCTCTTTTAGAGGATTCATGGTTTTTCTTTTGCAGGTGATAAGTAATCTCAATTTTTCCTGATTTACCCGATAACTGTTCTTATTCGCCCATTAGCATTACATGGCATGTCCTATTTCGCACACGATTTTGATCGAAATCAACAAAATAGATATAGCCTACAGAGCCGATCTCTAGCTTGCCGTTACTTAAAATAAAACTTTCGCTTGCACCGAAAAAACTCGAGCGAATATGGGCATCGCCGTTTAAAATCGTTGCTGGATCTGTTGGGTAGTTTGGATCGTCCAGACTCATCAAAAATTCTAAATGCTTTGGTCCAGGATAACGATAATCGGTATTTTCTGATAGTTCACGAGGAATAATTTTATCGAGAATTCGGTTTAAATCAACTTGAAGAAATTCATCTCCGTTAAAGTCTGTATCATGCATGTATTCTTCAAAGATAACAGAACAGGTCGTATGGGGAGACTGTACGAGACAGATTCCATTTGAAATTCCGCTTTTTTCAACCATCGTTTTCACTTCTTCTGTGATGTTGTGGTAAGACACTCGATTCCCGTTAGAAGTTAACGTCAGTTGCTCTTTTAAAAATTTCACAGTGTTAATCCTCCTTTTTATGCTTCACCGCTTGTTTGATCATTTCTGTAAGGGTTTGAACGGGATCATCTGCTTGCACAATGCCGCTTGTCCCTCCGGTACCATCAGCACCTGACGACAAAGCTTTTTCAACATCGGCCGCACTAGATATACCAGCAGCCTGCAAAATCAGGATTTCTGGATCAATTTCCCGAACAACACGATTTGTTTCCGTCATGTATTGAAGATCACTGGTTTGTCCTGTCCCAATTAGTTCGGTTGGCTCGCAAACCATCACATCCGGTTTCAGGGAAGCCGCGGCTCTCGCTTCAGTCAATGAATTCGCACACACAATTGTTAAGAGACCCAATTCATTTGAGCGCTGAATCGCTTTAGTCAGTTCTTGCAATGTCATGGGGTGTTCAGCATGGTTTAAAAAGGTAGCTTCAGCTCCGGCTTCTGCCACTGCTTCGGGTAAAACATAGCCCATTCCACGACCAATTTCGATTCCGTCTAAATGTTGGACAGTGACGAATAAATGTGTTGTTGCCTGTTTAATTAAAGAAACGTCTGCATGCTGAACAGTAAATAGAATGTCGATGTCATACAAAGATGACAACTCATCAGCAACTTTTGCCAATGCCAATGCTTGGTTTCCATAAAGATAGGCTTTGGGATTGACGACAAAGAATGGCGTTCTTAAGGTTCTTTTTTTCATTTGTTTTCTCCTTCACGATAAGGTTTGGTATGAAAGACTGTAAAATAGTGCTCGAGTGTTTTGGCCATTCCATTGCTTGCTGAGTGAAGTAAATCGAAATAGTCATTTGGTTGATTTTTGTTAATTTCATTCATAGCAGCAGTGACAAAGTCAGTAAAAATGTTTATTTTACGGATACCTTCTAAGGCACATTTTTCAAGGTTTTCATCGCCAGAAGAGGACCCACCATGCAGAACAAGAGGAATACTGACGGCAAGGTGTATTTCCTTTAAAACGTCAAAATTTATTTTGGGAATCCCTTGATAATGTCCGTGAGAGGTGCCAATAGAAACTGCCAACGAATCAACCCCGGTTAATTTGGCAAATGCAACAGCCTCAGAAGGTTCTGTGTAAATAGATTGACTATTTCCGGCTGATTCCAGACTGTTTTCCGACCCGACGTGCCCGATTTCGGCTTCAACAACGACACCATTTTTATGAGCGTAATCGGCGATCTCCTTTGATCGGCGGACATTTTCTTCAAATGGCTCCTCAGAAGCATCGATCATTACGGAAGTAAAACCTAAATGAATGGCTTTTTTGATGACCTCTTCATCGGTACCATGATCTAGGTGCAGAGCGATAGGTGCAGTGCTTTTCTTTGCCAAAAATTTTCCAATCATGGCAGCCTCTTCTAAAGTCAACATGTTCATATGGGACTGAGCGAAGGCCAATATCAAAGGCTTGTTTAAACGTTCAGCAGTCTCCGCGTATGTTCTTGCACTAGTTAAGTCGAAAAAATTTGCTGCAGGTAATGCATAGTTGTGTTTTTCTGCATGTGCGAATAGTTCTTTTGTTGTGACCAACATAGGGCATTCTCCTTATTCTTTGATTTTCTTTTCGATTTCCGCGTACATTTCTTCTGTACCAATTCCTGTTAAGAGTGGCAGCCCCATAATTACGCGATCTTTGATTGAGTCTGGAACAACCGTTGTACTCACCACGATGTCATAGTCATCAATTTTATTCATCTCATCTGCCACTTTGGATTGATACAGTTTCACTTGATCAGTCATCCCTTTTTCTTTCAGCCATTCTTTTACCTTATTTGTTACAATTGTTGAAGTTGCAACACCTGTGCCGCACATAATCAATAGTTTTTTCATTATCATTTCCTCCTATTATTTTGATAGTTGTTTCTTGGGACGAATTTTATTTACATAAATCAATCCAAACAAAACAGAGACACCAATTATGGCTAAACCGCCCCAGCTTAATATTTTGGTTAAGCCGACATAAAGGAATGTGGTCCATAAACCACCTTCAGCCATAGCAGTGATCATAGAGTTTCCTTGTAGATCAAAGTTTGCGGATCGAGCAGCAGTAGTGACAAGCGGTGCTGCCCACGAAGTAATATAGAGAATGCTTACCATATAAATCGTTCCAGCAATTACCGTTCGAATGATGTTTCCTCCAAAAACAGCAGCCATCAAGCAAATCAGAAAGGGAATGGTTGCTAAATCACCAAAAGGCAAGGTCGTATTGCCAGGTAGAACTACGGCTAACAAAATAGTGATCGGAACTAGCAGCAATGAGGAAGAAAGGACAGCTGGATGACCAACCGATAATGCTGCATCCATACCGATGTAAAGCTCTCTTCCAGGAAACCGTTTTTTGACGAATTCATTTGCAGATTCAGAAATAGGTGTTAGTCCTTCCATCAGTAAAGCAACCATTTTAGGCATCAAAACCATCACAGCGCCTGTTTGGACGGCTAATTGGCCGACACCTGCTGTGTCATATCCGGCAAGTATTCCCATGATGAGACCAATCAAAAAGCCCATAACAGTAGAGTCACCAAAGACACCAAATTTTTTCTGAATGGTTTCTGGATCTGCTTTCCAATCTTTTAGTCCCGGAATACGATCAAAGAGCCAATTCATCGGTAGTGCAAAGATGAATCCGGGTGCGGCGGTACCATGAGGAAAAGTGATATTAGGAAATCCGTAGAACTTATTAATGATCGGACCTAAAATATCTCCCATTAAAAGAATCATCATCAAATAGATGACGGTGGCCGCGATCCCCATTGCAAAGTCTCCAGTGAGGGCATAAATCAGAGAAGAGATGAAGGCTGCGTGCCAAATATTCCAAATATCTACATTCAATACTTTAGTCAGCCCTAAAATGATGAGTAGAACATTTAGGACCACACCAATCGGAATCGCAAGACTTCCTAAAATCGTCCCATAAGAAATTGCCGCTGCGGCAGGCCATCCGACATCAATCGTTGTCAAATTTAATCCTAGACGTTCAACCATATGCTGGGCGGCAGGACCCAAGCTGCTGCTTAGAAGGTCAATCACCAAATTCAATCCAACAAACCCGACACCAACAGTTAAGGCTGAAGTAAAGGCTTTGCCAGGCTTGGTCCCCAAAATTATTCCAAAAATAAAAATTAAAATAGGCAAAACAACGATTGAACCTAGATCAACGAACCACTGTAATGCATTTAACATAATTGTTCCTCCTTTTTATTGCAGTCCATTTTTTTCAATAATCGAAAGATACGCTTCTTTAGTCGTTACTGCGGATAGGGCTTCCAAAACACCTGGTGTTTGAAACATAGAGATAAGATTTTGTAGCATACCCAATTGCTCATGTGGTTCCTTCAATGCAAGCATGAACAACAGAGATACATCGATTTTCTTTTCTTGCGAACCCATTTCAATAAATGAAAGGGGAGAGGCAAGTGACATAAAAGCGACTTGGGATCGTAAAACAAATTTGCTGTCCGTATGTGGGATCGCTACCCCAATGCCGTTAATTTTTAAACCTGTAGGAAAGGTTTCTTCTCGCTGTACGATATTTTGATAGAACTGATCATTTACACAATGAGTTTTGATGAGTTCGTCTGCTAATAGTCGAAAAGCTTCCTCTTTTGTTTTAAAATCTTTTTCAAGTAACACGATTTGGTGATCAAAAAACATGATCAATTTCCTCCTCTTAACAATCTTTGATACAGTTCTTCTTGCGTTTGACTATTAACGATCCATTGAATTTCTTCGGCTGAGTTAAACAATCCGTAAATCGAAGCGATCAACTCTTTTGCCTCGATCATGTTTTCTTCAGCAATCGCAAGCAAAACAATCAGTTGGATTTTTGTGTCTCCCCAAGTAATTGGCGCATCGAGGGTGAGAAAAGCAAGTTTTGTTTCTTTCACTGTATATGGATCAGCATGTGGAATGGCTACTCCTGTCTTTAAGCCCGTGCTTCCTAGTTCCTCTCGTTCAAATAGAGAATGCTTAAATTTCGTTGTAACAAGCTTTTTTTTCAGATAATCATCTGCTAAAAAATCCAGTACATCTTTTTTTGTTCGAAACTTTTTTTTGACAAAAAGGAAAGTAGGATCTAAATATTTTTGTAATAAAGTCGTTTTCTGGTATTTTTTTGAGTAAAAATTTTTCTCATTCTCATTAAGATTAGATATCTTTGCTGAGATTCTTCCTATTTCTTCGGTAGTAGGAAGCGGCGAAATATAAATAACTGGTAGTGCTGTAATGTCCAATGGAATAGTTGATATAATCAAATCAACAGTCTCAAGAGATGTACTGACCAGTTTACTCAAAGGAATGATCTCCAGTACGGTATCAGCAGCGATCGTCTGTTTGATACGGTTAAAAATCAACTCCGATGTAGCAAAACCAGATTGGCAAACAATTAGTATATGGTTAGTAATTTTTATCTTTTCAAAGGCTAGCTGAAAATGGATCGTCAGAAAAGAAACTTCGTCTTCTGTTAATAAGATTTGAAATCGCTCCTCTAAATCTCCAATTGCATATTTGGTCAATGTATACATTGTTGAGTATTGTTTTTTGATACTTTTTATCAGTGGGTTTTTCAATAAAATTCCTGTCTTTGATCGATGGATCATGGGAACGATATGAGCCAATAATGTTTGCAGCAATAATTTATCTTGTGTCAGATCTGCGTTTAACATATGTGACATTTTTTGAATAATTTGTTTCGTACAATTTGTGATAGTAGATTCGTGAGGCTCATCCATTTGACCAAAAGGTTCGATGCCGTGTGCTAATAACAAGGAACATACATATTGAATATCTGTATCACTAAATTGAACAGGTAGTTGCTGTTGGATCATTTCAGAAAAATCAACCGCGATCATATAGAATTTCATTCGTCTAAGTTCGTCAAATACTAGATGCTCTTGTTTTTCAATGTGTTTATCTATAAGAAGTCTTGAAAGAAAAATTCGCAATGAAAGCTTCAAGGATTCAATAGAATAATTATTGACTGGATGGCCGATTGTTTGAGTCATGTCTGAGACAAATTTCTTCGTTAAATCGAGAACCTTAGAGTCAAAGAGATTGTTGACCAAAAGATTTTCACTGGCTTTGGCGTCGGTATACTTCTCTAAAAAAGATTTGAATACGTTTTGAGCAGCAGATTCAACTGAGGTTAGCTTGAGTCCGCTAGTAGTCATTTTTGTTGATACTTGATGGAATCGACAGAAAGCAACGATTTCATCAACATCTTTCTTTATTGACTGGTTGCTAATATAAAAATATTCAGAGAATTCCTGATAATGCATTGGTTTTACTGAAAACAGATAGTTAGCGAAAATAAAGATTTTACGATAATTAGGTGAAAATAGTTCGAGTTTAGTCTCTTTTTTTGCTAACAATCGATAACCATTCTGTTTTGCTGATTCAGAACCAGATAAAAAGATTCCTTTTCTTGGTACTTTTTTGATAGCTAGTCCCGAATCTTTTAGTTTCTTTTCTAAAGTCGTTAAATTGTTATAAACCGTTTTTTGGGATACATTTAACTGCTTTTGAAAAAAAGAGGCAGGGCGAAACTCCGTTTGTTCTAATAGTAGTTGCAACAGTAGTTGTTCTCGATTATTTAAAATCATTGGTTCACCTCCGGAAGCGCTTCCTTAATTGTATTCTAGTGAAATTATGTGGTGGCGTAAATAACATTTCATTACCACATTAATGTGGTAAATAGGCTCGTCGTGCATCAATTTATATTCTGAGCAACTTAAGGGAAGTAGTCACAGGTTGCTATTTCTTTGAAACGAAAATAAGGTGGCAATTTTTGACTGATTTAAAGTTGCTTTGTTCGGTTACATTGAGTAAAGAATAATTAAAATAAAGAAGAATACTTAGAATAAGATATTTTATTAAGTAAGGAGAATAGACGAATTCAGCGAGTTTTCATTGAAAAGTATGTCGCTGAACTTCCTATCTAGTACATATACGATCGTTTTACTCTGATTGATCAGATATGCATCAGAATATAGCCCTTCTTTCATTGTAATTCTAAACAATTTCGGATTGTTTTTAACCCTCTTTTCCCGAAAATCATTAAAGTTTCTAAATTTTTTGTGAATGCTCGTGGACAATCCTTTCTTTTCTCCTCAAATATCACTATAATGGATAAAGATTCTACAGAAGAGAGTGTGGACATGGAAAATTCACGAATAAAAACGAACGATAATCGAATTGATTACGGTGTGATTCTACCCGTATTTTTATTATGTCTGATTGGTGTGGCGTCCTTGTATGTGGCGTTGACCCACGATCCAAATAACCCGAATATGTTGCGAACGTTAGGGTTTCAAGCTTTATGGTATGTGCTAGGTATTATTGCGGTGATTATTATCATGCAGATCAAATCAAAATGGCTTTGGAAATTGACTCCCTATATTTATGGAGCCGGATTAGCCGTCATGTTGGCGCTTTTGAAATTTTACGACCGGACAATGGCTGCCTCGACAGGGTCAAAAAACTGGTTCCGTTTTGGGGCCTTTACTCTCCAGCCGTCAGAGTTGATGAAGATCGCCTATATTATGATGTTGGCCTTAGTCGTCACACAGCACAATGTCAAGCATCGGGAACGAGATCTGAAAACAGATGGGTTGCTGATTGCGAAAATGTTGGCCGTCACGATTCCAGTACTGATCCTGATCACCTTGCAAAACGACTTTGGTACGATGTTGGTCTTTCTGGCGATTTTCGGTGGGGTCTTCTTGATGTCGGGGATCTCTTGGCGAATCGTTGTGCCAGTGATTGCGGCATTCGTGATTCTCGGCGGCGGAACGATTTTCTTAGTGACTACCGATGTTGGTCGTGAGTTGCTGTACAATACAGGGATCTTTAAAGAGTACCAGTTTGCCCGTATCGATTCGTGGCTAGATCCTTTTCATGATACCCAAGGGCAATCCTTCCAATTGGCGTACGCTCTGATGGCGATCGCCTCTGGCGGGATGTTCGGGAAAGGATTTAATGTCAGCGATGTGTATGTACCAGTCCGAGAATCTGATATGATTTTTTCGGTGATCGGTGAGAATTTTGGGTTTATTGGCAGCGCGTTTGTCATTTTATTGTATTTTATTTTGATCTATCGGATGATCCGCGTATGTTTCGATACCAACAATGAATTTTATGCTTACTTGGCAACTGGGATCATTATGATGATTCTCTTCCATGTGTTTGAAAACATTGGCGCAAACATCGGTCTCTTACCGTTGACGGGAATTCCACTGCCGTTTATTAGCCAAGGAGGATCTGCCCTATTAAGCAATATGATTGGGATCGGTTTGATTTTATCGATGCGCTATCAAGCTGAGACCGCACCAAAAACACTTTAAGGAGTTCACATGATTACATTTTATTGGTACCCAAAATGCAGTACATGCCGAAATGCGAAGCGTTGGTTAGAAGAGCACGAGATTCCCTTTGAAGCGATCGATATGGTGACCACACCGCCTCAACCGGAACAATTGCTGGCTTGGATCCAATCAAGCGAAGCACCGTTAACCCGTTTCTTTAACACAAGCGGCATGAAATACCGTGAATTGCAATTAAAAGAAAAAGTGCCGACCATGACTGCCCAAGACGCAGCCGACGTGCTGGCAACCGATGGTATGTTGATCAAGCGCCCACTGCTAGTTAGCGGCGACCGCTTTTTGATTA
The DNA here is from genome assembly GCF_002140695.1 of Enterococcus sp. 4E1_DIV0656. NCBI lineage: Bacteria > Bacillati > Bacillota > Bacilli > Lactobacillales > Enterococcaceae > Enterococcus > Enterococcus sp. 4E1_DIV0656. The sequence continues at coordinate 521,399 of NZ_NGLF01000001.1, read as the reverse complement.
ATGGATTTAAAGAAAATGAATATGAAGGAGTCTTACTAGAATCATGGAAAAGAAATGCTTAAGAAAAAAAGATAATTTGTGGGTTTTGTTTAACGGGAAAGAATATTGTGTCGGTTTAACAAAAGAAGCGCAAGAAGAACTTGGTGCGGTCACGTTTGCTTCGATTCAAAAAGCAGGAACTGCTTTAAAACAAGGAGAGACCCTTGTTGAGCTGGAAGCGGAAAAAGCAGTCAGTGAATTTCCAAGTCCATTGACGGGTGTGATTTCTTCCGTAAATGAAAAAATCGATCAATCCATTGATACCTTAAATGATGAAGACGAAATGAATGCTTGGCTGGTCAGCTTCAAAGAGGTTGACCCAAGTCAATTTGAAGCTTTGTAAGTCAGATCTGTAAAAACGACTATTTTTTCAAAAAGAATTGACAGTCGGATAAGACGTTGCTATAATTTGCTCAATAAATGAATGCTTTGAAAAGAAGAGTACATGTTCTTAACGTACACAGAGAGCCCTGTTTGGTGCAAATGGGCAACGGAGAGAGGATGGAAGATGGTCTTTGAGCATGATAGGTGAGTGGAAACAAGCCTATCACGGGAGGCACCCGTTACAGTGCAGCAGTATGCGAAGCAATTCAAGTACTGAGCGAGGCTGTTGATGTGAATCGACAGTAAATCAAGGTGGTAACGCGGAAGTTGTGCTTTCGTCCTTTGTAACAGTATAATGTACAGAGGATGAAAGCTTTTTTTGTGTTTAACCAACCAAAGAGGAAAGATGGGAATAACATGGCATTAATCGAATTGTCGCATGTAAAAAAGTCATTCGGCAAAAAGCAAACGGCTGTCCACGCCGTCAATGATGTTTCACTGCAAGTGGAAAAAGGCGATATCTATGGAATCGTTGGCTACTCTGGTGCTGGGAAAAGTACATTAGTTCGTTTGTTGAACGGCTTAGAATTGCCGACAGCAGGAGATGTAGTCATTAACGGTCAAAATATTTTGGCATTGAAAAACAAAGAATTGAGAAACTTCCGTAAAAAAATCGGCATGATTTTTCAGCACTTTAATCTATTATGGTCTCGAACGGTGGCGGAGAACATCGAATTGCCATTGGAGTTGGCAGGCGTTGAAAAAGCAAAACGACGGCAACGGGCGCAAGAGCTGATCAAGTTAGTTGGGTTGGAAGGACGGGAAACTGCCTATCCGGCACAATTGTCTGGCGGACAAAAGCAAAGAGTCGGGATTGCTCGTGCATTAGCGAATGAACCAGAAATTTTGCTGTGTGATGAAGCAACGAGTGCGTTAGATCCACAAACAACAGAAGAAGTGTTGGATCTCTTGCTTTCCATCAATAAAAAATTGCATTTGACGATCGTGCTGATTACCCATGAAATGAACGTCATTCGCAAAATCTGCAACAAGGTCGCGGTGATGGAGCATGGGCAGATCGTGGAAGAAGGATCAGTACAATCGGTTTTCCGTAACCCACAGCAAGAAGTGACCAAACGTTTTGTTCAGCAAGATTTGGAACCAGAAGAAGATGTTGAAGAACTACGGCAAGCCTTCTTACGAGAAAATCCGCAAGGGCATTTAGTGACCTTGACCTTTACACAAGACAACGCCAATGAACCAGTCATTTCACAAGCGATCCGCCGCTTTCAGATCGATGTCAATGTCGTTTACGGAAAGATCCAACAAACCAATGAAGGATCCTTTGGCGGCTTGACGGTCTTATTGACAGGTGAAGCAAGTGAGGTCGAAAAAGCGATCGCCTTTTTCAAAGAGCAGCAAGTGGGCGTGGAGGTGATTGAGCGTGGATAAATCATTTGTAGAAACCTATTTTAATTTTGAAAAAGTCGACTGGACCAACATGCAGCAAGCAACTCTGGACACTTTGTTTATGACTTTTTTCTCAATGGTTTTAGTGGTTGTGATCGGTTTGCTTCTAGGATTGGCGCTTTATTCACTAGGGCGTAAACAAACGGCGGGAGCCAACATTTTCTATAATGTGGTTTCCATCATCAGTAACGCCTTTCGCTCAACGCCATTCATGATTTTGATGGTCTTGATCATTCCGTTTACAACATTATTAGTCGGTTCGTTCCTGGGGGCAAAAGCAGCGATCCCAGCATTAGTTTTATCGGCTGCGCCGTTTTATGCTCGGATGGTGGAAATTGCTTTTCGTGAAGTCAATCCTGGTGTGATTGAAGCCGCCGAAGCGATGGGCGCCAGTTACTGGGAGATCATTTATAAGATCGTGATTCCAGAAAGTGTTCCGGCATTGATTTCAGGACTGACGGTCACAACGATCTCAATGATTGGTTATACCGCCATGGCAGGTGCGATTGGTGCCGGTGGGCTAGGCGCTTTGGCTTGGCAAGAAGGATTTCAACGTGGAAATTACACTGTTACGCTTGTTGCAACAGTGATTATTTTAATTATCGTTTTCATTATCCAAGGGGTCGGCGATTTCCTTGCGAAGGCCACCGATAAACGGTAAATGAAACGAAGAACAAAAAGTGGAAAATATGGGAGGAAATGGATATGAAAAAGATTTTTGGTATTGCAACAACCTTATTGTTAACTGCCGCTTTAGCTGCTTGTGGAACAGGCTCAAATTCAGGAAGCTCTGATTCATCTGCGGCTGAGGGAGAATCAACAAAATTAGTGATCGGTGCATCGGTTACGCCTCATGCGGAAATTTTAGAACAAGCCAAACCTTTACTAGCAGAAGAAGGCATTGATCTTGAAATCAAAACCTTCGATGATTATGTGTTGCCAAACAAAGCATTGGAAAATGGCGATATCGATGCCAATTACTTCCAACACATTCCTTACTTAAACAAACAAATCGCAGACAATGGCTATGACTTTGTCAATGCTGGTGCGATTCATATCGAGCCAATGGGTCTTTACTCAAAACGAATCTCTGATATTTCAGAACTAGAAGATGGTGCAACGGTTCTTACTTCCACTTCTGAATCTGACTGGGGTCGTATCCTAACGATTTTACAAGATGCTGACTTGATCACCTTAAAAGACGGCGTTGATACAGAAACGGCAACCTTTGATGATATTGCTGAAAATCCGAAAAACTTAGAATTTAAACATGACGTCGATCCATCTCTTTTGGCGACTGCTTATCAAAACGACGAAGCAGACCTAATTGCCATCAATGCGAACTTCGCATTTGGGATCGATTTGAACCCAGCGGATGATTCTGTTTTATTAGAAGCGGATAATTCTCCTTATGTCAACGTGATTGCTGTCCGCAGTGGTGACGAAGATAGCGACAAAATCAAGAAATTGATCGAAGTGCTTCATTCAGACGAAATCAAAGACTTTGTTGAAGAACAATGGCAAGGTTCAGTGAAAATCGTTGATGCTGACGCAAAATAATTCACTGATAGTAAAATGATTTTAAAAAGAGCGTACCGCTATTCAAGTGGGCGCTCTTTTTGTTGCGGAAAGGCAATGATGGGTTGGAAGAAAGAGACGTCTTGCCAAATGCATTCATAGAGCAAGGGCAACTCGGGATGCTTCTTTAAAAGTTTTTCGTAGTGGGGAAGCTGTGTCAAGAAAACACGGACCAAGCATTGTGAACGTTCAGATAAGCGAGGATTTAATGGCGGATAGACAAATAAATTGCCCTCCAATAATGCCCCCAGCAGATGGGCTTGGAAAATTTTCGGCAAAAGAACCTCTAACGGCTGCTCGATTGGATACTGCCTCAAAACTGGGGTGATGATTTGGCATAAGAGGACAGATTCTTCTGCAGGTACATAGAAAGGCTCCAGTGTTAGAAGCTGTTTCCATAAAAACAAATAGCTGCGTTCACCGACTAAGTAGAAACTTGGAACAAAGTGTTTGGGAAAAACTTGTTGAGTAAACGTGATTGATGTGTTGGGATAAAAAGCAGTTTTCCGTAACTGATGGATTTGTGTCAGCTCCTGAAACGCTTGATTGGGGGAGATAAGCGCTGGGTTTGCTAAGAGGGTAAGGCGAAAAAGCACATAGCGCAGTTGTCGTTCGTTGCCAGTGATTAAAGGATAACTGCGGCGATCGATAGCTAGTTGATAAGGTGCTAAAAAGTTAGAAAAGGATGAAAAGCGCCGATGCAAACTGGATGGGCTGAGATAATAGCGTTTGTAGAGGTCTGCAAAGGAAATAGTCGGCATTTTTAACAAGAGCAAGAGTAGCTGATAATTTACACTTTTATTGAATAATGCAGCAATCATTTCCATATGGGGGAGGGAGCAACTGGCTGATTGCTGCAAATGACGGTCTGCACGAATGTGCCCTTGTTGTACATCATAGTGGAAGAATGGGTCCTCGTTTAAATAGCTTGACAGCAGCCGGCGGATCGTTTTGACAGAGATATTTTGGGCGGAAGCAGCTTTATTCAAAGGCAGGGGATTTTCGGTTAAAAGTGTTGTGGAGAGTCGCAGCATTTGCATAATATCTTTTTCAAGGATATTTTTCAACATCATGCACCTCTTTCAGCTAAATTTTGCAACTGTCCTTATTATAAGGGAACTTCATTCGTTATTTTCACTCGCAAAAAATAGTCAATAAAACGTAATAAAAAACGATGTTTTTGTCGAGTATTTATTTGAAATTGCTGCTAGACAGAATTAAATGAAAGGAGGTATGCAAAAAAAAACCGCCTTCTAAAATAAAAAGGGTGGTTTTTTATATAGGTGTCGTTATAAAAAGAGAATGGCGAATGGGCGTTAACGAGTCTCGCTAGGCAATAAAATCGTTTGCCGTTGCCCATCGTCATATACATAGACTTTTTGGGGATACAGGTCGGAATACCGGTACGGTAGATCAACACCAAGTTCGATTTGACTTTGGGCTTGAGAAAAAAGCAGGGTGACACGACCATGATTGTTTTGGACTTCAAAGGTGAGCAGATTTGTCAACGGAATAAACCCTTTTAAATCAAGATCAATGATTAACCATATACTATCGATCAGTTCGCTAGGTAGTGTTTGAACAATACCGCCAGAAGCGTAACGACTGCGGTGATCATCAAATGTTTCAAACATAATAAACCCCTCCTTCAAGTAGGCTTGCCATTAACATCAAATTTGTCTATTTATCATAATGAAGAACCGTCAAAAATGCAACTACTTCTGCTTTTCTTTTTGGTCAGCGACGCATTTTAACTATTTTCTTAAAAATTTGTTGGGTTGGCTGGACCAAGCTTTCCCAAAGACGTCTTTCAATGGGAAATAGTCAGTTGCAGCATACCAGCTCTTCGTAAGAATGAAAAGGACTCTTGAAGGGAAATCCCTTCAAGAGTCCTACATTTCTTAGAAGTGTCTGTTGATTGAAGACGTGGTCTTAAGAACGGTGTTCTATGATTACTCTTCGTCTTCACCGATAACTGCTGGTTCAGCAGCTTCGCCGGCTTCTTCATCTTCAGAGATTTCTTGTGGTTCAGTAACCGCAACGATTTGTTCTTCTGGATCGGTCACGATCGTGTACTCGTCGTTCTTAGGCAGATCAGCCACTGTTAATGAATCGCCGATCTCTAATGACGTCACATCGATCTCAACACGTTCAGGCAATTTGTCTGGTGTTGCTGATACAACGACTGTATACAAGTTTTGTGCTAGAACACCACCAGCTTTGACACCAGCAGATTCACCAATTAAGGTTACTTCTGCTTCTACTTCTGTTTCTTCATTCATATCGACAGATAGGAATTCAACGTGGGTTAAATTGCGTGTGAAGGTATCTGATTGATACTCTTTGATCAGTGTATTGACTTTTTTGCCTTCTAAACTGATCGTGATTACGGTATTCAATCCATTTTCACGCAAGATTTTTTCTAATTCTGCTGCATTGACAGCAATCGGTGTGCTTTCTACTTTGTACCCATTGACAATTGCAGGTACTTTTCCTTCGTGACGCAACTTGTTCCGTAAAGAACGTGGGCGAACTTCTCTTTTCGTAACTTCTAATGATACTGACATAACTCAATTCCTCCTAAAATTTTCTCGTTAGTAACGAGATTTTTTAAGCAAATTTTGTTAACTCTGCACATTAAGTGGTACGTGAGTGAAAACACGCAAAAGGGCAGTTGTGTACACAACTGCCCCAGAAAGTTTTGGTTCAACTTTTCTCCACCAGGTCATAACGCTGTGTATGAGAAACTATATTTACTTTACTCTTTAACCTTACGCAAAAAGACAAAGAAAGTCAAATCATTTGAAATCCTGGCAGTTTCCTTTCGCTAAATCCTAAGCTATAATAGCCACTATGGAGAAAAATTTATGCGTTTAGATAAAGTGATCGAGCAACAATTGAATACATCCCGGAAAGAGATGAAACGGTTGTTTCAGCAAGGAAAAGTCTTTGTGGATCATAGGATTGAGCGAAGGCCCGAGCGCAACGTCGATAGCAGCTTGCATCAAATCATGGTTGCGGGGCGGCAGTTGGAAACACAGGAACGCTATTATATCGTCAACAAGCCCAAGGGTGTCGTTACAGCCAATCTGGATCAACAGCACCAGACAGTGATCGCTTTGATTGCACCCGAAGATCAACATCCTGATCTTTATGCCGTCGGTCGATTGGATCGGGACACGGAAGGGTTGGTATTAGTTACGACGAATGGTCAGTTAGGCTATGACTTGCTGCATCCCACCAAAAAGGTGACCAAGCGATATGAAGTGGTGGTCAATGACTTGGTGACTCCTGAGGATGTGGCGGCATTTGCTGCAGGGATCACCTTTCATGGTGGTGTCACTTGCAAACCAGCTGCCCTAACGATCATCGATGCCCGAGCGGATCATTCCTTTGTTTCGTTAGAAATTGCTGAAGGCAAGTTCCATCAAGTGAAAAAGATGTTTTTATCCCGAGGGAAAAAAGTCATTCAGCTGAAACGAACAGCGATGGGTTCGCTGGTTCTACCAGATGATTTAGCAGTGGGCAGTTATCGCTCGCTGACGCAAGAAGAATTAAAAGGACTGGCGGCGCATTTCCGCTGAGAAAGAGGGAGAAAATGAAGTATAAAACATTATTATTTGATGTCGATGACACGATCCTCGACTTTCAAGATACCGAAGATCAAGCCTTAAAAGCACTGTTTGAAGCTCATGGCTTGGAAATGACTCCAGAGCGCAAACAAAGCTATCAAACGATCAATCATGATTTGTGGCAGCAGTTTGAGCAAGGGAAAATCACGAGAGACCAAGTCATCAATGAGCGTTTCGGCTTGTTTTTTGAAACGCAAGGCATTCAGGTCGATAGTCCAGCAGTTGAATTGGCGTACCGAGAATTTCTAAATGAAGGACATAAACTGTTAGACAACAGTGATGAGATCTTAGCGGAGTTGGCGCAGCATTTTGACCTATACGTGGTTACGAACGGGGTTTCTGAAACCCAGTACCGTCGCTTGGAAGATGCCAAATTGAAGCCCTATTTCCGTGATATTTTTGTTTCAGAAGACACGGGTTATCAAAAACCAATGAAAGAATATTTTGACTACGTGTTTGCCCGCATACCAAACGTTAAAAAACAAGAAACAGTCATTATTGGCGATTCACTGACTTCAGATATCTTAGGCGGACAATTGGCAGGGATCGACACGATTTGGTTTAATCCAAAGAAAAAAAACAGTGGTGAGATTCAGCCTACCTTTGAGATCGAACGCTTGCAGCAATTACTTCCTTTATTGCAGCACTGATTCTACAGAAACAGTAGTAATTTGCCGAATTTTCGCTATAATAGAACCAGTGTGAATTTTTTAAGATGAAAGAGGTTAATTGAATGACGAATGGCAAGCCCATTATTATTGGTGTGACAGGTGGATCAGGTAGTGGAAAAACAAGCGTGAGTCGGGCGATCTTTAATCATTTCCCCAACCATTCTATTATGATGCTTGAACAAGACTCCTACTATAAAGACCAAAGTGATCTGCGCTTTGAAGAACGGTTGAACACCAACTATGACCATCCTTTTGCATTTGATACTGATTTGTTGATCGATCACTTGCAGCAGCTGCTTGCATATCAAACGATCGAAAAACCTGTCTATGATTATGTCGCTCATACCCGCAGCGAAGCAACGATCATTCAAGAACCCAAAGAAGTCATTATCTTGGAAGGGATCTTGATTTTAGAAGATGAACGTTTGCGTAATTTAATGGATATTAAACTTTATGTTGATACAGATGATGATATTCGCATCATTCGCCGGATCAAACGTGATATGGAAGAGCGTGGCCGGACGTTGGATTCTGTGATCGAACAATACTTGACGGTCGTAAAACCGATGTATCATCAATTTATCGAACCGACAAAACGGTATGCTGATGTCATCGTACCAGAAGGCGGCGAAAACCACGTAGCCATTGATTTGATTACGACCAAAGTGGCAACCTTCTTATCCTAAGGTTTCTTGAATCCATCGATTTGAACGTTTCTTTTGAGAAGAAACAACTGGTTCATGTAAAACTGCTGATAAGTGCTCTTTCTTGAAAGATGTTTATCCGCAGTTTTTGATTTTATAAAAAAAAACAGTAGTATTCCGACTAATTTTATGGTAAAGTAATCCTCATGCGACGAGTCGAGAAGGTCTAGCATTAGCTGACCAGATTGATAGCAGAGGCACACCGCGTAAGCAACCTACCGGATTTGTAGGGTGTCGGAATATTCCTTTTGTGGAGATAGGGTATTCTACTAGCAATAGTACTGTGAGTGAAAAAAGCTGTGAACAATTTTGTTCACAGCTTTTTTTGTTTATTTACGTGAGAGAACAGCGATAGATGGTGGAAGACTCTCCCCAAGGGTGGTAGCCAGTGCCGATCGGTTCGAAAGCAAACTGCTCATAAAAAGTAGAAAGATCCGTACATAGATACAGAGAATCAAAACCAGCTCCAGCAGCGCGCTGTTTAGCTGTTTCGATCAAAAGGCGGGCACCGCCTTGGCCACGCCACAAAGGGTCCACATACAAGGCGCAAAGCCAAGGCGTCAAATCCATCCGACTGATGAAGTCGTTGGGGATCAAGCCGCCGCAGCCGATGATTTGATAAGGTCCGTCTGCTGCGATTTCTTCGTTGACCAGCAGTAGCCATTGCGGCAAAATGCTTGTTGAAAAACTATGGGTCAGGCTGTCTTCATAAACCATGAGGGAATCGGGGCCAGCCCACTGTTTTTGGAAGTAACGGATCGCTTCTGCTAAGTATTCAGGGTGTTCTTTAAGGGTGATGACCTGCATTTTTTTCTCCTTTATCCTTCTTTAGGTAAGCGAATCTGAAAAATAACCCCTCGTGGCTGCAGATCTTTGACCAGAATTTGTCCTTTGTGCTCTTCGACGATTTGCTTGGCGATCGCTAAGCCTAAACCATAGCCGCCGGTCTCCTTGGAGCGAGAACGATCCTCGCGGTAGAAGCGGTCAAAGATGCGAGCTTTCTCTTCATCGGAAATAGTTGGTCCCGTGTTTTTGACCTCGATCAGCCATTGCTTGTTAGAAATCTCCGATAAGAGCGTAATTTTATCACCACTGCTGGTATATTTTAAGGCATTATCTAGGAGAATCACGAGGACTTGATGAATTTTCTTTTGATCAAAGCAAGCGGTCGTTTTGGCAAAATTTTCGACAATAAAATGTTTTTGATCCAGTTCGGCAATTTCTTTGAAAGGTTTGACTAAGTCATCGATAAACGGAACTAATTCGACGGTTTCTTTCGTTAACAGCAGTTGATTGGAATCACTGCGGGCAATCGTTAGTAGATCAGCCGTTAATCCAGTTAGCCGTCGGGTTTCCGCTAACGCTTGTGCAATGCTTTCAGATTCTTCAATGATCGTATGATTGGGCTTGGTAAACAGGCGCTCCAGACTATTTTGAATGATCGTCAATGGTGTGCGCAGCTCGTGAGAAGCATTTTCGACAAATTCTTGTTGTTTCTTCCACGAGGCTAAAATTGGGCGCATGTTCAAGCTGGAAAGCAAGTAGCTGATCCCGATCGAGAGAATCCAGAAAAAAATCATCGATAAAATCAAGATGGTTTGGAAATTGTTCATGGCATTTTTGATTTGATTGGTGTTCGCTAAGACTTGGATATAGCCGACCCCGGCGTCATTGGTTGGGGCTTTGGTGGTGATTGAGCGAAACAAAAGTGTCTCTTCTTCCTCTGACAAGGACTGATCCACCACTGAAAAAGACGTGATACTGTCTAAATGGCTCGTATCTAAAGATAGACTTGCCAATTGTGAAAAACGGCCGCCTAAAGTCTGTTTGTTTAAAATCTCGCCGTCCTCAGACCAGAGGATCAACTGGGTGTTGAAGCGATTGGTACCAGGGATCTTCGGCATTGCACTATCTGGTGGCAATACCTCTAGATTGGATTGCGAAGCGCTGATCTCAGCTTGGATCAAGCGGGTATCTTTGACTGCTTGTTCCAAAGAAATATCGGTTTGACGATAAGCCGATTGGTTGAATAATTGGAGCACGATCGTTCCTAAAAGTAAGAAGACCAAAGCAAAGGCACTGACATTTAGGAGAAAGGAGTGCAGCCGTTGTCTCTTAGAGCGTTCTTTATTCATAGACTAGGCTCCTTGCATAATATAGCCGACATTTCGCAACGTACGGATCTCTTTGTCGATTCCTGTCTGGCGCAAGTGTTTTCGCAGATTGCTCATGTAGACTTCTACGACAGTCAGGGTCGTTTCTGAATCGAACCCCCAGATGCGATCAAAAATCTGTTCCTTGGTCAAAATAATGTTTCTATTTTGTAGAAAATAGAGCAGTAGCTCAAATTCTTTCCCTTGAATCGGTAAAAGCTCCCCTTGATAGCTGACCTCGTTGGTGCCAAGGTTACAGAGCAACCCGTTATATTCCAGTGTATTTTCATTGAACAAACCTAAGGAGCGTTTTAGCAACGCTTTGATCCGCATCAATAATTCTTCCCGATAAAAAGGCTTGGTCAAATAATCATCAGCCCCTTTTTGAAAGCCGGTTACTTTGTCTTCTAAGCCGTCTTTGGCTGTTAAAATCAGGACGGGTGTTTGGAGTCCTTTTTTTCGTAATGCTGAAAGCACCTCATAGCCGTTCATCTCAGGCATCATCAAGTCAAGAATAATCAAGTCATAGATCCCCGTTTCCGCCTCGTACAAGCCTTCACTGCCATCATATGCTTGCGTGACTTCACCGATTTCGCTGACGATCTCTTTCATATTTTCAGATAATGTTTTGTCATCTTCGATTACTAATAATTTAATCATGTTCCCACCTCTTTAAGGATAAGAATAGCACGAATAGCATAAAAAATGCTTAAAAAAACTGTTTTGTCTTAAGCTGCATTTAAGATAGCTGCCGTAAATTCAGTGCATGGATTTCAAGGGAGGAACATTTTATGAAATTAAAAAAAGTCTTTCAAAGAAAAGAGACGAAATATCTATTGACTAAGGAGCAATTTCCAGCATTTCTTGGCGAGTTGCAGCAAAAAATGGCGATCGATGAATATGGGCAACACACGATTATGTCCTTGTATTATGATACCCAGGATTACCGCTTTATTCGTCATTCGATGGACAAACCGAAATACAAAGAAAAATTTCGGGTCCGCAGCTATGGGGTACCGACAGAGCAACAGTTGATTTTTTTAGAGATCAAGAAGAAAGTCAGTGGCGTGGTCTACAAACGCCGCGTTCCGATGCCCTATGCTGACTATTGCCGCTGGTTGCAAACGGGGGTCTTGCCGTCAATGGAGGAAGCCCCGCAAATCGCCGCGGAGATCCACTGGTTATTTAAGAAAAACCCGGACCTGCTACCAAAAGTCTTGATTGCCTATGATCGCCTGTCGCTGTTTGTTGATGATGATAGTGAATTTCGCGTGACGTTCGATCAAAACATTCGCTTTCGCACCTGCGATCTCATGTTAGGTTCCGGTAGTGACGGTGCACTAGTAGCACCGGAAGTCGGAGTGTTGATGGAAGTCAAAGCCCTCGGCTCTTATCCAATATGGTTTGTGGAACTGCTGAACAAATACAGTGTGCGCAAAGGCAGCTTTTCAAAATATGCCCAAACCTATCAACGGCATTTATTCAAGAAGGAGGAACGGTTACATGTTATCTAGTCTATTTTCTGGCGATACGAGCACCCTTGAATGGAGTAGCTTATTGATCTGTATCGCCGCCTCATTGCTTTTAGGATTATTAGTGGCAGCGATCCATATGATCCGCAATGTCTATACGAAAAACTTCGTCATTACCTTGGCAGTCTTACCGATTCTCGTTCAATCGGTGATCATGCTAGTCAACGGCAATCTTGGCACAGGGGTGGCGATCTTAGGTGCCTTCAGTTTGATTCGTTTCCGCTCGGTTCCCGGGGGGTCTAGAGAGATTACCAGCGTCTTTTGGTCGATGGGGATCGGTCTGGCAACTGGGATGGGGTATGTCGGCTATGTTGTCATTTTTTCCATTATCGTGGCGCTTTTCTTGACCCTTTTATATACGATGCCCTTTGGCGATCGACAAGCCACGAGTGAACGGGAACTGAAGGTCACGATTCCGGAAGATTTGGATTATCCACAATTATTCGATGATCTCTTTGAAAAATATACGCATTCTGCCAAACTGACATCGGTTCGAACGACGACGATGGGAAGCTTGTATGAATTGCGCTATCAGTTGCTGTTAAAAGACCAAGCGCAAGAAAAGCAAATCATTGATGAAGTTCGGGTTCGTAATGGCAATTTACCTGTTGTTTTAGGCAAGCTCACCGCTAACCGCGATGAGCTGTAGAAGGAGGAACCTTTTATGAAAAAACTCATTTATCCACTCTTGCTCTCATCGCTGCTCTTAGGCGCTTGCGGGCAAACCGATAGTACTAGCACGAGCAGCAGTTCCAGTTCCGCAGCAGCAGTTTCCGGTTCTGCCGCAGTGACCAACGTTTCAACGACCCTTGATGATTCTGTGGACTATTACGGTAGTTACGAAGAAGAAGATGTTGATGCTTCCTACGATGAGGCAACTGCTACGCAACTTGAATTGAATGGCAGCGACACGACGGCTGTTGATGGCGTTTCAGTGGAAGACCAAACCGTGACGATCACCCAAGCCGGCACCTATGTCGTCAGCGGGTCGTTAAGTAATGGCCAACTGGTTGTCAACGTCAACAAAGAAGAAAAAGTCCATCTGATCTTTGCCGGTGTCACGATCACCAATGAAGACGGGGCGGCCGTCGTCATCGAACAAGCAGAAAAAGTCATCACGACCTTAGCCAGTGATACGACGAATACTCTGACGGATGGCAGCAGCTACACCTTGGCTGAAGGCGAGACAGAACCAGATGCTGCCTTTTATAGTAAAGAAGATTTGTCCATCAACGGCGATGGGACGTTGGTGATCACAGGAAATTACAGCAACGGATTGCGCAGCAAAGATGATTTGGTTTTAGCAGGGGGGACGATTGAAATCACAGCGAAAAACAATGCCATCAAAGGAAAAGATTCCGTGTCGATCTTGGCGGGGAACTACACACTGAACACCACTGAAGGAGATGGCATCCAAGCGAATAATACGGAAGATGCGGAAAAAGGCTACGTTGCGATTGATGGTGGTACCTTTACGATCCAAAGTGGTCGTGACGGGATCCAAGCAGAAACAAATTTAAGCATCCAATCAGCTGATATCACGATCAAAACGGCTGACGGAGCCCAAAGTCAGTCGCTAGTGACGGATGAAAGTTACAAAGGATTGAAAGCTGGCGGTGTGATGACCATCAGCAGCGGCACCTTTGCGATCGATAGTGCGGATGATAGCTTGCATGCCAATGATACGATCAACATTGCAGGTGGCACGATCACTGCCAGCAGTGGCGATGATGGGATCCACGCCGACAATGAATTGACGATCTCCGACGGAACGATTTCTATCGAAGAATCCTATGAAGGATTAGAAGCAAGTGTAATCACGATTGCAGGTGGCACGACACACGTCGTGGCTAGCGATGATGGGATCAATGCCGGTGGTGGCAGTGATACGGATGAAACAACGGGACAATTTGGTCAAGACAGTTTTGGCGGCGGCCCTGGCGGCGGCGATACCGCGGATGACAGTAAACAGATCACGATCACTGGTGGAACGTTGGTCATTGATGCCGAAGGGGATGGCCTGGATAGTAATGGCAATGTCACCATGAGTGATGGCGTCGTCATCGTAAATGGTCCAACGACCGGTGGCAATGGTGCTTTGGACTATAACGGCACATTTGAACTCACCGGCGGCGTCTTGTTAGCGGCAGGCACGACCGATATGGCCATGAACGTTAGCGGTGGTAATCAACAGTCGATCGGAATCAGTTTCGATCAAACCCAATCAGCCGAGACCCTAGTGACCTTAAAGGACAGTCAAGGTCAGACGATCTTGTCCTATGCCCCAAGCAAAAGCTACCAACACGTGGTTCTTTCCAGCCCAGATTTGACCGATAGCAGCTATACGTTGGTCAGTGGTGGGACGAATGATGCACAAGCAGTCTCCGGTTATTATGCTGGCGGAACCCTCAGTGATGGGACAGAGTTAGGAACATTGTCCGTCACGGATACTATCGCTAACTTGACCCAATCAGGTGCAACAGCGACAACCAATCAGATGGGCGGTGGTTTTGGTCGTTAGTTGAAGTTTCACCGATCATCACCAAATGGTTATCAATAAATCGAACAGATCGCAGGCAGCCGTTGCGGTCTGTTTCTATGATTCAAAAAATCAGGAGACGGTTTAAGGTCAATTTAAGCTAGGATCCTTATAGTCGAAAGACAATAAATAGCTATTCAGGAGGAACAAAGATGAATTTTTTGAAACGAGGTCTCCAAAGTTTATGGGCGAAAAAAGGCCGGAGCCTGTTGCTGATCGCCGTATTTTCTGCAATCTTGATTTTTGTATTGGCGGGTCTGACGATTCGCAGTGCGGCACTAGTAGCGACTGAAAATGCCCAGAAAAGTGTTGGCGCAACTGTGACGTTGCAAGCAAACCGCGAGCAGGCTTTTCAGCAAAGGAGCTCTTCTTCTGACAGCGATGACCAAAGCACCCGACCAGATCCAGGGAGTTTTCAATCGACACCAGTAGCGATTACTGATGCCCAAGCGATCGCCGATTTAGACGGGGTTGCCTCATATAGTTTTGAAGTCAGCACCTCTGCTGATGCCGTCAGCGGGATCGAACCGATCTCCAGCAGTGACTCATCGACAGAGTCAGAAGCAACCGATAGCAGCGAGACGGGGCAAATGGACGGTATGCCAGGAGGAATGCCTGGTGGGAATATGAGTACGGGTGATTTCCAAATCACTGGTGTATCAAGCAGTGCGGCGTATACGACTTTTTCGGAAGGAACAGCGACGATCACGGATGGAGAAGGAATTACTTCTGAGGATGAAGGTACGAACCAAGTCCTGATCGAATCCTCACTAGCTGAAGCGAATGATTTGGCGGTCGGAGATACGTTTTCGATCACTGATGCAGAGGACAATGAAGTAGAAGTGACGATCAAGGGAATCTATGAAACGAGTGAAGTTGGCAACAGCATGAGCCAAATGTTTAACTTTCTCAACCCAGCCAACACGATCATTGCCTCTTATACTCTTGCCAATACGTTGAGCGGCAATGAGGACACCATTGATTCAGCAACCTATACCTTGAGTGATCCGTCTGAGATGACAGCATTCGTGGAAGAAGCGGAAGGGTTGATCGATACAGAAACCTACAGCATTCAAACCAACGATCAAATGTATCAGTCGATGCTGACACCATTGAATAATGTCGCTAGCTTTGCAAAAAATATTATTGTGTTAGTTGCTGCTGCCGGTATCATTATTTTGACGTTGATCGTGATGATGTCGATTCGGGAACGTCGCTATGAGATTGGTGTATTGCTCTCTTTAGGCGAGTCACGGGCTAAAGTGATCCTACAGTTTTTCACAGAGATTTTTGTCTGTATGGTGTTTGCTTTAGGGATCGCGGCCGCTAGCGGCAATCTTGTCGGGAATGCCGTCGGAGAGCAATTATTGGCACAACAAACAGAGACAACGACTGATCAAGCAGCCACTGAAAACGCTGGTCCTGGAGGCGGGGAGATGCCGCAAATGGGCGGAAATCGTGGTGGTTCTTTCCCATCCTTCACCCAATCAGCAGAAGTGGAGTCCTTGGAGATCACCGTTTCCCCTCAACAAATTGGTTTATTGGCATTACTCGGTCTAGGGATCAGTTTTGGCTCGATCTTACTCTCTTCCGCGGGCATTTTGCGGTTGAATCCGAAAAAAATCTTGGTTTCTTAGGAGGAACGACATGACATTACGAACAGAACAATTAGGATATTGGTATCAAAGCGAAGCAGAAGCGCTGTTTCGTGACGTTGATTTGACCTTTGAACCTGGCAAGATGTATGCGATCTTAGGTTCCAGCGGATCGGGGAAAACAACTTTCCTGTCACTGATCACGGGCCTAGATACACCGAAAGAAGGAAAGATTTTCTACAATGAAGAAACGTTAGCAAAAATCGGATTGCGAGAATACCGCCGCAAAGATGTTTCCATCGTGTTCCAAGCGTATAATCTATTGCCTTATATGTCGGCACTGGACAATGTGATCACAGCCATGGCGATCGCGAAGTCGCAGCAAGCCGATAAAAAGGCCTATGCTTTAGCCAACTTAGCCAAAGTTGGCATCACGGAAGAGCTGGCACTGAAAAAAGTGACCCAATTATCGGGTGGGCAACAGCAGCGGGTCGCTATCGTTCGCGCGTTGTGCTGTGAACATGAGCTGATCGTAGCCGATGAACCGACTGGAAATTTGGATGAAACGACATCTAAAGAAATCGTCAAACTGTTTCAAGAAATTGCCCATGAGCAAAAAAAATGTATCATCTTAGTGACCCATGAACAAGAAGTAGCAAAGGCTTGCGATGTCGTTTATGAGTTGAAGGAACGAGCATTTTCTAAAATTGAAAGGTGAGCTTTGCGTATGGTAACTGCTAGTTAGTGAGACAAAGATCGTCATTCTTATTCCCTCATTGAGCAAGACTGAAATGAAAATACCGCAAAGTCTGCTTGCATCTTCTAGGTGCTCCTCTTACAATAGAAGTAATTGTAAAAGAAGGAACTTTTGAGAGGAGCAAGCAGATGCGGCTTTTTATTGACGGCGACGGTTCGCCGGTGAAAAATGAAGTGATTGAACTGGCTCAGCAGTATCAGCTGCCGGTAGTGATCGTGACCAGTGTCGATCATTATACGACCAAAGACTATCCCGCCCATGTCCACTTTGTCTATGTCGACAAAGGCTCGGATCGCGCGGATTATGAAATCGTGAAGGAGATAGAACCCGGCGATTTTCTCGTCACCCAAGATTATGGCTTAGCCTCGTTAGTCTTGCCCAAAAAAGCACGAGTTTTTCACCATAACAGTACAGAGTATTTGCCAGAAACGATCGATTTTTTATTAGGTCAACGCTACTTAGGTGCGCAGATGCGTAAAGCAGGCAAGCGCACAAAAGGACCGAAGCCCTTTACGAAAGAGGATCGGGAAGTCTTCAAACGAATCTTTGAAAACGAATTGCGACAGACCCTTGCAAAATAAGCACCCTCAAGACCCAGCTTCTGCATGAAACACGGGAATTGAAGGTGCTTATTTATTTCTTACGAAAACGATCATAAAAGTATTTGCCGACTAAAGCTACGATCGCGAAAAATGCCAAGGTATATCCGAAGATCCCCATCTGATGGACGAAGGCTCCTTGTTGCGGGCTGGCGACCACCAATAAGGAAGAGCCAAGGATGACCGCAGCTAGAATAATACCGATCACCAGTCGATTGACCATCTGATCAAAGCGATCCAATAGCTGTTTTTGTTCGCGGATCTCTAAATTTAACCGGTGTTTACCAGTCGCAAAAGTGTCTAAGACAGCCAAGGTTCGATCAGGAAGATGGCTAAGTGCCCGCAAGCTTTTTGCGGTTGCCAAGGCGCTTTTTTTCACCTCGTCTTCAATACTCAGCTGCTGTAAGAAATATTTTTGTGCAAAAGGCTGAGTGACTTCCATCATTGATAATTCGGGGTCTAAGGCTTTGATCACACCTTCCAAGGTGCCAAAAGCCTTAATCAGCAAGGTGATGTCTCGATGCATCTGCAGTTGGTTATCATGGCAGATCGTGATGACTTCCCCCATCACTTTTTGCAAGTCGATATCCTTTAGCGGCATATTATAGTAGTTTTCAACAAATTTTTGAAGATCCTGATAGAAGGCGACTTCATCAAAGGAACTGCCGCTGCTGTTGCACAAACGCAAGACAGCTTTGCCGACTTCTTGGGTGTCTTGGGTATACAAAGCAATCAATGCATCAGCTAAGCGACTGCGTAATGACTGATCCAAGTGTCCCATCATCCCAAAATCTAAGAAAATCACTTGGTAAGGCGGCATAATCGCTTCTTCTTGCCACTTCAATGAATAATCAACACCGCCGAGGACACCGACGCGCTGTTTGACTTGGAATGGTTTTGGTCGGTTGGTTTGATCTGTGAAGACATGTAAAAAAAGATTGCCAGGATGCGGATCAGCGTGAAAGAAGCCATCTTCAAAGACTTGCTTCATAAAGTTTTCGACTAATAGCGTTCCCACTTGTTTTTTCACTGCTTTCACGGACTGATTGTCATAAACGATATCTTGATTGCTGCGGGTCAGCAAGCAGTTCAAACTTTCACCGGCCATGTAATCCATGACTAATACTTTTTGGGTGCACCATTCGGGATAAACTTTTGGCAATGCCAATTGCGGGTTTTGGTGATTGTTACGGTAGAATTCCTGCGCATTTTTCATCTCTTGTAAAAAATTTGTTTCATTGGCAAGGGATCGTCTGACTTCGCTTAACACGCTTTTTAAATCCACCACATTGGCTTCTGGAATTGCACGAACCAACGGTAGAGCCTTTTCAAAAAGATCGAGATCCACTTGAATCGCCGCAATGATTCCCGGATGCTGCACTTTGACGATCACTTCTTTGCCGCTGATCAAGTTTGCTCGGTGGGCTTGTCCGATGGAAGCTGAGGCGACTGGGATTTCATCAAAAGCGGAAAAAACTTCCGTTAGTGGCTGCTGTAGTTCTGCTTCCAGCAGTGCTTTGACCTTGGGAAATGGATCACTTTTGACATTGTCTTGTAACTGCTTGAAGGCATCAACGAAAGTGCTGGAAAGCAGGTCATTGCGGACCGAAAGCATCTGCCCGATTTTGATAAATGTTGGTCCTAATTCTTCAAACGCTTGACGCACCATTTCGGGATGCTGCTGTTTGCTGATATTTTGAACGACTTTGTATTTCAAAAAGACTTGAAGGATTTGTTTTAATCGTCCTTTTCTAGAAGGAGCAGTTTGTTCTGTCATAGGTCCCACCTCTTTAAACGTGCCGTGATATATTCATAGTACTGACAAAATGAAAAACATTCAACTAACGACTGTGTAAGCTTAAAGAAATTTCTGCAAGATTTAATGCCGGTTGGTCGATTTTGTGCTAAAATGTGGAAGACTTAGTTTGGTAGAATCAATGAATACAGGAGGAAATTCTTTTGAAAATCATTTTATTATACGGGGGACGCAGTGCAGAGCATGAGGTATCACTGTTATCCGCTTTTTCAGTTGTTAATGCTGTATATTATAATTACTACCAAGTTCAATTAGTAATGATCACTAAAGAAGGACGCTGGTTAAAAGGCCCATTATTGTCTGAGGCGCCAACGTCACCAGATACTTTGGCATTGACCAACGAAGAGACCAAAGGGGAAGAAATTTCACCTGGGGCCATCTATGAAGAAGACGCGATCGTCTTTCCATTGCTCCATGGACCAAACGGCGAAGACGGCACGATCCAAGGGTTTTTAGAAACCATCGGAATGCCTTATGTCGGTGCTGGTGTCTTGACTAGTGCCTGTGGGATGGACAAAATCATGACCAAGTACATCTTGCAAGCTGCGGGAATTCCGCAAGTTCCGTATGTACCAGTCTTGAAAAATGCGTGGAAAGAAAATCCGAAAAAGATTTTCGATCAATGCGAAGGCAGTCTCCTTTATCCGATGTTTGTCAAACCAGCCAACATGGGATCAAGTGTCGGTATCTCGAAAGCCGAGAACCGCGAAGAACTGCAAAATGCGTTGCAAGAAGCGTATCGCTACGATACCCGAGCGATCGTTGAACAAGGAATCGAAGCCCGTGAGATCGAAGTCGCTGTTCTTGGAAACGAAGACGTGCGGACCACCATGCCGGGAGAAATCGTAAAAGATGTTGCGTTTTATGATTACAATTCCAAATACATTGACAACCGAATCGAGATGCAGATTCCTGCGCAAATTCCCGAAGAAACACAAGCCAAAGCCCAAGAGTTTGCGAAAAAAGCCTATACGATGTTGGGCGGCAGTGGGTTGAGCCGTTGTGATTTCTTTTTGACCAATAAAAACGAGCTCTTTTTAAATGAGCTGAACACGATGCCGGGATTCACTGAATTCAGCATGTACCCACTGTTATGGGAGAAGACCGGATTGCCGTATGGTGATTTGATTGAAGAATTGATCCAATTAGGGATGAATCGTTTCAACCAAAGACGTTCTTTCTTGACGAATGTGGAAGAAGCAGAAGTTGAAGCAGAGAATGAAAAAGAAGCAGAATAAATAGCAGGAAGAAAGCCAGCTCAACTCAAGGAAAATACTTGAAGCGATCTTGTGCTTTCTTTTTTTGTAAAAAAGGAGCGAACCTGATGAATTTTACTGTAAAAGAAGCCGCTGCCGTATTTGGTCAGCCAATTGAAAATGAGACACCACTTGCCTCTGTGGAGTTTGACAGCCGTCTAATCAAAGAAAACAGTCTTTTTGTTCCCTTGGCGGGGACTCGGGATGGACATGAATTTGCCCAACAAGCCAAAGACAATGGTGCGATCGCGACATTGTGGAGTCATCCCACCATCCAACCACCGCAAGGCATCCTTGTGATCCCCGTCACGGATACTGTCAAAGCGTTCCAACAGTTAGCACGAGCCTACAAAGAAAAACTTGCGCCAAAAATCATCGCTATTACCGGAAGTAATGGGAAAACAACCACAAAAGATATGGTAGACGCGGTTATGGCACAAAAATACCAGACCTACAAAACTCAAGGTAATCATAACAATGAACTAGGCGTGCCTTTGACTATCTTGCATGCACCAGAAGATACGCAAGTGTTGATTTTAGAAATGGGAATGGACCATGCAGGAGAGATCGAAGTCCTTTCGCGCTTAGCAGAACCTGATGCTGCTGCTATCACGTTGATTGGCGAAGCCCACATTGAAAACTTAGGGTCCAGAGAAGGGATCGCCAAAGCCAAAATGGAGATCACCGCAGGATTGAAAAAAGACGGCTTCTTTATGATGCCGGTGGATGAACCATTGTTAGACCCCTTTGTTCCTAACTTGACGCAGACCATTGAAACTTTTGGCTTAACAGAGGGAGATCTGCAAGGAGACATCGTAGAGGAATCGCAAGATCAAACGATTTTTACGGTAGCAGGTACGACTTTTACCTTACCGGTATTAGGCGGTTATAATGTCAAAAATGCCTTGATCGCGATTGGTTTAGGACGTCATTTTGGTGTATCAAATGAAGCCATCAAGGAGGGCTTGGCGCATTTTCAATTAACGAAAAATCGGACCCAATGGGTGACTGCCGGTAATGGAGCAGCGATTTTGAGCGATATATACAATGCCAATCCGACTGCCATGGGTCTCGTATTGGATAGTTTCCGCAAATTGCCGTTAGAAGGCCGACGGATCGCCGTATTGGCAGATATGCTTGAATTAGGACCAGATTCTGCACAAATGCATGAGCAGATGGCCGCACATTTAGATGACTCGTTCCAACTAGTTTTTCTTTATGGCAAAGAAATGCAAGCATTGCAAAAACGACTAGCTCAGTCACCACTGGCTGACAAGGTGCGCTATTTTGCGACAGATGAAAAACTACAACTGATCGCCTCCTTAAAGGAAACTTTAGAACCTTCCGACAGCTTGGTAATCAAAGGGAGCAATGGCATGGGCTTGAGCGAAGTCGTTGATGCACTAAAAGGAATGTAAAGCGGAGTTGAAATCTTGCTGAAACTTTCAAAACGTGTTATACTTATCTAACGCCGAAAGATGAAGCACAGAATGATTACTGTAAAAAACATTGACGTTTTGAGATAAAATGATGGCTGAGACAAACAACACTTGTTTTAGCCTTTTATAATGCCTTCGTGAAGCGGTTTTTCGGTACCGAGAGAAAGATAAGAGTAAATGGGACTACTCTTGTGTTTCTGAAGAACTAACCTACGCTTCGATGATAGAAAAACAGGCATCGAAAAGATGACCAGCCTAGGAGGATCCATTTGAAATTTAAAGATCTAGAATTATCCAACGAATTATTGACTTCTGTTGAGCGTGCCGGCTTTGAAGAAGCAACACCCATCCAAGAAGCAACGATTCCATTAGCCTTAGCAGGCAAAGACGTGATCGGTCAAGCACAGACCGGTACTGGTAAAACCGCCGCATTTGGTTTGCCAATGTTAGAAAAAATCGACCCAGCGAACCATCAACTACAAGGATTAGTGATTGCCCCAACCCGTGAATTAGCGATCCAAACCCAAGAAGAATTGTATCGTCTTGGTAAAGACAAAAAAATTCGCGTTCAAGCAGTTTACGGTGGAGCCGATATCGGCCGTCAAATCCGTCAATTAAAAGATCGTCCCCATATCGTAGTTGGTACGCCAGGACGTATGTTAGACCATATCAACCGCCACACCTTAAAATTAGGTACGGTTGAAACGCTTGTATTAGATGAAGCAGACGAAATGTTGAACATGGGCTTCTTGGAAGATATTGAAAAAATCATCAGCCAAGTGCCAGATGTTCGTCAAACGTTACTATTTTCAGCAACAATGCCGCCAGCAATCAAAAATATCGGCGTGAAATTCATGAAAGAGCCTGAACATGTTCAAATCAAAGCCAAAGAAATGACCGCTGATTTGATTGATCAATATTATGTTCGCTCAAAAGATTACGAAAAATTCGATGTCATGACTCGTTTGTTGGATGTGCAATCACCAGAATTGACGATCGTTTTCGGTCGTACGAAACGTCGCGTTGATGAATTGGCACGTGGTTTAGAAGCCCGTGGCTACAAAGCTGAAGGCATTCATGGGGACCTTTCTCAACAAAAACGAATGAGCGTTTTACGTTCATTTAAGAGTGGTCAATTAGATATCTTAGTTGCCACAGACGTAGCAGCTCGCGGATTAGATATTTCTGGTGTTACACACGTTTACAACTACGATATCCCTCAAGATCCTGAAAGCTATGTTCACCGGATCGGACGTACAGGTCGTGCCGGAAAAGGCGGAATGTCAGTGACTTTCGTTACACCAAACGAAATGAGCTACTTGCATGTCATTGAAAACTTAACGAAAAAACGGATGACACCAATGCGCCCACCAACCGAAAAAGAAGCTTTTAAAGGTCAATTAGGTGCCGCAATCGAATCTGTTGAAACAAAATTGGATGAAAATGGTTTGGATAAATACTTGCAAGCAGCCGACGATCTTTTGGAGCGTTATTCTGCACAAGATTTAGCAGCACTGCTTCTAAAAACAATGGCGAAAGATCCAGCTGATTTAGAACCAGTCAAAATTACACCAGAACGCCCATTACCTCAAGGAAAAAAATCATTCAATAAAAACGGACGTCGCAGCAATAACAGCAATGGCGGCAATCGTAACCGCAAAGAAAACGGTGGGAACCGTGGCGGCGGCAACGGCAATAAAGCCCGTGGTAACTATTCAAAAGATGGTGCCCGTAAAAACAATCGCCGTAGCAACGACAAAAAACGCGGTTTCGTTATCAGAAATAACCAAGACTAATTGATTTTGTGGACCTTGTAAGGAAACTTGCAAGGTCTTTTTTATATAAAAAACAAATACGAGTGATTGAAAATCTTAATCTCCGTATAAACTCGTCAGATTTGAATGGTAATTCGCCATTTTTTTGGTAGAATGGTAACTAGCTAAACAAGGGCCAATTCCAATTTGGAAACCCCTATCTTAAGTAAAGGTAGCGAGAAGAATGATTAAAGGAATCGGGATCGATGCAGTCGAGCTGCTTCGAATGAAAGAATTAATTGAAAAAAAACCTCAGTTTATAACGCGTATTTTAACGGAGAAGGAAGCAAAATTATTTGCCCGTTTGCCCCTGAAACGTCAGGTAGAGTTCCTCGGGGGGCGCTATGCCTGCAAAGAAGCGTTCTCGAAAGCTTGGGGGACGGGGATCGGCAAAGTTTCTTTTCATGATATTGAAGTCTTGACCAATGAATTCGGTGCACCGATCGTTACCAAAGCACCGCACCCTTTAGAAAAAACGTTTGTCAGTATCACCCATACAAATGATACTGCCTTTGCACAAATTATCTTAGAATTATCGGATAGTGAGTAACCTGAGTGGAAGTCGTCACTTGGTGAAAAAACGACGATACTTTATGGACGAACAGCCGACTACATAAAACCAACTTAATTTGTTTGTCTGATCAAGCATTAGTAGAAAGAAGGAACTGGAAATGGTGGTTGCTTACCATAGACCAACGAAAGCGATTATTGATACGACCGCGATTACCGAAAACATCAAAAATGAGATTGCTCACTTACCAAGCGAGACGTTTCTTTTTGCGGTGGTAAAAGCCAATGGGTACGGGCACGGAGCGGTACAAACTGCTCAAGCAGCCAAAGAAGGCGGTGCAGCCGGTTTTTGCGTTGCGACGATCGATGAGGCAATCGAATTGCGAGAAGCAGGAATCACTGACCCGCTGCTGATTTTAGGGGTTGTGAACGTGCAAGATATTCCCTTACTTGCAGAATACGATTTTTCTTTTCCAGTCGCTTCGATGGACTGGTTGGTAGAAGCCGGTACTTATTTGGAGGAGAATCCTATAAAGACACCGCTTAAAGTACATGTCAAAGTGGATACCGGCATGGGGAGAATCGGTTTTTTGACCCCAGAAGAAGTGCTTCAAGCCGTTCTTTGGTTGGAAACTCATCCCACATTTGATTGGGAAGGAATCTTTACCCATTTCTCCACAGCCGATCAAGCTGATACAACTTATTGGGAAACACAGCACCAGCGGTTTAAAGAAGTCTTAACTGTTTTGCCTTATTTGCCGACATATATACATACAGGCAATAGCGCGACCTCCTTGTGGCACAAAGAGGCCGTTGGAAATATGGTCCGTTTTGGGATCGCGATGTATGGATTGAATCCGTCAGGTCATGCATTGAAGGAACCATTTTCCTTAAAACCAGCCCTTTCACTTGTTTCTGAACTGATCCAAGTGAAATTACTTGAAAAAGGAGCGGGGATTGGCTATGGTGAGACATATATCACGCCCCATCAGGAATGGATCGGCACTGTGCCTATCGGTTATGCGGATGGCTGGTTACGAAAAATGCAAGGCTTCTCACTCTTAGTAGAAGGTGAACCTTGTGAAATCGTCGGTCGGGTGTGTATGGATCAACTGATGATTCGTTTGCCGCGAGCCTTTGCTGTCGGTACAACGGTCACGTTGATTGGTGAGAATCATGGGAAACGAATTACGATGCAGGATGTTGCAGACCAGTTAGAAACGATTCACTATGAAGTAGCGTGCACCCTCTCAGCAAGGGTTCCGCGAGAATATAAAAGTTAGGGTGGTCCTATGGTAAAAAGGGGAGATATTTATTTTGCCGATCTTTCACCAGTCGTTGGATCGGAGCAAGGCGGAATACGACCGGTCTTGATCATTCAAAATGACTTGGGCAATCACTTCAGTCCCACCGTGATCATTGCGGCGATCACGGCAAAAATGGCGAAGCCGAAATTACCAACCCACATTGGGATTTCCGCTTCTTGCACAGGGATTGGCAAAGACTCCGTCATTTTGATGGAACAGATCCGCACGATCGACAAAAGTCGGTTGAAAGAAAAAGTTTGTCATTTAGACGATAAAGTGATGTGTGAAGTCGATGCTGCTTTGATGATCAGTATTGGTGTGGAGCCGACCTTTGCTACATCAACGATCGAGGTGTAAAACAAGCAATGGGGTATGTAGTATTAATAGTAGTTGTCATTTTATTGATTCTCTTTACTTATAAACATATTCGCCGTTTTCTTTCAGAAACCAAAAAGCGCAACGAAACCATGGAACAAGGGTATTACCTTGTCAGTCATACATATGAAGAGAAACGGGAACAGACCCATTATTACGGCGTTTTTCAACAAGGAGACAAAGAACTGATATTAGAAATGTCACTCCAGCTTTATTTACAGCTACAGCCACCGCAACGGGGGATGTTGACCGCCAAAGAAGGCCGAGTCCTTTCTTTTGAAGGGTGATCATGTGAAGAAAGCAGTGCCCATGAGAGAGTATCTCTTCAAGGAAAAGCAAACAAGCAGGAAAGAGCTGCTCCATTTATTTCACAGGAGTTGGTTCATTCACTGCTTGTTTTTTATGACTAAAATGTTTGTGAGAGCTATTTCAAGTAAGATGGCGTGATGGATGGGAACATTGAGCATCGAAAAAATGATCAACCAGCGCAGTAGAGCAACGGTTTTGCTTTGACAAACAACCAAGGTACGGTTGCTTTTCACAAAGAATTCAGTTATAGTATGTAGCGACTAGTTTGAAAAGAGGGAAAAAAGTGAACCCATCGATTTATGGACTTACCAAATCAGATCTATCTTTGTGGATAACTGAACAAAATGAAAAGAAATTTCGAGCCAACCAAGTGTGGGAGTGGCTCTATGAAAAACGAGTAACCAGCTTTGAAGAAATGACCAATTTACCGAAACCTTTGATTGAGAAACTGACGGCAGCCTTTGTGATCAATCCCCTGAAGCAGATGGTGGTACAAGAAGCCAGTGATGGGACCGTCAAGTATTTATTTCAATTGCCCGACAATCACATGATTGAAACGGTCTTGATGCGTCAAGAGTATGGCATGTCGGTTTGTGTGACGACCCAAGTCGGTTGCAACATCGGCTGTACCTTTTGTGCCAGTGGGTTATTAAAGAAACAGCGGGATTTAACAGCAGGCGAGATCGTGGCTCAAATCATGTTAGTACAACACTATTTTGATGAACGCAACGAGGGAGAACGGGTCTCTCACGTAGTCGTCATGGGGATCGGCGAACCCTTTGATAACTATGACAATGTGATGCATTTCTTGCAGATCATTAACGACCCAAAAGGTTTAGCGATCGGTGCGCGGCATATTACCGTGTCAACCAGCGGCTTGGCGCATAAAATCAAAGAGTTTGCGGAGAACGGCTTGCAAGTGAACCTAGCGATTTCGCTGCATGCCCCAAATAATGAAGTCAGAACCTCCATGATGCGGATCAATCGGAGCTTCCCGATTGAAAAACTGATGGCAGCGGTCGATTATTATTTAGAAAAAACCAATCGTCGCATCACGTTTGAGTATATCATGCTGGATCATGTCAACGACCGACCGGAACATGCCCGTCAGTTGGCAGCATTATTGAAGGATAAAAAGAAATTGTCTTACGTCAACTTGATTCCTTATAACCCAGTGAGTGAGCATGACCAATATGCTCGAAGTAAAAAAGCCGATGTGTTAGCTTTTTATGACATTTTAAAGAAAAACGGCATCAACTGTGTGATTCGTAAAGAACATGGGACAGATATCGACGCAGCATGCGGACAGCTGCGAAGCAAACAAATGAAAAAAGAAGCTTCTGCTTCTTAAACAAAAAAAACCAAAAGAAGGACTGCACAAGCGCAGTTCTTCTTTTGGTTTTTTATTATCTAAGCAATTAAAAAACGCCTTAAAGAAAGCGTATTCCTGTAAAGAAAATTCAAAAAACATTGTTTTACAAGAAAAAAATAGATTATACTAAAAGCTGGTATTCATTAAAAATAACTTACTGTGAAAGGATGATTTGATGGAATGGATTAAATTAATTGGTATTCTAGTTATTTTAGTCGGCTTTTTGCTGAAGCTAGATACTATTGCTGTCGTAATCGTTGCTGGTTTTGTCACCGCGCTTGTATCGGGAATTTCTGTTGTTGATTTTTTAACAATGTTAGGAGAAGCGTTTGTCAATAATCGACTCGTTACACTGTTCTTGTTGACATTACCAATGGTCGGCTTGTCGGAACGTTTTGGCTTGAAACAGCAGGCCGTCATATTGATTGAAAAAATCAAAGGCTTAACACCAGGGAAGTTTTTGAGTTTGTACTTATTTATTCGGGAACTTGCTGGCTTTTTCTCTATTCGGATCCAAGGACATACGCAATTTATCCGCCCAATCGTTAACCCGATGGCGCAAGCTGCTGGGGAAAATAAATTTGGGGAACTGGATGAAAAAGATCAGGAAAAAATCAAAGCTCGGGCTGCCGCTAATGAAAATTTCGGGAATTTCTTTGCGCAAAATACCTTCGTGGCTGCTTCTGGTGTGCTGTTGATCGTAGGAACGTTGCAATCACTTGGATATGATGTGGCAGCTAGTTCGATCGCTCAAGCATCATTGCCGATCGCATTGATCGTCTTAGTTATTGCCACGTTATCGAACTTGCTCTTTGATCGCAAATTAGCAAAAAAATATGGCAAGAAGGAGGAGAAATAGATGGAAGGAATCGTTAACGGATTACTAGAATTCTTTTATAT
Source organism: Enterococcus sp. 4E1_DIV0656 (assembly GCF_002140695.1). Lineage (NCBI taxonomy): Bacteria > Bacillati > Bacillota > Bacilli > Lactobacillales > Enterococcaceae > Enterococcus > Enterococcus sp. 4E1_DIV0656. The sequence continues at coordinate 492,708 of NZ_NGLF01000001.1, read as the reverse complement.
CTTGATTGGGCTGCTGTCGATCATGACGGCTGTCCGGGTTTTTCGTGAAGCAGACCATCCTACACGATTGGGCACCTCTGCCTTTTGGTTACTGCTAGGGGTCGTCTTTGCTTTCGGAAATTTTTTGCCGTATCTTGTGGACGGAATTTTGATCGTTTTGATGGGCTGTTTGACCTTCTTCAAACAAGTACAGATCGGTAAAATCGTCGACGTTGATGATGAAAAAGCCGAAGCGTCAGCAAAACGGATCGGTAGTACGATCTTCGTACCATGTATCAGCTTGGCATTGATCGCTGTGGTGATTTCTTATACACCATTAGGGGGCCAAGTGGGGATCGGGATCGCGTCGATCTTAGCACTCTTGTTGGCAGTCGTGCTAACTTCCGCTAAACCAAAAACAGTGTTAGACGATTCCGACCGGATGCTTCGCCAAGTCGGAACTGCCGGTATCTTGCCGCAGTTATTAGCAGCACTAGGTGTCATTTTTAACGCTGCTGGTGTTGGTGATGTGATTTCTCAAGGAATCTCTGGCGTCGTGCCAGAAGGCAATCGTTTTATCGGTGTCGTGGCTTACTGTTTAGGAATGATGATCTTTACTATGATCATGGGAAATGGCTTTGCAGCATTTACCGTTATAACTGCCGGTATTGGCGTACCTTTCGTAATGGCGCAAGGCGGCGATCCAGTTGTTGCTGGTGCTTTAGCAATGACCGCTGGTTTTTGCGGCACGTTGCTGACCCCGATGGCAGCCAATTTCAATGCACTGCCAGTGGCTTTGTTAGAGATGAAAGACCCTAATGGTGTCATTAAAGCACAAGCCCCAATTGCTTTATTATTGTTAGTGATCCACATCGCTTTAATGTACTTTTGGGCATTTTAGTGGTAAAACAGAGATGGAAGGATGATGGAAATGAAACTATTAATTACCGGATTTGATCCATTTGGCGGAGAAGCAATCAATCCTGCCTTAGAAGCAGTGAAATTACTGCCAGATACAATTCATGGTGCACAGATCGTGAAAGTAGAGATCCCCACTGTATTTGGGAAATCAGCGGCGATCGTCGAAGAGAAAATTGAAGAGGTCCACCCAGATGTCGTCTTAAACATCGGTCAAGCGGGCGGCCGGTTTGCCATCTCACCAGAACGAGTGGCAATCAATGTGGATGATGCCCGGATTCCTGATAATGAAGGCAATCAACCCGTCGATGAAGCGATCCAAACAGAAGGAAAGCCTGCCTACTTCACACAACTGCCAATCAAAGCAATGGTAGAAAATATGAAAAAAGCAGGAATACCTGCAGCCGTTTCTAATACTGCTGGAACCTTCGTCTGCAACCACATCATGTATCAAGTACAATACATGATCGATACAAAATACCCTGAAATGAAAGGCGGTTTTATTCACGTGCCATTTATTCCTCAGCAAGTCGTCGATAAAGCAGGACAGCCTGCAATGAGCATCGAAGACATCGCCAAAGGATTAACTGCAGCAGTGGAAGCTATCGTTGATTATGCCGACAAAGAAGATTTAAAAGCGATTGGCGGCGCGATCCATTAATCATTGAAGGACATCCTTTCGAGGACAAAACAAAAGTTCTTAAAATGAAAAGACCTGATCAGTAAGCATGCGATCAGGTCTTTTTTGTCTGAATTTGATAAGAAATCATCCTTGTTTTCTGCATGTTTACTTTTCTATCAGACATTTCTCATTTTGATGACTGAAATGAAAAAAGCAGACAGAAAATGAATGTAAGTTACATTTAACCATGTTTTTTTATTATTTTTTTCGCTTTATTTCTTATAAATAAAGAAAGGAAAAATAGCATTTAACGAATGTTTGATGAGAGTAAGGTAAGTAAATACCAAGAAAACTTTCTTCCAAAGGTGTTTTTTATCGAAAAAGGGATTGCTTTTTTAATAATTATTAATTAAAATCTTATCTAACTTCAGAAATCGAATGATTATTCTGAAAATTAATTCAATTAAGGGGTAGGACAGGATGAAAAATAAATGGGCCTATGGTTTAGTAGCTGTGTGTGGCGTGGTGTTAGCCGGCTGTACAACAGGCGGAACAAATAGTTCAAGCAATGACACAGCAACTAGCGGCGATAGCAACGCAGAACAAGTATTTAACGTAGTGGTTTCACAAGAAATGCCAAGTGCGGATCTTTCATTAGCAACCGATACGATCAGCTTCAGTGCATTGAACAATGTATATGAAGGACTGTATCGTTTGGATGCTGACAGCACACCACAACCTGCTGGTGCAGCTGAAGCAGCTGAAGTCAGCGAGGATGGACTAACTTACAAGATCAAATTGCGTGAAGATGCGAAATGGTCAAATGGTGACCCTGTTACAGCAGCGGATTATGTTTATGGCTGGCAACGGACGGTCAAACCTGAAACTGCATCAGAATATGCGTATCTATTTTCACCAGTCAAAAATGCGGATGCCATCACAGCTGGCGATACGGATCCATCAGAGCTAGGCATCAAAGCAGTGGGGGATTATGAATTAGAAATCACCCTAGAAAAAGCAACACCTTACTTTGATTACTTATTAGCATTCCCATCATTCTTCCCACAAAATCAAAAAGTAGTGGAAGAAAATGGCGATCAATATGCATCAACAAGCGACAATGCCGTTTATAATGGACCATTTGTCCTGACTGGTTTTGATGGACCAGGAACGGATACAGAATGGGCTTATGAAAAGAACGATCAGTATTGGGACAAAGACACTGTTAAATTACAAACGATCAACGTAAGCGTCGTGAAAGAATCCTCAACTGCCTTGAATCTTTTCCAAGATGGTCAAGCAGATGATGTCATCCTAACAGGTGAACTGGCGCAACAGATGGCTAACGACGAAGCATTCGTTTCTCAACCAGAAGCAACGACTTCTTACTTAGAATTGAATCAACGTGATGAAGATTCACCTTTCCGTAACGAAAATTTGCGTAAAGCAATCTCTTATGCGATCGACCGTGATGCCTTAGTAACATCCATCTTAGGTGATGGTTCAATTGCTTCAAGTGGTTTGGTTCCAGAAGGCATGACTTTCAGCCCTGGCGATCATACAGACTTCACAGAAGCAGCTGGCAGCGTCATTAGCTACGATCAAGAGAAAGCAAAAGAATATTGGGAAAAAGCCAAAGAAGAATTAGGAATCGATTCATTAGAATTTGATATCTTAGCTTCTGATACAGACTCAACCAAGAAAATCATTGAGTACTTGCAAGACACGATCGAAAAAACATTGGACGGTGTGAAAGTCACGTTAAGTCCAGTTCCATTCTCTGTTCGTTTGGATCGTTCAAATGCGGGTGATTTTGATACAGTAATGGGCGGTTGGGGTGCTGACTATGCCGATGCAAGTAGCTTTACTGACTTGTTTACGACAGGTAACTCATACAACCGTGGTCAATGGAGCAGTGAAGAATACGATGCAGCTGTAAAAGCAGCAGGTACGACCAATGCCAATGACCCTGACAAACGTTGGGAAGATTTAGTCAATGCAGAAAAAATCATTATGAATGAACAAGGTGTCATTCCAGTTTATCAAAAAGCGGAAGCACATTTACGTGCAACAAAAGTCAAAGGTGTTGTTGCTCACGCAGCGGGCGCACAATACGACTACAAGTGGACATCAATCGAATAATCACGAGTAGTTGACTTGAAATGCCGAAGAAAAGGCTGGGACAATTTCTTGTCTCAGCCTTTTGCTTCTCATTTCAATGAGTAAAACTATAAGAATGAAATTAACTAGTAGCAATCATTAAAAAGAGCAATGAAAGGAATAACAAGAAGACACCAGGCCATAACCAAAAGGCGTAACTCTGTTTGCCGACTTGGGATAATTTCAGATAATCTGTTTTATTTTTGGAAAAAGCTTTCTTCATGGAATATTGAAAATGGTCAAAGAAACCAGAAGCAAATACCCATAAAAAACCGCCAATGATCAAAAAGAACAGCGCCCACAAGAAAAGGGCATCTGAAAGAGCTGCTATGGAAAATTCATTTTTTATGGCTAACCATCCGCCAGAAATTGCGAGGCATAGGAGGGGTATGAGCCCACTACTTTTTTTTATTTTCATGATCTGACTCCTTTTTAATGATTCGTACTATGTTAATTTACATAATTATTGAATAGAAGTCAAAATACTTAAGGGGGAAACTGCGTGAACAGCTTTTTGAAATATTTATTGAAACGAGTGTTCTACATGGTCTTAACATTATGGCTGATTGCCACGATCACCTTTTTCTTGATGCAATTTTTGCCAGGAACACCATATACGAATGCTGAAAAATTAAGTCCAGAACAAATTGCCTTGCTAAATGAGCAAGCAGGATTGGACAAACCGATCATTACCCAATATTGGCTTTATTTGACCAATCTACTAAAAGGTGACTTTGGGATCTCTTTCCAATTTAAAAACCAGCCAGTAGCGAATTTATTATCAGGAAGAATCGGACCTTCACTGCAACTAGGACTACAAGCGATCATCTTTGGTACCTTCTTTGGGATTATTTTAGGAACGATCTCTGCAATGAAACAAAATACTTGGGTCGACACAACGTCTACCTTAGTGGCGATCTTAGGGCGTTCGATCCCTAACTTTGTCTTTGCCGTTTTGCTGCAATATATTTTTGCCATCAAACTAGGGATCTTGCCGATTGCCAAGTGGGAGACCTTTGCCAGCACGATCTTACCGACCGTCGCCTTAGCGATGTCGCCGTTAGCGGATTCCGCTAGGTTTATTCGAACCGAGATGGTGGAAGTGCTGCATAGTGATTATGTCGAGTTGGCACGAGCAAAAGGGTTGAGCCGCTGGGAAATTGCCTTCAAGCACGGTTTGCGGAATAGTTTGATTCCGTTATTGACGTTGTTAGGACCGCTAGCTGTCGGTTTGATGACTGGTTCCCTTGTCGTAGAAAATATTTTTGCGATCCCGGGTATCGGTGAACAGTTCGTAAAATCAATCATGACCAATGACTATCCGACGATCATGGCGGTAACGATCCTTTATTCCGCAATGTTGGTCTTTGTGATTCTTGTTGTTGATATTTTATATGGAATCGTTGATCCGCGGATCCGAGTTTCAGAAGGGAGTCGTGGCTAATGGCAGAGAAACCTTACACAGCAAATGATGTTGCTGCCATCGATGCAGCCAAATTTCAACCGTTACAAAAAAATACCAATGAAGAGCGTGAAGCGATCGCAACCCCCTCATTAACCTTTTTCCAAGATTCGTGGCGTCGTTTGAAAAAGAACAAAGCCGCGGTTTTCTCAATCATTTTGTTGCTGATCATTATTACGATCTCAATCATTACCATTTTTGTCTCGCCACATGATCCGACCGCGCAAAATGTGACCTTTACAAATCTGCCGCCGAAAATTCCCGGTATCAACATCAATGGCTTAAACGGCTATGCGATGGTGGGAGGAGAGCTAGTAGATAAGTATGCAGCTGCCAATGTACCTGACGGGACATATTTCCTTTTAGGAACGGATGGATTAGGTCGTGACTTATTGAGTCGTCTATTTGTAGGGACACGTATCTCCTTATTGATTGCGTTTATCGCAGCGATGCTAGATATCATCTTTGGTGTAACCTATGGTTTGATCTCTGGTCTTTTAGGTGGACGAATCGATAATGTGATGCAACGTTTCCTAGAAATCTTATCAGGTATTCCCAACTTAGTGGTAATGATCTTAATGCTGGTAGTTTTCGAACCTGGGATCTTCTCGATCGTGGCAGCAATGGCGATCACTAACTGGATTCCAATGGCGCGGATCGTACGGGCCCAAACAATGAAACTAAAAGATCAGGAATTCGTTTTAGCCGCAACAACGCTGGGGGAAAGCCGTCTCAAGATTGCGATGAAACACGTATTACCAAATATTTCCAGCGTGATCATCGTACAAATGATGTTCAGTATTCCCTCGGCGATTTTCTTCGAGGCCTTCCTAAGCTTTATTGGGCTAGGATTAAAACCACCTTCAGCATCTTTAGGGATGCTACTAAGCGATGGCTACAAAACCTTCTTGTTCCTGCCTTACCAAATGTGGGTACCGGCTGTGACCTTGTCTGTGATTATGATTGGGTTCAATTTGCTGGCAGACGGTTTGCGTGATGCCTTTGATCCGAAAATGAAAGAGTGATTGCTATGAAAAAAGTCTTAGAAGTGAAAAACTTAGAAATTTCTTTTGACACCTTTGCTGGGAAAGTCCAAGCGATCCGCGATGTCAGTTTCGATCTATACAAAGGAGAAACCTTGGCGATCGTGGGCGAATCCGGGAGTGGCAAGTCCGTGACAACCCGCAGTATCATGGGGTTGTTAGCCAGCAATGCCAATGTCGATAATGGCCAGATCCTCTTCAATGGGACGGACATTTTGAAAAAATCCGAAAAAGAACTGCAAAAAATCCGTGGCAAGGAAATCGCCATGATTTTCCAAGATCCAATGACTTCACTAGACCCAACGATGCCGATTGGCAAGCAAGTGGCAGAGTCATTGATGAAGCACAACAAAATCAGTAAAAAAGAGGGCTTGCGACAAGCGTTGGAATTACTGAACCTTGTCGGCATCCCGAATGCTGAGAAACGCTTGAAAAATTATCCGCATCAATTTTCGGGTGGTCAGCGGCAGCGGATCGTTATTGCGATCGCGCTGATCTGTTACCCACAGATCTTAATTGCAGATGAACCGACGACTGCATTGGATGTAACGATCCAAGCACAGATCTTAGAGTTATTAAAAGATATTCAGAAGAAAATCAATTCGTCCATCGTCTTTATCACCCATGACTTGGGTGTCGTTGCCAATGTGGCTGACCGAGTAGCCGTGATGTATGGTGGGAAAATCGTCGAAGTGGGCACCGCAGAAGAAATCTTCTACAACCCGCAACATCCATACACCTGGGGCTTGTTGGGTTCGATGCCAACGTTAGAAGGGACAGGCGATCGTTTGTACGCGATTCCTGGTTCACCGCCGGATCTGTTGGACCCGCCAACCGGGGACGCTTTTTATCCACGAAACGAATTTGCTTTGCAGATCGATGCAGAACAGCAACCGCCGTTCTTTGATGTTTCACCGACCCACAAAGCAGCAACTTGGCTGTTAGCGCCGCAAGCACCGAAGGTAACTCCGCCGGATGAGATCTTGATTCGCTGGAAAAAATTCCAAGAAAAAAATACTCAGGCATCTGTCTAAAGGAGGAGAAACGGTTGGAAAAAGTTTTACTTGAAGTAAAGAATCTCAAACAATATTTTAACGTTGGCCGCAAAGACGAAGTCAAAGCCGTCGATGATATCTCCTTCCAAATCTATGAAGGAGAAACCTTTGGTCTAGTAGGTGAATCCGGAAGCGGAAAATCGACCACTGGACGGACGGTGATTCGTTTGAATAATCCTACCGGAGGCGAAGTTCTTTTTGATGGACAAGATGTTATGAAAATCAAAGGAAAGAAACCGCTGGCTGATTTTCGCCGGGAAGTTCAAATGGTCTTCCAAGATCCTTATGCCTCCTTGAATCCACGGATGAAAGTTCGCGACATTATTGCCGAAGGGATCGATATCAACGGATTAGCTAAAAATGAAAAAGAACGCAATGATCGGGTGGATGAACTCTTGCGAACCGTCGGACTAAACCCAAGTCATGGAACCCGTTATCCTCATGAATTTTCAGGGGGACAACGTCAGCGGATCGGAATCGCCCGAGCATTAGCCGTCGATCCAAAATTCATCATTTGTGATGAACCGATCTCGGCATTGGATGTTTCGATCCAAGCCCAAGTTGTCAACTTGCTGCAAGATCTGCAAGAAGAACATAAATTGACGTACTTGTTTATCGCCCATGATTTATCGATGGTCAAACACATCAGCGATCGGATCGGCGTGATGCACAACGGCAAACTGCTAGAAGTAGGAACCAGTGATGAAATCTATCATTACGGGGTCCATCCGTATACTGAAAGTCTTTTATCAGCGATTCCGCTGCCAGATCCTGACCATGAGCGTCAACGCAAACGGATCAAATACGTCAGCGAACCAAACGATAACCAAGAACGAGCAATGGAAGAGATCGCACCAGGACATTTCGTTTATGCCACGAAACAAGAAGCCAAGATCTACCAAGAAAAGTTAGCACAAAAAAAGGGGAACTAGCGTCAAAGGTATAGGGAGTGTTAGGAGGAGATGAAACTGGGTGTTTTAAAAGCATACAAATTTCGGATCTATCCTAATGGACAGCAAAAACAGTTTTTCATCGAAACCTTCGGCTGTGTTCGGTTTACGTACAATCAACTGCTGGAGGCGAAGATGGAGGAGCTGGCCAACAATGAAGCAAAGCAAGGGTTGACGCCAGCCAAACTAAAAAAGGAGTATCCTTTTTTGAAGGAGACCGATAGTTTGGCATTGGCGAATGCACAAAGGAATCTGGACCGAGCGTTTCGAAATTACTTTCAAAAGCGGGCTGGCTTTCCAAAAATGAAAACCAAAAAAAGTATTTGGCAATCGTATACTACGAATAATCAGCAGCACACCATTTACTTTGAAGAGGATCAAATCAAGCTGCCAAAGCTCAAAACACTGGTTCCAGTAAAAAAGCATCGAGAAATCAAAGGGAAAATCAAATCGGCAACGATCTCAGCGAAAAACAATGAAGAGTTTTATATCTCGATTCTTTGTTTGGAAGAGATCACACCACTCCCGAAACAGCAAGCGTCTATCGCAGTTGTTTATGATCCGCAGCAGCTGATCAAAGCCAACCAATCGGTACCGGTCACTTGTGAGCATGCGATCCAAACAAAACAGAAGCTGACACGAGCAGAACGCAAACTTCAGGTGAAAGCTACGGCGGTCAAACGGAAAAAAATCCTTTTGACTCAGGCACGGAATTATCAGAAGCTAAAAGGAAAAGTCGCTCGCCTCTATCGTTTTCACTGCTGTCAAAAGCGGGAATTCATCGATCAAGTCAGTTATCATCTCGTAAAACAGTACGATACAATCTATTTGGAACAAATTGCTGAAGAAACGGTTCTAAAAGCCGGTCATTACAGCATCAGCGATTGGCATCAGTTTGTTCGCAAAATCCAGTACAAAGCGCAGTGGTACGGCAAAGAACTGCGTTTTGTCACGTTGGACACGCAGGACCAACAGAAGCTAGAGCGGCTCTCAGGCGAAATGAGCAGCTGATCTGCTTGAACTGGAAGGAACGCCAGGGATCGCCTAGGGTATAGAAAAAATCTTTATGATTTTTGTTTCTAGGAACCACGTTCACTAATTATGATTAACCAGCAACCCCCTGCCAAACTATGGTTTAGCAGGGGGTTGTATTTTTTTTACATTTTATCACCTAAAAATGCGTCATTTAAGCGATAGATCTTTGAGGGACGCCCGATGCCAACGGGCTTTTCGCCGACCTCCGTAAAATATTGAAGCATGGATTTTTTAAAGTTGGAATGATCGATCATTTTAAAATCGATCCCTAAAAACTTGGCGAATACTTTACGGGCTTCCGTGATCGTAAAGTCTTTGCCTAACACAAGAAGCACTTGCGGCTCGTGCTCCATCTTATTGGCAACCCGTTTGAAGGCTTTGAGAATGATCGCGCTGTGGTCAAAAGCCAGCGTATCTTTTCCAACAGAGGCACCAGTCACCAGGTCAAGAATGATCTCGATCTCACCGCTGGTCAAATAGATTTGATTGGCTTTTCTTTCCAGAGAAAACCAGCGTACCTGATTCGCATCGTCCCCAGCACTTAAGGGCTCTTCACCAATAAATGCCAAATAGCTGACGGTGATTACCCACCCACGTGGATCACGACCAGGGGTGCTGAAGGTGTGCAGCTGTTCGATGTTTTGTTTGGAGATAGTGACCCCGATCTCTTCTTGGGTCTCACGGATCACACTTTGACCTGTCGATTCATTCGGATTGACGAAGCCCCCCGGCAATGCCCAAGAATTGCGGAAGGGATGGCCTTTTCTTTGGATCAGCGCAATTTTGAGTTGTTCTTCTTCTTTGTTGTAACACATCAACACCATATCGACGGTTACGGAGGGTTTCTCGTATTTCGGCTGATCTTGTGCCTGATACCACGTAAGAAAGTCTGCTTCAGAAGCTTCTTTCTCATAGTAGTGTTTTTCAGCTGATTTTGAGGTAAATTCTTTCATTGGTTTCTCCTGCCTTAGATAAAGTAAGTAACTGAGCGCGATGGTTTTCCTTAACGGAAAAAATAAGGAACGATCAAATTAATGAAAAACAGTGCGAGATAAAGCCAAGAAGACCGAGGGTGTTCTTTGAGTGCTAAATAGCCCCAAAGAGCGATCCATAGCAGAAAAGCTACCCGTAGGATTGCCAGCGCTGTCGCAAAAAGCGCCGCGTAATCATGGCTGTTGAAGTAAGCAAACAAAAAGGGGTAACCTGTGGTTGAAAAGAGCAAGTGCCCCACAGAAAGCGCGGTTAAAAGCAAAAAATGCTGTTTGTTTTTTCGAGTCATAGCGTTCCTTTCTATAAGAGAAGTCTTCCTCATTATAGCAAAAGAAGTACCTGTTAATCAAAGAGAGATAAAACACCTTTATTTCTTATGAGATTCGTTGTCAGGATCAGATTCTTCCCCTAGAACATTGAAGTGAACGGCTATCTGCGCTATGATAATTAGTAGAAAAGAAATACTCAAATCTGCTGGTTTATTTGCTGCGTTTTAAGGACGAAAACGATTCCTTTGCTTCTTTTAGAGCATGAAGAAAGGTCTTATTATGTCCGCTTTTTTGATTAAATTTATAGCATTTTTGGGTTGCGAACTGTATACTACCTAAGTATACACTTTACTAGTGAAAAGGAGGACTTGCGTCCATGGCTGAAAAAGAAACATTCTATATTACGACGCCAATTTATTATCCAAGCGGCAAGCTGCATATCGGGAATTCTTACACGACGATCGCTTGTGATGCGGTAGCACGATACAAACGATTGATGGGCTTTGATGTCTTTTATTTAACGGGTGTCGATGAGCACGGTCAAAAAATCGAGAAAAAAGCAGAAGAACTTGGCGTAGATCCGCAAGAATACGTCGACAAAATGGCAGCTGACGTCAAGAAATTATGGAACACACTAGACATCAGTTATGACAAATTTATCCGTACAACGGATGACTACCATAAAACAGCCGTTCAAAAAATCTTCCAGCAATTGCTTGATCAAGGAGATATCTATCTTGGTGAATATGAAGGCTGGTATTCTGTTTCTGATGAAGAATACTTTACTGAAACGCAATTAGCAGAAGTTTACCGAGATGAAGAGGGCAAAGTCATCGGCGGCAAAGCGCCAAGCGGTCATGAGGTAGAATTGGTGAAGGAATCTTCTTATTTCTTCCGCATGAGCAAATACGCCGATCGTTTGGTTCAATACTATGATGAACATCCAGAGTTCATTCAACCAGAATCACGCAAAAATGAAATGCTGAATAACTTCATCAAACCAGGTTTAGAAGACCTGGCTGTTTCCAGAACGACCTTTAAATGGGGCATTCCTGTCACGGCTAGTCCTGAACACGTGGTGTATGTTTGGATCGATGCGTTATCTAACTATATTACGGCATTAGGCTATGGCTCAGAGGACGATTCCTTGTTCCAAAAATACTGGCCAGCTGACGTGCATATGGTTGGGAAAGAAATCGTGCGTTTCCATACGATCTATTGGCCAATCATGCTGATGGCCTTAGACTTGCCCTTACCGAAAAAAATCTTTGGTCATGGCTGGTTGATGATGAAAGACGGCAAGATGTCGAAATCAAAAGGCAATGTCGTTTATCCAGAAATGTTAGTGGAGCGCTACAGCTTAGATGCGTTGCGTTACTATCTATTACGGGCGGTTCCTTTTGGTAGCGATGGTGTGTTTACACCAGAAGATTTCGTTTCTCGTTTGAACTACGATCTAGCCAACGACTTAGGCAACCTGCTGAATCGGACGATCGCCATGATCAATAAATATTGTGATGGCTTAGTGCCCGATTATGCCTCAAAAGTAACACCTTTTGATAGCGAGCTGTCAACGACTGCGGCCAATGTGGTTGGTCGTTACCATGAAGCCATGGATAAAATGGAATTCAGTACGGCATTGTCAGAAGTTTGGACATTGATTTCCCGTGCCAACAAATACATTGACGAAACCCAACCATGGGTGTTAGCCAAAGAAGAAGAAAAGCGCGCGGAATTAAACAGTGTGATGGTTCATTTGGCGGAAAGCTTACGCATCGTTGCGATCTTATTGCAACCGGTGATGACAGAAACACCAGCCAACATTTTCCAACAATTAGGACTGGCTTCTGTTGCCATGGATCTGAAAGATTTACGCTTTGGTGAATTTCCAAGTGGCACGAAAGTCGTTGCCAAAGGCACACCGATTTTCCCTCGGTTGGAACTTGAAACAGAAGTAGCCTACATCCAAAAGAAAATGGCTGAAGGGACACAAAGTCCAGAAGAAACAGTCAAATGGAATCCAGAAGAAACCACATTGCAATCAGACAAAGCCGAGATCAAATACGAAGACTTCGACAAGATCGAATTAAAAGTGGCAGAAGTCGTTGATTGTCAAAAAGTCAAAGGGGCCGACAAGCTGCTACAATTCCGCTTAGCTGCGGGAGATGATCAAGATCGTCAAATTTTATCGGGGATTGCTGAATTTTATCCAGAACCACAAGATTTGATCGGCAAAAAAGTCGTGATCGTTGCCAACTTGAAACCACGGAAAATGCGGGGGCAAGTCAGCCAAGGAATGATCCTTTCTGCAGAAGACAATGATGGTCGTCTGCAAATCGTGGAAGCGCCAAAAGGCATGCCAAACGGCTCGGTCATCGCTTGATTTTTAAGAGAAATTCTTTGTTGAATTTCAGCGAAAATAAAATTGCCAGACCCGAAAAGTTTTTGTATAATGTAGGTTATTGATATGAACATGAGGGAGTAATTGGCGGATTTTATCTGCGGCAGTATCACCATCCTGAAAGAAATTTCTGGTGCTGTCTTAAACAGTGAGACTTATGTATGCTTAGACAGTGCATACATAAGTCTATTTTTTTTCATATCATGTACAATAAAGGAAGAGTAAGTATAAAAGGAGGAGAAACATGTCAGAAGAAAACAAAAAGGAGCAGCTATCGCAGGCGTTTTATGCGCAAGAAGCGCAGCATGTTCTGGAAGAAATGCAAACAGATGCCAATGGATTAACGAACGATGAAGCGCAAAAACGCTTATCTGAGTATGGTCCCAACGAATTAGAAGAAGGCAAAAAGAAATCGATGGCACAAAAATTCTTTGAGCAATTTAAAGATTTGATGATCATCGTTTTGCTAGCGGCGGCAATTATCTCAGCAGTCGTTTCCCATGAAGTCGTGGACTCAATTATTATTTTAGCAGTTGTCATTATCAACGCGATCATGGGTGTTGTTCAAGAGGCAAAGGCAGAGCAGGCCATCGAAGCACTAAGAGAAATGTCCACACCAAATGCCAATGTCCTGCGTAATGGTCATACCGTCACCATCAAGAGCGATGAATTGGTTCCGGGGGATATTGTCCTATTAGAAGCTGGCGATGTCGTACCGGCAGATTTACGCCTCTTAGAAGCAAGTTCGTTAAAAATTGAAGAAGCCGCTTTGACCGGTGAATCCGTACCAGTCGAAAAAGAATTGACTGTCATCGAAGGGACGGATGTCGGGATCGGCGATCGCGTCAATATGGCCTATTCAAACAGTAATGTGACCTATGGCCGCGGAAAAGGGGTCGTGGTCAATACAGGAATGGGAACCGAAGTTGGGAAAATCGCTGGCATGCTAGCTAGCGCCCAAGAAACCGAAACACCGTTGAAGCGTAACTTAAATGAACTAGGAAAATTCCTGACGATCGCCATCATTATCATTGCAGTGATCATGTTCTTTGTTGGAACGATCTTTAACAATACGTCATGGGTCGACATGCTATTGACTTCGATCTCATTAGCAGTAGCGGCGATCCCAGAAGGGCTGCCAGCGATCGTAACGATCATCTTAGCCTTAGGTACGCAAGTAATGGCGAAACGAAATGCAGTGATCCGTAAATTGCCTGCGGTTGAAACCCTTGGGGCAACGGACATTATCGCTTCTGATAAAACCGGTACTTTGACGTTGAATCAAATGACCGTGGAAAAATTGTATGTCAATAACAAACAACATGCTGCTTCAGAAGATATTCCGTTAGACAACATGGCATTAAAAGTCATGAACTTTGCCAATGATACAAAATTTGGTGAAGAAGGCAACTTGATCGGTGATCCGACCGAGACCGCATTGGTGCAATTCGGGATGGATCAAGGATTCCATGTGCGGGATCTCGTCAATCAAGAACCACGGGTAGCGGATCTGCCCTTTGATTCTGACCGAAAACTTATGAGTACGATCCACCAACAAGAAGACGGCCGCTATTTAGTTGCTGTCAAAGGTGCACCGGATGTCTTACTAGGCAGAACCTCAAAAGTACTATTGGATGGCCAAGAGCTACCAATGACGAATGAAGAAAAAGAAAAAATCTTATTCAACAATACCGATATGGCAAAACAAGCGCTGCGGGTATTGGGAATGGCCTACAAATACGTAGATCAAGTGCCAGAAAACTTAGAATCAGAAATCGTCGAAAATGATTTGGTCTTTGCTGGCTTAGTCGGAATGATTGACCCAGAACGAGCAGAAGCAGCCGATGCGGTACGTTTAGCCAAAGAAGCTGGGATTCGTCCAATCATGATCACCGGAGACCACCGAGATACAGCTGAAGCCATTGCGGGACGTTTAGGGATCATCAAACCGGGCGATGATGATGCTGTCTTGACCGGCGCTGAACTCAATAAAATGAGCGAAGAAGAGTTTGCCCAAAAGGTAGCCCACTATTCAGTCTATGCGCGGGTATCGCCGGAACATAAAGTCCGCATCGTCAAAGCTTGGCAGCAAGAAGGCAAAGTCGTTGCCATGACTGGTGACGGGGTCAATGATGCACCATCACTGAAGCAAGCCGATATTGGTGTTGGCATGGGGATTACGGGTACCGAAGTTTCTAAAGGTGCTTCCGATATGGTCCTAGCAGATGACAACTTTGCTACGATCGTCGTAGCAGTGGAAGAAGGACGTAAAGTCTTCTCCAATATTCAAAAAGCGATTCAATACTTGCTAGCCGCTAACCTAGGGGAAGTTTTGACCTTGTTCTTAGCAACCTTGTGGGGTTGGGACTCGCTATTGCCGATCCACTTGCTTTGGATCAACCTAGTAACCGATACCTTCCCAGCAATTGCCTTAGGAATGGAGCCTGCTGAAAAAGATCTAATGAAACATGCACCGCGGGGACGCAGTTCCAACTTCTTCTCCGGTGGTGTGATGAGCAGTATCATCTACCAAGGGATCTTAGAAGCGGCAACCGTGCTGTTCGTTTATTGGTCAGCGATCCAATGGCCCGTTCACAATACGTACGATGCGATCCATGCCGATGCCTTAACGATGGCCTTTGCCACGTTAGGATTGATGCAATTGTTCCATGCCTTCAACGTCAAATCGATCCATCAGTCGCTCTTTAAAGTAGGAGCATTTAGAAACAAAGCCTTCAACTGGGCGATCCTACTTTCCTTTGCATTGATGCTAGTGATCTTCATTGTGCCAGGATTGAATGATATCTTCCGTGTCGCACACCTTGACTTGTATCAATGGGGCATCGTTTTAGGCGCCTCCTTTGCGATCATTCCAGTCGTTGAGATCGTCAAAGCGATCCAACGAGCAATGGGACGCAAATAAGCCAAAAATAAACAGAAAAACAACGAATGGTCTGCTGTCCTTCTCCATGGGCAGCAGGCCTTTTTTTGCTGGCTTATTTTCGATAAACCCTATGGCTGTTTCTTGACCTTTTCATTTGCAGCAAGAAACGGTAAAATAGAAGATAATAACAAAGAAAGTAGGGGACCCACTGTGCGACCAAACTTAGGTTTTTATGTACAAACAATCAACGATCTTGTCAAAGAAACAGAAGCGATCGGGGAGAAAATGAATCCCAATTATGAAGAGATCCGCAAAGCGATCGACGAGAAGAAAGAAGCAGAGGTAACACCTGAGCGGCTAGCTGAGATTACCAGAATTTTTAAAGAAGGCACGGACAAATACCGCTTGATGCTGGAAAAAATCAGCAAATTGCGTCCACCAGCGAATGTGATGGGGATCCATAAAAAATTCGAGCGAGCGTATATGAAATATGTTGCCGGCTGTGATGAGATGATTTTGAGTCTGGATAACAAAATCGACCAAGAAGCCTTTGATGCAGCTGAAGCTAAGCAAGATGAAGCAACGGACGAAATTTCTTTTGCTATCCAACGGATGACCGCTTTATTGTTAAAAAAATGATAAACATTCAAGTTAAACAAGAGTTATTTAATTTAACTGTTATGTTTTTCACATGTAAAGTTTTTTTATCGGAGGTATAATGAATTCACAACCAACAACCTTTTTATTTTTCATTTTACTCCTTTTGCCATCAGGACTAACCAACCTGATGGTTTTTTTTTGTTTTTTAATGAAATGTTTCCATCAAAAGCGGGGATAGTTTGTGAACAAAATATAAAGTTGAAATAGCAAGGAATAGCAAGCTTGCGCTTTTTTGTCGATCAATGCTATACTTAGGGCACTATTAAACGAAATGAGGGATCCTCCATTGAAAAATTAACCAATTTGTTGAAAGCTGCATGAAACTGTTCCTCCAAGGGGATAGTCTGCAGATTTTCAGGATTGGTTGACTTTTTCAATGGGGGATCTTTTTGTGTACCTCTAAAAACTGATTCTGAAAATAGCTTTAGTCTACTCTATTCCGTGAATAGAGACGAGGTATATTTATGTCGAATATCAGTATTAATCATTTAACTTTTGGCTTTGATAGCCAGGAACGGTTGCTTTTTGAGGATGCCAACTTGAACCTTGATACTCAATGGAAATTAGGGTTGATTGGCAGAAATGGTCGCGGCAAAACGACCTTGCTGCGTTTGCTGCTCAATGAATTGCCTTATAGCGGCTCGATTACCCATGAGCAGCAATTCGTTTATTTTCCCTTAACCGTCGCTGACGATCAGCAACTGACGCTTTTTGTTTTACAAGAATCCGGTGAATTTGAGCAGTGGCGTTTGGAACGAGAATTGAACCTGCTGCAACTTGATCCAGAAGTTCTTTGGCGGCCCTTTGCCACTTTATCTGGCGGCGAGCAAACGAAAGTTCTATTGGCGCGTTTGTTCGTTGATGAAGAGAATTTTGCTTTGATCGATGAGCCAACCAACCATTTGGATGTGACCGCTCGCCAACATGTTGCCCGCTATTTGCAGCAAAAAACCGGGTTTATCGTTGTGAGCCATGATCGACAGTTTGTCGATGAAGTCGTCGATCATGTATTGGCGATCGAAAAAAGCCGCTTGGTGTTGTACAAAGGGAATTATTCAGTTTATGAACTGCAAAAGCAGCAAAAAGATGCCTATGAGCAAGAACAAAACAGCAAGTTGAAAAAAGAAATCGGTCGTTTGAAGCAGACGGCAGCCGAGAAAGCGGAGTGGTCCCGAGGACGCGAACGGGACAAATTAGGGTCGCCGACCAAAAAAGGCAGTGGGGCAATCTATGATACGGGGGCGATCGGTGCCCGAGCGGCACGGACCATGAAGCGCTCGAAAGCGATCGTTAAACGGATGGAAGATCAAATTCAAGACAAGTCTGCGTTGTTAAAAGACATTGAGTGGATCGATCCTCTGAAAATGACCCCGCTTGTTAGCCATCATGACGTGTTGCTGGAAGCAGAGCATTTTCAGCTCGGCTATGAGAAGCCTTTGTTTAAACCGCTGACGTTTGCGATCCGTCAAAAAGAGCGCTTGGGGATTCAAGGGGCCAACGGATCTGGCAAGTCCAGTTTGATTGCGAGTATTTTAGGTACTTTCGAAGGACAGCAGACAGGGAAGATCAAAACAGCCCATGGGATCACCATCAGTTATGTCCGGCAAAACTACGAGGACAACTGTGGGATGCTGACAGAGTTTGCCCAAGAACATGGCTTGAATTATCAAGATCTGCTAAATAACTTAAAAAAGCTTGGCTTGGAAAGAGCTGTTTTTCAAACGCCGATCCAGCAAATGAGCATGGGGCAGCGTAAACGCGTGGAACTAGCCAAATCATTAGCAACACCAGCAGAATTGTTTATCTGGGATGAACCTCTGAATTATTTGGATGTCTTCAATCAGAAGCAATTAGAGGAAGTAATCCATTTGGTGGAGCCTTCTATGCTGATCATTGAACACGACCGTTATTTTCTTGAGCAAGTCTCAACGAAATTGCTGACGTTGACGATCGATGAAGTCGAATAACCGAAGGGGAAAAAGGACGATTGTTTTCTTTGGGGAAACCGTCCTTTTTTGTTATTTTAATCGGAGAGATACTGACGATTTTAGTAAGTATTTAATAAGGGTGCTTTTGATAAAAAAGTTGTGTAAAAATAGTGTTATTATACACAGGTATGTATATTTGATAAAATTCATTCATTTTTTCATGAAAATTTTCGAAAAATGACGAAATGTTCGGGATTAGCGGGTAGAATTCCCTTTGAATCACTCATCGTTTTCTCATTGTTTGGTAAATTAATTAAAAATTCTTTCATAATTCCCATTGGTTTTTACAAAACATTTACAATAATAGTATCGAATAAAAACATTCGTTTGTTATGATTAAAATCGAATTTCTTTGAGCGTTTGACCGAAACATCAAGAGTTCGTTTTTTTTGTGACTTGAAATGCCAGTCAACTATTCGGAGGAAAAAGAGAAAATGGAGGGGCAGTTTTGATAGAAGTAGTCGGGTTGAAGAAGGTTTTTGATAATAAGTTCGAAGCCTTGAAAGCAGTAGATTTTACAATAGAAAAAGGCGATTTGGTTTGTTTGTTGGGACCTAGTGGTTGCGGGAAATCGACGATATTGAATTTGATCGCGGGGTTGTTAAGTCCCACCGATGGTGATATCCGCTTTAATGGTACTTCCGTTGTTAAGACGGAGCCGAAAGACCGCAATATCGGGTTTGTTTTTCAGAACTATGCCCTTTATCCCCATATGACTGTGTTAGAAAATGTCATGTTTCCCTTGACAGTCGGAGAGAAAAAAATCAAGAAAAACGAAGCACAGAAAATTGCTGAAAAGTTCATGAAGCTGACCAATATTGAAGAATTAAGTCAGAAAAAACCAGGAACCCTTTCCGGTGGACAACAGCAACGGGTCGCCATTACTCGTGCTTTGGTGCAAAGTCCAGAAGTGTTACTGCTGGATGAACCATTAAGTAACTTAGATGCCCGTTTGCGCTTGAAGATCCGTGAAGAAATTCGTCGGTTAGTCAAAGAAGTGGGCATCACTACGATCTTCGTGACTCATGACCAAGAAGAAGCTCTTTCTATCAGTGATAAGATTATTTTGATGAATGAAGGGATCATTCAACAAAATGATGATCCGCAAAACCTTTACTTAGAACCAAACAATCTTTTCGTAGCGAAATTCATTGGTAATCCAATCATCAACATCTTGCCAGTAGAAGTCAAAGAGGGACAAATGATCCATCCAGCATTCACGATCCCAGTTGACCGCTTTACCGACATTCGCTTCAAGAAACCATTGACAGACGGCCAATATACGTTAGGTATTCGTCCAGAAGATGTGCTGACCACCTTACAAACGGGGTTGTTCCAAACAGAAATCAAGAGTGTGGAGCTGATCGGACGAGAACGAATCTTGAACTTTGATCTGGCTGCTAAACATATGAAATCGATCGTTAGTATTGAAGAAATCATTGAAGAAGGCGCGCAAGTGTCATTTGATTTTCATTACAAAAAAGCCTTTATCTTTGATGAAAAAGGAGAGCGGGTCTACTAATGTTCAAAAAAAATTATAACCCTGAGAACCAACCGAAAGCATGGCTGTTTTTACTGCCTTCATTGGTCATTATTTTCTTATTCAGTGTATATCCGCTGTTTCGTTCCTTCATCATGAGTTTCCAAAAAGGAACCTTGATTAACCAACAGTATGCTGGGCTTGAGAACTATCAAAGGGTTTTAACGGACCCAGTCTTCTTTCGAGCACTGCAAAATACGGCGCTCTTTGCTTTTGCGGTCGTACCGATCGCGTTGATCCTTTCTTTAGCGATTGCGTGGATCATTTTTGAAAAAGTCAAATACAAAAGTTTTTTTGAAACGATCTTTTTTATGCCTTATGTCACGAGTACGATTGCCATCGGGATCGTGTTTCGCTACTTTTTCAATGGCTCTTACGGGATCATCAACTATTTGTTGAGTCTTGTCGGCATTCCACCAGTCAACTGGCTGGATAATGTCAATATGAGTATGACGACCTTGATCATCTTTGGCGTTTGGACGAGCCTCGCCTTCAACATTATTATCTTGTTGGCAGGAATGCGCAACATCGACAAAGAACACTACAAAATCGCAAAAATGTTTGGCGCCACCGATGGCGAGATTTTTCGGAAAATCACCTTTCCGCAGTTGATCCCGACTTTTGCCTTCTTGTTAACGGTCAATCTGATCAGTGCCTTTAAAGTCTATACTCAAGTATATGCCTTGTTTGGCGGACAGCCAGGGATCGCCCGCAGTGCAACCACGGCAGTCTTTTATATTTATGACAAATTCCATATCGCCGGACGTCCGGGGATTGCAATGGCGGCAACCGTGATCTTGTTCATCATTATTTTGCTCGTCACCTTTATCCAAAATAAACTTTTGAAGAAAGTGGGCGAATAAACGAATGAAAAAAATTGTCACGATTGTTTCGATGCTGTTTTTAGCAATTTTAGCAGTGATCACGCTGTTTCCCTTTGTCTATATGATTTTAGCTGGTCTAATGACCTACAGTGAAGCAACCAGTATTCCACCGACGATCATGCCAGAGTCTTTCCAGTGGAGCAACTACGGGGAAGTTTTTACCCGAGCACCGTTTTTACGCTACTTCTTTAATACGGTCTTCGTTTCCGCGGTGACGACTATCGCGACGCTGATCACTGCGATTCTAGCTGCCTTTGCATTGACTAGTCTTGAATTCAAATACAAACGGTTAGTTATCGGATTGATGATCTCGTTATTGATGGTTCCATATGAATCGATCATCTTTACCAATTACAATACGATTGCTCGAATGGGCTTATTGAATACGTATAGTGCCTTGATCATTCCGTTTCTGACCAGTATTTTTTACATCTATTATTTAAACGGTTATTTACAAAGTATTTCTAATACCTTTTATAAGGCAGCCAAAATTGACGGTGCCAGCGACCTAGCTTATATCCGCCGAATTTTGATCCCCATGTCTAAACCAGCCTTGGTGACAGTCGGGATTCTGACGTTCATCTCTAGCTGGAATTCTTTCTTATGGCCGTTGTTAGTGACGAATGAGAAAAAATACCGTCTCTTAAATAATGGATTGGCTGCCTTTACCACAGAAAGCGGCAGTGACGTTCATTTACAAATGGCGGCAGCGACCTTGACCGTCATTCCAATTCTGATCATTTACTTGATCTTTAGAAAAGAAATTATCAAAGGAGTGGCTAAAGATGGCATCAAAGGATAAAACAACGATCACCTTCCATAGCGGAATTTTAACGATTGGAGGAACCGTCATCGAAGTTGCGTACAAAGATGCCCATATCTTTTTTGATTTCGGTTCGGAGTATCATCCAGAAACACCCTTACCAGATGAAGAATTACAAACGTTAGTTGCGCATCGCTGGATACCAGAACTGAAAAATGTCTACGATCCACGCTTAGACTACACGTACCAAGGAAGCGAAACGAAAGAATACCAAGAAACAGCAGTTTTTCTTTCCCACGCCCATCTGGATCATTCCAAGATGATCAACTTTTTAGACCCAAATATTCCTATGTACACCTTGAAGGAAACCAAAGCGATCCTCGAAGTATTGAATCAAAAAGGGGACTTCTTGCTGCCCGTTCCTCATGAAGAAAAAAGCTTTGTCCGTGAATTGATCGGCTTAGAACCCCATGATGTGATTCGGGTCGGGGAAATCGAAGTCGAGATCATTCCAGTCGATCATGATGCGTACGGTGCGGCGGCCTTGTTAATTCGCACGCCGGATCATTTTATCGCTTATACCGGTGATTTGCGTTTGCATGGCTATCATCCAGAGCGTACCAAAGAATTCTGTCAATTAGCCAAACACACGGATCTATTGATGATGGAAGGGGTCAGCATCAGCTTCCCAGAAAGAGAACCGGACCCCAAAGCGATCACGGTGGAAAGTGAAACAGAATTGATTGAGACCTTCGTGCGTTTGGTCAAAGAAAATCCCCAACGACAAATTACCTTCAATGGCTATCCAGCCAATGTTGAGCGCTTTATGGCGCTTGTTGAAGCCGCGCCGCGGACGGTTGTTTTAGAGGCGACGCAAGCTGCTTTGTTGAAAGAAATTTTCAATAAAGATGTACCGTTCTATACGATCGATGATCAAGTACCAGCGACTCTCGATCCAGCCTTCGCCATTTCTTATCAGGCATTATGTGCCGACACGAGCCAGTACCTTTGGCAAGCAGTCGCGCATTTTGAAAACTTGCAAACAGGTGGATTGTATATTCACAGTGATGCGCAGCCGTTAGGCGATTTTGATCCAGCTTATCAAGTCTTTTTGGATCAACTGGCAGCACTGGAGATCGAATTTGTCCGTTTGCCAAACTCGGGACATGCGAAACCAGCTGATTTAGATCAGATCATTGCATGGATCGAGCCCCAACGATTGGTTCCAATCCATACGCTGAAACCAGAAAATCTGGTGAATCCGTATGGTGAAAGAATATTGCCGCAACGCGGTGAAAAAATTATTTTAGAGTGATAGAGGAGAGGAAAAAATGAAAACAAAGAAACTTGCATTTGCAGCAGCTGCAGCCGCGACATTGGTATTAGGGGCTTGTGGAAACAACAACGATTCATCTGGTTCTACCGAAAGTGATGAAATCGTTACAGAACTAAGCGAAGATACGACTGTCACCTTTTGGCATGCAATGAATGGTGCGCAAGAAGAATCATTGACGAAATTGACGGAGCAATTCATGGACGAAAATCCAAACATCAAGATCGAATTGCAAAACCAATCCAGCTACTCTGATCTACAAGCAAAGGTGAATTCAACCTTGCCTTCACCAAAAGATCTACCAACTATCACCCAAGCATATCCTGGTTGGTTATGGAATGCTGCCCAAGATGACATGTTGGTTGACCTTGGCGAATACATCAACGATGATACTATCGGTTGGGGTGACCAAGAAGAGATCCGCAGTGCCCTTTTAGAAGGCGCGCAGATCGACGGCGTGCAATACGGGATTCCTTTCAACAAATCAACAGAAATGCTGTTCTACAATGCAGACATGTTAGACGAGTATGGTATTGACGTACCGACAAACCTTGAAGAATTAAAAGAAGCTTCTCAAGAAATCTTTGAAAAATCAAACGGTGAAGTAGTAGGTGCTGGTTTTGACTCATTAAACAACTACTACGCCATCGCAATGAAAAACCAAGGTGTTGATTTTGACAAAGACTTGCAACTAGACAGCGATGAATCAAAAGAAGTCATCAACTACTACCTGGATGGTGTCAAAGAGGGCTACTTCCGAATCGCTGGTTCTGATCAATACTTGTCTGGACCATTTGCCAACGAGCAAGTCGCAATGTATGTCGGCTCAATCGCAGGGGAAGGTTTTGTTAAAAAAGATACCGAAGGCAAATTTGAATATGACGTAGCAGCTCGTCCAGAACCAATCAACTTGCAACAAGGAACTGACTTGTACATGTTCAACAGCGCAACACCAGAGCAACGTACTGCTGCTTTTGAATACATGAAATTCTTGACTTCTCCAGAAGCGCAAAAAACATGGGCAATCGATACCGGCTACATGCCAGTTGTTGAATCTGTTTTGGAAAGCGATGAATACAAAAACAATCCTGAAACAAAAGTGGCTGCCAAATTAGAAGATGCAACCAAAGAATTGTTCTCGATCCCAGTGATTGAAAATGCTGATCCTGCTTACAATGAAATGCGTTCAATCATGGAAAACATTTTGTCTAATACAGATCAAGATGTCGATCAATTGATTGAAAACGCAAAACCACAATTAGAAGATGCTTGGAACCAATAATTCTGAATTTCTTCGTCAAAATAGGGTATAATCAGGGAAACACCTGAGATGAAACACCAAAGGGTTTGTATCATAAGGTTTGAAGACGCAAGGAAGCAAAATTTGCTGGCTTTCGAGGGTTTTCGACTTATGCGCATGCCCTTTTGGTGTATTGAGGGGAAAAGGAGTCTTTTGAATGAAAATCACGTTTTTAGAAACGAGCGATATGCATGGCTATGTTTATCCAACCAATTTTGCCGATGACACGGAACAAGGATTCGGCGTGGCAAAAGTTGCCACCAAAATGAAAGAACTGCGCCAAGCAGCCACCGGACCGGTCGTAACGATCGAAAATGGCGACTTTATCCAAGGCTCGCCCTTAAGCTATTACATTGCCAAAAGCCAGCACTCCGTTGCCGCATTGACCGCTGTCGTCAACCACCTAGACGTTGATGTTCATGTCTTAGGCAATCATGAGTTCAACTACGGTCTGCCTTATTTGCAAGAAGCGATCGCCAGCTACCAAACGCCGGTACTTGCAGCCAATATTTTAAATGAAGCGGGGGAACCATTCTTTGGGCAAGCTTACACCATCATTGAAAAAGAAGGGGTAAAGATCGCGATTTTAGGAATGGTGACGCCCTATATTCCTCATTGGGAACAACCTGCGACGATTCGCGGGATGCAGTTTGTCAGCATCGTTGAGACAGCGAAAAACTATGTACCTTACTTACGAGAACAAGCCGATATTGTTGTTGTCAGTTATCATGGCGGCTTCGAGCGTGATTTAGTCACTGGGGAACCGACTGAATTATTGACCGGCGAAAATGAGGGCTATCAATTATTGCAGGAAGTCTCAGGAATCGATGCCTTCTTCACAGGACACCAGCATCGTGAGATCGCCACAAAAATCAATGGTGTTCCCGTTGTACAGCCCGGTTATCGTGGAAGCTTTATCGGCGCCATCGAATTGACGGTTGAAAAAAATCAGACAGGGGTTCATGTCACAAACAGTACGGCTGCGTTGATCCCTGTTGCGGATGCTGTCCCAGATCAAGAGACGTTGGCTTTGTTAGCACCCATCGAAGAAGAGTTACAAACATGGCTAGATCAGCCGTTAGGCAAAGTCAGTGGGGATATGCGAATCACCGATCCGATGGGGGCACGCTTGAAAGAGCATCCTTATATTGAATTCATCAATCGTGTTCAGATGGCTGCCAGTGGCGCCAAAATTTCTGGCACTGCTCTTTTCAACAATGAAGGCAAAGGCTTTGGCGCAACCATCACGATGCGGGATGTGATTACCAATTATATTTACCCAAATACGTTAGCTGTAGTCAAAATAACAGGTGCCGAATTAAAAGCTGCTTTAGAACAAACGGCGGATTATTTAGCCGTTGTTGACGGTCAGATCGTTTTCAATCCTGCTTTTATTGAACCAAAACCGCAATATTATAACTACGATATGTATGAAGGCATCGAGTATACGATCGATCTTAGTCAACCCGTTGGTCAACGAATCACCCGTTTGGACTTTGAAGAAAAAGCCATTGCGATGGACCAGGAATTAGAGATCGTCATCAACCAATACCGTGCCGTGGGCGGTGGCAACTACGCCATGTTTTCTGCCGAAAAAATCGTTCGTGAGATTCAAGTCGATATGACGGAACTGATTGCTGACTATTTGAAACAGCATCCTCAGATCGAAGCCACGACGAATCAAAACTTTCTAGTGACGTTATAATAGCAAAACAGCCTGCGATGAATGAATCATCGCAGGCTGTTTCTTAATTTTCTACATTACGTACATAGTCATCAAAGTATTTTACCAAATCCGCTTTGACTTGTTGATAGTCTTCTTCGGAATAGTCTTTGTCTTCTAGTTTTGCTTCGAAAAATGGCATGGCCAATTCTTCTCGTAAACGATCCAACACTTGTTCTTGGTTCATAACGTCACCTTTTTCACTTTTGATTTGATTTCATCATAACAAATGAAATGAGGCTGTCAATGCTTCGTAAGTGTCTTTCATTTTTTCTAAACGATTTTTTAAAGAAACAAAATCATCGTCATCATGAAAAAGGACTTGTTTTAATTCAAAATAATAGATCTCAAAAGCATCAAAGAAAGCAATGACTTCCGCTGTTTGCAGCTCTTTGGCAGTATCGCAGCGAATATAGGCTTTTTCAGCGATCGCATACGTTTCCGCAGTCGTTAATAGGACCAATGATTCATTGTATTTGCGGCTCGTCACTAGTTCAAAGGTTGATTGACATTTATTGTAGATATTAGAAAAATCTTTGAGCACGAGTTCCTTTGGTGTTTTATCAAACATGGGGGAATCCTCCAAAACTTTATTTTTTGAATAAGACGCAGACACATTCTGGTGCGTAGATGTCTTTTTCTAAGACAGTCAATTTGCCAGTGGCTTCATTGCGTTTGTATAACGTTAGGTTATCAGAATTTTGGTTGGCACAAACCAGATAATCGTTTGTCGGGTCCAAATCGAAATCGCGAGGGAAGTCGCCTTCTGTTGAGATTGATTGAACAAAAGCCAGGCCAGCGCCTTCATCGGTTACTTCAAAAACAGCGATTGAATTATGACCGCGATTTGAGCTGTAAACAAAACGTCCATCGTTCGAGATACGTACCGCAGCGCCACTGTTGAAATCCGTAAAGTCCGCAGGGATCGTTGGCACCTTTTGGATTTTCTCAAAACTGCCATCTGCTTGATTGTAACGTAAAACAGTCAATGAGCTGTCTAATTCGCCCACTAAGTAAGCGTATTGGTTATTTGGATGGAAGACTAAGTGACGAGGACCAGTTCCGTCTTCTGCCACATAGACAGCTACTTCTGTCAGTTTGCCATCTTCTGAAATATCATAAGTATAGACCCGGTCCGTTCCAAGGTCACAAACTGCTAAACGTTGGTCTGGTGTTAAGTCAGTATAATGGACATGAGGTTTGTCTTGGTTTTCATGAGAGCCGACGGGTTCATCATGGTAGATGCTGTCCGTTGCTTCGATGCTGCCATCTTCTAGAATTTTATAAACATTCACTTCACCTTTGTGGTAGTTGGCACCATATAAAAGCTGACGGGTTTCATCAACTGCTACATAGCAAAGGGGTGCGCCTTCTTCCGTTGCGGTATTCAGCAAGGTAAAGTCTGGGGTATAAGCAGCGGCACCGCCGTTGCCAGCTACTTCTGTGACGCTGTAAACTGCTTCTTTTTTACTGCGGGCAAGATAAGTCGGACTTTTTTCTTCCGCACATAAGGTCAAATCGGTCAGTGTTCCTTTTTCCGTATCTAAAGCGATCGAATAGATCCCCTTACTTTCGCGACGAGTGTACGTACCTAAATAAATCGTTTGCAACATAAAAAAACCTCCTAATAGTTTCATTCCTATTTAATTCTACCATAGAATGCGGTTTTGGGCGGGTAGAAAAACTCTTTATGTTATAATAAACGAGAAGATAGAAAGGGGAGTTTGTCATATGAAAAAAGGGACGATCAAAGAAATCGGTCCACAGGCGATCGATTCGCAAGAAAGAATGATCATCTTCTTTGGGGAAGAAGCGACCGATACATTGCGAGAATATTCAGTCATCCAAACGATTCCTGATTCGCAAGCGTTAGTCGTAAAGAAAGAGGATCAGATTACTTTTGGTGATCAGACCTATCAAGTCCAATATGTAGGAACGGTGGCTAACCAAATCCTGCAAACGATCCAGCATGTGACCTTTGTCTTTGACGAAGTGCCGGATGAAGAACCGCTTTCAAGTGCGATTTATTTAACGCCAACTGTTTTGCCGAACCTAGAAGTCGGCATGCAAGTGACGTACAACTAGGAGGCAAAGAATGTCATGAAAGAAACGCAGAAAAAGCCGCATTCCTGGTTTTGGAAATGGTTTTTAAACAATCAAGCAGTGACCAGCTTGCTGGTCATTTTATTGATTCTCTTAATTTTGCTGCTCTTCACGAAAGTTTCATATTTGTTTGAGCCTGTCTGGCAATTTTTAGCCATCGTCGGATTGCCAATCATTTTGGCGGGGATCTTGTATTACTTGATGAATCCCACTGTTGACTATTTGGAGCGCAAAGGAATCAAACGAATTTACAGTATTTTTGGTCTTTTTGTTTTGGTGGTTGGTCTGATTGTCTGGGGGGTGGTGGTCATCATTCCTAAGATCCAAGAGCAATCCATGAGTTTTGCGGATAATCTGCCGGGGTATTTGACGATTATTGAGAATAAGGTGAATGAAATCTTGTCTGATCCAATCTTCTCGCAAGTCCAAGATCAGATCGAAGCTTCCAATGAGAAGTTGATTTCTTCTCTGACGGATATCGTCCAAAATCTTTCCCGCAGTACGATTCAAAATCTAGGTAGTTTCTTCGGGGCCGTTGCGACGATCGTTTTAGCGGTCATTACCATGCCGTTTATTTTGTTCTACCTACTGAAAGATGGCCGCAAACTAGCCCCTTATTTTGTCAAATTTTTACCAACCAAAATGCGCCAGCCGTCACTGATCGTTTTAAAAGAAATGAATGACCAGGTATCCTCCTATATTCGGGGACAGCTGACAGTGGCGTTTGCGGTCGCAGTGATGTTTATGATCGGCTTTAGTATTATTGGCTTAGATTATGCCATCACACTGGGGATTGCAGCGGGATTTCTAAATTTGATCCCTTATTTAGGCTCCTTTTTGGCCATGATCCCTGCGGTTTTTTTAGGAATCGTCGGCGGACCAGTGTTACTGATCCAAGTTCTGATCGTTTTTGTTATTGAGCAAACCATTGAAGGACGCTTGATTTCGCCATTAGTTCTAGGAAATGAGTTGTCGATCCATCCTGTCACGATCCTGTTAGTCCTCTTGACTTCAGGAAAATTGTTTGGTCTTGTTGGGGTCATTTTAGGGATTCCTGTCTATGCGGCTGCCAAGGTGATCATTACCCATGTGTTTGAATGGTATACGCGGGTTTCCTCCTTGTATGAAGAGGAAGAACCAATCCTCGAAGCACCACCAGAGGACACCCCAGAAGTTTAGCAGCTTCGAGTGCAAAAGAGTCCATACGTATTATCAACGGTACAGCCTTTTTCTGTGGGCTGTACCTTTTTTGTGCGGATAAAAGAGCCAGCAATCATTGGAAAGTAACGGAAGATTTACAACCTATGAACGATGATTTGTGAGAAATCGACAGCTCTTTATTCAATAGAAAGAGCGAGGGAGTAGTGTCTTGGACCCGATTGACTTCGCAGGAACAAAAGAATATAATCGAGTTATATAAATCGTTTATATAATGTGACTTGTGCTTAGGGAGGGACTTGGATGCCAAAACAACGAATAACAAAGGAAATGGTGGTTGATGCCGCTTTTGAGATTGCTCGAAAAGGCGGTATGGAGCAAGTGATTGTAAAAAATATTGCGGAAAGGTTAGGCTGTTCAGTCCAGCCCATTTATAGTTATTGCACCAATATGGAAGGACTGCGGACAGAAGTAGAGCAGAGAGCACGGCAATTTTTACAAGAGTTTTTAGAAGCCCATAGTGACACCCAGGATCTGTTTCGCAGTACCGGACACGCATATTTGCAATTGGCGAAAGAAGAACCCCAAATTTTGAGAATTTTTGTCTTACAAAAAAGAGCGAATGTTTCGTCATTAGAAGAGCTGTATCAGTTGGAGACGAATCCTCAAGTAGCCCAAAGGATTGCCGCCGATTTGAATATTAGCATAGAAACCGCCAAACAGCTACACATGCATATGCTCATTTACACGATCGGAATCGGTACGATTTTCGCAGTAACGACACCTGGTATTCCACTAGATGAAATCTATGCACAACAGGAAAAAGCTTACGAGATGTTTTTGAAACAGGCAATAGATGGCGCAAAAAGTAGGTCGCAGTCCTAACTGCAGGGAGGAATTCCTCATGAAAAATGGCATTATTGTTTATCAATCGAAATACGGCGCTGTCAAAAAGTATGTCCACTGGCTTCAAGAAGCAACAGGTTTTCCCTGCCTAGAAACCCCAAAAGCCAAAATAGCTGAAGTAATGGATTATGACACAATTATCTTCTGTGGGGGAATCTATGCTTCGGGTATTGCTGGACTGTCCTTTTTAAAAAAGAATAGCAATCAGCTAAAAGGCAAAGAGATACTCATCTTTTGTGCGGGAGCTTCTGTTCCTGAAAAAGTGGTAGTGAAAAAACTCAGAGAACAGAATCTCACGGGTCCGCTAAAGGACATCCCCTTTTTTTACGGAAGAGGACAATGGCAGGAAAGCAAAATGAACTTTTTCGATCGAACCTTAGTGAAAATGTTAAGAAAAGCGGCCGCTAAAAAAGAGCCACACACCTATGACCCACAGACGAAGGTACTCATGGAAGCCAATGGACAAGATTGCGATTGGACGGATAAAAAATACTTGGTTCCGTTGGTGGATTATTTGGAGCAGGAATTGTATTGAACGAGCACAAGCGCTTTATTGAGGTTTTATGAATCAAATGAGCAATAAGTGACCAGAGTGTAAGAACAGAACAAAATTAGTTTACTGCGAATAGATTTTTTGTTGTGACACCAAGAGTCTGCAACTAAGTTCTTAAAATTGTTTGATCTATTCCTAAAATTCAATGAGTAAGTAGAATGCCGATCACGCATGAGAGGATGTCTTATGCGTGACGGTTTTTTTGTTTATAGCTTATCTTAATAGAAAAAACGGGAGTAGCTGATTCCTTTGTTTATAAAATTCTCAGACATTGTATCTAATAGTTCTATTTTTTAGCTTTGCATGATGAACACTTTTGTGAAGCTGAA
Source organism: Enterococcus sp. 4E1_DIV0656 (assembly GCF_002140695.1). Taxonomy (NCBI): domain Bacteria; kingdom Bacillati; phylum Bacillota; class Bacilli; order Lactobacillales; family Enterococcaceae; genus Enterococcus; species Enterococcus sp. 4E1_DIV0656. The sequence continues at coordinate 461,700 of NZ_NGLF01000001.1, read as the reverse complement.
CGTTAAACCAGGTCTTTCAAGTGCTAAAAAAATAAGCAGAGAAGCTATCTCTGTATGTACAATGTATATTCTTTCTAAATGCAAGATATCTTTCGTTGCGGGCTTTTTTATGGCTTGGACGGATTTGACATATTGTTGCAAGAAATACATATGGTCGCTGAAAACATTGGTTGCGTATACTGGATGCAAGACAAAAGAAAACCTTGTGAGGTCAAGAAAATGTGGATTTTAGCAATTGATATTGGCGGTACTGCTATTAAATGTGGGTTAGTGAATAGTCAAGGGGAACGCAGACAATTGACTCAATTTCCTATGAACAAGGAATATTCCACAGTCACGCAACGTATATGTCGACAGATCGATGCATTCTATGCAGCAGCATTTGATGGCATCGCTATTAGCTCAACGGGACTGGTTGATCCACAAAGCCAAGAAATCGGGATGACATCACCTTTATATGAAGGATTTGGTAAAAGACTGGTTAAGCATTTGCGCAGTACATACCAATGTCCAGTTGCTGCCGAAAATGATGGCAACTGTGCGCTATTGGCAGAAAAATGGTTGGGTCACGCTCAAAATTGTGCGTCCTTTGCGACAATTGTCCTAGGTACATCCGTTGGCGGTGGCTTGATGATCGATCATCAATTGATTCGCGGCAAACATTTACTAGCAGGAGAGTTTGGTTATCTGCTTTTTCCGACCGAAAGGAAGGATTGGGAACTTTGGAGCATCGCAGGGTCAACCAGAACATTAGTAGAGAAAACAGCAAAACGTATCGGAGACCCAACAATCAATGGCCAGCGTATTGATACACTGGTTCAAGAACAAGATCCGCGATGTCTGCCAGTAGTAGCTGATTTTGTCGATAAACTGGCGGCGGCTTGCTATAGCCTGCAATATATGATTGATCCGGAAATCATCTTGATTGGCGGTGGAATCAGTGCGAGCCGTTTCTTGATCCCACATGTAAACGTACGATTAGCTATGATTGCTGAGCAAATTCCTAGTACTGTTATCGTGCCAAACATTTGTGCCTGTCGTTTCGGCAATGAATCTAATTTATTGGGCGCTTGTTATAACTGGTTAAGAAAATACAAGCCTGATAGCTGACTTGTAAAAAAGCATTGTTTTTTATTAAAATAAAGCGTATTTTATTAGAGTATCATACATTCTTTTCTCCTAAATAAGTACCGATAAATGAAAGCGTTTTTGAGCTTTCGAAATAACAGAGAATAGGTGATGCAAATGGGAAAGTACACGGAACTGAATCGTCAAAAACTATTTAGGGGAATCATTCGTGCCATCAGCTCTTATTTAATCGTGTTTTTAGTGCCTTTTTTAGCCGTGTCATGGATTTGGTATGATACATCTGTCAAAAGTATCAATGAACAAGTGATGCTGACCGCTAGAAATCAATTGATTCAGTTGAAATATTCTTTAGAAAATACGTTTATTCAATTGAATTATCTGACGCAAAAAATGACCAATGATCATGTTGTCTCATTGAAATATTTGCAGCATCCTTACTTGACCAAAGAAGCAAGAGAGGCCATGCAAACGTACAAAATCACCAACGACTTAGTCGAAGAAGTCTATTTATATTATAAAGAGTCCCCAGCAACCTTGTATTCAACCGTAGGATCATTCTCTTTTGACACATTTTTGAAAAAAGTACTGCCGAAAAATGAAATGGGCCAGGAACAGTTAGCCGCACAATTGGATTCCTCAGCGCCTACATTGTTGACATTAGAAGGCGCCGGTGAGGAGCAGCGATATTCCCGTTTCTTTTATATCGTTCCCATTCAAAGTGAAGAGATGACTGTCTATGGCTCAGCGATCTATGAAATCAAAGAGAACAATTTGAAGAGAATTCTTGATCTCAGCAATAACGATGGGATCAGTAACACCTATATTATCAATGATGAGTACCAGTTATTAGCCAGTACCACCAATGATGAGTTAGCGCGCTTTTTAAATCATCCCGAACGCATGAAAAAAGGCATTCAAACAGGACGAATGCGGTTTGAACAATCAACGTATTTTGTTCAAGCGATTGCCAATAATGAATTGAATATTTCAGTTGTAGCCGTTGCTAATCCGAATCAAGCGCTGGCATCGGTCAACCGTGTACAAGAGCAGTTCGTCCTAGTATTTATCGCCATATTATTTACGGGTATCACTGCAGTCGTGATGCTTGGGTTACGTAGTTATCGCCCAATTCGCAAAATCGAAAATCTGGTTCAGGAGTTTCATCGGGACCCCAAAATGACCCTTCATTCGATGGATGATGTCCATAATACGCTAGCGGCATTTTTGGTAGAGCACCAAGAACTGCATCAGGAAGTACGTTTACAAACACCCCATGCGAGAGAACAAGTATTGCGCAAATTAATGAGTGGACGTTTCCGTTCAGAACAAGAATTGGCTCTGCTTTTGGAAGCTGTCCATGTTTGTTTTCCTAAGTCGAATTACTTTGTGATCGCCATTGATACGAAAACTGTTGATACCAAAGCCAAGCAAGGAGATAAGAAATTTTTAATTGATTATATCGAAGAAATCAAAGAGGCTGATTATACGGCATATGCCACTGAAATTTTGTCCACAGAAATGCTGGCATTGACCGTTGGCTTTGTTGATGGCAAAGAACAAAAAGAAATTGTAGATGCTATCGCGGAAAAAATTACCCAAGCGATCTCCCTAACACCCGCAATGGGTGTCGGGATGACGGTGGATCAACTAACGGCTATTAATGAATCGTATATCGAAGGATTGGCGGCACTGGAAAATCAAGGAAGTCAAGGGAAGCAAATCAGCTACTATGCGGAGCTTTCCCAAGAGACCAAACATTTACCGATCAATTATCCAGACAATCAAAAATTAAAATTGATCCAAGCCTTGAATCAAGGAAATATTGAAATTGCCAGTGAAACGATCCAACGTTTGATTGAAGAAGGCGAGAGCAAGCAGACCTCGCCTCGTGTCCAAAAAATGTACGGCTACTACTTGTTGAATACGATTGCGCAAGTCGGCGGTGAATTGGTGGGGGCAGAGGTACTGCATACTGCTTCTGAAAGTGCCGATTTCAACAGCTTGAATCAATTGCAGACGGCCTTGTTAACGATTGCCCAGCAGATTTGTACAAAGGTGCAGAAACAGCCGCTGGATGACGAGTCGGAAATGAATGAGAAAATCTTCAGTTTTATTCAAGAAAATTACCATTCCTCACAGCTCTCCTTGGAATCGGTGGCAGAGGAGGTTGGTGTTTCTGTCTCTTATGTCAGCCGTTTTGTAAAAAAAGAAAGCGGCAAAACCTTCTCCAAATATATTCAAGAACTAAGACTGAAAAAAATCAAAGAGGAACTGATTGAAACAGATTTGCCAATCAAAGAAATTATTCGCAACAATGGGTATTATGATGTTTCCAATTATACGAGAAAGTTCCGAAAAATAGTGGGTGTGACACCAGGGCAATACCGTGAAATGAACCAAAAAATGAGAAATTATTGAAAGTATGGGGGAAAATGAGATGAACAAACAAGTTGATTTGACAAAAGTTCAGCAACGAGCAGCCGTCTTTTTTGAGGAAATAGGTTGGCAGTCGGCGAAAGATCCGTTACCGAAAATAGTGATCGATCCGCAGCTGGATGCTGATTTTCGATTTGAAAACCAAACAATCAGTGTGTCCTCGCCAGAACATGCCTTTTACGCGTTAACCAAATATGGCCGAGATCAGGCGACGGGTCAATTAGCACAGAAAAGCTATCTAGCAGCGCTTAAAGAACGCTGTCTGATGATCGATATTGGGCGCAAATTTTATTCGCTTGCTGATTTGAAAGCAATCGTCCGCAGCATGGCTTGCTTCCAATTCACGCATCTGCAACTTCATTTTTCGGAAAACGAAGGCTTTCGGATTGAATCCCAGCAATTTCCAGAAATTGTTTCGGAAGAATGTTTGACCAAGCAAGAAATTCGTGAATTGATTGCGTATGCTCGAAATCATGCAATTGCCATTATCCCTGATTTTGATTCTCCTGGTCATTTGCGTCAAGTCCTAGCACAAAAACCTCAATGGCAATTGCCGACAGCAGATGGCACTCGTGATGATCGAGCACTGAACATTTTGGATTCAGAAGCGGTAGCCTTTATTCAGGAAGTTTATCGAGAATATGCGCAACTGTTTGAAGACAGCACCTATTTTCACATCGGGGCCGATGAGTTTATTGATTTTGACCAGTTAGAAAACTTTCCACAAATGATCGAAGCTGCCCGCGAGCGCTATGGGGAAAAAGCCAGCGGAATCGAAGTCTTTATTGATTATGTCAATGAGCTGGCGGCCTTTGTTGAAAGTCTCGGCTTTGTTGTGCGGGTCTGGAATGATGGTTTTTACCGCTTGAATCGCCAAGAGCAGACAACGTTGACGGAGAATTGTCAAATCTCCTATTGGACCCGTTGGAACCAGAATATGGCGCCGGCGGATGTCTTTTTTGAAAAGGGCTATACCATGATCAATCACAATGATAATTTTTTCTATTATGTCTTAGGAGAAGCGGCAGGGTATACCTACCCAACTTACGAAAAAATCAGCAATGAATTCCAGTTGACGACGTTTGCCAATGGACAACAAGTTGCACAGGAACAGCTTGCCCAAACACAGGCGATCGCTTTATCCGTCTGGGCGGATGTACCTGAGGCTCAGACTAGTCGTGAAGTGATCCAAGCGATTTTTTGGCTCCAAGCGGCCATTAGCCAAAAAGTTTATAATGAGCCAAATCGACCAAAAGAGACATTTCGAAAGCTTTATGATGGGTGGGAAGCGACACTCAGCTGATTGTTAGAGGAATTGGGTGAAAGGGCACATCGCTGACAATCCCTGTTGTTTTCTTTATGATGAATAAGTTTAGCGACAAGTGAAACAAAAGCCAATAGTATTTTGATAAAATGAACGTAACTCCGAGTGAGGGGAGAAATGGAGCAATAAGTGATCATAGACATTCAACCGTTGAAGAAAAAAGATACCCTTGAAATGGATCAAATGTTTTTAAAGCAAGGGTGGCCTTCTCGCCAGCAGCTCTTGATGGAGTATTTAAACGAGCAAGAAGCGGGGGAGAGATACATTTTGCTTGCCAAAATAAACAACAAAACTGCCGGGTATTTGACATTGGTCCCTCTAGCAAAGCACGGACCATTTAAAGGCTTGTACCCAGAAATTGTGGATTTTAATGTTTTTGAATCTTATCAAAAACAAGGGGTAGGCAGTCAGCTTTTAAAAGCAGCCGAAGAAAAGGCACGAGAAATAGCTGCCGTGGTGACATTAGGGGTAGGTTTACACAATGGTTATGGATCGGCCCAGAGACTGTATGTAAAACAAGGCTATATTCCAGATGGATCTGGTGTTTGGTTCAATAATCAGAATTGTGCGATGAATGTGCCTTGTTGTAACAATGACGATCTTGTTCTTTATTTGTCTAAGGAACTTTGACCCTCCCGTGGTAAGTACCTTTAAAAAAGGATTAATCCCGCAGCTTGTTTGCATGTTCTCATCACCTGTTCAACAAGCTAGCTCGCTACTTTCGTATAAGCGAATTTGGGGAGTTTTTGAAAAAATAGCCATAAAAAATGACTAGAAACGATCAGTTTCTAGTCATTTTTTTGTAAAGAAAGTAAGGACAATGTTTTTGTATCAATAAAATATTCATTTAGGACAGTGCAATAGGCGCTTATATTTCTTTTAAAGTGATTTCGACCACTGGTACCAACACATCTGGGGAGCAGACGGGTAAGCTGAGAACAAGGTCCTCTTTGTTGATGATGGCTTCCGTTGACGTGAGAACTTCCTCGGGATCAAATCCTCGATAAAACAACTCGGAGCCATCATGTAAGAAACGGATATGCTTCACGCATCCTGCAAGTCCCGGAAGATGCAAGGATTTGTAGGGGTAGGAGAAGAGGTGCAAGTAAAGTTTATTCCCGTTTTGGGTGTAACGACTGTCAATAGGCGGTTGAAAAGTGCTGGCACCACAGCCGATAATCGCTTGCTGATGATAATGCATCCATGAACCGATGGCTTCTAAATGGCCGCGAGTTGGTAAGTTGATTTCTCCACGAGCATTCGGGCCGATATTTAAGAGAAAGTTCCCATCTTTTGCTACTGTGTCAATCAGCATTTTGGTCATCATTTCACTGGATTTCCAGTGCTGAGCATCACGATCATAGCCCCACGTTTCGTACATCGTTTGGCACGCTTCCCATATTAAAGGCAATCCATTCGCTTCTAATGGTTTGTCTGGTTGGAATTGCTCAGGGGTGGTAATCCCTCGGCCCAAATCCAAACGGTCATTCAGTAACATCTCCGGCTGTAGACTTCGGCAAATTTCTTCGATCCGCTTACTATCCCAATCGGCGGCACCCTTGCCTTTTGACCAGCCCCAATCTCGATGGCTATAAGGAAAATCAAACCACATATAATCGATGGTTCCATAATTGGTCAATAGTTCGGTGACTTGACCAGCCAAAAAATCTTGATAACGGCGCATGTCCCGCTGGTCATTGGCTTGACGGGCTTGAATAGTCTCTCGTTGCGGATGCAGGCCGTCGAGCGTGAAATCTGGATGATACCAATCGATCAGCGAATGATACAGTCCGACCTTAATGCCTACCTTGCGAAATGCCGGCAGCAGTTCTGCTAAGAGGTCTCGCTTGAATGGGGTGTTGGTTACTTTGTAGTCGCTGAGCGCGGTGTCCCAAAGGGCAAAGCCTTCATGATGTTTCGTCGTGAAGACCATGTATTGAAAACCGGCCTTCTTTGCGGTTTGAGCCCATTCCTCCGCGTTGAAAAGATCAGGATCAAACTGAGAAAAATAGTTCTCGCGATAGGTGGTGGGTTCAATTTTTTCTGTCGTCATAAACCATTCGTGTCGAGCGCCAATACTGAATAGGCCGAAATGGATGAATAAGCCAAACCGATCATGGAGGAACCAGTTTGGATCAGGGTAGTTGGCAGGCCAATTCTTATACGTTCTCATTAAAAATCACTCCTTTTTCACTCACTTAAAGAAATTCTGTATTCGTCATGACTGTTTCTTGAATTTTCCAGCCATCTGCTTCCTTAACGAAAGTATGGTAAGCCTCTGTGATGTGATCACGGTAGGAAGAATCTTTTGGGCTGATCGTTTTCTGCTGCGCCGCGACCAGCATGGATCCTGTCTCTTGTTTAACGACTTCAAAAGAAAGCAGCGTGTGCTGCAGCTGTTCTTCTGCAAAAAAAGCAGCCAATTCTTGGCTCGTCTCTGCTCGCGCCGCTGCCACGAGCGTGGCGGTATAAGCTGTCGCATCTTGGTCAGAGGCTGCTTGTAAATTTTCTTTCAGCACTGCCAAACAAGCCTCCGCCGCTGCTTGATTTGTAATATTACCTGTCATCTCCAGTTTTTCTGAAGGTTGGGCATGAACTGGAGCAGAAGAATCGGTTGTTAGAAAATAGAGAAAGAATAGGCTAACAACAGCCAGCAAACTCACGATGATGGTTCGGCGCAGCAAGGATGTTTTCATAATTTCTCACTCCTTCTTTTAAACATCAGAAATTTTCCCCGCACTATAGATTCCATGAAATAATTTGCGACCCACAGAAGTGTTGCCGCTGAAAGGGGTCACCATTGGTAAGGACGGTTGAGTCAATTCTTCCAAAGTATCGAGCTCCCCGTCCAAGAAGGCAGTAAGCCGCCAGAGTGTCGTGTCACAGCGCATCAGCAGGGCCCCATAGCGCAGATCGATAATCTCAAAACCGAAAGGTCGATTCCAGTCGAACCAGACTTGACGATGGGCTTCATAAAGGGATTGCAAGGCGGATTTATAGACACTGAGCTCATCGACTGCTTGGCGCAATTCCGTGAAGTCCTTGCTTTTATAGGCACTGGTGATTTGGTCGGTAATACAGGCTTTTTGTGCCAAAACATCAGCCAGCTGCTGATAAAAGGCAAACATCGTTTGTGTGTCCCGTGTTGATTTCACAGCGGCCAACTCTTGAGCCAATGCTTGATAGTGGGATGCTAAAGAAAGATCGGTTAAGTTTTCCTGATACAAACCATACAGCAAGTCTTGGTAGAGCAGTAGCTTGCTGGGGTTTTCTCCGTGAGGATTGTTTTCTGGTACACCTGCAGTTTGATCAAAACGATCAAGCAGCAAGAAATCGCTACTAACTGACTGGTGAAAGAGCTGAAATTTTTTAGTTAATTTCTCTAACGAAAGGTCGTTTCCAAACTGCGCTTCACTGAAATATTGCAAACCTAGTAGCGCAGCAATCAATGGTGTTTCGGCTCCGTCGTCGCCCCAAAGTGTGGCATAAACTTCCTGAACATCGTTTTCTTTGGCGGCTTGCAAGGCATGACGCATGGTGGCAAAACTTTTGCCATAGTTCGGCGCCAAACCGTTCCAAGTCCAGATACCTCCAGCAAAGACGATCGGCTGTTTTAATTCCCGATGTTTCGCAAACATTCGCTGATAAGAGGCATGATCATGGTGGTAATAATCCCAGTAAACCATTTTGACAGCAGGAAGGTCAGCAAACAATTCTGTTGGAAAACACACGTCTGGATCGTAATAATCACCAGTAGGTGCACCGATCCTAAAAAACATATCGCTCCACATCATCGGCTTAAAACCCACTTTTTGACAAAGCGCAGCTACCCGCTGCAGATGTTCGGCCATAATCGAGAAACGGTCTTTTAAACCGTGCAATACCAAATATCTTCCTTTCCCCAATTGGTGTGCTTCATCCATGCCAATGTGTAGCTGATCCGTCGTAAAACACGAACGGATCGAACGGATCGCTGCTTCCAAAAAGGTATATGTTTCTTCTTCTCCCACCAGTAAAATATCTTCCGTGTCCCGAATGTTTTTAGCAAATCCCCATTTTAAGGGATTCGTTAAGTGTGCCAATGTTTGAATCGCCGGAATCAAAGTTACACCTATAGATTGCGCGTAGCTATCAAGCTTCTTTAACTCACCTTGTGTATAACGGCCTCGTAAATGACCAAAATAAGGATACTCTGGAATTTCATAAGTGTCTTCCATATAAAGCGTGAGACGATTAAGCCCCATCTTGCTTGTCAATAGAATAAAGCGTTGCAGTTTTTCAACGGTCATTACTGCATTGCGGGACAGATCGATCATTGGTCCAATTGCTTCAAAATGCGGCTGTTCTTCTAAGACATAGACTGGGCGGTCTTCATGCACCCATAAAGTTAATGCCCGAAATAAATGGGCCTTTTCTTGATAGTAAATGATTGTTGCTAGCGGACCGTGGCAAATTTTCAGAGAACCGGGCCGTTGAATCAGCTGTAATGGATGCCCTTGCGGTGATTCTCGCAACGCTAGTTCCGGTAGTATGTGACTAAAAAAATCATCAAGATTTTCATTACTTTGGATAAAAATGTCTTTCATTACGAACGTCCCTTCTTAAGTTTCTTTTATCAGCAATGATTCTGAACGTTGGATCGCTTGAAAAGAGAACCAACTATTTGGAAAAAGGAAAAAAGGAACAAAGCCGATGACTAATAAAATCGGTAAAAAAGTCAAAATGATTGTAGTTACTAAGATTCCCAAAATCATCGCAATCGTTTGGGGAATACTGATAACCATCAGTATTACTGCTTGTTTAAAATAGTGAAGAAGGGGCAAGTCATAACGCAAATACACTGGCAGCAGATACAAGCTGATCAAAAGGGCACTGATAAACAACAGCAGCAAAAAAAAGTGAATCAAGCTATTTTGGATAAAGGTACTAGAGATGCGCAATTCTAGCCATAAGAAAAGCAGCAAACCCGCCTGCATGGCTCCTAATTGATTGGCGCGACGGAAATTTTTTTTCACGACAGTTCTGAACCAAGGCTTCAAAGCCGCTGGGCGTTCCTTTTTTTGGAAACTGTTGAAAAAAGCTTGGATAATCGTAGCGGTGGCAGGGAAAATGCCTAAAAATATCCCATATCGAAATACCCAATAAAACCAAAGAAACTGCAATTTTAGGCAATGGAGGAGCCATTCACCGACTTGATAGGAAACATGATAAAGACCATTGGATTGTTTCATAAAATCCTCACTTTCTTACGGATTACCATTTTGTATCCGCTTTAATTGTTGTCCTTATCGTACCATTGATCCATGGATAATGGGCATGGATGAAAAAATCACACATCCCATACAGGAAAAACACAGCAAATATGTTTGACCCGCTTTATTTCTCCTCACGTTTTTATGGAAGGAAGCTTTCTTCATTACAAATTTTGCAAACGCTCTTGCTTGGTTTAACACAGTGAAAAAAGTTACATATTGTTAGATGGACTTTTTTTCGCTTACATTTAGAACAAAGAAAGGAGTGCAAATGCATGACAAAAATTCGCGGCGATATTGAAGAAGCCAAGGAGAGAGAGCAAGCAGCGTGGGTCCCAGAAACAGAAATGCTCAAGCAGCGTCTGGAATGGTTTCAAGACTTGAAATTCGGAGTAATCTTCCATTATGGGCTGTATGCTGAAGCGGGGATCGTTGAATCATGGCAATTATCTGAAAAAGATGAATGGGCTAGAGAAAACCAGCCCTATCGAGAAACTATCGAAGCACTGCGTTTGGATTATTGGCAGTTGATTAATCAATTTGAGCCGAAGAAGCTGGATACCCGTAAATGGGCCAAGATCTGTAAGAAGGCGGGATTTAAGTACTGTTTATTCACAACAAAGCATCATGATGGGTTTTCGATGTTCAACACAATGGAGTCAGAGTTTAAAATCGGCGGGAAATTAAGTCCCTTTAAACGCGACATTTTACAAGAAGTGTTTACGGCGTTTCAAGAAGCAGGGATTGCAACAGGAGCCTACTATTCTAAAGCTGACTGGTATTCTCCTTTTTACTGGTTGGATGATGATACCGTCAAAGGCCGTCATGCCAGCTATGACACCCACCTTCACCCAGAAATCTGGGCGCGCTATGTGTCATTTGTGCATCGTCAGATTGTAGAGATTACTTCCAATTACGGAAAAGTCGATTTTCTTTGGCTAGATGCCGGTTGGTGCGGGCAAGGAAAAGAAGACCTACAAATGGATCGTTTAGCTGAGATTGCACGTGAGAAACAGCCGGAATTGATCATCGTTGATCGAATGATGGGTGGCCGTCATGAAAACTATGTGACACCAGAACGCAAAATTCCTGCATTAGCAGAAATTCCTAAAAAAGTTTGGGAAAGCAATATCCCGATTGGGAATGATTGGGGATATGTGCCAAATGATACCTTCAAGAGCAGCCAAGAACTGCTGGAAACCTTGATTGAGGTAGTCAGCAAAGGGGGAAATTTGATTTTAGGTGTCGGCCCAACACCTGATGGCGAATTTACATTCGAAGAGACCCAACGCTTAGAAGAAATCGGCAATTGGTTGGCGCTATATGGTGAAGGCATCTATGAAACGCGGGCGAACCCAATAGCTTGGCCAAATGAATGGCATTTGACCTATCAAAAAGAGGGCAAGGCTCATTTTGCATTTCGCAGTATCGCTGCAGGCGCTTTCGAACAGATTCCTTTAACAGAGATTGGCGCAACTGAAGAAGACGAGCTAATTGATCTAGCCACTAAAAAAGCGTTACCAGTCTATAAAAACGCTACCGAACCGTACCTCTTATGGTCGGATATCAGTCAGCCGAACGTTGGGGCAGTTGGGATTCGCGTTTCGACACATAGGGAAAAAAATACACATTGATTTGAAAGCGAATACAATTCATGATAAGGCTAACACCAAGCAAGGAGGAGGAAGAATGGAAACAGCGCCAATCAGACAAACCGTTTCAGTACCTAAAACAAAGAAACAGGATATAAAAATGAAAATCAAGAAAAATCGGCAATTGTACTTGTTTGTGTTGCCAGCATTTTTGATTATTTTGATTTTCTCTTATGGACCGATGTATGGAATCATTATTGCATTCAAGGATTATATGCCTTCATTAGGGATTTTGGGCAGTCCTTGGGTTGGATTTAAACATTTTCAACGTTTCTTCGATTCCTATTATTTTTGGGAACTCATCAAAAATACTTTAGGAATCAGTATCTATTCATTGGTTGTCGGTTTTCCGCTGCCGATCATCCTGGCATTGGCTTTGAATGAGATCAAAGACGGCCCGTTTAAAAAGATTACCCAAACAGTCACCTATGCCCCAAACTTTATTGCTGTGGTGGTCATGGTTGGTATGGTCATTGCTTTCTTATCTCCTTCAACAGGGATCATCAATCACCTATTAGAATTTTTGGGTTTCGAGCGGATCAGCTTTATGACTAATCCCCGTTGGTTTAAAACGATTTATGTCCTGTCCGGAGTTTGGCAAGGAACGGGATGGGGGTCTGTGATTTATCTGGCAGCTCTATCTGGAGTCGATACGCAACTGCACGAAGCGGCAACGATCGATGGCGCTTCTCGTCTGCAACGCGTTTGGTATATCAATATTCCAACGATCATGCCCACGATGGTGATCTTATTGATCATGAGCTTCGGCAGCTTGATGTCAGTTGGGTTTGAAAAAATCATCTTGATGCAGAATCCTTTGAATATGCAATCCTCGAATGTGATTGCGACCTTTGTTTACCAGCAAGGGCTGTTAGATGCGCAGTACAGTTTTGCTGCGGCAGTCGGCCTATTTAACTCATTGATCAATTCCGTATTGTTGATCGTAGTCAATCATATTGCCAAACGTTTAAGCAATTCTAGTCTATTGTAGGAGGGAGGACCAAAAGTGAAAACAACTTCTTTAATAAAAGATACCCGTGCTGATAAAATCTTTTTGATTTTTGTTTATGTGTTTTTAGCAATTTCATTGCTGATCGTTTTATATCCGCTGATCTATATCGTCAGCGCTTCGATCTCAAATCCGCATCTGGTAAACTCAGGTGAAATGTGGCTTTTACCAAAAGGAATCACCTTCGAAGGCTATCGAACATTATTGGGCAACAGCAGTATCTGGCGTGGCTATTTGAACACGATCTACTATACAGTGTTAGGAACATCGATCAATCTCTTGGTAACCTTGCCTTGTGCCTATGCGTTATCGCGAGAAGATTTTTATGGGCGACGGGCCTTCACCAATTTTATGCTGGTTACCATGTTCCTGTCTGGTGGCTTGATTCCCAGCTATTTGCTGATTCGCAGCTTAGGTATGCTGAATACCGTTTGGGCACTGGTGATTCCAGGGGCCGTCTCGGTTTACAATGTGGTTGTCACACGAACGTTTTTTCAATCCACAATTCCGCGAGAGATGGAAGAAGCAGCGATTGTGGATGGTTGTTCCGATTTTCGTCTATTCATGCAGATCGTTTTACCATTATCAACGCCGATCATTGCGGTAATGGCTTTGTTCTATGGCGTCGGACATTGGAACAGCTTCTTTAACGCATTGATCTATCTTTCTGATCGATCGATGTACCCGCTGCAGATGATTTTAAGAGAAATTTTGATTCTTCAAGATATGTCTTCAAATACCGTCAGCAATGTGACTTCAGAAATGGCGAATATGCTATACAGCAAACAGCAACTCGCTCAAGTCATCAAGTACGGTGTCATGATCGTTTCTTCGTTACCGGTAATCATCGTCTATCCGTTCTTACAAAAGTATTTTGTCAAGGGCATGATGGTCGGTTCAATTAAAGGATAAAAAAATCAAAGGAGGAAGAAAATGGGATTAAAAAAGAAACTTTTAGGAATGGCGGGCGTCGCTTTATGCAGTACCCTCGTCTTGGGTGCCTGCGGCAATTCTTCAGATGAGGGAACTGGAGAAAAAAAAGAGGTTGCTATCAATCATGACAGCCAATTTCCAATCATCAAAGAAGGCGAAGAGCTGACCTTGAATATCATGGCACCAGGTGTGGGAATGGCCGAGTGGGAAGACATGCCGACGCTACAGGATTACCAAGAAAAAACCGGTATCAAACTGACTTATACGACACCGCCATCGGCTGACTTTAGTACGAAACTGAACTTAGCCTTTGCTTCCGGCGACTTGCCGGATATCGTTTACGGTGCTGGTTCGCAAGCACTGACGGCTTCGATGGAGATCGATTACGGTTCACAAGGGATTTTACTTCCCTTAGAGGAGTATATCACGCCAGAAATCATGCCAAATCTTTATGCACTGACGCAAGAAGATCCCTCAATCTTGAAATCGATCACCACGCCAGATGGGCACATTTACTCCTTACCAATGATCTCTCGGAATGCGACTTCAATCTGGTGGCAAGGCCCGATGTGGTACAACGGCACGTGGCTAGATAATTTAGGTGTATCAGAACTGCCGAAAACCACAGAGGAACTGCAAGAATTGTTGACGCGTTTCAAAGACGAAGATCCTAACGGAAATGGTCAAGCAGACGAGATTCCATTGACGGATGTCGATATGAACTCGACACGTGTTTGGTTGATGGCCGCCTTTGGCTTACGGACTCGCGGGATTCAAGTGGACGATGATGTGGTCTCCTACACACCGACATCAGAAAACTACAAAGCATTCTTGGAATACATGAATACACTGTACGATGAAGGATTACTGGATAAAGAAGTTTATGGACAGTCCGATGAGCAGAAAAAAGCGAAGGGTGAAAACAATCAACTAGGGCTTTTTGCCGACTATTTCAGCTTCTTTACTACTGGTCGTAGTGAGGCAGAGGCAATGAACGATCCAATGTTCCAACCGTTGACCTCTGAATGGGCACCAGAAGCCAAGATTCCTGGCAGTCCACGAATCTCCCGCGGAACTTTTGCATTGACCAATGTCAATCCTTCCCCAGAAGCTTCCATGCGTTGGGTGGATTACTTCTATTCGGAAGAAGGTACAAAATATATTGAACAAGGGCCAGAAGGTGTTCTTTGGGAGTACCAAGAAAATGCGGATGGCGAAAAAGTCCGGGTTTATGTGGATGGCATTGATACAGAAAACACGGAAGACGAACGCGGCAAAATCACGCCGGCGTATGGATTGACTACACCAAACATTGTCATTGATACAACAGGTGAATACCATATCCGCAAAACGGCTGATGAAGAACCAGATACTCGTTTTAGTGATTGGGTTGCACAAGAAACGGCAGAAAAGATGGAAGACATCGCTGAAGTACCATTTCCGCTACTGTATTTAACGATTGAAGAAAATGACAAAGTAGCAGCCACTGCCACTGATTTGACAACTTATGTAGAACAAATGGAAGCGAAGTTTATCACAGGTGTCGAGCCATTAGACAATTGGGACGATTATGTGAAAACGATCGAAGCAATGGGCATTGACGAATATGTCGAAGTCTATCAAACGGCCTATGACCGCTGGAAAGCAAACTAATATCATACGATAAGGGAAACGGGTCGAGACAATCAATCTCCACCCGTTTTTTTTCAAAAAATAGATAGAGGAGTCAAAAGAAAAATGAGAGTTATGCAGCCTTACGAGTTTGAACGCATCCGAAAAATTTTCTACAAATTAAAACAGTACCGTGTACGCTATCAACAGCCAATAGACCTGCTTTTTTTTAAGCAAGAGGATTGGGTACCGTATGAACAAGGGAGTTATTTCGGAGAAAAAAACACCTATTACCAGTTGAAAGGCAGCTTTCAAGTTCCCGCTGACTGGGTACGGAAACCTTGTGTTTTACAAGTCTATTCAAGTCTCTCAGAGTGGGACAACACCACCAATCCCCAAATCAAAATTTATTTGGACGATACCTATGTCCAAGCTATCGATGTCAATCATCGAGAGGTCACTTTGGCTGAAGGATATCAACAAAAAGCAGTCAAACTGAAGATTGATCTGTTCTCGGGCCGTTCCGATAAACCATTCCCACTGCATATCAACTTATTGGCATTGGATCCTGTCGTCAATGAACTCTGGTTTGATTTTTATACGCTGTTTGATAGTTGGCGTGCCATTCGTGCGTTTGGCGGTGACGAAGCATTTTATCAACAAGTCCTTGGTCAAGTCGCCAATGTCTTGGATTTTCGTACGCCCTACTCAGCGGCATTTTATGAAAGTCTCGCAAAAGCCAAGCAACTGCTTGCGTCATGTTACTTACCAGCGCATACACCAAAACAAAAAGTGACGGCTGTCGGCCATACCCACATCGATCTGGCGTGGCTTTGGACGGCACAGCAAGCAATTGAAAAAGGTGAGCGCAGTTTCCAGACGGTCTTGAAATTGATGGAGGAGTATCCAGATTACACGTTTTTTCAAAGCCAACCACAACTGTATCTCTCCATGAAAACACATTATCCTGAACTTTACGCTGCAATCAAAGAAAAAGTTCGAGAAGGAAGATGGGAAGTTGACGGGGCGATGTGGGTGGAAGCCGATTGCAATTTGACTTCAGGGGAATCGCTGGTTCGTCAGATCCTTTATGGCAAACGGTTTATGAAAGAGGAATTTCAAGTCGATAGCCGCATCTTATGGCTACCGGATGTCTTTGGTTATTCAGCCGCCTTGCCGCAAATTTTACGCAAAACAAATACGCCCTACTTTATGACGACGAAGCTGTCATGGAACCAGTTCAATCAAATTCCTTATGATTCCTTCTATTGGCAAGGAATTGATGGCAGCCGCGTTTTGACGCATTTTATTACCACCATCAGTGAAGGGTACAGTCCAAGAGATTATTATACGACGTATAATGGATTGCTAGATCCTTATACGATTAAGGGGAGTTTTGAACGTTATCAGCAAAAAGATCAGCACGACGAAATTTTGATTGCCTATGGGTACGGTGACGGTGGCGGAGGCCCGACGAAAGAGATGCTAGAAGTCCAGAAACGGCTGCAAAAGACACTGCCAGATATGCCGACGATTACTGGCAATCATGTGGGGGGCTTTTTTGATCGACTGGCAGATTCTTTTAAGGAAAAAACTGGCCCGGTCTGGTACGGCGAATTGTATTTTGAATACCATCGTGGAACACTGACTTCGATTGGCAAAAACAAGAAGGCCAATCGCCAAGGAGAATTTTTCTTACAGACGATTGAAAAACTTTATAGTATTTGTGCAATCAATCGTTATCCGCAAGCTGAATTAGAACAACTTTGGAAACAGCTGCTATTTAATCAATTCCATGACATTCTGCCGGGAAGCTCGATCAAAGAAGTTTATGATCAGACGGATCAAGAGTATCAACAGCTCTTTGATAAAGGCTGCAAGCTGATCGAAGCTTTGATTCCAGCGGTGCAAGCAGCCGAAGCTACGTCATGGCATGTCTTTAATCCGCTGGGACAAGAGCGGACGGGTCTGGTCTATTTAGACGATCAGACAGGGATCAAAGAAGCTTACCTGACTCAGCGGACCTATGATGACCGGCTCTTAGTCAAAATTCCCGCCATGGCTGGATTGAGTAGCAAAAAATTGACTCCTGTCTCAGCTGTGCCTCAATCAAAGCAAGTAGCGATACGACTAGAGGAATCGTTTGAAACGGCTGACTTTAAAGTGATTTTTGACAAACACTTTGACATCATCTCTTTATTTGACAAACGGCAGCAGCGAGAAATCGTGCCAAAAGGCGAGCGGTTGAATCAGTTAGTGGCTTACGAAGATCTGCCAATGGATTATGATGCGTGGGACATTGATATTTATTACCAGAAGAAGCCTTATCCTGTGAAGCAAGTTCTCTCAGCCGAGGTTGTTGAGCAAGGGGAGATTCGCGATACCTTGAAGATCAAACGTCAGTTTGAAGATTCTTTTATTACGCAATGGCTGCATTTTTACCATGGCACGGGAAGAATCAATTTTGAAACAGCGGTTGATTGGCACCAGCATCAACTGCTGTTAAAGGCATTGATGCCGATTGATGTCAACACATTGGAAGCAACGTTTGATATTCAATTCGGGCAGGTAAAACGGCCTGTGCATCAAAACACGACATGGGACCAAGCGCGTTTTGAGAGCTGTGGACAAAAATGGGTAGATCTCTCAGAAGGGAATTATGGGGTTAGTATTTTGACGGATTCGAAATATGGGTTCAATACGGACTATCAAAAAATCGGGCTTTCTTTGATCAAATCGCCGATCGATCCGTATACTGAAGCGGATCAAGGCCTTCATGAGTTTACCTATTCCTTGTACGCCCACGAAGGAACTTGGCAAGACGCGCAAACGATGGAAGAAGCTTTGGCATTGAATGTTCCCGTTCTAACCGTTCCAAGTGTGCCACAACTATCAGCAGAAGCTTTTCTAGCAGTCGATCAAAAGAATGTCTTGCTGGATACGGTGAAAAAAGCCGAAGATGAAGAGGCACTGATCGTGCGGTTGTATGAATATCACAATCAAACCACCGCCTGTCAATTGCGTTGTCAAAAAAGAATCAAAAAAGCGGTTTTAACGAATCTTTTGGAAGAAACCGTCGCTGAACTGCCGATCGAGCCGCTTGATGCCCAAAGCATCACAATCCATTTCCAGCCATTTGAGATCCAGACCATCATGCTTTATTTAGAAGACTAAATAGAAATGGAGAAGCATATGATTGAGACACTTTTACGACAAATGACATTGAAAGAAAAAATCGGCCAGCTGAATCAGCGTCTGTATGGTTGGGAAGTTTATGAAAAAACTAACGGAAAAATTATGTTGACTGAAACCTTTAAAAAAGAAGTAGCTCGTTTTGGCAGTCTTGGCTGGATTTACGGCGTGTTTCGAGCTGATCCTTGGTCAGGTAGAAATCAGCAAACAGGCCTGACGACCACGGAGTCCTATGAGCTGTCCCTTATGATTCAAACTTATTTGCAGGAGCACACTCGGCTGGGGATTCCGGCCCTTCTCAGTGAAGAGTGTCCTCACGGGCACCAAGGTTTAGAAGCGACGACGTTTCCGGTCAATTTTAGTGTTGGTTCTAGTTGGAATCCAGAGCTGTATCAAGCGGCCCAAACTATCACTGCTCAAGAGATTCGGGCAAAAGGAGCCCATGTTGGCTTGGTTTCCGCATTGGACATTGCTAGAGATCCGCGTTGGGGGCGAACTGAAGAATGTTTCAGTGAAGATCCGTTTTTAACCAGCAGCTTTACCAAAGCGGCCGTCAGAGGATTACAAGGATCAAAAACAACGATAGAAAATCAGAACGTTTTAGCGGTATTGAAGCACTTTGCTGCCCAAGGTGCAGGAATGGGGGGACACAATGCAGGGCCAGTGGCAATCGGTGATCGGGAATTCCGCGAGATCCATCTGCCACCAATGAAAGCAGGGATTGCTGCTGGGGCCTTGGGGTGTATGGCTGCATACAATGATCTAGATGGTGTTCCTTGCCATGCTAATGCTTATTTGTTACAAGAGGTTTTACGAGAAGAAAGTGGCTTTACGGGAATTGTGATGGCCGATGGGTGCGGGCTAGATCGGATTGCTGACTGGCTGGGGAGCCGCCCGCAAGCGGCCGCCAAATCCTTGACCAGCGGTGTGGATGTTAGTTTATGGGATGAAGTTTTCCCAGTGTTAGAAGAAGCTGTCCTTGAGGGGCTACTTGCGGAAACGGCGATCGATGATGCAGTCCGTCGTGTGCTTCTTTTGAAAGAAAAACTTGGCTTGTTTAAAGAAGCAACGCCCCGTGTTTCATTGCCCCGTAAAGAAAAGGCGCAACAAGTTGCCTTGAAATTGGCGGAGGAATCGATTGTTTTACTAGAGAACAATGGTATTTTGCCTTTGAAGAAAACGCGACAAAAGATTGCCGTCATCGGTCCTCACGTTAAACAGCTCTATCATCAGCTGGGGGATTATACGCCATTCAAGGAAGAAACAACATGTACGACCCTTTGGGAAGGTTTGACCAGTTTAAGTACGCATCAAGCTGACTTCTTCTACGAGAAAGGCTGCGAAATCTCTAGTGGCACACTGGCTCAACGAAGGCAAGCCTGTCAGATTGCAGAAAAAGCGGATGTCGTCTTAGTGACGATCGGCGGCTCCAGTGCCCGTGATTTCACAACGGATTTTGACAAAAACGGTGCCGCCTTAAGGGGATCTCAGGAAATGACCAGTGGAGAAAACATCGACTTGGCTACCCTCGATTTGCCGCAATGCCAGTTGGATTTACTGTTTGCGTTGAAGAAGAGTAAAAAGCCGCTGATTGGGATCGTGATTTCCGGTCGACCGCATTGCTTAGCTCCTTTGAAAGACTTGTTCGATGGGGTGCTTTACGCTGGCTATCCCGGCCAATATGGAGGGGAAGCGATTGCTCGGATCCTTTTTGGCGAAACGGTACCTAGTGGGAAATTAGCAGTTTCTATTCCTGATACAGTTGGACAACTGCCTGTCTGTTATAATTATCGCAACACAGCGTTTCAAAAAGACTACCTCGATCAAAAAGGCGCACCAGTATATTTTTTTGGTTATGGGCTTAGTTATGCCTCTTTTATTTGCAGCTCGGTTTCGGCTGAATATGCAGGGGAAGGCATTATCGTCAGTGGCACACTTGAAAATCATTCTACTGTGTCTGGTAAAGAAGTGGTCCAATGCTATCTAAAAGAGTATACAAAAGCATATGTGCCGAGGAAAAAAGTCTTATGCGGCTTTCAAAAAGTATGGGTGCCTAGTCAAGGACAAGCAACTTTTCAACTCGTGATCGGTGAAGCATCATTGCAGCAGCTGGCAATTTCCTTGGAAGAAACAACATCGTTTTGTCTGGAAGTCGAAACAGCAGGTCAGCAGTATCGATTTGTATTTCAACGGTCCAACCCTGACCGCACGTGGCAGGTAATTCAGAAAGGAGCAAAAGAATGATTCACTTTCCAAAAAACTTTTTATGGGGAGCGGCCGCGTCAGCACCGCAAACCGAGGGGGCCGCAGTGGTTGACGGCAAAAGTCCCTCTACATGGGACAAATGGTTTGAGTTGGAGCCGTCACGCTTTTACGATGGTGTCGGACCAAGCGACACCTCAAATACCTACTATCAATACCGGGAAGACGTAGCAAACATGAAGGCCATGAACTTGAATTCCTATCGGACATCGATTGCATGGACCCGCTTATTACCAGATGGAAAAACATTGAATCAGACGGCAGTCCGGTTTTATCGGGCATATTTTCAGGAAATGCTGGATCAAGGCATCGAACCGATCATTAATTTGTTTCATTTTGACATGCCTTGGTGGCTGATGGAAAAAGGAGGTTGGGAGGCGCGGGAATCCGTGGACCATTTTGCATTTTATGCAAAAACTGCTTTTGAACAATTTGGCGATTTAGTGAAAAAATGGGCGACCTTTAATGAACCATTGGTGCATATTGAATGTGGGTATTACGGAGATGCTCATTGGCCGCAAGTGCGTGATTTCAAGCGGGCAATTCAAGTTGGTTATCATACCTTGTTAGCCCATGCGAAGGCAGTTGCTGAGTTTCGTAAAATCGCACTTCCTGATGGAGAAATCTGTATCATCTTGAATTTGTCACCTGTTTATCCAAAAAGTCAAGAAGCGGCTGATCGAGAAGCCGCTGAATGGGCAGATCTCTTGTATATTCGCAGTTTTTTGGACTGTGTCGTTTATGGACAATTTCCAGAAAAGCTAACGAGCTTATTCAAGGAGCATCAATTGTCCCCTGAATATGAAGCAACAGATGCGGAAATTTTTCGTGAAAATACCGTAGATTTTATTGGTTGCAATTATTATCAACCGTTGCGGATCCAAGCACCACTTCCGCAGAAGGCAGCATCCGGTCCCTTTGAGCCACGTCAGTTATTTCGTGGGTACGATTGGCCAGAGAAAAAAATCAATCCTCATCGCGGCTGGGAAATCTATCCAGAAGGGATTTACGATATCGCGATGCGTCTAAAGAATGACTATCAAAACATGCCATGGTTTGTTTCCGAAAATGGCATGGGGGTATCTGAGGAAGAACGGTTCATGGACGCCACGGGGCAGGTCAATGATACGTATCGGATCGCCTTTGTTGAAGACCATTTGCGTCAGCTGCATCATGCAATCGAAGACGGGTCTCCTTGTTTCGGTTACCATATGTGGACCTTTATGGATTGCTGGAGCTGGTTGAATGCATATAAAAACCGTTATGGGTTTTATCGAGTGGATTTGAAAAATGACTTCACGCGTTATCCCAAAGCGTCCAGTTTTTGGTTGGCAGAAGTAGCTGCCAAGAATGCCCTTGATTGATCAAAGTGTCCTTAGAAGAAAAAATACCGCAGGAAAACTTTCCTGCGGACTTCTTTGGCTATGAATATTTTATAAATACTTCTCACGAAAATCGGCAATGGCTTGGCGTGAGGCATAGATATTGCGTGCCAGCTTTTCATTCTTGCTTAAAAAGACATAGAAAAGGACATCGACCGCCAATAGGTGGGCGATAATCGAATTCGTAGCAGCACTACGTTGGTTGGCTTCTTTGGAACGGGACACTTGCAGGGGAACATCCGCCAACTTTGTTAACGGATTACTGCCAAATCGGGTGAGTGACAGAATCGGGACGCCAAGATTTTTAACGATTTCTGCTAAGTGAACCATATCAGGCGTGTGTCCACTGTTGGAAATGACCCAGAGGAGACTTTTTTTCTCGTTTTTGACGAGTTGCGGCAACAAGAGATTGTAGTCATTTTCAAACACGACGATTTTGCCTAAACGGGTCCATTTTTGTTGGATATCTTGTGCGATCAATGAAGAAGCACCGATCCCGCAGACAAAGATTCGCTCACGAGTCGCGATCAGTTCAGCGGCAGCCAACATCAGCTGTTCTTCTAACAATTGAGCCGTCTCATTCATAGTCACCTGTGCATTGTGGCTTAATTTAGATGTGATGGCATGAAAGGGCTCATTTAATTCAACATCGGCATAGCCCAAGTTTTCATTGGCATTTTGGCGCAAGCCGGATTCCGCAGATAATTGTATTTTTAAATCTGTCAAACTAGCAAAGCCGGTTTTTTTCGCAAAGCGTACGACAGTCGGCGCACTGATCCCAGTGGCTTCTGCTAATTGACTCGCAGTCATCGACGGCACTTTTTCAGGATTGGCCTCCATGAATGCGAAGAGTTTCTTCTCAGAAAGCGATAATTCATTTTTCATGCTCTCGATTCGGGAAAGAACGCTCATCCTTACACTTCCTTTAGATAGAGTAGTATCCTCAGTATAACATAAGTTTTGGAGGAGCTTTCAAAAGAAACGAAAAGAATAGGTAGATAAACTTGCTTTTTTACTTAGAATCAAGTAAAGTAATTACGTGTGAAAAGCACAGTACCTGTTACTTGGTTTAACGAATCACCAACGTTTTACTCAGTCGCAGGGGAAAAAGAAAAAGAGGTGAAAAACATGGCAATTTCAAAAGAACGCAAAAACGAAATCATCAACAAATTTGCACGTCATGAAGGAGATACTGGTTCTCCAGAAGTTCAAATCGCTGTTTTAACAGAAGAAATCAACCATTTGAACGAACATGCACGTATGCACAAAAAAGACCACCATTCATACCGTGGGTTGATGAAAAAAGTTGGACATCGTCGTAACTTATTAGCTTACCTACGTCAAAAAGACGTACAACGTTACCGCGAATTAATCCAAGCTTTAGGATTACGTCGTTAATCAAACAAAGAAAAGTGAGGTTCAACCCGAATCTCACTTTTTTGCTATGAATCACTGCGACTGCAGTGTCGGCTAAAACAGCTGATGCAGTCTGACAGGTGATCTCGAGTCATCTAAAAAGTGAAACACCGAAAGAGCGGCCTTTTGACTGGTGAATCAAAAAGCGCAGCTAAAAAGAATTTTGGGTCCTTGTAAGCAGCATCCTACTAACCAAATGAAAGCAGCGGAACGACATTCCGATTTTTTCATTTGTTTAGTAGTGACTTGCTGGGATCCGATGAAAAGGAGCAGAACATGACAGAAAAACAAGTATTCAAAACAACTTGGGGCGGCCGCCCATTAGAAGTAGAAGTTGGCCAATTAGCCAAACAAGCAAACGGAGCTGTATTGGTTCGTTATGGCGATACGGTTGTCCTAAGTGCAGCGGTTGCATCTAAGGAAGCAAAAGATACCGACTTTTTCCCATTAACAATCAATTACGAAGAAAAAATGTATGCCGTAGGGAAAGTACCTGGTGGCTTTATCAAACGGGAAGGACGTCCAAGTACGGAAGCAACCTTGACTGCCCGCTTGATCGATCGTCCGATCCGTCCAATGTTTGCGGAAGGTTTCCGTAACGAAGTACAAGTAACAAACATCGTAATGAGTGTTGAACAAGATTGTACGCCAGCAATGGCGGCAATGTTAGGTTCTTCTTTAGCATTGTCTATTTCAGATATCCCGTTTGACGGACCGATCGCTGGTGTTGATGTTGGTCGGGTCAATGGTGAGTACGTCTTGAATCCAACAGTAGAACAAGCAGAACAAACTGATATCGAATTGACAGTAGCTGGAACGAAAAAAGCTATCAACATGGTTGAATCAGGCGCGAAGGAAGTTTCTGAAGAAGACATGTTAGGTGCGTTATTATTCGGTTTTGATGCTATCCAAGAATTGGTTGCCTTCCAAGAAGAAGTTGTCGCAGCTGTGGGTAAACCAAAAATGGAAGTCAAATTGTTACAAGTAGATGCTGACTTGAAAAAAGAAATTTTCGACGGCTACTACCAAACAATGAAAACTGCTGTTATGACTGAAGAAAAATTGGCTCGTGAAGACGAGATCGATAAAGTCAAAGACACAGTGAAAGAAGTGTATGCAGAAAAATTTGCTGGACATGAAGAGGAAGCACAATTCTTGAAAGAAGTGAAACAAATCGCGGAAGATCTTGAAAAAGATGTGGTTCGCGAATTGATCACCATCGACAAGATTCGTCCGGATGGCCGTCAATTAGACGAAATCCGTCCATTGGCATCAGAAGTTGGCTTATTGCCACGTGTTCATGGTTCTGGTCTATTTACTCGGGGACAAACCCAAGCATTGTCTGCTTGTACATTAGCACCTTTAGGCGAACACCAAATCATTGATGGATTAGGGGTTGAAGAATCAAAACGATTCATCCACCATTACAACTTCCCTCAATTTTCTGTTGGTTCGACTGGTCGTGCCGGCTCACCAGGACGTCGTGAAATCGGTCATGGTGCATTAGGCGAACGTGCCTTAGCACAAGTGATTCCTGATGAAACAGACTTCCCTTACACAATCCGTCTCGTTGCAGAAGTATTAGAATCAAATGGTTCTTCTTCTCAAGCAAGTATCTGTGCAGGAACCTTAGCATTGATGGATGCAGGGGTGCCAATCAAAGCACCAGTTGCAGGTATCGCAATGGGACTTGTATCTGATGGTGAAAACTACACGATCTTAACTGATATTCAAGGCTTAGAAGATCACCTTGGCGATATGGACTTTAAAGTTGCTGGAACCAAAGATGGGATCACTGCGTTACAAATGGATATCAAGATTCAAGGAATCACTGAACAAATCTTGACAGAAGCATTAGATCAAGCGAAAAAAGCACGGATGGAAATCTTAAATGAATTGACATCAACATTGGCTGCTCCTCGTGAAGAGTTAAGCCAATACGCACCGAAGATCGAAATGATCCAAATCGATCCTGCGAAGATCAAAGATGTAATCGGTAAAGGCGGCGACACCATCAATGGCATCATTGATGAAACTGGCGTGAAAATCGATATTGATCAAGACGGAAAAGTTTCGATTGCTTCTGCTGATGCAGAAATGATCCAAAAAGCTATCAAGATCATTGAAGAATTGACGAAAGAAGTAAAAGTTGGCGAAGTGTACCTTGGGAAAGTTGTCCGTGTTGAAAAATTCGGTGCGTTTGTCAACTTGATCAAAGGCAAAGACGGCTTAGTTCACATTTCACAACTTGCGAACGAACGGGTCAACAAAGTAGAAGACGTTGTCAAAGAAGGCGACGAAATCTTAGTGAAGGTCACAGAAATCGACAAACAAGGCCGTGTGAACCTTTCAAGAAAAGCACTATTGAACGAAGATAAAGCAGAGCAAAAATAAGCTGCTATTTCTAAATTATCGCATTGAAAAGCAAAGTCTAGGAAACTAGACTTTGCTTTTTTTTTGTCTAAGTAGCACATCTTCAAAAGGGTCTTACTTGACAGGAGTTATTTTTTGCTTTAGTGCGAAAAATAAGAGATAATTCAGAATATTGTCTTTGCCATGCAAGCAATAATTCTAAGATGTTAAACGCATCTTATTTAGGATAAGGAGTACGATATGAAACAAACATTTCCAACTGATTTTTTATGGGGAGCATCGATTTCCGCTCACCAAACCGAAGGAGCGTATCAAACCGATGGCAAGGGACTGAGTGTCCAAGATACTCGTCCAAGAGACAACCACAAGATCGCGGATTTTACTGTGGCTGTCGACCATTACCACCAGTACAAAGAGGATATCGCCTTGTTAGCAGAAATGGGGATCAAAATTTTCCGTTTTTCGATCGCTTGGTCGCGAATTTTTCCAGAAGGGCGCGGTACTATTAATCAAAAAGGATTGGATCATTACAGCGATGTCATTGATGAATTGCTGAAACACGGCATTCAGCCCTTTGTAACGTTGAACCATTTTGACTTGCCGCAAGCATTGGAAGACGAAGGCGGCTGGACAAAACGCAGCACCGTTGAGGCATTTGCCGCATACGCCAAAACGCTGTTTACAGCCTATGGGGATCGAGTGACGCACTGGCTGACGATCAATGAACCAAATATCATGCTGTTGGTGGATCAAAAAATATTAGGGAAAAAGATTCCATTATCAGAAAAATACCAGCAATTTCATCACCTGATGATCGCTGAAAAATATGCTTTCGAAGCGTGTCATGAAATCGTACCGAATGGCAAAATCGGACCGGTGCCGAATATTTCGTTGGTCTATGCGGCGACTAGTCGACCAGAAGACAACCAAGCGGCGCTGTATTTCAACAGTGTCCGGAACTGGGCGTACCTTGATTTCGCCTGCTTCGGTCGTTACAATACGGTCTTTCAAGATTATTTGAACCAAAACGGCCTCACGATTGACTTTGGTCCGGAAGATGAGGTGTTGATGAAACGGGCTCTGCCTGACTTTGTCGCAATGAACTTCTACACCACGGTGACAGTGGAGCAGCCGACGGAAGCTGGGGACATGAAAAACGGCATCAGTGATCAGCAAAGTGAAGACATTATGGAGCGTGGTTTTTACAAAGGGTTCACCAATACGTTCTTGAAGAAAAATGCCTTCAATTGGACCATCGATCCCTTGGGACTGAAAACGACGTTGCAAACACTTTATGATCGTTACCACTTGCCGATCATCATTACTGAAAACGGCTTAGGGGCCGAAGACCATCTAGAAGCAGATGGCGCGGTTCATGATCCGTACCGTATCGATTATTTGTCGCAGCATATCAATCAATGCTTAGCCGCGATCAATGCTGGGGTGGATCTGATCGGATATAGCCCGTGGTCTGCCATTGATTTGATTAGTGTGCATGAAGGGATTCGAAAACGGTATGGTTTTATTTACGTAGATCGCAATGATGCAGAGGAAAAAGAACAAAAACGAGTGAGAAAAGACAGCTTTTATTGGTATCAAAAGCTGATTGAAGAAGGGGCGATCCCTTCGTTGGAGGAGTAATGATGACAAGTGTTTTTACCTTTTTAGAAACGCGTTTGATGCCGCCATTGAATAAGTTGGCGAATTTACGCTTTATTCGCGCAATCATGCAAGCTGGGATCATTACGGTCCCTTTTACGATCGTCGGATCGATTTTTTTAATCATCAATAATTTACCACAAATCATTCCACCACTGGCTGGCTTTTTCGAACAAACGATTTTACGATTTTCACCGCTTTATAGTGTCGTAACTACCATGTCTGTTGGCTCGATTGCTGTTTTTTATTGTTTAGCAACAGGGTATTATTTAACTGAGATCTATCATAAAGAAGAGCATTTGACTATGAGCAGTTTTGTAGGGGCGTTATTAAGTTTGTTTGCCTTTTTAATGACGATCGTCCAAGTCGATATCACAGATGGTGCGGCACAATTGCTGCAGTCAGAGAGCGAAACCGCCATTGTTTATAATGGGGTCGCTTTAGGCGGTTGGATCACTCGCTTCAGTGGAGTAGGGATCTTCATCGGGATTATCACTGCAGTACTTGCTACGTCAGTCTATCGTTTTTGTGTAAAAAGAAAGATCACCATCCAGATGCCTGAAGGGGTTCCTGATGGAGTCAGCAAAGCATTTGCGTCATTGATCCCAGCGATTTTGATTGCCTTTTTGATGGTGGCGATCAATGGAGTACTGGCGGTTTTCCACACGGATCTTCACGGATTGCTATCCAAACCATTTGAATTCGTGAAGGAGTTGACGGGTTCGTGGTTAGGAATCATCGTGATTATGCTCCTTATCCATCTCTTATGGGCAGTGGGGGTTCATGGGACGGCAGTTATAAAAAATAGTTTCATCAATCCCATCCTATTGGTGGCTCTAACTGAAAATATCGATGGTGCCAATAATATTTTTGCTGGGGATTTTGTGAACATGTATATTTTTATGGGTGGCGCAGGAAGTACACTTGGATTGGTTTTATTGATGCTGTTTGTGGCAAAATCACAACAGCTCAAAGTCTTAGGAAAAGCAGCGATCTTACCGGGGCTTTTTAACATCAATGAACCAGTGATCTTCGGGGCACCGATCGTCTACAATCCGTATTTGATCATCCCCTTTATCGTAACACCTTTGATCAACGTGACGATTGCTTACTTTGCTAGCTCGTTTGGCTTTGTCGATAAAGTCATTACGGGAATTCCCTGGATTTCACCGGTGGGCATAGGGGCGTTTTTAGGAACCGGCGGTGATTTCCGAGCCATCCTGATCGCTTTGATCAACTTAGGGGTTTCCATTCTCTGCTATTATCCATTCTTTAAGATGTACGATGGCAAACTCTACACGGAACAACTTGCCAATCAAGCATAAGTAGAAAAAACAGCAAAACGCCCGTTGATGGACTTCTAGTGAAGTGCCAACAATGGGCGTTTTTGCTAGTGCAAATAGTGGTCACGTATGCAAAGACTGTTGATACAAGACACAATCATCGCAATCTTTGCGGGTTGGTTTGGCTTGCTGGGGTGTTTCTTTGTGTAATGGCAAAAGCATACGCAACCCGTTTAAGATAACTAAGATCGTGCTTCCTTCATGACCCACGACCCCTAGAGGTAGCGTGAGAAATTCAAGGAAGTTTGAAGCGATCAGCAACAAGATGACACTGATAGAAAAGACGATGTTTTGTTTGATGATCCGCTGTAATTTCTTAGCCAAACGGTGACTGTCGACCAAACGCAGCAAATCATTTTTCATCAAGACGATCTCCGCCACATCCATTGCGACATCTGTTCCTTCGCCCATCGCGATCCCTACACTTGCGGTCGCTAAGGCGGGGGCATCATTGATCCCATCACCGACCATCGCATTGATTTGGTAGGTTTCTTTCATTTCTTTGATCCGAGTGGTTTTCTCATCAGGCAGGCAATCACTTTCGTAGTCAGACAAGCCGATTTCTGCGGCGATCACTTTGGCAGTACCTAAATGATCACCCGTCAGCATCGTCGTGTGAATTCCTTGCTTATTGAAGTAGGCAAGACTCTCACGAGCTTCAGGACGGGGCTGATCCAATAGTGCTAAATACCCTGCTAATACACGGTCACGATTGATATAAATCAAGGTTTTTCCGGCTGCTTTCAATTCTTGGATGCGGGTTTGTTCACTGACAGCAACAGAGGTTAGATCGACTTCTTTTCCAATCGTCCAATGGGCAGCTTGGTAAGTGGTGGCTAGACCGACCCCCGCTTGTTCTTCCACTGCTAATTCCAATGGTCTTTCATCGTGGAAATACGCCAAGATCGCTTCAGCCAATGGGTGATTTGATTGTTTTTCCATCCCAACAATCAGTTGGGGGATAAACGGTTCATCCAGCAATAGATGAACATCAGTGACAGCAGGTTTGCCTCGAGTCAGCGTTCCGGTTTTGTCAAAAGCGATCGCTTTGACATTGGCAAAGGCATCCAAGGCTTGTCCGCCTTTGCATAAAACGCCCAAACGAGCAGCGTGAGAAATGGCTGCTAACGTCGCAGGAGTAGCAGAGGCGACTAAGGCACAAGGGGATGCCACTACTAGTAAGACCATGCCACGATAAAAACTTTCTTGGAACCCCCAATTCGTGAAAAACGTACACAAAACGATCATTAGTGGGACGGCGATCAGGACGATCGGCACATAGATCCGTTCGATTTTTTCGATCAGGGTCGCCGTTTGACTTGGCATTTGCTGCGCTTCTTCCACCAATTGAATGATTTTTGCAAAGCGGGTGTTTTCACTCGTTTGAGTAACTTCAATGTACAATGGCTGCCCAAGGTTGATGGTTCCCCCAAAGACTTCACTGCCTAAACGTTTCTCGACAGGAATGGATTCGCCACTGATGGCCGCCTCATCAACACTGCTGGTTCCTTGGATCACGATACCGTCGATCGGGATCGCACTGCCTTTTGCCACCATAATCGTATCTTTTAACTGAAGGGCTTCGACTGGTACTTCGACGAGCTCCCCAGATTCAATCATTTTTAAGGCAGTCGTTGGTTGCAGTGCCATTAATGAACTAATTTCTCGCGTACTTTTGTTGGTCGTATATTCCTCAAGGGCACCGCTCAAACAAAAGATAAAGGTCAGCATCGCCCCTTCAAACCAATGCCCAATGATACAGGCACCAATGGCGGCTAACGCCATCAGTAGATCGACGTTCAACCGTTTGTCGTGCACCAATTCTTGCGTGCCTTCCCAGGTTTGTTTCCAACCCCCGGCAAGAATCGCTAACAGATAAGGGACAAAGCTATAAGGAATGGAAAAAGATGCCATAAGAAAGCCAGTTGCCATCAATAGCAAACAAGCAATCGTTGAAAAAACAGCCGACGATTCGGATTTACTCATAAGAAACGCCTCCTTTTGAATGTAGTCTATGAATGAAAAAACCGATCCTTTTCTCAAGAAACAATCGATTGTTCCTCCCTCAACTTGAGCATAGCACATTCGAAAACAAGATGGTAAAAAAACAACGTACCTGATAATGAAAGTGATTATCAAGTAGCGATTAAATAACGCTACTATCCAAATGATAAATGGAAACTCACTATTATAGAAAAAAGAACACAAAAAAAGCAGTACAATAAAAAACGAATTGTACTGCTTTTGCTTGTTCGATGTGGTAGTCAGCGACTGGATCGGTTAACGCAAACTATACTTTGCTAAGGGAATCTGACGTGCTTCACACCACTCTTTGACAGCACCAGAAAAAATCAGCTGGATCTTGGTGAGGTCTTTGGTACTTGTCTGTCCTGCCATAGTGTAGAGCAGCTGTAGCTGTTCCTTCCATGATTGCAAGGTGGCGATCGTTTCTTCTTTGCCTTTTGACAAAAGCAGCACGAGGATCGTGGCGGATAGTCCTACACTATCCGCACCAAGGCAAAGTGCTTTGAAGATATCGTAAGCATCCCGAACGCCGCCTGAAGCGATGCGGGTAAAGGGCTGTTGGATCTCATTTGCTTCCAGCAAGGAAATCACGGTGGATTGACCAAAGGTGTCTAAATACGCCAATTCACGTTTTTTTCGACGAGCATTTTCGATTTGAGTAAAACTTGTGCCGCCGCTGCCAGCAACATCAATCGTTTGTACGCCGATCGCCAGTAACTGCTGAATCGTTTCACGAGACATCCCAAAGCCGACTTCTTTGACGACAACCGGAACGGCAACGGAAGCAACCGTTTTTTCCAATAAGGACAGCCATTGGCTAAATTGACGATCGCCTTCGGGCATCACTAATTCTTGTGGTGCATTAAGATGGATCTGCAAGGCGTCGGCGCCAAACAGTTCTACTGCCCGTTGTGCATTTTCAACGGGACTGCCCGCACCAATATTGGCTAATAAGAAGCCGTCAGGATTGGCTTTACGGACGATACGGAAAGAATCGGCGACACTTGGGTCTTTTAAGGCAGCCGAAACGGAGCCGGTTGCCATCATCAAGTCACAGGCTTGCGCGATCTCTGCTAACTCTTGATTGATTTTTAAGGTTTTTTCACTGCCGCCTGTCATGGCATTGATGAAAAAAGGGCTGGAAAATGAGCGGTCAAAGACAGTCGTCGTAATTGACACATCAGCCACGTCAATTTGCGGAAAGGACTGGTGGACCAAGCGAACTGCATCAAAATCGTTGCTGTGTTCTTTATGGAACGCTTTTGCTAAGGAAACATGTTCATCTTTTCGATTCATGATAGGTCCTCCCGGTAATGGTAAACATGCAGCGGCAATGGGGTGATCTCGGCTTTTTCCCACGCACTCATCAATGGTAAAATACCGGTTTTCTGGTCAACGATCACGATGCCACAATCGCCACCGCCGGCACCAGAAGATTTGGCTGCGCCACAATAATTTTCTGCTAGATCACAAAGCTTTTTAAGTGCGGGGGTTTCAATCGGTACACCAGTTAGTGCAGACAACTCCCGCAGGAGCTTTCGATTTTCCGTGATCATTTTTTTGATCGTGCGACTGTCTTCATTTAAAAAGCCGTCGATCAATCGATTGACGCAGTCTTTGCTGGCTGCTAAAAAGGCGGCATAGGCGTTTTCTTTTTCTTCTTTGGATTGATAGACTTGATCCACTAAATCAGAAGTAGAGGCAGGAGAGCCTGTCCAACCAATCAATAGTCGAAGCGATTTCGGAACCGTCAAGGGACGGATCGATAATCCTGGCCAATCGAAAGCAATCAATTCTGTTAAGGTATGGTCCTTTTGTTTGGCTAAGACCCAGTCGTGATCGAAGGTTGAAAAAGCGATCCAGCCGCCATAACAAGAGGCCGCAATATCACCGCACGACCCATTGCCTTGAACAGCGAGATGGGCAAGAGCCGCAATTTTGAATTGGGTCAACCGATCCATTTCCATTTGATAGTACAGATTCAATGCTTTGACCGTGGCAACAGTCACGGCACCGCTGGAACCGAGGCCATATTTGCGACCATTCGAGTTATCCAGTTCACTGGTCACTTTTAAATCGTAAAAGGAAAGGGGGATGCCTTTTTCTTGGGCATATTTTTCCGTCAGACGAATGGCTGCCAAAATATAGTGGAAAGGATTATCCCGATGGTCTAAGACTAATTCGCCTTTGCGACGCGTCCAGCGAATCGGCAGGTCGCTGTATTGGGCAGACTGGATGCTGCCGTTTTTACGGGCCTCTTCCACATTGACTGTAATAAATTGGTCAACGGCAACGATGATTGCAGGATGACCAGGTTCGACAACGGCGTATTCACCAGCAATAAATAGTTTTCCGGGAACGGATAGTTCAATCATTTCGACACTCCTAATCGATGGCTTCTTAATGGCTTCTTAGTTGATGGCAGAAGATTCTTCCACCGGTAAAAAGGCTAATCCTTTACCCGCGTGAGCAGTTACTAATTGTTCTGAGGCAAAGTGAGCACTTAATTCACGTAAAATCGTTTGTTCTTCTTGTTTTTGGCATAAAACTTTGACATTGGGACCAGCATCCATCGTGAAATAGCAAGCCAATCCTTTTTTTCGCAGCATTCGGACACATTCCATGGCTCGTAAAGATTCAGAAGACCAATAAGTAAAAGGTGGTTCGGCGGCTAAGGTCGTTCCATGCATTTTCAAGGCGTTGGCCTCGGTCGTTTCACCTAAAGCAGTAAAGTCTTTCTCGGCAATCGCTTGTTTCATTTTCACGAGATCAGTTGCGGTGGCAGTAAGCCAACCCGGATAAAAACTCGAGGTTTCAACGGTTCGACGCATCCCCTCACGACTGGAAACTTCTTTGGCTTGTGCGTTGATCAAAATAAAGATCATACTCAATTCTTCTTCCCAGCCATTCGACGGCACTTGCGTGGCAAAAGAAGTCTCATCGGTGCCTTGATGCCATTCAGCAAAGCCGCCGTAGATACTCCGACACGCCGAACCAGAACCGCGACGGGCCAAACGGGATAACTCTTGCTCCGACAAGTTTAATTCCAGTGCTTCACTACAGGCACCCGCCAATGCCGCTAATCCACTGGCAGAAGAGGCAAGTCCGGCAGCGGTTGGAACAAAATTTTGACTTTCCACCGTGGCATACCACGGGCAGTCCGCTTTTTTTCGTACCAGATCCAAAAAGTCCGCAACTTTTTTTGTGGCAGCGTCTGTTTGAACCACGCCATCCAATGTAAAGCGATCTTGCGTAAAATCGGGTGAAAAAGCCACCGTTGTTTCTGTGTAAAAAGCATCGAGGGTCAGGGACAAACTATTGTTCATCGGTAAAATGAAAGTTTCATCTTGTTTTCCCCAATACTTGATCAATGCGATATTCGTGTAGGCGCGAGCCTTTCCCTTATACATGTTCATAAACTCCTAATCCTTGTATCCATGCCGCACGAGCGCCATCGGACAATAAAATACGGCTGATATTCTCAGCCTGTTCCTTCGTTTTGGTTAGTGCGATCATACAGCCGCCCCGGCCCCCGCCGGTCAGCTTTGCCCCGTAAGCACCGTGTGCCAACGCTAAGGAAACCAACTGATCCAGTTGCTGATTGCTGACCCCTAGCTGCTGCAGGGCCTGATGGGCGTTGTTCATGCTTTCACCTAATACTTCTAATTGATTGGCTATGATGGCCTCTTTAGCTTTTTTGGTTTCGATCCCTAAACGCTGGATTGCTTGACTAGCCAGCTGCTTGCTGGTTTCAAAAAGATGGGCGACACTTTTGACTGCTTCTCTCGTTTGCCCTTTGATTCCAGTATCAGCGACGAGCAAATAACCGTCGATCGTGAGGGGAAACGAAGTGATGGGATGCCCTTTGATAAAGTAAATGGCATCTGTCCCACTGGCTGCCGCAGCATCGATCCCGCTAGGATTGCCATGAGCGATTTTTTCAGAAAAGTTGACATAGGTCATCAATTCTTCTTTTGTAAAGTCTTTTTTGATCCAATCAAAAAAAGCGCGAGTCAGTGCAACAGCGACCGCCGCGCTAGAACCCATTCCCCGTTCAGAAGGGATAGTGCTGACGATGGAGGTTGCAAAAGGACCCGTGTGGAAGTCTTGTTGCAGACGATGCAGCAAGTCTTTGACATTTTTTAAGTGGCTGGGGACTTCTTCAAGCAGACCGTGATAGTAACTTGAAATCAAGGTGCTTGTTTCATTTGCTGTGATCTCGACTTGTACTTTTGCTCCCGCAAAAGGGAAAGCAATTGCTGGTTCACCGTAAACAACCGAATGTTCACCCATTAAGATGATTTTTCCTGTAGCTATGCCAGTACCAATTGACATTATTTTCCTCATTTCTCTAGGGAGCTTACCCCACATGATTCATTTATCGTTTGTCAGTCAATTGTAACTATCTCCTGACAAAAACACAATTTAATTAAAGATCCTTTCCTATTTTACTAGAAGAAGGCTCTTTCGTTAAGCATTCCGTATGAGATTTCAAAAAAAAGCAAAAATCTTTAAACTTTTATTGAAAAAATTCTTGATCTGTGCTTCAAAAGTTTCAGTTGACGGCACAAGATATAGTGTTGTATAGTTGATATCGCAAAGGCAACATACAATATTTAGTGATGAGTGAGTTGGGGGATATGAGCGTGATCGTATTAGCAGGAACGATTGGTGCCGGTAAATCAAGTTTGACCGCATTGATCGCCAATCATTTTGGCAGTCAAGCCTTTTATGAATCGATCGATGACAATGAAGTGTTACCATTATTTTATGCAGATCCAAATAAATATGCGTTTTTACTGCAAATCTATTTCTTAAATAAACGATTTGAAAGTATCAAGCAAGCCATGAAAGACGACAATAACGTCCTGGACCGTTCCATTTATGAGGATTCACTGTTGTTCCATTTAAATGCGGACCTTGGGCGAGCGACCGATACCGAGGTCAAAGTCTATGATGAATTGTTAGCCAATATGTTAGAAGAGCTGCCGTATGCAGCCCACAAAAAGCATCCAGATCTTTTGGTGCATATTCGCGTTTCTTTTGAAACGATGCTCGAGCGTATTGAAAAACGTGGGCGGGAATATGAGCAGTTGACCTTTGATCCTTCGTTATACGACTATTACAAAGAGTTGAACAAACGCTACGATCAATGGTACGAAGAGTACAATGAGAGTCCAAAGATCCAGATCGATGGCGATCAATTCAATTTTGTCGAAGACCCGCAAGCGGCACAGGCCGTTTTAACGATGGTGGAAGAGGCCTTGAAAGACGCCCGTAAATAAGTAATAGCCAATACAGCCAGGAAAGTCCTTTGATTGGGCTTCTGGCTGTTTTCTTTTATAATAGAAGAAAGCAAGAGTGGAGGATGGATTGTGGAAAACAAACATGTCTTTTATGACGGAAACTATGAATGGATTCAAGTCGACCAACAAGACGCAAAAAGCGTGATGGCACTGCAAAAACAATATCATTTGTCTGACGAGATGCTTACGTACTCTTTAGATAAAAACGAACGCGCGCGGGTCGAATATGATGCCGAAGAGGAAGCATTGCTGCTGGTTTTCAATGTACCTCAGCAAGAAAAGCGTGAAAATCATTTTGAGACCAGCCCGATGACGTTTATTTTAAAAAGGAAGCAACTCTTTACTTTTGCATCCCACAATACCCGTTATGTGATTCCAATGATGGAGCGCTTGATCCTGCAAAACCCGCTGCAAACGCCCATTCATTTTTTGTTTCAAAGCTTGTTCTTGATTTCTGGCACGTTTTTTCCGTTAGTCGAAGAAGTCAATAGTGAGCGGATTCGCTTGAATCAGCGACTACGGGAAAAAACAACCAATAAAAACTTACTGCAAATGTCTGATTTGGAAGTTGGACTGGTTTTTTTAGTGTCTGCCACGAAACAAAATGCGGTCCTCTTGGAGCAAATCAAAGCATTATCCATTTATCGTTTGATGGATGATGATGAGCGGGAACAACTGGATGATGCCTTGATCGAAGCCAAACAGGCAGTGGAAATGACCCAACTGGCATTCCAAATTTTGGAACAATTGTCTGGTACCTACAATAATCTATTAAACAATAACTTGAATGATACCATGAAGTTTTTGACCGTTTGGTCCCTCTTATTGACTGTGCCTTCCATCGTCACCAGTTTCTTTGGCATGAATGTTCCGCTGCCTTTTACCAATAGTATTTTCGGTTGGGGTATTGCCTTGTTGATCAGTTTAGTGTTATCCGTCTGGATGTTGATTGCTTTATGGCGCAGAATTCGTTAGTCGATCACCAAACCTAGACCGGCGGCGATGACCAAGGCTTGTTCTTGATCGACTGTTAGTCCTCGCAAGTGTTCAAAGGACAACGCGATCTTTTGAAATTGATTGGTCCGAAAATCTAAAGTTGCTAATTTTGTGTGAAACCAGTTGCTATTGTTCAACTGGTTTTCTTGTAGCGTCAAGTGTTTCCAATCCATCTCATAAAACTCACTGTCGTTTAGTTGGCACTGACGAAACAGCATCGTCCGTAAATTGGTATTGCTAAAAGAAGCAAAGTTTGCCACGCAATCTTCAAAGGTACAGTCACGGAAATAGCTTTCCGCAAAATTCGTACCAGTCAATTTACACTGTTTAAAGTGAACACGATGAAAGCTGGCACCAAAACATTCCAGATTAGAAAAATCGCAGTTCTCAAAGAGGACATTTTGACATTCCCATTGACTCAAGCGTGTTTTTTGCATCGTCACTTTCTTGAAATGACATTGCTTCAAGATAAGGTTTTTGCAAGTATCATAGCTATAATCACCGCCTTCGAACACCCCCCCCTTCGAAAAGCAGTTCTTCTTCTAAATAAAAATCCTGTGGCTCTAATGCCGACAATAAGGGCGGTAGTGGCAATACGATTTTTTTCTTCATCAAGATCCCATCCTGTATGTTTTTCTCTCAGTATAACACGGCGAATCGATGCCGCGATAGTTACGAAAAAGCGGCAGGGTATTGTGAAATTTATTCAATCGGTTTGCAGAATGCTTTTATAACAAGGAAAATCTTTGATTTTTAATACATATTTTTTCACAATCTTTTTACTTGCAAGACGAAAATAATTTTGATATAGAAACTTAACCCGCTGAAAGTGACGTATATCAACGAAAAACTGTCACAAATTTTTAAAATCGCGAAAAAGTTGATAGTTTTCAAATTCACAAGCGAGCTATAATGACAATGTAAACAAAAGGAGGAAATTTTCCATGACAAAAACAGTTATTATCGGTGCAAACCACGCGGGGATTGCTGCTGCCAATACACTATTAGATAACTACAAAGACCAAGAGGTCGTAATGATCGACCGTAATACAAACTTAAGCTACCTAGGTTGTGGGACTGCTTTATGGGTTGGACGTCAAATCGATTCATACGAAGGCTTGTTCTATACAAAACGTGAAGATTTTGAAGCAAAAGGTGCAAAAATCCATATGGAAACAGTGGTTGACCATATCGATTTTGAGAAAAAAGAAGTACACGCTGTGACCAGTGAAGGTGAAACGATCGTTGAATCTTATGACAAAGTTGTCATCGCAACTGGATCTGTTCCGATCTCACCCAAAGTACCTGGACGTGACTTGAAAAACATCCATTTCTTGAAAAAATTCCAAGATGGACAAACGGTTGATAAAGAGTTAGCCTCAGAAGACGTGAAAAACGTTGCCGTTATCGGTGCTGGTTACATCGGTGTTGAAATTGCTGAAGCAGCAAAACGCCGTGGTAAAAATGTGTTGCTTTTTGATGCAGCGACACGGGCATTGCCAAACTACTACGACAAATGGTTCACAGAAGATATGGACAAAAACTTAGCTGACAATGGTATTGAATTGCATTTCGGTGAATTAGCACGTGAATACAAAGGAACAGAGAAAGTAGAAGCAGTTGTAACAGACAACGGCGAATACCCAGTTGATCTAGTGATCAATGCGATCGGTTTCTTACCAAACAATGAGCTAGGCAAAGATCATTTGGAATTGTTTGCTAACGGCGCGTACTTAGTGGACCGCCATCAACGGACAAGCGATGCAGATGTTTACGCAGTCGGTGACTGTGCAACTGTGTACTCAAATGCTTTGCAACAAACCACTTATATCGCATTAGCAACGAATGCCGTACGTTCAGGGATCGTCGCTGCCCATAATATCGGCGGAACTTCTTTAGAATCAACAGGTGTTCAAGGATCAAACGGGATTTCGATCTTCGGCTACAACATGGTTTCAACTGGCTTGTCAGTAGAAGCTGCCGAACGTAATGGCATGAAAGTGAAATACTCTGATTACGAAGATACCCAAAAACCAGGCTTCATGAAAGAAAATGCGACGGTTAAAATCCGCATCGTCTATGAAGAAGAATCACGCCGCATCGTTGGTGCACAAATGGCATCACGAACATCTGAAATCGCAATGGGCATCCACATGTTCTCACTAGCGATCGAAGAAGGCGTAACGATCGACAAGATGAAGCTATTAGATATCTTCTTCTTGCCTCACTTCAATCAACCATACAACTACATCACGATGGCTGCGTTGAAAGCAGAATAAGAAACACGAAAGTCGGAGCGTATGCTCCGGCTTTTTTTTGAAACAATCATGAAAACTGTTGACAATAAGAGGAAAAAGCAGTATACTATAAAAGTTGAGAAACAAAAGCAGAAGCACCCGCTTCTCGCCTGAGTGAAGATATCGCTGGGCAGAATAGGATTCCTACCATTTATTTGTGTGGAGTACGTGCGGGTTCGTGAAGAACTCGTTTTTTTATTGTCTGATTTCGAATCGACAAGCTTTTCTTTCTCTCAAAAAACTCGGAGGTGAATGACCATAGCAAAGGATATGATGGTAAACGACGGCATTCGTGCACGTGAATTGCGTTTGATTGATCAAAACGGCGAACAACTTGGTGTAAAGAGTAAAGCTGAAGCATTGCAAATTGCAGAACGAGCAAACCTTGATGTGGTATTGGTGGCACCAAATGCTAAGCCGCCAGTAGCAAGAATTATGGATTACGGGAAATTCCGCTTTGAGCAACAGAAAAAAGACCGTGAAGCTCGTAAGAAACAAAAAGTAATCAACATTAAAGAGGTTCGTTTAAGTCCAACGATCGACGTCAATGATTTCAATACAAAATTGCGTAATGCACGTAAATTCCTTGAAAAAGGGGACAAAGTGAAAGCTTCGATCCGTTTCAAAGGCCGTGCCATTACCCATAAAGAAATTGGTCAGAAAGTGTTAGATCGTTTGGCGGAAGAAACTGCTGATTTGGCAACTGTTGAGCAAAAGCCAAAAATGGATGGCCGCAGTATGTTCTTAGTCTTAGCACCAAAAAACGATAAATAATGACTCACTGAGTTTCAGTTTAAAGTCAGATAACGAAAGATTTTGAGGAGGAAATTAGTTATGCCAAAACAAAAAACACACCGCGGATTAGCAAAACGCGTAAAACGCACTGGCGGCGGCGGATTGAAACGCTTCCGTGCCTTTACCAGTCACCGTTTCCACGGCAAAACAAAAAAACAACGTCGTCAATTGCGTAAAGCTTCAATGGTTTCAGCTGGCGATTACAAACGTATCCGTCAACAACTAGCACGCATGAAATAATTGCGTAACCCAAGCTTCACGTATACAAACAATTATCGATTTTCATATTAGGAGGAATTATACATGGCACGTGTTAAAGGTGGAACAGTAACTCGTAAACGTCGTAAAAAAGTGCTTAAATTAGCAAAAGGTTACTACGGTTCTAAACACACTCTATTTAAAACAGCAAAAGAACAAGTAATGAATTCATACAACTACGCATACCGCGATCGTCGTCAAAAGAAACGCGACTTCCGCAAATTGTGGATCGCTCGTATCAACGCAGCGGCTCGTATGAATGGCTTAAGCTACTCAAAATTGATGCACGGCTTGAAATTAGCTGAAATCGACATCAACCGCAAAATGTTAGCTGACTTGGCTGTAAACGATGCAACAGCATTTACTGCATTAGCTGACCAAGCAAAAGACGCTTTAAACAAATAATCAATCGTTGGCAACAACGTTAGCCCCGCTCTTTGAGCGGGGTTTTTTTGTTTTTCTCGATGACCGAGGAATGGTTTCTCACTATCTTTCATACGGTTCTTTCCATTAAGCGAAAAATAGATTATACTTTTGAAAGCGGTTGTTTTATTTATCTCACGACTTTTTCACGAACACTGCAGCAAAAGGAGCTTACGATGGCGATTGATTTATGGCGGCATTTTAAAAAAGGATTGACGGTATATATTGGGATTGGAATTGCGGTCTCATTTTTGAGTGCTGCGAATGTCTTTTATTTTCAAAAATTACTCGATTCATTTGGCAAGACATTTGATTGGCCAGTTGTTTTTATCTATGGGTTAACGCTTGTACTGGTACCGCTCTTGTCCTATCTCGAGCAGAAACCAAAAACAAAATTGCACAACAGCATGTATTTCTATCTCAAAGAACAAGCTTTAGTAAAAATCAGCAAGATTGCCTATTCCGAATACTTACAAATCGGCTCTGGAGCACTCTTACAGAAAACCGAAGCAGGAGCAGCGGCTGGCAGAAATATCCATTTGAATTTTTATGGACGCTTGTTTAAAGAATTGCTTCCCGAAACACTGTTTAACTTAGCTTTTATTGCTATGATCGATAAAAGGTTGATTCCAGCGATCCTTGTGGGCTATCTAGTGGTGTTTATCGTGACCAATTTGCTTTTGAAAGTTTTACGCTCTCTCAAAGAACGTGCGCTAGTTTCAGAAGAAGCCATGAACAGCACCTTTATCCGCGGATTAACGGAAATGGTCACGTTTCGGATCAATAAACGGTTTGAAAAAGAGATCGCACAATATAAAAATATGTCTGC
This sequence comes from Enterococcus sp. 4E1_DIV0656, assembly GCF_002140695.1. NCBI lineage: Bacteria > Bacillati > Bacillota > Bacilli > Lactobacillales > Enterococcaceae > Enterococcus > Enterococcus sp. 4E1_DIV0656. The sequence goes on along the minus strand of NZ_NGLF01000001.1, from coordinate 419,838 downwards.
TGACACAACAGAACGTTTGACGAAAATGACGATGATCCATGAGTTTTTCTTTGGTTTTTTTGCAGTTTTAGTCGCATTGATCAAAGTCGCAATTGTGGTATTGGCATTCACAAATCAGATTACAGTCAGCTTGGGCGGTTTAGCAGCACTGATTATTTATGTGGATCGAATCTATACGCCTGTTGCAATATTTAACGTGATTTTTGTTCAATACAGCTTAGATAAAGTTGCCTTTGCACGGTTAAATGAATTTTTTTATCTGCCAGAGGACAAAGCATTAACACAAGGAGATCCATTGTCTGAGACCATCAACTATATCACAGTTAAGGATCTATCCGTCATACTTCAAGAAAAGAAAATCTTAACCGATAGCACACTGGAGCTGAAGCGGGGAGCGATTTATGGGTTAGTAGGAGAAAGCGGCGCAGGAAAATCAACGCTGATCAAAACGATTTTAGGCTTGTATCAGCCGACGACCGGTGCAGTTCTGATCAATCACAAAAATTTGGCTGCTTACAACTTAAATGATTACTATCAGCATGTCTTTTATCTATCGCAAGATGCGCCAATATTCCAAGGAACGCTGAAAGAAAATATCATTTTTGATAAGGAAATCGCAGACGAGGAAATCATAGCGGTATTAGAAAAATGTCAATTAGGCGCATTCTATCAGGCACTCAAGGGAGGACTGTCTGCTGAAATTGGAGAAAAAGGAGCCAACCTTTCTGGTGGGGAAAAACAGCGGATCGCTTTTGCCCGATTGTTTTTCACAAACGCAGAAGTCATTGTCCTTGATGAAGCCACCTCTGCTTTAGACGAAACAACAGAAGAAAAGCTTTTTGCAGCGATCAAAGACCAATTGAAAAATAAACTAGTCATTATGATCACCCATCGCCCGAAAAATTTGATTTATGCGGATGAGATCATTGAATTGAAAAAAACACAGGTTGAAGCGGCTTCATCATAAAAGCAGCTTCAACCTGTGTTTTGATCAGCGCATCAGTAAATGCGGCAATGTACTAAGCCATGCAAGCATGCCGACAATCAAGGCAAAGACCAAGACGATGACTGTTTTTGAGAGGAAATCTTTTTTGATGTCCCGCTTTTTCCTAATGGCATCGAGGTCTTGATTTTCCATGAAGGCAACGATCTCTTTATACGTTTTGATATTTTGGGTTTTCTTGATTTTTTCGATCTTCAATGCGGCATACATGGAGACGAGCCAAAAACATAGAGGCGGGGCAATCCACCAGTGTCCTGGTAAAAAGAGAGCAGGCCCAACAGATAATGCGGCCAACAATGTAAAGACCAACATTATTTTTGTGTAGTGATCCATTGCTGTTTTCTCAATCGTTTCTTTCATTTGTTCAACATCCCCTTTGACTAATTCATCTAAAGAAACATCAAATAGAACACTGAGCAATAATAAGTTGTGAACATCAGGATAACTTTTTTCATTCTCCCAATTTGAGATCGTTTGTCGGGAGACATAGAGTTTTTCTGCCAGCCCTTCCTGAGAGAGACTTAATCGTTCCCGATGTTTTTTTATTTGTTTGCTTAAGTTCATTTTATCCGCTCCTTGTACCATTAGTGTAGGACAATGTCTGCGTTCTAACGATCAAATGTCTTTGACAATGCCTTGAAATCAAGTGTCAAAATGTTTTTACAGTTGGGTTTATGCTGTTTACACAGCAGTACAGCGTTGATTTTCTTCAACGAATAAGCGACAGTCAGCTTTCTTATTGTTTTTTTTAGAAGCACCTGCTGGTTTCTTAATAAAGAAAATGATGAAGAGTCTGTGCTGATTTTTAATGTTTGTCTTTATCTATTATTCATTAATTTCGCAAAGATGGGAATAGGAAAAAGCAACTAAGCGTGTGAAAGCATCATTTTTCCATTAGTGGATCTTTAAAGGTCCCTGTGTGTTGAAATGGAGCCATTCAGAAGTCACGTCTGTTTGTTGGTTCTGTTCTAGAAGAAAATCGACTGTTGATAAGCATATCTCCCCATAAAAACGTCTGCTTTGTGCTATACTGAGGCTTTGTAAAAATAAGTTTGTACAAGCAAGCAGCAACGGTTTTTTCATTGATTGCTTGCAAGAAGGAGCGTATACGCAGTGAAAAAACTAAAGGTTCAAGATTTAATTGCAGTAGGGATCTATACAGCGATCTATTTTCTTTTAATGAGCGTCTGTCTATTGATTTTGCGTTTTGTGATCCCAGGTTTTCATAATTTATTTATTCCAGCAGTCACCGCTTTGTTTTCTGGCATTATCTATCTGATTTTATTGAATAAAGTACCGAAATTTGGCGCAATCACCATTATGGGTACCGTGGTAGGGCTCTTTTTTTTGATTTCAGGACATTTTCCATTGGCCTTTTTACCCAATATGCTTTGTGCCTTAGTAGCTGATTTGATTCAATACAAAACAAAGCTCAAAGAGAACGTTCGCGTAATGGCGAGTTATATCGTCTTTAGTTTTGGCTTGATGGGCCCGATCTTGCCCCTGTGGTTTATGAAAAATGCCTATATCGATTCATTAGTGGCTCGCGGAAAAGATGAAACCTACATTGCCGGCGTGTTTGCTCATACCTCCAATGTGATGTTAGGGCTTTGTGCATTGGCCGTTTTGATTGGTGCGGTGGTTGGTTTAGGCATTGGCAGCCGCTTGATGGAAAAACATTTTCAACCAACGATCCAATCGCATAAAGGGTGAGGAATGTGTCGAAAACAAGGTTTGATCCCCGCAGCAAATTGGCGGTGATTCTCTTTGCTAGTTTTACTATGATGGTGTCCATTAGCTGGATCGATGAGTTTGTCTTTGTCACGTTCTTGCTGCTGCTATTTTTAGTCAGCGGCTTTTGGAAAAAAGGTCTGATGTTCTATGGCGTGTTTGTCTTGCTGACACTGGCAGATAGTTTTTTGTTTCGCCAAGGAAACCACCTATTGATCGTGTTGCTGGATTTCTTTTCCGTCGGTTATCGCCGCTTATTGCCAACGATCATGGCGGCGGCTTTTGCCATTAGTGGGACGAAGAACAGTGAGTGGATGGCGGCGTTGCAAAAAATGCACGTGCCCAATGTATTATTAGTCCCGCTGGCAGTCTTATTTCGTTTTTTTCCCACATTGGTACAAGATTTCAAAAGTATTCGCCAAGCGATGCGCTTTCGCGGCATCTCGCTGTCGGCAGGATCGATCTTGCTTCATCCACTGCAAAGTGCGGAGTATTTTTTGATCCCATTACTGATGTCGGCTGAAAAGACCGCAACCGAACTGTCGGCTACGGCGCTGGTTCGCGGGTTAGCATCAGAAACTCCCCATACCACCGTCCACGAACTGAAGCTGCGCTGGTGGGATGGCTTGGTCTTTTTAGCATTATGCGGCTTTATCGTGAAAAGGATGTGGCTTGGATGATCAGATTAGAACAAGTGTCAGTGAAGCGAGAAAATCGAACCGTATTATCTGAGCTTTCTTTGACGGTCGCAGCTGGGGAAGTCATCGTTTTGTGCGGCGCTAGCGGCAGCGGCAAATCGACCCTGCTCAATGTTGTGAATGGCTTGATCCCTGAGCTGTATCCCGCCGAAGTGCAAGGAAAGATCCGTGTCGGAGAAACAGACTTGCCAGTTGCCGATTTCTCCCATTATGCCCAGACGATTGGCGTCGTCTTTCAAAACCCCAAGACGCAATTTTTCACCACGGATGTCTATTCGGAGTTGGCTTTTTCGATGGAAAATGCGGGCGTCGCACCAGAAAACATTCGGCAGCGAATCACCGAAGTAGCACAGCAGTTTTCCCTGACCCCGTTGCTTGATGCTAGTGTCTTTGACCTATCTGGTGGAGAGAAGCAGCTGATTGCTCTCGCTGCAGCCACGATGTTGCCCCATGATGTGTTCTTATTGGATGAGCCTTCCAGTAATTTGGATCAAGAAGCGATCCAAAAGTTGACTCAAGGATTGGCTTCTTTAAAACAACAAGGGAAAACCATTGTGATCGCCGAACACCGCTTGGCGTATTTGGCGCCACTGGCAGATCGCTTCTGTCTATTAGAAGCAGGACGATTGCGGGCGTCTTATCCAGCAGCTCAGCTTTTGTCACTGCCCGAGGAGGCAATTCACGAGTTGGGATTGCGAAAAGTAGGCGAGGTGACATTGGCAGCCCAGCACTGCCGAGAATCTTTGCCAGAAAAGTCTGGATTAAGGGCAACGCATCTGCAGATCAAGCAATCGAAACGCTCAGCAAACAGCAGAAATTGGGCGCTTAACTTGCCTGAACTACAATTGCCGACGAAGCAAGCTGTGGGGATCGTTGGACCAAATGGTGCTGGCAAAAGTACGTTGGTGCAAGTCCTGTCAGGATTGAAAAAATGCCCAGAAGCAGTATTTGCCATCAATGGACAAAAGCGGACCCAAAAGCAGCTGCTGCAGGAAAGCTTTCTTGTGATGCAGGATGTCAACTTGCAGCTGTTTTTTGAAACGGTGGAAAAAGAGCTGCTGATCAAAGCCCAAAACCCAGCTCGTTTTGAAGAAATTGTCTCATTGTTGCACTTAACACCACTCCTTGCCCGACATCCGCAAAGCTTGTCAGGAGGGGAAAAACAACGAGTTGCCATCGGCAGTGCCCTGCTTTCTGGTAAACGCTTGTTGTTTTTCGATGAACCAACGAGTGGGTTAGATTTGCAGCAAATGGAAGAAGTCGCAAAACTGTTGCGAACAGTCGCTAAGGAAGTTGATTTATTAGCGGTGATCAGTCATGATCGTGAGTTTTTAGCTGAAACATGTCCTTACGTGCTTCAACTCCAACAAGGGGAACTCGTTGGCACGTATCAGCTAGCAAAAAATATGGAATAAATGAAAGACGGAGTGGACCTTGGTTCATGCCGTCTTTTTTTGTTGAACATGAAAAAATCTTCATGATTTTTTTCTTTCAATCAGTTAGGAAGTTTTGAAAAAATCCGTTATGATAGAAGCAAAACAGGAGGAGGAGTGCATATGGCCTTGAAGATCTTGCTAGTAGAAGACGAAGAAAGTTTAGCCAGTTTTATTCAGACCGAATTGACTTTTGAGGGATATGACACGGTCTGGGCCAAAGATGGGCAAGAGGCATTGACCTTGTTCAATCAGCAAGCAAATGCCTTTGATCTGATTTTATTGGATTGGATGCTGCCAATCTATGACGGCATCACAGTGGCGCGGCGGATACGCAAAGAAAGCGACATCCCGATTTTGATGATGACCGCCAGAAATCAAACCGCCGATGTGGTGACGGGGCTTGATGTCGGATTAGATGATTATTTAACGAAACCTTTTGAAATCGAAGAACTGTTTGCCAGAATTCGGGTGATCGAGCGGCGGTTGCAACGAGAAGCCAAACAACAAAAGAACCAGCAAAACCAATTAGTGGCGGGGGAGTTGATGATGGACATTGCCAAGCACTTGGTTCAGGTTGCCGGTGAAACCATTGAGTTGACGCCCAAAGAGTTTGGGATTTTATATGAATTAATGAAAGAGCCGGAAGTCGTCAAAACCAGAGATGACCTATTGAATGAGATTTGGGGTTATGAATACGACGGTCAAACGAATGTTGTAGATGTCTATATCCGTACACTGCGGAACAAGCTGGATGTTTGCGGCAAAGGCAAAATGATCGCAACCGTTCGAGGATTAGGCTATGTCTTGAGGACCGACCATGAAGAATAAGTCAGTCAACCAACGTAGAAAAACAGCCCAGTTTCAATTGACGAGCCGCTTTTCCTTGATACTCTTTGGTCTGCTGATTCTCTTCAATCTGCTGTTTATTTTATTATCCGTAGGTTATTTGTTTGAACATATCGAAAATCGTGCCAACAACATTCTTGAAGCCATCGAAAAAGGCGAGGCATCAGGGGATACCTGGGACACTCTCGTCAATGCCTATGTTTCGGCAGATGAAGAAGACGCCCTGCAAGTGATCTTAGCCGATGGCAGTGTCGTTTCATCAGAAGATGCGGAAGAGATTTTTGCCGATATCAATCAAGGACGAGTGATGCCATTTCTCGAAGACATCGTTTTTACAGAGGATGGCATCTATTACACGAAAACCCAAGAAGTCGATGGGGATCAGGTGACGATCGCTATCAATGGGGAGGATAGTGTGGAATTAGCCTATGGTCTCTTTATGATCAGCAGTTTCTTGAATCTGATCGCTGTTGTGGTGGGCAGCCTGCTGATTTATTGGAGTGTCGGGAAATGGAGTCAGAAACTTACCGGCATGGCGCAAGAAATTGCTGCCATTGAACAAAGCCGACAAGGAGAATTGTCAGTGTCTGAAGAACCCATCGAGATTCGTTCGGTGGCCTTGGCTTTCAATAAATTGTTGAAAGAACAGCGTGAGACGATCGAACGGGAAAAACGATTCGTTGCCGATGCTTCCCATGAGCTGCGCACACCTTTGGCTGCGATTCGCGGACATGTCCAATTGATCCAGCGGCGTGGAACCAAACATCCCGAAGTCATTCCTTCCTCGATGGCATTTATTGACAAAGAGTCGAAGCGTTTGGAAACATTGAGCAATCAATTGCTAGACCTAGAAAAAAATCAATCCCAAGAAGAAATGACCCTTGTTAATGTTTCCCAGATCGTCCGAGAAGAGTGTGAAAAACAAGCGACGATCGTTCCGCAATCGATTGAATATTTTGTGGAGAACCAATGTATGAAGCGAGGACATAAACGTGACTTCCAGCAAATCATCCAAAACCTGTTAGAAAATGCCGCGAAGTATTCGCCTGTTGATCAGCCGATTCATGTGACCTTGACACAAGAGCAAAGGCAGTTGTCTTTAACCGTCGCCGATTTTGGCATTGGGATTCCCGATGACAAGAAAGCCTTGATTTTTGAACGGTTCTATCGGGTAGAAGATTCTCGTTCTAGCCAGATTGCCGGTTCAGGCATTGGGCTTTCACTGGTAAAACAGCTGGCAGACAAATATCATGCCAAAATCACCGTGATAGACAATCAACCGCAAGGCAGTATCTTTAAACTTGCCTTTCCAAATGAAAGAGAAAGATGAAGATTTTTTTAGATTTTCTTCAAGCAATTTTGATTCTTTTTCTTTGGGAACTTGTTATTCTAAATATATAGAAAAAAGGAATACACAAACAATTGGAGGAATGAAACATGAAAAAAACAACTATTTTATTCGGAATTGCCGCATTAGGGTTATTGGCAGGATGTACACAAAACAACACGGGAAATTCAGAACCTGCGCAAAACAGCAGCTCAAGCACAGCAGTTGCCTCATCAAGTGAAACAACCTCATCACAAGCAGCGGACAGCTCTTCAAGCAGTGCAGCGATCGCCAATGGGGGCTTGCCTACCGTGACCGTAGAAGAAGCGATCCAAGTATTCCAAGACAAATACCCAGATGCAGCGATCACTTCGATTGATTTGGATACTTCTTTTGGCAATTACTTCTACCAAGTAGAAGGCGTGGATGACACGAATGAGTTTGAATTAAAGATCGATGCAGAAACCAAAGAAACTTCTGAAGAAAGAACGGAAAAATTGGATGCCGATGAACAAAACGGTGTCAAAAAAGATGCCGATCAATTGGACCTAACCAACTTGCTTTCATTGGAAGAAATTTCTGATATCGCCGTGAAAGAAGCTGGCGGTGGTCAAGCAACAGATTGGTCCTTAGACAAAGAAATGAATGTAACCTATTGGGAAGTCAAAGTAGAAGATGGCAACAAACAAACAGATGTGAAAATCAATGCCCAAACAGGTGAAGTACTTGAAACAGAATTGGATGACTAATCCTTTTACGCAGTAAAAAAGATAAGCCGCTATCGTCTATGCGCAAAAGACGATAACGGCTTATTTCTTTACGTATGCTGTTTGACTTCAGTTAACGGTTTGACGCGACCACCAATTTTATCTGCAAATGCTTCGGACTGCTTCCGATCTTCAAAGACCCATAACTTGTCTGGAATTTTTTCACGAGTGCGACGACCATCTTTGCCAATGTAACCATGCAAAACTTTAATCACGTACATCGCCATCATCCTTCCCTGAAATTACTTTTGATTATACGAAAGCCGTTTCAAAAAGCAAGGATTTTGTCTTAAATGAGTGATCAGAATTGATTATTCTCCTGACAGGGCAGCATAATCAGCAAATCGTTGATGGATTTCAGGAAAACTACGCTTCAGCTGCACGATGCGATTGGTCTCTTTTGCTAAAAAACAATGCTTTGAAGTCCCCGTCGTAGCCAACTGACCATCGCTAGTTTTGTAGATCTCATAGCGAAAATCCAAACGCGTGCCCGTATATTTGTCGACCAAAACATCGATTCGCACCTCATCTTCGTAACGAATCATCGTTTTGTATTGCGCACTGACTTCCAGCACAGGAACGATCAAGCCAGCTTCTTCGATGGTATGATATGGTAAATCCAAAAACGCCAGTAATTCCACGCGGGCCTCTTCAAACCAGCGGATATAATTGGCGTGATGGATGATCGCCATTTGATCGGTCTCATAGTAGTGTGGTTGACGGATATAGCCTGAATATAAAGACATAAAAACAGCTCCTTTCATAGAAACAAAACCTTCGTTATTCAGCATAACGCAAAAAGAAAGAAAAGCAAACAGAAGGAGAACTTCTTTGCGTTGATCACTAGAGAAAACGCTACTGGAAAGCAGCGGAGTGAAAAAGACAGTGAAACACCTTGACTTTTTCATAGCTTTCTTGTAGTTTATAGATAATATCAAAAATCAGTGAAGGATCGAGTACTTTATTCTATTCCTTAAAAGAGAAAACTGCCCCGGCTGAAAGCAGTTTAGGACGTGTAAAGGAAAGACAATCTGGAGATGAACAGAAGAAAAGCTGTTCCGTGACCGAGCGTTAATCGAGCGAAGGAGAAGAACATTTCTCGAATTTAGGTGGTACCGCGTGTAATCAAAACTCGCCCTTGTATAAAAAACAAGGGCGAGTTTTTTGCTGTGAATCACTATGATTGGCTTGCGGAGCAAGACAGAATAGATGATGAACAGTACTAGGCGACC
>NZ_NGLF01000001.1:324202-410698 GCF_002140695.1 Enterococcus sp. 4E1_DIV0656 | reverse complement strand
TTGGCTTGCGGAGCAAGACAGAATAGATGATGAACAGTACTAGGCGACCCTAGGGAGCGTAATAACCGTACTAGGAATCACTGGGATTGTCTTTTGGAGCAAGACAGAATAGATGATGACCAGCAGCAACCAACCACTAAAAGCGCAATAACCCAAAAGCCAAACACGAGAACAACCCACCCACATCAATGAGCAACAAGCAATAGGTGAATAAGCAAACAAGCAATGAAAGCAAAGAACATGGGCAACCATGAAACAAATAGGAGGATGCATACGATGAGTTACCAACGTCCAAAAGGAACCAACGATATTTTGCCAGGAGAATCCGAAAAATGGCAATTTGTGGAAGAAACAGCACGTTTAGTGTTTCGCGATTACCAATTCAACGAAATTCGGACACCGATTTTTGAGCACTTTGAAGTGATCGCCCGCAGTGTCGGGGACACAACGGATATCGTTTCAAAAGAAATGTATGATTTCTACGATAAAGGAGAGCGTCATGTGACGTTGCGTCCAGAAGGCACCGCACCGATCGCTCGTTCTTATGTCGAAAACAAACTATTCGGACCAGAACATACGAAGCCTTATAAAGTGTTTTACATGGGACCAATGTTCCGTTATGAACGTCCGCAAAAAGGCCGTTTGCGTCAATTCCACCAAATCGGTGTCGAAGTTTTCGGTTCAGCAAATCCAGCGACCGATGTTGAGACAATGGCGATGGCAATGGATTTTTATCGTCAATTAGGACTGAGTCAATTGCGCTTGGTCATCAATTCATTAGGTGACAAAGAGACACGCCAAAACTATCGTCAATCGTTGATCGATTATCTAGCGCCCCATGAAGCGGAGCTTAGTGAGGATTCAAAACGCCGCTTGCATGAGAATCCTTTGCGGGTCCTTGACAGCAAAGACAAGCGAGACCAAAAATTTGTGGCAGATGCGCCATCGATCTTAGACTACTTAACGCCAGATGCCAAGGCACATTTTGAAACCGTAACGAGTATGCTGGATGCGTTGGAGATCCCTTATGAGGTCGATTCGAATATGGTGCGTGGTCTGGATTATTATACCCACACGATTTTTGAGATCATGAGTGATGCACCAAAAATGGGGGCGCAAGCCACCATCTGTGCCGGCGGTCGTTACAATCATTTAGTGGAAGAGCTAGGTGGACCAGAAACACCTGGTTTTGGTTTTGCTTTGGGGATCGAACGTTTATTGATCACTATGGAAGCCGAAGAAGTTGTGATTCCTGCTTTGAATGAGTTAGATGCGTATGTGGTTGGTCTGGGACAAGAAACCAATTTAGAAGCGCTGAAAGTCGTGCAAGCGATCCGTAATTTCGGCTTTTCTGCCGATCGTGATTTCATGGATCGTAAAGCCAAAGCCCAGTTCAAATCTGCTGATAAACAAGGGGCACGGTTGGTTCTGACTCTAGGCGAAACAGAATTAGCAGAACAAGTGATCAATATCAAATCCATGGCAAGCCGTGAAGAAAAACAATTTCCGTTAGCGGATCTTTATGCCCGCTTCGATGAGATCTACGATGAAATGACAACCAAAATGTTTGAGTGAGGAGAAAAAGAATGACAAAACGTACAGTATATTGCGGGTTAGTAAATGAGACCCATTTAAACCAGACAGTGACACTAAAAGGCTGGGTGCAAAAGCGCCGTGACTTAGGTGGCGTGATTTTTATTGACTTGCGCGACCGGGAAGGGATCGTGCAAATCGTCTTCAATCCTGAGGTTTCGAAAGAAGCCTGGGAAATCGCGGACAAATGCCGCAGCGAATATGTATTAGAAGTAACAGGTCAAGTAATCAATCGTGCACCAGAAGCCATCAATCCGAAAATGGTGACAGGTGCCTATGAAGTGATGATCAGCGAAATCACGATTTTAAACACTGCAAAAACACCAGCCTTTTTGATTGAAGATGATCAAACCGTTGGCGACGAGATTCGCATGAAATACCGTTATTTAGACTTGCGTCGTCCAAAAATGACGAACAACATCGTGATGCGGGCGAAAACGACGCAAGCGATCCGCAATTTCTTAGACACGAACGAGTTCTTGGATATCGAAACACCTTATCTAGGAAAATCAACACCAGAGGGCGCGCGGGATTATTTGGTTCCTTCACGGATCTATCCAGGTCATTTCTATGCGTTGCCGCAATCACCACAAATTTTTAAACAGTTATTGATGGGCGCCGGCTTCGATCGCTACTATCAAATCGTACGTTGCTTCCGTGACGAAGATTTGCGGGGCGACCGTCAACCAGAATTTACCCAAGTCGATATCGAAACCTCTTTCTTGACGGCAGAAGAAATCCAAACCTATACGGAAGAGCTATTGGCAAAAGTGATGCGAGAAGTCAAAGGCATCGAAGTTACCTTGCCATTCCCACGGATGACCTATGATGAGGCAATGGGACGCTACGGCAGTGACAAACCAGATACACGGTTTGACATGGAGCTTATCGACTTATCAGAAGTTGTGAAAGACGTTGATTTTAAAGTCTTCCAAATGGCTCTTGAAAAAGGCGGCGTTGTGAAAGTCTTGAACGCCAAAGGGGCTGCAGACAAATACTCAAGAAAAGACATGGACAATCTAGGCCATTACGCTGGCCAATTTGGTGCCAAAGGATTGGCATGGGTCAAAGTTGAAGAAGATGGATTGAAAGGACCGATCGCTAAATTCTTGACGGAAGCAACCGACGCGATTATTGCAGCAACCAATGCGGAAGTTGGCGATATTCTGATGTTTGGTGCCGATTCCTTTGAGATCGTTTCAGCGACGTTAGGTGCGATCCGTAATAAATTAGGAAAAGAATTAGGCTTGATCGACGAGAGCAAATTCAACTTCCTATGGGTTACTGACTGGCCGCAATTTGAATACGATGAAGAAGCAGGTCGCTATGTTTCTGCTCACCATCCGTTCACATTGCCAAAAGAAAGCGATCTGCCGTTGTTAACGACAGACCCTTCAAAAGTCTATGCGCAAGCCTACGATATCGTGCTAAACGGTTACGAGCTAGGTGGCGGATCATTGCGTATCCATACACGGGAAGTGCAAGAGCAAATGTTTGAAGCGCTAGGCTTCTCACGTCGCGAGATGCAAAATCAATTTGGCTTCTTATTGGATGCTTTGGATTATGGTTTCCCACCACATGGCGGCATCGCCCTTGGGTTAGACCGATTAGTCATGCTCTTGGCTGGTGAAGAAAACATTCGCGAAGTCATTGCCTTCCCTAAAAATGGGAAAGCGGCTGATCCAATGTCACAAGCGCCAAGTACCGTTTCGCCAATGCAACTGTTTGACTTGAGCATTGATGTAACAACGGTTGAAGAAAACGAATAAGCGTTAAACCCATGATGAAATGAGTGATGAAATAGAAATTGGTGAATGAATGAAAAAAGTTCATGAGAATTCACCCATTTCTTTCATTGCTCGTTTCTTTTTTTATGTGCTGAAGTATAATAAAGGCAAATCAAAAAAGTGAGGCTATGAAATGCAATGACTCCTCTGTTTAAATGGCTCCCTCATCCGGAATATGCCAACAAACTTTCATTCTCGATCGTGTACGCACTGCTGGCATCGATTGCGGTCAATTTTTTCTATCAGCCGGGCAATATTTATTCCAGCGGCATTACCGGTGTCGCTCAGATCATTACTACGATCTCAAGAGAATGGATCGGGTTTTATATCCCCTTATCTCTTGCGCTATTATTGTTGAATGTGCCATTATTTTTTCTTGGCTGGTTTAAGATCGGCCACAAATTTACGATCTTTACTGGAATCACTGTTTTATTGACATCCTTATTCGTGCAAATTTTGCCAGAAGAAACCGTCACGACGGACCCGATGATCTGTGCGATTTTCGGTGGTGCCATCAATGGAGTGGGGATCGGCTATGCCTTGAAGAATGGTCTTTCTTCCGGAGGGCTGGATTTTGTCAGCATTGCCATCCGCAAACGGACAGGGAAGACGATCGGCTCGATATCGATTTTCTTTAACATTGTTATTTTGTTCGCCGCCGGAATCTTGTTTGGCTGGCAATATGCGTTGTATAGTGCAATCGCGATTTTTGTCAGTGGAAAAGTGACGGATGCGGTCTTTACGAAGCAAAAGAAAATGCAGGTGACGATCATCACTCGCAACCCAGAAGAAGTCATTCAAACGATCCAAAAACATATGCGGCGAGGCATTACCATCATCAATGAAGCCGAAGGAGCCTACAAGCATGACAAACAAACGGTTTTGCTGACGGTAGTCACACGCTTTGAACTGCCGATGCTGCGCAGTGCTATGAAAGAAGCCGATCCAAAAGCCTTTGTTAGTATTGCGGAAAATGTCCAGATTTTGGGTCGATTTTATGAAGAAGAACTGTAAAAAAGGAGTTGGAAAAGTATTTCTTTATAGAAGTACTTTTTTTTCGCCAAAAATTAATTTTTTTGAAATATAGCAGATGTTGCTAGCTTTATATGGGGGATTTCTGGTAAATTATGAGAGTATGGAATCAATAGCGTTCATGCTGAAATTGTTTTTTTATGAAACAATTGGATCAATTAGAGAAAAGTGGTTGAAAAATGAATAAACGTTTAAGCACAAGCCGCTATATTACCGGGTTTGACGGCATTCGAACCTTGGCAGTCATCGGCGTTATTTTATATCATTTACTACCTACTCATATGCGAGGCGGGTATTTAGGAGTTCCAGTATTCTTTGTCGTATCAGGTTATTTAATCACTGACTTGCTGAGGCAAGAGTGGGATCAAAACGGCAAAATCAAAGTCAAAGATTTTTATATTCGGCGGATGAAACGGCTCTATCCAGGAATGGTGGTGATGCTGCTTATCTCAGCAGCGTATATCACTTTGTTCCAGCGAAACCTGCTGAATAATTTGCGCGGGGTTTTTGTTAGCTCGCTGCTGTATTACAACAACTGGTGGCAGATCAATCATGGGTTATCCTATTTTGATCGGTTCGGCAATGAATCCCCCTTTACCCATCTGTGGTCACTGGCTGTGGAGGGACAGAACTATCTGATTTGGCCTTTAGTGTTTATTTTGTTGATGAAAATCGGCAAGCAGAGGCATCGCGCCTTTAAATTTACTGCCGCAGTCACGATTTTATCGGCAATTCTGTTAGCGGTCCTTTACACACCAGGCGCTGATCCGACACGGGTCTATTATGGAACAGATACGCGGCTCTTTTCGATCTGGATGGGGAGTGCCTTAGCATTCATTTGGCCAAGTACCCACTTGAAGAAAGAGATACCGCAAAAAGCCAAACGGGTCTTAAATATCTCTGGTTTTGCTTCCTTGGCTGGTCTGATCGCAGCGTTCTTTTTCTTAGATGATCATTTGACCTTTGTCTATTATGGCGGCATGTTCTTGATCAGTATCCTATGTACGATTCTTGTGGCAGTCACCGCTCATCCCGGAGCCAGTTTGAATCGTGTATTGAGTAATCCGATTTTCAGTTATATCGGCAAGCGCAGTTATGGGATCTATTTGTATCAATTTCCAGTGATGATTTTTTACGAAGCAAAAGTGGGAAATATCGGTGAGAACGTGCTGATGCACACGTTAGTGGAACTATTCTTGATCTTGTTTATCAGTGAATTGTCCTATCGGTTTATCGAAAACCCAATGCGTAAATTCCAGTACAAAGATACATTCAGAACGGTCCGCGGTTGGTTCAGTAAACCAATTTTTAGTTGGAAAAAACCGTGGTTAGTGCCCAGCTTACTCATTACCCTCGTTGCTTTGTTTGGCGTCGTGACTGCACCGACGAATTATGTCGATGCCCAGCAGCAGCAGTTGAAAGACAACATTGCTGCCAATAAAAAAGCGGCAGAGCAATCGCAAAAGAATGCGAATGCTGAAGGAAATGAAGCGGATGATGAGGCGAACACGAGTGAAGATGAAAAAAATATCATGGAAAAGTATGATTTAACAGCAGCCCAAGTGAAAAAAGCGGAATCTCTTGAAATCACGGCTTTTGGTGATTCTGTGATGCTGGATGCAACGGCTGACTTGAAAGAAGTCTTTACCCAAGCGGTAGTTGATGGGGATGTTGGGCGCCAACTGTATGCGAGCCCTGAATTGATCAAAGACTTGAAAGAAAAAAATCTTTTGCGGGATACCGTCCTTGTGGGGCTAGGGACGAATGGTTCCTTTACAGAAGCCCAATTTGACAGCTTTATGAACGAGATCGGTGATCGCAAAGTCTACTGGATCAATGTACGGGTACCGACACAGCGTTGGCAAAATGAAGTCAATCGGATGTTGGAGCGCATGGCGGAAAAATACGACAATATGACCTTGATCGATTGGTATGATTTGAGTAATGATCAAGAGTCCTGGTTCTATGAAGATCGGGTCCATCCAAATCCAGATGGCATGGATCAATACGTGAAGCTAGTTGCCCAAACGATTTTACAAGATGAATAAACAAGAAAAAGACAAACCTTATGCAATCATAAGGTTTGTCTTTTGTCTTAAACGGTATTTTGTAAGAGCATCGTTTTTTTAATCCTTTTCTATCACCGTTAACAAAGACTCAAATAAAATCGCACTAGAAGCCGATCCGGGATCGATATGACCGATGGCACGTTCACCAACATAAGAGGCACGGCCTTTTTTAGCCACTAGTTCTTTGGTATGCTCTTTCGCTGCTTCGATCGTGTCTTTGGTCAATTCACCTTTTTTCAAGGCTTCTGCGACAGGTTGCCACACATCGACCATCGTTTTGTCTTCAAACTCAGCTTTTCCCCGCATTTTGATGCCGGTCAAGCCTTCTTCAACGATCGTACCTAATTGTTCAAAGGAGTCGATTGTTTCTAGTTCCTTCGTTGCTTTGGTCATATTCATAAACGCCGAACCATAAAGGGGACCCGAAGCTCCGCCGACTTTTGAGATCATTGCCATCGAGAAGACTTTAAAGGTATCACTGATCGTCGTTGGCTGTTGTTTGGCATAAGCTTCTTGATAAGCGGCTACGCCGCGTGCCATATTGTTGCCATGGTCACCGTCGCCGATCGGTGTATCTAAATCGCTTAAATAGGCCTTGTTTGCTTCGATTTCTTTCGTGAAGGTATCTAACCATGCTTGCACCGTTTCTGTTGTCAATTGCATCTCTATTCGCTCCTTTACCAGGCTATTGTTGTGACGGCTTCATTTAACGCATCGGTGTGATCCGTTTCGCTGAAGTCGATCAAGGTCAGTGAAAGTCCCTGCATATCGATGGAAGTCATGAAATTGCCGACTTTATGGAAGGAGACAGGGATGTCTTTTTCTGCGAGTAATTTCGCGACATCATTGGCAAAAACGAATAACTCCATTTGCGGCGTACCACCCATACCGTTGATCAAGACACCGACTTTTTCTGGGGTCTTTTCATAATCCGCCAAGATTTTTTCCACCAACTCTTTTGCTAGTTCACGTGAGGGTTTCAGTTTTTCTCGACGGTAACCAGGTTCGCCGTGGATACCCACGCCATACTCGATCTCATCATCGGCTAAGTCAAAACCTGGTTTCCCAACTTCAGGAACTGTTGCCGCTTTTAATGCGACCCCAATGGTTTTGATCGATGCAACCAAGGCATCGCCCAGTGTTTTTAATTCACTTAAGCTGGCACCATTACGAGCAGCTGCGCCTAAAATCTTGTGGACTAAGACCGTACCGGCAACTCCTCGTTTCCCAGCAGTATAGGTGCTATTTTCAACAGCGATATCATCATCAACGACCACGATCTCCGTTGTGATCTCTTCCATTTCTGCCATATCTTTGGCCATCTCAAAGTTCAAGATATCGCCAGTATAGTTTTTGACGATCAACAAGACGCCTTGTCCTTGATCAGAATCTTGGATAGCCGTCAAAATCTGGTCGGGGGTAGGGGAGGTGAAGACATCGCCTAAAACGGCGGCGCTAAGCATCCCATCACCGACAAAGCCAGCATGGGCCGGCTCATGTCCGCTCCCACCGCCAGAAACAAGACCGACTTGTTCTTTTTGATTATTCTTAGCGATCACCCGTGAGTCGGCGACTTGATGGACCAGTTCAGGATAACTGCCTACGATACCAGCCAACATTTCTTCTACGATCATTGAGGGATCATTAATGATTTTTTTCATGCTTCATGCCATCCTTTCTCGGCTGCTTTTTTTGCTTCTGCAACGATTTGCGCCAAATCATCACTAAAACCAGCGGTGATTGCTGCAGCAAAGGCACCTTCCACCAGCGGCGCGTCGATCAGGTGATAGCGTTCTTGTTGCTGAGGTTCCAGCATGTCGTAAGCAAGTTCGGCATTCAAAACGGCACTGCCTAGATCGGCAAAGACTAAGATCAGTTCAGCATCTGCGGATTCGTTGACGGCATCCACGATTTTCGTGGCGTCAGAACCCAGCTCTCCTTCTGCTGTCCCGCCTAAAGAATAGATCGTGACTGACTCGCCATCAGCCATTTCTTCGATCATCTGTTTTAATCCTTCGGTGAGTTGCTGACTGTGAGAAACGAGTAAAATACTTTTTTTCATCCAATTTCACCAACACTTTCTGATTAAATTTGGCTGTTCAACAAGATGGCTTTTGGTAAAATGATAGCTTTCCTGTTGAAACCGCCTACAGGTTCAGTATACCAAATTTCTTTCTTCTTGTATGGTTGCACCTATGGAGAGGACAAAAAAACAGCATCGTCTTTCTGGACAAAGCAAGAAAGAGCGATGCTGCAAAATCAATTAGGATTGTTTAACGAGCACTTTGGCTGAAAAGCGCTTCGTTAGGAAAGAAAGCCCCACGTACAGGCAGATGTTCAATGCCATCATGCCAAGGAAGTAAGGCAATGTTACGGCGGTCAAGAAACCGACTTCCAGCAATCCGTGGAAAAGCATTGCTGCGACATAGATCCCCACGGTAGTGGTAATCGCTAAGAACAATCGCAATGGATTTAATGGCAAGCAAGCGCGAATCACAGCGATACAGCTGATCCCGATCAACAAATAGTACAACAAGGTCGTCGTATCAAATTGCGACCAACCGTAGTCGGTTTGTAAAAAGCGGATCGCAAAGTAATTGACTAACACCAACAAGGCATTTGGCAACGCATTGAGCAAGACTGTCGGCAAGTAACGACCTTTGATCGGTGCTTTGTTTTCTTCAAAGGAAAGGAAGAAAGATGGATAACCTTCAATTGCTAAGTCGATCAATGTGATTTGGATCGGCAAGAACGGAAAGGCGCTGGATGTCAGGATACAAACCAAAGAGAGCAAGAAGCTGTAAATCGTCTTGATAAAGAAGATTCCCGACGCTTTGGTCACGTTATTGACGACGCGGCGTCCTTCAAATAAAACATCTGGCAACGTAGTAAAGTCAGAATCCAATAAGACAAAGTTAGCGATTTGACGAGCCGCACTGTCGCCAGCAGCCATTGCAATGCTGACGTCGGCTTCCCGTAGTGCCAACACATCGTTGACGCCATCACCCGTCATGGCAACGGTCCGTTGATTGGCTTTTAATTCTTGAACGAGTAGTTTCTTTTGTTCAGGAGTCACACGACCAAAGACCGTATAGCGTGTCGCAGCTTCTCGGACTTCTGCTTCGGTCGTTAAGGTAGAAAGATCGATGGCTTGATCGGCATTCGCTAGGCCTGCACGATGGGCGATCGCTGCGACTGCTATTGGATTATCGCCAGAGATCACTTTTAGATCGATGCCTTGATCCGCTAAGTAAGCCAAGGTTTCTTCTGCGTTTTGGCGGATGATATCGGATAAAATCAAGACAGCCACCGCTTGTGCGTTGGTTGGGTCAAAGGATGTCGGCGTTTTTGGATCAGTTTCTACGGCTAAAATCAACACCCGTAGACCAGCTTCTTGCGCTTCTATGACTTGCGGCAAGGCAGCAGAGCCGGCGACTTTTTCAGGTGCACCAAGATAGACATTTCCTAGATGTTCAAAAGCCACAGCACCCCATTTGCGCTGTGAAGAAAAGGCAGCGACGTCGATCGGCTGATGATCCGTTAGCTCAGGACAGCCTTGACGCAATGCTTGCATCGTCAAATTGTTATCCGTACTGGCTGCCAAATAATTCCCTAAGAGCATGTTAGGGTCGCTGTCGGCTTGGAGAGGAACGATCGATTCGAGAACCATATGGCCTTCCGTCAACGTCCCCGTCTTATCCAGACAAAGGGTATCGACATGCGCTAAGGTTTCAACGGCATACATGTCTTGGACCAAAATCCGTTTTTTTGCCAATTTAATGACACCTGTCGTCAAGGCGATACTGATCAGCAGGACAAGTCCTTTTGGTAACATTCCTAATAAGGCAGCGGCAGAAACGACGACGGATTCCTTGATCCCAGCATCTCGCATCATAAAGGCTTGGAAGAACAAAATCACCCCTAAAGGAACGATTACATAGCTGGTGAATTTGGATACACTACGGATCGAAGCAAGCAGCTCAGAGCGGATCGGTTTGTGGACCTTCGCCTCATTGCTTAGTTTTGCTGCATAGTTTTCTGCACCGACATGAAGGACTGTTCCTGTCACTTCACCGCTGACGATGAAACTTCCTGAGAGTAAGGAAGCACCTGCTTCTTTGACAACCAGATCGGCTTCACCAGTCAGCATCGCTTCATTGACTTCGACTAGTCCAGAAAGCACCGTCATATCAGCGGGGATTTGGTCCCCAGCACCAAGAATAACTACGTCCTCTAAGACCAATTCTTTGGCTGAAATCTCATGGATTTGGGCATCTCGAATCACTCGTACCGTTTGCGGTGAAACAAGTGAGAGTTTTTTTACTAAATTACGCGCGTGCAATTCTTGGCTGATCCCAATGGTGATATTCACAAAAATAATCGCTAAGTAGAACATGTTGGAATAGGCGCCTACGGCAAATAAAAAAACGCCAATCAATAGATTGAGAAAATTGAATAATGTCAGTAAATTGTCTTTGATGATCGCAGCAGTTGATTTACTGGTTTTTGTTTCATAATCATTGTGCAACCCCTCTTGGGTTTTCTTGGCGACTTCTGCTGCAGTCAAGCCGGTGGGTAATTGAGTCATAAGCATCTCCATTTCATTTGTTCATTTCTTTCTAATTCCTTTATCTAGTCTAGCATTCGAAAAAGGCAATGCAATCGTTGCGAGGAAAATAACGATAAAATTAATTAAAATCTTAAACAATCAACACGTGTTCTTTTAAAGAAAGAAAAAAACGGGGGGAACAAACCGCACCATCGACTTTTTTCAGGTGCTTACGTATAATAGGGGAAGAGAAAAAGCCGAGAAGCAGATGCTTAGCGGACAAAAGAGGGTAGCGTGCATGTCTTTAAAAGAAAAAATTATTGCAGAAAGCAAGCGGCTTGGCATCGACAAGATCGGGTTTGCTTCAGCGGAGCCGTTTTTGGCATTGGAGCCTTCCTTGCGGGAACAAAAAGCCAAAGGTCATACGTCTGGTTTTGAGCATCCCGTGATCGAAGAGCGTATCTATCCTGAACGGACATTTGAAAATCCGCAAACGATCATTGCGATCGCTTTAGCTTATCCGACAAAAATCAAAGAGAAAGTCCCGCGGGATGAAAAACGCGGCATGTTTGCCCGTGCCTCGTGGGGCATCGATTACCATGATATTTTGCGAGAACGATTGGATCGCTTGATCGCCTTTATCAAAGAACAAGCGCAAACGATGGAAGAACAAGTCGAATGGCGTTTCGCACCGCAAGTCGATACAGGGGAATTGGTGGATGTGGCGGCAGCGCAGCGGGCGGGTCTTGGCTTTATCGGTCGTAATGGCTTGCTGATTACGGAAGAATTTGGTTCGTTTGTTTATCTAGGGGAGATCGTCACTAATATCTCTCTTGAACCAGATGAAGAAGTCCCGTTTGGTTGTGGGGATTGCATGCGTTGTGTGACGGCTTGCCCCACCAAAGCGTTATTGGGCGATGGTCGAATGAATGCCCAGCGCTGTTTGTCCTATCAAACCCAGACGAAGGGTATGATGCCAGAAGAGTACCGCAAAAAGATGCATAACGTGATTTACGGCTGCGATATTTGTCAGCTGGTCTGCCCTTATAATCGGGGGAAAGACTTCCATTTTCATCAAGAGATGGAGCCTGAAGTCGATACCGTTTATCCAAAACTGCAACCGATGCTGTCTTTATCAAACAAAGCCTTCAAGGCACAATTTGGCCATCTATCTGGCTCTTGGCGGGGGAAAAAACCGTTGCAGCGTAATGCCATCATCGCCTTAGCCAATGTAGGGGATCGCAGTGCCTTGCCAGCGATTTGGCGCTGTGCGACAGAAGACGTGCGCCCAGTGATTCGAGGAACGGCTTATTGGGCCATTGGCCAGTTGGGCGTCAAAGAACCAGAAATGTGGTTAGAGCGACTGCAACGGTGTGCAGAGTTAGAACCCGAAGAAGAGGCGCTACAAGAATTGCAGCCTGCCATCGAACGATTGCAAGCAGTCATTACCAAAAAGCAGGAAAAAGAGCTATAAAAAAAGCAAAACGAGCCCGGGGCCGTTTTGCTTTTTTATTTAATCTAGTACGTCATCACTTTCAACGATTTCTTCTGAATCCAGTTCAAAATCAGGTGCTGGATGCACACGTTCAGGCAGTTCCATTTCTAACTCGCCGTCTTCTGTATACTGATTGTCGGTATCGGCAACGTCAATTAAAATTTCTTCAGGAAGCTCTTGTTCTAGACGATAGCCTTCTGCATGACGCGCATCGAGTAATTCCAAAAGATGTTGCCACTCGTCTTTCGAGATCACTACAACGTCAATGCCGTCTTTGTTTTGTACCTCCACAACAGAGGAAAGATCGGTGCCGACCGTTTTAATGATCGATTCCAACGACCATTTACTCGTTTCTAAGTCAATTTTTTGTGCCATAAGAATTACTCCTTTTTGTGAAAAATTTTGTCCTACCTTAATTGTAACGGGAAAGTTGCAGAAAACAAAATAGCTTGATTGGGAATCGTCGCTGATATGCGCAAGAACATTTGCACAGCGGCTTTAACCAAGGTAAGATAAGAGCAAGAAGGGAAGGAATAAAAATGACAGAAAAACAGACATTTCATGTGAATGGGTATTTAGCACTGGTTGTGCTAATCGGGTTATTAGTTGGCGGCGGTTATTTGTTTTATCATGGGTTCGTAAATGAGAGCGTTCTCGAAATCGTTCTCAGTATTCTTTTATGGATCGTTTCGTTTCTTTTCCTTAGTTCGTTAACGATCGTACAACCCAACCAAGCCAAAGCGATCCTCTTTTTTGGACAATATTTAGGAACCATTAAAGACAACGGCTTGTTTGTGACAACCCCATTAACCCAAAAAATCAATGTTTCATTGAAAGTCCGCAACTTTAACAGTTCGCTGTTGAAGGTCAATGATTCAGACGGAAACCCGATCGAGATCTCGGCAGTGGTGGTATTTAAAGTTGTAGATACCGCTAAAGCATTGTTTGATGTCGATTATTACCAAGACTTCATTGAGATCCAAAGTGAAACAGCGATTCGTCATATTGCGACGCAATACCCTTATGACACGTTCAATGACGATGATCTGACGTTGCGAGGCAATACAAGTGAAGTCTCGGAGGAGCTGGCAAAAGAATTGCAGGAACGATTAGCTGTTGCTGGGGTCGAAGTCATAGAGACCCGCTTAAATCACCTCGCGTATGCGACTGAGATCGCTAGTGCGATGCTGCAGCGCCAACAAGCTAAAGCAATTTTATCAGCACGGCAAATCATTGTTGAAGGGGCCGTCTCCATGACACAAATGGCGTTAGAACAAATCGAAGACGGACAGGACATCAATTTCACAGATGACCGCAAAGTCCAACTGATCAATAATTTATTGGTGTCGATCATTACCGATAAAGGCACTCAGCCGGTGATCAATACGGGCGATGTCAAAGAGAAAGGAGTGTAGCATTTGAAGAAACTTTACATCAAACAGAAGGTTTTCAGCATTGGCGAAAAATTTACCGTGACCGATGACTTACAAAACCCTCGCTATTATGTCGAAGGCAGTTTTTTTAAGATCCCGAAAAGTTTTACGATCTTCAATGAGCAGCAGCGACCGATCGCGGAGATCACCAAAAAAGTGTTCAGTTTATTACCAAAATTTTTTGTGGAAGTCCACGGCCAAGAAGCGATCGTTTTAGAAAAACATTTCACATTTTTTAAAGCCCGCTATTCCATCAGTGCAGAAGGCATCGATGTGGATGGCAATTGGTGGGATATGGATTTTGTGGTCAACCGCAACGGCAAGCGGATCGCAGAGATCCACAAAAAATGGATCTCTTGGGGCGATACCTATGAAGTTGTGATCTATGAAGAAGATCTAGATGACCTGATCATTGCATTAGTGGTAGCCATCGATCGCGTCAAAGCAGATGATGCCGCAGCATCAAGTTCAGCAAGTAGTTAGAAAAAAAGGAGCGATGTGCATGTTATACGGTTCGATTGAAGCAGGCGGCACAAAATTTGTGTGTGCCATTGGCGATGAAGAAATGACGATCAAGGAAAGAGTGAGCTTTCCGACAACGACACCTGAGGAAACAATGCCTTTAGTCATTGATTTCTTCAAACAATACCAAGCAGATTTAGCAGGGATTGGGATTGGCTCATTTGGGCCCATCGATATCCATCGCGATTCTGCCACTTATGGGTACATTACCTCAACCCCGAAATTGGCATGGCAAAATTTTGATTTCATCGGTACCATGAAAAAAGAATTTCCGATCCCTATTTCTTGGACAACAGATGTCAATGCGGCTGCCTATGGTGAGTATGTCTTCGGCAGTGGCAAAGGATTGAGTAGTGTCGTTTACTACACGATCGGTACAGGTGTTGGCGGCGGTGCCTTACAAGAAGGGCGCTTTATCGAAGGATTTAGTCATCCAGAAATGGGGCATATGCTCGTCGTCCCTCATCCAAAAGATGACTTTGCTGGCAGCTGTCCATTTCATGGCAACTGTTTAGAAGGGATGGCCGCTGGACCCGCCATCGAAAAACGCTTAGGGAAAAAAGGACAAGAGGTTGCAGAAGATGATCCTTATTGGGAAATCGAAGCCTCCTATATTGCTCAATGTGCCTACAATACAACTTTGATGTTTTCTCCAGATGTGATCATTTTTGGCGGTGGTGTGATGAAACAACGCCATATGCTGCAAAACGTCCATGACGCATTTGCAAAATTGGTCAATGGGTATGTCGAAACACCTGAGTTAAGCAAATATATCGTGACCCCAGCATTGGAAGACAACGCTGGAACGCTCGGTTGTTTGGCATTGGCTCGAGAAGCGGTCTTACATTCATAAACGAAAAAACGGATCATACTCTTCGGGTATGATCTTTTTTTACAGCGTATCAGTGGCGCTTTTGGCGACTTTTTGTATACTTAAGCTGAGGTGGAAAAGAATGAAATTAGCTGTTCGAAAAAGAAAAATCGGGAATATTCCGGTCTTAGAAGTCGTACCAGAAGAAATGATTTATGAACCGCTGCCATTGATTATTTACTATCATGGTTGGCAGACGAGCAAAGAATTAGTGTTGACACAAGGCAGAAAGTTGGCTAGAGAAGGTTTTCGGGTGGTCTTGCCAGATGCAGCCAATCATGGGGAGCGCAAGACCCAGCTATCGGAGATTCCTTCTTTAACTTTTTGGCAAAGTATCCAAACCAATCTATTTGAGTTTTCTTACTTAGTCGATTTTTTTGAAAATCTTGGTTTGGTCAACGGTCAGATCGCAGTTGGCGGTGTCTCCATGGGAGGGATGACCACGTGTGGTTTGTTATGCCAGCATCCAGAAATCACAGCGGCAGCTTGTATCATGGGTTCTCCTTCCATGTTGAAATACCGTGACCGCATCCAAATGCACGCCGGCGCTGCTGGGTTCTTTGTACCCGAGGATTATGGTCAGCTTTTAAGCTGGATGGATGCTTACGATCTGTCTTCTCAACCAGAGAAATTAGGACAGCGTCCTCTTTTGTTTTGGCATGGTACCCAAGACGAGAAAATTCCTTATGCTGATGTGGAAGCCTTTGTGGCAGAAAATCCAGAAGCAAATCTGCAGTTTATCTCGCGAGAAGAACGCCATCTGGTGCGTGGAGAAACGATGGATCAAGTCACAGCTTTTTTCGTGGCAGAGCTCAATAAAACCAATCCATGACACTGTTTGCTCAAAGAAAAAGATTGTGTGAAAAGGTACAAGCATAAAACTCGTTTTTTGTCACGCGATAACCTATACTGTAGGGTGCAAAAAAAGGAGGAATTGGTTTGACATACCGCGTTTTATTATTTTATAAATATACAACAATTGAAGATCCGGAAAGCTTCGCCAAGGAGCATTTAGCATTTGGAAAAG
This sequence comes from Enterococcus sp. 4E1_DIV0656, assembly GCF_002140695.1. NCBI lineage: Bacteria > Bacillati > Bacillota > Bacilli > Lactobacillales > Enterococcaceae > Enterococcus > Enterococcus sp. 4E1_DIV0656. The sequence goes on along the minus strand of NZ_NGLF01000001.1, from coordinate 394,320 downwards.
AAATTGGCATCAAGGGCCGTATTTTAGTAGCCAATGAAGGGATCAATGGCACGCTTTCTGGAACGGTTGAAGCAACAAATCGCTATATGGAAAAAATGGAAGCTGATCCCCGTTTTAAAGGGATTTTTTATAAAATCGATGAAGTAGAAGAACATGCGTTTAAAAAGCTATTCGTTCGTCCGCGCAAAGAATTGGTTTCATTGAACCTGGAAGATGACATCGATCCATTAGAAATGACTGGAAAATATTTAGATCCTAAAGCGTTCAAAGAAGCTTTGTTAGATGAAGATACCGTGGTGATCGATGCCCGTAACGATTATGAATATGACTTAGGCCATTTCCGAGGAGCCGTTCGTCCCGATATCCGCAGCTTCCGTGAGTTGCCGCAATGGATCATCGATAATAAAGAAAAATTTATGGATAAAAAAGTCGTTACTTATTGTACTGGTGGTATCCGTTGTGAAAAATTCTCAGGCTGGTTGCTGCGAGAAGGCTTTGATGATGTGGCCCAACTTCATGGTGGTATCTTTGCTTATGGGAATGACCCAGAAGTTCAAGGCGAGCTTTGGGATGGCAAAATGTACGTCTTTGATGAACGCATTAGTGTGGAAATCAATCATGTGGATAAAAAAGTTATCGGTCGCGACTGGTTTGATGGCACACCTTGCGAGCGCTATGTAAACTGTGCCAACCCAGAATGCAATCGCCAATTTTTGACTTCTGAAGAAAATCAAGCTGCCCATTTAGGTGCCTGTAGCTATGATTGTGCCATCCACGAACACAACCGTTACGTGGAACAACATGGGATCACAGAAGCGGAAAAAGCTGAACGGCTAAAAAACTTTACAACAAACAATGAAACAGTCACTGCCTAAAACGACAACTGTTTCACAGGAAATAATTGAATAGAAGGGTCGCACGTGAGTCCGAAAACTGGTTTAGCTCAGTCAAGTTTTCAATCTTCCGTGCGACTTTTTGAATGGACAAAATTGGAAACGACCGTTTTTTAATTATCTGAAAAATCTAACTATTCCAATTGTTCTTTTTTCTTTCCTATCGAGAAAAAACGCAAGGCTCTCGCATATTTCACGATTTTAGAGTAAACTATACCTAATTGTGGAAGAGGAAAGAGGAATTCAGATGAAAATTGTTATTGCTGGTGCAGGTGCTATGGGCAGCCGTTTTGCTATTATGCTAAAAAGAGGCGGAAATAACGTCACGTTGATCGACGGCTGGCCGGCGCATATCGAAGCGATCCGTGAACACGGATTACGAGCGAACTTAAACGGTGAAGAGATCGCAGTCCCTTTTTCGATCTATTCGCAAAATGAGATCCCAACGACTGTACAAGCAGACTTGATCCTGGTCTTTACTAAAGCGATGCAACTGGATCAAATGATGCAAACGATCAAACCGATGATCGGAGAGCAAACGAAAGTCTTATGCTTATTAAACGGGATCGGTCATGAGGACACGATTGAAAAATATGTCAGCACGGATAAAATCTTTTTAGGAAATACCATTTGGACGGCGGACTTGATTGGTCCTGGTAATGTTCGCTTGTTTGGGGATGGTTCTGTAGAACTGCAAAATATCGAACCGGGCAAAGAAGAAGATGCCCGTCAATTAGCGGCAGCCTTGGCTGATGCTGGGTTAAATGCGTCTTATTCTGAGAACATTCGCTACTCCATCTATCGCAAAGCCTGTGTCAACGGCACACTAAATGGTTTGTGTTCGATTTTAAATGTGAATATTGCCCAATTCGGACAAACCTCAACGGCGCGTGCGATGGTCCAAACGATTGTGGAAGAATTTGCGGCAGTTGCTACCCATGAATCTGTTGAACTGGATGTATCCGAAGTAGTCCACCATATTGAGGAAACCTATGATCCAGAAGGCATCGGAATGCACTATCCATCCATGTATCAAGATTTGATCAATAATCATCGCAAAACCGAGATCGATTATATCAATGGCGCAATCTCACGAAAAGGCCGTAAGTACCAAGTCCCAACGCCTTATTGTGACTTTTTGACTCAAATGATCCATGCCAAGGAAGATATTTTAGCAGCAGAATAACCTAAGTAAATATGGTCTTAAAATGAAAAAACGGCGTATCCTTTTAAGGTTCGCCGTTTTTTTGTCCATTTATTGAAAATGTGTTGTTGTAGAGTGCATTCAAAGGTGACGCTATTGAGCAGGCAGATCCGCCATAAACCGTTCACTACCTTGAAATACCGCTAATTGATTGACACCAAAGGAACGCAGCAGATCGCTCATCGCTGCAAAATCTAACCGATAATCACTGGCTTTATGGGCATCAGAGCCGAGGGTGAACAATTTACCCCCGACACTTTGATACAGCGGGATAGCATATTGGTAAAGGTGGGCATTTTGATAGGGGCCAAAGCTCTTAGCGTTGATTTCCATCGCTAAGTCACGGGCAACGATTTTTTTGAAGATCGTCGTTAACTCTGTTTCAAAATGGGCGGCCAATTCCTCAGCTGTAAATTGGAAACGACGCAAGCCATAATCAAAGTGGGTCACGATATGCCCGTCTGGAAACGAGTCCAACACGTGGGCCATTTGGTCAAAGTATTGTTTGGCGACTGCAAATTTGTCCTTCGTCAACACGGCATCGTCCATATAATCAAAGGTACCGTTTTGATGGATACTGATCAATTTCAAGTCATAAGGATGGCTTTCAAGATAGCGCAAGATTTCTTGTTCTTGACCAGGCACGACACCAATCTCGATGCCTTTTAAGAGTTTCGTCGCTGTGGTCTCTTGCAGCTTCTGGTGGGTTTTTACTAGTAATTCATAGTCAGGAATATCATCACGGAATCCCGAATAGGGGTTCTTCAAATCGAAATGATCTGTCGCAACGAAGTAGGCAGGCTGGTAAGCTAGATAATTCTCAAACTGTTCATCTGAATCAAAAGACAAAAATGTATGCAGATGTTGATCATAATAATTCATAAACAAGACTCCTTTTCTTGAATACGATACCACAAAAAAGCAGAAGAAACTATGATTGGCTGAGAAAAGGTTTTCTCTTAGGCAATTTTTCGCTTATAATAAATAAGAATAGAGCGAAGGAGTCGGTCAGCCATGAGTATGTATCTTGAAATTCCTGAATTTGAAAGTGAATTTCGTTTTCGAACGTTTCTAAATGATGGGTTGACCATCGTTTACCCCCATGTCCATAAAGAAATCGAGATCATTTACGCTAAGCGCGGCACGGTCAATATTGGTGTTGACGATACGATCATTGAGTTGGAGGAAGGGGATCTGTATCTTTTTTCCAGCGGGCAACCCCACTATTTTCTAGCATCGCCTGAGAGTGAACGCTATGTCTATCAATTTGATATGAAGCTTTTTGAAGAGCCGTTGCTTCGAGAAAATGAAGTATCCTTGATGACACTCTTTGAAGAAGGGGAGCCCCACAGCAAAAATTGGCCAACGAGTTTTACGGAAAAAATAACAGGTCTCTTGATCGAGTTGTATCAGTTGGAAGAGGAGAATGTTGTTGGGAAGCGTTATTTGACTCTCGGGCTGCTTTACCAGTTGATCGGGGAGTGCTATCAAAGCTTGCCAAAGCGAAAACGAGCCGTCAATCCACTAAAACGAACGGCCGCACAATACAAAGAAACCTTGCAGCGTCTGAATGATGTCTTTGAGTACATCGAATCCCATTACCAAGAAGTCTTGACGATGGAGGACACCGCAAGACATGTAGGGTTTAGTCCTCATTATTTCACGCGTTTCTTTAAAACCAATACTGGCAAGACCTTCATGCAGTTTTTGACGGAATACCGTATCAATCAAGCCAAATTTATCTTGGCAAATGAAAAGATCCCGATGGCAGAAGTCGCTGAAAAAGCTGGCTTTGCCAGTGTCAAAACATTTCATCATGTCTTTAAGGAAGCCGTTGGTCAATCACCGTTGCAGTACCAGAAACAATTGAATCAAAATTGATAGAAACAGCCGATGAGCCTGTGTTTGTCGACTGTTTTTTTTGTTGATCTGGCACTATTTTTTTCTCGATAGTGTTTTTTTAAGCGCTTTGCATAAATTGTGGAGTGGTTCTTTTTGTTAAAGTTTCATAAGATAATTTTCGGGAATTTTTTCAATGGAAACTGGGAAGAACTGCTTTCGATGTTTCGCTATAATGAGGGGGTAGAAAATAATAAGCGTTTTCAGGAGGAAAGATATGACAGTTAAAGTTGGAATCATTGGGTGCGGTGGGATCGCAAACGGCAAGCACATGCCTGCCTTGTCTCAAGTAGAAGAAGTAGAAATGGTTGCCTTTTGTGATCTGCTGGTTGAACGTGCAGTTGAAGCGAAATCAGCATTTGGGACCGAAGATGCTCAAGTATTCAGCGATTATCAAGAAATGTTGGCACAAGCTGATCTAGATGTGATCCATGTGTGTACACCAAACGCCTCACATGCTGAGTTGACGATTGCTGCACTAGAAGCAGATTGTCATGTCATGTGTGAAAAACCAATGGCAAAAACAGCGGCAGAAGCCAAAGCAATGATCGAAGCAGCCAACCGAACAGGGAAAAAACTCACGATCGGCTACCAAAACCGTTTTAGAAAAGATTCTCGTTATCTTCATGAAGTGTGCGCCGAAGGACAATTAGGAAACATTTATTTTGGGAAAGCTCATGCGATCCGTCGTCGGGCCGTGCCAACTTGGGGTGTTTTCCTTGATGAAGAAGCGCAAGGCGGCGGTCCGTTGATCGATATCGGTACCCACGCATTGGATCTGACCTTATGGATGATGAACAATTACAAACCAAAATTTGTTGTCGGAAAAGCGTATCATGAGTTGTCGCAAACCAAAAATGCCGCAAATGCTTGGGGCCCTTGGGATCCAGAGAAATTCTCAGTAGAAGATTCGGCCTTTGGTTTTGTGGTCATGGAAGATGGCGCAACGATTTTCTTAGAAGCTAGCTGGGCGCTCAACAGCTTGGATGTGAAAGAAGCCAAAACGACACTGATGGGCAGCAAAGCGGGTGCGGATATGAACAACGGTTTGACCATCAACGGAGAAGACCACAGTTTGCTGTATGAAAAAAATATCGAACTTGAAACAGGCGGCGTTGATTTTTATGAAGGAAACGGGGAGACGCCAGAAATTTTAGAAGCACAATCGTGGATCCATGCGATCATCAACGATACCGAACCAGTGGTCAAACCTGAAGAAGCAATGGTCGTGACGGAGATTTTAGAAGCGATCTACAAATCATCGCAAACCGGTGAGCCAGTCTACCTATAAGAACTGCTGGAAGAAAAGGAGCGAGCATAAATGACAAAACCGAAAATCGCTTTACAGCTTTGGAGTATTCAAGAGGACTGCAAGACAGAGCTTTTTGAAGCGTTGAAAACAGTTAAACAAAACGGCTATGACGGTGTTGAATTTGCCGGTTATCATGGACACAGTGCTGCTCAGATCAAAGAAATGCTTGAGCAGTTGGATTTGGCGGTCGCGGCTTCCCATATCCCGTTTGAAGCATTGCGAGATCGTTTTGAAGAAACCGTCGCTTTTGAAAAAACGATTGGCAATCAACGGATCGTCATTCCGTATGCCAGTTTTGATTCTTTGGAAAAATGGCAAGCCTTTGCTGCGGAGTTGACCCAGATCACCCAAAAGTTGCAAGCAGAAGGGCTGACTTGCTACTACCACAACCATGCCCATGAATTTACTGAAGTTGCTGGAGAATCTATGATCGATGAACTGATCAAAGACAATCCGCAACTGCGTTTGGAAGCCGACCTTTACTGGTTAGCCTTTGCAAACGTGGCTGTTTTACCTTGGCTAAAGGAACGCGAAACGAAGGTCGGCTTGGTTCATATCAAAGATATGCAAGAGCAGCCGCAGGAAAGCACCGAGATCGGCAATGGGATTTTACCAATCAAGTCGTATGTAGAAGCAGCTAAAGCATTAGAACTACCATGGTTGATCGTCGAGCAGGAAGCGTTTCAAAAATTCGCTCCTTTAGAAGCCAGCGGGATTGATTATCTGCAATTAAAAAACATCGTAGAGGAGGTCTACCAATGATCCACGTTACGGTATGGAACGAGTTTCGTCATGAAAAAACGAATGAGACCGTCCAAAAAATGTATCCAGAAGGAATCCATGGTCAAATTGCCAAGTTTTTAGAAGAGGATGATTTCCAAGTGCGAACGGCGACCCTTGATGAACCAGAACATGGGTTGACGGAGCAAGTATTGGCTGACACGGATGTGTTGGTTTGGTGGGGCCATATGGCGCATGAAGAAGTCGATGATGCTATCGTTGCTCGTGTGCAGCAGCGTGTATGGGAAGGAATGGGACTGATCGTCTTGCATTCTGGCCACTTTTCGAAAATCTTTAAAACCTTGATGGGAACGTCGTGCGATTTGAAATGGCGGGTAGACGATCAGCATGCGCGGATCTGGAATGTTAATCCAAGCCACCCAATCGCTGAAGGAGTCGGCGAATGGATCGAACTAGAGCAAGAGGAAATGTATGGCGAGCACTTTGATATTCCAGCGCCGGATGAATTGATCTTTGTCAGCTGGTTCCCTGGTGGTGAAGTTTTCCGCAGCGGCTGTACATTCCGCCGTGGGAATGGCAAAATCTTCTATTTCCAGCCTGGTCATGAGACATTCCCAAGCTATTACAATCCCAAAGTGCAAAAAGTGATCCAAAATGCGGCTCGCTGGTGTGCACCAACAGAAAATCGTTACCCAACATATGGGCATTTTCAAGCAATTGAGGAGGAAAGAAAATGAAATTAGGTGTTTTTACCCCGTTATTCAATCAACTTAGCTTTGAAGAAATGATCGATGAAGTAGCGAAAAAAGGGCTCCAAACCGTCGAGATCGGTACCGGTGGTTCTCCCGGCAATGCCCACTTAGACATTGACCGTTTACTAGCAAGTGAAGCAGAGCGAAAAGAATACTTAGCGAAATTAGCTGATAAAGGATTGGAAATCTCAGCTTTGAGCTGTCACAACAACCCAATCTCTCCATTAAAAGCAGAAGCGCAAGAAGCCGATGAACTTTTGCGCAAAACCATCAAATTAGCCAGCTTAATGAATGTACCTGTTGTGAACGGATTTTCAGGCGTTTCAGGCGGAAATGCAACAGATACACAAGTCAACTGGCCAGTATTGCCATGGCCGACGGAATACGATGACAATTATAATTATCAATGGGAACAAAAATTGATTCCTTATTGGAAAGGCATCAACACGGAAGCGGAAGCGGCTGGTGTTAAAATTGGAATCGAACTTCATGGCGGCTTTTTGGCACATACACCTTATACGATGTTGAAACTGCGGGATGCTGCGGGTAAAGCCATCGGCTGTAACTTGGATCCAAGTCATTTATGGTGGCAAGGTATCGACCCAGTGGCAGCGGTCAAAATCTTAGGGGAAGCCGATGCGATCCATCACTTCCATGCCAAAGATACGTATTTGGACCAAGACAATATCAACATGCATGGCTTGACGGACATGCAGCCATATAGCAATGTCAAAACCCGAGCTTGGACCTTCCGTTCAGTCGGTTGCGGCCACAGCTTACAAGTCTGGTCAGATATTATTTCTGCACTTAGAATTTATGGGTATGATTATGTCTTGAGTATTGAGCATGAAGATCCAATCATGTCCATAGATGAAGGACTGAATCGTGCCATCAGCAACTTGAAGACGATTATGATCCGTGAAGAAGCTTCATCCATGTGGTGGGCATAAGAAGAAAACCGAGGAGTGTCAGACATGAGTGCAATCAATTTTGCAGTAATCGGATATGGCGGCATGGGTGCGTACCATGTCCACAATATCTTACCAAATGAAAACGAACGAATCCACATCGTAGGAACTTACGATATCAATGAAGAACGTCAAGCGATCTCACAAGAAAAAGGCCATAAGATCTTTAAAAGCTATGATGAAGTCTTAGTCGATGAGACGATCGAAGCAGTATTGATCGCCACACCTAATGACTTGCATAAAGAGTTATCGATCGCTGCATTGAGAGCAGGCAAACATGTTGTTTGCGAGAAGCCTGTTGCGCTGAATACTGCGGAACTAGATGAGATCGTGGCGGTTGCCCAAGAAACCGGCAATACCTTTATGGTTCACCAAAACCGCCGTTGGGATCCTGATTTTTTACTTGTACGCGAACTGTACCGTAATGGACAGATCGGCGATTTGTTCCAATTAGAATCACGGGTCCAAGGGGCAAACGGCATCCCAGGAGACTGGCGTCATGTGAAAAAACAAGGCGGGGGAATGCTCTTAGACTGGGGCGTTCACTTGCTGGATCAAATGCTATGGCTGATCGACAGCCCAGTGAAAGACGTCAAAGCGGATCTTAGCTTTGTGTTGGGGGAAGAAGTCGATGATGGGTTCTTCGCTTTGATTACCTTTGAAAATGGGGTCAAAGCAATCGTGGAAGTTGGAACCTCCAATTACACGCAATTGCCTCGCTGGTACATCAAAGGAACGGAAGGAACAGCCACCATCACCGATTGGGATCTAAATGGTGAAATGGTTCAGGCAACAGGTCGCGAAGACGTGGCCGCACCAAAACCAGTTCAAGCAGGCGTTGGCTTGACGAAAACGATGGCACCGCCATCGGAATTGGCAGCCAAAGAGATTCCTTTCCCGAAAGCCGAAGCGGATTTTGAACCTTTCTACAAGAATTTTTACAACGTTGTACGCAACGGTGCCGAACCTATCGTTAAAAACGAAGAAGTCCGAGCAGTGATGCAGTTGATTGAACGCATTTTTGCCACAGCTTAAGAGAATAGAAAAAAAGCACTAGCTGAGGGAGTGATCTCTCTTCGCTACGTGCTTTTTTTGTGTAATGAAACGACAACAGTCATTCCGATACGTAAAAATTGAACAATAAATCTTGAGGATAATTTCCCCATCGATCGCCGAAAATGGTCAAACCACCAGCGTTTTCGGCAGTTGCAGGTGCAGCAATTTTAAAGGTGAAAAAGTCACTGTGGTCTAAGTCGATTTCATTCAGGTTGTGATCTGTTAATTTTTCTCCATCGAGGGAAGTATCATAGCGATTGATGCGTAAATGCTTAAGCAATCCATATTGACTGAACTCATCGATCCACCATTGCGGAGTCAGAGAACCTCTGACATCCGAAAAGTTTCCTGGTACGGTGTAACTACCGATGCAGTGATTGTTTAAGTAAAAGGAAAGATCACTGGGCCAATAGTTATTCGAAATTGGGAACTCTGAAGCGATCTCCATACTGATTTCGAGTAATTCGATTTTTTCACCATTTTTCAAAGGATTTGGGATTTTGTATTCTAAAAAACCGTTATTTAGCCAGATGATACTTGCATCAACACGTTCTTGATCCAGAAAAGATTTTGGATCATCTAAGGCGCCAATCAAGCGGTCTTTGGTCGCCATTCCACAAGAAGGCTCAGCTTTAAAATCGGTGAAGTGGCCGATTTTCACAGATTGGGAGGTTAGATTCATTTCTGGAAACACTTTTGCTGGGAAATTGATATTGATGAAATCAGTTTTTAGAGACAAATATTTTTTCTTCCAGTCTTGCCCCGATCCTTTTTCGGTTTTGATCAACTGAGCTTCTTCGAGTTTACGGATATGTTTGGTCATTAAAGCATTGCTGATTGCTAATTTTTGTCCAATTTCACTGATGCTTTTCTTCTTATCGCCTAATTCTCTTAAAATCGCTAAGCGAGTTTCATTTGCCAGTGCTTCGTAGATCGGTAAAGATGCGTTTGTTAAATCCAATTCCATAGCGATCACCTCGTTATACTAAAATGTTTAATGAAAAGATGGTTTAATTATAACACAACCTTGTGGATTTACAAAATAGTAAAATGATATAATTTTTGGTTATACCTTGTTAAAATAATGTTGACAGCGCTTTATATTTATAGTAACTTTACGGTGTAAACATTATTTGACGATAGTCTAACGATTATGTTTATTGATAATTGGATGTCATTTTACTTTTTAGTTAAATTAAAAGGAGTGTAAAAAATGAAAGTAAGTAAATCTATTGTTTTAGTAGGGACAAGCTTATTATGTACAGTGTTGTTAGCTGCTTGTGGCGGGAGTGGTAGCTCAAGTAATAATTCAGAAATTTTGCTTTGGTCTTCGACGACAGGACCAGACGGTGAAAAAATCAAAAAAACGATTGATCAATACAATGAAACAGACCCAGACTTTAAAGTGAAGTTAGTAAGCATGCAAGGTGATACCTTTACTTCAAAGTTGACGACTGCGGGGAAATCGGGGAAAGGTGTTCCTGATTTGGCTTTGATTGCCTCAGAAGCTTTGCCTACGTACAAACACCAAGACATGCTTGAAACCTGGGATGACATGATCGATGGGACAGAATTGGCACGGGAAAACTACGTTGAAGCTGCTTGGGACACTGGTGTAGTGGATGATAGTCAATATGGGATTCCGGCAACCATGGGTTCGTGGGTGATGTATTACAACCAAGATTTGGTGGATAAATATGTTCCAGGAGCGTTGGATGATGGCGTAGTGACGTATGAAGAAATCAGACAAGCTGGGGAAAAAGCAAAAGCAGATGGTATCTATAGTTTTGGCTATACATGGGGCATGCAGAATTATTCGAATCTCTACCAACAAATGGGTGGGGAATGGCAAGATGCACAAGGAAACATCAATATCGATAATGAGTTTTCTTACAATGCCGTTCAAGAGTTTAAGGATTTATATGATGCCGGCTACATGGTCCCAGATGGTGAAGATGCAAATAAACTTTTTGCAAACCAGCAGCTGATTTTTCTTCCAGAAGGAACATGGATGCTAAGTAATATGGAAGAAATCAGTGACTTCACTTGGGGTCAAACATTTACTCCTCAATGGGATGCGGAACATATCATTCAAGGTTCAGGCGTCGATCAGTTTGCAATGTTCAAAACGAACGAGGAACGTTCCGATGAAAAGAAAAGTGGCATGGTCGACTTTCTGACTTGGTTACAAGCAAACCAATTAGAGTGGGTCAAATCAGGTGCAAATCCTACTTCCTTAGCTATGCTAGACAATGAAGAATATGTTGAGATGCCACAATCCTTCTTATTGAAGACAGAAAAAGGACAAGCGGCAATTTCTGTTAACGCAGTTGATGGCTTATCGTATATCTTTGGTGAATATGATAATCGCTCATGGGACATGATCACAGGAAAAGCAGATATTCAAACGACTTTTGGTGAGATCCAAAAAGTTGTAGAAGAAAAGATGAAATAATCTTCTCACATAGAGGCTGTGGCAGAGGGAAGAGCGACCATAAAAAGAATTCAGTCTATTTTTTGATAGGGGAGGAATTCTGATGGGGAGGCTTAAAGGGCTGTCACAGTCGTTTCTTGTTGAGAGCTGCACTAGAAATACAAGGAAGGATGGGTATTGATGAAAAAAAGGTTAAATGGCTGGCCAATCGTTTTTATTGGTCCGCATATGCTCCTTTTTCTTTTATTCTTTTTAGTTCCTGCAGTGATTGGGATCTATGTTTCTTTTGCTGAATGGGATCTGTTCAGTACACCGATTTTTGTCGGGTTTGATAATTTTCAAACGATTTTGTTTGATCAAGACTCGTTGTATCATACGCAATTTTTTAATGGAATGAAAAATACGCTGTTTTTTGCGGCAATCTCCGTTCCGTTATGTATTGTAATTCCCTTGTTGCTAGCGGTTGCATTGTCTGCTAAACCAAAAATGATGCGTTTTTTTCAATCGATTCTCTATCTGCCAACACTGTTTGCAATCTCTGCCGTCATGATTATTTGGGGGTTCCTTTTGAGCAAATCTTTTGGGCCAATCAAAGAAGTATTCGGTATCGACATCAATTTTGTAGGCACGCAACCATGGGCATGGATCGCTATTTTGATCGTGACGATTTGGTGGACATTAGGTGGGAATCTAATTATTTATGTTGCTGCATTAAATGGCGTCTCTAAAGAGCAGTTAGAAGCAGCAGAATTAGATGGTGCAAATAGTATAACGAAATTTTTCCGTATTTCTTTGCCGAGTATTCGCAACCAGCTTGTTTTTACCACGGTCATGACGACCATCGCTCAGTTTAATATTTATGGTCAGCCACTAATGTTGACGGGTGGCGGACCCAACAATTCTACTCGCGTGTTGATGATGTACATCCAAGAAAATGCTTTTGGTAGTAGTACCTCGGTTGCAGGAATTTCTTCAGCGATGGCTATTTTACTAGGTTTTGTAATCATGGCAGTTTCGATTGTACAATTTATGGTCATCAAAAAAATGGAAAGATAGGAGGGAAGAAGATGCGAGAAAACAAACTAGGGAAAAGAATTGCCTTTATTTTGCTAGCGATCGTCTGTGTGATTTGGCTCTTTCCTTTGATATGGGCAATTTTTACCTCGTTTAAATCGGAGGCAGAGATTCAAAAGGTTGGGTTCAGTTTGATTCCACAAGATTGGACGCTGGCTAATTTTTTTGGCTTGTTACAAGGCAATGATTCTTCTCCTGTGTTCCGCTGGTTTGTGAATTCAATGATTATTTCAACTTCACATACGCTGTTGGTTATGGTGATCGTCTCGTTTGCAGCCTATGGCTATACACGACTCACCTTTAAGGGGAGAGATTTGATTTTTGCCCTATTGTTAGGAACGATGATGTTTCCCGGGGTGGTCAATTTGATCCCGAATTTTAAAATCGTTGATACGTTAGGTTGGACCAATACATTTCTGGCAGTCATCGTTCCTGGGGCTGCAGGTGTTTATAACATTTTCCTCGTTCGGCAGTTCATTTTAGGGATTCCTAAAGAATTGGATGAATCGGCTGTGATCGATGGGGCCAACGAGTTTCAAATCTTTTATCATATTATCTTACCACTGATCAAACCTGTATTGACGGTGGTTGCGTTATTTAGTTTTACTGGCTCATGGAATGACTTCTTGTGGCCATCGATCGTGATAAACGATATTGATAAATTACCGATTACACCGGGGCTGCAGTTGCTACAAGGGCAATACATGACCTATCCGGGAATTGGAACTGCCGGAGCAATCTTGGCTTTGATCCCTACCTTTTTATTGTATTTGGTGGCGCAAAAAAGCTTTATGGCGTCAATGTCGTTGCAAAGTGGCATAAAATAATTTGTTTTTGGAGGAAATATGAGTAGAGAAGAATACCCGAGACCGCAATTTGAGAGAGAGAATTGGTTAAGCTTAAATGGTGAATGGCAATTTACCTTTGATGACCAAAATCTTGGTTTAAAAGAAAAGTGGTACACAAATGAAGCAAACTATCCGTACAAGATCAATGTTCCCTTTGTCTATCAAAGTGCATTGAGCGGCATTGATCATCGAGAAGTGCACGACGTTGTATGGTATTATCGGACCTTCAATGTGCAAGTCCCTGAAAAAAGTCGTGTCCTTTTGCATTTTGGGGCGGTGGACTATGAAGCAGATGTGTTTGTCAATGGCAATCATGTGAAAAATCATTGCGGAGGGCATACCTCTTTTGATATAGACATCACGGATGCTTTAGTATCTGGACAAGAGCAAATACTAAGTGTGCGAGCATTTGATCCACATTTTGATGAAAGCATTCCACGGGGGAAACAATTTTGGGAAGAAGAATCAGCAGGAATCTGGTACACAAACTCAACAGGGATCTGGCAGCCAGTTTGGCTTGAAGTAGTTGCCGAATCCCATCTGCAACAGGTGAAATTTACGAGTGATTTTGATGCTGGCGCCGTTAAGATCGATGTAGAACTGAACCAGTTACAGCCACAAGTAGTCTTAGAATATCAAATCTATTTTAAAGGTGCTTTAGTTACCAGCGGAAAGGCAGACTTTATCACTTCTAAGTTGAGTTTTGCGGTTGACATTTTCCAGCAAGAAATTTTTCGGACGAATTTTCACCATGAAGGCTGGTCTTGGACACCTGAAAAACCGCAATTATTTGATGTTGAATTGACTCTTAGAGAAGCAGGGAAGGCCATCGATCAGCTAAAAAGTTATTTTGGTATGCGTAAAATACATACAGAAAACGGTATGATTTACTTAAATAACAAGCCTTACTACCAGAAGTTGGTTCTCGATCAAGGCTATTGGCCGAGCGGCTTGTTAACTGCACCAACAGATGAGGACTTTAAACAAGACATCTTATTGGCCAAAGAAATGGGATTTAATGGTTGCCGAAAACACCAAAAAACAGAAGACCCACGCTTTTTATACTGGGCAGATAAATTAGGATTTCTTGTTTGGGGAGAGTGTGCGGCGCCGGCAATCTATACCGATCTTTCGGTAACGCGCTTGATGCAAGAGTGGACAGAAATCATTACTCGGGATTATAGTCATCCTTCGATCGTTACTTGGGTCCCAATCAACGAGAGCTGGGGTGTGCCAAAAATCTCATTTGATCGTCAGCAACAGCATTTTTCTCAAGCGATGTATCACTTTATCCATTCGTTAGACCAGCAACGGTTGGTTATTTCAAATGATGGTTGGGCGATGACGGAGACCGATATTTGTGCGATTCATAATTATGCGCATGGGCAAGAATCTGAGCGGCAAAAATATCTATACTTTAAAGACAGTCTCAGCACGAGAGAAAAATTGGTGAGTCGAGTATCGACCCCCTGGCCGATTTTCGCTGGAGGATTTTCTTATCAGGATCAGCCTATTTTATTGACCGAGTTTGGTGGTATTGGCTTCGATGTTTCGGGGCAACCCGGTTGGGGCTATACCTCAGTGGAAAATCAACAAGATTTCTTGAAGGATTATCAGCGAATCATGGTGGCTGTTTATGACTCTGTCGGACTCTGGGGCTATTGCTACACTCAGTTGACAGATGTCGAACAAGAAATCAATGGGTTACTGACCTATGATCGCCAACCAAAAGTTGATTTGGCAGCAATTAAAGAGATCAATGAGCAGTTTCATCCACCGCAGGTAGAATAAAATGATTGGTAAGGAAAGGGGCGATGTCCGATGGGGAAATCAGCAGCTTGGCTCAGTGGAGTAAGTATCTTGATTGCTGCGCTTATGATAACCGGTTGTAGCGCTGGAACTGATCCAGGGGAAGAAGTGTCCGATTTTACTTCAATTATCGATAATGATGGGGCAGATCCTTGGATCTTGCAAACGGAAGCGTTCTTTTATTATACCAAAACGACTGGGAATAATTTAACGCTTTGGCGTGCTGAAAACCTCTCTCACGTTGCTGCTGGTGAAAAAAAGATCATCTGGGAAATGCCAGCAGAATTTGAAAGTATCTGGGCACCTGAGCTTCATTACTTAGATGATCGCTGGGTGATGTATTTCGCGGCTAATCGTCCTTCAGAAACGCATCGTATGTACGCATTAGTCAATCATCAAAAAGATCCTTACATGGGTGAGTGGCAATTGGAAGAGATCAAAGGGATGGATGATAAATTTGCGATTGATGGAACAGTCTTAGAGATCAATGACAAACGCTATTTCCTTTGGTCGGGCTGGGAAGGGTATGAAAATGTTGCGCAAAATCTTTATTTAGCGGAAATGGCCTCCCCTACGGAAGTGATCGGGGAGAAACGACTTATCTCAGAACCAGAATATGAATGGGAAATGCGGCAAACACCATTGATCAATGAAGCCCCTCAAGTGATGATCAAAGACGAAACAGTCAATTTGGTATACTCTGCCAGTGGAAGCTGGGACAATGATTACGCTCTTGGTCTTATGACCCTAGATGTGGCTGATGATCCGCTAGAAAGAGCGAATTGGCAAAAGGAACCAGAGCCGATTTTCCAACAGACAAACACTGTCTATGGACCTGGTCATAATGGATTTGCCAAATCAAAAGATGGTTCTGAAGACTGGTTGATTTATCACGCTGCTCGGTGGGATCATTCGGGCTGGGACCGTTCGATCCGCTTGCAAAAGTTTGGTTGGGATCAAGAGGATAAAGTCCTACTGGAAGCTCCTTTGGATGAGTGGCATGTTCAAGCGTTGCCAAAAGCTGAGCCGAATCGACTGCGATTAACTGCTAGCCGTGCTTTGTTGGAAGGCGATTTAGCGCTTGTCGAAGATGAGGCAGCACTCTCGAAAAAAGTCGTCCAAGGCTTTGAATCAACGACTGACAAAATTATCTTTACCCCGCAGATTGAAGAATCAGATGAATTTCTGGTGATTGCCTATGTCAAAACCACTGATTATCTCTCCTTAAATGACCCAATTCAGGTCATGATTGAAACGAAACAAGCGAGTCACGTGGTTGATGTCTATCCTTCCGAATATTATCAACCGCTACAAGTCCGCATGAAGTTACCGAAAGGATCGCAGGAAATCACCCTTTCGTCTGAGATTGGGATTGATACGCTAAGTATTGATCGTTTAGAAATCGTCAAATTCCAATAAAGAATAATGAGGAAGTTTTTTAAATCCAAGCGATGG
This sequence comes from Enterococcus sp. 4E1_DIV0656, assembly GCF_002140695.1. Lineage (NCBI taxonomy): Bacteria > Bacillati > Bacillota > Bacilli > Lactobacillales > Enterococcaceae > Enterococcus > Enterococcus sp. 4E1_DIV0656. The sequence goes on along the minus strand of NZ_NGLF01000001.1, from coordinate 377,875 downwards.
GTGATGATCGTTTGACTCCTGCTACTTTGTCTTTAGACAATGTGGCAGGATTTTTTTATCCTTGAAAATTCCCAACTCCTACCGCCATAGCCTAAAATTCCATGTATAATAAAGAAAACGACCGTTTTATTTGGCGAAGGGAAAAGAAAAAGCAAAAGAGGTGCGAACTATGAGGATGAATCAAGAAAAGCTGACTTCATCAAATGGGAAGGATCAGCTTTTTGTCAAAACGTGGCTGCCAGAAGAACAGCCGAAAGCAGTCGTGCAAATCGTTCACGGAATGATCGAACACATTGAACGTTACCACGAGTTTGCGGAATGTTTGACTGCGCAAGGCTATGCGGTGGTCGGTCATGATCACTTAGGGCATGGGCAATCCGTGAAAGAAACACAGGCCTATGGGCATTTTGGTGAAAAAGAGGGCGCCAACTATTTAGTGGCAGATGTGGGAGTGGTCCATCAGTACGCCGCTGCTTGCTACCCAGACCGACCATACTTTATCTTAGGGCACAGTATGGGGTCGCTGGTGTTGCGGAATTATTTGTTTAGTCAGCCACATCCATTGACAGGAGCGATCCTCATGGGCACCACGATGGAAAAAGCCGTGCTGATGCAAGGAGGCAAACTTGTCACGAACTTGTTGCGGCCGTTTGCCGCTCAGCAATGGCCTTATCACGTAATGGAACAGCTAGTTTTTGGCCAGCACAACCGGCGTTTTCGTCCCAATCGGACCGCCAAGGATTGGTTGACCAGTGATCCGCAACAAGTGGATCGCTACTTGAAGGACCCTTACACGCAATTTCATTTTTCCTTAGCGGCTTACAAGGATCTCTTTACATTGACGCAAGCTGCCAGTGATCCGGAACAACTGCGCAGGATTGACCCAGAATTGCCGCTGCTCTTGATTTCAGGTGCAGACGATCCTGTGGGGCACTATGGCAAAAGCGTCCGCCAATTGGCTCAGCAGCTGAAGCAAAATGCTGACGTGACGATGTATTTGCTTGAGCAGGGACGTCATGAGATTTTGAATGAGCGCAACCGCGAGATCGTTTACAATGAAATTTCTCGCTGGCTGTTTGAAAAAATGCCGAAATGACGAACGTTAAGAAATTGGTAGTCTTTTCTGAAAATTCAAAATTATTTTCTCTTTTAAGGCTTTTTTCATTTTCGGCTATCTGTTATAATGATTTTCACATCTAACATAAAGGAGAGATTTTTTGTATGACAGTTTATAACTTTTCAGCTGGTCCTGCCGTATTGCCCCGTCCCGTATTGGAGAAAGCACAATCCGAACTTTTGAATTACCGCGGAAGTGGGATGTCCGTTATGGAGCTGAGTCATCGGTCCTCCTTGTTTGAAGCGATCATTAAAGATGCAGAAGCACTTTTACGAAAATTGATGGGAATTCCTGAAAACTATCAGGTACTGTTTTTACAAGGCGGCGCGAGTCTCCAATTCAGTATGATCCCTTTAAATCTTGCACAAAACAAAAAAGCCTTATACGTAAATACCGGTTCTTGGTCGAAAAAAGCTATTGAAGCAGCAAAATCGCTTGGAAACGTGACGGTGGAAGTTGTTGCCTCTAGTGAGGATCAAAACTTTACCTATATTCCAGAAATTTCAGAAGATGCGATCGATCAAGAAGCGGCTTATTTGCATATCACCACGAACAATACCATTGAAGGGACGGCCTTTCAAACGATTCCGCAGGCTGGCAATGTGCCGATCGTAGCAGACATGTCCTCAAATATTTTAGCCAATGACTATCGCGTAGAAGACTTCGGTGTGATTTATGCTGGGGCCCAAAAGAATATTGGTCCTGCAGGGTTGACGGTAGTGATCATCCGAGAAGATTTACTCAATGATGATGCTGTTTTCGCTCCAATGCTGGATTATCGTCTACAGGCTAAAAATGACTCATTGTACAATACACCACCAACGTATGCTATCTATATTGCTAAATTGGTGTTTGAATGGTTGGAAGAATTAGGCGGCATTCCTGCAATTTTAGAACAAGACCGCCAAAAAGCGGCGCTTTTATACGAAACGATCGAAGCCTCTGCTCTTTACAGTAGTCCTGTGGCTGTTGATAGCCGTTCACTAACGAATATTCCTTTTGTAACAGGGGATAAAGCATTAGATCAGCGCTTCAATGAAGAAGCTGTCGAAGCTGGTTTTGAGAACTTGAAAGGGCATCGTTCCGTTGGAGGAATGCGAGCAAGCTTGTACAATGCCTTTCCATTAGCTGGCGTTCAAGCGTTAGTCGACTTTATGAAATCATTTGAAGCGGAGGTCAAATAAATGTTCCAAATCAAAACATTCAATGCGATCGCACCAGAAGGATTACAGCGTTTAGAAAAAGAAAAGTATGCCATCAACGAGAGCGACCAACCGCAAGGGATTTTGCTGCGCAGCCAGAAATTGCACGATTACGCTTTTCCTGAAAGTGTCTTAGGTATTGCTCGTGCAGGGGCTGGGACCAACAACATTCCCGTCAAAGCATGTACTGAAAAAGGGATCGTCGTCTTTAATACACCCGGTGCCAATGCCAATGCGGTCAAAGAATTAGTGATTGCTAGTCTGCTCTTAAGTGTCCGCCCGATTTTACGAGGTGCCCAATGGGTCCAAACCTTGAGTGGTGATAATGTGGAAGAACAAGCAGAAGCGCAAAAAAGTCAATTTGCTGGAACAGAGTTAGAAGGCAAAAAGTTAGGAATCATCGGCCTTGGTTCTATTGGAGCGATGGTCGCCAACGATGCTTATCGTCTAGGGATGGAAGTAGTCGGTTATGATCCTTACGTGTCAGTGGATACTGCTTGGACGATCTCTCGTCGGGTCAAGCGTGCCAATGATATTGCGGAAGTCTTTTCAACCTGTGATTTTATTACGGTTCATGTGCCGCTAATGGAAAATACCCATCATCTCGTCGGGGAAGCCGAACTCGCGAAAATGAAACCAACAACGAAGCTATTCAACTTTTCCCGTAAAGAAATCGTCGATACAGATGCCGTTTTACGTGCGTTAAAAGCCGACCGTTTAGCGGGCTATACGACTGATTTTGCGGATGAACAATTGCTGCACAATGAAAAAGTCCTCGTCTTGCCGCATTTAGGAGCATCAACAGAAGAAGCTGAAGTCAACTGTGCCAAGATGGCAGCCCGAACATTGAAAAAATTCTTGGAATTCGGAACCATCAAGCGCTCGGTGAATTTTCCAACCGTTGAGATGGCCTTTCATTCGCCTTATCGTCTGACGATCATCAATCGCAATGTACCGAATATGTTAGGTCAGATTTCATCGATCATTGCGGAATCTGGGATCAATATCGACAATATGCTGAATCGTGGCCGGGAAGACTTTGCTTACACCCTAGCCGATGTCGCTTCTGAAGATGAAGCCTTATTGAATCAATTAGCCGATAAACTGCGGGAGAACGAAAATATCGTTCGTGTACGGGTCATCAAGAATCAGGAGGTTGGGTATTAATGGTTCAAGTATTTCCGTTTAAAGCCATTCGTCCAGAAGCCTCATTGGCAGAAAAAGTGGCCGAGCTGCCTTATGACGTGGTCAATTCACAAGAAGCCGCAGCGTTTGCGCAAGGCAATCCTTACAGCTATTTCCACATCGACCGTTCGGAGATCGACTTGCCAGGAATCGATCCTTATGATCCACAGGTGTATCAAAAAGCGGCAGAAAATCTTGCATCTTTTCAAGAAGCAGGCTGGTTGATTCAAGAAACGGCGCCCGCATATTATTTGTATGAATTGACGATGGCTGGCAGAAGTCAAACTGGGCTTGTCGCCTGTACCTCGATCGATGATTATGTCGCTGGGAAAATCAAGAAACACGAGTTTACCCGACCAGAAAAAGAAATCGATCGGATCAATCACATTCTGGCATGTGATGCCAATACAAGTCCGATTTTCTTGAGCTATCGCCAACCAGCAGCAGTCAAAGAAGCAATCGATGCGTGGCAAGCAGAGCATGCGCCGATCTATGATTTTGTCAGCTATCATGAGGTGCAGCATCGTGTTTGGCTGATCGATGATCCAGCGCTAGTCGCCTCTTTTGCCCAGCAATTTCAAGCTGTAGATGCCCTTTATATTGCGGATGGGCATCACCGCACAGAGTCAGCAGTTAAAGTTGGCTTGCAAAAGCGAGCCGATGGCCAAAGCAGCCAAGAAAGCGACCGCTTTTTAGCGATCTTATTCCCAGAAAATGAATTAGCGATTTGGGAATACAATCGGGTCTTGCGGGTACCGGTGCCAGAAACCTTTTTTGAGCAGGCAGCCCAGCATTTTACGATTCAAGAAACTACAACGAAGAAACCAGCGCAACGTGGTTCGATTCATCTGTACCTAAACCATACGTGGTGGGAGTTGACCATCAAACCGGCATCTGTGCCGCAAGATGCGGTAGGACAGCTGGATGTGTCGCTTTTACAACAATACGTGCTGGCTGATATTTTTGCGATTCAAGATGTGCGGACAGACAAACGCATTGATTTTGTCGGCGGGATTCGTGGTCCAGAAGAATTGGAGCGTTTGGTGGATAGCGGAGAATGGACATTGGCTTTTTCCATGTATCCAACGCAAATGGCCGATCTTTTGGCAGTAGCCGATGCGGGAGAAATCATGCCGCCAAAATCAACTTGGTTTGAACCAAAACTGTTGAGCGGTCTGTTTTTACATGATTTAGAAACGAATTAACCAAAAAAGCTTACGAGGCTACCTCGTAAGCTTTTTTCGATATTAGAAGTTGCCGAGTGTTTCGATGATCAAGCGGACATTCAAGACCGTCAGTGCAATGGCACAAATCCAGCCTAAGGTAGAGACCCATAGCGGATTCTTGAAGCGTTTCCCCATAATTTTTTTTGAGCTGGTAAAAAGAACCAGCGGAATCATCGAAACGGGTAAGGCGATGCTTAAAAAGACTTGCGAATAGATCAGCAGATCGTCCAGAGCTTGTTCGTTGCCGCCAAAGTAAATTGTACAAAGCAAGACGGGGATCACCGATAAGCCACGGGTGATCAGACGTCGCGCCCAAGTAGGGATCTTCATATGGATAAATCCTTCCATCACGACTTGGCCTGTCAGTGTCCCAGTGATCGTTGAATTTTGACCGGATGCCAAGAGCGCTACGGCAAACAGAACGCTCAAGACTGGACTGGCGACAGCACCAGCAATGGAGGAATCTTGCAATGCATTGAACAGCGCGGAGAAGGTGCCGACTTCTTCGCTATGACCAAAGAACAAGGCGCTTCCTAAGATCAAAAGCAGGCAATTGACCAAAAACGCAGCGGATAATTGGATATTGGAATCCCAAGTAGCGAACCGCACGGCCGTTGCCACTTCTTGGGTATCGCTGCGATCGATTTTTCGTGACTGGGAGATCGAAGAATGCAGATAGAGATTATGGGGCATCACAGTCGCACCAACGATCCCCAATGCCATTGTCAGCTGTCCATGGTTCAAGACTTGTTTTTGCGGAATAAAGCCTTGCAAGACAGCCGGTAGATCCGGTTGAGCAATAATGACTTCGTAACAAAAGACCAGCATAATGACCAAAATCAGTGTCATGACGATCGCTTCGATTTTACGGAAACCTAGTTTCATTAAAAAGAGCAGAAGCAATACATCGAAAATCGTTAAGATGACCCCAACTAATAACGGTAAGCCGAATAGTAGATTGAGAGCGATCGCTCCTCCGATCACTTCCGCGATATCCGTTGCCATGATAGCCAATTCGGTGACGATCCACAAGACAAAGCCTAAACCTTTGCTGGTGTGTTTACGAGTTGCTTGCGCAAGGTCCATCTGGGTCACGATCCCTAGCTTGGCTGCCATGTATTGCAGTAGCATAGCGATCAAACTGGAAATCAAGATTACAGAAAGTAAGAGATAGCCATATTCAGCACCGCCTCCGATCGAGGTGATCCAGTTTCCTGGGTCCATATAGCCCACGGCTACCAATGCCCCAGGACCAGAGAACGCTAAGAGATTGCGCCAAAAGCTGCCGTTTTTTGGGATGGCAACTGTATTATTTATTTCTTCCAAGCTAGGACCGTTGGCCGCTTGGATCAATTTTTTTTCTTCATTCATCGTTTCACACCCTATCTTTTTAGGTATACCTAAAAACAAATCTATTGTATTCCTCATTTATGGATTTTTCAAGAGAAACCTTTTGGAAGTCAGAAGGAAGGACAAAAAAACAGCAGCCAAGGGGATGGCTGCTGCCTGTTAGGTTTTCTTATAAAATTAGTCGGCGCGTAAAGCGATCGCTGCATCTTTTTTCGCTGCCATTCGAGCTGGAATGTGGCCGCCAATCATGGTTAGAACGGTGCTGACGGCAATCAAGATCAGGCCGTGGACCGGATTTAATTGAGCAACATTTTCGAGATCAGTCATACTATATAAGATCGCGTTGATCGGGAATGTGGCTAACCAAGCAATGAGGACACCTAAAGCCCCTGAAGCGATCCCTAAAATACAGGTTTCGGCATCGAAGACGCGGGTGATGTCTTTTTTACGAGCACCTAATGCTTTTAAGACCCCAATTTCTTTCGTGCGTTCTAGTACAGAGGTATAAGTGATGATACCGATCATGATCATGCTGGTTACCAAGGAGATTCCTGCAAAAGCGATCAAGACATAGGTGATGGCATCCATCAAGCCACCAGTCAATTGAGTCATCGTACCGGCTAAATCGGAATAAACGATTTGGTCTTCTTTGTCTTTGCCTTTGTTGAAGTCATCCAAGTAATCAAGGATTTTTTCTTTGGCACTGAAATCATTTGGATAGATCATAATGCTGTTTGGTAAATCACTGCCGCCGAGATAAGCGATCAATGAATCTTTGGCACTTTCGTCAACGGGTTCATTCGTCATCACGTTGGTGTCGCTATCTTTTTGTGCTTGGACGATCGCTGAGTCTTGGTTTTCTTTGATCACTTCTTGCGCGAGGGCATCACTGTAGGCAATGCCGGTTGAAAGCAAGTTCATCGTAGAGTTTTGCTTGATACGTAAGATTCCGCTGATCGTTAATTCTTTGTTGTTGCTGTTATCGAAAACTTCATTTAAATCTTGGTTTGGAATGAAGTTTCCAGTCGGCAATTCGGTGTAAAAGGCATCATTAGACGCCAATGTGATTTTTGTTCCCACGATATCGTCGAAGGAAACCGTGTCACCATCTTCAATATCAAAACCGAGATTGATCAATGCATTGACATTCGTTACGTTGTTTTCATCGACGATCAAAACGACATCTGTGCTGGCACTTGGGTAGCTGCCTTCTAAAAGGTCATAGTTGTCTTTCAAGAAATTGCCGTTATCCTCTGATAACTGCTCAGGGAAAGTCGAAACCCCAATACCGGTTGAGGCACTCATGGCAGACATCATGGCATTGGTCTGTTCATTGTCAGGCGACGCGTTGGAGAAGCTGACTTGTTCCACATTGTCATCGATCTTGCGGAAAAGATTCAATGAAGTTGAACGAGTGTAGCCGATATTGTTACTTAACTCAGGATCAATGTCGTTGATGTAATCGAGAAACTCTTGATCGATTTTGTTGATATGGGTTGCACGATCCGTATCACTTAATTTGGCAGTGACCTCTTTATCTGAAGGGAAATCTTCAGATTTATCCCGCGTACCCATCGCTGATGGATCTTGTTCAGTGGCCACTTGTGAGATCGTGATCGGAAAACGAGCTAATGTTTCTGACTGGGTATTGTCGATTTGTTTTTGGAATCCCGTTGATAGTGACAAAACAATGGCGATTCCGATGATTCCGATACTAGAAGCAAAGGCTGTCAAGAAGGTGCGCCCTTTTTTGGTTCGGATATTGTTAAACGACAAACGTAAGGCCGTCATAAAACTCATTTTTGTGTGCTTTAATTCGAATTGGTCTTTCTTTTGGCCTTCGACATGGGGGTTCGAATCTTTAATGATTCGTCCGTCTTTGAATTCAATGATCCGTCCAGCGTATTTGTGGGCCAATTCAGGATTATGAGTAACCATGATGACCAATTTTTCTTTTGATAGTTCTTGGATCAGTTCCATGATTTGGACACTTGTCTCTGAATCTAAGGCACCTGTAGGTTCATCACAAAGGAGGATATCAGGATCATTTGCTAAGGCACGAGCGATCGCTACCCGCTGCATTTGACCACCAGAAAGCTGATTTGGTTTTTTGTGCATATGCTCAGCTAAGCCCACACGCGTCAAAGCATCGGTTGCTTTGGCGCGTTTTTCTTCTTTTGACACACCGCTCAAGGTCATTCCAAGCTCGACGTTGTCGATGATGCCTAAATGACTGATCAAATTGTAGCTTTGGAAGACAAAGCCGATCGAATTGTTCCGATAGGCATCCCAGTCGCGGTCTTTAAAGGACTTGGTTGATTTGCCATTGATGATCATATCACCAGAGTCGTAATTATCTAAGCCGCCGATCACGTTCAACATGGTTGTTTTCCCAGAGCCGCTTGGCCCTAAAATGGCAACAAACTCTTGTTTACGAAAGGCGACGGTGACGCCGTCGAGGGCTTTCGTAGTACTGGCGCCAACTGTATAATACTTCTTGATATCTTTTAATTCTAACATGGGGTCACTCTTTTCTTGCCGTTTTCACGATTATTTTCATTATGTAACCACGCTATCATAATGGTTAACAAAAATCAACGATTATCATTGTTTAAACAAATAATTTATACTAAACTAAAGACAGAAAAGAGGGAGAGTATGGAAAAAGCGTTAGGAACATTCAATATGGCGGTGTTTGCGGAGATCTTTTCGCTGATGGGAAACATATTGTTTGAAGAAATCGGTCTGGAAGATTTAAAATTGACCAAAATGGAAATCTTGGAACTCGTGGTGATCTCTAGTAATGAAGGAATTACGATGTCCGAGTTGGCTCAGCAAATCGGTACGTCAAAAGTCCAAATCAGTCGTTCGATCTCGGGGTTGGAAAAGGCTGGCTTTGTGGTACGCAAAACCAATGGCGTCAATCGTCGCAACGTCAATGTTTATTTGGAAGAAGCTGGGAAGCAGTTGTTTATCCAAAAGAAAAAACAAGTGGAAGACCGCTTGAATGCCAAAACCGCTCAAATGGCTGCGGAAGATATCCAGCAGTTGAGTCAATCGTTGACGGAGGCAGTGGGGATCTTGCGGAAATATGACATTTTACGGACTGGCAATCAATGTGAGAAGAAGACACCGTTTGATTAAAAAAGGGTGAAGCAATCGTTTGCTTTTTAATTGCTGAATTAATTTCATATTGACCTATATTATCGATTTATTAGATAAAGCAACCGATTGCGTTTTTCTCTTGTTTTGACTTCTGATTTGTGCGACAATGGGTATATCAAACAAGTCAAAGGAGTCTGCTATGAATACTACTGCCATCTATCATCGTCCCGAAAGTGAATTTGCGTATTTGTACGAGAAGGATAAAATGCATATCCGTTTGCGTACCGCCCGTCAAGACGTCCGCCATGTCCAGCTACTTTGCGGTGATCCTTACACACTGTATAAAGAAGCTTGGTACCAACAAAGAATTGAAATGCAAAAAATTCTTTCCACGGACTTGCATGATTATTGGCAAGTATCGGTCGGAGCAGAATTCCGCCGTTTGTCTTACGGCTTTTCCATCGAAAGTTACGATGGGTTGCATGTCTTCTATGGGGATCACGGGGTCTACCCCTTTGAACAGCAATATTTAGAAATGAACAACAATTATTTTCGGATGCCTTACTTCCAAGAAGCCGATCGTTTCAAAATTCCCGAGTGGGCGAAAGAAACGGTTTGGTATCAAATTTTCCCTGAGCGCTTTGCAAATGGGGACCCATCAAATGATCCTGAAGGTGTGTTGCCATGGGGCTCAAAAAATCCCGATCGCCAAGACTTTTTCGGTGGGGATCTACAAGGAGTCATCGATCATTTGGATTACCTTGTCGATCTAGGAATCAATGGGATCTATTTCTGTCCGATTTTTGAGGCATATTCGAATCACAAGTATGATACCATCGATTATTTGGCCATCGATCCTGCTTTTGGTGATAACGATACCTTTAAACGATTAGTGGAGGAATGCCACAAACGCGGCATCAAAGTTATGCTGGATGCTGTTTTCAACCATATGGGGGATACTTCGCATCAATGGCTAGATGTCATCAAAAACGGCAAAGATTCGCCGTTTGCTGATTGGTTCCACATCAATGAGTTTCCTGTCAACTACAAAGAAGGGGAAAACTTTGAAGATGCTTATGACATCACCTATGATGTTTTTGCCTTTACGCCGCATATGCCGAAACTCAATACGGAAAATCCCGATGTGCAAGATTATTTGTTGAAGATCGCTCGTTATTGGATCGAAGAATTTGATATCGATGCTTGGCGCTTGGACGTGGCTAATGAAGTTAGTCACTTCTTCTGGAAAAAATTCCGCCAAGTGTGTGATGAGGCCAAAGATGATTTTTATATCCTTGGGGAAATTTGGCATTCTTCTCAACGCTGGTTACAAGGCGACGAGTTTCATGCAGTGATGAACTACGCCTTTACAGATGCAATCATTGAATATTTTGTCAAAGACGAGATCTCCATGACGAAAATGGTCTCGGAATTAAATAACCAGCTGATGTTGTATCGGGAGCAAACCAACCAAGTGCAGTTCAATATTTTGGATTCTCATGATACCCCGCGTTTGTTAACTTTGGCTCGGGGAGACAAAGACTTGATGCGCCAAGTGATGGCCTTTACGTATCTGCAACAAGGAGTTCCTTGCCTGTATTACGGCGATGAGATTGGTTTGACCGGTGATATGGATCCGGATTGTCGTAAATGTATGATTTGGGATGAGGAAAAGCAAGATCGTGATTTGCTGCATTTCACCCAGTCATTGATCAAACTACGCAAAGACAACCAAAAAGTCTTATCTGAAGGTTCCTTGAGTTGGAACTGGGTTTCGGAAGAAGATGGCCTGATCATTTTCGAACGAGAGTTGGGGGCACAGCGGATCATCGGTATTTTCAACACTGGTGAGGACCAACTTACACTCTCTCGTCCTGATTCAATTTTGATGGAACAGTTTGTCCAACTGGAAGATGAGACGATGATCATCGATAACAAAGGCTTTGCTATCGTGAAAGTAAATAACGAAGAATCGAATGAAGCATAAAAATGAGGCAAGAATTGCATATGCAATTCTTGCCTCATTCAATGTTTTGGGTATTTTTAATTTCCCCATGCACGTTGGAAAGAATCTTCCCCAAAATTCCTTCTGTCGGTATTATATCCTATAACACCTAAATGTGACAAATGATAACCCTTAAATATAGGTAGTTTTTTCCTGAAACGGGGGAAACGATTGAAAATTTAGATAGTTCTGCCTTCTTTTTGCGCTTCTTTCCACGAAAGGCCTTTTCTTTTTTACAAGATATGATAAACTAGTAAAAATGTATTTTTATTCGAGGAGTGATTTGATGAGTACAGGGTATCACATAGCAGTTGTCGGAGCTACCGGCGCAGTAGGAACAAAAATGATTGAGATGTTGGAGAAGACCACGTTGCCGATCAAAAAAATAACGTTGTTGGCATCCAAACGTTCTGCTGGGAAGACCCTTGTGTTCAAAAATGAACCACTCGTTATTCAAGAGCTGACCGCAGATTCCTTTGCGGGAGTCGATATTGCATTGTTCAGTGCCGGTGGTGGCATTTCAAAACAATTTGCTCCAGAAGCAGTCAAACACGGTGCAGTCGTAATCGACAATACCAGTCATTTTCGGATGGATCCGAATGTTCCTCTAGTCGTTCCTGAGGTGAATCCTCATGCATTAGCGCAACATAAAGGAATCATTGCCAATCCGAATTGTTCAACGATTCAAATGATGGTGGCATTAGAACCGATTCGTCAAAAAGTCGGTTTATCGAGGGTCTTGGTTTCAACGTATCAAGCAGTTTCAGGTGCTGGCGCACAAGCATTGGCTGAATTGACTCGTGAATCTCAAGAACTATTAGCCGGCAAAGCCGCTGATGAACTAAACCCTGAGATTTTACCAGCAGGCAGCGATAAAAAGCACTACCCAATCGCGTTTAACGCCTTGCCACAAATCGATGTCTTTGCTGAAGACGACTATACTTACGAAGAGTGGAAAATGATCAATGAAACGAAGAAGATCATGGAAGATGCGCAGATCAAAGTAGCAGCTACGTGTGTGAGAATCCCTGTGTTTAGCGGTCATTCGGAGTCGATTTATATCGAGACCAAAGACCATGCCAGTGTTGAGGAAGTTAGGCAGTGGATCAGCGAAGCCCCAGGAGCTGTCTTGCAAGATGATCCGAGTCAACAAGTGTACCCGCAAGCTTTGACCAGTGTGGACAAAACGGCAACCTTTGTTGGTCGGATTCGCAAAGATTTGGATGTCGAAAACGGCTTGCATTTATGGGTCGTTTCTGATAATTTGCTGAAAGGTGCGGCATGGAACTCTGTTCAAATCGCCGAAAGCCTGCATCAGCAAGGATTAGTTCATGTGTAAACCATAAGTTTTTCAGAAAAGTGTGGTGAATGCCACGCTTTTCTTTTTTTTGTTGTATAATAATAGGGACGGCTTATGCTTGGGAAATAATACAGTAGAAAAAAATTAAGAGGTGAATAAAAGTGGAAACGATAAAAATCATTCCTCTTGGCGGTGTACGCGAAAACGGAAAGAACATGTACATTGCTGAAGTTGGCGAGGATATATTTGTGCTGGATTGCGGTGTCCGTTATCCAGAAAATGAATTATTAGGGATCGATACAGTGATTCCAGACTTCACATATTTAGAAGAAAATGCCGACCGTGTGGCGGGTGTCTTCTTGACCCATGGGCATGCAGATGCGATTGGTGCATTGCCTTATTTCTTGGAGAATATCCAAGTGCCGGTCTTTGGGACCGAGTTAACGATCGAACTAGCAAAATTGACCGTGAATAAAAATGAAGCTACCAAGCGCTTCAAAGATTTTCATGTGATCGATGAACATTCGGAGATCGACTTTGGCCATGCGACCATCAGCTTTTTCCGTACGACCCACTCTATCCCTGATTCTGTTGGAATCAGCGTAAAAACAGAAGCTGGCAATATCGTTTATACAGGAGATTTCAAGTTTGACCAAACAGCGATCCCTATGTATCAAACCGATTTTGGCCGCTTAGCGGAAATTGGAAAAGAAGGAGTCTTAGCATTGCTAAGTACGTCCTCAAATGCCGAAAATCCAACGCCGATTGCTTCTGAATTGACGATCCAAGATGAAGTTTATGACAATATCCGTTACTGGGAAGGTCGGATCATCGTCGCTAGCGTTGCTAGCAATTTGCAACGGGTGCAACAAGTATTAGATGCGGCGTTTCGTTCTGACCGCAAAGTCGTTTTGACTGGTCAAGATTTTGGTCGGATCATCAAAACGGCCATGAAGTTAGGGAAATTAAAATTACCTGCCGAAGACTTGCTGATCACCCAAAAAGAAATGAAAAAATACTCAGACGAACAGTTGTTGATTTTAGAAACAGGACGCATGGGGGAACCAATCAAAGCGTTGCAAAAAATGGCCAACGGCTCTCACCGGACGCTGCGTATCAAAGAAGGAGATCTTGTTTACATCACGACGACGCCGACAACGGCAATGGAAACGGTGGTTGCGAAAACGGAAGATATCATCTATCGCGCTGGCGGTACCGTGAAACAGATCTCGGATAATTTCCGTGTTTCTGGTCATGCCAACCCGAATGATCTGCAGCTGATGTTGAATATGATGAAACCGAAGTACTTTATCCCTATTCAAGGCGAGTACCGCCAATTAGCCGCCCATGTGGACTTGGCGCAAGAAGTCGGGATTCCGATGAAAAATATCTTCATTACTGCACGCGGGGATGTTTTAGAATACAAAAAAGGCGAAATGATCGCCGCAGGTGCGGTTCCAGCTGAGAACGTCATGATCGACGGGATCGGTGTCGGAGATATTGGGAATATCGTCCTGCGAGACCGCAAAGTCTTATCTGAAGATGGAATTTTCGTTGCAGTAGTGACGATCAATCGTCGCGAAAAGAAAATTATTTCTGCCCCTCAAATCACTTCTCGCGGGTTTGTCTACGTGAAAGCCAGCCGTGACCTGATTCGTGAAAGTGGCGAGATCGTAGAAGAAATCGTAGAAAAACACCTTCATGATGAAGAGTTTGAATGGAGCAAATTGAAACAAGATATCCGTGATCGTTTGAGTCGTTTCTTGTTTGAACAAACCAAACGCCGTCCAGTCATCTTGCCGGTCATCATGGAATCAAGCCAAAGAAATCGCAACCGTAAATAATTCGTTTTGACCTACTGACAAAAGCAGGTGAAAGAATAGCCGTTTGACGGCCGATTTCTTTTCACCGAAGCTTTTGTCTTTTTTTATGTAAGAAAACAGGTGGCGTTTTTTTTACGAAATGACCCTTATTTTGGTCGTGATGAGCAGATAAGGATTGACGGCGAATGGATTTCGATCAATAATACAAAGTTGTCCCCCTAAGACTAGAGGAACAAAACAAGCAAAGAGAGGATGGTCGATTTGTGAATAGTTATCAAGAAAATCCCATAGTACAACAGAGAAAGTGGTGGATTCTCATTGCTGTTTCGATGTTTACCTTTATGTCAACACTGGATGGGAGTATCGTAAATATCGCATTGCCGACGATCTCGGCAGATATGGGTGTACCTATGAATCAAGCGGAATGGGTCGTGTCCGTTTACTTGATGATCGTTTGTGCCTGCCTTTTATTATTCGGTAAGGTAGGGGACAGTTGGGGCAAAATCAAAGTTTTCCGCTTGGGAATGCTAATTTTTATTATCGGTTCGCTGTTATGCGGGTTTAATCACTCCTTAGCATTTCTTTTATTTGCCCGAGTGGTGCAAGCGATCGGTGCTAGCATGACGATGGCGACGAATACCGGAATCATTACTGAAGTTTTTCCTATGAGTGAACGAGGACGCGCCTTAGGGATGATTGGTGCCTTTGTTTCGTTAGGCTCCATCGCCGGTCCTGGATTAGGCGGAGTGATTTTGGCGCATTTTTCTTGGCCGTTTATTTTTTGGATCAATGTTCCTGTCGGTATTCTGACGATGATTGCTGGAGAAAAGGTGTTACCAAAAGATATTACCATGAGTCATGATTCCATTGATAAAACCGGGTTTGTGCTGTTTTCAATTGCAATTATCAGCTTCTTCGGCGGCATTTTTCTTGGACAAGAGCGTGGCTTTCTAACGTGGCTGCCGCTGCTGTTGGGTGGGATCGCTTTAGTGGCATTCATCGTCTTTTTGCGAGTAGAAGCGCGTGTGAGCAAACCGCTGATTACCTTTGGGATCTTTCGTAATAAAATTTTCACCATGAGCCTGATCACGGCGTTGCTGATCTTTTCTGCAAACTTTTTTGTCAATGTCGTGATTCCCTTTTACTTGCAAAGTGCCCGAGGCTTAACGCCGAGCGTGGCAGGAATGCTGATGATGGTCTTTCCTTTGATGATGGTCATTGGTTCACCACTTAGCGGGTATTTGACGGACCGTGTAGGACCGGAGATTTTGGTCTTAGCTGGCTTAGCGTTGCTGTCGATCACTCAGGTGATGTATATGTTTATGAATCAGGATACGCCGATTTGGTATTATATCGTTGCCACTGCCATCATGGGACTTGGCAATTCGTTGTTCCAATCCCCAAACAATACGATGGTAATGAGCAGTGTCACCAAAGAAAATCTTGGGGTGGCAGGTAGTCTAAATTCCTTTGCCCGCAATTTGGGCATGGTGTTAGGGATATCCTTAGCAACGACGATTCTCTATGCAGCAATGAGTCAAGCGTATGGAAAGCATGTGACGACCTATATCGCAGGTCGGGCAGATATTTTTGCCTATGGCATGAAAATCACCTTCTTTGGGGCGTTCCTTCTTTGTATCACGGCGTTATTCTTAACCATCTGGCGCATCTATAAACAAGGCGGACGTAAGAAAACGCTATGATCGCTTGAAGTCATCAGGTCGAACTGTTCTATTCCTTATTCAGAAAGGGTAGAACAGTTTCTTTATTTTTCTTGACAAGAACCAGAAAAAGGACGGATGTAATAAAGCTGCCAGAATTTGTGCTTTTGGATTTCTGGCGTTATCTGTTATAATGAAAAATATTAGACTGTATTACTTAGATGGAAAGGGGAATGTTGTATGAAACTCACGTATCACGGACACTCAGTGCTTGCTATCCAATTAGCGGATGGCCAAAAATTGTTGTTTGACCCTTTTATTACTGGAAATGCTCTGACTGATTTAGATGCAGAGACAGTGGAAACCGATTGGCTTTTGATCACGCATGGTCATAGTGATCATATTGGGGATATGGTGCCGATCGCCAAAAGAAATGAAGCGCCAGTGATCAGTGTCGTTGAAATTTGCCGCTATGCAGCCCGCAAAGGCGTTGCTGAGACGCATGGCATGAATATGGGAGGTTCTTTTGAGTTTCCGTTTGGCAAAATCTCAATGGTGGAAGCGAAACACAGCTCTGGCCTTGAAGAAGACGGAACGATGATCTATATGGGCAATCCTGTTGGAATCATTTTAGAAGCAGAAGGCAAAACCATCTACCACGCTGGAGATACTGCACTCTTTAGCGATATGGCGATGATCGGTGAACGTTTCGACATCGATGTGGCATTTTTACCGATCGGGGATAATTTTACGATGGGCGTTCAAGATGCCGCAACAGCAGCGGCCCTTTTAAACGCGAGCAAAGTAGTACCGATCCATTACAATACGTTTCCAATGATCAAGCAAGATCCGCAAACCTTCGTGAATTTATTGCCGGCAGGTGTGGGCCAGATCCTTGCAGTCGGTGAGACATTAGAAGTTTAAGCAACAGGAAGATTCGTAGTAGGAATAGGGGATAATTATGGCGACAAAACACGACTTGATTTTAGCGCATATCGAGAATCTGCCTGTAGGCGATCGCATCTCGGTGCGGGGAATCGCAAAAGACTTGAATGTCAGTGAAGGAACAGCCTATCGGGCGATCAAAGATGCGGAAAATATCGGCTTGGTTTCAACGATCCAACGTGTCGGAACCATCCGTATCGAACGAAAACTAAAAAAACACATTGAAAAACTAACTTTCGGCGAAGTCGTCCAAATCATTGAAGGTGATGTTTTGGGCGGCGCTGCCGGTTTGGACAAAGACTTGAACAAATTTGTTATCGGCGCCATGAAAGAATCAGCAATGGAACGCTACATCACGCCTGGCTCCTTAGTGATCGTCGGAAACCGCAACGAAGTCCACAAGTTGGCACTGGAGGATGGCGCAGCCGTCTTGATCACGGGAGGCTTTGAAACAACAGAGGAAATCTGTCGTTTAGCAGACGAATTGGAGTTGCCGATTTTACAAACGACCTATGACACCTTTACCGTGGCAACGATGATCAACCGTGCCTTAAGCGACCAGCTGATCAAAAAGGACATTATGCTGGTGAGTGACATTTATATGCCATTGGAAAAAACCAAGTATCTGCACACCTTTGATACGGTCAAGGATTACAAACTGCTTTCGGAGTCTACCAATCACTCCCGCTATCCAGTCGTCAACAAGAATATGCGGGTCGTTGGGATCATCACAGCCAAAGATGTCTTAGAAAAGCCTGATACGCAGATCATCGAACGAATCATGACCCGGGAACCACGGGTCGTAAAAAAAGAGATGAGTGTGGCCTCTGCCAGCCATCAGATGATTTGGGATGGCTTAGAAGTGATGCCCGTCGTAGCTGATGACCTTTCTTTGATTGGGATTGTCACACGCCAAGACATTATGAAAGCGATGCAGATGGTCCAACGACAAACGCAAATTTCAGATACGATTTCTGACCAAATCTCGGGACAGATGCAAGTTATCGAACAAGATTTTGAAGGGAACAAATTGCCGCAGCCGTATTTCAGCTTTGCGGTGACGCCCCAAATGGTTAATGAAGTCGGAACGATCTCTTTTGGTGTCTTGAGTGAAGTAATCGCTAATACGGCGAAACGTACGATGCAGTTGAATCAACGACGCAATAGCTGGATCGAGCAAGTCAATCTGCATTACTTCCGTTTGATCCAATTAGAAAGCGAGATCATCATTCAACCGAAGATTCTAGAACTGGGGCGACGTTCGGCGAAAATCGATATCGAAGTATCGATCGAAAATTCCTTAGTGGCAAAAGCGATCGTGGTATGCCAAGTAATGGAACGCCCATAAATCATCGAAAACGGCACTTATGGAAAAATTTTAGAGAGAAAGTTGAGACCATTCATGAAGGTACAAGAAGAAATACTTGCAACAATCAAAGCATTCGACCGGATCATTATCCATCGGCACCAGCGCCCTGATCCAGATGCATTAGGATCACAAGTGGGGTTGGCAGAAATTTTACGAGCTAGTTTTCCCAAAAAAGAAATCTATCAAGTTGGCGGACCCGTTGAAGGATTGGATTACTTGGCGCTGATGCAGACGATCCCTGATGATTTGTATAAAGGGGCGCTGGTGATCGTTACAGATACGGCCAATGCACCACGGATCAGTGACCAACGCTATGATCAAGGGGCGAAATTGATCAAAATCGATCATCACCCTAATGATGAACCTTACGGAGAGCTGGTTTGGGTCAATACGAAAGCCAGCAGCTGTAGTGAGATGATCGTTTCGTTTTGGCAAATGTTTCAAAACGAGCTGACGATGACGCAAGAAGCGGCTCGTCTGTTATATGCGGGCATTGTTGGTGATACTGGACGGTTTTTATATCCGGCAACGACAGCGACAACCCTGCGCTTAGCGGCTGAACTATTGGATTACGGCTTCGATGCTCCGAAGATCAATCGTCAATTGGATCAAGTCTCTCGCAGTGTTGCTCGCCTTTCAGGGTATGTCTACGAAAACATCGAGATTGATGAGATTGGTGCTGGCAAAGTGATCCTATCACAAGAATTGCAGCAGCGTTTTGGCGTAGTAGATTCGGAAACCTCAGCAGTCGTTTCCTTACCAGGGAAAATCGACGAAGTGATGGCTTGGGCGATCTTTGTCGAACAACCAGAAGGCTATTACCGGGTGCGGATGCGTTCGAAAGGTCCAGTGATCAATGAGATCGCCAAACGCCATCATGGTGGTGGACATCCGCTTGCCAGTGGAGCAAATGCAAAAGACCTTGAAGAAGTTGCAGTGATCTATCAAGAGATCCAAGCAGCGATCAAAGAATTTCAAGCAGAATAAACACTTTTACAAGCACATTTGCCAATAGAAAAAGGGCGTGCCAAAAGCTTTCGGCACGCCCTTTTTTAGACAAAACGCAGCGCAGGCTCATCACTGAACCGGTACTGCGTTTTTTTGTTGCGTATTTACGAGAAAATAAGAAGTTTACCCCCGTAGATCGTCTAAAAATTCGGTTTTGCTTTTCGTTTTCTCGTCTTTCATTTTGATGACTTTAGCTGGTGAGCCAGCAACGACTGCTCCAGCAGGGACATCTTCCGTCACCACAGAACCGGCAGCAACGACTGCACCTTCGCCGACACGGACGCCTTCAAGGACGACGGCATTTGCGCCGATCAAAACATTGTCTTCAATGATGACTGGCCTTGCTGAAGGTGGCTCAAGAACGCCAGCCAAGACAGCACCAGCGCCAATATGGGCTTTTTTCCCAACGGTTGCCCGGGCACCTAAAATCGCACCCATATCGATCATGGTTTCTTCACCAACCACAGCACCAATGTTGATCACTGCCCCCATCATGATAACGGCATTTTTTTCAATGATGGCTTGGTCACGGATAAAGGCACCTGGTTCAATACGGGCATCGACTTTCGTCAAGTCCAACAAAGGGATCGCTGAGTTGCGACGATCATTTTCCAGATAGTGATCGGTGATCTTGTCTTGGTGCGCGGTTAAAAACTCAGCTACTTTTTGACTGTCACCAACCACGAAATAGAAGGTGCCGTTACCAAACAATTGGATGCCCTCTGCTTGGACGTCGCCAAGATCTCCATTGATATAGACTTTTACAGGTGTTTGTTTATTTGCTTCTTTGATATATTTTGCTAATTGATAAGGGTCGGAAAATTGTAATTCTGTCATGAGAGACCACCTTTACTTGTCGATTAGATTTTGCATGGAATAAAAACCGGCTGGTTGATCGGCTAAAAATTCCGCTGCTTTTAGCGCACCATTGGCGAAAATTTCGCGGGAGAGCGCAGTGTGTTTTAATTCAATGATTTCATCCTGCCCAGCATAGATGACAATGTGTTCCCCAGGGATCGTTCCGCCGCGAACGGCATGGATGCCCATCTGCTTGCGGTCATTTACTAGATCACTGCCTTCACGTCCGTAGAGATACTCTTTTTTTGTTTCGCAGCTGTCATTGATACTATCTGCCAACAGCAAAGCTGTACCGCTTGGTGCATCAAGTTTTTGATTATGATGCTTTTCGATGATCTCAATGTCAAAGTCAGCTTCTAATGCGGGGGTGATACTTTGTAGTGCTTTGATCAGTACATTGATCCCCAACGACATATTGGCAGAATAGAAAACCGGAATCACTTTAGCAGCCAACGGCAGCATCATCTGCGTGTCTTCCGTCAAACCAGTTGTAGCAACCACGATTGGCAGCTGCTGTTCGACACAATAGTTCAACAAGGCAGGGACATTGCTATAATGAGAAAAATCAATCACCAAATCGATCGGCTGCGTGATTTTTTCTGGACGATCATAGATCGGAAACGGACCATCTAACTGCTCGGTACGATCCAAGCCGGCGGCCACTTCTAACTGAGGGTGCTTTGCGATCAGGATTTGCAACACTTTGCCCATGCGACCGTTTGCACCGCTTAATAAAATTTGTTTCACCAAAAACTCCTCCTTACAGCAATCCGTAATTGGTCATTTCTTCTTCTAAATGAACGAGGGTCGCATCTTCTGGGACACCCAAAGGCAAACGATAATGCAATTCGCATTTGCCTAGCAAGGAGACCGCTGCTTTGATCGGCACAGGATTTACTTCACTGAAAATCGCATCGATCAACGGTTTTTGTCGCAATTGCTCTTTGATGGCGGCTTTTACATCACCATTTAAGAAATCAGCAACGAGTTGTGCCGTTTGTTTCGGAGCGATATTGCCGATCGTTGAAATCACGCCAGAGCCACCTAAAGCTAGAATTGGGGTTACTTGATCGTCATTTCCTGAATAGATCGCAAAGTCATCATCCGCAAGACGAGCGATTTCTGCGATTTGCGAAATGTCGCCGCTGGCTTCTTTGATGCCTTTGATATTAGGGATTTTTTTCAGTTCTGCCACAGCTTCAGGTGTTAAATTTAAGCCGGTTCTTGAGCTGACGGAGTATAAGATCACTGGTAGCTCAACGCTTTGACAGATTGCTTCATAGTGAGCGACTAAACTTTTCTTGGTCGCTTTGTTGTAGTAGGGTGTTACAACCAATAATGCGTCAGCACCAACGCGCTGTGCTTCTTTTGAAAGATGGATCCCATGTTGGGTATTGTTGGAGCCTGTTCCTCCGATGACGGGGATTCGACCAGCAACTTGTTTTACCACCGCTTCGATCACCGCGATATGTTCTTCATCGTCTAACGTGGATGCTTCACCGGTCGTACCGCATGCAATGATTGCATTCGTTCCTTGCTGCACATGCCACTCCGCTAACTCCTTCAGCTTATCGAAATCCACCGAACCATCTTGAAGCATAGGGGTGATCAACGCAACGCCAGAACCTTTGAATATTGTCAAACTACGACACATCCTTTCAACCAATTTATTTTTCGTAACTCTACGTATAAGTGTACCAAAACGAGGGGTAAATTTTTCAATAAAAATCGAAACATTTCGACAATTTATACTATAGATTATTCGAATTATATACTATAATATTAAACAATATCAATGAAAAACTGAATATTCGTTGGTTTTTATGGATATTTTTAAAAGGAATGAATAGAAAGGTGTTTTAACATGCAAGTATCGCAAGCAGTCAAAGAATTAACCGAAGACGTGGTTCGTTTTCGTCGTGAATTACATACAATCCCTGAATTAGGGTTAACTGAGTTCAAAACAAAGGAATACTTGCTGCGTCAGTTGCAATCCTTTGGGATCAAAGAAATCTATCCAGTGATTGAAACCGGCTTGATTGCTGTCTTTCGCAGTGAGCGCCCAGGAAAGACGCTGGCCTTTCGAACGGATATCGATGCACTGCCGATCAAAGAAGAGACCGGTGTTTCCTTTGTTTCCAAACATGAAGGAAAAATGCACGCCTGCGGGCATGATGGCCATATGGCAACGATGCTGGGGTTTGCCAAATACTTAGCGACGCATCCTGAAGTGATTCGTGGAACGATCGTTTTGATTTTCCAACCAGCCGAGGAAAGCCCCGGTGGTGCTCAATTGATGATCGATGAAGGCATCTTACGAGATTTTGGCGTGGAAAAAATCGTGGGGCTGCATGTCTTCCCAGATTTTCCCGAAGGAGTCATTGCGAGTCGGAAAGGTCCGATGATGGCCCGTAACGGCGAGATCAATCTAACGATCAACGGCACGAGTGCCCATGGTGCCCAGCCTCATCAAGGACATGATGCCATTTTAGCTGCGGCTGCGATCATTCAAGGATTGCATTCGATCATTTCACGCAATATCAGCCCGCTTTCTGCTGGGGTCATCACTTTTGGGAAGATCCATGGGGGAGATGCGGAAAATATCATTCCCGGCAAGGTCGTTTTAAAAGGAACGATGCGGGCGTTTGAAGATGAAGTCTATGAAACGATGACGCGCAGAATCACCACTGTCGCACAAGAAATCGCCAAAGGATATGATTGCACGGCGGATGTTGAATTCGAACATCTTTATCGTGTCGTGGACAATGATCCTGAGATGGTGGAAGTATTGGAAAAAGTGGTCGGGGAGAGCTACCGAGAAACACCGCCATATATGTTGGCAGAGGATTTTTCGATGTACCAAAAGGAAATCCCCGGCGTCTTTTTCTTTGTCGGTACCCGAAATGAAGAAAAAGGTTATGTCCACCCTTTACACAGCAGCAAAATGAATTTTGACGAAAAAAATCTATTGCAAGGCATCGAATGCTACGTTCGTTTGATCGAGGCGTTGAACGAGCCGACAGACAAGGAGTAAAGCGATGGCAAAAGAAATCAAGAACAATCACTTATACATTGACGGTTGCGATACCGTTGAGCTGGCAAAAACCTTTGGAACCCCCCTTTACGTGTATTCCGTTTCGGAGATTCGCGAAGAATGCCAAAAGATTCAGGCGCAGTTTTTGACGCGCTACAGCAAGACACGAGCAGCATATGCCGCTAAAGCTTTCTGTACTACAGCGATGCTGCAAGTGATCAAGTCAGAAGGACTTTCATTAGACGTGGTTAGCGGTGGGGAGCTGTATACAGCGATCCAAGCTGATTTTCCAGCAGAACACATCGAGTTTAACGGCAATAACAAATCCATTGAAGAATTAGCAGCCGCCCTTGATTATGGCGTGGGACGGATCATCGTTGATGGCATTCAAGAAGTCGGCTTGATCCGCGCGTTATGTCAAGAAAAGCAAGTCGTTGCTAAAATCTTGTTGCGCATCACACCCGAGGTTTCGGTCAGCACCCATCAATTTATCTCGACCGGACAAAAAGATTCAAAATTCGGGATTCCTTTAGATGAAGAAATCTTATTTCCATTAGTGGAAGAAGTGATTCAAGCACCTGAATTGGATTTCTATGGCCTGCATTTTCATGTCGGCAGTCAATTGTCGGACAATCGCTCACATCTAGCGGCAGTTGATGCGGCTTTGGCCCTTGTCCAAACCATTCATGAACGCTTTGATTATTGGATCAAAGAACTAAATGTTGGCGGCGGCTTTGGCGTTCGATACACAGATGCAGATATTCGCCAACCCTACAGCTACTTTTTAGATCCTGTGATGGAAAAAATCGACGCCTTTTATGCGCAGCACCAGAGCGAACGCCCGACCATCGTTATTGAACCTGGGCGCAGTATCGTCGCAGAAGCAGGTATCAGTTTGCACACCATCGGCAGTATCAAGACATTGCCGGGAATCAGAACATACGCCAGCATTGACGGTGGCATGACAGACAATATTCGTCCAGGTCTTTATCAAGCAACATACACTGGGATCTTAGCCAACCGCGCTTCCGAAGCTGCGACACAAAAGGTCACCATTTCTGGCAAAGCTTGTGAGAGTACGGACATCTTAGTAAAAGATCTTGCATTACCGCCCGTTGAAACTGGGGATCTGTTTGCTACGTTCGCAACAGGAGCTTATGGCTATTCGATGGCCAGCAGCTACAATAATTTACAGATTCCTGCAGTCGTCTTTGTGGAAAACGGCCAAGCGGAATTAGCCGTTAAACGCCAGTCCTACGAGCAAATGCTGCAAAATGAAGTGGTTCCTTCGTTTCTAAAAGAGGGAGCTTCCAGCAAGTAAAATTTTGAAAAGCAGGTGACAACATGACGATTCCTTATACAAAAATGCAAGGTGCAGGAAATGATTTTATCGTAATCGATAACCGCACATTGAAATTCTCCCATGAACAACTGTCGCAATTTGCTGCTCAGGTTTGCCATCGGAAATTTTCTGTTGGCGCGGATGCAGTCATGGCTGTGGATTTTCCCGCAGGAACCGCTGATTTTCGGATGCGGTTTTACAATGCTGATGGGACCGAAGCAGAAATGTGCGGCAACGGCGCTCGCTGTATTGCCCGTTATGCCTTTGAGAAGGGAATTGCTGGCGAGCAGATGACCATCGAAACAGTTGCTGGCGATGTCCCCGCATGGCGCTTGTCGGCAAAACACTACAAAGTAACCTTGAATCCACCGACCGTGACTACATTTGATCAAGCGTACCCGAATCCAATGGTTTCTTTCGTGGACTATGTGGAATTGGGTGATCCAGGAATCCCTCATGCGGTGGTTCACTATCCTGGTCTGGCAGAAACTGAGTTGGAACAGCTGGCTGAACTTGCCAAAGAGATACGCTATTGGGAAGTTTTCCCAAAAGGGGCGAATGTCAATTTCTATGAAGAAGATGACAAGGGTGATCTGATCGTTCGCACGTATGAACGAGGGGTGGAAGGTTTTACCTATGCGTGCGGCACAGGTTCTGGTGCCACTGCGTATGTCGTGACCAAACGTCACCAGCAAGCGGCAGCGAATGTCTTGCTGCACGTGTTAGGTGGCGAGTTAACGGTAGAAGTTGATGTTGATCAGGGCGCATTAGAATTGATCGGCGATGCGGTTATGGTATCTGAAGGCTTGATTTTAGATGAGAATTTGACTGTGTAAACGCTGTGAAAATCATTGTAAAAAGATGGTGTTTTCGTGAAAAAAAGAATTGACATTCATTTGAGGCTATCGTATAGTTAAACACAACTTAAAAACACGCGATGATAAGAAGAGTAAGTCAGTTTCGATTGGATCAGAGAGCTCGGATTGGTGAGAAAGAGCACAGCCGTTTGACTGAAGATGGCCTTGGAGCGTTTGGACGTGAGCAAAAGCAAGCGTGCAGCGGGATTGCCCGTTACAGCAAAGCAGTTGATAAACTGATAAGGTTGGCAGCTTGTGCCGATGAATTAAAGGTGGTACCACGAACATGGTTGTTTCGTCCTTTCTCTATGATGGAGAAAGGACGTTTTTTTATTATAAAAAGGGGGAACTAAAAAATGAAACAGTTGAAAAAGGGAATCGTTGGGTTAGTTGCTGCTGCTGTCTTAATTACATTGGCAGCTTGTGGCAATACTAGCAGCACAGAGGATACACAGTCTGGTGAAAACAGTGTAGATGCAGTGGAAGAAAAAGTCGTTGGAGTGGCACCTGGACCATATGGGGATATGGTGACAGAGGTGATCTCTCCATTACTGGAAGAAAAAGGGTATCAACTAACGACCAAAGTGTTTAATGATTATATTCAGCCGAACAATGCCTTGGCGAATGGCCAAATCGATGCCAATTTGTTTCAGCATACGGCCTATCTAGAAAAATTTTCGGCAGATAACCAGTTATCTCTTACGGCATTACAAAAAGTGCCAACATTGGGAATGGGCATCTATTCGAAGCAACTGTCTAGTTTGGATGAGTTAGCAGACGGGGCGACTGTTTCGATTGCCAATGATGCCTCAAATTTAGCTCGGACCTTGCAACTGTTAGCTGCCAATGAGTTGATCACCATCGCAGACAATATCGACGAAACGAAGGCAACGGTGAATGATATCGAAGAAAATCCGAAGAATCTGACATTTAAAGAATTAGACGCAGCCCAATTGGCTCGTTCGTTAGATACAGTCGATTTAGCTTTAGTACCAGGAAACTTCGCTTGGGCGGCTTCTCTTGATCCTGCAGATGCTTTGGCGTTGGAGTCGTTGAAAGAAGAATATAAAAATGTCTTTGTGGTGTCCACCGAAGAAGAAGACAGTGATTTTGCTAAGGCAGTTACGGAAGTATTAGAAAGTGATGCATTTAAAGAAGCGATTGCCGAATCACCGTTCAGCAACTTTGATCAACCGAAATTTTGGACTGAGTAAGAAAGGCATATCTTATGGCAAAAATAGAAGTAAAACAAGTATCAGTGGCATTCACTCATAAAAAACAAATCAAAAAAGCAGTGGATTCCGTTGATTTTTCCGTTCAAGCTGGAGAAGTATACGGGATCGTCGGATTGAGCGGGGCTGGGAAAAGTACCTTGGTTCGTACGTTGAATCTACTGCAGGTGCCCTCTAGCGGTCAAATTCTGATTGATGGTCAAGACATCACGCAAGCCAAAGGCAAACACTTGCGTGAAGTACGACAAAAAATCGGGATGATCTTTCAGCATTTCAATCTGATCCATAATCGAACCATCAAGGAAAATTTAGCCTTTGCTTTGCGCGCTGGTGATTATCCGAAAGATCAGCAAGAAGCGAGGATCAAGGAACTGTTGGAAATGGTGGATCTGCCTCACAAAATTCACGAGTATCCGAATAATTTGTCTGGGGGAGAAAAGCAACGGATCGGCATTGCACGAGCGATTGCCAACGAACCTGAGATTTTGTTGTGTGACGAAGCTACCAGTGCGTTAGATGTTGAAACGACCGAAGAAATTTTGAAATTGTTGATCCGAATCAAGGAACAGACAGGCATCACCATCGTCTTTATCACTCATGAATTGGATGTTGCCCGTAAGTTTTTTGATCGGGTGGCAGTGATGGAAAAGGGGCGCATCGTTGAAGAACAAACGACCTATGGCTTGTTCAGTCAGCCTAAACAGCCTATTACGAAAAAACTGGTAGGCCGCTACTTGGATCTGACGCTTCCTGAAGAGATTCTAGCATCTTTCACGCAAGGCGACTTGCTGGAATTGCGCTACCAAGGTGAGTATACGTTAGAACCGCTGATTTCGACTGTAGCGAAAGCCTACGATGTGTCGATCAATATCATCCATGGGAAAATTGAGTATATCAAAAAAGATGTGATAGGTATTTTGTATATCTATTTGACGGGACCCGCCGAAGAAGCAGCAAAAGCCCGAGAACACTTAGCTGCGAACGTCTTTTCTCTAAGAAAGATAGGTGAGAGAAATGGCTGAAACGATTGAGATTTTAAAAATAAACCTGCCTCAAGCACTATGGGAAACATTCTTTATGGTGGGGACCTCAGCAATTATAGGAGTAGTTTTCGGCTTATTGATTGGATTAGTCCTGTTTTTAGTCGGCAGTAACCTTTTTCATAAAAATATTTTCTTGCATCATCTGGCCGATTTTATCGTCAATGCAATCCGTTCGCTGCCATTTTTGATCTTATTGATTACGCTGATTCCGTTATCAGCGATGCTGATCGGTGATCCTTATACCCCAGCGGGTGGTGCGATTGCTTTATCGATTGCCGCGATTCCTTTTTACGCCCGAATCGCTGAATCCGCATTTGCCGAAATCGACTATGGCGTCCTTGAAGCCAGCGTCGCTTCTGGAGCATCGACGAGACAGATCGTTCGCGAAGTGATTTTACCAGAAAGTCTGCCAGCTTTGATTCGCGGATTTGTGCTAACTTTGATCAGTCTTTTAGGCTACTCAGCGATGGTGGGAACAATTGGCGCAGGCGGCATTGGCGATTTAGCAATTCAGTATGGTTATTATCGCTATGAAACGGCGATTTTGATTGTGGTGATTCTCCTGCTGATTCTTCTGGTACAAATCATCCAGTGGGTCGGCGATGCTTGTGCGAATCATTTCTCAAAATAAAAACCAACGCTTTGTAGTTCCTTTTCGAATACACTTGAGCTATCGCTTCTGTTATTACTCTACAGAAGCGATTTTTTTTACTTACAGGTCACTGATTTTTGGTTGCACCTCTAATGGTTTTTCGGTATGCTGATGGTGAGTTGTTTTTTTACAGCGAAAATTATATTTTAAAGGAGCAACACTATGACTCAAATTCCTAACTGTCCAAATTGCCAATCTGAATACGCTTATGAAGACCGCGGGCTGTTTGTTTGTCCTGAATGCGGAAACGAATGGCAAGAGCAACAAGCGGCGGAAGAAGCACCCGTATATAAAGATGCCAACGGCAATATTTTAGTCGATGGTGATACAGTAACGGTCATCAAAGACTTGAAAGTCAAAGGCGCATCTGGCGCCATCAAACAAGGAACGAAAGTGAAAAACATCAAATTAGTCGAAGGCGACCACAACATTGATTGCAAGATCGATGGCTTCGGCGCAATGAAACTAAAATCAGAATTTGTAAAAAAAGGTTAAAAACAAAATCTTCCAGTCATCTTCATAATTTTTTCACCACTTTAATGGTAAAATAAGGTCAAAGATTAAAAGGGGGAATTTTATCGTGTATGGTATGGGCGGATACGGGTTCGGCTTTTTTTATGACCCGACTTTCATTCTTGTAATTATCGGTATGGTGATTTCGCTAGCAGCGTCAGCGTACGTCAAAAGTACCTTTAACAAATATGACAAAGTCAGAAGTAAAAATAATATTACCGGCACAAAAGCGGCGCAGTACATCTTGCAAAGCCAAGGAATCAATAATGTGGGTGTGCAAGCGATCGCTGGTGATTTGACGGATAATTACAATTCTGGCAACAAAATGCTGAGTTTATCGCAATCCACTGCACAATCAACTTCGGTAGCAGCAATCGGTGTTGCGGCCCATGAGTGTGGTCACGCAGTCCAAGATGCCAAAGGCTATTTTCCTTTGCGTTTGCGTCATGCGATCGTACCGATCGCCAATATCGGAACCAGCATCTCGATCCCGTTGATTTTGATTGGGGTCCTATTACGAGGATCGTTTCTGATCAACTTAGGCTTGTTGGCTTTCTCATTGGCGTTTATTTTCCAATTAGTGACCTTGCCAGTCGAGTTCGATGCCTCAAAACGGGCGATCCGTATTTTGGCAGATGGTGGCTTGTTAACAGAAGAGGAAGTACCACAAGCGAGAAGAGTGCTCTTTGCCGCAGCGTTGACCTATGTCGCAGCTGCCGTAGCAACCTTATTGCAACTCTTACGTTTGATTATTTTATTTGGTAATAACAACCGTCGGAATTAATCGACACTGTGACAGAAAAAAGACCAGCTCAGCATCCTGAACTGGTCTTTTTTCGTTATTCTACTATTAAGTAAACGTAATAGACGTTTTCAACGCTTTTTAAATTTTCTTCAGATAGATTGTTTTCCATTTCAGCATATAGTTTTAGGTCACCGCCCTTGGCAATATAAAGCAACGGAATTTCTTGTTTTTTCTCAATGTTAAGCTCGTTATTGGGAATACTAGTACTAGCTCCAGTAGGAGATAAACTATCTTCTCCAAGGGACGTATAGTGGAATTTAGATAAGTCGGTCATTGTATTTGATGAGGAACCATTTGAAAATAAATCAACGAAGAGTAGAGAATCGCTCTTAGTAATTCCTATGTTCAAATAGCCATTATAATCACTTCTTGGCTCTGTTGTCAGGGAAGCGACTATTTTGTGTTCTTTTATCTCCCCTTTTTGATAATAATCAAAGTAAACCGTCATGGACTCAGCCACTGTGTTAAATTTCAGTTGTGAGCCAAAATCCAACAATAAACTGGAAAGGTCCATAGGGTTCTTTAGCTGAACAAGGTGATTATTGGGAACGCCAGCTACTTTTTTACTAGGGAAAGGACTGTAATTATAGTAATAACAATAAAGCATGGTAGGTAGCCCTATCACGAGCAAGAATGCGAAAAAAATCTGTAAAGGATTTCGAGGCCGGATTAGTGTCTTGACAGTATCTGGTGCTTTTTGGTTTTTAGCAGTCATTGTCTTCTTCCTCCAAAATTGTGGCTTCTATAGAATCTCTTTTGGGAGACAACAGAATTTGATTGTTTCCTTATCGGTAAATGATTACCGGAAGATGCCATAAAAAAATAATTTAAATATATATCTATAATCTCAAAGATAATCAAAAAGCGCAATCAAATTTTGGTATTTATTGAGGGCACTCCTTATTGGGGAATAATCATTCAGAGCACATTACTTGGCAGACAAAAATAGCAGAATAGTTAGCTCTATCCTGCAAAAGAAAAATTATATTAGCGTAGAAGGCAGGAATCGAACCTGCACCTCGTCTTTGCCAAAAATAACCAGAAATACGTTCCGATCATTTTTACCAAAACGAGTAAAGCGCCAGACTTCATCTACACTTTGTATTATGCCAAAGAGAGTTCAACGATTTCGTAAGAAGCAATGAAAAAATTGCAAAAAGTTGTGCAGAAAACATGAAGGTTGTTTAAGAAAGAATAACCATAGAACTTAGTCGTGAAAAAGAAGAAACCAGCTGCAACGAAGCGTAAAGCGCTTCGTTTGGAAACCTCCGTTTTTTCTGAAAAAATCAGATAAAGTTTTCTTGACATTTGTGAGGTGAGAATGTATCATTCTGTTTGGGCACTCTTTACAAGAGTCAGAAAGTGATTTAGAATTTTCGCTCCCTATTCATTTATGGATAGGGAGCTTTTATTATTTTCTAAATGCTTTTCCTGTAAAATAGATTAAAGGAGTTTTTCAGTTTATGACAAAATATATTTTTGTAACCGGCGGTGTGGTTTCTTCTATTGGTAAAGGGATCGTAGCAGCATCATTAGGACGTTTGTTGAAAAATCGCGGCTTGAAAGTAACCATTCAAAAATTCGATCCGTACATCAACGTCGATCCAGGAACGATGAGCCCATATCAACATGGTGAAGTATTCGTAACCGATGATGGAGCAGAGACCGACTTAGACTTAGGTCACTATGAACGCTTTATCGATATCAATTTGAACAAATACTCAAATGTAACAACTGGAAAAATCTATTCAGAAGTTTTGCGGAAAGAGCGTAAAGGAGAATACTTAGGCGCGACTGTTCAAGTGATCCCGCACATCACCAACGAGATCAAAGAAAAAATCATGCGGGCAGCCAAAATGACTGATTCAGATGTGATCATCACAGAAGTCGGCGGAACAGTAGGGGATATTGAATCATTGCCGTTTCTAGAAGCTTTGCGTCAAATGAAGGCAGACGTAGGTGCGGACAACGTGATGTACATCCATACGACGCTGATTCCTTATTTGAAAGCAGCAGGCGAAATGAAAACAAAGCCGACACAACATAGTGTGAAGGAACTGCGCGGCTTAGGGATTCAACCAAATATCTTGGTCGTTCGGACAGAACAACCTGTAGGACAATCAACAAAAAACAAATTGGCACAATTCTGTGACGTGGCACCAGAAGCCGTGATCGAATCTCGTGACGTTGAGACCCTGTATTCGATCCCATTGGCACTGCAAGCGCAAGGCATGGATCAAATCGTGTGTGATCATTTGAAACTGACTGCACCAGTTGCTGACATGACTGAATGGCAAGCATTGGAAGAAAAGGTACTGAATTTGAAGAAAAAAGTACGCATCGCATTAGTCGGAAAATACGTGGAATTGCCAGATGCTTATCTATCAGTTGTCGAAGCCTTGAAACATTCTGGTTTTGCCTTTGATGCAGACATCGAGATCGATTGGATCAAAGCCCAAGAAATCACACGAGAAAACGTGGATTCTTACTTAGGTGAAGTAGACGGTATTCTTGTTCCTGGTGGATTCGGTGATCGCGGGATTGAAGGAAAAATCGAAGCGATCCGATATGCTCGGGAAAACGATGTGCCATTCTTAGGGATTTGTCTAGGGATGCAAATGGCTTGTGTGGAATATGCCCGCAATGTCGTTGGCTTGGAAAATGCCAATTCCGCAGAAACAGATCCTGAAACAGCCAACAACATCATTGACTTGATGGCTGACCAAGAAAACATCGAAAACTTAGGTGGAACATTGCGTTTAGGCTTGTATCCATGTAAAGTGAAAAAAGGCACCAAAACAGCTGCAGCTTATGATGGGGAGGAAGTTGTTCAAGAACGTCACCGTCATCGTTATGAATTCAACAACAAATACCGTGAAATCTTTGAAGCAAACGGGATGGTTTTCTCAGGTGTGTCACCAGACAATCGTTTGGTTGAGATCGTTGAGATCCCAGAAAACAAATTCTTCGTGGGTTGCCAATTCCACCCAGAATTGATTTCTCGTCCAACTCGCCCACAACGCTTGATCAAAGCCTTTGTTGGAGCTTCATTAGACAACCGCCAAGCATAATAATCGCTAGCGGCAAAATCAAGCAATGAATGTGCGAAACTCCTCATCTCAAGATGGGGAGTTTTTTTGAGTTGTGCGATCCCAGTAATCCGTAAAAGGTTGAAACTTGCTTGAGCGTTGGTAGAAGCTATCCCTTTTTGCACACAAAAAAACTTCCGTCAAAGCGACCGGAAGTTTCTGACTGATGCATTATTTTTTTCGCTAACAGTTCGAATGAAATCCGCCAGCGGTAATGCATGTTGATTTGCTGGTGCTTAGAGAGGATTATTCTTTTAGCTTATACCCTTGGTCTAAGAGCATTTCCTCTGTACGTTCCATGCTGATCCCATTTTCGGTGTTTCCTTCAAAACTAACTCCAGGCAATTGTTTCGCTGAATCATAATCCAACTCATCATAATTGATGGTCAATGATTCAGTCGCTTCACTATCTGTATAGTCGAGGGAATAGTCCAACCCTTTGACTTGCTGATACTGCTCTGCGATCGGATCAAGTACCGTCTGTGCTTCTTCTTTGGTCGTTACCCCAATCGCTGAATACGGCATGACATTGTTCGCAGTCTGGGTTTTTACTTTATCGCCTTCATAAGTGAAGACCAGTTCCATCGAAACCCCATTTTGATCCATTGTGAATGTTTTGGTTTCTTCTTTGGCCCCCGAGCTGCAACTTGCCAAGAAAAGAACCCCGATGACTGCCAAAAATCCAATAAGCGCTTTTTTCATTTTATCCCTCCTTTTTTACATAATAATATAGCCGCTTTCACAAGGCTATTCTTATGCTCAGAGGAGAAGAAGGAAGGATTTACTGGAAGATTATGATAAAATGACGAAAAAATATGTGAAATTTTTCTCGAATTTTCACATGCCGATTTGTTATCTAACGACCGCAGACAGAAGAGAAAAACCTTACAGAATCGTAGACTTTCAGAAAAGATGATGAAAATGCTGGATTTTTATATTTGTGCAATCTTTTTTTGAAAAGAGAAATTCCTCTTTTTAGTAGCAAATACCGCAAATCTTTGCTAAAATAGCATTGTCGGTTAAGCATTGCTTAACAAATAAAGTTTTTCAAAACTTAGGAGGAATTTTTTATGCCAGTAGTATCAGGAGCTGAATTCTTAAAAGCTGCTCGTCAAGGCGGATATGCAGTCGGCGGATTCAACACAAACAACTTAGAATGGACACAAGCGATTTTAAAAGCTGCTGAAGCGAAAAAAGCGCCAGTTCTAATCCAAACTTCAATGGGTGCTGCCAAATATATGGGCGGATACAAAGTTGCTAAAGACATCGTTACAAACTTGGTTGATTCAATGAACATCACTGTTCCAGTTGCAATCCACTTAGACCATGGTGATTACGATGCAGCAATGGAATGTATCGAAGTTGGTTACACTTCTGTTATGTTTGATGGCTCTCACTTACCATTTGAAGAAAACTTGAAATTGGCTAAAGAAGTTGTCGAAAAAGCACACGCAAAAGGCGTTTCTGTTGAGTGTGAAGTTGGTTCAATCGGCGGAGAAGAAGATGGAATCATCGGTTCTGGCGAATTAGCTGACATCGAAGAATGTAAACAAATGGTTGCAACTGGTATTGATTACCTAGCTTGCGGAATTGGTAACATTCACGGTCAATACCCTGAAAACTGGAAAGGCCTTGCTTTTGACCACTTACAAGCAATCGCTGATGCAGTAGGTTCTGATGTACCATTAGTATTACACGGTGGTTCTGGTATTCCTCAAGACCAAATCGAAAAAGCAATCTCAATGGGTGTTTCTAAAGTAAACGTAAATACTGAATTCCAATTATCATTTGCTAAAGCAACTCGTGAATACATCGAAGCTGGCAAAGATAAAGAAGGCAAAGGATTCGACCCTCGTAAATTATTAGCACCAGGTGTTGCGGCAATCGTTAAAGATGCAGAAGAACACATCGACTGGTTCGGTTCAGCTGGTAAAGCTTAATCTTAATCAAAGATCAAAACTCTTAGAATCACTGATTCTAAGAGTTTTTTTGTTTTCTAAGAAAATATTCTTGATGCGGGGATCAAAAATATACTGCATCTTTTTTCTTTGTGTAATCTGTGCTAAAATTGGAATGATACACATAAATTAAAAAAGAGTATAGGTGGAGTTCAATGAAAAAAATTGTCATCAACGGCAATCGTCCCTTAAAAGGTGAAGTCACCATTAGCGGCGCAAAAAACAGTGCAGTCGCATTGATCCCGGCAGCGATCTTAGCTGATTCACCGGTCATTTTAGAAGGAGTGCCCGACATCCAAGATGTGCACTCATTAATTGAGATTATCGAAATCATGGGCGTGAAGACCCATTTTGAAAACAATACGCTAGAGATCGATCCAACCAATATCGTTTCGATCCCGATGCCTAACGGAAAAATCAATAGTCTACGGGCTTCGTATTATTTCATGGGGGCATTATTGGCGAAGTTTGGTGAAGGCGTCGTTGGGTTGCCTGGCGGCTGTTTCTTAGGCCCGCGACCAATCGATTTGCATATCAAAGGCTTCGAAGCACTTGGCGCAAAAGTCACCAACGAGCATGGCGCCATGTATTTGCGTACCGAAGAAGAAGGCTTGACTGGCGAACGGATTTTCTTAGATATGGTCTCCATCGGAGCAACAATCAATGTAATGCTGGCAGCAGTAAGAGCCAAAGGTAAAACGATCATTGAAAATGCTGCACGGGAACCTGAGATCATTGATGTCGCGACCCTTTTAAATAATATGGGAGCGAAAATCAGAGGTGCAGGTACCAATGAAATTCGTATCGAAGGTGTGGAAGAACTGCACGGTTGTCGTCATTCTATTATTCCAGACCGAATCGAAGCAGGAACCTATCTTTCTTTAGCCGCAGCAGCGGGTGAAGGCATTACAGTCAAAAATGTGATTTATGAGCATCTAGAAAGCTACATTGCGAAATTGGAAGAAATCGGTGTGCGAATGGATATCAGCGAAGATGAAATCTATGTGCATCCCTCAAAAGAGTTGAAACCAGCGACTGTGAAAACTTATCCTTATCCGGGATTTGCCACAGACCTGCAACAGCCGATCACACCATTATTGCTAAAAGCAAAGGGAACATCGGAGATTATGGACACGATTTATGCCAAACGGGTCAACCATATTCCTGAATTAGCACGGATGGGCGCACAAGCAACGACAGAAGGCAACATGATTTTTGTCAGCGGACCGAGCCAATTGCACGGAGCAGAAGTTGTCGCTTCTGATTTGCGGGCAGGGGCTTGTCTAGTTATTGCCGGATTGATGGCGACTGGCACGACTAGCGTCTTTAATGTCGAGTACATTTTGCGCGGCTATGATCATATCATCGAAAAACTAACGGCTCTTGGAGCTGATATTCAAATGATAGAGGAGTAATTATGAGCGATTATCTTACGATGGCAGAGTTGGAAAACAAAACCTTAAAAGAGATCTACACCTTTGCCAAAGAGTTTCGAATTCCTTATTACAGCCAAATGAATAAAAAAGAATTGTCATTGGCTGTGATACGGGCGCAGGCGGAAAAACAAGGCTTCTTTTATATGGAAGGAATCTTGGATATCGTAGGCCAAGAAGGCTATGGTTTTTTACGTCCAATCAACTATGGACCGAGTGCAGAAGATATCTATATTTCTTCTTCACAGATTCGTCGGTTTAGTTTGCGTAATGGCGATAAAGTCGCCGGTAAGGCGCGCCCGCCTAAGGAATCTGAACGCTATTATGGATTGATGCACGTTGAGTCTGTTAACGGCAAAGATCCAGAAGATGCCAAAGAGCGTCCGCATTTTCCAGCGCTGACGCCCCTTTATCCGAACCGTCATTTAAAATTAGAAACAACGTCAGGACGTCTTTCGACTCGGATGATCGATATGCTGGCGCCAGTGGGTTTTGGTCAACGGGGACTGATCGTTGCCCCGCCTAAAGCTGGGAAAACCAGTATATTGAAAGAAATTGCCAATGGGATTACGGACAACTATCCTGAGGTGGAATTGATCGTACTTTTGATCGACGAGCGTCCAGAAGAAGTAACTGATCTAGAACGTAGTGTCAAGGGTGACGTGGTTTCTTCAACCTTTGACCTACAGCCTAGCAATCATACCCGTGTTTCAGAATTGGTACTAGAACGGGCGATGCGCTTGGTGGAAGACAAGCGTGATGTCGTGATTTTGATGGATAGTATCACTCGTTTGGCGAGAGCTTATAACTTAGTCGTTCCTCCAAGCGGACGTACACTAAGCGGCGGGATCGATCCAGCTGCTTTGTACAAACCGAAGAAATTCTTTGGCGCTGCCCGCAATATTGAAGAAGGCGGTAGTTTGACGATCCTTGCCACAGCTTTGGTAGATACCGGCAGCCGCATGGATGATGTCATCTATGAAGAGTTTAAAGGAACCGGCAATATGGAGCTGCAGCTTTCTCGCAGCCTCGCAGAACGCCGGGTCTTCCCAGCGATCGACATCAAGAAATCTGGTACCCGTAAAGAAGAATTGCTGATGAGCAGTGAACAATTGGAAGAAACTTGGCGCTTACGCAACAACATGTTGGGGGATTCCTTGGAGTTCACAGAACAATTCATTCAATTCTTGCGCAAAACGAAAAAGAATGAAGAGTTTTTAGCGGCTTTTCATGATGTCCATTTCGGAGACAAGCGGCCAAAAAGAAATATAAAAAGATAATTGCATCTAAAATCCAAACATGGTAAGATAGTCATGTTGTAAAATCGACAAATCAACTCTGGTGAAGCAAATGAGCCAGGGCAAAGGAGAGAAGAAGAAATGAAACAAGATATCCATCCAGATTATCATCCAGTTGTATTCATGGACTCAACTACTGGTTTCAAATTCTTATCAGGTTCTACAAAGAATTCTCAAGAAACTGTTGAGTGGGAAGACGGCAACACGTATCCATTGATCCGTGTCGAAGTAACTTCTGATTCACATCCATTCTACACTGGACGTCAAAAATTCACACAAGCAGACGGACGTGTGGACCGTTTCAACAAAAAATACGGTCTCAAAGACAACAACGCTGCAGAATAAGACAAATAAATGTAAATGTTGTTTCGATAACATTTCTGAGGTTTCCCTTTTACGAGGGAAACCTTTTTTGTTTTTATAGGTAATAGACACTCAACTGCTAAACCGAAAAAAAACATTCAGAATCTGTTACAAACAAAGTAAAAGGACTCAATAAATCTGTAGGCAAGAATGTGGAAATTAGCACTGTAACGAATCCTATCTAGTAATTTTCGAAATGGAGCAATGATCAAGAGTGGTTTGATTTAATCATCGATTATTATTGAATATTCAAACTTTAATTGACATTTATCTTGAATAAAATTATCATTAAATTAATAATATTCCGTTATAAGTTTCTTATTTTTGACTTATTTTATCGAGTTCACACGATTTTTATTGAGAAAAGTAGATAGTTCTCTCTTTAAGAACCAGTTTCTATTCTACATAATTAAAGACCACTCACTAGCTATGCTTTAACTAATCACATCCAAAACAATCAAGAAAGGAAGAGACATGTTTTCATTTAAGAAAAAGAAGGAAGTCATTAATTTCCCAGAACTAAGCAACCATAATGAACGTACATACCCGAAAAAATTGAAAAAGATTGTGGCTCAATTAGAAACCTGTAAATCAGAGGATTTGAATTATATTGCTGAATGTATTTTACAAAAGATGGGATATACCGTCCAAAACATCGATGGTTACAAAGATGGTGGTATTGATGTGTATGCTTTTTCTAATAATAAAAAGGCAATAGCGGTCCAATGTAAAGCCTGGAATCCGCAAAAAACAACGGAGCGGATCAGTAAGCCACTCGTTGCCGCATTTAAAGGGATTTTTCCAGACAAAGGGTTTCCCAATGGGCTTTTCATCACTACACATTTTTTTACAGATCAAGCTTTAGAAATAGCCGGTGAGAATCTACTGTTAATTGACAGAAAAAAACTGATTGAGCTGCTTGCGCATTTTTATCCAGAAATGATCAGTGAGTTATTTTATTATAAAACCTTGACTGAATTAGAAGAATGCAAGAGTTGTAAAAATGGGAAGAAGTTGAAACTTTACAATAAGAAGAAACGCAACTATTACTATATCTGTGAAACGTGCGGTGAGTATAGCTCGTTTAATTATTCATCATGAAAAAAAACAAGAGAAAAGCGTAATGAATGAACGGATATCCGTTATTCATTACGCTTTTTTCGCGACTTATGTCACAGTCATTTTTTTTCTCAAATTAATTTTAACAAATGTGTCCTATACGTCGGGTGTAATGACTAAAACAGCCTCGTTTGTTTCGGTAGGTTCGTAGCCAGCTTCCCGTGTTTTTGACGACTTAAAGTGTATTTGAATAGAAGAAAACGTAAGAAATGGCAATCAAGCAAACCAACAATAAACCAGAGAGTGACAGAAAAAGCAGCATGATTCGTTTCTTCTTCAATCCAAGTACAAGTATCACTACATTCAATAGAAAGAAAACAAGTAAAATCGCTAAATATTCCATAACTGGTCCTCTTTTACGTTTTTATTTATCTTACCAGAGATTGGCTGCTTTTCCTAGCAGAAATTGGCTGAAAATGGCTTATTCAAGCGTCTTTCAAAATACTGTAAGTTAAATGAATTAAGGAAAACCAAGAGAACTTTTATGGCTCTGAGACGCTTGCGGCTTGTTTTTGCCAAGCATCATATTTTAACAATAAGTACTCGATCACAAAGAAAAGTGTGGCGGTCGTTTCAAAGGGAGCGATCGCATTTTCGGTTGACTGGATCTCTGGATTTAAAAAGAAAATCGTTTCAGAACAGAGTTTAGAAACCGTTGAGTTTCTCAGCTTCGTGATCCCGATCGTGTTGATATTGCGCTGTTTCAGTTGCTTTGCTAGTTTGACAACGGTGGGTGACTCACCGTTTAAAGTAATCAAAATCACTAAATCATCTGGCTCGATGATGCGATAAAATTGTTCATTGACTGAGATCGCACCAAAATCGTAGACAAGTAGTCCATTAGGCAAAAATAAGAGTTTCATATAATTGGAAACAAGGTTTTGAATGTCCCCTGAACCATAGACAAAGATTCGTTTGGCATGAGCCATCATCTTGCACAATGCTGTAAAATCTTTCTTTTTTAAATTTTCAATCGTTTGAATATGATTGTCTAGAATTTCGCCTTCAATCTCAGAGAGTAGGGCATTTTCTTGTTGTACCTCGTTCTTTAAATGGTATTTGAATTCTGAAAAGCCATCAAAGCCGATTTTTTGACAAAAGCGCATAATCGTCGTCCTAGAAACGATGCACTCCTTGGCTAAATCATTGATGGACATTGCCAAGCAGTGCTTTTTGTGAGTGGTGATGTAGGACCAGATCAAAAAGTCATTCTCGGTTAATCTTGACTGGTAGGTAGTGATACGGTCTTGCAGCATAGGCTATCTCCTCATTTTATCTCTCCATTGATTCTGTGTGACAATTCACATTTTATGTGAAAAAAACCTTTCAAATGTGAGAAACTTTTAAACAACGGAAAAGGGTTTCATAGCATCATTTTAATAGTAAAATGAGAATCAGTAAAGCGCTTAACTAAAAAACGTGAAGGACGAAAAACTATGATGAAAAAAATTCAAAGGTTCGGCGGAGCGATGCTGGCACCGGTCATGCTGTTTTCCTTTTTCGGGATCGTTATCGGCTTTTCTCTGCTATTTTCGAATCAGACGATTATGGGGGATATCGCAGCACCAGATACCCTCTGGTTCAAATTTTGGAATGTGATCGCAGCAGGAGGCTGGACGCCCTTCTTCCAATTACCGCTTTTATTTGTAGTAGGGCTGCCGATCAGTCTAGCTAAAAAATACGCCGCTCGCGCTACGATGGAGGCACTCGTTACTTATATCGCTTTTAATTATTTTGTAAATGCAATTTTAACTTTGTGGCCAGAATCATTTGCGGTAGATTTAGCTCAAGGGGCAACTGCTGGTTCTGGGTTGACCTCGATTGCAGGAATCATCACCTTAGATACCGGCATGATGGGCGGCTTGCTGATTTCGGGAATCGTTGTCTATCTCCACAATCGCTTCTATGAAAAAGAATTGCCAGAAATGCTGTCGAATTTCAGCGGATCAGTCTTTGTAACCATGATTTCCTTTTTTGCCATGGTTCCTTTGGCAGTACTCATGTGTTTTGTCTGGCCAGTTATCCAAGAGGGAATGAGAAGCATGCAAGGCTTTTTCATTGAATCAGGAAACTTCGGTGTCTTTATTTATCAGTTCTTGCAAAAAATACTGATTCCAACAGGCTTGCATCACTTTGTTTATGCACCGTTTGCCTATGACAGTGCGGTTGTCGAAGGGGGAATGGCCGTTTATTGGGCCTCCCACATTGGCGAGTTCCAAACTACTGCGTTTTCGCTGAAAGAGCTCTATCCGTTTGGCGGTTTCTCACTATCAGGAATGTCGAAAGTCTTTGGAACGGCAGGTCTGAGTTTAGCGATGATCCAAGCGGCTCGGCCTGATAAAAAGAAAAAAGTGATCGCATTGATTGCACCGGCAGCATTGACGGCTATTTTGACCGGAATCACTGAACCAATCGAGTTTACTTTCTTGTTTGTTGCACCAGCATTATGGTTTGTTCATGCTTTACTGGATGCTTCGATCGCCACAATCTCCTATGCTTTCGGGGTTGTCGGGGACTTTGGCGGCGGATTGATCAACTGGTTAGGTCTAAATTGGCTGCCCTTGTGGAAATTTCACAGTTCAACTTATATTACCCAAATCATTATCGGGCTGATTTTTACCGCTATCTGGTATTTTGTGTTCTCCTTTATGATCAAGAAGTTCAACTTAAAAACGCCTGGACGTGAGGATGATACTGCAGCAATGCAGTTGTATACAAAAGCAGATTATGACAACAAAAAGCAAGATGAAAAATTACCAAAACATGTGCGGCAAGCACAGGCCTATATGCACTTGGTAGGTGGGAAAGACAATGTCATTGATGTAACGAATTGTGCGACACGGCTGCGTTTGACTGTTAAGGATGCCGACAAAGTTGCAGATAGTACGCAGTTTCAAGAAGCAGGTGCCTCAGGATTGGTCAACCCTGGAAATGGCGGCATTCAAATCATTGTAGGATTAACGGTACCAACGGTTAGAGAATCATTCGAAGAACTAATGGCCGAATAAAACAGAATCACAAGGAGGAACAAGTACCATGAGTAAGAAAAAAAGTTCAATTTTAATTGCAGGTGGCGGAAGTACCTATACACCATCGCTAGTTATGATGTTATTAGAAAGTCAAGAGCGCTTTCCAGTTAGAAAAATCAAATTTTATGACAACGATGAAAAGCGACAAGAAACCGTAGCAAAAGCTTGTGCGATCATTATTGCCGAGCGAGCGCCAGAAGTACAGTTCGAATATTCAACCGATCCAAAGGAAGCTTTTACGGATGTCGATATCGTAATGGCACAGCTTCGTGTCGGCAAATATGCTATGCGGGAACAAGATGAGAAAATTCCTTTCAGGCATAATGTTGTCGGACAAGAGACCTGCGGACCTGGTGGTTTAGCTTATGGCCTGCGCTCGATTGGACCGATCTTAGAACTAGTCGACTACATGGAAAAATACTCGCCAGATGCCTGGCTTTTGAACTATTCCAACCCAGCAGCAGTCGTTGCCGAAGCGACCAGAAGATTCCGACCAAATTCAAGAATCATCAATATTTGTGATATGCCAGTTTGTTTGGAAGATATCATGGCGCGAGTGATTGGGTTGAAGGATCGGAAAGAATTTGAGACGAGCTATTTCGGCTTGAATCATTTTGGCTGGTGGACCAGCATCAAAGACCATGACGGCAATGACTTGATGCCACAAATCAGTGCGCATGTTCAAAAGTACGGCTACACCGAACAAACACAAAAAGGCCAGCATAAAGAAAGCAGTTGGCTGGAAACGATGTGGGCGGCTAAAGATCTGCACGAAATTGAACCAGAATTTTTATCGAATACCTATCTGAAATATTATTTGATGGCTGATGAAACGGTGGCTCATGCGGACAAAGAGTATACCCGTGCCAATGAGATCATTGACGGACGAGAGAAGTATGTGTTTGATGAATGCCGACGAATCGTTGCAAACAACACAGCAGTTGATACAACATTTGCCTCAAACGAACATGCTTCCTTTATTACAGACCTTGCTTGCGCACTAACCTTTAATACGAAAGAACGCATGATTCTTATTGTTGAAAACAACGGCGCAATTGCCAACTTTGCCCATGATGCAATGGTGGAACTGCCTTGTCTAGTTGGAAAAGATGGCTACGAAGTCTTGTCGATCGGTGATATTCCAACATTCCAAAAGGGATTGATGGAGCAGCAGATCGCATCTGAAAAATTGGCAGTTGATGCTTGGGAACAAGAGTCTTACCAAAAATTGTGGCAGTCCTTTACTATGAACAAAACTGTACCAAGTGCGAAAGTCGCCAAAGAAATATTAGATGAAATGATTGTGGCGAACGAACCATATTGGCCAGAACTTAAATAGGTCCAGCAGGTAAAAAGGAAAGGGATCGGCTGAAGGAATTTCCTTCAGCCGATCATAAACAAAGAATGGAAATCAAACACAAATTTCAAGTAATCTATTTTGTTCAATATGCAACGATGGCGATTTTGATGACACAAATCGTTCCTTTTTTAACTGAGCAAGGCTATGATGCGCTTGAAAGAGGCTGGTTTTTAGCCTCCTACAGCATCACGACAATTCTTTTTCAGTTAGTGATCGGCTATTATTCGGACAAGAGCAAACGATTAAAACGTATTTCGCTGCTTCTGATGATCTTTCTGGTTTTCTTCTCCATTAGTTTTTATTGGTTAGGAAAAGACCACTGGCTGATCCATTTTCTGGTATTGGCTATTGCGGGTGGATTAGCCAATACAACAGCAACGGTGCTCGATAACTGGGTATTATCGGAGTCCAGTACTTCAAAAAGAATTGCTTCAATCAAAGCAAACGGCTCTTTAGGGTGGAGTATGATGAGTGTCTGCGTGCCATTCTTTTTATTTTCCAATAATTATCGCTGGTTTAGTTTGCCGCTGCTCCTCTTTTTGCTTATCAATTATACATTTTCACGAACGATCCCAGAGAAAAACGCCTTACCGCAAAAGCAAGGAACAGCAACAAACAGCGGTGTCTCGCTGGCAGACATTCTTCTGTTATGCAAAGACCGACGCTTTTTGGTTTATACGGGACTGTTCTTTCTCTTGTACTTGACGATCGTTGCGAACAATACGGTCGTTATCGACAAGCTGATTACAATGGAAAGAGGCAGTGAATTTGTTGGTCTGAAATGGTCGATCCAATCCTTTTGTGAAATTCCAGCGTACCTTTTGCTGAATCGCATGATTGCTAAATGGAAAAATGAGCGCTTGATTTTGATTGCAGGCATATTTTTAACCTTACAATTTTTTGTCTATTGGCTTGCTAGTAGCCCATTCTTACTTTTGGCAGCCAGTTTTCTGCAGTTTTTCACTGTACCGGCATTTACCATCGGCAGTCGAATGATTATCAGTGCTATTACACCGCCAGCTGTTTTTTCTTCTGGACAACTGATATCGATCAGTGTGTACATTGGTGCGGCATCGTTTCTTTCGCCATTAGCTGGCGGCTTTCTTTCGCAGGTGCTGTCCCTCGATACTGCCATCTTTATCTTTGGTTTATTGCCCTTCGTAGCTTTTCTTATCTATTCTAGCTGTCAGAGAACACTGTCGGCAATCTAAGGAGGAATTACGGATGCTTTTTAAAAGAAAAATAGAAATTTGTGCACCGGCAACAGGCCGACTGCTACCGATCGAAGAAGTACCAGATGAGGTATTTTCGTCTAAAATGATGGGAAATGGATTTGCCGTTTCTCATCATCACGGAAAAATCTATGCACCAGCAGCCGGGACGGTTCGAACGATTTTTCCAACACAGCATGCCTTAACCGTTGAGTTGGTGGATGGCCGTTCCCTTTTGA
The DNA here is from genome assembly GCF_002140695.1 of Enterococcus sp. 4E1_DIV0656. Taxonomy (NCBI): domain Bacteria; kingdom Bacillati; phylum Bacillota; class Bacilli; order Lactobacillales; family Enterococcaceae; genus Enterococcus; species Enterococcus sp. 4E1_DIV0656. The sequence goes on along the minus strand of NZ_NGLF01000001.1, from coordinate 333,144 downwards.
TCCACATGGGAATTGAAACAGTGGCGTTAGCAGGGGAGCCCTTCACGATCGCGGTCCAAGAAAACCAGTCAGTCACGACAGGTGAGCTGCTGGCAGAAATGGATGTAGCAGCAGTTGAGGAAATGGGCAAAGAGACCATGGTGATCGTTGTCTTCATGGAGGAACAAGGCGGGAAGTGCCTGCGAACTGACGGCGATATTCAGCAAGGAGAAGCTGTTTTTCACTTGAAATAACCGAATAAAAAAGGAGCGCATTCTCTTAGTTTCAAAGAGAGGCGCTCCTTTTTATTTACGAACCCGTAGAAATATAGTTCTTCAAACCTACTCGCCAAAAGAAGAAGGCGGGAAAGGCAAAGAGCAGACAAACCAACGGCGATAAGATCCACCAAGGATTAGTTATGCGACCAATGACATACAAGAATGGATAATACTGAAACCAAGCCATCGGCACGACGTAGGTCAACAAACGCAAGACGTGTTTTCCGTAGATACTAAATGGGTAGCGACCAAATTCTCGGGCACCATCGGTAAAAATATTCATAAATTCAAGTCCTTGGATCGTAAAGAAGGAAATGGCGGCATACACTAAGAACAATAGGGCGAAAAAGAGGGCGCCGCAGACGATCATTAGAAAAAGAGTCAGGACATTTCCAAAATGCCAAGCAATTCCACTATTGGGAATCGCATACGCAAACAACAGCAAGGCTTGAATAAAACGACCGAGACGAGAGAACTCCATTTTGGAAGCTAAGACTTGAAAGATCAAGGATCGAGGACGCACGAGTGCCCGATCGAACTCGCCATTACTGATCATTTGTGGAAAAAGATCGAACCCGCGAAAGAAGCATTCCGCAATCGAAAAGGCAAACAAAACCGTCGCAAAGGAAAGCAGGACTTCCTCAAAGGTAAAGCCATCCACTTGATGAAACCGGGCAAACATAAACCAAATGCCTAAAAAAGCGGTAAAGGAACCTAGAAATTGTCCCAAAGCAGTTAACACAAAGGAAACCTTATACTGCATCTGACTTTTGAGATGAATACAAAAATAATGCCAATAAACCATATTCCTTAACCTCCTTGCACAACGACACGTTTGAGTGCCTGCTGCAGCCAAATTTTTCCGATCGCGATCAAAAGTACGAGCCAAAACGCTTGTAAGAGCAATGCTGAAACAAGCGCAAAGCCAGTCAGATCCCCGTTGTAAATTCGCAGCGGGACGTTTTGCATGGAAGCAAAAGGCAATAGTTCCACGAATTGGCGAAAAGGCTGTGGAAAGAAAGGCAGAGGAATGACCCCGCCAGCTAAAAATTCACCGATGGAGCTGATGACGATCCGCACCCCGATGGAGGATAATGTGTAAAAAGTCGAGATATAGACCAGCTGCGACATAGCGATCACTACACCTAAACTCAGCGCCATAGACAAAAGAAACAAGAACAGGGCAACGATGTTTGCTGGCAGAATCAAGCGATAAGGTGCTGGCAGTAAAAAGGCAATCACAAAAATCGGTCCGCAACGCAAGAGCGCTTTTGCTAAGCGATTGGCAGCCGATTGGCAAAACCAGCGGTTGTATAGATCCATCGGCCGCACAAGTTCGTAGGCGATCGTCCCTGTGGTGATGGTATTGAAAATTTCTGCCTCAAAGAACCACAACATAAATAAAGACAAAAAGGCTTGCTGGAGCCAAACATAGGAGACGGTTTGTTGAAAGGTCATGGGAAAGGCACTAGGATCTGCTTGGTAAAAGGCGTGGAATGCCAGAATTTCCATCAAGCCCCAAGCTAGTTGCGTAGCCATCCCGGCAATTGCCGCCGAGCGGTATTGCAAGGTATTGATAAAGCGAATGCGGAAAAATGCCTGATACTTCCTCATATTTGATACTCCTGATACAGCTTAGCGACCATTTCTTCGGCGGTGATACTGGCAACGGCCAAATCGGTGATCTCGACTTGATTGCTGAGCAGACTGAGCAGCTGAGCGACCGACACTTCTTTGGGATTAAGTTTCAGAACAAGGCGACCAACGTCTTTTTGAAGCAGCTGGACGTTTTCTGGCAGATGAGGTTCATTCCCTTGATAGTCGATCTCCAGCGTTTTGACATCAGAAAAACGATGCTTTAGTTCATCGAGGCGACCATCCAGCAAAATTTGTCCTTTGCCGATCAACAGAATTCGCTGTGTCAGCGCCTCGATATCTTGCATATCGTGGGTCGTCAGGATGACTGTGGTGCCTTTTTCTTGGTTTCTTTTTTTAATAAACTGACGCACGGCAATCTTTGATACAGCATCTAAACCGATGGTGGGTTCATCAAGAAATAAGATTTTGGGGTCATGGAGTAAGGAGGCGGCGATCTCACAGCGCATACGCTGACCGAGACTCAAGGACCGAGCAGGGGTTTTTAAGATCTCGCCTAAATCTAGTAAGGTGACTAATTCTTCTAGGTTGCGCTGATAACTAGCAGCGTCGACTTTGTAGATATCACGGATCAAATCAAAGCTGTCATTGACGGGGACATCCCACCAGAGTTGACTGCGCTGCCCGAAGACGACGCCGATGTCTTTGACATGTTGAATACGTTCTTGCCAAGGCGTACGACCATTGATGTGACAAATGCCTTGATCAGGGGTCAAAATCCCGCACATGATTTTTATGGTGGTACTTTTTCCAGCACCATTAGGCCCGATGTAGCCAACCATTTCGCCTTCATTGATGGTAAAGCTGATGTCTTGCAACGCATGGACGGTGGTGGTTTCACGAGAAAGAAATGCTTTGGCTGCTTGGCGAAAGCCGCTTTTTCGCTTGGACACTTGGAAGGTCTTGCTGAGGTGTTCTACTTGGATCATTTGGATTCACTCACTTTCTTTTGACAAACGCGACAAAAAGAGCATTCGAAATCGAATACTCGCAACGAGTTGGTCCAAACGAACATGGTTGGGGCAGCGGTTCGTCAGCCAAACAAAAGTAGGAACAGTGTAGCATAAGAGAGCGCTTTTTTCAAACACTACTTATATTTTTTTGAGGGCAGCGAAAGAAAAAACGTGGTTTGTTGGATAAAATACGCAAAATAACTGTTTTTATTTTTTATTTGTTGTAAATACTGAGGAAACTCAGTATCATTAGAAACAAGCCGATAGCGGCTAAGCAGTTTCTGGATATATGGGGAACCAAGTGATGGACTGTGTCATGATTTGTCGTAACCCAATCCTGCAAAATGCAATGAGCAAACAATGGAGGAGAGCATGAAAGCAGTAAAGAACTTATTTATTTTGATTGGCTTATTCTTACTAAGTCAAGTAGGGATGACCGTATTCAGTGTGGTAAAAATCTATTATTTGGAAGCAGGAGAGCCGAGGATTCCTGCGATGATGAGCTACGGGTTGATTGCCTTGCTTTTGGCAAACATTGGCCTACTGATGTATTTGGCTCGGAAGCTAGGACTTGCCACCTTTGACTTTGGGTGGTCAACGAAGCGCAACTGGCTATGGATCATCGGTGGTTTTGTTTTAGGTCGAGTCGTTGCTGTTGGTGGTACCATGTATCTGCAGCATATATCCGATCAAGAGGCGACCGCGAATGATGCATTGTTAGGGGAACTGTTTACAGGCGAAAATCCGCTTTTGATCTTCCTATTGATCGCTGTGGCGGCGCCAATCATGGAAGAAATCGTTTTCCGTGGTGGGTTTATCGGCCTTTTATTCAAGAAATACCCGATAGTCGGGATCATTTCAAGTGTAGCCGTTTTTAGTATCATCCATTCCGTCACCAATCTGGTCGAGTTTTTGATCTACGGTGCTATGGGGCTGATCATGGCGTTGATTTATGTAAAAACCAAGCGCTTAGAAACAGCCATCGCCATGCATTTTCTCAATAATGCCTTGGCGGCGATCGCAATGATCTTGTTAGGTTAAGAAGTCAGCAAAAAACCACCGATCAAAACGATTCGGTGGTTTTTGTTTACTCTGGCAGTTGTCCTTGTTCAAAGGGTAATTGTTCCAGTTCTTCTGCAGTAAAGAGGAGATCGCCTTCGTCTTCGATAGAAAATGCGTCACCTGCTGCAGATTTTTGATAGGCGCGCGCTTTATTCATATTACGAAGATAAAGATCCTTGTTTGCATTTAATTCTGGTGCAGCTAAATTGTCTTCGCGATTGCTACGAATGACGATTTTGCTTGTTTGCGTGCCAAAATGAAAACCGTGATAACCCGAAACCATTAATTGGCTGGCATTTTCGCTGCTGTATTCTTTATAACCCGACAGACGGCCCGTTTTTACCATTGGCCGATCGATCGTATAAGTGATCAAGTATTCCGTATCTTCAGGCAGCTGAATCACTTGTCCGGTTTCCTGATTCGTTATCTCAGTGGCAGGCAAGTGGTACTTTTTAATAGAAGTGATCGTTAGGTCTTCTTTTGTGAAAAAGACTGGATCGATCCAAAATCCTGCCAGCAAAATCGTACTTAAGCTAATACTGAGAACAGTCAAAAGGGCGATCAATACGAGGCCAATTCGTTTTCGGTGGGTGGTCAGATTGAGTTCTTGGACCATCTGTTTGTCTTCTTTTAATAAATAGTCCAAGGTCAATTCAAAATAGTTGCTCAGTTTGACTACTTGGTCTAGATCAGGATAGCTCTTGCCGTTTTCCCATTTTGAAATCAGTTGCCGAGTGACAAAAAATTCCTGCGCCAATTGTTCTTGCGTGAGATTTCGTTTGGTGCGTTCTTCTTTAATAATTTTCCCAATATCCATGTGTCTGTTTTGCCTCCATCATTCTTCTTATATATTATAGCAAACTCTTTTCTATGCGAACGAGGATCTATGAAATTAACGATGCAACAAAGGGTAACATCCTTTATTTATCAATGTTTCTACTTGTTGCACTGTCTTTCTATTCTGGAAGCTTTCAGTGCTGGTCATAAAAAGAAAGGTCCAGTAGAGTGAAGTATGTTTGATCAAATTTGACGGAGAAAGGAGAAACGATCGAATGAAGACAAAACACCTTATGGTTCCAATTGGCTATACCCAATTCTTCGCTTCCTTACTGGTGATTCTCGTTCACTGTGGTCGACTGGCAGAAAACAACGGGCTTCATTTTTTGTTAAAGAGTCTCTTATGTCGTTTGGCGGTTCCTTTTTTTCTGCTGCTGAATGGCTATTTTTTTCAAAAGAGCACCTGTTCATGGCAGCAATGGTGCAAACGACAACTCAAGCTTTATTTGCGTTGGTCGATCGTGTACCTTCCCTTAGGTTGGTTTTATTTAGGACAGCAAAATCTTGCCGATCCATTACGGGTCATCGGTTTGGCTGCTGGCTTTTTAACAGTAGGGGTCTGGTACCATCTTTGGTATTTTCCAGCGTTGCTCTTTGGCATGTGGTTAGTAAGGAAAACCCGTTTTCTTGGCTATCGGTGGCAGTTTTTACTGGCGATCAGTTTGTATTTGATTGGCTGTCTTGAAACGTACAGCAGTTATTTAAGTGGACCATTATTGGTATTTTATCAAAATTATCGGACCCTATTTTTTACAACGAGAAACGGTCTTTTTTATGGGTTTCTTTTTTTGCTGTGCGGGTTTTGTTTAGGTGAACACCAGAAACGTCCTTTTTTCGCGAAGCATCTTGGCAGAAAATTTGCGGTCTCTCTTTGCTTATTAGGCATTGAAGGTCGACTGGTGTATCTCAATCAGGGGGACGATAAGAATTTCATGCTGTTCTTTGTGCCGACGACTCTTTTTTTCCTTGCTTGGCTGATCAAGCAGCAACCACAAAAGCGGACTTGGCAAGCAAAACAAGCAGCTGAGGCTAGTCGATTGATCTTTCTGAGTCACCCGCTGTTTCTGGAATCCGGGAAAGTCTTTTTTTTACTAGGAGGGTTTCCGTTGTTCTTTTATACGATAGTTTTAACGGGAGCCTTTCTCGGCTTGAGGAAAGTGGGCAGTCATTTCAAATCCTATGCTGTTGGGTTTGCTAAAAAAACAGTTGATGAAAAGAAAAGCGCCTAAAGCATTGCTGCACCAAGGATAAAACCAAGTTACACTTTTTTTAAATAGCAGCAGAGTTCTAAGTTTTTCTTCATTTCAGACCCTAGACGTAGGCTTTGCAAGAAAACCTATAGTACAATAACAGCAGTAAGAGGGAAAAATCCCTGAAAAAGAGATCAACACTTGGAGGATATAGTGATGAAAAAACAGACTCGAAAACCAGCGATGATTTTAGCGACTCTCTTGGTATCTAGCCAAGTTTTATTAGCAGCACCACAAGTTTTTGCTGACGAAACCAATTCAACGACGAGCAGTTCCACTGCAACAAGCAGTTCTACCGCAACGACAGCCACTACCGACAGTCAAACAAGTACCTCTGACAGCAGTTCAGATCGTTTGCAAGTCAATGCTGTGGCGATCGGAAATGCCTTGACGAAAGCACAAGAAGACTACACACTTGAGCGCTTAGGCATCCAAGGCGAAACACCGATTTATACGACAAACGGTAATGACTTGATGAAATACATTCCCGATGGCGGCTTTACTGCAGATTGGGCGGTCTATAGCTCGGTCAGAATGCAGACTTTAGAAAGCGGGGCAGGAATCACTGTCGATATCGCGACACCAGATAACATTACCCGCATCACTGCAGCCCAGTACCAAAATGCAGCGCTGACGGCAGGGATCACTGATGCGAAGCTAACGGTCGCTTCTGCCGTACCGATCGACGGTTCCGGAGCTTTAGCTGGGGTATACAAAATCGTTGAAGAATCAGGCGGTGTCATCAATCAGAATCGAGTAGCCGTAGCTCAAGATGAGATGGATGTGCTGTCTACGATCACCGAAGAGAATAAAGATAAAGAAGGCTATTCCGATGAAGCTTTGAATGCAGCGCAAGAACAAGCGAAAACCGATTTGGCTGCTCAAACTGCAGATGGTACGGAATTAACCCAAGCAGATATTCAAGAAACAGTAGAAAAAGCCTTGAAGGACAACGGACTTGAAGGAATCGTTACGGAAAATCAAATTTCTGAATTGACCTCTTTGATGAGCGACATGCGAGACAACAATATCTTCGATGACTTCATCAAAGAATTGGATCTGTCAGAAGCCCGCAAGCAAATCGAAGAAACCTCTAAGGGCCTTTGGGAAAATATCAAGAGCTTCTTTAGCGGCATCTGGTCTTCGATCACCGGTGTCTTCGGCAATGACTCAAATGAATCAAATAACAGCAGCGAATCAACGGTTGATTCTGGACAATAAGCATTTTACAAAATAACGTATTTCGCTTGTATTAAGAAAAAAGAGAAGAGCGCAGGGGAAGGAGCAGGGACGCTAGTGCACATCTGAGTGCTAACGATGTCCTCTGCTTTCTTTGCTAAAACAGGAGCAGTCTTTATTAAAAGAGAAGGAGGGCAATCAGATGAATTTTTTAGGCAACGTGATTTGGTTTGTCTTTGGCGGCTTGATCGGTGCGATCTCATGGTTTTTGGCTGGGTGTTTATGGTGTATTACCATCATCGGCATTCCCATTGGTCTGCAATGTTTTAAGTTTGCGACTTTGTCATTAGCACCATTTGGGAAAGACATCGTTTACCGTGGCGGTGGCGTGTCCGTGATTCTCAATATTTTATGGTTGATTTTTTCTGGTATACCACTGGCTTTAGGACATTTAGCTAGCGCAGTCCTTCTAGCCATCACGATCATCGGCATTCCATTTGCGGCGCAATCATTGAAAATGGCGCGCTTAGCGTTGATGCCCTTTGGAGCAGAGATTGTGTCTAGTCGTTATTGATTTACCCCAAAAAATAGTCTTAAAAAACCACATTACAGAGCGGATAGCTTTGTGATGTGGTTTTTTTTGCGAATATCAGCAAGAGTAAGGGACAAGATTTTTGGCAGGCTCACCGCAGTTGAATTTCAGAACTGAAAAAGTTGTTAAGAAACCAAAGAAGAGGACAGGAAAAAACACACAAGTTTTTTTGCATATCAACCGTGATTCACAAAAGATTTAGCGAAACACAGAAAAATGTTAAGTTTTTTTCTTCCCTTCTCAGGGTTCTTTGATTTTTGAAATGGAGCGCCGAATTTTGGCAATCGATTGTTGTGCTTTGTCTCGATTAATAAACATTAAGATGACATAGAGGGAATCCATGATGCTCAGTTGAGCGATTCTGGATGCCAATGCCTCTGAGCGAAACTCAGTTTCTTCGGAAATAGAGATGAAAACCACGTCGCCGAGTTTGGCTAAAGGAGAAGCAGCATGGCTAGTAATGACGATAATTTTGGCACCATTGTTTTTGGCAACTTGAGCTAGTTCAATGGTTTCTCTTGATTTTCCAGTATGAGAGATAAAAATGCCGCAATCATCTGGCGTCAACAATGAAGCCTCCATCAGTTGGATGTGATAATCACTGCTGTGGAAAACAGTGATCGGCGAGCGCAAAAATTTGTGATAGGCATCGGTTGCCACGATTTCTGAACCACCAACGCCGAAGAAAAAAAGTCGTTTAGATTTATTGACCATTGCAGCAGCAATCTTTAAATCTTCTTCTTTTAAAAGATTTTTGGTATCAGTCAGTGTGGTCATATTGGAATCAAATACTTTTTGAGCCATAGTCAATTCATTATCAGACTTCTGGATATTTTCATGGATCGAAATGGCAGAAAAATCATTTTCCTGCATCAGCATTGCCATTTTGAAGTCTTTAAATCCGTTGTAACCGAGTTTTTTTGTGAATTGAAAAAAGGTCGAATCAGCGATGCCTAATTCATTGGATAAATCACTGATTGAACTGTGGCTGACTTTACTAGGATTTTCCAAAATGTAGTCGGCAATCGCTTGTTCTTTGAGACTTAAGTCTTTATAAAGCGTTTTTATTTGCAGTCGAATCGAAACAGTCAAAGACGGTTACCTCCTTTATATGAACATTATCATCTTTGTATTGTTACGTTACCTCTTTTAAAGA
>NZ_NGLF01000001.1:95912-324102 GCF_002140695.1 Enterococcus sp. 4E1_DIV0656 | reverse complement strand
GTATAATGGAAGTATGAAATGGAGGCGCTATCATGGAGGTAGGAATTATCGGACTTGGAAAAATGGGATTGAACTTAGCCCTCAATTTAAAAGATCAAGGTTATCAAGTAAAAGGGCTGGATCTTTCGGTACATGCGCAGAAAACAGCGCAAGAAGCTGGAATCACACTCTATCAAACGCTAGCTGATTTGACGAATTCCTTTAGCGGCCGACGGATTTTATGGTTGATGCTTCCTGCGGGAACGGTGACTGAGGGGGTTCTTGAAGAACTATGGACCCTTGTATCAGCGAAAGATATCGTGATTGAAGGCGGAAATTCTAATTACAAAGATTCGATTCGCCGAGCAGCCTGGTTTAAAGAAAAAGAGGTGCATTACTTTGATTGTGGGACTTCTGGTGGGGTTTCCGGAGCTAGAAAAGATGCATGTTTGATGATTGGCGGGAATGAGATCGCTTTTTTAGAGGTGGAATCTTTGTTTGCAGATGTGGCTGTTTTAGGAGGCTACCTTTACGCAGGGGAATCAGGAAGCGGTCATTTTCTAAAGATGGTCCATAACGGTATCGAATATGGAATGATGCAAGCGATCGGTGAAGGCTTTCAATTGATTGAACAAAGTGCCTATAACTTTGATTTGGCTTCCGTCGCGGAGGTATGGAATCATGGATCGGTTATTCGCAGCTGGCTGATGGAAATCGCAGCGGCCCAATTTAATGAGAGCCCTAAGTTGGAGGAATATCGCGGGGTTGTTGCAGCTTCTGGTGAAGCTAGGTGGACAGTGGAAACGGCTTTGGAGATGAATGTTGCTGTACCGACGATCGCTATGAGTTTGTTTATGAGAAATTTGTCCCAAGAAGAAGACAGTTTCTCAGCAAAAGTCGTCTCTGCGCTAAGGAATGGTTTTGGTGGTCATGAGATTGTTGCAAAAGAGTAAGGAGGAAGAATATGGAACAGTTTAAGATCGCTATAGTGAATTCCAGCAGCTTTGGAAAAATCTTTCCGCAACATATCGAGCGGTTGAAAGCAATCGGAACTGTCAGTCCTTTCACGTTCGATAGCGAAATCAACGGGAAAGAATTGGCAGAAAAGCTTAAGGGATACAACATCATTATAGCAAGTGTTACCCCATTTTTTACCAAAGAATTTTTTGAGTACAAAGATGAATTGCTACTGATCACACGCCACGGGATCGGCTATAACAATATTGATTTAGAAGCAGCGAAGGACCACCAAACGATTGTTTCGATCATTCCAGCTTTGGTCGAGCGTGATGCAGTAGCAGAAAATAATGTGACCAATCTATTGGCGCTTCTGCGCTGTACAGTTGAATCGAATACAAAAGTCCGCGAAGATCAATGGGAAAAACGAGCGAACTTTGTCGGACGCGCACTATTTAACAAGACAGTAGGCGTGATTGGTGTCGGCAATACTGGAAGTTGTGTAGTAGAAATATTGAGAAATGGTTTCCGCTGCGAGATTTTGGCATACGATCCATATAAGTCCGCTTTGCATATTCAAAGCTATGGCGGAAAAAAAGTCGATCTAGACGAGCTGCTAGCAAAATCAGATATTATTTGTCTATGTGCTAACTTGACGGAGGAAAATTATCATATGATTTCCTTTGAAGAAATTTCAAAAATGAAAGATCAAGTGTATCTCTCCAATAGTGCCCGTGGCGCACTTTTGAATGAAGAGGCAATTGTAAGCGGATTAAAAAGTGGGAAAATCGCTGGTCTTGCCACCGATGTCTTAGAGGAAGAGCCTGGTCATAAAGATCATCCGTATTTAGCTTTTGAAAATATAGTTATGACACCGCATACATCAGCTTATACTATGGAATGCTTAGAAGAGATGGGAAACAAATGTGTAACGGATATTGAACGAATCGTTAAGGGACTGCTGCCAGACCGTGCTGTTCAAGCGGAAAGTCGGTTTTTGGCTGTATAAAGGAGAGTGAAGCTCGTGCTAACGGATTTAAAAGTAAAGGTTGGACCGCAAGTTTATCGTTACCATGAAGGCGCGATCGACTATGTGCCGGAAGTATTAAAAGAGTACAAAGTAAAACGACTGCTGCTCGTACATGGAACGGTTTCATGGGAAAAAGCGAAACCAAAATTACCCTTTTTAGAAGATGCGCATTTGGAAATTTTTTATCATCGCTACACAGGAGAATGTAGCTATTATGGCGCTGGACTGATTGCTGATCTTGTTGAAGAACTGGCGATCGATTTTATTCTGGGGGTTGGTGGCGGGAAGTTAGCCGACTTAGTGGGATATGCAGCACATGTAGTCAATCGACCCTTTGGACTGATCCCAACATTGGCCAGTAATTGTGCACCATGGACACCCTTGTCTGTCATGTATAAAGAGTCGGGAGAATCTGAAGGGAAGTCGGAACACTATTTAAGACAGGCTGCTTTTTTGATTACCGATCCGACGTTAGTGATCGATGCACCAGTCTCCTACTTTATCGCCGGTTTAGCAGATACGTTGGCAAAGTGGATTGAATCGGAAGCAATCTTAGCCCAACCACATTTGAAAAATGAGCCTTTCTTGCAAATGGCAGGCTATACAGCAAAATTATGCGAAACAGCTATTTTGACACAATCGAAACAAGCGATTGAAGATATGAAGCGGCAGGAAGTGACAGACGCCTTTTGTCATTTGTCGGAGATCGTTATTGCAGTTGCTGGAATGGTAGGCGGGCTAGGCGATAAATATGCCCGCAATGCAGCGGCGCATGCGATGCATGATGCCATCAGTAAATATCTTCCTGAGAGTCATCGTTTTCTTCACGGGGAAAAGGTTGCCTATGGGATGTTTTATCAATTAGCGCTTGAAGAAAAATGGACGGTCATCGATCAGTTGATCCCCTTTTATCAAGAATTGCACTTACCAATGAGTTTACATCAAATGGGTATTTTTCCTGAAGATGCACAAGTCATTGATCAGTTGGTGCAGTTCATAGATTCAAAAGAAAAAGTACACTTGATTCCAGTCTTAATCACCAAAGAACGCTTGAAAGAAGCTGTTCTTGATTTAGAAAACTATTTGAAAGAAGTTTAGGAGGAGGAAAAATGGATACATTAAGTGTTACACAAAGTTTACTGATTGCGCTATGGGTTGCAGCAGTCATGTCTCGTTGGCTCGGCGGAGGCGCCACACTGACTTTACGTTTTTCACCGTTGATGACGGGATTAGTTGTCGGACTGGTGATGGGAAATGTGCCTCAAGCCATGATCGTCACTGCCGCTTTACAAATGATTTACATGGGGGTATTTTCTCCCGGCGGATCCATGCCGGCGGAACCTTCGATTGCAGCGGCGATTGCCGTACCGGTAGCTTTGCTAGGAAATCTGCAACCAGAAGCAGCGATTGCTGTTGCCGTACCTGTTGGTTTGCTTGGGAGTTATTTATATCAGTTCCGTTTCTTTATCAATACCTTCTTAGGAAAATATACGGATAAAGCAGTGGAAGATCTTAATGACAAAGCAATGACTCGTTCAATAATTTTATACCCAACGCTGGCTTCATTTATTTTATTTGTTCCGCTGGTATTTATTGCACTTTATTTAGGCGCTCCACTGATTGCTGATGTCATCAATGCTCTTGAGGGGACAGTCGTTATCCATATTTTAGAAGTAGTCGGCGGCGGATTGGCAGCGATCGGGATTGCAACTACCGTCTATGTGATCGGTCGAAAAGATTATATGGTCTTTTTCTTCTTGGCCTATTTCATGAGTGTAGTTTTCAGTTCGCTGGAAATTACCATGGTCACCTATGCGATTTTTGGTATTTTGATCGCGTTGATTTTTGTTCAGTCACAAAAAGGAAAATTGGCCCCAGCCCCAGAAACGAATACAGCATCACCATCCTTTGATGATGACGATGACTATGATGACGGGTTCTAATCGATAAGGAGGAGCAGTAATGACCGAAATAATTCAAAAAGCGCAAGGCGCACCGGAAGAAATCACGAAGAAAGATGTCACAAAAGCATACCTAAGATGGCATTTCGCCAATGAGATCCCGCATTCGTTTGAACGGTATTTATCACCATCGCTTTTATACGCCATGATGCCGATTTTGCGCAAACTTTACAAAGACGATGAGGCACTGAAAGCTGCCTACAAACGCCAACTGTTGTTTTTCAATACCCAGCTAAGTTGGGGTGGCGGTGTTATTACTGGGCTGATGTCATCAATGGAACAACAGCGAGCCGAGGAAGAGCATGAGAAAAAAGAGATCTTGATGCAGGATGATCTAATGTACAACACGAAAGCTGGTTTGATGGGTGCTTTAGCAGGAATCGGGGATGCCATCGACTCAGGAACCGTTCAATATATCTTTATTGCGATTGCCGTCCCTTGGGCACAGCAAGGAAGTCCGCTAGGTGCGTTGTTTCCGTTCATTTGCTTTGCACTGTATCAAGTTTCTCTAGGAATGTTTTTTGCCCGCCAAGCGTTCTCAATGGGACGCAACGCAACTGGCTTGATGCAGAGTACAGGTGTTCAAACTGCCATTGAAACACTGTCGGTTCTCGGTTTGTTTATGATGGGGGTTCTGGCTGGAAACTATGTCAAAGTCAGTTCTTCGCTGCAGTTTGATATTTCTGGACGAGAATTTATTATCCAAGATATCCTTGATCAGATTGTACCAGGGATCTTGCCGTTAGCAGTTGTAATGGGCGTCTACTGGTTCTATACAAAGAAAGGATTAAAAGTCACGCAAGCATTGCTATGGCTGACTTTGATTCTGATTATTTTAGCCGGTGTCGGTATTTTATAAGAAAAGGAAGTGTCAACAATGGGTGTAGTAAATTTAGCACGAGTAGATGAACGATTGATCCATGGGCAGGTCATGATGACCTTGTCGCAAAAAAGCGGAGTCAACTCGATCTTTGTAGTGGATGAGGTAGTAGCTAAGGATAAGTTCATGCGGGAATTATACAAAAATGCCGGTAGCCGCACAGGGCAAAAAACGATCGTCGTTACACCAGAAAAAGCCAAATTTTACTGGGATGAATACAACTTCAAAGATTACAACTGTATTTTGATCGCTAAAACCGTCAGTGTGATGTACGACTTAGTCAAACACGGCGTGCCAATGAAAGAATTGAACATAGGCGGTATCGCCCAAAAAGATCCCGAGAAAGATCTCTTGGTAACAAAATCTGTTTATTTAAATCAAGCTGATGCGCAAAAACTCAAAGAAATGAACGAAGCGTACGGTGTGGAATCAATCTATTTTCAAGCAACACCTTCTGCACCGAAATCAACCCTTAAAGATGTGTTGAAGCAGTTCAATTTGTAATCATTGAGCGCGTTCGTCATCTGTTGAAGAGGAAGGCGGAGGGTCTTATAAAAATAGAGTTCCTCCTTCCTTGTCAGTAATTTGTGAATAGGAGAATCCGCCATGAATCAAACAGAAGCATTTCGTGATTGGCTTTTTCGTTATCGATATGTCTATCGGTCGCGATCAACGGATAAAAGCAAACAAAGATTTTTGAAGGCACTCATCGCGGATATCATTCCATTTCGCAAAGACCTTCAGGTGATCGAGTATGATCACACGAAAAAAAACGCCTCACGCAATTTGTATGTTGGTGATCTGACCAAAGCAAAACGGATCATCTGCACATATTATGATACACCGCCAGAGCATTTCGGCGATTACCATTTTTTTGATCGGCAGGAGCAAGGCCGTAAAACAAATCAATTTATTCTGACTGCTTCAGCAGTGATGATTCTTTTAGGGTTGTTAGGTACCTGGCTTTATATCCACTTTGCCTCAGGGAGATTTCCCTTATTGTCTTGGCAAACAGCGCTTTTTGCTTCAGGGGTCGGTATTTATTTTCTGCTATTAAATCGCGTAAGCCGCGGGGCAGGATTTCAGCAAAATCTAACCCGCAATACCTCCTCTATCTTAGCGCTGCTGTCCCTAATCAGTCAAAACAGTCAAACAACGACGGCCTTCGCATTTCTTGATGAAGGAAGTTACGGAGAACGCGGGTTGGAAGTGTTACGTGATTCAGTAAGGCCGAATGCGAAGATTTATTATTTAGATTCTATTGGTGCCGATGCTCCGATTCGAGCTATCGGCAAGCAATTCAATGAAGGGCAACTCCAGCAGTTGTCAATCGAACACAGTAGTGAAGCAATGGGCAGCATCAACTATCTGTTTTGTGCAGAAAAGCAACAGGATCAGACGTATGTGTTGCCTAAAAAACAATTAAAGCAAAAAGAGCTGAATAGTAGGAATATGCAAAAAGTCCTTGCGTTATTTGGTTAGGAAGCGAAAAAGGAGGAACAACATTTGTTAGGAATCGTATTGGCAACTCACGGACAGCTGAGTACTGGTTTTAAAGATGCCGCAGAGGTGATCATGGGCAGTGTCGAAAATATTGCGGTCGTTAATTTGAACCACGGAGAGGATATTCAACTTCTGGGAAACAAAATCCATAAAGCAATCCATGAAACAGATCAAGGGGACGGTGTCGTGGTGTTTGCTGATCTATTGAGTGCCAGTCCCTACAATCAGTCGGTTGTAACGATCAATCAATTAGATGAACCACTTCAGGAAAAGACGTATGTGATCGGCGGAGTGAATCTACCGATGGTATTAGAAGCAATCAATCATCAATTTTTGGCGACACCGATTGAACAGGCGGTGGCAGCAGTGATCCAGCAAGGAGAAAACAGTGTAGCGATTTGGCACAATTCTTCAGCAGGTGATAGTAGCGAAGAAACTGATGAGGACGATGATTTTTAAAAACGAAAGGGTGACAGCAAATGCAATGGGGGTTTCGATGGTACGGGGAAGGGGATACGATCCCGTTAACGAATATTCGACAAATTCCAGGAATGCACGGCATTGTAGGAACACTTCTGAATAAAATGCCCGGAGATGTCTGGGAGATTTCCGAAATCAACGCACTAAAAGCATCAATTGAAAAAGAGCATCTTTCGCTATTAGGGATTGAGAGTGTCGCGATCCACGATGCGATCAAAGCTGGAACAGAGGAACGGGATCACTACATCGATCAATATATTCAAACGATTCGGAATTTAGCAGCTTGTGATGTACATATGATCTGCTATAGCTTCAAACCGATCTTCGGCTGGGCAAAAACAAACCTATTTTATCAAAACGAGGATGGCAGCTTCTCCTTGCTCTATGATCAAGCCGTTGTGGATGATATGGAACCTAGTGAGATGTATACGCTAATCCATAGCCAATCAAAAGGCTTTAAATTGCCAGGCTGGGAAGAAGAACGACTGAAAAAGTTCCAGCGTTTGATGGCAACTTATGAAGGGGTCACTCAAGAGATCCTCTTTGATAACTTAAGCTATTTCTTAAAGCGGATCATTCCTGTGTGTGAAGAAGTAGATGTGAAAATGGCGATCCATCCGGACGATCCACCTTGGGAAATTTTTGGTTTGCCACGGATCACCAAAAATTTAGAGGACTTGAAAAAAATCATGACCATCGTGGATTCGCCTTATAATGGGGTGACGTTGTGCACCGGTTCGTTAGGTGCCGATCCAGAAAACGACATGGTGGAGATCGTTCATGGCTTAAAAGGCCGCATCAACTTTGTTCATTTTCGCAATGTGTTGTTTATGGGGGAACGCAAATTTAAAGAATCTGCCCATCTTTCCACTGAAGGATCGTTAGATATGTATGCCATTATGAAAGCCTTGGTTGAGGTCGGTTTTGATGGTGTCATCCGTCCTGATCACGGGCGGACGATCTGGGGGGAAGTGGCGATGCCAGGCTATGGTCTGTATGATCGCGCGATTGGTATCAGTTATCTTCAAGGGCTTCATGAAGCCGTCTTGAAAGAGCAAATGCAATCGAGGGGAACGAAGGGAGGAGAGAGTGTATGACACTCTATGAACAATTGGCAAAAACAAGGGTGTTGCCCCTTTACACGGCAACAGACCTTACCTATTTGCCAGTAGTAGAATCACTGCTGATTGAGCATGAACTGTATTTTATTGAAGTGACCTTCCGCAGTGCCCTTGCTTTAGAAGCGATTGAAAAACTCTCTCAATCGGGCAAATTGATCGTAGGCGCAGGCACGGTCCGCACCTTAGAACAAGCAAAAGCAGCAGTTGAGAAAGGGGCGCGCTTTATTGTTTCCCCTGCTCTTGTACCTGATGTGGTGGAATTTTGTCTTGCCGAAAACATTCCAGTGTTTCCAGGGACAGCTACCCCAAATGACATTCAACGGGCAACGGATTATGGCTTATCAGTTGTGAAATTTTTCCCTGCGGATATCTACGGGGGCTTACCGGCAATCAAAGCCCTCAGCGGTCCGTTTTACGATATTCGATTTGTCCCAACTGGTGGGATCACTCTCGAAAATGTTCAAGACTATTTATCTGATCCGCAAGTATTAGCGGTTGGCGGCTCCTTCATTCTGTCAGAAGCGCTAGTAAAAGAAGGGCGGGAAAAGGCTGACAGCCATTTGGCGCATGTAAAATCATTGCTAAGTTGAGCAGTCAGCTGTAAATAAACAAGATGAAGCAATGGGTGCCAAAGGATTTTGGTACCATTGCTTTTTTATTCGCAGAAAAGCAAAGGAGGCCATAGGATGGAGAAGATAAAACTGGTGATTTTTGATATGGACGGTTTGATGTTTGAAACAGGTCGGTTAGTTTACCGCGCCTATTTAAGAGCCGCGGAGGAGTATGATTTTGAAGTTTGCCAAGATGTTTATTATTACCTGACTGGCAGAACGGAAGCAGATATTCGTAAAGGGATGCAGGAACTTTATGGCAGTACGGTACCAACGGATCGGTGGCGAGAAGCGATGAATCGTCAGAAAGAAGTGATTTTAGCTGAAGAAAAGCGGGTGTTCAAAAAGCCCGGCCTTCTTGAACTATTGGAAGCATTAAAAAAACAAGATTGCTTGATAGCCGTGGCGTCCTCTTCGTCGAAAGAAAAAATCAAGGCGTATTTTGAAATGGAACAGATGCCAGATTGGTTTGATACGGTGGTTTCTGGGGATCAAGTGCGAAAGGGCAAACCTGATCCAGAAATCTTTCTGACAGCATGCCAACAATTAGGCGTAAAGCCTGAAGCAGCCTTGGTATTAGAAGATTCTCTAGCCGGCATAAGAGCCGCAAAACAAGCCAAGATCCCAGCTTTTCTGATTGCGGATGATTTGAGTATTTTGCCAGTCAAGAAAAATGGGAAGTATCCTTTGCTTAAACAGCCAAAACTTGAGCAAGAAGTAGCTGCACAGGTGAAAACTTTTTCTGATCTGACGGAAGTCAGAGACTGGCTAGTCGTGAATCATTTTTCTTGGCCTTGATCGATGTTCCAAGAAGCTTCGATAAAGCAAACGGCATTAAGCAAGAACATACGGTGCTATAAATCAGGCATAGCGTTGCGGAATCGGTAAAACAACAAAGGTTCATTTTGGCAATTGGTCTTTTCCTGCTCATTTCTCTATGAAGAAGGGGAGAGTTAGAATGTTTTTCACTACTTTCTGGGAACGTGGCAAAAGGCTGACTAGAAAAACGAGTAAGATTGTAGCAGCTCACTTTATAGGTAAGTGAAGCTGCTTTTTTGCGCTATTCCTTCAGCAACGAAAAATGAGCATTGTGTGTTAAGCGGTATTCTTTCGGAGTCAGTGAGGTCAAAGCTTTGAAATTTCGATTGAAGGTTCGCACATTTTGAAAGCCAGCCTGTTCTGCTACTTCCGTAATCGGCAAGAGACTATGAGTCAGCAAAAAAGAGGCATGGCGAATTCTTGCTTGATTCAAAAGCCGAGGAAAGGTGCTTTTCAATTTCTCAGTGATCATTCTGGAAACGTAGACGCTACTATAACCGATACTGCTGCTTAGTTTTTCGAGCGTCAGCTCTTCTTTGAAGTGTGACTCGATATAGGCAAGCAGCTGGATCAGGATATCCTCTTGGTTTTTGGCTGGTAGTAAAGTCGTTTGGTGCTCAAAAAGGTAAAGGACTTGATACAGTGCCGATTTTCGTAAATAGAGGGAATCCGTTTCAAATAAAGGATAATACAGCTGATTTGCGACAGACGAATCAATGGTGATAACGGGATCTGACAAAGCGAAATCTTTGGTTTTGGCATAAAAATCTGGAATAAACTCCGGCGAAAAAACCAGAATATGCAGTTGTGATTCCTTAGGGGTTTCGATGGCATGGGTCTGGTAAGGCATGACTAATAACACTTGGCCAGTTGTAAGGACATAGGGACTTTCTTCGATTTTGACAACCGCTTCGCCGTCACTACAAAAAAGCAATTCAAAGGAACGATGAAAATGTTCCATGTAATTAAGCGAGTAGGGATGGTAACTGGAAACGCCTAGGTATTCGCCGAAATGGTATTCTTCTAAAATAGTCACGCGATCTATCCTCCATTTTTTGTCTATCGATGTGTGGAAATCGTCCTGTGAATGATAGCGATTTCATTCTATAATTATGACAGTTCAGCTGAAGAAAGTAAATAGAACAATGATTAGTGAATATTTTTAAAATGAGCTGCAGCAGCAAGTTTCTTTTTTTTGTTAGGTATATTAGTAAAGAAAACTTACTAACTGGATGAAGCTCATTCCTACTGACACTCAGTTGAATCACAAAATGCCAAAAAGGGAAAGAGGAGGAAATTTTTTTGATTACCAATCCGATACTAACAGGCTTTCATCCAGACCCGAGTATTTGTCGTGCAGGAGAAGATTATTACATTGCTACGTCGACCTTTGAATGGTTTCCAGGTGTGCGCATCTTCCATTCGAAGGATTTGAAGAACTGGCGCTTGATCAGTACACCAGTCAATCGTGTCAGTCAGTTGAATATGCTGGGAAACCCAGATTCTGGGGGTGTTTGGGCGCCAAACTTAAGTTACAGTGATGGTCGTTTTTGGTTGATTTATTCAGATGTCAAAACACAATCTAATAGTTGGAAAGATGTGAACAATTATTTGATCACCTGTGAGACCATTGATGGGGATTGGTCAGAACCAATCTATATGAATTCTTCTGGTTTCGATCCCTCGTTATTTCATGACGACGACGGCAAAAAATATTTTTTGAACATGGTTTGGGATTATCGTCCGACAAACCATTCCTTTTATGGGATCGCTCTCCAAGAGTTTGATTGGCAAGCCAAGAAATTGGTGGGGCAGCCCAAAATCATCTTCAAAGGAACAGAGCGCAAATTGACGGAAGCACCGGTTATGTATAAAGTGAACGGCTATTATTATTTATTGACGGCAGAAGGCGGCACCAAGTTTGAACATGCAAGTACCATCGCTCGTGGGACGCACATCGAAGGGCCTTATGAAGTTCATCCTCAAAACCCTCTGATCAGTTCCTGGGGACAGCCAGAGATCCTGCTACAAAAAGCTGGCCATGGTTCATTTGTGAAAACGCAGACCGATGAATGGTATTTTGTTCACTTAACAGGGCGAGCGCTGAAGTATCCAGAAACGCCCCTCTTAGAAAATCGCGGCTATTGCCCGCTCGGACGAGAAACAGCGATCCAGTCTGTTTATTGGGAAAATGATTGGCCGTATATCACAGGCGGAAACTTTCCAAAAGAGGAAGTCCCACAGCCACAGCTGCCCGAACATCCGTGGGAAACAGAATCAGGCTTTGATGATTTTGAAGAGGCGTCGTTGGCACCAGTGTTTCAAACCTTGCGGATTCCTTTTTCTGAGGAAATCGGTAGTTTGACCGCACGACCAGGGTACTTGCGCTTGTATGGGCGAGAGTCGTTCAATTCCTTGTTCCATCAAGCACTGGTGGCAAGAAGATGGAGCGATTTTCGTTTCGAAGCAACGACTGCCGTCGAATTTTCACCGAACTCGTTTCTACAGTTAGCAGGCATGACGAATTACTACAATACACAAAACTGGTCGGCGATCTACATCACTCATGATGAGACGAAAGGCAGAATCATCACTGTATTGACAAGCGAAAAGGGCCAACTGAAGAGTCAAAAAGCACCAGAAGTTGTGATACCAGCCGATGTACAAACAGTCTACTTCAAAACGATCGTTAATTATGCCCACTATCAATACGCGTACTCGTTTGATCAAAAAGAGTGGCAGGTCATCGATCAGCTATTTGACAGCTTGCAATTGTCTGACGACTATGTAGCAGAACATTACGGTGGGTTCTTTACAGGGGCTTTTGTAGGGATGTTTGCGATTGATACGACCGGCAATCGTTTGGCGGCTGATTTTGATTCATTTGACTATCAAAAAATCGAGGAGGAAGAAAGATGAAAAATTGGAAACGGGTCTTACAAACAGTGTCATTGGCGGGCTTAGCAGCTTTTATGCTTAGTGGCTGCGGGAATGGTTCTGGAAACAGCAGCTCAGATAATAGCGCAACGGGAAGTAGTGGCAAGGATGAACTCGTGGTTTGGACCTTTACTTCAGAATTATCAACGATGATCAATGATTACTATTTGCCGGCGCATGACGACTTGGCCTATGACATTCGGATCGTGGAGATTCCTTCTGACCAATTCGAGACCAAGCTCGATCCGATTCTCGGTTCCAAAGATGCACCAGATGTGATTGCTTTAGAATCTGCCTTTGTCAAAAAATATGTGGAATCAGGCATGATGGCAGACCTTGGTTCACTGGGGCTTGATGAAGCCTCAGCAGATACGTATCAATATGTCAAAGACGTAGGGACTTCAAAAGACGGGGTTCTTCATGCCTTGGCTTGGCAAGCTGCTCCTGGCGGGTTTTATTACCGGGAATCGATGGCAGAAGAGCTGCTAGGAATCGATGATCCAGCGGCTGCGCAAGCGGCCTTGTCAGACTATGACAAGTTCTATGAGCAAGCCAAAGCAGTCAAAGAAAAAAGTGGTGGAACCACCTATATGATCTCTAGTGTCCAAGATTTGGCGAAGCCTTTTTATGGTCAACGCGAACATGGCTGGGTTGAAGACGGCAAATTAGTGATCGACGACAGTTTGTATGACTTGTTGGATGTATCACGAAAATTTGTAGAAGAAGGCCTGACACAAGATACAGAAGGACAGTCAGAAGCTTGGTTTGCTGGAATGAATGGCGACAATGTATTCGGTTATAGTTTGCCGACATGGGGGCTGCACTATTGGTTAAAACCAAATGCGACAGCTGCCGATAACTCCAGCTCAACAGAAGGCGACTGGCGCATGATCCAAGGACCTTCGTCGTGGTTCTGGGGCGGCACATGGATCGGTGCTACGGCAAATTCTGAGATGCAAGAAGAAGCTGCGCAATTGGTGGCTTACTTGACCACAGATCAAGCATTTTTAAAACAATGGGCCGAAGATACCGGTGATTTTGTATCAAATGAGCGAGTCGTTGAAGAAATTAAAGGCGAATATGAAGAGGAATTTTTAGGCGGTCAAAACCACTATGCAGAATTTGCCGATATGGTTCAAGACATCAACGCGAAAATTCTGACCGAGTATGACCAGACGATTGAAACCCTCTTTACGGATAGTTGTTTGACACCATATTCAAAAGGTGAAGTGGATCAGGAAACGGCGATCCAAAACTTTAAAGATGCGGTCGTCAATGCTTATCCAGATGTTCAAGTAGATTAGGTGTTGTTGAAACCGGCACCGAAGACGGGGTCGGTTTCAACCTTTTCTAGGTACTATGCGCTGCTTAAATGGCTTGTCTTTACAGGCAGAAGTTGGCAGTAGAAGAAAAAAATCAGGGGGATTACGATGCAGAATAAGAGAAGATTTGAACAGTATCATCGCTATGGGCTATTATTTATCACACCATTTTTTCTAGCATTCTTGGTTTTTCAGCTTTATCCAATTCTCTATACGATTTACCTAAGCTTTACGGATCTAAAAGGGTGGAATCCAGCTGCCAATCTTGTCGGACTGGATAACTATTTTGCGATTTTTCGCAACCCGTTATTTTTAAAATCGATCAGCAATACCTTTATTTTGTGGGGCGTAAACTTTGTCCCTCAAATTGGCTTGGCTCTGTTGCTGGCGGCATGGTTTACCAATATCAAGTTGCGTTTGCGGGGGAAAGGCTTCTTCAAAGTCGCTTTTTACTTACCCAACATCATTACTGCCGCTTCAGTAGCAATCTTATTTTTCGTTTTGTTCAGTTTTCCGTTAGGTCCGATCAACCTAGTCTTGCAGCATTTCGGTGTTTTGGACCAGCCCTATGACTTTTTCCGTAGTGAAACGGGCACTCGGCTGATCGTTTCCTTTATCCAATTTTGGATGTGGTATGGTCAGACAACGATCGTTTTGGTTTCGGGCATTTTGAGCATTGATGATGCTCTTTTTGAATCAGCAATGGTCGATGGAGCCAATGATGGTCAAATTTTCCGCAAGATCACGCTGCCTTTGTTAAAACCAATCTTGCTTTATACATTGGTGACGTCTTTGATTGGCGGCTTGCAAATGTTCGACATTCCTTTTTTGCTGACAAACGGCAATCCCAACAATAGTGTCTTAACGATCACGATGTTTATCTACAACCAAGCCTTTACCGGGAGTCGGAATTTCAACGTTGCCGCAACCGCGTCGGTGCTATTATTGGTACTTTCGATCGTATTAAGCACGTTATTGTTTCAATTTTTCAAAGAAAACAGCAAAGTGGGGCGAAAATAAATGGAAAATAGCTATCGAGCAAAACGATTGTTGATCTATGTCTTTTTGGTGTTGCTGACGATCTTAAGTATTCTGCCGTTTTGGGTCGTCTTAGTCAATGCGACCCGTTCAGCAGAACAGATCCAGCAAGGGCTGTCCTTGTGGCCTGGCGGTAATCTCCAATACAACTGGTCCGTCTTAATGGGCAGAGGCTTCAATGTTTTCAATGGATTTAAAAATAGTTTCTTGATTGCGGCTGGCGCTACCGTTCTCAATGTATATTTTTCGGCATTGACAGCTTATGGCGTGATCGCCTATGAGTTTCGTGGCAAGAAAGTCCTGTTTGCTGTCATTCTTGGGCTGATCATGATCCCTCAGCAAATTAGCATGATCGGTTTTTATCAATTTATGAATCGCTTAGGGCTCTTAAATAATTTTCTGCCATTGATTTTACCAGCGATCGCATCACCTGCTACCGTTTTTTTCTTAAAGCAATACTTAGAAACGATCTATCATCCTGATTTGGCAGATTCTGCTCGTTTGGACGGAGCCGGCGAAATCAAAATTTTCCATCGCATCATGTTGCCCTTGATGAAACCGGGCTTAGCCACCATGGCGATTTTCTCGTTCGTGACCTCGTGGAATAATTTCTTGATGCCCTTGATCTTGATCAACGATACGGAAAAGTATACGTTGCCGATGCTGGTCCAATTGCTGAAAACTGATGTTTACCGTACTGAATTTGGCAGTATGTATCTAGGGATCTCATTAAGTATTATTCCTTTATTGCTGATTTACCTGTTTCTATCGAAATACATCGTGGGCGGTGTGACGGCTGGCGGAATCAAAGGATAGCGAGACCTTTTTTCCCAAAAGAAAACGCTGGACTGAGTCTTCAGTCCAGCATTCATTTAATGGATCACACGGGAGAGATCAAGTGCTGCAAAGCGCAAATCGTTGATATTCAAGAAATGTTTCGCCACTAAAACGTTACCGCCAAACAGCGGGGCTTGATCGCCTAATCGGCTGTTTTTGATCTTCGTGTTTTTGGTGAACTGGCTGGTCAATTTTTGTTGCAGCGCCAGTAATAAATCAGGAATTTTGCGATAGACCGAGCTGTTGATATAGACTTCTTCGGGATCAGAAAAAGTGATGACATTGTTTAGCCCAATACTAAGAAACTCAACATTTTGTTGCGCCAATTCGACTGCTGATTTTTCTCCGGCATGATAGGCTTGTGCAAAGGTATCCGAATTAACGAACGCTGTTTTTGTATAGTGACTGTAGGTGTCAAACAAGACTTTGTTCGACGCATATTGCTCTAAGCAGCCTCGATTGCCGCAAGGGCACAAGTTGCCGTGAGGAAAGAGCGTAGAATGGCCAACTTCCCCCGCCATGCCGTGAGTACCGGTTTGTAGCTGCCCATCAACGATGATTCCGACACCGATCCCACTATGGACGCTGACGCTCAGTAAATTCGTGGAATCAGAAGAAAAACAGTACTCGCCTAAAGCCGTCAGATTGGCTTCGTTTTCTATATAGACCGCCGTATTGTATTTTTGGCTCAAAGGGGCGATCAAATCAAAGTGTTCCAAGTCGTAGTAGGGGGCAAAGGTGACCGTCTGATTGTGAACGATGCCGTGGATCGCCAAACAGATTCCTACTAATCCATGAGTGGTTTGCGGCATTTGCGGCCAAAATTCTTTCATCATAGAATCGATCGTCGCCAGTACATTTTCTTTGGTGATCAATTCATGGGAATGATCGGCGGAGGCGATCATCTCGCCATTGATATAAGAAAGCATTCCACGAACATAGTTATAGCCGATGTCAAAGGTAACAGCTAAGCTGCTGCGGTGATTGAATTGCAATTGAATCGGTTTGCGACCACCGATCGAAGTGGAATCCCCAATGCCGACTTCGCGAACGAAGTCCGTGTCGATCAGTTTTTTTGTTATTTGAGAAACAGACGCTTTATTGAGATGGGTCAAATTTGACACTTCCGCTCGTGACACATTTTCATTGTCAATGATCGTCTTCAATACAGCCGCTTCATTTTGTTCGCGTATGCCCATTTTATTGATAATCATGTGTTCTCCTCTTCATAGATGTGATTAGTGTTAGTTTACCGTGCAAATTAATATTGTGCAAGCTGAAGAATAAAGAAAAGACGAAGAATGTAGAAGCAGCAGTTTGAGAACGAAAATCATAGAAAGATTTGTTGAAAGCGCTTGACAGGAATGCGAGAATCGTTTACTATCCAATTAGTTAGTTTTGAATGCTAATTAACCGATTGAGAGGCAATGGTTAACTGCTTCAAACAGAGGAAGGAGAGAAGAGATGGCTTATTTTTTAGGGTTGGATCTAGGAACAAGTGCGTTAAAAGGCTTAGTTTTTGATCAAACCGGGGAACTCCAAGGAACAGCAAGTGTTGACTATCCATTGTCATCCCCTAGACCGGGGTTCAGTGAGCAAGAGCCTGTGCATTGGCAAGAGGCGGCAGATAAGGTAATCAAAACCTTGATCCAGCAGCTTCCAACGTTGCAGAAAGAATTGATCGGCATCAGCTTTTCCGGGCAAATGCATAGTCTTGTTTTATTGGATGAAGAAAACCGAGTCATTCGCCCGGCAATATTATGGAATGACGTTCGAACCACCAAACAATGTCAAGCGATCATGGCATCCTTTGGAGAGGAAATAAAAGAAATCACCAAGAATGTTGCTTTGGAAGGGTTCACCTTACCCAAAATTTTATGGGTCCAAGAACACGAGCCTGAACATTGGCAACAAGTTCGTCACATGATGCTGCCAAAAGACTACTTGGCTTTTTGGCTGACAGGTAACTATTCGATGGATTATTCTGATGCGGCGGGTACGTTACTGCTGGATATCGAAAAGAAGTGCTGGTCTGAAGCCATTCTAGGAAAATTCGCAATCGCATCGGATTTACTGCCGCCGCTTTTTGAATCAGCAGCGCCTGTAGGGCAAATGCGAAAAGAACTGCAAGAAGCCTTTGGCTTTGAACAAGAGGTGACGATCTATGCAGGTGGCGCAGACAATGCCTGTGCTGCATTAGGGTCCGGGATCATCGCCGAAGGTGTCGGCATGGTGTCGATTGGCACTAGCGGTGTGTTCTTATCCTTTGAAGAAGCGCAAGAGGTTGATTATCAAGGCGATCTACACCTTTTCCGTCATGCGATCAAAGACAAGTTGTATTCAATGGGGGTCACTTTAGCCGCTGGAAATTCCTTAAGCTGGTATCGTGATACGTTTGCCCCAAACCAATCGTTTCAGGAATTGCTTTCAGCGATCAGTGAGGTAAAACCGGGGGCAGAAGGCCTGCTGTTTACGCCTTATATCGTGGGCGAACGCACACCACATACCGACAGCCAAATCAGGGGAAGTTTTATTGGTATTGACACACGGCATCGCGAAAAGCATTTCAGTCGTGCCGTCTTAGAAGGGATCACCTTCTCTCTGAAAGATTCCCAAATGATCATGGAAGAACGAGCACAGCGGAAATTCACCCAGATCGTTTCTGTGGGGGGCGGTGCGAAAAATGCCGAATGGCTGCAAATGCAAGCCGATATTTTTAATGCAGAAATGCTGACTTTATCTACTGAACAAGGTCCAGGTATGGGCGCAGCAATGCTGGCAGCAATCGGCAGTGGCATTTATCCAGATGCGGCCGCTTGTGTTAACACCTTTGTCAAATACAGCAAGGCAATTGCACCGATTCCTGAAAATGTCGCCAAATACCAAGAAATTTATGCGATCTACCGGACCGTCTACCAGCAGACCGCGCCTATCTGCCATGCGTTGGCGCAGCTCGAATAGCGTAATGGCAGCAGACAATTTGTTTGATCAAAGCGAGGAATCGTTATTGGTTCTAAATGATTGGAACTAAGTAAGTTAGTTTATTACACTAAAAAACATAAAATGGAGGCAACAACAATGACTTATTTCCCAGAAATCGAAAAAATCCGCTACGAAGGTCCTAAAACAGACAATATGTTTGCATTTCGCCATTACGATGCCGAAGAAGTTGTTTTAGGCAAGAAAATGAAAGATCATCTACGTTTTGCAATTGCCTATTGGCACACCATGACGCAAGATGGTTCCGATCCTTTCGGCGCACCCGTCAACAAACGGACGTGGATCGGTGACACCGAAATGGAAACGGCGAAAAATCGAGTAGAAGCTTTTTTTGAGATTTGCGAAAAATTAGGGGCAGAGTTCTTCTGTTTCCATGATGTTGACGTGGCACCTGCGGGAGAAACGTTAGAAGAATTTTTCCAAAACTTAGACGAAATCACCGATTTGATCAAAGAAAAAATGGAACAAACGGGGATCAAACTCTTATGGAATACAGCAAATATGTTCTCACACCCTCGTTTCAACAACGGCGCTGCTTCCACCAATAATGCGGAAGTTTACGCGTATGCAGCAGCCCAAGTTAAAAAAGGCTTAGATATCTCGAAAAAATTAGGCGGTGAAAACTATGTCTTCTGGGGCGGCCGTGAAGGCTATGAAACCTTGTTGAATACAGACATGAAATTTGAACAAGACAACATCGCCCGTCTATTCAAAATGGCGATCGCTTATGGCGAAAAAATCGGTCATAAACCGCAGTTCTTATTAGAGCCGAAACCAAAAGAACCATCAAAGCACCAATATGATTTTGATGCAGCGACAACGATGGCCTTCATTCAGCACTACGGCTTAGAAGGAGATTTCAAATTAAACCTAGAAGCCAATCATGCAACATTAGCTGGCCATACCTTTGAACATGAAATCGCCGTTGCCCGTAGCTATAACGCATTAGGCTCACTGGATGCCAACCAAGGAGATATGCTGTTAGGATGGGATACGGATGAATTTCCAACCAACGTTTTTGACTCGACACTCGCTTTATACGAAGTCTTAGAAAACGGCGGCATCGCACCGGGAGGAATCAACTTCGATTCTAAAGTCCGTCGTTCGTCATTTGAAATGGAAGATCTGTTGTTAGCCCACATCGCTGGTATGGATACGTATGCCCGAGCGTTAAAAGCAGCAGCGAAACTGAAAGAAGACCGCTTCTTAGACGAGTTGAAGGAAAAACGGTACGCCTCGTTCCAAGAAGGCATCGGAGCGAAGATCGTTGCTGATGAGGAAAACTTAGAAACACTGACAGATTACGCATTGGCGCATGATCAAATCGAATTAGAATCCAGCCACATTGAATATGTGAAATCTCGTTTGAATGATTACCTGTTTTAATAAGAAACGACTGTCGTTCTGAGGAGCGACAGTTTTTTCACCTAAAAAATATCTTTTGGCAATTGTTACGAATCAACCAAATTATGATACGATAAAATGTAACCGATTTAACTCGGTTTAGGAATTGAAGGAGGCAACTTGATGTTTCACACAAACTTAGATCCTTTCCCAGAAAACTTCTTATGGGGGGCGGCTTCGGCGGCCTATCAAATTGAAGGTGCATGGGCAGAAGACGGCAAAGGTCCGTCGATTTGGGATACCTATGCCCAAATTCCCGGCAATACCTTTGAGGAAACCAACGGCAAAGTGGCGATCGATCACTACCATCGATACAAAGAAGATGTTGCCTTGATGAAGCAAATGGGCTTGAAAGCCTATCGCTTCAGCGTGGCGTGGTCGCGAATCGTGCCTGATGGCGAAGGTGCGGTCAATGAAGCTGGTGTGGCGTTTTACGAAAAGCTGGTGGACGAATTGCTTCGGCAAGGAGTAGAACCGATTTTGACGCTGTATCATTGGGATCTTCCTCAGGCTTTGCAAGACAAATACCAAGGATGGGAGGGACGAGAAACAGCAGCGGCATTTGAACGGTATTGCCGAATCCTTTTTGAACGCTTAGGAAAGAAAGTCACCTATTGGGTCACCATGAATGAACAAAATGTCTTCACTTCTCTTGGGTACCGTTGGGCGGCACATCCACCGGGCTTGAAGGACTTAAAACGGATGTATGCAGCCAATCATATCATCAACCTTGCCAATGCAAAGGCAATTAATTTGTTCCATGAGCTGGTTCCACAGGGCAAGATTGGTCCAAGTTTTGGCTATGGTCCGATGTATCCGTTTAGCTGTGACCCAGAAGATGTGCTGGCTGCAGAAAATGGCGAAGCCTTCAACAACGCGTGGTTTTTAGATGTCTATTGCAAAGGCGAATACCCGAAATTTGTCTACAAGCAATTAGCCAAAGTCGGTCTGGCTCCTGAAGTCACTCCAGAAGATCAAGCACTATTAAAACAGGCAAAACCTGACTTCTTAGGGATCAATTACTATCACGGTGGAACGGCCCAACAAAACAATTTGCAAAAGCAGTCAGCTGAAAAGAAAGAATTTTCTAAAGTCGATCCGTATTTGATGCAAGCGGCAGCTGGCGAGTTCTCACCAGAAGAAACCATGTTTGCGACGGCGGAAAATCCCCACTTGAAAAAAACAGATTGGGGCTGGGAGATCGATCCCGTTGGTTTCCGTGTAGCCTTGCGACGTATCCAAGCCAATTATGACTTGCCGATTTTTATTACTGAAAATGGGTTAGGCGCCATCGATCAATTGACAGAAGACAAACAGATCCATGATCCATACCGCATTACCTATTTGCAGGAACATCTGGCGGAACTGCAAAAGGCTATCACGGATGGGGTTGAGCTGATCGGCTATTGTGCTTGGTCCTTTACAGATCTACTAAGTTGGTTGAATGGATACCAAAAACGCTATGGGTTTGTTTATGTCGATCGCGACAATCAAAACGAACGTCAGTTGGCGCGCATCCCGAAGGATAGTTTTTATTGGTATCAAGAGGTGATTCGCACCAATGGGGCAAGTTTGACAAGTGAAACATGATGTAACGAAGGAGTAGCTGAAAATGGAGGTTGGAAAATGCGTAAAGTGTTGATCGTTGATGATGAAGCATCGATCCGAAATGGACTGCCTCTGATCATCGATTGGGAATGTCTGGGGTATCAAATTGTCGGGTCGGCGGAAAACGGCGAAGATGGCTTGGCAATGATCCGCGAATTGAAGCCAGACGTTGTGATCGCTGATATCCGTATGCCGGGAAAAAATGGTCTTGAGATGGTGCAAGCAGCATCGGAGGAAGGGCTTTTGTTTTTTGCCATTATTTTGTCCGGCTACTCAGATTTTGACTATGCCAAGCAAGCGTTGCAACTGGGCGCTGTGACCTATTTGCTGAAACCAGTTGATGAAGAAGAGCTGATCGGTATTTTGACGAAAATCGATCAAAAAGCCAAGACCGATCAGCAGAAAAATCAGAAGAGTCAGTTGATGGAGAAATTGTTTGGCGGGGATCAAACGGGGATCAAAGACGCACAAGCCATCAAGCTATTGCGACTTTCCGAGGAGGCAGATGCCCAAAAGCTGGTTGAGAAATTGCAGGAGCAAGTGGCGCAAGTCATCACCTTGATCCATCGGCATCATCGGTATTTGGTTTTGTTAAACGAGGAACGCTTTCCCGACGAGGCGATCGATGCGTGGTGCCGCAAAAAAATGGCTCATCAAGAGATCTTGATCTCCCGCTGGTTTGCGGCGCAAGAGAACTTGAAGCCATTGATGATCGATATCCAGACATTAAGTAAATTGATTTTCTTATTTCCCAATCAAGTCATTTCTCACCATGTTTTGGATACGACCCAAGAAGCAGAAGAACGAAGCGATTTGCGTGAAGAATTAGTAAAAGCGATTTTGGCAAACGATCCGTTGGAACAGCCGTTATTCCGCTATTATCAAACCTTTTATCATTTATTGGCATTGGAAGAAGAGATCAAATGGCAAGTCAATGGCGACATCGAATGGCTGCAGCATCAAATCAGTGAAAAAGTAGCATTAGCGATCGAATGGTCGACAGACGAAGTGCATCAGCAGATTTTTCTCGCCCAAACGTTTCCGATGCTACAAGAGGTGATCACCGAAAAACTAGCAGACTTGCAAGCAACAGTCGCCAGCAGTTTGAACCAAATCGATATCATTGCAGAATTGATCCAATACACAAAAAAGCATTATCAAGAAGATTTGACCTTGAAAAAAATCGGGGAACGTTTCAATTACAATAGTGCCTATCTAGGCAAGAAGTTTCGCAAAGAAACCGGTAAAAATTATTTGGCGTTCTTGGATGAAGTACGAATGGAAAAAGCGGTGGAAATCTTACGTCATTCCAATCTAATGGTCTACGAAGTTGCTGAATTGGTGGGCTACAGCAATGTTGATTATTTCTATAAAAAGTTCAAACAATACCATCGGGTTTCACCGAATGAGTTTCGGAAAAATGAATAACCACAAAGATGTCTGTGATTTTCTACGGACATCTATTTTTTAGGGTAACGATGACTAAATTGCTTGGTAGGCTTTCTTTTTTTTCTTTTATATAATTTAAATGAAACTGTAAGCGCTTTTTGAACGGAGGAGGAGAAATGACAGATGTACGCCTGTGCTTTGATGTAGGCGGGACCTATATCAAATTCGGGGTTTTTACCGAGAAGAATCAATGGCTGGACCGAGGCAAAATCAAAACCCCGAGTAATACGCGGGATGAATTTTTTGCTGCCTTAGCTGCCAAAATACAAGAAGTCGAGCAAGCGCATGTTATCGAAGGGATCGGGCTGAGTTTTCCTGGTTTCATTGATTCAGTCAATGGCCGAGCGATCATGGCGGGGGCGTTGGCTCCTTTACACGGCTGTGCTGTCGTACAAGAGCTACAGCAGCGTTTAACCAAGTCTTATCCGATCTGGATCGAAAATGATGCGAAATGTGCTGCTTTAGCAGAACTCTCGACCGGCAATGCTACTGACGTACAAGATTTTGTCATGATCACATTAGGCACCGGTATTGGTGGCGCGCTCGTTCATCAGCGCCAGTTGATTCACGGAAATGGGTTTCGGGCAGGAGAATTCGGAATGATGATCACTGATTTTCAAGCATCTTCTTTTGCGACCCTCCATGACCTAGCTTCAACGAGAGGACTGATTGATGCCTATCGACGGGCAAAAGCGATTCCTGAATCAGAGGAGATTTTAGGCGAAACCATCATGCAGCAGCGGTCGAGTGATCCTGAAACGCAAGAGATTCTGAAACAGTGGGCACGTTATGTCGCACTTGCGATTTACAACCTAGCTGTCACGATGAATCCCGAAAAAATACTGATCGGCGGCGGCATCAGCCAAAACCCTGATCTATTAGCTATAATCAAACAAGCAATCAATGAGAACCCCCATTGGCCGGATTTCCAAGTGCCGATAGAGACTTGTCGTTACTATAATGATTCTGGTCTGTTAGGGGCGTTGACATTGATCCAACAAGGAGGAAAAAAATGAAATTTTCAGATGGCGGTTGGTTATTTCGTGAAGGATTTGATGTGAAATTTGCGGTGCATGTCTACGATGCCCGTAAAGAAGAAAACAAATTGGTCTTATATCTGCCTTATAGCTATGTCGGGCATAAAGGGGCAACACTGGATGGCGGATTGTTAACGATGGAAGTTACTACCCCTAGAACCAATATCATTGGGATCACCCTCTACAATTATAAAGGGGTCCAAGCCAAAGCCCCCAACTTTGAATTGATGACAGAAGAGATCACTCCTGATATTTCAGAAGATGAGCAATCGTATGTTTTTCGCTCGGGAGACTTGCAAGTCGTGATCAGCAAAGAGGAAAATGTGACAGCTTCGTTTTATTACAAAGAACAGCTGATTACCCAAAGCAAACCTCGCAGCAAAGCCTTAGTGATTGATCCGCAAGCAAATACCCATATCAGCGAACAGTTGACCCTGGATGTGGGAGAAACGATTTATGGTTTAGGGGAACGCTTTACAAATTTCGTGAAGAACGGCCAAAGTGTTGATATCTGGAATGCCGACGGGGGCACTGGTACGGAGCAAGCTTACAAAAATATTCCGTTTTATGTAAGTAATAAAGGGTATGGCGTCTTTGTCAATTCACCCGACCGGGTGCAATTTGAAGTGGGGAGTGAAAAAGTTTCTCGTGTTCAATTCAGCAATCCAGGACAAACGCTGCAGTACTTTGTGATCGCCGGTGATGAGTTAAAACAAGTGATCCAGCGCTACACTGATTTGACGGGGAAACCGTCGCTGCCACCTGCGTGGTCCTTTGGGTTGTGGCTAAGTACCTCGTTCTTGACGGATTATGATGAACAAACCGTAACATCTTTTGTAGACGGTATGGCAGAACGTGAGATTCCCCTTGAGGTCTTTCATTTTGACTGCTTATGGATGAAGGAATACGAGTGGTGCAACTTCACGTGGGACGAACGAACTTTCCCAGAACCGGAAAAAATGCTGCAGCGCTTGAAAGCCAAAGGATTGAAAATCTGTGTCTGGATCAATCCTTACATTGGGCAAAAATCACCCTTGTTTGACGAAGGGATGGCCAATGGCTACTTTTTGAAACGCGCCAATGGAGATGTCTGGCAATGGGACAAATGGCAAGCAGGTTTGGCGATCGTCGACTTCACCAACCCTGAAGCGGTCGCTTGGTACAATAGCAAGCTGCGTGCCTTATTAGACATGGGTGTGGATTGCTTCAAAACGGATTTTGGTGAACGGATTCCCACCGATGCGGTGTACTATGACGGCTCTGATCCAGAAAAAATGCACAATTATTACGCCTACCTATACAATAAAGTTGTCTTTGACTTGCTGAAAGAAGTCAAGGGAGCAGAAGAAGCCATCGTTTTTGCGCGGGCAGCTTCGGTTGGTTCGCAACGCTTGCCTGTACACTGGGGTGGCGACAGTACCTCAGATTATCCATCAATGGCAGAGTCACTGCGGGCAGGTCTGTCCTTTGGGTTAGGCGGCTTTGGATATTGGAGCCACGATATCTCAGGGTTTGAAGCTGGCTCAACCCCAGACCTTTACAAGCGCTGGACACAATTTGGTCTGCTGTCTTCCCATAGCCGTTACCATGGCAGCTGGGAATACAAAGTGCCTTGGGTTTATGACGACGAAGCCGTGGCGGTAGCCAAAGCCTTTACCAAGTTAAAATTGTCCTTGATGCCTTACTTGCAAGCTCAATCGGTGCTAACCGCCCAAACGGGGATTCCGATGATGCGGGCGATGGTCTTAGAGTTTCCTGAAGACGAGATGACCCATCATTTGGATCGCCAATACATGCTGGGGGAACACCTTTTAGTTGCGCCCATTTTTAATGATCAAGGAACGGTCTCCTTTTACGTACCGAAGACGAAGGGGCATTGGATCGACTATTTATCTGGCAAAGCTTACGAGGGCGGACGTTGGTACCAAGAAACCTATGATTATTTCCACTTGCCACTGTTAGTCCGACCAAATCAACTGATTATCGAAGGCCATGAACAAACCAAAGCAGTCTATGACTATGCCGAACATCCAACGATCCATCTCTTTGATCCGCAAGACAAGACCGCTGCGGCTATCTATGATCACCACGGTGAGTGGATTGGCGAGGTGGCTGTTGAAAGAGTCGATCAAGAACTGATCGTCAAGCTGACAGGGATCCAGCAAGCATCCTTGCAGATTCACACGACTGCTGGAAAAACGAGCCATAAGCTGACGGCTGACCAAACCACGATAAAGGAGTTCTAGATGCCGATGCGAACCATCACGAATCCAATTTTACCTGGATTTCATCCAGATCCCAGTATTTGCCGTGTCGGTGAAGACTTTTATCTGGTGACGAGTACTTTTGAATATTTTCCTGGATTACCAATTTATCACAGTAAAAACTTGGCAGACTGGCAGCTGATTGGTCATGGACTTTCGCGACCTGAGCAGCTGCAGTTATCGACGAAAAATCCCAATGCTTTTGGTCTGTATGCCCCAACCTTGCGTTTTATCAAGGACCGCTTTTACCTCGTTTGTACCAACGTTGGGGCAAACGAAGGAAGAGAAGGCAACTTTCTGATCTGGACAGATGACATCGCCGGTGAATGGTCTGACCCAATTTGGTTGGACACCCCTGGGATCGACCCGACGATTTTCGCAGATGACGATGGGCAGACCTATTACTTAGGCACCCATAAGGAGATCTATCTGCGGACGATCGATTTGGCTTCTGGAGAATTAGGCCCGCGCCAAAACATTTGGACAGGCAGCGGAGCGGCTGATCCAGAAGGCCCCCACTTGTATAAAAAAGACGGCTATTACTACCTGTTGATCTCCGAAGGCGGAACGTCCTATGGGCATATGCTGACCATGGCCCGCAGCCGTTCCTTGACGGGACCCTATGAAGCATGTTCCAATAATCCAGTGATGACCAATCGCAGTACGAATCTGCCGCTGCAAGCTGCAGGGCATGCGGACCTCGTGCAAGATATCCAAGGCAACTGGTGGGCAGTTTGTCTGGCAGTACGCCCCATCAGCTATCCTTTGAGGCATTTGTTAGGTCGGGAAACATGCCTGCTACCGGTGGACTGGTCAAACCAATGGCCGGTGTTTGGCGAGGAAGGTCACTTGCCAGAAACCGTTCAGATAGACACAGCGGTGGTACCAAAGGAAACACGGAAGGAGAGCAGCAAGCCTGATTACGTGACTTTATTCGAATGGGCCCCGACGTTGATTGAAGAAGAGCCACATGGCTTCTTGCTGCATCCTAATCAGACGGGTCTGTCCGATCAAGGCAAACTCGCCGCAGTGTTCCAACGGCAAACCGCCTTTGAGCAACAATTTCAGGCAACCTTTGATTGTCGGCAACTAACGGATGGGCAAGCAGGATTGACGGTTTTCTTAAATGCCACCCATCACTATGAGGGTTACCTGGAAAAAACAGCCATCAGTCGACAGTTGGTTTTCCGCCGACAAATCGGTTCCTTATGGAAAGTTGAAAAGAAACTGCCTTATGCAGCAGATATAGTCACCTTGCAGCTGAGCGCCGATAAAGAAACCTATCGTTTTTCTGTTCTTGATGAACAAGGACAAGCACAGCTTTTAGGCAGTGGAGAAACAAAATATCTGACCACTGAAGTCGGTGGTGTCTTTACTGGGATCATGGTGGGCTGTTACGCCAGTGCTTCTTCACCACAACAAACAGTTCGTGTGTGGGATTTCTAACCAAGCAAAAGCCCCCTTTCGATTTCTGAAACAGGAATCGAAGGGGGGCTTTACTGTTTTAGTGAAGAGAAAATGAATCTTGGCTTAGATCATGGATGCGCAAGATGACTTGTGTGCCGCTACCCAGCACACTCTCGATCGTCAAGCCGTATTCAGGTCCATAAAACATTTTGACCCGATGATTGACGTTGGCTAGCCCAATGTTCTTTTTGGCATGGGTGGAGGGCGTCTTGATTTTTTGCTGCAAGCCTTCGAGTTTTTCTGGCGGTATCCCGCTGCCGTTGTCTTGTACCACGATCACCAGATCATGGCCGTCTTTGGTGATCGTCAAACGGACAAACCCTGGATAGGTGATGCCTTCCAAGCCATGGGAGATGGCGTTTTCCACCAATGGTTGAATCAGGAGGGGCAATATTTGGACTTCTTTTTGGTCGATCTCATTGGAGACTGAATAGGAAAAGTTGACTCGATCGCCAAAGCGCATCCGCTGGATCTTGACATATACGTGAACGGCATCTAAGGACTCTTCTAAACTCGTTCGCTTGGTTCCGTGGGCTTCTAGCGTATAGCGCATCGATTTTGCCAGTAATTTGATGGCGTAAACGACGTCAGAATTGCCGGAAGTCAGCGCCATCATGCGAATCGTTTCTAACGTGTTGAACAAAAAGTGGGGATTGATCTGCCCCGCTAAGATATTAAATTCCATTTGCTGTTGTTGAGTCAACAGCTCTTGCTGCGCCAGACGCGAACGGTAGATCTCTTCTTCTTTTTTCTTGATTCGTTGAATGATCTTATGGAAATCAAGAGAGATCTGAGAAATTTCGTCTTCGCCACTAATATTTTGAAAGAAATCATAATCCTCGATCGAGGCAAAGTAGACCGCCTGCTGCAGTTGAGAAATTCGTTTGGTAAAGAATCGAGCAAACAGAAAGACGATGATGAAAGTAGTGATCAAAATCACCAAAACGATCGTGCTCCAACGGATCAGATTGGCGCGTAGATTGCTATAGGCATTTGTATCCGCACTATAAATCGTGATGATGTCTTCTTTGTTACTCATGGGTAAGGTGCTTTTGGTGAGCATCACCTTGGTACCATCATCTTTTAAAAAGGCAGCACTCGTTTGCGGCTCAGAAAGAGTCGTAAGCTGTCCCGGTTCACCGACTTGATTGATTTTGTCGCTATAAAAGATGACATCATCATTTAACTGTAATTCCAATTCATAGGATGAATTACGAAGTCGGTTGCTGAGATAATTATAATCGACTTGGATCTCCAAAACGGCAGTTTCTTTTGATAAAGGCAAAGGCAACGTTTTATAAAGACTCAAACGATTTGCTTTGTAATCCTCTGGCATCGTCATCAAAAAAGCATCGGGTTGCTTGAGGGCTCGTTGGTACCAGGCGGTCGCTTGAATTGTGTCATCTGCCTGTTGAAAATATTTATAGTTCGGAATGGTTTGATTCGTCGTATAGATAGTTAATTTCGCAATCGAGGTTTGAAGATTTCTGATCTCATCTAGCTGATCATAGCTATTGATGTCCACGATCGCTTCTTGGTCGTCAAGGTAATTTGCAGTTAAAAGCTGACGTAGATGAGTATCGTTTGATAAGGAACTCGCCGTGTTGGTCAGCGTGTTTGTTGTATCAAAAAGAACAGATTTGACACGCTGAGCATTCAACTCTGCCAAGTGTTGGTAATTGCCTGTCAGCTGCTTGGTTGAATCGTAGACCAATAAGAGACCAATAGTCACTGTGGATAAAAAAACAACAGGCAGATAAAGAATGAATAATTGTCGCCGAATGGAAAACTGACTCAGACGACGAAAAAGTGAGAGATGACTGATTTTTTTCATGCTTGCTGATTACGAAAGATGGAAAGCAACAGGAACGAACTACAATAAATAACGAAAGAAAAACCAAAAATCAACAAGAGGAATTTAAACAACGGAAATAAAACAACAAAACAAAACGCAGCGATAGGAATAAGCGCGAGGGCTAACGAACGGATAGGGTCCGCGATCGGTAACAGAAACGCGTTTTTTAATGTTTGCCTAAAGCTGTTTTCATAACGTCCAATTAACGCGAGGCAATAGACTAACACAATAAACAGATAAATAGCTGTAACAATTAGAACGAAGGCAAAAATACTGGCAAGAATGGTTTTTGAGGAAAACCAAAACAAGCTACTATACAGTAGTGCTACCATGGGCAATCCAAGAAGGAGAAAACTACCGGTGGCTTTCATAAAGTTTGCTCGTAGCGCTCGGACATAGCCCACGATCAATTCACCACGCTCTTCATCCGCATAACGAATCGTCACTTCATAAAGGGCAGCTGTCGCAGCTCCAATCGTAATAATTGGCAAACAGCTAATGATATATAGTAAATTTAACAATGTGAATTGTGAAAAAACGGTGGTTATTTTGTACAGTTGACCATCAGGATTGTACTTCATTTTTATCCCTCCAAAATTGATATATTCCTATAGTACTCGCAAAAAACAAATTTTGAAAGCCTTGCCATTTAGGTGTCTTTTATCTGAAACCTTGATATATCAGTATTCTTTATAAATAAAAGAAAAATAAAGTCTAAAATGTACGGATTGACCTCTATTTTTAACAGGTGGCAAATAAGATTTCAGGTGCTAGTATTAAAAATGTAAAAGCGGTTACAAAAAAGGGGGAGGAAAATGGAAAGTAAATTAAGCAGTGTCCCAAGAAAAAATAAGCGGGTGACACGAGAAGGGAAGATTTTGTTTTTATGTATCGTTCCCTTCCTGATTCTCGTGTTTTTGTTCTCTTATTTTCCTTTGCACGGATGGATTTATTCACTTTATGATTACAAACCAGCATTAGGTTTAGCGCGCAGCGAGTTTGTAGGCTTCAAATGGTTTCGACTTCTTGTCTCTAGTCCAACACAAGTGGATCAGATCGTACAAGTAATGAAAAACACCTTTGCCATGAGTTTTTTAGGGATCGCCACTTCGATCCTACCAGTAGGCTTCGCCATTTTACTGAACGAAATCAAGTGCAAATGGTTTAAAAACTTGGTCCAAACGCTGACCACGCTGCCAAATTTTATCAGTTGGGTTTTGGTGTATACGATCGCCTTTAGCTTGTTTTCTTCAACAGGGCTGGTAAACACGTTGCTGCAAGAATGGGGCTTCGTTACCGATCCAGTCAAATTTTTGGATAGCGGCAATCATACATGGCTGATGATGTGTCTTTGGAATATTTGGAAAGGCTTGGGCTGGGGTGCCATCATGTATCTGGCAGGCATTTCAGGAATTGACCCCGAATTGTATGAATCGGCACGAATCGATGGGGCGAATCGTTTCCATCTGATGCGTCATATCACACTACCTGCCTTGATGCCGACGTTCCTTGTGATGCTGATGCTGTCTATCGCCAACTTGCTGAACAACGGGATGGATCAGTACTTTGTTTTCCAAAATGCATTCAATCGAAATACGATCCAAGTCCTCGATTTGTATGTCTACAATTTAGGGATGGGCGGAAATAGTCTATCTCTGGCTACCGCGATCAGTATGCTAAAAAGTGTCATTTCTGTTGCCTTGTTAGCCATCGTCAATATTGCTTCGAAAAAAATTCGGGGGACTTCCATTATTTAGGAGAGGAGGATATCTATGGAACTATCGATTAGTGAAAAGAAAAAGGCGAAAAAAGTACCCAAACGTGAAAACCTGACGTTTAGTATCCTCAATTATACCTTTTTCTTTCTGATTACGTTGATTTGCGCGTATCCTTTTTATTACTTGATTATTAATTCAATCAGTAATAATGAGTTGAGTGCGTTAGGACAAATTCGCTTTTTTCCACAAGAGATCCATTTTGAAAACTACAGTCAAGTGTTACAACTAAAAGGGTTGCCATTAGCCGCAACCGTTTCGGTGGCTAGAACGGTGATCGGAACAGCAGCAACCGTCTTAGCTTCAGCCTTCTTAGGCTTTATGTTTACCCAAGAAAAAATGTGGAAACGAAAATTTTGGTATCGCTTTGTCGTGATTACAATGTATTTCAATGCAGGGCTGATTCCATTATTCATCACGATGAAGACATTAGGTTTAACGAATAATTTTTGGGTCTATATTTTGCCGGCTGTCGTTCAGCCTTTTAACATCATCTTAGTGAAAACCTATATTGAGTCAATCCCCAAATCGTTGCAAGAAGCAGCTGAAATGGATGGAGCTGGCATCATTCAAGTATTCTTTCGGGTAATTTTACCCAACTGTACGCCGATTTTAGCAACAGTCGCGATCTTCTCGGCAGTTGGTCAATGGAATTCTTTCCAAGATACACTGATTTACATTACGGATCAAAGTCTCTACTCCTTGCAATACCTTCTTTATACGTATATCAATCAAGCCAATTCGTTGGCACAAATGGTCAAAAATACATCGGGATCACTTTCCAGTATCGCTTCAGCTGCAACAACGCAGACACCGACTTCGATTCGCATGACCGTTTCAGTCATTGTTGTTTTACCAATCATGTTTATTTATCCGCTTTTCCAGAAATATTTTGTCAAAGGAATTATGTTGGGTGCGGTGAAAGGTTAATAAAAAGAAAGAGGGAAGAAAATGAAAAAAATGTCGAAATATGTAACAACAGGTTTGTTAGGCATGACATTGCTAGGTAGTTTAGCCGGCTGTGGAGGAGCGGCTGACTCTGACACAGACGCTGCTTCCAGCGAAAGTGGCTACGATGAAACGATCACGATCGATGTCTATAATGGGCTAGCCAACTATATGGGGATGCAAGAAGGTTGGTTTGCCAAAATCGTGCGGGATAAATTCAATATGGAATTGAACATCATCGCACCAAACGTTG
The DNA here is from genome assembly GCF_002140695.1 of Enterococcus sp. 4E1_DIV0656. Lineage (NCBI taxonomy): Bacteria > Bacillati > Bacillota > Bacilli > Lactobacillales > Enterococcaceae > Enterococcus > Enterococcus sp. 4E1_DIV0656. The sequence continues at coordinate 291,567 of NZ_NGLF01000001.1, read as the reverse complement.
CTGGAAACGGAGACACTCTTTATCAAACGAGGACGGCAGCAGGTGATTTGGGCGATTTGATCATTGTTGATAATGGCCAACAATACAACGAATTGGTTGAAGCTGGTTTGTTGACCGATGCGAGCGAGTATTATGAAACTATGGAAAATGTTCAGCGCTTCGATGCGGCTGTTCAAAATCTAAACAAAGATGCCGATGGTCTATATGGCTTTCCAACTTCCGTTTCTACATTAAAAGCCACCGATCCTTCAGAAGGATTAGATCCTACATTTGGTGCTTATGTGCGTTGGGATCTTTATGGGGATCAAGGATATCCAGAAATCGGTACATTGGAAGACCTGCTTCCTGTGATTCAAAAAATGCAAGAAGACAATCCAACAACAGATTCTGGGAAAAAAGTTTATGGGTTTTCTCTATTCAGCGATTGGGACGGCAACATGATGAATGCAGGCAAACAGCTGGTCACCTACTATGGGTACGATGAATCAGGTTTTGTCTTGGCAAAAGCGGATGGTTCTGATTATCAAAGCATTCTCGATAGTGATTCTGAATATATTCGCGCACTTAAGTTTTATTTCCAAGCCAATCAAATGGGCTTAGTGGATCCAGAATCAACGACGCAAAATTACGATACACTTTTTGCCAAATTCCAAGAAGGACAAGTCTTATTCTCATGGTGGCCTTGGTTAGGTCAAGCGGCTTTTAATACGACTACGAACTTGAATGAAGGAAAAGGCTTTATGTTGGCACCGATTCAAGACCAAAAAATCTTCTCTTATGGTGCGGAAGTTTACGGTGGCAAACAATTTATCGGGATCGGTTCAAATGCCGAAGACCCAGAGCGAATCGCAGCCTTTATTGACTGGCTCTACTCTTCAGAAGGCGTGTTAGCAAATTCTTCTCAAACAAGCGGTAGTAGTGGCCCTGAAGGCTTAACTTGGGAAATGAAAGATGGCGAGCCTGTCTTAACTGAGTTTGGGAAACAAGCGTTGCTAGATGGCGATGGGGATGTGCCAGAAGAATATGGTGGCGGAAGTTACAAAGATGGTGTATCCGCGCTAAACGTCAATACGGTATTACCGATCGATATCAATCCTGATACCGGCTTCCCATATGCTTATACGATGTGGGAAAGCTATCAAAATGAAACAACCGATCCTGTAAAAGAAGATTGGTCAAAAAATATGGGTGGTGCAGAATCGACCATTGGCTATTTAGAGGAGAACGACCAATTGTTAGTTGCCCCTGGTGCCAGCTATGTAGCGCCAGAAGATAGTTCAGAGATCTCTACGTTGCGGAACCAAGCCAAAGCGACAATCATCGAGTACTCTTGGCGAATGGTTTTTGCCAAAGATGAAGCAGAATTTGACCAATTGCTAAAAGAAATGCAAGAAACAGCAGACGGCTTAGGCTATCAAACAGTGCTAGAATTTGACATGAATAATGCGAAAGATCAAAACGAAAAACGGGTAGAAGTAGCGAAAGAATTTGGGGACTAATCAAAAACAAAGAATCATAAAAATGGTTGGTCAACGGTTCCTTGACAAAAGTGAGTAAACAGCGTTTGGTTAAGCAATCACTTAAGAAGATTGATCCAGCACCAGCGGATCAGTCTTCTTTCTTTAAGGAGGAAAACAATGATAGTGGATAAAAAAGATCGTCTGCTTTTTATGGGGGATTCGATCACAGATAGTAATCGAAATTATCAAGCGATACCTGCGGGATGGTCGTCATGGGGGGACGGCTATGTTCATCTGATCAACGCCTATACCACAGCATTACTCCCACAAATGGAATTAATGATCGTTAACCGAGGCATCAGTGGAGATACAGTCGTCGATTTGAAGAAGCGTTGGAAGGATGATGTATTGGCATTTCAACCAGATTGGGTAACGATCATGATCGGTGTAAATGATGTGTGGCGGCATTTTGATGGCACATTTGCTCAAACGGAACTGGTGGGGATTGAAAGATTTGAATCAGAGTTGCGTGATTTGATCGCTCAGACATTACCGAGTGTCAAAGGAATGATTCTCTTGACCCCGTTTATGGTTGAAGCCAACAAAGAAGATCCACTAAGAGAAATGCTTACCAACTACCAACACGTGCTTGCTAAAGTAGCGCAAGAGTATGGTATCCTTTTAGGAGATACGCAGGAAAAGTTTGATGATTTTTTGCTTTATCAGTCATCCTATGTCTTAAGCAGTGATCGTGTGCATCCGTCGACTGCAGGACATGTGTTGATTGCAAAAACATGGCTGGAAACAGTCGGTATTTTGGAGGAAAGACCATGATCACAGTAGAAACGATCCACCAAGTCGCGCATCAAGGCCCCTTTTTCCCAAATTGGCAATCTTTGGGCGCTTTTGTTCTACCGGAATGGTTCCCCAAAGCAAAATTTGGGGTCTTCATTCATTGGGGATTGTATAGTGTTCCTGCATTTAATAACGAGTGGTACTCCAGAAATATGTACATCAAAGACCATCCGGAATACGATCACCATATCAACACCTACGGTCCGCAAAAAAACTTCGGCTACAAAGACTTTATTCCCATATTTACTGCAGAAAAATTCGATGCAAATGAGTGGATTCGACTGATCAAACAAGCCGGTGCCAATTATCTTTTTCCCGTTGCAGAACATCACGATGGGTTTCAGATGTACAAAAGCGAGCTTTCTGAATGGAATGCGGCAGTTATGGGACCGAAAAAAGATATTCTTGCGGAATTAAAAGAAGCAGCTGAGGAACAAGGCCTGCATTTTTGCACCTCATCTCATCGTGCCGAACATTGGTTTTTCATGGGACATGGTAAGGAATTTGACAGCGACATCAAGGAACCGTTAGCAAAAGGCGACTTTTATTGGCCTGCTATGCCAGAACCTGATAATCAAGATTTGTATAGCGAGCCATATCCCTCAAAAGAGTTTTTAGATGATTGGCTACTGCGAACCTGTGAACTCGTCGACAACTATCAACCAGAGCTGCTGTATTTTGATTGGTGGATCCAACACGAAGCCTTCAAGGAGCACCTGCAAGTTTTCGCTGCTTACTATTACAATCGTGGGGCTGAATGGGGCAAACAAGTTGGTATCTGCTACAAACACGATGCCATGATGTTTGGTAGTGGTATTGTGGAGATCGAACGGGGAAAATTTGCCGAACCACAACCTTTTTACTGGCAAACAGATACAGCGATCGCTCGCAATTCATGGTGTTATACCACAACGTTGGATTACAAAACAACGCGTGAGATTTTACAGGATTTGATCGAAGTCGTCAGTAAAAATGGCAATCTTCTTTTGAATATCGGGCCGAAAGGGAATGGTTCGATCCCAGAAAAAGATCAAACGATCTTAAAAGAAATCGGTGCGTGGCTGGATGTAAACGGTGAAGCCATTTATGAAGCGAAACCATGGCGCAAAGCCGGGGAAGGACCCACGACCGTTGTCTCAGGCCAATTTCAAGAGGCACAGGCGACGACATACACGAGCCAGGATTTCCGCTTTACGGTTCAGGGGGATTCGTTGTATGCTATTGGCATGGCAAGTCCTGAGAATGGACACGCAAGGATCCAAGCACTGGCCCAGTCTAAAGATCAAAATTTGCCAGAATTTCACGGCATCATCCAAACCGTGACGATTCTAGGACACGAAGAACAGCCTATTGATTGGCAAGTGACCGATGAAGGCTTGCAACTAACTTTTGAACCAATTGAAACCGACCAACCAATCGTCTATAAAATTACAATGAAATGAGGCGCAATCCGTGATACATGAAAAAAGAACCGCACTTTTACCAGAAAGCCAAGCCAGTTTAACCACGTATGTCATGGAAAATTCTCCTGAAATGGAACCAGATCGTGTTCGACCAGCGGTCATCATCTGTCCTGGCGGCGGCTATGAAATGTTGTCTGATCGCGAAGCGGAACCCATCGCCATCAAAATGATGAGCTTTGGTTTCCAAGCCTTTGTGTTGCATTATAGTATCAAACCGGCTGTCTATCCGTTAGCCTTAAAGGAATTGGCGGCTGCCGTTCGTCTTGTGCGCACCAATCATGAGGTCTGGCACGTCGATCCTGAAAAAATCATTGTTGCCGGTTTTTCAGCTGGTGGTCACTTAGCTACTAATCTGGGTGTGTCTTGGCAGCAACCTTTTCTAGCAGAGGCTTTACAAGGAGCCAATGAAGAATGGCGACCTAACGGGTTACTGTTGAGTTATCCGGTCTTATCTAGTGGTGAACTTGGGCACCAAGATTCCTTCCGTTCATTATTAGCAGATCGCTATGAAACAGAAAAAGCCGCTTTGTCTTTAGAGACTTTAGTCAATGAACAGACACCGCCGACGTTTCTTTGGCATACGTTAGAAGATGGATTAGTCTTGGCGGAAAACAGCCTCCTTTTTGCCGAACAGCTGCGCAAATTTAATATACCTTATGAGCTGCACATTTTCCCTCGCGGTGGTCATGGACTAAGTTTAGGAACACCGGAAACCGCCAACGGCAATCAACACGGGATCGAAGCATCGGTTGTCCGTTGGCCAGAATTGTTTGCTGATTGGGTGAGGTGGAACATCTAAGAGGAATTCAAAAAAACAGTATAATCTTTAATCAATCATCTTTGTCTAATTCTCAAATCCGTTTTTTCAGCAGTATAAAAAGGATTTACTGAAAACATAAGATTGAGTGCTTGGTTCATTTACAAAATTAGGAAAGCGAAAGGGGTATTCAGTGAAAGTCAGATTAAAAGACATTGCAAAAGAAGTAGGTGTATCGATCGCAGCCGTTTCTCAAGTGTTAAATGACAAACCGATTCGGATCACAGAAGAAAAAAAACAGCAAATCAAGCGCTTGGCGGCAGAAAACAATTATACGCCGAATGCTGCGGCTAAAAGCCTGGTTTTGAAAAAAACCAATACGATCGGACTGATCATCCCAGATATCAACAATCCTTTTTTTGCCAACTTGGCCAAGGTCTTAGAAGATTTGCTGCGAAAACAGGGGTATCTGCTGATTTTGGTCAACTCAGATGATAAAGTTGACGTTGAGAAGGAATTGATTCAGCTCCTGATTGACCGCAACGTTGATGCGTTGATCATCGCCCTTTCAACCGAATCCTACGCGGATGAGGTACAAACCAAAGAACGATTGAAGAATCTTTCGGTTCCAATCGTTTTGGTTGATAGAGGAATAGATAACTTTGAGGTCGATCAAGTCTTTTATAATAATCGGCATGGGGGATATATTGCTACCAGTGAGCTAATAAAAAAAGGACACAAAAAGATCGGCACGATGATGAACCCTGATAAAAATATCAATTGTGTGTATCGATACCAAGGCTATTTAGATGCGCTGAAGGAATTCAATCTCCAACGAAAAGACAGTTGGCATGTGGTAACAAAGTTCCAATTTGAAGACGCCTATGAAAAAGCAGACATTCTCTTAAAAAACCGAGATGTAACCGGCATTGTTGCTGGCAACGACTTGATTGCATTGGGAATTATGAAGCGTGCCAAAGAACTAGGAATCAAGGTTCCAGAGGATGTTTCGATCGTAGGATACGACAATCTTGTTTTGAATGATCTTTTAGAAGTATCTCTAACGTCTGTGGAACAAGATGTAAATGATTTAGGTGAAAAAACGGTTCTTGCCTTGATGAATGCAATCAGCGGACAGAAGCCACGTTACGTCCAATTGACACCTAGATTGATAAAAAAGAACAGTGTGACTGAAAGAGTTTCCTAGCGAAACTCTTTTTTTACTATTGACAGCGCTTTAAAACGATGTTATTCTTTGTGTGAACATTAGATAAAACGCTTTATCAGATGTTCGCTTTTTTTAGAAAAATGATAAAACGTTTTATCAAAGGTGAGAGGAGAATACGTATGTCAAAAAAAGAAGTCATTATTGATACGGATCCGGGGATCGATGATGCAGTTGCGTTGGGAATTGCTCTATTTAGTGAAGTCTTGGAGGTCAAGTTGATCACGACAGTGGCCGGAAATGTCGGTATTGAACATGTCACCAATAATTTACTGAAACTGCTTTCCTTTTGGAATTTGTCGATTCCAGCAGCACAAGGTGCATCTCAGCCACTAACGCGAGCAGTCAAAGATGCCAGCGATGTTCATGGGGTCACAGGAATGGCCGGCTATTCATTTCCAGAACCAGATCGTTCATTGCTGCTGGAAACTTCAGCTGTGGAAGCGATGTATCAAACGATCAAAAAGAATAAAGAAAAAATCACAATTGTCGCATTAGGTCCTCTAACGAATATTGCTCTTTTGCTTAAGATTTATCCAGAAGTCAAAGAAAAAATCGATGAGATCGTTTTAATGGGCGGAGCCTTAGGTAGAGGAAACTTTGGTGTATTGTCAGAGTTCAATATTGCGATTGACCCCGAGGCTGCAACGATTGTTTTTGAGAGCGGCTTACCACTTTCTGTAGCACCATTAGATGTGGGCGCCAAAGCGCTTGTTTACCCAGAAGACAGCGCAAAAATCAAAGAAATGAATCAAACCGGAGATATGATGGTTCAATTATTCAAAAAATATCGTGGTGGCAGTTTTGGCACGGGGCTGAAAATGTATGACAGTTGCGCGATCGCTTATCTTTTGTGTCCAGAGATGTTCACTGTTCAAGAGACTTTTGTTGCGATCGAAACACAAGGAGCCTACACAGCAGGTGCGACAATTGTCGATCTCAACAATCGTCTGAAGCAGAAAAACAATTGCCGTGTTTGTGTCGATATCGATGAAGCGCTCTTTAAAGAATGGTTTTTACAGGCAATCAGCAAGTGTAAATAGGAGGGGAAAGAAATGATAGAAGCGATTTTAGTACTCGTTGTTTTGGGGATCGTCGGATATTTTATTATTAAGAGTTATAATCCAGCATTGATTTTGATTATTGGGGCACTTGTCTTGCTTTGTGCATCCGTTGCTTTAGGAAATCCGCTTTACCCAGAAGGCGAAGGGACTGGCTTGGCCTTATTCGATATTTTTTTAAAGCTTAAAGATACGATCATCTCTCAAGTAAGTTCTGCTGGTCTAGTGATCATGATCTTATTCGGATATTCAGGTTATATGAATCTCATTGGTGCCAATCAAAAAGCTGTCAATATCCTGGTTCAGCCAATGACCAAAATCAAGTCTAAGGCATTATTTATTCCGATCGTTTTCTTATTAGGGAATTTGATGTCGTTAGTCGTCCCAAGTGCATCTAGTTTGGCAATAATTTTGATGGCAATCCTTTATCCACTGCTTCAAGGGATTGGTATCTCTTCCTTAACAGCAGCCGGTGTTATCGCAATGACTGCCACGATCATGCCGACGCCATTAGGTGCGGATAATGTGATTGCGGCTCAGACATTGAATTACAACATCTTAACTTATGTTCTGTACCATGCGAAAATTTCCATCCCAACATTGCTGATCATGGCCATTGTTCATTACTTTTGGCAAACGTATTGTGATAAAAAAGAAGGCAAAGATGCCTTTGTAGAACTAAAAGAAATTGAAAGTAAGTCAGAAGAAACGGCTGTTCCTGGATTTTATGCAATTTTACCACTCCTTCCTTTGGTGTTGATCATTATCGTTGGTATAATCGGTATATTCAAAGAAGGTGTAACAATGGATATTTTCGTCCTAACGATGATTTCCTTTTTTGTCGCATTACTGATTGAATGTTTGAGAAAGAAATCTTTCAAAATCGCGCACGAAAGTGCAGTGGAACTATTCAAAGGAATGGGACAAGGGTTTAGTCAAGTAGTCATGTTGGTTGTGGGTGGATCATTATTTACCACAGCTATCCAAAGCTTAGGAGTGATTGATTCACTAATGAGTGCGGTAGAAAATTCTCAATCTGCTGGCGTGTTAACGGCATTGATATTCAGCGGCGCAACCGCATTGTTCGGTATTTTGAGTGGCGGAGGATTGGCGATGTTTTACGCTGTGATTGAACTGATTCCCGATATTGCCGCTAAAGCGGGAATTGACGGGATTTTGATCGCCTTGCCAATGCAGATGATCGCCAATCTTGGCAGAACGATCTCACCAGTTGCCGCTGTAATTATGATTGTGTCTTCTTCAATCGACGTCAGCCCTGTTCGGTTACTGAAACGAACCAGCGTTCCAACGATCGTTGGGATTATAGCAGTGGTCATTTTGTCGTTGGTATTGCTCCCTTACTAGAGTCATGAATGAACTACAAAGGGCGTCACGGCAAGAATTAGCAGAGATTTTTCAACTGTTCATCGAAGCAAAGCAGCAGATGAATAGAAGGAAAATCTACCAGTGGACTGATACTTATCCCTCCCTAGAAATCTTAGCGAAGGATATCGAGAAAAAGGAACTGTTGGTGTTGAAGGATGAAAATAAAAACATTGTAAGTGTCGGTGTTTTGTCAGTTGACTCATTGTCAAATTGTAGCAAAGAATATCATGGGATAAGAACGATTCAGCGACTCGTTGCGAGACCATCTCAAGCGGGGCAAGGCTTTGGCCGCCAGTGGATCAGAAGCTGTTTGGAACAACAGTGTGATGAAGGGGAAACACTTCTTTCAATCACAAATCATACCAATCTGCCCATGCAGCGATTATTTGTAAAAACAGGGTTTTTAAAGGTTGGTGAAACGACCATTGAGGGTCGGGAAGCCTTTGGTCCTTTTTATATATTCAAGAGAAATAGGTGATTTTTTGAGTAAGATAACGATTTTAGGTAGTGTGAACATGGATATCGTGATCACGACAACACGAATGCCGAGGATCGGCGAAACGATCATTGGGGAGCAAATTGATTATTTTGTCGGGGGCAAAGGAGCAAATCAAGCAGTGGCAGCTTCTCGTTACGGTGCATCAACAAAATTTTTAGGGAAAATCGGGGAAGATACTTTTGGGGAAAAGGTTCTTCAGCACCTCAGCAGAGAAGCTCTCGATTTATCGGCTGTTTCCCGTGAAAAAAATATGTTCACAGGAATTGCGAGTATTTTTAAATTAGCAGAGGATAATTGTATCACTGTCGTCCCCGGTGCGAATGGACTGATCGATGAAGCCTACGTTCAGCAAACAATCAGTGAACTTTCACAAGGGGATATCTTACTTACTCAACTGGAAATTCCTGTGGAAACAATCAAACAAGCATTGATTCTTGCCAAGAAAAAAGGAGTTCTAACGATTTTGAATCCTGCTCCTTACAATGAAATCGTACCGGAACTCCTGCCGTATATTGATATTTTGACACCAAATGAAACGGAATTTGCCGCTTTGATCGGTAAAGAGGCCATTTTGGAAGACGAAATTGAGCAGGTCATTGCTGATTGGCAAAAAAAATATGCCACGCGAATCGTTGTCACACGAGGAAGCAAAGGGGTAACATTTGTAGAAAAGTCACAAGTTGTGACGATTCCATCGAACAAAGTTTCAGTTGTAGACACTACCGGTGCGGGGGATACCTTTAATGGCATCTTGGCAGCAGCTTTAGGGGAAGAAGCCGATTTTTATGAAGCCGTTTCTATGGCGAATAATGGAGCTAGTCTGTCCGTTCAAAAGCTGGGGGCTCAAACAGGAATGCCACTAAAAAGTGAAATAGAAGAGTTTATGAAGCAGCAGGTTGATTCATTTACCTGAAAGACTATGTACAATTAGCAAACGACTATTCCTGAAAAAAGGCATCTGCGCCTCTAAAAAGAAGCGCAGATGCCTTTTATATAGGTAAGATTTATGCGGTGAAAACAACTGTTCCGTGATAAAAGCTTTTGCTGACGAAGCCTTTACGGGCAACGAATTCTGCCGTACAAGTAGCTGGTGTCAGTAAGAAATCAGCCGAATCACCAACCTTAGGCCATTGCTGCGCACCGTTTTTATCCAATGGGACTTTGCCATCCGTGACTAAACCTAATGCTTGCGTCAAGTCTTCCTGACTTTTGACGGCAAAAATCTCTGAATAGCGGGCCAGTTTTTCTTGTAAAGAACCATCTCCTAGAGAAGACCAAGAATCATAGACGTTGTCGCAACCAATATGAACAGCAACGCCATAGCTTTGCAATTCCTTAAGCGGTGGAATCGTGCCAGGGCTGATGGGAATACTTGAAATGATGTGGATCTCTAAATCTGCTAAGGCTTGAAAGACTTCTTTGCGTTCTGTGCCTTCAAAGTCATTTAGACCAAAGGCGTGACTGATCGCCACATTTCCTTGCATATTGAATTCCTTCGTCAAACGAATCATTTCTTTGACGGTCGCTCTGCCAGCTTCTTGCCGATCGTGAAGATGGAGGTCAATCCCGACATGTCCTTTTTGAGCAAGTTCAAAAGTTGTCCGTAAGGAAGCCTGGTAATCTTGATCGAGTGTATAAGGATCAACACCGCCAATAAAAGATGCTTTGCCCGTTGCTAAGGCTTCTTCAATCAAAGAAGCAGCATTTGAGCGCAATAAGCCATGTTGTGGGAATAAGACCAACTCCGAGCCAAAAGGTTGTTCGGCAACTAATTCGGTAATCGCATCAAAATAACGCAGCTGAGTCATTGGTTCAATATCAATATGTGAGCGGAACATCACCGCACCATGAGGCAGTTCTAAATCGATCAGCGCTTGTCCGCGTTCTTTGATCGATAACGGCAAGGCATCTAATTGGGGAATCTCAGTTTCAAATCGTTCCACCAAGCTAGCTGCCGGCGTTACTGGACGCCAAGGAGTACCTAATTTACTTTTGTCCAAATGACAATGTTTTTCGATCAATCCTGGCAACAATAACTGATTTCCCCCATCAATGATCGTCGCTTCGCTTGATGCCTGCCATTCGGTCATCGGCACGATCTCCGCTATTTTTCCATCATTGATCCCGATTGCTGTATTTTCTGTTTTGGTTCCATAAGACCAATCGCCTTCTTTTAAATAACTCGTCTCAAGTTGTACATTTGTAAGCCATAAATCCAAGAAATCGCCTTCTTTCGTATTTGCTTCATGGTATCACAAGTAAAGCTGGTTCCCAACCAAATCGCTTGCAAAAAAACAGACAATCTAAAACGTTTTAGTATTTACGCGATTTTCCATTAGGAAATCGGAAAAAAATAAAAATTATTTTTTATGAAAACGCTTGAATAGAGGAAAGATGTCTGGTAATATGTGGATGTAACGAAAAGGTTTTCGAAAAAAGGGGGACAAATATGCTGTTACTAAGATTGCTAGCATTTTTGATTGATTGCATGATCATTTTTTTACCAAGTACCATGCTTAGCTATCTCCTAATGGTACCTGCTGGAGTAACGATTGTCTTGCCACAACTTCTCTTTGTGGTCTACAACATGATTTGTTTGAGTAGTTTTGAGGGGAAAACGATTGGCAAACATTTTGCGAAACTCGTTGTTTTTACGAATCAACGTAATTTATTAACTGTAGGAATGAGGGAAGTAGCAAAATTGCTCTACTTTTTACCAATGATCGGTTGGTTGTTTTTCACTGGTTCTTTCTTCCTCTATCTAGGTACGAAAAAAACGTTACACGACATTTTAGGACAAAGTGTAGTGGGGTTCAATAAGAAACAGGGGAATGATCAGTATGAACGAAACCTCCTTCGATGAGTTGTTAACAGGGAATCCTTTATTGGAGATCAATACACAAGCGCTACTTTTGTTAGTTATTTTTGCTTGGGCTAGTGCTAGTCTTATTGCTTGGAAGTGGCGAAACGAATACCAAGCCGCAAAAATAATTAGAGATTATGCTTACTATGCGCCACTCCACTTGATCGTAGGATGGGTGTTTCTTAACGCAGCAATTGTCCTAGTAATTGGTAGTTATTTCATGGGCTTGATTGTACTTTTGTTTCGGTCCAATAACTATTTTTATAAATAAAAAATTTTTGAAAGAAACTAAAACGTTTTCTGAAGAAATAGGAGGAAAAAATGGAGACAGCGATGCAGTATTTAAAAGAAGACCCTTGGAAAATTACGGAAAAGACCTTTGATACAAAATGGTTAGGCAAAGCAGAAGCCATCATGTGTTTGGGCAACGGGTATCTGGGGATGCGCTCTGTGACAGAAGAGAAATATGTTGGCGAAACGCGTAATCTTTTTGTTGCAGGAACCTTTAATAAATTCGACGAAAATGAAGTGACTGAGCTTCCTAATGTGCCGGATATGATTGGAATGGAGCTCCTTTTTGATGGCGAACGATTAGATTTATCAAAAGGCAAATATTCAAACTATTCACGTGTCTTAAATTTGAGAACTGGGGAACTCACGCGCTCCTTTCAATGGAAACATGGTCAGATTAATGTCGAACTGACCTTTAAGCGATGTGTTTCCTTTGCCCAAAAGCATGTGTTTGCGCAACAAGTGCTGGTCGAAAATTTAGGAAAAGAAGTCACGTTGGAAATTATTTCTGGTATTGACGGACAAAAGACAAATAGCGGCTCACAGCATTTTACTGAAGGTGACAAATCATTAACAGAAAATCGTTTCTTACAAATGATGCCAAAGACCACTCAATCTAAGATCGCCTTTGTTCTTTCGACAGCACATAATCTAGAAAAAACAGAAGATTGCTATGATGGAACCAAGAAGCGGATCGAGATGGGAAGACGGAAAATCTACAATCGTTACTGGCAAACCTTGGCACCTAATGAGACGTTGAAGCTTGAGAAGTTCTCTTCTGTTTATACCACGATCGATAAAGAGCATTTAGGAAAGACACCACAAGATTTGAAGAAGATTGCCCTTGAAGAGCTGAAAGAGATTCGCAAAAACGGCTATCAGGAATTAGCAAAAGCTTCAGCAGCGGCATGGGACAAAGAAGTCTGGTCCGTCTTTCCAATCAAAATCAAGACAGAGAACACACTAGATCAATTAGCGATTCATTTTGCAAAATATCATCTACATGTGATGACACCAGCCCATGACGAACGCATGAACATAGGTGCCAAAGGCCTATCTGGGGAAGGGTACAAAGGACATACCTTTTGGGATACAGAGATTTTTATGCTGCCATATTTTACCTTCACACACCCAGAAATCGCCAAAAAATTAGTGACTTATCGCTATTTAGGTTTGGCTGGTGCCCATAAAAAAGCTACTGAGAACGGCTATCAAGGCGCCCAATTTCCGTGGGAAGCTGCTTGGCCTGAAGATGGTGAGACTACGCCAGTTTGGGGCGCTGCGGATATCCTTACGGGCTTACCAACGAAAATTTGGTCAGGATTTATTGAACAGCATATTACCAGCGATGTCACCTACGGCATCAAACAATTTATTGATGTAACGAATGATCAACAATTTGCATGGGAAAAAGGCTATGAAGTGATTTTTGATACGGCGATCTTCTGGGCGAGTCGTTTAGAGTGGTCCGAAGAAAACCAGCGCTTTGAAATTTTAGACGTAGTCGGACCAGATGAATATAAGGAGCATGTCGATAATAATGCTTTCACGAATCATACTGCGCACTGGAACATTCAATTAGCTATTTCATTGTATGAAGAGTTGAAAAAGAACCAGCCAGAACAATTTGCGAAACTAGCTGAAAAATTACCATTAAATGAAGCTTATCAAGAATGGCAAGCAAAAGTAAATGCTATTTATTTACCGCAACCGAATGAAGCGGGAATCATCCCGCAAGATGATACCTATTTGACGAAAAAAGAGATCGATCTCACGAAATATAAAAATGATTCGCAAGTAGGCACACTGTTCCATGAGTATAACTTAGAGCAGGTCAACGAGATGCAAGTTTCGAAACAAGCGGATGTTCTTTTGCTCTTGTTCTTATTTGAGAACCTTTTTCCAAAAGAAGAGAAACGGTTGAATTGGGATTACTATGAGCCGAAAACGTTGCATGATTCTTCCTTATCCTTATCGACACATGCCATCCTCGCTGCTGATATAGGGGAAGTAGCACTTTCTTATGATTTGTTTCAACAAGCAATCAACATTGATATGGGAGAAAATATGCTGTCTTCCAATGAAGGGATTCATGCAGCATCACTCGGCGGTATTTGGCAAATGACGGTCTTCGGCTATGGTGGTGTCCGTTGTTTAGACGGCCAGTTAAGAATCGAACCACATTTACCAAAGGCTTGGGAAGCACTTGAATTTGGTATTATGTGGCACCAACAGCCATTAAAGATTGAGGTCACACAGGAAGGTTTTACGGTCACCAACCATGGGGAGCAAGCGATTGAGTTTATCGCTTTTGATAAGGTTTATCTGCTTGAAGAACAAATCAAAATCACTTTTTAGGGGGAAATAAAATGACTGGATGGAAAAAAGTAGTAGGAACAGGGCTTCTATTGTCTGGAGCAGTGGTGCTGGCAGCTTGTGGGGGAAACGAAGACACCAGTAGTTCGACAGATCAGACGGATTTCACGGGGGATTCGTTAACGATCGGTGTTTGGGGTGGCAACGAGGCAGAAGAAAAATCGTTGGATGAAATGATTCAATCTTTTGAAGAAGCAACGGGTGCTACAGTTGAAAAGAAAGTATATACCGATTATAATACCCAAATTCAAGCTGACATGGCTGGTAGAACGGCACCAGATGTCTTTTACGTGGATGCCTATATGTTCCCATGGTTCTCAGAGAATGGCACACTTGCAGAGCTGGATCCGGCTAATTTTGAAAGTGAGCAGTTTTATGATAGCTTGATCGATGCTTTTACGACTTCGGATGGACAACTGCAGGCTGTTCCCAAAGATATGTCAACTTTAGCACTCTATTTCAATACAGCGATTTTTGAAGAAGCGGGTGTGTCGATCGATGAAGTGCCAGACACACTTGAAGCGTATGTTGAGTGGCTGCCGTCGTTCCAAGAAAAAATCAATGAGGCGTATGGTGACGGAAATGTTTTTGCCATGAGCTATAACCAAGATATGGCTCGCAACTATCATCTTGCAACGCGTGAAAATGCTCAACCAATCAATGAAGATGGGACGGCTAATTTGGCTGATCCAGCAGTAGTTGATAATCTTTCGATTTTAAAAGAGTTGGTCGATACGAAAGCAGCTGTTACACCGCAAGATATCGGAACAGGTTGGAACGGCGAAGCTTTTGGTTCTGGAAAAATTGCGATCATGGATGAAGGAAACTGGGTGTATGAGACACTTAAGACAGAATTTCCTGATATTCCTTTTGTTGTGAAAGAAATGCCAACGTATAAAGGAACGGAAGGGTCAATGATGTTTTCTGTCGGTTGGGGAAAATATGTTGGGACTGAAAAAAGTGCCTTGGCAGATAAATGGATTCAACACGCTACTGGTCAAAGCGGTATGCAAGCATGGGTTGAAGGAACCGGGACATTACCTAGTCGTCAAGATGTAGCAGATGCGGCCAAAATCACAGAAAACAGTGACTTGAATGTTCACCTAGAGGCTTGGGATTATGCAACGATTTGGCAAAAGGGCACCACTTTAGATACGATCAACAAAGCCTATCAAAACTTTTTACCGAATGCTTTAAATGGAAACATGACCTTTGAAGAAGCAATGGAAGCTGCTGATGAACAAGCGAACGCAGATATTACAGCAAACTAGTCTGAATTTGAACGAGGGAGAGGAACTCCTCTCTCTTTTCTTTTGGGAAAGGTGACAACATGATGGAACGAAAAAAAACTAACTATACAAAAAGCCAATGGCAAGAAATCCGACAAGCGTGGCTCTTTCTGGCTCCAGCAATCATTGTCGTAGGAATCTTTTTCGTCTTAGCTGTTCTCTTTGCTTTTTATCTATCTTTCAACGACGTCAATTTGTTTACCAATACATTTTCTTTTAAAGGGATAGAAAACTATTTACGTATCTTCACCGATCAAAAAGCGCGAATCGCTCTTAGAAATACGGCCACGTTTGCCTTGGTCGTCGTTCCGTTACAAACGATTTTTGCTTTGATTATCGCGTATATTTTAAGCAGCAAAGGAATCAAGGGGAAGAAACTGTTTCGGATGGTTTATTTTTTGCCAACTTTAACTTCTAGTTCAGCATTGACGATCATCTTTATGTTTATTTTTAATATTTACGGTCCAGTCAATGACTTATTTATGAATTTAGGATTTTACTCAGAACCAATCAATTTTTTACAAGAACCGGCCTATGCGTTGAAAGTGATTATGGTAATGAATATCTGGTCGACCGTGCCTTATTATATGACGATCTATTTGGCTTCTTTAGTTGATCTGCCTCATTCTTTGTACGAAGCAGCAGAGATCGATGGTGCGACAACCGTGGATAAATTACGGTATATCACGATTCCTTATCTACGCCCAATCACTACCTATGTACTGCTGACGGGGATCATTGGTACCTTTCAGATGTTTGACCAGGCGTATATCTTCTCGAACGGATCAGGGGGACCCAACAATTCGACTCTGACCTTGTCACTAATGATTTACCAATACGCCTTTGGACAAATGAACACGATGGGGTATGCGGCAGCATTAGCGATCGTTTTAGCAATTATTATCTTTATCACGTCACTTTTAGCAGAAAAATTGAACAAAGAAAGAGGGTAACGTCCGTGAGAGGAAAAGAGAAAACAAAAATTTTAAAGATCTTGCTCTATACGATCTTGATTCTTTATGCAGTACTGACCTTTTATCCTTTTGTCTGGGCAATTGCTGCATCTTTCAAACCCTATAGAGAAATTGTTTCTGGGGATATGAGTTTGATCCCCAATGAGTTTACTTTAGACAATTTTCGATATGTCTTGGGGCGCTCTTCTTTGTTTATGCGCTGGTTTCTAAACTCCGTGACTATATCCGTTATTGGAACGACCATCAATATTTTATTAAATACGATGGCAGGTTATGCCTTAGCAAGATTAAATTTTCCGGGGCGTGAACGAATTTACTATGGATTTTTGGCATTGATGATGGTGCCAGCTCAGGTTTTGTTGATTCCAAATTACTTAATCTTGATGAATCTAGGAATGTTAGATAGTTTTTCAGCGTTGATTTTACCAGCTGCGATCAACATCGGGAATATCTTTATGATGCGTCAATTCTTTTTATCTTTTCCAAAAGATGTGGAAGAAGCTGCGGCAATCGATGGTCTCGGCAGATTTCAAACATTCTTTCGTATCGTGATGCCATTAGCAAAACCATCCATCGCAACACAAGCTGTCTTTATTTTTATGGGCTTTTGGAATGAATTCATGAAACCAATGCTCTATTTGACCACACCAAGTAAATATACTTTGACTCTAGGGTTGCAGACTTTCCAAAGTCGAAATGGTGGTGTACGATGGGATCAGACGATGGCGGCAAGTGTGATCACGATCATTCCCATTGTGATCATTTACTTGCTGTTCAACAAATATTTCTTACAAGGAGTGCGAATGGATGGCGAAAAATGATTCATTTAAAGTAAGAGCACAGGAACTTTCTCATCAAACCCCTGAATACTTAGAAACATTGTTTGCAGTTGGCAATGGTCAAATTGGCGTGCGGGCAGGGCATCCTTTAAAAGTTAATGAGCTTTACGGGGGAAATCCGGGCTCCTTTGTTAACGGTTTTTTTGATAGTGAGCCGATTCAATACGGTGAATGGGCATACGGCTATGCCAAAGAGCATCAGACGATCATCAAGCTGCCGAATCTAAGAGGCGTACGTTTACAGATTGGTGACGAGGACTCTAGTGCTTCAGAATGGCAAGTAAAGCCTATACAAATGACTTTGGATTTGGAAAAAGGCGTGTTGGATGAATCCTATAAAGTAGTAACGCCACTAGGTAAAACTTTTGAATTGGTGATGCAGTCGTTTGCCTCTATGACACGAAGTGAACTCTACGTCTGTCAGTATCAAATTAAGAACACCAATTTCTCAGAGCCAATTTCCATGACACATCCGTTAGAACAAAAAGCAGCAATTGTTCAAACAGATGATCCTCGGGTTGCCAGTAAAGCACATCACTTACGAAAAGCTGATTATCAGGATTATGCGATTTGGACTGCTGAAAATAGTCAACGAAGTATAGCAATTCGAGTGATCAATGGCGAAAAGCAATTACAAGCAGAGGAAACGCTTACGACGGTTTTCCAAATGAAACTACTTGAAGATAATCAAAATCACGAAACACCTTTTAACCAAGAGTTAGCCGATTTTGAAGTTCTCTTGCAAGAGCAGCAACAAAGTTATCAGCAATTTTGGGCGGCAAGTGATATCCAAATCGAAGGAGATCCAGTTCTTCAAAAAGGCATTCGGTTCAATTTGTTTCATTTGAATCAAGGTGCGGGGCGAGACGGCAGAACAAATTTCGCAGCCAAAGGATTGACTGGCGAGGGATATGAAGGGCATTACTTCTGGGATACGGAAATGTATCTGTTGCCGTTTTTTATTTTCACGAACCCTGAAATAGCCAAGGCATTGCTTTCCTATCGCGGGAAGATCTTGCCGCAAGCCAAACAACGGGCGCAGGAGCTAAGCCAAGAGGGTGCTTTGTTTGCTTGGCGAACAATTGATGGAAATGAGACGAGTGCTTATTATCCAGCGGGAACTGCCCAAGTCCATATCAATGCGGATATCGTTTATGCATTCCAATTGTATGAACGAGTGACTGGCGACCAGGCATTCATCGAAACGGTTGGCAGTGAAGTTGTTTTTGAAACGGCGAAATTCTGGTTGAGCTATGGCGATCTAGTAGAAAAAGAGGGCAAACTTGCCTTTTGCATCAATGGAGTGACTGGACCTGATGAGTACAGTGCCCTTGTTAATAATAATTTTTATACGAATAAAATGGTTCAAAATAATCTATATTATGCCATTGAGTTAGCACAGCGGTATGGTAAATACCAAGAAACAATTAGTGCTTGGCAGCAAGCAGCCGACTTAATGTACTTTGGTTACGATGAACAGCGAGGGATTACGAAGCAAGACGATGGATTCTTAGAACAAGCAGTCTGGCCATTTGAAACTACACCTGCTGAAAAGTATCCTCTCCTGCTGCATTATCATCCAATGGTCATCTACAAACATCAAGTCTGTAAGCAAGCCGATACGGTTTTGGCCCAAATGCTCTATACAGGAGACTTCAGTCTTGAGCAATTAAAAAAAGATTATGACTATTACGAACAAGTGACGACGCATGATTCCTCCTTGTCTCGTTCTATTTTTAGCGTGATGGCGAGTCGAATTGGGGATTCTGAAAAAGCCTATCGTTATTTTATGGATACGGCTTTGATGGATTTAACGGATCTCCAAAAAAATGTTGTCGATGGCATTCACGCAGCAAATATGGGGGGAAGCTGGCTGAGCTTGATTTACGGTTTTGCAGGGTTGTATTACGATCAAGGCCTGCGATTAGCGAATCATTTGCCACAGAAAATAAAAGAACTAAAATTTACGCTCTTTTATCAAGGAGAACCTGTTAAAATCAGTTTAAAGGATCGCGATATTGACTGTCAGTTAGCGGAGACAACCCAATTGCTCGCTACGAAGGCTGATGGTGGTATTTGGATAAAGGAGAGATAGCAAATGCGAACAACGATTCGCGATGTGGCAAAGGCAGCCGGTGTATCAATAGCGACTGTATCCAAAGTTTTTAACGGGTATAGTGATATCAACCAACAAACCAAGCAAGAAATTTTAAAAATAGCGAAAGAATTAGACTATTCCCCAAACATGGCAGCAAGGACACTGTCTTCGAAGAAACAACAAACCATCGCCTTGATTTTAAATGAGTTGAATTTCAACCGAAAATCAACGATGCCTTTGGAAGTGTTGAACGGGGTCTATCGTTATACGGATCAGTCAGATTTTGAGTTTGTCTTTTATGGGACAAGTACTGAGAAACAAAAGCAAAAGACGTTTAGTCAGTTCTGCAATGAGCACAATATCACTGGTGTAGTGATCCAAGGGTTAAAAACCACCGATCCTTACTACCAGGAAGTACAGCAAACCTCTTTGCCGACAGTTCTGATTGATATGGAAATCGACAATCCTAAGATCGGCTTGGTTTCGATTGACAATGAAAAAGCGGCGCAAGAAGCTGTGGATTTTTTGATTGCCAATAATCATCGACAAATTGGCATGATCAACGGGAGTCGTGATGCCAATGTCAGTGAACTTAGAGAAAAAGGCTACCGCGCTTCTTTGGCAGCGCATGGCTTGTTAGTGAATGAGTCGTATATCCAGTACGCCAACTATGAAGAAGAAATTGCCTATTTGATTTGTAAAAATCTGTTAGAAAATAATCAAGAAATCACTGCACTGTTCTGTGCTAGTGATATTATGGCAATCGGAGCGATACGAGGAATCAAAGACATGGGCTTGCGGGTTCCTGAAGATATTTCGGTCATCGGGTTCGATGATATTATTTTGGCTAGCTACGTAACGCCTGAATTAACAACCGTTGCCCAAGATATGGAACGAATCGGTTATGAAGCAGCTGAATTACTAGCAGACATCATCACCAATCAAGCAGAAACGAGCCATCGAAAAATTAGTCCCCATCAATTAAAAGTGCGACAGTCGGTAGAGAAAATCAGCGAGGTTCGCTAAATAAAAAAGACATGACCTTCATTGAGTGAAGATCATGTCTTTTTTTGTGGAGAAGAAAACTCAAACAAATTGGTCGGTCATATGTGGCAACAACAAAGTGAAAGTCACGACCATTCGTTTTTTTGATAAGAAGCAAAGCACAAGGCAAGCAACTTCTTGTAGAAATTTCCCTTAATGAAAGGGAAGATATACCTATGGAGGTTGCTTGGGTTTGACTCTAAACTAGTAAGCGAGGGAGAGAGAGATGGAAAAATTAAGCCTATTGTTGTTAAGAACACTTTCGGAGCATGACGGTTTTATGACGAGTAAAGCGGCTGCTGCCGAGTTGGGTGTTAGCAGAAAAACCGTTCGCCGTTATGCAGAAGAAATCAACCAGCATCAAGAACGATACGGTTGTATGATTCAAGCGAAAAAAGGGAGTGGGTTGTATTTACAAATAACGAACGAAGAAGCTTTTCAGCGAAGGAAAGAACAAGCGTCCCACAATGACGACTTTGTTTCTAGAATTATTGAATTCTTTATTCAAGAAGAAACGTATATTAAATCCGAAATGCTTTGCGAACGCTTATTCATTTCTCAGAGTAAGCTATCTCAAGAATTGAAAAAGCTGCGACGGATACTAAGCCATTACCAGCTCTCCATTCAAACGAAGCCGTATTACGGAATGAAACTTAGCGGTAGCGAATTTGACTTGAGACGGTTTATGGCTAGTAATTATTTGCAAAGAACCCATATCAAGCAGTTAGAAGAGGGCACAATCAGCGAAGATACACCGTCGCTTCTTCACCAGCAGATAAAAGCGATCGTTTCGACGGAGTTTTCGCAAAAAGCCTACCCCATGTCGGAGGCTATTTTGAACAATCTGGTGAATCATTTAGCGATCGCTGTCTTACGCATGCAAAGCGGCCGCTACTTAGATCGAAACCTACCGATCAGCGGCAGGACCAATGATGAGCAGACATTACTAGGAGAGCGAATCATCGCCAGAATTGAAAAAGAGTGTGCTGTACATTTTACCGAATACGAGCGAAATTATATTTTAGGGCAAATCGTTGGCAAACGAGTAGTCCCTAGAAATGAAAAGATGACTGTTTCAGATGAAGCAGCAGAATTGGTCAGCAAAATTTTAAAAGCGATCAAGGAAAGCCGCCAAATCGATTTCAGCAAAGACTTGGATCTGCAAACGATGTTGATGTTGCACTTTGCTCCGCTGATCGATCGGATCGAATTGGGGATCGAGCTGAAAAATCCTTTGTTGAATGAGGTGAAGGTACACTGTAATGTCGCTTATGATTTAGCCATCATTGCCGGTCAAGTCATTGCAAAGCAATTTGAAAAGACCATCAGTGATCATGAACTCAGCTATTTGGCGATGCACTTTGATGTGGCTTTAAATAAGAAAAATTCGCAAACACAGCGCAAGTATATTTTAGTGGTCAATGACCTAGGCCGAGCGGCCAATACCTTCCTTAAAGAGAAATTTGAGTTTTATTTTCGCAATTATATCAAGAAAGTCACGGTATGCAATCCATATGAATTTTTGCAAATGATCGAAGAGCAGGAGTTCGATTTTATCTTTTCTTCGATTCCACTTCCTTACGAAGGAACGATTCCTGTTATGAGTGTTGATTATTTTATGCAACCGGATATGATCAAAAAGATCGAAGCCGCATTGGCCGCTGTCTTCACAGAAGAAGTGCTTTTGAACTACTTTAAGGAATCGTTATTCATCTGTGAACATGAATTTGAAACAAAAGAAGCGGTGTTGCATTTTTTATGCCAACAAATCAAAGAACAGTATTCAATGCCTGAGAATTTTGAAACGTTGGTTTTTGAACGAGAAGCCTTTTTTGGAACCGATTTCTTACCGTCAGTCGCTTTCCCTCATCCCAATGCGCTGATTGGTGCAGAAACGGTGATTGCCGTTGCAAACTTGAAAAAGCCAGTGTTCTGGTACAAACAGACGGTTCGTCTCGTTTTCTTATTAGTGATTGCTGAACAAGATCACTTAAAAGTGAAACCGCTGAATGATCATTTGATCAAACAATGTTCTTCGTTGGATAAAGTAAACAAACTAGCTGCGACAACGGACTTTATGACGTTCATTAATTATTTAAAGGAGTAGTGTATGACAAATGAAAAAGTAACCTTAGAAGGTGCGTATAATTTTCGCGATTTTGGCGGCTATCGGACCAAAGAGGGCAAATACGTAGTGACTGGAAAACTATACCGCTCAGACGAATTGAGCAAATTGACAGAAGCTGATCAGAAAAAATTAGCAGCTCTGGGAATTGAGAAAATTATTGACTACCGCAATGCCCAAGAAAGAGCAGACAATGAAGACAAACCCATTGGGAATGCTCAGATACTTTATTTGACGCCAATTGCTGATATTGCTGCTTTAGCTTCTTCAGAAGAAGGGGAGCCAATGGCGCTTTCTGCAGAAAAAATCACCGCCGAAGTTGCAAAAGAATTGATGATTCGGCAAAATTATGAATTTGTTGAAAACAGTCAATGCAAGACCGTTTTCAAAGAAGTATTGGCCATTCATTTGGAAGCTGAAGGTGCAGTGGTTCAGCACTGCCGTGGTGGCAAAGACCGCACCGGGTATGGCGTTGCCCTGATTCAGTTACTGTTGGGTGTCAGTTATGAAGAGGTCATGGAAGATTACCTGCTGACCAACGAGTACAAAAGGGAGAAAAATACCAAGAGTCTCAAGCAGATACAAGAAGAAACGAACAACCCCGATTTTGTGGCAGCAATGCGATACTTCAAAGAAGCTGATCGGTGTTTTTTACAAACCGCTTTGGATTTGATTGAGGCTCATGGGGGGATTGAAACATATGTAAAAGAAGAACTGGGTTTTTCACAGCAGAAAATCCAGCTACTTAAAGATAAATACTTGCGGGATTAAGTGAAGGAGGACCTTATGAATACACTGAAAGATAAAATACTAGCTGCAGCCGTTCAAGTACAAAACAATATTTATATGAAAGCCATTGCCAATGCAATGATGGGCTTAATGCCCGTCATGATGATCAGTTCCATTGCTTCCTTGATCAATGCGATCGACATTGGGGCAACGCAACAGATAATGGAACAAATTGGTGTGAAAGCATTATTAACCCAAGTCAACGCGATGACGATCGATGTCGTTTCCGTTTATGTCGCCTTTCTAGTTGGCTATAAATTAGCCGAGCATTTAAATGCGGATCAACTAAATGCCGGTATCATGAGTTTGGTATCATTTTTGATCTTGAGTCCGATTTCGACTTTAGAAGAAACCCGTACGATGGAGTTGTCGACCCTTGGCTCCGGTGGGATGTTTGTCGCCATGTTTGGCGGATTGTTGGGTGCCAGAATTTACATTTTATGTGTACAGAAGAATTTGATGATCAAAATGCCGGATTCGGTACCGCCGATCGTCAACAAATCCTTTGCAGCGATCGTGCCAGCAATTATTGTTTCAGCCATTATGGGCATCATTTACGTGGGTATGGCGGCAACTCCTTACGGCACACTGACAGATATGATCTATACTTGGGTACAAGCTCCATTGACCTTATTAGGAGCGAATATTTTTGCTTGTATGATCATTGTGGCGTTTATCGAATTTCTTTGGTTCTTTGGCATTCACGGAGTGTTGGCTGTTTATCCGATCTTGATGTTGGTCTTTTACCAACCAGGGCTTGATAATCTGGCGGCGTACAGTGCCGGCCAAGCATTACCACATCTGTTTACGATTGGGTTTATTTTGAACAATCGCGGGGCTCGTTCATTTGCAGTCGCTTTACTGGCTATTTTTGGCTGCAAATCAGAGCAACTAAAAGCTGTTGGTAAAATTGGATTGATCCCTTCCATGTTTGGTATTTCTGAGCCAATCAAATTTGGGATTCCTCAGGTGATGAATATCAGAATGCTGCTTCCCTTGATGGTAACACCGGCTGTTTCCGTGTTGTCAGCATATCTCTTAACAATTGTCGGCTTTTTGCCTTATCACAATGGAGTCAATATCCCGACTGGCTTTCCGATTATTTTCGGTGGCTTCTTAGTGAATGGCTGGCAAGGGATCATTGCACAATTGATTCAATTTGTCTTATGTGTCATCATCTACATCCCTTTTATGCGTCTGCAAGACAAAGCAGCACTAGCTGAAGAAAAGAATCTGCAAACCCAAGCGGCAGTCGTTGAGTAACAAATAACGAGAAAATGGAGGAAAAATGATGAAAAAAATAGTGTTAGTTTGCGCTGGCGGCATGTCTACTGGCGTCTTAGTAAATAATATGAAGAAAGCAGCGCAAGAAAAAGGAGAAGCGGTGGCGATCGATGCGTTCTCCATTGAATCGGTCACGACTGCAGCAAAAGATGCTGATTGCGTACTGTTAGGACCGCAAGTTTCTTACCGATTAAATGAAGTCCAAGGCTTAGTTGCTTGTCCAGCAGCCAGTATCGACATGCGCACCTATGGCATGATGGATGGAAAAAAAGCATTGGAACAAGCACTTGAACTAATAGGAGAGTAGAATGGAAGAAAAAGAACAAATTTGTTTTCAGATTATCTCGCAAGCGGGTATGGCAAGAAGTTGCTTTTTTGAAAGTATTCAAAAAGGAAGAGAAGCCCAGAATCTGGCTGCACTGCAAGCAATCGAAAAAGGAAAAGAACACTATCATGAAGCCCATTTGGCACATTGGAAGTTAGTTCAACAAGAAGCTCAAGGGGACAAAGTTTGGATGTCCTTACTATTAAGTCATGCGGAAGATCTTTTGATGAGCGCAGACATCATGAGTGAGCTTGCAAAAGAGTTTCAAGGGTTGTATGAAGAAATTCAGGCAATTAAGCAAACGATTCAGTCTACTGGCTCCTAGCCGAAAATCGCAATAAGAAAAAGAAACGAAGTGTCAGTCTTTTGACAATACACTTGGTTTCTTTTTGCTTAAATTTGGCACGCAAGTTGACAGGATTGCTTGAAAGTGTAGGATAGAAGAAAGATGGAACTTTAAATCAAGGCAAGGAGTCGGACGATGAAAGTTTTAAAATCCCATACTGCACTTTTGATCATCAGCAATACGATCACGATCATCCCGTATCTTTATTTCTTATCTTTGAGCAAAGAGCAGTCGCTAAGTGCAGCATTAGCCTTTGCGCTCTTTTATACCTTTCGCATGACAGGGGTCTTTTTCTTACAGACGCTTACGGCGCTTTTTGCACCATCATTGTTAGCAGCCAGTGTCTTGATCGGCGGCGCCGGCGCATTGGTAGGTATCTTGAGCACTTGGTGGAGCGCTGCACTCTTGCCAGCTGCTGGTTTGTTGGGGATCAGTGCTTCTTGGTTGCCGCCAGCTGACCTGATGGTACGCCAAAAAGCCAAGCTCACTGAACAGCCGCTGAAAAATGATTGGAAGGAGGCGCTGTTCTTTCTTTTCGTTTTATTGTTTGCCTTACGGTTGCCTGATGACCTTCAAGGCATTGGTCTATTTGGCAGTTATCTTGCACTCTTTATGCTGGCGGCTAAGAGTAGTCAAACCTTCAAAAACCTCCCAAAAAGACCGCTGATGCAGCGCAACCAGTTATTCAATAAGCAATTTTTGTTGTATTTCTTTTTCTTTCTCTTACTGTTTGGCTTGCGAGCCGCCAGGCTGATCAAGTCGAATGCCCTCTTTGAGTGGGCGATCACTGGTTTCTTGTTTCTCTTTGCTTTGCTACTGATCACTTTAACGAAACGCAGTAAGTCGTGGAGACAGCCGCTTCACTTGAACATCCTCACCTTTATTCGGGGAGTGATCGGTAACTTTCTTTTTCTTTTCGGCTCGGTCTATGTTACCGGTCGATTTGGGGCACAAGCGCTAAGCACGCACGTTTACTTACCATATGCACTGGGCCTTTTTGGTGCCATGTTTCTCGGAGGAAAACTCGCTCATCGTTTAGAAAAACAGCTGGTACCAACATATTTACTTGGGCTGATGGCAGGTGTTCTTCTGTTCAGCAGCGACACACTGATTCCAATAAGTTTATTTGTCATTAGCTTCTTTAATGCGGGATTGAATCAATGGCTCACGAAACAGTATTTGGCGGCAAAACCGGAAGCAATTGAACAGCAGAGTTTAGCCAAGTATGCCACACAAAGCAAAGGGAGTCTGGTACATCAATTTCTTTTGATGACACTCCTGTTTGTCATTCTTCGTTTTGAACATCAGCCGTTGGCTTTCTTGTTTCAGCTATCAGGAACGACGGCAACGAATCAGACCTCAAGGATCCAAAGCTTTTTAGAGCCAGCAAAATGGGGCTCGATTGCAGGATTACTGTGTTTGCTAGTAGGTGGATTGGTGGTATTTCGCCGACAATCAAAGAAAACAAAAGAATAAGCGTCTTTAGCAGTCACTATCTTGATTCAAGACAGTGGCTGCTTTTTTTGAAACCGCATAAAAACCGAACGTTCAGCGTTTTATCTTCCTTTATGATAGTGAATTTTATTGCACTATTTTCGAATAGCGTTAAAATAAGAACATCGTGTTAGTGAAAAAGGAACATTAAATGAACGGCTTTTTCCTGACAATGTCTTAGAGAACGGGGGAAATCAAACAAATGGCAACCATTCGCTATTTTAAAGGAGATGTTTTCCATACGCCAACTGATGGAAAACTAGAATATATAGAAGATGCATTGATTCAAGTCGATGATGCAGGGATCATCACGAAAGTCACTGCCAAAACAGATCAAGGGTATGAGGCAGAGCTGGCAAAAGCATCAGAGAATCTTCAGGCTTTATCTGAAGGCCAGTGCTTTTTACCAGGGTTTGTCGATCTGCATGTCCATGCACCGCAATGGCCGCAAGCAGGGATCGCGTTAGATGAACCGTTAAATGTCTGGTTAGATGAATGCACGTTTCCGCTGGAGGCAAAATATGCCGATCCAGCATTTGCCAAAGCTGTCTATCAAGATTTGGTGGCACAGCTATTGGCAAGAGGAACGACAACGGTTCTTTATTTTGCAACGATCCATCTAGAAGCGAGCCTTCAATTGGCGAAGATTTGTGCCGCTCTTGGTCAACGGGGATTAGTCGGAAAAGTCGTTATGGACGATCCTCAAGCCAATCCTGCTTTTTATAGGGACGCATCAACAGAAGAGGCATTAGCGGATACAGAACGTTTTATTCAAGAAGTACAAGCAATCGCAAAGACCGCACCTCAAGGCGTTTATCCTGTGGTTACTCCGCGATTTGTCCCGAGCTGTACCGATGAAGGCTTGGCAGGGTTAGGCGCATTGGCTCAAAAATATGATGTCCATGTTCAGACCCACTGCAGTGAAGGGCAATGGGAACATGACTTTGTTCAAGAGCGATTTGGCAAAACGGATACCGAAGTGCTGCAAGATTTCGGCTTGTTGCGAGAAAAAGCAGTGATGGCTCATGGCAATTTCATCAGCCCAGCTGACGGCGCCCGTTTTGTCGAAAGCGGCGCCGCAGTTGCGCACTGTCCCATCTCAAATGCCTACTTTGCCAATGGTGTGATCCCAATCAAGCGCTTGAAAGAGCAAGGGGTCACGATTGGTTTAGGAACGGATATCTCCGGCGGTTTTTCACCGAGTTTGTATGACAACATCAAACAAGCTGTGATGTCTTCGAGAATGTTAGAAGATGGCGTGGATGTCACGCTTCCTCAAAACACACGAGGAGTAGCCGATTCTCGTATATCCGTGATCGATGCGTTCTCATTGGCGACAAAAGGCGGCGGTGAGGCACTGAGATTACCAGTAGGTGTCATCAAAGAAGGTTATGCGTTTGATGTGCAAGTGATCGATACGCGACAAAAAGAAAATCCTTTGCCTGACTTCGGTGTGTTCACCTCACCCGAAGCAAGATTACAAAAAATCCTGTACTTAGCAACGATGCAAAATATTCGCCAAGTCTGGGTCCAAGGAAAAAAAGTACACGAAAAACGAGGAGAATGAGACAGTGGAATCAACGAAAAATAAACATTTAACGATCGGAATGAATGAAGACATTCCCTTTGGTCAAGCAGTACTTTTAGGGTTGCAGCATGTGTTGGCAATGGACGTGTATGTGCCGCCATTTATTATCGCAACGGCGGTGGCGATGTCCTCTTCAGACGCATCAGGTTTGATCCAATCGACCTTTTTAGGAGCAGGGATCGCTTCTTTGATCCAGGTCCTCTTTTTCTTGAAATTACCCGTATGTCAAGGACCATCCTTTGTACCCGTTGGAGCGATCATCGGTATTTATTTTGGTGCCAACGGCATGGACACGGTGTTAGGTGCCAGCATTGTTGGTGCCGCAGCAGTCATTTTATTAGGCTTTACTGGCATCTATAAGTATATCGTTCGTCATTTTATTCCTACGATCGTCAGTGGAACGATCATTATGATCGTTGGGTTGACATTGCTGCCAACGGCCTTTACCAGCAATATCTATCCTGCCACTGAAACACTAAGTGCCAATCAAAACATGTTGTTGGCTGCGATTACTGCGGCGATTTTGATTTTGTTTTCCATGTTAGGCGATTATTTTCCAGGAATGGGAAAATACTTCCGAATCAGTTCGGTCATTATTGCTTTGGTTATCGGTACCGTGATTGCTTCCTTTATGGGAGGCGTTGATTTTCAGTCGGTGGCGGATGCTTCTTTCTTTAGCCTGCCAAAACTGGTATTTCTAAACTATGGCCTGCATTTTGATGTTTCAGCGATCTTAACGATGCTAGTGATCTATATGGTTCTCCTAGCAGAAACAACAGGAACTTGGTACGCGGTCAGTTCTGTGACAGAAGAACCTGTTACGGATGAACAGATCAATAAAGGCGTGATCGGTGAAGGGTTAGGCTGCTTGGTTGCCGCCTTAGTTGGAACGACACCTGTAACTGGTTATTCTACCAATGCAGGGATCATTTCGATCACAGGGGTTGCTAGTAAAAAAGTCTTTGTGATGGCGTCCGTCTGGTTTATCCTATTGTCCTTCATGGGAAAACTTTCAGCCTTGATTCACGCAGTACCTTCTGCTGTCATCGGCGGCGTGTTCGCGGTCGTCTGTGTCATTATTTTGTTGAGCGGCTTTCGGGTCATTAAGAATGAAGAGTTTTCCGAGCGTGAGTTGTATATTATCGGGGTACCATTGATTATTGCCATCGGCTTGTTGTTTTTGCCAGCAGAAATCAAAGAATCTGCGCCTCAATTCTTACAATATTTATTAGATTCACCGATTGCTTTAAGCGCTATTGCGGCGATCGTCATGAATAAATTGATCCCAGTGAAGAAAAAATAGGAAGTAAATGAGGAACGAGACAAGGTCTCATTCCTTCTTTTGTTACAAATCTGTGTAAAAAGAGGGTTTTTTGTAATATAGGAAAGGTTTTCTAAGGTTAACTGGTTTACCTAGAAACAAAATAACTGTAATGTTAAAAATTACAGCAGGGAAAAGCTTGATATGATAGTCTTTTTCAATTCTTACGAAACGTAAGGCAACTGTCGTTTTCGTAATCATCTGTAATGATTTCTTTACCTATGAAATATTCTTCGGTGTTAGACTTGTTTATGCGCTTGAGTCATCTCAAATGACGCAAAATGAGTTTCAAAGAAGGAGATTTAATTATATGAAGTCTTTAAAAACTGTTTTACTTAGTACAGCTGTCCTTGCCGGTTTCGGCCTTTTCTTAGGTGGGAAAGACGCCTTTGCAGACGAACAATACACTGTTCAATCTGGTGATACATTATCAACAATCGCTACTAACTTTTACGGTTATAGCTCTGATGATACGATCAATGCGATCGTTGAAGCAAACGAGATTGCTGATAAAAACTTGATTTTTGTTGGGGAAGCATTGATCATCCCTACAGATGGCACTGCCACTTATACAGAATCTGCAAACACGACTGCTGCAGCAAGTGTACAACAACCAAGTGAACCAGCAGCTTCACAATCAAGCAACACACAATCTGCTGCTGCAAGCACACAAAGCAGCTCAAGCTACAGCTCTTCAGCTAGCGGCTCAGAAGCTTCAGCAAAAGAATGGATCGCAAACAAAGAATCTGGTGGTTCTTACACAGCGACAAACGGACAATACTACGGCCGTTACCAATTAACCAACTCTTACTTAAATGGTGACTATTCAGCTGCTAACCAAGAAAAGGTTGCCGATGAATATGTTGCATCACGTTATGGTTCTTGGTCTGCTGCCAAAGCATTCTGGGAAGCAAATGGTTGGTACTAAGATTCTAAAATGAATCTTGTCCATGACATCTAGTAATCAATTGCCCTTATTGGCGAGTACATCTTACTCGCTGATAAGGGGTTTTTTTGTATCTTCTGAGACAGATGAATGAATGTAACGCCGCATGCAGCTCTCAAGAGTCATTTTCAGGCGACATGCCATTGATAAAAAATCCCTTTTTACACGGCAACCATGTATAATAGTAGGAAATAGAGCAGAAAGCGATTCAATCTGTCAAAATTGAGACAGAAAATGACGGTTTTGATAGTAGAAAGTGAGGGAAACACAATGAGTACATCGATTGAAGAAAAAATTGCACAAAAAATGCAGCGATTTCAAGCATTTGGGGAAGGCTTGCCGGGAGCCAAAGTCTATTACCGCGAAGATTGGGATGCAATCTACTTTGATTTAGTAGGAAAACAGTTTGGGATCATGAGTCCGCAAGCAAAAGAAACAGCATTTTTGACTTTGAAAAATCTGCCCGAGGTCAACGAAACGCTGCGAGAGCAATTTCCTGACGTCATCATTCCGGGGTATTATGCCAATAAGACCCATTGGAATACCATCAAGTTGGCATCTGATGCCTTGATGGAAGAAAACATCGAACAAATGATTTTGGTTTCCTACGATCTAGTCAAACAAAAACTGACAAAAAAACAAAAAAGTGAGCTGGAAAACAGCGAATCGTAAGTCAAAGATTTAGCGACAGAAAATAAGGAAGACCCTCTTGAGGATCATCATAATCCCTTTATTATTCGTTATTTTCGCCAACATTTATGCAATATTTTCAAAGAGCTTTCATGAAAGCTCTTTTTGTTTTATTTGTTCGCTTGTTTCTAGTCGTGATCCATGGTAAATTGTTGTGCAACCGAAATTTTTTGGCAGTCTTTTCTGCTAAACACAAAGGAGTGGTACGTATATGGATCTGGTCTTACGCCATGTCAAAAAGTACAAAGCGGCAACTGGCATTGCCTTATTATCGGTCATTTTAATGGTCGTTGCTGCATTATGGCAGCCAAAGCTCTTGCAGCAAGTGCTAGAATCAATTATTACTGAAAACAATGATGAAATGAAAAAAATTGGTGTGCAGTTGATTGGGCTAGCATTGCTAGGCCTTGTTGCAGGGATCATCAACACGGTTTTTTCTGCGAAAGTGGCGCAAGGCGTTAGTGCCGATATTCGAGAAGAGATGTTTCGGAAAATCCAGACATTCTCATTTGGAAATATCGAAACCTTCTCAGCGGGAAATCTTGTGGTGCGCTTGACCAATGACATCACGCAAATTCAAAACTTAGTGATGATCTCGCTACAATCGTTGTTTCGCATCCCGTTCTTATTTATCGGTGCCTTCATTTTGGCGATGACAACCATGCCGCAACTGTGGTGGATCATCGTCTTACTGATTATCGCTGTCCTAGTGATTACGGCACTATCCTTTACACGGATGGGCAAACACTTTATGATCATCCAGAACTTGATCGACAAAATCAATGGGATTGCCAAAGAAAATTTGATGGGGATTCGTGTGGTGAAATCTTTTGTTCAAGAAGACAACCAACTGCAAGGCTTTTCAAAAGTCAGTGAAACGTTAACGAAGCATAACATTATTGTAGGAACCCTGTTCTCTGTAATGATCCCCTCCTTTATGCTGGCGGCCAACTTAGCAGTGGTCGGCGCGATTTTCTTTGTCAGTGATCTAGCGAAAGATGACCCAACCTTGATTGGGGGAATTGCCTCATTCATGAATTATTTGATGCAAATTATGATGGCGATCATTATCGGCGGCATGATGATGATGATGACTTCACGGGCTGCAGTTTCGCTAAAACGGATCAAAGAGATTCTAGATACCGAACCGGATCTGCAATACCAAGATGTCCCAGAACAAGAATTGTCTGGAAGTGTCGCTTTTGAAAACGTCAGCTTCCGTTACCCTGGGGATGAAAAAAATGCCCTAACGGCTATCAGTTTTACCATCAAACCTGGCGAAATGATTGGGATCGTAGGGGCGACTGGTGCCGGCAAATCAACACTGGCGCAACTGATTCCCCGTTTGTTTGACCCAACGGAAGGTGTCGTGCGGGTTGGCGGCGTTGACTTGAAAGAAGTCAATGAACAAAGCTTGCGTAAAACGGTCGCTTTTGTCTTGCAAAAAGCGATCCTCTTTTCAGGAACGATTGCCCAAAACTTGCGGCAAGGGAAAAAAGATGCCTCAGAGTCTGAGATGTCTCGCGCAACAGAAATCGCTCAAGCCAGCGAATTTATTCAAAAATTGACAGCGGGTTTTGAAGCGCCGGTCTCCGAGCGCAGCAGCAATTTTTCTGGAGGACAAAAGCAACGCTTATCGATTTCTCGAGGCGTGATCGGTGAACCGAAAATTTTGATTTTGGATGATAGTACGAGTGCATTAGATGCGCGTTCGGAAAAATTGGTTCGCGAAGCGTTTGAAAAACAATTAAAAGACACGACAACAATCATTATCGCGCAAAAGATTGCCTCTGTTGTGAAAGCCGACCGCATCTTCGTTTTAGATAATGGACGTTTGGTTGGTGAAGGAAGCCATGAATTTTTAGCCAATAACAATGCCATCTATCAAGAAATCTTCGCAACACAGAAAGGAGAGGAGTAACCATGACAGATTTGTTCAAAGCGAGTAAATTTTTCTACCATTACTTAAAACAATACAAGTGGTCGTTTCTATTCATTTTTGTGACGGTGATTCTGGCAACGTATCTGCAAGTACAAGCGCCAGTCTTTATCGGAGAAGCGTTCCAGGAATTGGCGAATTATGTTGGCGGTTTGATGCAAGGGGTCGATGATAAATCGGCTTTTCTATCGATCATTTGGAAACTGTTGATTTTTTATGTCTTAGCCAGTGCAGCCAATTTTGTCTATAGTATCTTGTTCACGCAAGTGGTGGGGAAATCAACCAACAGAATGCGGATCGGTTTATTTAATAAACTGGAAAAATTGACGATCAAATTCTTTGATTCTCATCAAGACGGTGATATTTTGAGCCGTTTCACCAGTGACTTGGATAACATCCAAAACAGTCTGAACCAAGCATTGTTGCAAGTGCTGACCAATGTAGTCTTAATGGTGGGGATCTTGATCATGATGTTCCGTCAAAACGTTGAATTGGCATGGGCAACGATTGCTTCTACCCCGATTGCGGTGTTGATCGCGGTGATCGTGATCCAAAAAGCCCGCAAATATGTCGATCAGCAGCAAGATGAAGTCGGAAAATTAAACGGCTATATCGATGAAAAAATCAGTGGTCAACGAATCATCATCACCAATGGACTGCAAGAAGAAACCATCGATGGTTTTCTGGTCCACAACCAACAAGTCCGGGAAGCTACCTACAAAGGGCAAGTCTACTCTGGGCTGCTTTTCCCCTTGATGCAAGGGATGTCCTTGTTGAACACGGCAATCGTGATTTTCTTTGGTGGCTGGTTAGCATTGAACGGTGACTTAGAACGTTCCGTTGCTTTAGGATTAGTTGTGACCTTTGTCCAGTATTCGCAGCAGTATTACCAACCATTGATGCAGATCTCTTCTGGTTACAGCATGATTCAGTTGGCGATCACCGGTGCGCGCAGAATCAATGAAATGTTTGATGAACCTGATGAGGTCAAACCAAAAGACGGGATCAAAGTGAAGGGCATCAAAGAGGCGGTTGCTTTGAATCATGTGGACTTTGGGTATGACAGTCAAAAATTGGTCCTAAAAGATGTGTCGATCACGGTCAACAAAGGCGAAATGGTCGCATTGGTCGGACCGACTGGTTCAGGAAAAACGACCATCATGAACTTGTTGAATCGCTTCTATGATGTGAATGGTGGTTCTGTGACCTTTGACGGCATCGACATCCGGGAGCTAGACTTGGATCTGCTGCGTTCTCAAGTGGGAATCGTTTTGCAAGAATCCGTGCTGTTCTCAGGGACGATTCGTGAAAACATTGCTTTTGGGAAACCAGAAGCGACCGAAGCAGAAGTCATTGCAGCAGCGAAACAAGCCAATATCCATGAGTTTGTTATGACGTTGGAAAAAGGCTATGACACGGAGATCACCGAAGAGAACAATCTTTTCAGTACTGGTCAAAAACAATTGATGAGTATTGCCCGAACGATTTTGACCAATCCAGAATTGTTGATTTTGGATGAAGCCACCAGTAATGTTGATACCGTGACCGAAGCGAAAATTCAACGAGCAATGGATGAAGCAATCAAAGGACGAACCAGTTTTGTGATCGCCCATCGCTTGAAGACGATTTTGAATGCCGATCGCATCGTTGTCTTAAAGGACGGCGAAGTCATTGAAGAAGGCAATCACCATCAATTGGTGGCGGCTGACGGCTTTTATGCGGAACTGTATCACAATCAATTCGTTTTTGAATAAGCGCAAACCAACGCAAAATCATCAAGAAGACACTAGCAGGACAGCCCGCTGATTTCGTCAACCAATCGACGAGACAGCGAGCTGTTTTTTTTAGGTTAAAGTAAGCACTTCTTATGACGACAATGTCTATGAGCAGTTAGTGGTATAAGGGGGCCGTTGTTCTGATTACCAAAAAAGACCAGCCTGAAGCATGGTCTTCTTTGGCTGTTTAGTGATACGCAGCGGTTTGAGCTAACCACTCAATAAAATGGTCAGGCTGTTGCGTATCCTGTGCCACGATATTCCACTGCTGGTTTTTGCAGCGAGTGCATTGATGCAGCAGCTGATAGCCTTTTTTGGAATGTTGGCGATAATCGATGGGTCGCATCAGGCCATGGCAAGTATTTTGACGATCACCTGGGCGAATATCCACGTGTAACGAGTAGAGACACTGGGGACAATGGTTGCGGTAAGAACCATTGGTCAAGGGTGCCACAGGCGTACTGCAGTTTTTACAAACAAAGGTCGTATTTTCACCTTTTCTCATTTTGCTTTCCTCCAAAAGAATGATTTCTTTTGAGAGAAAAGGGTTCCGTTCGTTCTTCATCAGGCTTCTTTGGCTAGGGACACATTCACCGTCCGTAACGATTACTTCTGCTTCCAGCTTCATGCGATTTCGCAATCCGTACCACGCTTAGTTTTTTCGTTTTGTGCTAAGCACTGTGTTGCGGCAGCCCACAACCCAGCAGTAAGTGTAGTCCAAAGTCACTGTCATTGGCGTCGTCCCCTAGAAAGCAATTGAGGAATGCTTTTTCATAGAGTCCCTCCTATGTGTTTATGAGGGGATTATAGCAGAAATAGAGTTGGAATTCTATGACAGAGAAAACCTGATCGTAATTTATCTCCTTTTTTATCTTTAAAAACAACAAAATGTAGATTATAATGCTATTTTATGACAAAATGTTCGTATGTAGGTTTCGCTCAATTTTATTTTGGTCACTGAAGAAGAGACACGGAATCACAAAATGGAGGAAGGATGACCTAACGAAAGGAGAACAAAAATGTTTGGTACGAACAAGAAATCTGAAAATTCGAATGGCACACAAGGCAAGAAACGAAAAAAGCGTTTGACTGTAGAAGACCTGATCAACCAGTATATTGTAGAAAAAGAGGTTCATGAATTGAGTGAGGAACTGTCTGTTCAGATCTTTAATGACTTATCTGCACACCGAATACATTTCATGGAGATCCCCAACCTTAGTTACAAAAATCTCGGAGCAGCTATCCAAATCGACCAAAACTGGATTAAAATCAAGCAACAAGATACGATCATCAAACAACAGGCACAGATCATTCAGCTTTTGAAAGAAACACGATAGAAGAAAAGTATTTTTTTCTATTGAAAAACCGAAGAACGAGCTGAGCGTTTTTCCTTGAATAGGAGGGCCGTTAGCTGGTTCTTCGGTTCTTTGTTGACGATGAAAGATTAATAATACTCCCCGTGGCGATAGTCCCATGAGTTGAAGTGATCAGAAAGGTACATTTGGATTTTTTCAACATCGAGTCCTTTACGGATCAAGACAGGTGCGGGAGTGATGGAGCGTTGGTCTCCTTGCTCTGGAATCAAGTTACCGTCTTTATCAACGAAAGAAACCATGACTCCTTGTTCGTAGCGGGTTTCCAGCGTTTTGTCTGGTTGGATCGATGCAACATAGTCGTTGCCTTCAATGATTAGATCGGCTTCTTGCGCGATTTGTTCGCCGATCCCTTCAACAAGTCCGCGGTTTCCTTTGCCTGAAGGGTTCGCTGAGCTGGCGAAAAGCAATTTCTTTTTTTGATCCCAAAGTTCTTTTGAGATCTGCTCACCAGGGACACCGAATTTGATCACGAAACAGCTGGTTCCCCGAACGTCCGTCATCAATTCTTCTGAACCATCTTTTGGGATATAGGCTTTTCCTGATTCTTTCCAAGGCAAAATCGCACCGAATAACACGTCATTGTTCCAACACGTTTCATAAACGGCGGCGGTTTCCGCATTTAATTCGGCTAATTCATGTAGCTGCTCCAATGAGCTGCAAAGAACGACACCTGGTTTGTTACGCTTGCGATTCTTTGCTGAAAACTTGCGTTCCAGCCCTTTTTTATCAGAGACGGCAATGATATAGCCGACTTTGGTTGGGCAGACGATCACTTTGCCTTCTTCATTCAAATAGTTGATCGCTCGTTGGTTTGGTTCTCCTGTCCATGGGACTTGTTTTGCTTCATTCACTCTCTTCATCCTCCCTGTCTTCCAATGAATCGCCGTTATGAAAAATATAACGGAATATTCTGAAAATTCTGATTGAATATGGTTACCCTTGATGATA
This sequence comes from Enterococcus sp. 4E1_DIV0656, assembly GCF_002140695.1. Lineage (NCBI taxonomy): Bacteria > Bacillati > Bacillota > Bacilli > Lactobacillales > Enterococcaceae > Enterococcus > Enterococcus sp. 4E1_DIV0656. The sequence goes on along the minus strand of NZ_NGLF01000001.1, from coordinate 254,141 downwards.
AGGGAATCAATCCGCGTAGTCAAGGGGATTTACACCAGAATGTAAAAAGAGTGGAATAGAAAGATCGAATATGCATCACTTGAGAATAGAGTGAATGATTGACAGCAATACTATTTTTTTCCGCTTTGTATGAAAAAATTGACTGTTTTTTATGTTATTTATATGGGAAGATAGGCTTATAGATAGAAGAATGCAATCAAATTGATAGTTTCTTTGAAAAAAAGAAAGAGGAGTATCATGAGTGAAAAGAAAAAAATACGCAAGCTTTTGCTGGCATCGATTGTCGCTGGGAGTATCTATGGCGGCGGTGCCTTGCTTTTTGGGTTACTGGTCAGTTATAACGTCCTCTTGTTAGATGGTGTTTATACATTGATTGGTGCAGTGATGTCACTGATTGCTTTGTATGTGGCAAAATATATCCAAGCCCAAGACTTTGAACGTTTCCCATTCGGCAAAGAAGCGTTGATGCCGTTGGTTGTTTTTATTCAATATAGTATCATCTTGCTGATCTCAATTTATGGAGTCATTGAATCTGCTTTTAGTTTATTACACGTCAGGGATGGCATGATTGATCCAATCGGTTTGTATTTCTCGCTGATTGGTACGATCTACTGTTTCTCTTTTTACTTGTACTTAAAAAAGAAACCACTGACTCATCCCTTTTACTGGGTAGAACTAGAACAATGGCGTTTCGGCTTTTTCTTTAGTCTGGGTGTCGTCGGTTCATTTCTTGTGTCATGGCTGATTCAAGCCAGTCCCTATGGAAATTTCGCGATGTATGTCGACCCAATCATCTCCATCGGGATCACCTTGTTCTTTATTCAGCTTTCGATTAAAGAGTTGAAAGCGGCCATTCTGGAATTGACTTCTTCAACTCCGAAAGAAGAACTACGAGAGTCCATCATGACGATCGTTGAAAAAGAACTGCGCGCAGAAGAATTGGTGGACTTTGTGTTACGTACCGCCAAAGTCGGCAATCAAGTCATTGTGGAATTAGATGTGGTGATTTTACCTGCAACACCTCTCGATACAGTTGGGCGGCAAGATCCCTTGCGAGAACGATTGAATCAAGCAATCAGCCAACAGATTTCCGGTTATTCCCTCTGGCTAAACATAAATTTTGTCGGTGACATCAAATGGGCGTATAGTGAGGAGTAAGAATGGCTGCAAAGCGGCTTGAATAAACCGTGAAAATGACAGAGAAAAGAGGAAACAAATGACAATTCTGAAAACCTATGGAAAAATCACCGCAGCACTTTTCTTGTTAGCGGCAAGCATCAATTTATTTTTAGGCCCGCATCATGTGGCAGCTGGCGGTGTCAGCGGAATCGGTATTTTATTAGAGTCAGCCCTCGGTTGGGATCGAGCGGCTGTGATCATGGTCTTGAATATTCTCATGCTTATTCTTGCCTATGCCTTTTTAGGGAAGGGGCCTTTTTTGAAAGTCCTCTATGGTAGTTTTGCTTTTCCAGTAGCAATTGCCTTAGTACCAGAATATATGGTTGCTGAAGACCGGCTGCTTTCCGTGATATTTGGCAGTGCGATTTTTGCTTTAGGTGTAGCGATTTTGTACAAAAATCAATCTTCCAGCGGCGGCACAACGATTCCACCGCTGATTTTCAAGAAATACTTTAATTTGAATCCAGCGATTGGCTTGCTGGCGACCGATGCGATCGTTGTTTCCATGAACTTGTTCGTTTTCGGGTTTGAAGAGTTCTTGTTTGCGATATTATCGATCGTGATCACCTCTGGTGTGATGACCTACATTGAAACGGGCTTTAACCGGAAGAAATCCATCATGATCTTAAGTGAGAACCACGTGAACGAGATTCGAGAAGCGGTCTTTGATAAAACAGCTCGTGGTGCCACTCTATTGGCTGCCCAAGGCGGTTACCAGCAAGCCGACAAGCAAGTGTTGCTGATCGTGGCCAGCGACCAAGAGTTTATGCAGATCAGACAAATCATTGAGACCATTGACCCAAAAGCGTTTGTGATCGTCAATAATGTCTCAGAAGTACTGGGCCAAGGCTTTAGTTATCACCCAATCGAATGAGCGTATTCTCGCTTGTTCAGCGTATGAAACCACCCTCGTCAAGTAGGCTATCTACTCGACGAGGGTGGTTTTTAAGGTCCATGATTTTCAAATAGCTTTACTCCGTAAAGTAATCGGGAAAGGCTTTTTCCACAAAAATCAGATCGTTATCAATGACATCAATGTGTTGTCCGACTAAAGGAGCTATCTTCGTTTGGTCTTTTTCTTTTAAAGTGGCTAAGATTTCTTCATGATCTCGCAAAATAATTTCCCAAGACAATTCCTCCACCTCTAAACGTAAGAAGCGGAAGCGATTTAATGGCAGATTGATCGTTTGTAGCCAATTCCAGACATTTTCTTTGTCGGCGATTTTATAAATCAACTGATGGAAGGCCTCGTCGAGTTGGAAAAACTCGATTTCATCCTTCAATTGGGCATAGGTCCGCTGCAAAATAACGAGTTTTTCTAGTTCTTTCAGCTGCTCTTCTGTAATGGCTTGGCAGGCCGCTACGAATACTTCTTTTTCAAGCGTCTCTCTGACAAAACGAGCTTCTTCAATTTGTTTGATACTGATTTTAGAAATATAGGTGCCGCTTTGGGGAACGACATGGATCAGTGCTTCACGGCGCAGACGAATAATTGCTTCACGGATCGGCGTCCTGCCAATGGTTAGCCGCTGCTCCAATTCCTTTTCAGATATTTTTTGACCGGGAATCAGTTTGGCGGTTAAAATCAACTCTTTGATTGATTCATAAGCTTGTGATTGAAAATTTGTAGGGTTCAACATAAACGCTTCTTTCTGTATCAGGCATTCAATTACCTTCTAAAGAAAAACTCTGAAGGAAGGTGCCTAGGGATAGTTTTGAGTAATAAAACTAGTATATAAGTTGAATAACCTTTTGTAAAGGCTTGCAATTCAGTATAGAATGAACTAGAATACTAATATATCAGTTTTAAGAAAAAGGAGGAAGTAGGATGTTTGATTTTGCTGCCTTGAAACAGGCAGGAGTTACGATGCCGATCGTTCCCAAAGAAGTGACGGATCAATCAGATACTCAGTTTCAATGGTTACACTTTGGTGGGGGAAATTTGTATCGGGCATTTCACGCAGAAGTAGCCCAAACGTTGATCGATCAACAAGCGCTGACAAAAGGAATCGTAGTTTGTGAAACCTTTGATGAACAGGTGATTGATCAAGTATATGCCCCTTACGAGAATGATATTTTAGAAGTGGTCATGCATGAAGGGGGACGGTTGGAGAAAAAATTGCTCCAGTCAACGGCGGCTAGTTATTATTGCCATCCTTCCCGCATTGCGAGTTATGAGCAAATACGCAAAGTATTTCAGGAGCCGTCACTACAGTTGGTTACCGTAACGATCACAGAAAAAGGCTATGGCTTAAAAGACAGTCAGGGGAAATTTTTACCTGTCGTACAAGCGGATCTCGCTGCGGGTCCCCATCAGGTCAACCATACAATGAGCATTTTGGCTAGCTTTTTATGGGATCGTTTTCAATCAGGGGCACTTCCGATCGCTATGGTTTCCACCGATAATTTTTCGCAAAATGGGCTCCGTTTCCAAACGGCGATTGTCACCATTGCAAAAGAATGGCAAAAGCTGGGGCATGTTTCAGAAGCGTTTGTCCGATACTTAGAAAACAACGCGCAGGTGACGTTTCCGTGGTCAATGATCGATCGGATCACGCCAAATCCTTCAACAGCAGTTGCAGAAGAATTAGCAGCAGCTGGGATCGAGCAGTTGCCAGTCATCCGTACCGATAAAGGAACGAATATCGCTCCGTTTGCTAACACAGAGACGACTCATTACCTGGTGATTGAAGATGATTTTCCAAATGGTCGCCCGAATTTGGATAAAGCGGGGGTGATCTTGACGAGTCGAGAGATCGTCGACAAAACCGATAGTATGAAAGTCACAACTTGTTTGAATCCACTGCATACCGCAATGAGTTTGTTCGGCTGTTTACTCGGTTATACATCCATTGCTGCGGAAATGACCGATCCAGATATTGTTGCTTTGATCAAAGGAATCGGCTATCGTGAAGGCTTGCCGGTAGTGGAAGATCCTGAGATCATTCAGCCAAAGAAATTTATCGATGAGGTGGTGGGCCTTCGTTTACCCAATCCGCTGATTCCTGACACTCCACAGCGGATCGCCGCAGATACCTCACAGAAAATCGCCATCCGTTTTGGCGAAACCATCAAAAAGTATGTGGAGAAAGAAGGCTCGGCTTCTGAGCTGACTTTCATTCCCTTAGCGATTGCAGGCTGGTTGCGTTATCTATTAGCGATCGATGATGAAGGCCATCCATTTGGTCCAAGTCCTGATCCCCTCTTAGCAGAATTACAAGAGATTTTACGTGAGTGTCAGTTAGGGACAGCCGCCGATGTTCAAGGGATCATTCGACCAATCCTAGCAAATCCGCAGATTTTTGGTTTGGATCTCTATCAAGCAGGAATCACTGAAAAGGTGGGTCACTTGTTCGCTAAGATGCTGGCAGGAACCGGCGCAGTCCGTAAAACATTACATGAAACAGTAGAAGGGATCGAATAAAAAATGGAAATGACATTTCGTTGGTATGGAAAAGACTACGATAAAATCAAGTTAGCAGATATCCGTCAAATTCCTGGAATGAAAGGCATCGTCGGCACACTCTTTGATTTGCCTGCTGGGGCAGTTTGGCCGAAAGAACGGATCAAGGCGCTCGTGGAAGAAGTCGAAGCAGCTGGACTTTCCCTGAAGGTGATCGAAAGCGTCAATATTCATGATGACATCAAGATTGGCTTGCCTTCGAGAGACCTGTATATCGAAAACTACAAAAAAACGATTCGTAATTTGGCAGCATATGGGATCGAAGTGATCTGCTATAATTTTATGCCGATTTTCGATTGGATCAAAACGGATCTCGATTATCGCTTAGCCGACGGTTCTTCTACGATGGCATTTGAAAAAGCAGGGATTGACAAAGACCCAGAAGAGATCGTCAAAGAAGTTGAGGAGTCAAGCTCTGGCTATACCTTGCCAGGCTGGGAACCAGAACGTTTGGCACATGTCAAAGAATTGTTTGCTGCGTATAAGGATGTCGATGATGACAAATTAAGAGAAAACTTTGCTTACTTCCTAAAAGCCATTATTCCCACCTGTGAAGAGGTCGGCATCAAGATGGCTGTTCATCCAGATGATCCTCCCTATTCGATTTTTGGTCTGCCTCGTATCGTTAAAAACCGCGATGATTTGGATTGGGTCTGCAACGTGGTCGACAGTCCGTCAAATGGTATCACACTTTGTACTGGCAGTATCGCCGAAGACCCAGCCAATAATGTCTATGAGATTTTGGCTGAGTTTTGTCGCCGGGACCGGATTCCTTTTGCTCATGTTCGTAACATTCAATACTTGGGCAATGACAAAGACTTTTATGAAGCACCGCATCTCTCCTCTGAAGGCTCGTTAGACATGTATCAGATCCTAGAAGCGATGTACAAAAATGGCTTTGACGGCTATATTCGACCAGATCATGGGCGAATGATCTGGGGAGAGAAGGGACGTCCAGGCTATGGCTTATATGATCGGGCGATCGGCGCTTCCTACTTATTAGGGTTGTGGGAAGCCATCGACAAGAGCGTGGGGCGTTAAGAAAAGAAGCGAAGAAATGTTTTTAACTGACGATTTTATTTTGAAAAACAGCTTTGCCAAACAGTTATACCATGAGTATGCAAAAAAGCAGCCGATCATTGATTACCATTGTCATTTAGATCCGAAAGAGATTTTCGAAGACCAAAACTTCACCAATCTGACCCAAGCGTGGCTGGCGGGGGACCATTACAAATGGCGCTTAATGCGAGCCAATGGTGTTGCAGAATCTTTGATCACTGGCGATGCTGATGACTACGAAAAATTCTGTGCTTGGGCGCAGACCTTGGAGGCTTGCATTGGCAATCCCTTATATGTCTGGACCAATTTGGAATTGAAGCGAATCTTTGGTATTGATGAGCGGTTGACACTAGCCAATGCAGCAAGCATTTGGGAAAAAGCCAATCAACAGTTGCAGACGAAGGAATTTTCACCACGAGGGCTGATCAAAAAGATGGCCGTTGAGGTGATCTGTACGACGGATGATCCCATTGATTCGTTGACGTATCATCAAAAGCTGGCAGAAGAATCCTTTGCTGTGTATCCTACCTTTCGTCCTGACAAAGCAATCAATCTGCAGAATTCAGAATTTCCAGCATACCTTAAGCAATTGGCTGCAGCTGCGAGCAAAGAAATCACTAGCTATCAAACGCTGGTTGAAGCATTGACCGTGCGTATTTCCTACTTCCAGCAACGGGGCTGTCGTTTAGCAGATCACAGTCTATCACGTCTTGGAGAGGAAGCCTACGATACCGCTGCACTTGAAGCGATTTTTCAGAAGCGTTTGACCACTGGAACACTGACTAATGAAGAAATCAGACAGTTTCAAACCGGCTTGCTGATTGACTTGATGCGCCAATACGCAAAGCAAGGCTGGACCGCGCAATTGCATCTGATGGCGACTCGCAACAACAATCAAAAACTTTTCCAACAACTAGGACCTGATAGCGGCGGTGATGCGATGGGGGACGATCGTCTAGCGAGCGGCTTGAGTCGGACATTGGCGCAGCTTCAGGCGGAAAGCTGATTGCCGAAGACGATTTTGTATTCACTGAACCCCAAAGATTATCCAGTGTTGACTGCGCTGATGGGGGCGTTCCAAGAAGAGAGCAAAGGCAAGCTGCAATTAGGCTCTGCTTGGTGGTTCAATGATACGTATTCTGGTATGCGATATCAGTTGACGACCCTAGCAGAAGGCGGGATTCTTGGAAACTTCGTCGGCATGCTGACGGATTCTCGCAGCTTTTTGTCTTATCCACGCCACGAGTATTTCCGGCGGATTTTGTGTCAGGTGATCAGTGAATGGGTAGAAAACGGACAACTACCAGCAGATGAAATATATTTAGGGCAGATCGTCGCAGATATCTCTTATCACAATGCGAAAACCTACTTTGATTTTCCAAACTAATGACTACTCGATTCGTTCTTGGCTTGCTAGAGAAGGAATCGAGTGTTTGTATGGCTATTGCTAAAGTTGCGTCTGTTCATTTACTATTGGCAGGGAATCCAGTACTATGATAGAAAGAATCAAAGAAGGAGCGAGTAGTATGAATCCATTCTATGAAGAAGTCTATGCGCTGGCGCGGCAGATCCCTTTTGGTAAAGTCGTCTCCTATAGTCAGATTGCGTGGAAATTGGGACAAATCAACGGCGCGCGAGCAGTCGGTCGAGCGATGCGCTTGAGCCCTCAGGATGTCCCTGCCCATCGAGTCGTGCGGGCAGATGGCGTCTTAGTTGGTCCCACCGCCAATGTGCGAAAAGCAGCACTCGTCGATGAAGGGGTGGTCTTCAAAGCCAGTGGTCGTATCGATATGAAGGCTTGCAGTTGGTCCATGAGCGAGATCGCTCCCGCTCAAATGAAGGAGCCATTATGAAAAAACGTGAATTTATCGTGCAAGATCTGTTGAGTAAAATCTATCAGGAAGAATTTTCTGCCGGCAAATTACCCAACCAAAGAACCCTTGCGCAAACCTATGGCGTTTCGCGGTTTACGATCCAGCAAGCAATCAAAAACCTTGAAGAGATCGGGATCGTCAAAGTAGTACAAGGTTCAGGGATTTTTATCCATGAAAAATGGGTCAAAAACCCAATGATCTTTAATTCCTTGACCCGCACCCCTTATGACCGCATCCATTCCAAAATGATTTCCTTGAATAAGGCGGCAGCAACGTTGGATGAACAGCAGATTTTCCAAATAGGCCCAGACGAGGAAGTCTGGACCTTTGAACGAGTGCGGATCGTCAATTATAAAATCGAACAGCTGGAAACCTCTAAATTGCCCGTCAGCCTATTTCCTGAATTGACACAAGAAATCGTGGAGCACTCGATCCAACGCTATGTCGAAAGCTGCGGATACCGCATTTCCCACTACATCACAAGCTATACCCCCATTACCACATCGACCGCGCAATCGGGTATTTTATTGTGCAAGCGGGGAACACCGGCAATGCAGATCAGCAATCGGGCGATTTTAGAAGACGGCCGCGTGTATGAGTTCAGCAATATCGTTGCCATTGATTATGCCGTGACCTACATCCGTCCCTTTGACCGTGAGATCCATCGCTCACGCATCGATTGATTTTTAGGAAAGCAAATGTGCCAGTTGCGTCGTCTTTACCCAGAGAGAACAAAGACATCCCCTGTCGATTGGACAGGGGATGTCTTTTGTTGTGTTTAAGGAGTGATCAAAGTGCCGTCTGGTGTACGGCTCTGGGTCCATTCGTGAGGACGGTAAACCACGGGAAATTCCGCAGCAGCTGCTTCATCAAACGTGATCCCGATCCCACTTTTCTCGATGGGATAAAAATAGCCGTTTTCAGGTTGCGGACTGCCACCAAAGACCGACTGGGTATTTGCTGGGATCGCAATCGTTTCTTGGATCGCGGCATTGTGCAGATGGATATTTAGATGGGTGTTGACGGCTAAGCCGACAGGGCTGATATCAGACGGCGTGTGCCAAGCGATCCGAATGCCCATCGCATCGCAGAAGTGAGCCAATTTCAATGCTGGCGTGATCCCACCGATTTGTGAGACATGGGCACGCATAAAGTCAATCTGTTGATTTTTGACTAGCTCTTGCCATTCCATCGGATTATTGAACAATTCGCCGGTCGCGATCGGGGTCGCCGACTGGCTGCGGAGTTGCTGCAACCACTTGTTTTGATCCGGCGGCAAAATATCTTCTAGGAAAAAGAGATTGAAAGGCTCAGCGGCTTTTGCAAATTGAATCGCTTGGTTTGGATGCAGCCGTTCATGCACGTCATGCAGCATTTGAAATTGATTGCCGTATCGTTCTTGGATCGCAGCAAACATTTTCAGTGTTGTGTCCATGTAGTCTGTTTGATCAAAATAGGAACCAGCGATGGGCTGATCGGGTGTTTGCAGTTGGCTAGGATTTCCACCATAAAAGCCTAATTGGCAACGGATATAGCGATACCCCTCAGCCAAGAAGCGATCGATTTCTTGATAAAGGTCTTCGAGATTATCTGCCACGGCATGGGTATAGGCGGGAATCGCCGTACGCGCTTTTCCACCTAACAGTTGATACAATGGCATATCGGCTAATTGTCCCTTGATGTCCCATAAAGCCATGTCGACTCCTGAGATGGCATTGTTGGTGATCGGACCATTCCGCCAGTAAGAATTGACATTCATCACTTGCCAAAGATCTTCGATTTGATTGGCATCGCGGCCAAGTAAGAGGGGGCGTAAATACTCGTCAACGACGGTTTTTACGGCTAGTGGGCGAAACTGGAAGGTTGCGCAACCTAACCCAGATACGCCTTTGTTCGTTTCTACTTTAACGACAACAAGGTTATGACGATCAGGTTTGATCGCAAAGGCTTTGACGTCGGTGATGATCGTTGGTGTCATTTCATTCACTCCAATTTTTGTCTCTAGTTGCTATAGCCATTGAAACATGCTTGGCAACCGCTGTCAATTTGGTCTAATAAAAACTAGATATACACCATAAAACCAGTCCAATTTTTCACTTTTTTATAATGAAACGTTGATATATAGCGTTTTTATTCTGTTTTTATCAAAAAAGGACTGGTTTTACAAGTATGTGTGAGCATGCTACTATGTGTGTGAAAACGGAAACACCTGAAAGGGCGCCCGTCAAAAGGATCAGGACCGTTAGCAAACAACAGGGGGAAAAAAAGATGACCAAAGAAGACATCGTAAAACAGATTATTAAAGATGTTGGCGGATCAGAAAATATCAACAATGCATGGCACTGTATGACTCGCTTGCGTTTTGATTTAAAGGATGAGAAGAAAGTCGACTATGCGGCGTTAGAAAAAACACCCAAAGTCGTAGGAACAAAATATCAAAGCAATCAGCTGCAAGTAGTGATAGGAACGGATGTTGCTGATTATTATGCACCTTTAGCCAAAGAATTAGGTCTTGATGAAGCGAACCAAGGGGGAACATCAGAGAAAAAAGGGGCCGTTTCCTTATTTATGGATACCGTTTCTGGCGTTTTTGGTCCGATCGTTCCAGCTATCGCTGGCGCAGGAATGATCAAAGGATTAATGGCTGGATTGGTGGCTTTGAATGTCATCTCTAATCAAACAGACACCTATTTAGTGATCGACATGATCGCGAGCGGCGTATTTACATTCTTGCCATTTTTTGTTGCTGCCTCAGCCGCTCGGATTTTTAAAACCAATCAATATTTAGCGATCGCAATCGCGGCAACGCTGCAATTTCCAACGATGACCAATGCGGTAGCCGAAGGAAGTATTTCCGCCTTTCGCTTGTTCGGCATACTGCCAGTACCCGTCTTTAACTATGCAGGAACAGTGATTCCCATTATCTTTGCCGTGCTGGCGCTCAGTTATATTTACCGTTGGGTCGATAAACTCTTACCACAAGTGCTGCGTACCGTGTTTACACCGACGATTTCGTTGTTTGTCGCTGGTATCTTGACATTAACGGTCATTGGCCCAATCAGTATCCATCTAGGAAACTTACTGGCTGCTGGCGTGGCTGGTTTATTCACTATCTCGCCTGTCTTAGCAGGAATTGTGGTAGGGGCGATTCGACCAATTGCAATCTTCACGGGATTGCATCATGCCATGACCCCGATCGCTTTGCAAAACTTCGCCAATCAAGGGTATGACATGTTGATGCCAATGATGTTTATGGCAAATATGGCAATCACCGGCGCAACAGCAGCTATTTATTTCAAAGTCAAAACCAAAGAAGAAAAATCGATCATTCTATCTTCGGCTGTTTCGGGCTTGTTAGGGATCACAGAACCTGCGTTATTCGGGATTTTGTCGAAGTATAAAAAAGCCTTCATCGCAGCAACAGTTGGTAGTTCTGTGGCGTCTGCCTTCATCAGTTTCTTCGGTGTTCGGATTTATGGGTACATTCTTTCAAGTATCTTTAGTTTGCCAGCCTATATTGGGGAATACTTTATCTATGCTGTTTTGGGGATCATCTTGGCAATCGGCTTATCCTTTGCAATGAGCTGGTTCTTGGTACCAAATCAAGCAGCCGAAGGCGATCGTTACACCAACGAAGTGGATCTGCATGCCGTGACCCATGGAGAATATGTCCCATTAGAAGATGTACCAGATGAAGTTTTTTCAACGAAAATGATGGGAGAAGGCTATGCCATCGAGTCACAAGATGGGCAAATCTTTGCACCGGTCAGTGGCGAAGTCACCACTGTGTTCCCTTCAAAACATGCCGTCGGGATCAAAACCCAAAACGGCGTTGAAGTTCTTGTGCATATGGGGATCGATACAGTCTCACTTGGCGGACAAGGCTTTGATGTCTTTGTCAAAGCTGGGGAGCAAGTCACTCCGCAAACCAAACTGGCACAAATGGATCTACCTTATATCAAGCAGCAAGGCAAAGAAACCATGGTGATCGTTTTGATCACCAACATGGATCGCGTGCAGCAATTTTCTGGAAGTACTGATTTAGAAGGCAGACACCAAGCCGGTGCATTGCTGGAAAAAGTCGTTTTGAATGCCTAATAAAAGAAAAAAGATGAGCTTCGTTAACGAAGTTCATCTTTTTTTTATTGCAATTAACTACGCAGCCCGCGGCCTTTTTGGATCAAGTACCAGCATACGCTGTATAAGACAACAATGAACAAGACCAAAATACCGAGGGATAGGAAAATTGGGACATCGATGGTGCCTAAAAAGCCGTAGCGGAAACCAGAGATCATATACACGATCGGGTTGACTTTGGAGATCGTTTGCCAAATCGGCGGCAGCATGCTGATGGAGTAAAAGACGCCTCCAAGATAGGTCAATGGTTGTAAAACAAAGGTTGGCACGATGGAAACATCGTCAAAGGATTGGGCGAAGATCCCATTTAGCAACCCTGCTAATGAAAATAAGATGGCGGTCATGACTAGGGTTAAGACAACGATGACCCAAGAATACACATGTAATGGCACGAAGAAAAGGGAAATGATGGTCACCAATGTGCCCACCAAGATACTACGGCCAAGTCCGCCAAAGACAAAGCCCCAAATGATGACGTGAGTAGGAACCGGCGCCACTAAGAGTTCCTCAATGTTTTTTTGAAACTTCTGTGAAAAGAAGGAAGAAGACACATTGGAGTAAGAGCTGGTGATAGTCGACATCATGATCAGCCCAGGAACAATAAATTCCATATAAGAAAAGCCGCCCATTTCGCCGATGCGGCTGCCAATCATTTTCCCAAAGATAATGAAGTATAAGGAAGTAGTGATGACGGGTGGGACGAGGGTCTGCACCCAAATCCGTAGATAGCGGTTGGTCTCTTTGACCGCTAAACTTTTTAAGGCTGTAAAATAAAGACTAAACATGGTTTTCCTCCGCTTCGTGTGCTTCTTCGGTGATTTTCAAAAATAGTTCTTCCAAGCGATTGGATTTGTTGCGCATGGAGAGGACATTGATCCCTTGCTGGCTGAATTGAGCAAAAAGATCGTTGACGCCTTGGTCCCGAGCGACTTCAACGGCAATGGTCTGTTCATCTTCCATTTGGATCGGATACCCATTGATCGTTGGTGCTTGTTTGATCGGTGCGATATCAAAAAGAAAGGTTTCAAATTGCAGTTTTGCCAACAAGGACTTCATGCTGGTGTTTTCGATCAGTTCACCAGATTGGATGATCCCGATGTTGCGACAAAGCATTTCGGCCTCTTCTAAATAATGGGTCGTCAAAATGATCGTTGTGCCGTTTTGGTTCAGCTCCCGCAAAAAGCTCCACATTTCCCGACGCAATTCGATATCGACACCTGCCGTCGGTTCATCCAAAATCAATAGCCGTGGTTCATGCATCAGGGCACGAGCAATCATCAAACGGCGTTTCATCCCGCCCGACAGCATCCGCGCACGAACATTGCGTTTTTCCCACAAATTCGACTGCTTCAAGTATTTTTCGCTGCGCTTGATGGCTTCGTTGCGGGGGACACCATAATACCCAGCTTGATTGACCACGATCTGCTGGACCGTTTCAAAGGGATTGAAATTGAATTCTTGGGGAACCAAACCAATCTGTTGTTTGACTTGGACCAATTCTTTGTCTAAATCGTAGCCGAAGACTTTGACGCTTCCGGAAGATTTATTGACAAGAGAGGTGATAATGCCGATGGTGGTGGACTTTCCAGCGCCGTTAGGGCCTAACAAGGCATAAAAGTCGCCTTCTTCCACCGTCAAATTTATGCCCCGCAACGCTTCAACGCCGGTGGCATAGACTTTGCGTAAATCAGTTAGTTCTAGTGCATTGGTCATGTTTGTTTGAACTCCTTCTATGTATGATGGTTTATTCTATCATTTTTTTTCAAGAAGAACCGCATGATTTGATTTTTTTCATTTGATTAGATAACAATTGTTGCTAATCGATGAAAAGTGGGAAAGAGGCAAAAGAAAAAACGACCATTTGATCGTTTTTTCGATAAAGTCGATTGTTAGCATAAATACCGTTCTGGTCGTTCTGTCTGTCCTAATAAGTAATCGACAGAAACATTATAGAGGGAAGCTGCGTGTAGCAGCGTCAATACATCGGGTAAGCGATCGCCTGCTTCGTATAAGGTGTAATCGGGGTAAGACACATCGAGATGCTGGCATACTTCTTTTGGGCTCAATCCGCGTTCTTCTCTTAAAAACTTGAAGCGGCAACGCAAGGTGTCTAATAAAAAAGCTTCTTCTAATGTCACTTTGCGGTCCTCCTTAAAAAATTGCGCTTCCTTTCGCACTGTTCTCTTTTTATTGTACCAACAAAAGCAAAATATGCGAAGTAATTCACATGAAGGTCGAACGGTTTTTGTTAAAAAGTGAAACAAATGACTTGCTCTGAGACGCGTTTCATACAGTATGCTTGATTTATAAAAAGGAAGGCGGGATGAAAAAATGAATACATACATGAAGAAAAATGGTGCGGAATGTTGTTATGTAACGTTGGCTTTTGATGGACAACAACTGGTATTGACGAAGCCAAAAGGGTTCTTTCAAGAACGATTAGTAGAAATTCCTGTGGATGAGATCAGTCACTTGACGTGTGATGAACACTTCGGGTCTCAGCGGATCGGATTTATTCATCACAACGATTACTATGAATTTTATACATGTGGGCTAAGTGTGATAGACTATATGAAAGAACAATTATTCGTTTAAGGAGCAGTGAGTCATGGCAAACATTCGGGATATTGCACGCTTGACCGGCTATTCGGTCTCAACGGTTTCACGAGTCATTAATAACAATCCGTATGTCAGTGAAGAAAAGCGTCGCAAGATCCTGGCTGTCATGAAAGAGGTCAACTATATTCCAAATTACACCGCGCGGGCATTGAGTGTTGGCAAAACCCAAAATATTGGTGTGATTCTGCCATTTGTCAATCATCCGTACTTCGATCGCTTGTTGAGCGGCATCACGACAGCAGCGTTTGCTCGGGGTTATAAGGTGACGCTTTTAGCCACGAACTATGATCCGCAAGTAGAGGAAGCGTATTTGCAAGAATTTGCGGCGAAAAGCTTTGATGCCTTGATCATTGCCTCGCGGGCGAATCCGATCGAAACCTTATTGCCTTATCGTTCTTACGGTCGCATCGTCTTTTGTGAGAATATCTCGTATTTGACTGACGGTTGCACCTATATTGATCGAGAGGAATCGATCAAAGAAGTCTTTACGTATTTTAAGGAACAAGGTATCCAGAAAATCGGCGTGACATTGGGACGTAGCCGCAAGCTCAGCAGCAATTCAAAAATCACGGTCCGCTTGGCTCATGACTATTTTTCGACTTTTTCCGAAGACTTGATCTTTTGGGATTGTTTGACGGAAGAAGATGGCAAAGAAGCAGCTGCTTATTTTGCAGATAAAGGGGTCGAAGCGATTTTCACCAATGGGGATCATGTTGCTGCTGGGATCCAGTCGCAGGCGCCGGGAGAATGGCTCGTGATTGGACGGGACAATTTATACATCAGCGAGCTGCTACAGCTTTCAACGATCGATCATCACTTGCAAGCTTGCGGGGAGACTGCCGTCCAATTGGCGATAATGGAAAAAAGCGGCAACTATCGCATGCCCTATGAGTTCATCAAACGATAGCATAGACGAAACGATGCGCAAACAAAGCCCCTGAACGGGCAGTGCTTGCGCATCGTTTTTTTAATGGGATTCGGTGTAATGGTCAATGATCTGTTTCAACAGCTGGGCGCTGCCGACGCCCGCTTTTTGATCGTAATAGGCGGTAAAACGCTCGTCTTGAACGTACATTTCCCCTAAAGATCGGTGATATTTTGCTGAGTAAAAGGGTGCTGCTTGTTTGAGCCATGCTTGATGTGCAGCAAAAGCCATTTGGGCTTTGTCAGAAGGTATTCGTTTCCCTTCCTTTTCAATCAATAGCTCTTTTAACAGCTGCAACAAGCGGTTTTCGTTGTCGGTCAGTGCTTGATAATCGACTTGGGTCATCTGCTGCCACTTTTGGTTGCTTTTTTCGATGATCTCCTCACCGTAGGCTTCCCGTAACTCGGCACCGTAGTTTGCTTCGTTTTCACGAATTTTTTGTTCCTTAAAATAACTGAATTTCTCTTGATCGGTCATCGTCTTTTCTCCTTCATAATAATCGATTGTTTGCGCTAAGGTGGTCAAAAGACTGTCCAGGGCTGTTCGCTCTTGTAAAAGCTGTTGGTAATGCTGCAACAAGACCGTTTGGATCGATGCTTGCGGCTCATCCAAGATCCCGCGGATCGTTTCTAATGACAGCCCAAAAGACTTAAAATACAAAATCTGCTGTAGGCGATCGACTTCCTGTCTCCCGTAGATACGGTAACCAGCTGAGTTGGTGCGTTGCGGTTGTAACAACTTGATCTGATCATAATACCGCAGGGTACGGCTGCTGACTCCTGACAGTTTGGCTAAGGCACTGATCGTATATTCCATCGGCTTTTCCCTCCTTACACCTGTATCCTAAAGGTTGACGTAACGACAAAGTCAAGAAAATTTTTTTGCGTTTTTTAAAATGTGCTATAATTATAACAAAGAAAGGAAGATAAGATGCAAATAGTTTTTTCTGATATTGATGGGACGTTTCAAGAAATGGGGCACCCGATTCATGAGATCAATAAAGAAGCCATCCGTTGTTTGCAAGCCCAAGGGGATCACTTTGTGTTTGTCACAGGGCGAGGATTTGAGCTTGTTCAAGATATGATGGCGGAAGAAGGCCTTTCCTGCGATGTGATTTTCGGAAACGGCGCCGGTCTGATGATAAAAGGAGAAGCGCCTGTTTTGACGCATACCTTACCCTATAAGACATTGGCACAAGTGATTGGTATCTTAGAGACAGAAGCGGTTTTTTATTTCTTACATACTGACCATGGCATCATTTCCCCACAAGCGCATTTGTATGAAGCGCAATTTCAAGAAAGCCGTAAGCAGTTACTCGCGGAGTTAGGGGAGCGTGGGCAAATCATCGCTGACTACAAATACGAGTTCTTCTACAACGAATGCCTTCATAAAGACGACGTGTTGCAGTTTATGAAGGAACATCCAGAGATAAAGGTCATCAAAATCGAACTGATGGAAGCGTCAGACGAAAAAAGAGAACGGCTGCGGGCGATGATCCAGTCAGAAACGGCAGCGATTTTTCAATCCTTTGTCCAAACACTGGAAATCGTTGATCCATTGGCGACCAAAGGTGCGGCGATCCGTAGCTTTTTAGAAGCTTTTCCCGCTGCCAAAAGCTACGGGATCGGTGATGGTGAAAATGACCTTGCGATGTTTGAAGCGGTGGATGTTTCTTTGGCTGTAGCAAATGCCAGCCCAGCGATCAAAGCAGTTTGTGATCGAACCATTGAGCGCGCGGAAGACGGCGGTGTTGGCCGCTTTATTTTAACAGAATTAGTTTCGAGAGAGGATGTTGTGCATGAAGTTGATTGAAACCCCAGTAAACCAAAATCTAAATATGGAAACTTTTTACCCGAACATCTCCAAGTATCTATTCGACAAAATAGCGATCAAATACTATAAATTGTATTCGCTTGATCGGACGCAGATTCTCTATGTGGATAGTTTTGATACGATTTCTTTAGTATTGATCAACAATAAAAAGAAAATCAGTCGGGAAGAAGTCGATACAGCGATTCATCGTTTGCTGAAGGTCGATCGCAAAGACGTGACCGTCAATATCAATATTCGTAAAGAAATGGAAGCAAGAGGCATCACCTTTTCTAAACCGAGAAAAGATGTCATTCTTGTTCAATTGCCTGTGAAAGAACACTAGTTGAAAGAAGTTGGGACATGCACGTTGCAAGAGCAATCAAACGTTGAACAAAGGGGCGACCTTATACGAGCGCGCAAATAATGCGCAATAAGTAGGAGGCTGACCCATGCTTTGGAGCAATTTGTTCTCAGATGGATTGCCTTGTACTGGCAAAAGCCCAACTTTTTTTGAAAAAACAAGTTTTTCTGTCTTTTGTGTTTTTTTTGCTATAATGAGAAGAAGTAAGCTAGAGGGAGTAAGAACATGCAGAAATTATTTAAAGATGACAGCTTGACGCTGCACACCGATCTCTACCAAATCAACATGATGCAAACCTATTGGGAGTTAGGCAGAGCCGATCGTAATGCGGTGTTTGAATGCTATTTCCGTGACATGCCTTTTGAAAATGGCTATGCGATCTTTGCCGGTCTGGAACGTTTGATCGATTATTTGAACGATTTATCCTTTTCAGAAACGGATATTGCCTACTTGCGAGAAATCGGCGGCTACCCAGAAGCCTTTTTAGAGTATCTAAAGGAGTTCAAGTTTGCTTGTACCGTTCGTTCAGCGTTAGAAGGCGATTTAGTCTTCAACAATGAACCGATCATTCAAGTAGAAGGGCCGTTGGCACAAGCACAGTTGATCGAAACGGCGTTACTGAATATGGTCAATTTCCAAACCTTGATCGCCACGAAAGCTGCCCGCATCAAATCTGTGATCGGCACGGATCCCTTGTTGGAATTTGGTTCACGTCGGGCACAAGAATTGGATGCAGCCATTTGGGGGACCCGAGCGGCTTATATTGGCGGAGCGGATGCGACGAGTAATGTGCGGGCAGGGAAGATTTTTGGCATCCCAGCCAGCGGAACCCACGCCCATTCCCTCGTGCAATCCTACGGCAATGACTATGATGCATTTATGGCGTATGCCCAAACCCACAAAGATTGCGTATTCTTAGTCGATACCTATGATACCTTGCGTTTAGGTGTGCCAAATGCGATTCGTGTGGCCAAAGAGATGGGGGATAAGATCAATTTCTTAGGTGTGCGGATCGACAGCGGCGATATGGCCTATATCTCGAAAAAAGTCCGTGAACAGTTGGATGAAGCGGGATTCACGGAAGCCAAAGTCTATGCTTCCAATGATCTAGACGAAAATACGATTCTAAGCTTGAAAATGCAAAAGGCGAAAATCGATGTATGGGGTGTCGGCACCAAGCTGATCACCGCTTACGATCAACCGGCATTAGGTGCGGTTTATAAACTGGTTGCCATCGAAAATGAGCAGGGAGAAATGATCGACACCATCAAATTATCCAGCAATGCCGAAAAGGTTTCGACCCCTGGGAAAAAACAAGTCTGGCGGATCACCCGTAAATCGGACGGCAAGTCAGAAGGCGATTATGTCACGCTATGGGAAGAAAATCCGCAAGCAGCAGACGAACTGTTCATGTTCCATCCTGTTCACACTTTTATCAACAAAACAGTGACGAACTTTGATGCGCGACCATTGTTGCAAGATATCTTTGTAGATGGCCAGCAAGTGTATCAAGTACCTGACTTAGAACACGTCAAAGCCTATGCGACGAATTGCTTGGATTCCCTTTGGGATGAGTACAAACGTGACTTGAATCCACAGAAATACCCAGTCGATCTCTCGCAAGAATGCTGGGATCATAAAATGCGCACGATTGAAAAAGTACGCAAACAGACCAATGGCGCGATTTTGTAATCCGCAACTGCGCTGGTCCTAAGATCAGTCAGCTGCTTCAAAAAATAAGAGGAGGCGTTTCTATGACCATGCAACAAGAAATTATCAAAGAATTAGGAGTCTTACCGACCATCGACCCGAAAGAAGAAGTTCGTAAGAGTATTGATTTTTTAAAGGCGTATCTGCAAAAGAATCCGTTCTTGCATACGTTTGTCTTGGGGATCAGTGGTGGACAAGATTCGACGTTAGCTGGCCGGATCGCGCAATTGACGATGGAGGAAATGCGTAGCGAAACCGGGAATCCCAACTATCAGTTCATAGGGGTACGCTTACCTTATGGGGAACAAGCAGATGAAGAAGATGCCAAAAAAGCCATTGAATTTATCAAACCAGATATTGAGCTGCGGGTAAACATCAAAGCCGCCGTCGATGCCCAAGTGCAAGCGGTGGAAGAAGCAGGCTTAGCGGTTTCTGACTTTAATAAAGGCAATATCAAAGCCCGTCAACGGATGATCACACAATATGCCATTGCGGGTGAAAAAGCAGGGGCTGTTCTGGGAACAGATCATGCTGCGGAAAATATCACCGGCTTCTTTACGAAATACGGCGATGGCGGTGCCGATATCTTACCACTGTTTCGTTTGAACAAACGCCAAGGTCGTCAACTCTTGCAATACTTAGGCGCGCCAGAAGCGTTGTATACAAAAGTCCCAACTGCGGACTTGGAAGATGGCAAACCTTTAGTGGCAGATGAAGCAGCTTTAGGAGTGACCTACAACGACATCGATGACTATTTAGAAGGCAAGGAAATTGCGGCTGAAGCCCAACAAACCATTGAAAACTGGTGGAACAAAACGCAACACAAACGCCACTTGCCAGTCACGATTTTTGATGATTTTTGGAAATAAACGAAACCAGTGATTCCGTTCCATTCAGATAGAAAGAAGAGTCTAGGGGGCAAGAAACCTTAGACTCTTTTTTTATGAGGGTTGCTTTCTTTAAAAATAACAAAAGCTTCTTGCCCTGGCTTTACTTTCTTGTCTTGAAAGCATAAAATACGAGGGTACCTAGAACGTGTAGAAAAGGAGGAATGTTCCTTCGTGAAAATAAATAGCCATCCTTATCTGAAGATCGCATTAAAAGGCATCGCCATCGTCCTGTTGATCATTTTCAGTAATTTATATTTGCAATGGTGTCAAAACAATCTTTCCGTTGAATTAGCCTTGAAATTTGCCTTTTCGTGGCATACAGCAAAGTTTTTCTTGGCTTGTGGGGTGCTACTGCTGGTGTATGGGGTGTTTGCCAGTTTGGCAGGTTCAGTACTGATCGGGGGCATCTTTTATAGTGTCGTCATCGGAATCTTAGGGTACGCCAACCATACGAAGATGGTCTATCGCCAAGAACCAATCTATCCTGATGATTTAAAGATGGTCACTCAATTCGACCTTCTACGAACCATGATCGGCAATGGCGCGTTTTTCTTAGCCATCCTCTTTGCTCTGGCGGCGATCGGGGCGATCGGCTGGAGTATCTATCGCAGCCGCAAATTAAACCGGCGTTTACAAGTAATGCGAGGGGCAGTGCTGGTCGTATGCTCGCTTGGCTTAGTCTATGTTTCACACTTCAACGACAGCAACAACCTTCTACGCAAAGCCTACAATCAGACGGCGCTCTGGATTCCGTATTCACAAAAAATGAACTATTACAATACGGGATTTATCGGTGGGTTTTTGTACAACTTGCGGGTAGATGCCATGACGAAGCCTGAGGGGTATTCAAAAGAAGCGATCCAAGCGATTGCGGATACCTACAATGCACAGGCGGCGGAGAAAAACCAAGACCGTGAAAGTGAAGCACCAAATATCGTTTATGTGATGAGTGAGAGCTTTTCCGACCCGAGCCATTTAAATGGCTTGTCGATCACCGGCGATCCGTTGAAAGACTATTACCACGTCGCCGATCAAACCATCAGTGGAAAAATGCTTTCGCAAAATTATGGGGGCGGTACGGCAAACATCGAATTTGAAGCGTTGACTGGTTTTGCCATGGGCCTATTGAATCCGCAAATGACAACGCCTTACACGATGCTAGTGCCGAAATTGACGCAACTGCCATCCTTGGTTTCTTTCTTGGAACAATCAGGGTATACGGCAACGGCGATCCATCCTTACGATACATCAATGTACAAACGCAAGGATGTCTATGGGGTGATGGGGTTTGAACAGTTTATCGATCAAGATACGATGACCTATACCGACAAAATCGAAAATAATCCTTACATCTCTGATGAGGCGGCCTACAAAGAAGTGCTGGCATTGTTGGAAAACGATCAGCAACCGCAATTTGTCCATTTAGTGACGATGCAGACCCATATGCCCTATGCTGGCAAATACGATACGCTGAATTACCAAGCGAGCGGTCCGGGCAATATGGCTTCCTTGGAAAACTACCTACAGGATATCTCTTATAGCAGTACAGCGTTGAAAAACTTTGTGGCTGAATTAGAGCAGCTGGATCGGCGAACGTTGGTCGTCTTTTGGGGCGATCATTTACCAGGCATTTATGCCGATGAAATCAAGGATCAAAATGAAACGGCTGCCCTGCATGAAACCGAGTTTTTGATGGTTGATTCGCAAGGGAATTTTGCACCAGAAGATGTACCAATAACAAGTCCTTTTTATTTTGCACCGAACCTATTAGAAGCCAGTGATCAACCAACCAGCGGATTTTACCAGTTGTTGTTGGCCTTGCAAGATGAGTTGCCGGCTTTTGAACTGGGTCAATATTATCAAGAGGGACAATGGCAGACGACTCTTGCGTTGGATCAAGAAGCCCAAGAAATCTATGATGCCTATAGTTTGATCCAATACGATGTGCTACAAGGAGAGCAATACAGTTTAACGACTGGTTTGTTTGACTAAATAAAACATAAAATAGCGCCCTATCCTGTGACTGACACTGGGATAAGGCGCTTTTTTGTGTGTGAAGTTATAATTCCTGCCATTTGCGGTTTTGATCAAAATTATTGGCGGCGGCATAGGCGTCTTGAACGATCGTTTCAGGGTAGCCCATGACTTTTAAGAGGGCGATCGCGTTGCGGCTCAAGGCAGGACCGGATTTGACCTTGTAATCAAAGGAGATGCCGTCATCTTCCGTGACTTGTTCAGAAAAATGAATGTTGCGGCAATCATTTTTCAAAATTTCAGTCAGCTCAATATCATGGGTAGCGACAAAGGCCAATGATGGGTAGGCTCGCAACCAATGGATGATGCTGGCAGAAGAAGCGATTCGTTCCACCGTATTGGTTCCTTTTAAAATCTCATCAACAAAACAGTAGCAGCGCTGTTTCGTGGCAACGGTATCTAGCAGGCGTTTGATGGATTTGATCTCCGCCACGAAATAGCTGTCGCCTTCAAATAGATCATCTTCGACAGCCATCGAGGTAATGACGTGACCAGGAACCATCGTAAAGGTTTCAGCTACTGCTGTCTGGATCGTTTGTGCCAAAATACAGTTGATGGCGACACTTTTGACATATGTCGATTTGCCTGAGGCATTGGAGCCAGTTACAAGGGTATTGTGGTTCCAAGTGACATCATTCATGACTGCTTCACTCAGAAGGGGATGATACGTACCCGTTGCTTCTACACCTCCGCTTGTTTGGAAGGTCGGTAGGCAAGTGATGGGCATATACGTGCGAAAATTTAAAATGGCGGCTGCGACTTCCAATTTTCCCAGCAAATTCCACAGATCGATGGCTGCTTGTTGGTGTTTGGCCAGAGTAGTGGTGACCGTTTGATAGGAAATAAACGGCAGCATAAAAATGATATTGATGTATTCAAACAACATGTCTCCTTCGCTGCCGTTTTTGGCACGAAACGAGAAAGCGAAACGAGTGATCTTCTTTAATGGTGCCAAGGATTGTTTGATCTCATCTTGGAGGGGCGTGTTGATTTTAGCGATCTGACTGCCACAGGCAATCGTTTGAACCAAATAGCGCATGCTGTTCAGTTCTGTTTCCAGCTTGGCTTTTTTGATAGAGTAATAGATCGTATTGAAAACGACACTAATCAACGTCAACAGGAGGCCTTGGACAATCCCCAGCAGGAGCAGCAAGATGCCGACTAATGGCAGCACACCTAAAAAGACAAAGAACGGCAGAGAACCGATCGATTGCGCCGCTTCATTGGCCAAGTAGGCTTTCGAAAAATTATCATCTTGTTTTCCTAAACGAGCAAACGTATATTGGGATTGTTCGCGTGCGGCACTGTCAGCAGCAAAAAAGTCGATCAATTTGGTCAGCTGTTTGTCCGGCTTGAAGTGGAAATTGCGTAATTGCTGGTACAACGCTTCTGAACCAACACTGGAAAACGTCAGATTAATGGACTCAAACAACGAAAAGCCATCCAAGTCATACCAAGTGATGTCATCGACCTCGCTATCAAAATCGTGAAACTTCTTCTCAGTCAGCCAAGCTTTTTTCAAACTCGCTTCTTTATCAAAGCGGGGCTGACGGGGAAGTTTTCCCCAAGCAAGCCGAACGTAACGGCGTACTTTGTATCGATTCCAGATATCTAGTGCGGTCAAGATGAGAATGCTGGCGAGTATGATCAAAATGACCATCGTTTGTGGTTCCATATGCAAAAGTCCTCCTAATGGCTAATGAATGCTGGCTAAAGCTAAGTGTTGCTGTGGGCAGGATCGATTTCTTTTAAACAAGCATAGATCCGTTCAATATCTTGGGTCGTGCCTCGCAGCTCGAAATCCGCTAAGAACGGAATCGAAAATTGTTCCGCATATTGCTTTGCGGTCAAGCAATATTGATAATTAAAGTTTTTGTTGCCGCTGCCGATCACGCCTAAGCAAAGAGCGGCGTTATTTTCATAGTCAATGTATTCCCGCATGGTTTCTGTGAGGATCTCCTGATCGCCGTTATCGACGCCATTTCCACCTTCTAAATAGGTAGGGACAAAAACCACATAAGGTTCGTCTTCTTGTTCAAAGACACTATTGTCATGAATTTCTTTGGCTTCCCAAGTGCTCGGTGTGTCTTGCTGATCTGCATAGGCCAACAAGCGGTTGACGAATGCACGGGTATTTCCAGAGATTGAAATATAAAGTAGTTTCATTTTTTTATCACCTTCCGCTTTCTAGTATAACAGAAACCATTTATGAAAAGAGGAGAACTTCGGCAGTCTTTTCTAGTAAAATGCAGCCAAAGGCTTTAAACTGAGAGAGGAGTCCAATACAAAGGAGTGGCAATAATGTTTTCAAAAATGCATCATGTGGCGATCATCGCTAGTAATTACCAACAGACCAAAGAGTTTTATGTAGAAAAATTAGGCTTTGAAGTGATTCGTGAACATGCGCGCCCAGAAAAGAAAGATGTAAAAATCGACTTGCGCTTTGGGGAATCAGAAATAGAACTGTTTGTGGTGGAAAACCCACCAGCAAGACCAAGTTTTCCCGAAGCAGCCGGCTTGCGACATTTGGCCTTTGCGGTGGAAAATATTGAAGCAGTCGTAGCGGAGTTAGCCACTAAAGGGATTGTGTGCGAACCGATTCGTTTTGATACCTTCACCAATAAGAAGATGACCTTTTTCCAAGATCCAGACGGCTTGCCGTTGGAATTACATGAATAAACAAGGAAGACTTTGTGTTGATCCTTTGTCGATTCAACTTGGTTTTTCTTGAGAGAATTGTTATTCTATGTATAGAAGCAAGGAGGAAAAAACGTGATAAGATTTGCAAAAGAAGAAGATCGTTTTGTCATGGCTGAACTCGTTTTAGTCATTTTAAAGGACATGGAATTGCCGTTTGTCAAAGAGATCGGAGAAGCCAAGACCTTAGAGATCTTGGCAGATGCCATGCTAGAACCCGATTATCGTTACGGCTTTCGCCGTGCGCTAGTCAATGAGATCGACGGAGAAGTTGCTGGCGTCGCCTTTGGATATCCAGACAAAGAAGAGGCGACGATCGATCAGCCTCTAGATAAAGTGCTGGAACAGTACGGTTTGAGTAAAGACATGAAGCTGTTTATCGATGAAGAGACTTTACCAAATGAATGGTACTTAGATACCATCTGTGTGGCTGAGAAATTTCGGGGCAAAGGCGTCGGCTCAGCCTTGTTAGAAGCATTGCCGAAAATTGCTTCTAGAGATGGTTATGAGGTGATCGGCTTGAGTGTTGACCGAGCAAATCCCCATGCGAAGCGGCTCTATGAAAAGCACGGATTTGAAGTCGTGGCCCAAAGAGAGATCAGTGGCCATCTTTACGACCATATGCAAAAAAGAACCAGCTGATTTTTCAGCTGGTTCCATTTGTTAGTCGAAGCTCAAGAGGATGGTCTTTTTTGCGGTGCCGATTGTACAGCCAGTAATCCATGACGGCCGCAATACAGATGCAGACCGGCGCATCCCGGTCATCGACAACATCCAGTACATAATAATCCCCCGTCAACAAGGTCGCTTTGTCCATCTCCATAATCTTTTTATTGAAATGATGGATCCCATAGCGATGATTATAGATATCGCCGTGGACCGCCCAGTGAAGCTGCTGGATATAGTAGAAATCACCTGGCCAGTTAAAGATTTTTTGCAGTGTACCGACTTTCTCAAAGTCTTTGTAGATCTCAAAGCGTGTACCAAAAGTAAAGCTGATTTGTTTGATACTAGCGACCATTTGCCCATTTAAACGGTAAAGGGAGAGGGCATCGCCCTTGGTTCCCCAACGTCCCACCATCAAAAATAGTGATTTGCCTGTTTCATCTTTGACAATGGTTCGTGTGACTCTGCTAAGTTGCCTATCTTGGATGAAAAATTCTGACATACTTACGCCTCCTCATGTATCCCCAAAAAGCTGCGTGGTTTAAAGATTTTCATCAATTGCCCGAACGATTGCTTTGCCGACACCAGCCTCAATATTGGTGTCCGTCAAATACTTCGCGACTTCTTTTACCTCTAACTCGCCATTTCCCATTGCAAAACTAACGCCTGCCAGTTGCAGCATACTTACATCATTTAAGTTGTCACCGATCGTCATCACTTCCGCCAGTGAGATCATCCGATCTTTGGCGACATGTGCCACTGCGATTCCTTTTTGCGCGTTTCGGTGGTTGATCTCAATATTGTTTTGTCCAGAAGAAGTCACCACTAGATCGCCGTACCCATCGATGATTTTCGTGATAGGACCCAATACCCGGGCACCGTCTTGGTGGAAGCAGATCACTTTCAAAAATTCTAATTCTTCGATCGAAAACAACTCACTGAAATCATCGACATAATTGATCGGTAAAAATTCTAAACGGGCTGCTGTCATAGCAATCGCCATCTTATGGGTTAAATGGGGCATTGCTTCTGCCGTATGGATCGCAAAATTTTCGATCCGACGTGTCTGACTTTCCGAATAGATCCCATTGCTCGTTGAGATCTCAAAATAGATGTCGTTTTCTTTTAGTAGGTCGATCAACGAACGAGTTTGTTCATGGCTGATCGGCACAGTAAATAATGAATTACCCGTTTCGTCATAGACTTGGGCCCCATTCAAAGTGATCATTGCACAGTCGATTCCGGCTTCTTGCAGCGGTGGCAATGCCTCTTTACGGTTACGGCCAGTTGCGACCATAAATTCGATTCCTTTGGATTGGGCATATTTGATTGCTTGGATATTTTCTTCTGAAATCTGCATACTGGCATTTAAAAGCGTACCATCCATATCAGAAGCAATTAATTTGATCATTGTCAGCGTCCTTTCTTAATCGTTTCTACAAATAGTGTACCATAAATCACGGATTTTTTTTCTTTCGAAGAGTAATTCTTGTTTCTAATGGGCGGGATTTGTTATCCTAGAAGAAAACAAAGGAGATTCGCCATGAAACGACTATTGGACAATGATTGGCAAGAGCAATTGCAAGAATCATTTGAGCAACCCTATTACCAACAACTACGGGCTTTCTTGAAACAAGAATATGCCCAGCAAAAGATCCATCCAGCGATGGACCATATTTATGAAGCACTTAAACTGACACCATACCATGACGTAAAAGTTGTCATCTTAGGTCAAGATCCTTATCATGGCCCTCACCAAGCCCACGGACTGTCGTTTTCCGTGCAGCCGGGGGTCAAAATACCGCCTTCCTTACGCAATATTTACAAGGAATTAGCCGATGACTTAGGGATTGCACCTGTGTCCCATGGCTATCTTGTGCCATGGGCGCAGCAAGGGGTCTTATTGTTGAATACCGTATTGACGGTACGTGAGGGACAAGCCTATTCACATCACGGGCATGGCTGGGAGCAGCTGACAGATACGATTATCGAAAAATTGAATCAACTAGAAGAACCGGTCATTTTTGTGCTTTGGGGCAAACCCGCTCAAAAGAAAGCCGCTTTACTAGATACCAGCAAACATATTATTATAACAGCGCCTCATCCAAGTCCGTTGTCGGCACATCGAGGATTCTTTGGTTCAAAGCCTTTTTCTAAGATCAATCAAGCGTTGCTGGCATTAGGGGAAGAACCGATTTCTTGGGCGTTACCAGAAAAAATAACACAGTTGTAAAACTGTGTTATTTAGAACTGATGATTTTGTGAAAAAGGTAACGATATTTAAAATAATCGACTAATACAGGATTTTTATCTGTTCTTTTTTTCGCAGTTATTGTACAATGGAAGGGTATAAAAAAACTGGAGGTCTTTACCCGTGGAATTATTCGAAAGTTTAAAATTTAAAATCGTGCGTCGTCATATCAAAATCGTTTTTCCAGAAGCAACAGATCCTCGTATCTTAGGTGCTGCTAGCCGTCTACGTTCAGAAGAATTGATTGAACCCGTTTTGATCGGTAACCCGGTTGAAATCGAAAAAGCAGCAGAAGCTCGCGGAATCAACGTATCAAACTTTGAAATTTTAGATCCTGAAAATTATGATCGTTGGGATGAAATGGTTGAAGCTTTTGTGGAACGCCGCAACGGCAAAGCAACGAAAGAACAAGCAGAAGAAATCTTAAAAGATGTCAACTATTTCGGTACAATGTTGACTTACATGGGCATTACTGAAGGAATGGTTTCCGGAGCGATCCATTCTACGGGTGATACAGTAAGACCCGCTTTACAAATCATCAAAACAAAACCAGGTGTGAGCCGTACAAGTGGTGCTTTCTTAATGGTTCGTGGTCGTGACCAAGAAAAATACTTGTTCTCAGACTGTGCCATCAATGTAAACCCAAATGCACAAGAACTAGCAGAAATCGCTGTTGACTCAGCGAAAACCGCTGAATTATTTGAAATCGATCCAAAAGTTGCTATGTTAAGCTTCTCAACGAAAGGTTCTGCGAAAGCACCGGAAGTAGATAAAGTCGTTGAAGCAACAAAAATCGCCAAAGAATTGGCACCAGAATATCAAATCGATGGAGAATTGCAATTCGATGCTGCGTATATCTCAGCAGTTGCGCAATTGAAAGCTCCTGAATCTGAAGTAGCAGGTAAAGCAACCGTCTTTGTTTTCCCCGATTTACAATCAGGAAACATTGGCTACAAGATCGCCCAACGTTTCGGTAACTTTGAAGCGATTGGACCAATCTTACAAGGGTTGAACAAACCAATCTCTGATTTGTCCCGTGGTTCAAATGAAGAAGATGTCTACAAATTATCAATCATTACTGCGGCACAAACATTAATGGAAAAATAAGCAGCCAATCGCTGCACTTATGAAAAACTGATCCCTTGAGGGTCAGTTTTTTGTTTTGCTTTTGGAAAGTTGAGGGCAACAAAGCAGGGGGCGTCCATATGAATCAACGATCCAGTGGTCGTCGGGAAATTTTCCTTAAGCTCCTTCTTTACAATTCCTTGAAAAACAAGCTATACTAGCAACTAGTAAATTAGATTGATCAAAGGATGGGGACTATGTTTACCATTAACGACTTAGAAGCAACCGCAGCATTTGCAAAAATCATTGGAGAAGTAGCCGAGCCAGGGGATAATCTGGTATTGACGGGCGACTTGGGTGCTGGCAAAACAACATTGACGAAAGGCATCGCCTTGGGGTTAGGGATCGAGCAACTGATCAAAAGTCCGACCTATACGATCATTCGTGAATATACCAATGGGCGGATGCCCCTGTACCATATGGATGTCTATCGGGTGGAATACGGTGCAGAAGATTTAGGACTGGATGATTATTTCGAAGGGGATGGCTTGTGTGTGATCGAGTGGGGCAATCTCTTAGAAGCCTCCCTGCCAGAGGATTATTTAGAACTGATTTTGGAAAAAGATGATACAGATGAACAAAAACGTCTTGTGAAATGTCATGCATATGGCACCAAAGCAACCGCCTTTTTGCAACGGATCACAACCAAATGGCAGGCAGCCCATGAGTGAGATCCAGATACAGATCAAAGAAGCCACGGGTGCTGATGCCAAAGCTGTGTTAGCAGTCAGTCAACAGCTAGGAGAAGAAACGGATTATCTCTTGATGGACGAAAGCGGCTTGGCGTTGCCAGAAGCCCTATTGGCAGAACAGCTGGACGCTATCTATGAACGGGAGGACTATTTGCTGTTGCTGGCATTTGATCAAGAACAGTTGATCGCCATGGCATCAGTCAAAGGCAACGAAGAGTGGCAATTAGCCCATGTCGGGGAGATCGGTATCTCGATTTTAAAAGACTATTGGGGCTTGGGCTTAGGTTCGCTCCTGATTGAAGAATTACTGGACTGGGTAGTAGAAGTTGGCGAATTGACCCGCATCGAGTTGACCGTCCAAGCGAGAAATCTACGAGCGATCCATCTTTATCAAAAATTTGGTTTTTTAACAGAAGGCTGCATGAAAGAAGCAGTGCAAACCCGCGAGGGGCAAAAAGTTGACGTCTTGATGATGGCACGTCTTTTTGAATCATAAAAAAGGAGTGAAGGAAATGGAGTTTCGGGAACCGACGATCGCAGACTGCGATCAAATCGAAGCGTATCGGCAAGCCTTCGAGAAGAATCAAGAAGTCATCCATGGTGGGGCAGGACTTGTAGAAAGTCCGACAGCTAAAGACTGGCTAAAGGGATTGGCGGATTTTAAAACAGCAGAAACGGTACCAGAAGGATTCGTTCCCGCCCGTACCTATCTGGCTATCCAAGATCAAAAAGTGGTCGGTCTCTTGAATCTGCGTCTGACGCTTAATGAATACTTACGCCAAATTGGCGGACACATCGGGTATTCGGTGCACCCAGATCATCGAAAGCAAGGCATCGGCTCGGCAATGCTGGCACAGTCATTGGTAAAGGCCAAACAATTTGGCTTGAAAAACGTGTTAGTAACCTGTGAAGAAGCCAATCGTGCCTCCGCCAAAGTCATTGAAAATAACGGCGGTAAACTAACCGAAAAAGCCATTGATCCTGAAGATGGCGCTGTAATCTGTCATTATTGGATCGATCTAACTTAAAATGAATCCTTCCTTAAATGAAAACGTGCGTCCTAAAGTCAGCATTGCGCTAGACTTTAGGACGCACGTTCTTATTTATTTGACTAAAACCAATTTTTTTAATGGATCGATGCCAAATTCTTCTTCTTGACGCAATAAGATTTGGGCACATGCCCGGCTATCTTCCAAGGCATCATGGTGGTTTAGTAAAGGAATCTGCAATTGCTCACAAACCGTATTTAATTTGTGGTTCGTAAATTCTGGATACAGTTTGCGGCTTGTTCGTACCGTGCACAAGGAAAGATAGTTTGGTTGTGACAACCCATAATAGTCAAGACACCCCGCCAAAACGCCGGTATCAAAACCAGCATTATGCGCAACGATCAGACTGTTTAATTGATAATATTGTTGGATTTGTTTCCATACGTCAGGAAACTTAGGCGCTTCTTGCACATCTTCTGGACGGATGCCATGAATTTGAATGTTTTTCCAAAAAAATTCCGTTTCCGGTTGGATCAATGTGTAATATTCGCCCACGATTTTGCTGTCTTGTACCATGACTAGTGCAAGGGAACAGGCACTATGCTTTTGATAATTTGCTGTTTCAAAGTCCATTGCGATAAAATTCATCAGACTCACCTCATTGCCATTCTAGCACAAAATCAAAGAATGAAAAGCGAACAAACGTTAAGAAAAACTGAAGTTTTCCTACGGTTAGTTGAGATCCAGTTCCACCGGACAATGGTCACTGCCGATGATATCTGTATGGATCTTGGCGTCTAGCAAGCGCTCATTTAAGTCATCCGAAACGACAAAGTAATCGATGCGCCAGCCGGCATTGTTTTTGCGAGCGTTGAAACGGTAGCTCCACCAAGAATAAATGCCTTCTGCATCTGGATAGAAATAACGGAACGTATCGGTAAAGCCAGCAGCCAAAAGAGTTGAAAACTTTTCCCGTTCTTCAGGTGTAAACCCAGCACTTTTTTGATTGGTTTTCCAGTTTTTGATATCGATATTTTTATGGGCAACATTCAAATCACCACAGAGAATCACTGGCTTTTGTTGTTTCAATTCAGTCAAGTAAGCCAAAAAGGCATCTTCCCAAGTCATGCGATAATCCAAGCGGCGCAATTCATTTTGGGAATTCGGTGTGTAGCAAGTAATCAAGAAAAATTCAGGATACTCCAGCGTGATGACGCGACCTTCCGTATCATGTTCTTCGATTCCTAATCCATAACGGACGGATAGCGCAGGTTCTTTTGCGAAAATCGCCGTGCCAGAATAGCCTTTCTTCTCCGCATAATTCCAGTATTGATGATAGCCTGGTAAATCCAATTCGATCTGACCTTCTTGCAGCTTTGTTTCTTGTAAACAAAAGAAATCAGCATCGAGGGCTTCAAACACTTCAGAAAAATTTTTTTTAACGATGGCCCGTAAACCATTCACATTCCAAGAAATAAATTTCATTAAGACTCCTCCTTATTTTCCACTACGCCTCCCATTTTACCTAAAAAAGCCAGAAGCGCAAAGCAAGTGAGCGGAATAAGGAAAACAAGGAGGAAGAATGAGGATTAAATTTGGATGCTAGAGAAAATTCGTTTGTGGTACGAAAAAGGATTAATAAATCCTTACTTTTCCTTACGTTTTATGTTACAATCGTTTTGAAAAGGGGGCAGTTCACATGACGATCAAAGCGCAAGTTTCAGCGAAAATGACTTCGAAAAATCAAATAACTATTCCAAAAAGTGTGCGGCAAAAGTTAGGCTTAAAAGAGAATCAGCGGGTAATTTTTGAATTTACTCCAGAAGGCGAGATCAAGATAACAGGCGAAAAAGCAGCACCTTCCTTTGAAGATTTTTGGAAACAAGAATTAGCGATCGTAGAAGAAACGGGGAAATTTGATACAGGTGAGATGTTTTTTGGAGAAGATTTAGGTGAGGAGAATATTGAATGGTAAGACAAGGAGATATTCTTTTTATTGACTTAAATCCCACCAAAGGAAATGAAATGGCAAAAAAAAGACCGTGTGTGGTGGTTAGTAATGATTATTATAACAAGAGTTTCAATACCGTCTTAGTGATGCCAATCAGTAGCTCAAAAAAATATGTAGAAGAAAAATTCGCTCGATCGAATGCGTTTCAAACAGTTACCGAAACACAAAAGAGTAAAGTTCAAGGGACGATTCTTTGTCAGCATATTCGCAGTGTGGACCTCTTGCATCGCAGCAACTTAGAAGTAGTCGATAAAGTCACTACGGAGATGAAAGAACGATTATCTGAAATAACAAAACACTTTTTTTGAAGCTTACTCTTTATTAATCAGGTCATTCGATTATTAAGCTTTTCTTTGATTCACCAGAGGTAGCAACTTTTCCTTGAACATGCTAAAATAAGTGAGATGTTTATTGTGAAAGGAAACCTTCTCGTGAATAAAGACTTGATGATTGCGCAATTCCCTGAAATTGCCTTATTAAAAGATGAACCCTTATTGAACTATACGTATACAAAAACTGGTGGACCGGCAGACATTTTGGCTTTTCCCAAAACAGCAGAAGAGGCTAAACAGCTGCTTGATTATTGCCGAGAACAAGCGATTCCTTGGATCGTCTTAGGAAACGCCAGCAACTTGATCGTCCGTGATGGTGGTATTCGTGGCGTGGTGATCATGCTGTCGGAAATGAACCAAATCGTGGTAGACGGCACTTCTTTGATCGTCGATGCTGGAGCAAAGTTGATCGATACGACCTATGTCGCTTTGCATGAATCCTTGACTGGTTTTGAATTTGCCTGCGGGATTCCCGGCAGTGTCGGCGGTGCCGTCTTTATGAATGCAGGCGCCTATGATGGCGAGATCCAAGATGTCTTTGCGTCCTGCGACGTTTTGCTGGCTGATGGTCAAATCGTGACATATACCAAGGAAGAAATGGAATTTGCTTATCGTCATAGCAAGTTGCAAGAGCAAAAGATGATCATTTTGAGCAGTCGCTTTGATCTAACAAAAGGTGATCAAGAACAAATCAAAAAGCGAATGGATGAACTGACAGAATTGCGGCAATTGAAGCAACCGCTAGAATACCCCTCTTGTGGGAGTGTCTTCAAACGTCCAGTCGGTCATTTTACCGGCAAGCTGATCCAAGATGCAGGCTTACAAGGACTGAAATGGGGCGGTGCCCAAATTTCAGAAAAACATGCGGGCTTTATCGTGAATGTCGATCAAGCAACAGCCACGGATTACGTTGAACTGATTGCCCATATCCAACAAGTCATCAAAGAAACTTTTGATGTCACCTTAGAAACAGAAGTCCGAATCATCGGTGAAGAATAGATTAGCGAAAAGATTGTCCCCCGGGGCAATCTTTTTTTCATGAGAGCTAATAAAAAGAGCTTAGGATTGTAAGCTTTCGCAGTCTTCGGTACAATAAACGAAAAGGAGTGAGCAGGATGAAAAAGTGGGGACGCATCATTTTGTTTGTTGGGTTCGCCTTTCTTTTCGGTGGCTGTACGAAATTACCGCAAGAACAGTTTGCCGAACAGTTGACGAATCAGCAAGCAACGAATGCTGGTGAATTCCAAGCGACGATCGATACCTTTGAGATAGGCAACAGCAGCGAATACGGTCAAGAAGCCGATAGGTATGCCTCTATGTTGATGTCACAGTTAGTAGGCTCGTCATTTAAAGGGGACTTCGTCCAAGACAAGGAAACCAAAGCGATTTTACTCAATCTGGCAGTCGCTTATGGGGGGCAGGAGCTGCCGATCAAGCTGATCGTCGATCCTGAAAAACAAGAAGCGTATGTGTCAGCTGAAATCTATGAAACACTGCAAGGGTATATCAGCGCATTTGGTGATGACAGTTATGGAACAACACCAGACGCTGGGGAATATGAGGGCAAGTACCTGCGCATCGATCAAGAAACCTTAGATTCTTACTTTGGCGAAGGAACTTTTGCAGAGGACGACGAGGAGACAACCGAAGCAGAAAAAGCGCCTGAAAACTTCTTTACCATGAACAGTCTTTTTCATAATGAGACGTTTGCAGACTATTTGAAAACCTTCGAACCGGATGCTTTCAAAAGAGATGGAGATACGATCAGCCATACGTTTACCAAAGAAGAATTGGCAGATTATGCAACCTATGCCCAAGAACACGGTGCCGATCAAAAGCAAGTCGCCGAATTAGAAACGATGCTGGAAGAAGTCGAGCAGTTTGACTTAGCTATGACCGTCAATACGAAAACAAATCAGCAGAAAATGGCTTTTCACTTCGTGCAAGCGGATGAGCTGCAAACGACTATCGGAGCTACGGTGACTTTTACAGGAAAGAAAAGTGATACTGCCGTTGCGATCCCCACAGCGGAAGAATTGATTGACCCAGAAGAATTGTTTTCTCCCTATGATTATGGCTGGGATGACAGCTATGACGATGGGTATGAGAATGATTATGATGATGAGTACTGGGATAGCTATGATGAAGCCGATGATTGGTCTTCTTATATGCTGACGGATGAGGAGTTCGAGGAACTGCTACTGCAAATCAAGCAAGAGCTGCCTTATTTGACCCAAGCAGATATCGATGATTATCTGACATTTTATGAAGAGTATTTGACCCAAGAGCAGTATCAAGAGCTTGTCGAAGCACTCCAGATGACACAAAGTTTATGAGTCACTCAAAAGGGAAGCGACCGCCTAAGTTAGCCAAAAAGCTAACTTTAGGCGGTCGCTATTTTTTAGATTCGATTTTTTTTGCGGTTCATGACTAAGCGCAAAAGAACGGTTCCAACTGCCATCGTGGCGATTCCCGCTACAATGGCTTCAGGCACGCCTTGGGCGAAGATCACACCCAAAATCGCTGCGTAAACAGCATTGCCGGCTTTTCCCACAACCTCCGCATATTCTTGCTGGAACAAGAAGTAGATCAAGTTCATTACCAGAATCGTATTCGTCAAACCTCCGGCAACACCAGCAATCAGTAGCGAAAGACTTTGCTGTTTGTTTTTCCAGATTTTTTGACAGCCTTTATAAACAAAGTAAGGAACGACACCAATCAAAATACGGGGAATCAGCGCTACGAGGATCGCTTTCCAACTTCCTTGATCACTCCCATAAATCGGTACGAAAGGAGAGAAGACAAAAGAAAGCGGGGTGATGATCCATGTCGAACGCACCATACTGATGATCCCAAAGGCGCCGCCTAAAAAGCCGCCGATCCGAGGGCCCAATACAATGGAAGCGATGATCACAGGAATGTGCATCGTTGTCGCATTGATTGGTCCTATGGGAATAAACCCAAGAAAGGGTACCGATGCTAAAAGAATCAAGATTCCTAAAAAGAAAGCTGTTAAGACAAGTTCAAAAGTTGATATTTTTTTCATTATTAGACACTCCGTACTTCCAAAGCAGTCAATGCTTTTTCGAGAATCGTTTCTGTTGCTGCTAATGCGCCTCTGCCGAAATCACCGCAAGCCAGTAACGCTTCACGGGGTTCAATCTCTTGGAAGCCGACTTCTTTCAAAATCCCCAAATTTCTTTGAACAATCGGGTTTTCGTACATGACGGTATTCATGGCTGGCGCAATCAAGCGGGGCACGGATAACGGCAACGCTAAGGCAACTGTTGAGATCAAATCATCGGCTATCCCATGCGCCAGCTTGCCAATACTGTTGGCACTGGCTGGGGCGAGCAAGAAAAGATCGGCTTGTTTGGCTAGTTCAATATGATTGATCCGATCTGGTTGACGTTCTTGCATAACATCCACATGGATCGGGCGTTTGGATAATGACTGTAGAGTCAAAGGCGTAATAAATTGTGTGCTATTTTGAGTCATTAAGACATCCACTGCATAGCCCTTTTTGGTTAATTCATTGGTTAGGTCGGCTGCTTTGTATGCAGAGATACTGCCGCTGACGCCAAGCAGAACGTGTTTTTGTTTCATGTTTCTTTCTCCTTTTCTAAAAAACATCTAGCTAAGCACGCAGGTCATTGCGTAATGTGTCAACGATCAAGGTTGCGATCTCAGCTTTTGTGCGGCCAGTCCCGATTTGTCCTTCTTGTGTCAAAAGGTGTCCGACATGCTGGTTTCCAGAAATTTGCGTCAAGTCGTTGGCCAACACATAATCCGCTTGGCTAGCCAGCAGACTTTTTCGTGCGACCGCAAACAACTCGGCTTCCGCGACGGCGACTAATAATTTGAATCCGACTAATAAGGTTGTCGGCTGTAATGCTTTGATGGTTTGGATCACTTTCGGGGTTTTCTTCAACACTAAAAACAAATGATCCGTATTGGAAGAAACTTTGCCTGCCGTTGCTTCAGATTGTTCGAGCACGTGTGCCATCAATGCCGGAGTGACCTGGTTGTCATAAGTCGGTAGGGCATCGTTGATTGCTTCATAAAAGGCTGCTTCTGAAAAATGAGCAGCAGGGGTAAAATCACTAACTGCCATACTGTGGATCACGGCAGCATACGAATGGGTCGTCAATAAATCGGTCAATTGCCCCAACAAGTCCGTGGTCCCTTCAATGAAATGACAGGTAACTCGTGGATCGGTAGGCGGTTGCTTGGCAGTTTTCGTCGTAACGTAATCGATGGTCACCTCAGGGTACCGCAGCCATTCATTGGCAATCGCTTGACCAAGTGAACCCGTGGAATGATTCGTGATTGCACGGACATCATCGATTTTTTCGGAAGTACCGCCAGCCGTAATCAAAATTCTCATTGCCCTTGTGACACCTCAACGATCGTCCGTCCTTGGTGCGTGCCAGCTAATAAAGCTGCCAACGTTTCTGGTAAGTCTTCCAAAGTGATGGCTTTCGTGTAAAGCTGATCGATCACATTCCACTCACCCGCTAATTTCTCCCATAATGCCGTGCGGATCTCATGGGAAACATTGACTGAATCGATCCCAATTACGCGAATCCCACGCAAAATAAAGGGTAAGACAGTCGTTTCGATTTTGATCCCACCAGCATTGCCGCATAAGAAGGCACCGCCCCCATAAGCGATTTGCGGAAGCACTGCCGCAAGCAATGGACCACCAACCGTATCGATGACCGCTGCAAACGATTGTTTTGCTAATGGTTTGACCTTTTCGGGTACCACTTCATCCGGACGGATGATTTTTGCTGCGCCTAGGTCTAACAACCATTGCGCATCGGTTTTACGAGATAGCGCCACTATATTTGTATAGCCCAGTTTTTTCAAAAAGGCAATGCTGACACTGCCGACGCCACCGCTCGCACCTGTCACCAAAATCGCAGCGTCTTTTGCTAAGTGCAGCTGCTCTAATTCTTGCACCGCTAAAGCTGCTGTGAACCCAGCCGTGCCATAGGTCATACTGTCTTTCGCTGAAAAACCAGCAGAACGTTTCACGAGCCACTCGGCTGGGACCTGTTGAAATTGACTGTAACCGCCTGGGTGAGAAACCCCTAAGCCATAGCCAGTCACTAAAACTTGATCGCCTGGGGCAAAATCAGCAGACTGACTGTCCACGACTTCCCCTGCTAAATCGATTCCCGGCGTCATCGGATACGTGCGAATCACGCCGCCATTTTCATTTGCTGCCAAGGCATCTTTGTAATTAACATCTGAGTAATCAACACGGACAAGCACATCGCCTGCTGGCAGCTCGTCAAGGGTTGCAGTTGTGAGTGAAGCAGTAA
The DNA here is from genome assembly GCF_002140695.1 of Enterococcus sp. 4E1_DIV0656. Lineage (NCBI taxonomy): Bacteria > Bacillati > Bacillota > Bacilli > Lactobacillales > Enterococcaceae > Enterococcus > Enterococcus sp. 4E1_DIV0656. The sequence goes on along the minus strand of NZ_NGLF01000001.1, from coordinate 215,985 downwards.
AATTTGGTTCATTCATGACACGAAAGGTAGAGAAATTCGTCATTTCAGACACTCCTTTGATGGTTTGTACTCATAATACCATAAGTTTTATTTTTTTAACCAGTGAAGCAAGAAAAGGCAGGGCTTCTTATCAAAAAATCAGTAAAAACAGATCATTATTAAATCTACCTTTTCTTCGTTAAAATAGAAGATGTTCTTTTAAACCTGTGAAAAGCGAAAATGACGGGACCGCCAATCGTTTCCTTTATAGCACAAGCATTTAGCATCACTCCTTTTTTGATTAGGGAGAAAAGAATTCAAAGAAATGAAGAAAAAAGGCTTGTGTTTTTTGCAATTATTTGTATACTAGAAAAAGTGAAATTAAACATGAAGTTTACTTATAGCAAACTTTTTTATTTGAAGTTGTGTCAATCAAAGGGGGAATGAACATGGAGATTGGCGAGAAGCTGCGCAATTTGCGCGTTCAAAAGAATTTGACCCAAGAAGAATTAGGCGAGCGGACCGATTTGACGAAAGGCTATATCTCACAGTTGGAACGTGATTTGAGTTCGCCTTCTATGGAAACTTTTTTTACGATCTTAGAAGTTTTAGGCGTGACACCAGAGGAATTTTTCCGAGAAGAAAATGCGCAGCATCAAGTGGTTTATCGCGAAGAAGACAGCACGCTTTATTATGATGAAGAAAATGGCTATGAATTGAAGTGGCTGATTCCCGATTCCAATGAAAAAGAAATGGAGCCAGTCTTGCTGACTTTTGATAAAGCGGGCGAATACAAGACCTTTGAACCATCGTTAGCAGAAACATTTATCTATGTCTTAGAGGGCAGTGTGGCGTTGACACTAGGAGAAACGCAGTACAAGGCTCGTAAAGGCCAATCGATTTATTATCAGGCGACTGAGCCGCATCAATTAAAAAATATTGCGGGCAAAAAAAGCCGTGTGCTTGTAGTCGTGACAGATTCTTATTTATAGTACAGGAGGAAAGAGTGTGGGAAAAACAATAATTTCATTCAACAATGTGGTGAAGCGATTTGATGATGATGAAACAGTTTTGAAAAAAGTGAGTTTTGATATTGAAGAAGGTCGCTTTTATACATTGTTAGGTCCTTCAGGTTGTGGAAAAACAACTATTTTACGCATCATTGCGGGTTTTTCGGACGCAACAGAAGGCGACGTTTATTTTGATGGACAAAGAATTAATGACGTTCCTGCCAATCAACGGCAAGTGAATACTGTCTTTCAAGATTATGCCTTATTCCCACATATGAACGTTTTTGAAAATGTGGCATTTGGTCTGCGAATCAAAAAATTACCAAAAGATGAAGTGAATAAAAAAGTCTTAGAAGCGTTACGGTTAGTACAACTTCCTGGTTATGAGAATCGTGAAATCAGCGAAATGTCAGGAGGTCAACGCCAACGGGTCGCAATCGCACGAGCGATCGTCAATGAACCCAAAGTATTGCTTCTTGATGAACCATTGTCCGCATTGGACTTGAAATTGCGAACCGACATGCAATACGAGCTGCGGGAATTGCAGCAGCGACTAGGCATCACCTTTATTTTTGTCACCCATGACCAAGAAGAAGCGTTGGCCATGAGTGATGAGATTTTCGTCATGAACAAAGGGAAGATCGTCCAAAGCGGAACACCAGTGGATATCTACGATGAACCAATCAACCATTTCGTGGCGGATTTTGTCGGTGAAAGCAACATCGTCACAGGCACGATGATCGAAGACAACTTAGTGGAGTTTGTCGGCAAGCAATTTGAATGTGTCGATGGCGGGATGCGGCCGAATGAAGCCGTTGAGATCGTGATCCGTCCGGAAGATTTGAATTTGACGACGGCGGAAAAAGGCAAGCTGGTCGTTGAAGTGGATACGCAATTGTTCCGAGGCGTGCATTACGAAATCATTTGTTACGACGAACAAGGCAACGAATGGATGGTTCACTCTACAAGAAAAGCCACTGAAGGAAGCAAGATCGGTCTTTCCTTTGAACCAGAAGACATCCACGTCATGCGTTTCAATGAGTCCGAAGAAGATTTTGATGCTCGTTTAGAGAGCTACGAAGATTAGGAGGGAAAGCTAATGACGAAAATGCGTCGTTTTTATGCGATACCCTATGTCTTTTGGTTATTGCTATTTGTTATTGCACCAGTCTTATTGATCATCTACCAATCTTTTTTTGATATGAACGGCAACTTTTCGCTGGTCAATTATCAAAGCTACTTAGGTTCTGGCAAATATTTGATCATGACCTTAAACTCGGTTTGGTATGCCTTTTTGATCACCTTGATTACCTTAGTGATCAGCTACCCGACAGCGTATTTCTTAACTAAGCTGCGCCACAAAGATTTGTGGCTGCTGTTGATCATCTTACCAACGTGGGTCAACTTATTGTTAAAAGCCTATGCGTTTATTGGGATTTTCGGCATTCATGGCAGTGTCAACAACTTCCTAGAAATCATGGGGGTTGGACCAAAGCAGATTTTGTTTACTGACTTCAGCTTTTTGACGGTTGCCGTCTATATCGAACTGCCCTTTATGATCATGCCGATTTTTAATGCCTTAGAAGAAATGAATCCCTCTTTGATCAGTGCCAGTCGCGATCTAGGGGCAAACAGCTATGATACTTTCCGACGAGTGATTTTCCCTCTTTCGTTAAACGGGGTAAAAAGCGGCGTCCAAGCCGTCTTCATTCCATCGCTCTCCCTCTTCATGTTGACCCGTTTGATTGGGGGCAATCGCGTGATCACGCTTGGTACGGCGATCGAGCAGCACTTTCTCGTTACCCAAAATTGGGGCATGGGTTCGACCATCGGCGTCATTTTGATCATCGCCATGTTCCTCGTGATGTTGTTTACGGGAGAAAAGAAAAAAGGAGGGCAACGTAAATGAAAAAATTTCGCTGGTCGAATCTTTATCTGATCGTCGTCTTTATTCTTTTGTACGTGCCGATCTTTTATTTGATTTTCTATTCCTTCAATGAAGGAGGCACCATGAATGCTTTTACGGGTTTCACTTTTGAACATTACCAATCCGTCTTTCAAGATACCCGCTTGATGATCATCGTGTTGAACACCTTTATGCTGGCATTTTTATCAGCATTACTGGCAACGATCATTGGCACATTTGGTGCGATGGGCATCTACTATACCCGCAAGCGCCGAACGAGAACGGCCTTGTTGAGTTTGAATAATATTTTGCTGGTTTCACCAGATGTCATCATTGGCGCCAGTTTCTTGATTTTCTTTACGATGATCGGCAACTTGTTCCGTGGGTTTAGCTTAGGCTTTTTCAGCGTGTTGCTTTCGCATATCGCCTTTAGTATCCCGATCGTGGTATTGATGGTCTTGCCGAAATTGCAAGAGATGAACGATTCAATGATCGATGCTGCCCGTGATTTAGGCGCGAATAATTTTCAAGTCATCAAAAATATCATTTTGCCTTTCTTGACACCGGGCATCATCGCCGGCTATTTCATGGCCTTTACTTATTCACTTGATGATTTTGCCGTGACATTCTTTGTGACGGGCAATGGCTTTAGTACCTTATCAGTAGAGATCTATTCTAGAGCACGTCAAGGAATCAGTTTAGAAATCAATGCATTAAGCACACTTGTCTTCTTATTCTCCATGATTCTGGTGGTAGGCTATTACTTTATCAGTAAAGAAAACGGCGCGAAGAAATTACGTAAAAACCGCCGTGTGGAGGTGGCAAATCTGCGATGAAACGACTACAATCTCTGATTATCGGTATTGTTGCGATCGTCCTGATCTTGCTCTTTGGTGTCCGTGAATTGGAACGCACCTCTGGTATGGCAGGTGCTGAGGTCGTCAACATCTACAACTGGGGCGACTACATCGACCCTGATTTGATCAGTAAGTTTGAAGAAGAGACTGGCTACAAAGTCAATTATGAAACCTTTGACTCAAATGAAGCGATGTTCACGAAGATCCAACAAGGCGGTACGTCCTATGACATCGCCATACCGAGTGAATACATGATTGAGAAAATGATGGAACAAAATCTTTTAAAACCATTGGATCACAGCAAAATCAAAGGGCTAGACAATATCGACCCTCGCTTTTTAGACCTGAGTTTTGATCCGGGCAATCAATATTCGATCCCTTATTTCTGGGGAACACTAGGGATCGTCTATAACGATAAATTCTTTGATGAAGGTGAGATCACCCAATGGGACGATCTTTGGAAACCCGAATTAGCAAACAGCATCATGCTGATCGATGGCGCGCGTGAAGTAATGGGATTAGGTTTGGACAGCTTAGGCTATTCTCTAAACAGCAAAGACGATGATCAGTTGCAAGAGGCATTCAATAAGCTTCGGACCATGACCCCAAACATCAAAGCCATCGTCGCAGATGAAATCAAGATGTACATGGCCAATGAAGAAGCATCGGTTGCGGTCACATTTTCTGGGGAAGCAGCCGACATGATGTACGAAAATGAACACATTCATTATGTGATCCCTTCGGAAGGCTCCAACTTGTGGTTTGATAATATGGTCATTCCTAAGACCTCACAAAACGAAGCCGGTGCTTACGCCTTCTTGAACTTTATGCTGGAACCCGAGAATGCTGCACAAAACGCAGAGTACATCGGCTATTCCACACCTAACCAAGAAGCCATGGCCTTACTGCCTGACGAGATCACCGAAGACGAACAGTTCTATCCATCCGATGAATTGATGGAACACCTCGAAGTCTATGAAAACTTAGGTGCTGAGTATCTTGGCATCTATAATGATTTGTTCTTGGAATTGAAGATGTATCGGAAATAAGCAAACTGCCATTAAGCAGGGAATGAATCCTGTTTAATGGCAGTTTTTTAGTAATGAATAGTCTATTTCAGCACTATACGAATATAATCATCAAAAAATTAAGTGTCTATTGATCCAAATCATTGGTAAAATATCTTCATTCAAGTTCTATTCCGCAATACTGCTTCCTCCTCCCAAGTTGCCGGATTCAATGGATCGTTAGAAGCTGTTTTCTGGTTGATGAGCTCTTGATAGGTATTGCTTTTCTTTTCTAAATAAGCGACTCGTTTTTGCGCTTCTGTAAGTTTAACGAGCGCTTTTTCTTTTTGCGATTGAATGATGTCGGCTCTTTCTTTGATCGTCGAATCGCCAAGGAGGCAAAGCGAAATATAATGCTTAATGGCTTCTAAAGACATGCCTGTTTCGCGCAAATTCTTGATACCAGTTAACCAATTGATGGAAGTCTGATTAAAAACCCGTCTGTTGTTTTTGTCCCTGATCAAACTAGGAACCAAACCCATATCGGTATAATAGCGAATCGTGTGTTCAGACAATTCAGTGATCGTGGCTGCTTCTTTGATAGAGTAAATGTTGGTCACGCCTTTCATAATTTGCTGAAGTCAAGCAAGTCGTTTGAACGTATTAGTAAAAACTGTTGTAGATCATTTTCTTTTTATATCGCGTATTATAGCACAGATAATTTTGTGGAGAAAAGTAGCTTCCTATTTGAGAGCCTCAAAAAGAAAAAAGGTGGAAGAAAAATGATTGTTAGAAACTCCTTGACTTCGAGTGACTCGAAGATGCTAAAGTTTAGCTAGCTTAGCGAGCACACAAAGTATCGATGGAGGAGGGAATTATAATATGAAGAATAGAAAAATCAGAAGTTTAGCAGTTTCGCCAATCGGAATGGGGTGTATGGGGTTTTCTCACGGATATGGAAAGGTGCCAGAAGAAAAAGAGAGTATTGCATCTATTCGCAAAGCTTACGAATTTGGCTGTACATTTTTTGATACAGCAGAAGCTTATGGAAAAGAAATGTTTTATTCTGGACATAATGAGGAGTTGGTGGGTAAAGCACTGTCGCCTTTTCGAAACAAAGTTGTTCTTGCCACCAAGTATCATCTCGACGAAAAAGAAGTGAATGAAAGCACAACTCTTTACACAGCCATCCGTAACCATTTGGTTGCTTCAATGGAAAAACTGCGCACCGATTATATTGATCTCTATTATCTTCATCGAATCAATGAACAGATTTCTATAGAAGAAATAGCTGAGGTGATGGGACGATTGATCAAAGAAGGTATGATCAGAGAATGGGGACTCTCACAAGTTTCCGTGGAGACACTTGCTAAAGCACATGGGATTACCCCCGTTGGTGCTGTGCAAAATCTCTATTCAATGGTTGAGCGTGATTGTGAGCGAGAGATTTTCCCCTATTGTCTTGAGAACGAGATCGCCGTCGTTCCTTTTTCACCAATCGCTAGTGGGTTTTTATCTGGAAAAGTCACACCAGATACATCCTTTGAAGGGGATGATGTTCGCAAATTCGTCCCTCAGCTGGCTAAAGAAAACCTCGTAGCCAATCAACCGATTTTAAATATGCTAGCAGAAGTCGCTCAAGCAAAGCAGGCGACAAATGCCCAAATTTCATTGGCGTGGATGCTTCACAAGTACCCGAATGCAGTGCCGATTCCTGGATCAAAAAATCGAGGCAGGATTTTGGAAAATCTAGCTGCTTGGGATGTACAGCTTACAGATACCGAGTTTCAAGTAATTGAAAACCAATTGAATCAAATACCTGTATATGGCCATCGAGGACATGTCGAATCACAACAACAATCTTTCGGAAAACAGTGGGACAAACACTAAATTAAGATAAAGTTGGAAAAGCAGACTGCATGACAAATGTAGTCTGTTTTTTTGCGTATAGTTCATTAACAGAAATTTTTGCCATCTTACTTCTCGCAATAAATGATTCTTGTTTCACCCACTAAAAAAGCTGATCAAAATATTGCGCGATGCTTAAAAAAGAATTATGATGTGCTTATCTATTATATCTATCAAGATCCTTTTATTGCTTGGAATTATACGAAGCAACGTGAAAAAATAGAAGGACGCTTTGTTCCTAAAGAACATTTTATAAATGCTTTTTTTCAATCAAGATATAACTTGATTAAAATGAAGGAATTGTATAAAGAAAATGTGACCGTTAATATTTTTATAAAAGATTTTCAAAATCGCCATTCTCATACGTTGATGGCAGTTGACAATGTATCGTTCGCTTTGCCATTAACATACACAAAGGAAGAATTGGAGGAGAAGCTCAATGACTGAGAAAGAAAAAGTAGAAACAATCATGATAAAATATCATCGAAACTTCTCGATCTTACAGAAAAAGGCAACGCCTAGCGAACTGAAAACAGTTTTAAACTTTGTTGCAGAAGAATCGAATCGTAAACAGCGAGTGCTTGTTGGCTTAGAGAAAGAAGAATAAGTGGTCAATGAAAAAATTTAGGTTTCTTAAGAATGACCATTGAACAAGTAAAACCCGAGATAAGAAGCAAGCGCTTCTTATCTTTTTTTATATCATTATGGCGGCGTGCCGTAATGTTAGGATCAAAATAGAATAAATTCACAAAAAGTGCTTGACCTAAAGTCAACTCTAGGTGGTATCTTTTTAGATAGAAGAAATGAGCAGCGATTGTTGAAACTCAGAAAAATCACGATTCCCCTTTAGGATAACTTGCTATTTCTCGGTTTAACAGGAATTCTAAAAAGAGCGTCTAGCTCCGATTGCCGCATTTTTTTATTCCAGAGAACGATCTACTCATTTCGACTTCGTGTCTTTTTCCTTGTGAGTAAACACACGAATCATTCAAACATTACTACAGGAGGTACGTACATGTTATTAGAAAAAATCAAAAGCCCTAAAGAGTTAAAAGAATTGACCAGTGGGCAACTTCAAGAACTGGTAGTAGAAGCACGAACTGCTTTATTGGAAAAAATCAGTCACCATGGGGGGCATAATGGCCCCAATCTGGGGATGGTTGAGATGACGATCGCGTTGCATAAAGTCTTTGATTCTCCCACAGATAAGCTGATTTTTGATGTGTCTCATCAGACTTATATCCATAAAATGCTGACAGGACGCGCCCCTGCCTTTCTTGATGCTTCGCAGTATGATGCGGTTTCTGGTTACACAAATCCGAAAGAAAGCGAGCACGATCTCTTTACGGTCGGTCATACCTCCACCTCAGTTTCGTTGGCAAATGGTGTGGCGAAAGCCCGTGACCTAAAAAATGAAACGTATAACGTCGTTGCTGTGATTGGCGATGGTTCTCTATCAGGCGGTTTAGCGTTTGAAGGCTTGAACAATATCGTGGAATTAGGCACCAATACCATCGTGATCCTCAACGACAATGACCAATCGATTGCAGAAAATCATGGGGGGATGTATCAGAATTTGCGGACATTGCGGGAAACCAAGGGGCAAGCAGCAGACAATCTGTTCAAAGCGATTGGTTTTGAGTACCACTATTTGGATGAAGGAAATGATCTCGCTGCCATGATCGCTTTATTTGAAAAAGTGAAAGACATTGATCATCCTGTTTTATTACACATTCATACGATCAAAGGCAAAGGCTTCAAGTTTGCGGAAGAAAATCGTGAAAAGTTTCATGCAGGCGGTCCCTTTCATTTAGAAACCGGCGAATATATTTCTGCTGGGGGCAATCAAGTAACATACAACAGCTTAACGACGGATTATTTATTAGAAAAAATGGCGACAGATCCTAAAGTCGTGGCAGTAAACGCTGGTACACCGATGCTGCTTTTTTCTCCGGAACAAAGAGAAAAAGCAGGCAAACAATTTGTAGATGTAGGTATTGCAGAAGAACATGCGGTATCGATGGTTGCTGGGTTAGCAAAAAATGGAGCAAAACCTGTCTGGGCCGTTTTTTCTACCTTTATGCAACGTAGTTTTGATCAAATTTCCCATGATTTGGCCTTAAATCATCTGCCTGGAACGATTCTGGTATATGGTGCATCGATTCACGGCATGAATGACGAGAGCCATTTGGGAATTTTTGATATTCCATTTTTGGCACATATTCCCAACCTTATTTATCTTGCGCCAACCTCTAAAGAAGAATATCTGGCAATGTTGGATTGGTCGCTGGAACAAACCAACGCACCAGTTGCGATCCGGGTACCGGTTGGACCTGTCAACGAAATGGCAGTGACAGTCTCTACTGACTACAGTGATCAAAAAAATGAAGTGACTCAAGCTGGCACGCAGGTAGCCATCGTCGGTGTTGGGAACTTTTATGCGCTAGCGGAAGAGATCGCAGAACAATTGAAAATGCAACATGGAATTACGCCAACGGTGATCAATCCTAAGTTTATTTCAGGGGTCGACAAAGAGTTGTTGGATGCTGTGGCACGATCGCACAAACTCGTTGTCACGTTGGAAGATGGCATACGAGAGGGTGGCTATGGACAAATGATTGCCAGCTACCTGGGTGATCGTGAGATTGTCGTCAAAAACTATGGCTTAGAAAAGAAATTTTATGATAATTACCGGGCAGCGGACGTTTTATCTGAACTTGGTATCACCGTTGAGACAATTACGAAAGACATTATGGAACAGTTACAGCAATCAATTCACTAAAGCATTCTGAGTAGTTACAGTCGATTTATGAAAAGCAGAAAACCTTGCAGAAAACATACTGCAAGGTTTCTTTTTTTTAGACAAACATAAATGAGTTCCAGCAATCGCCATAGAAACCTAGCAAAATACAGAAGACCAATGCTTTTCAAGCATAAAGCCCAAGCGCGTTAAGCATTGGTCAACGAGGACAATCTAGCGAATAATAAGGTAGTGAAAGGATCACTTTGTCATCTTGGGCTATTGGCTTCAGAGACAAGGAAGAAAAGGTGTTTTTAAGGAAAGGGGTAATTATGAAATTTTTTTCTATGAAGTTGTTGGCACTGCTGTCGGTGGCAATGGTTGTCTATTCGGCACCGGCGATTTCTGCCAATGTCCCAGCGATTGCGGCAAGCTTCCCAGAAGTTGATGCGGTCTACATTGGGTTACTGACCACGATTCCATCATTGTTTCTTTTACTGGGAATTTTTACTACCAGCATGATCGAAAAAAGGATCGGCAAAAAATACACAATGGTCACCGGCTTGGTCATTGTGGCGGTTTTTGGCACGCTGCCGGCATGGTATCAGGGGAGCTTTCCCGTCTTGTTTCTTTCTCGAGGGATTCTTGGCTTCGGGATCGGCTTATTCAATCGTTTGGCGATTCAAATGATTAGTTTGCTGTTTCAAAATGAGCCGCAAAAGAAAGCCAAAGCTCTTGGATTAGAAAGTGCCGTCGGTGGTTTAGGTGGTATCTTTATGACTTTGCTGGTTGGGCAGCTAGTGAAAATCAGTTGGGAAATGTCCTTCTTGGTTTATGGCTTTGCCCTGATCAGTCTCTTCTTTGTCCAGCTGTTTATTCCAAACGAAACACAGGCTGTGACTAATGAGACGTTATTGGCGAACGTCACGGTTTCAAAAGAACGGAAACAGCGATCATTCGTTCTGGGTGTGCTCTTGTTTCTAATCGTTGTCTTATTTATTAATTACAATTTACGGATCACACCATTGTTATTGGAAAAAGGAATCGGGGACGCCACTGAAGGCAGTAACATGATTGCCGCCATTGCGACGGGAGCATTTATCGCCGGCAATGCCTTTGGCTTGATATACAGTCGCCTACATCGCTGGTTGCTGCCCATTGCGGCATTGCTTGCAGGAAGCAGCATCTATTTGACTTATGCATTGCAGACAGTGGGGCTACTCTTGGGTTGTTCTTTATTATTAGGCTTTGCCTTTCGCAGCATCATGCCTTTTTTCACCCACTTGCTGACGACTGGTGGTGAAGCAGAAGCTAAGTTTGGCACGATCGTCTCGATCGTTGCTTACAATTTAGGGGTCACGCTCGCACCCTATGCATCACGCTTGCTGATACTAGTCAGCGGCAATGAAACAGCAGGGATGCAGATGATCTTATCAGGGGGCATGCTATGTCTGATTGGTATGATCGCCCTTTTGGGAAATAAATTCTTTTTGTATTTTGAACGAGGGTAGGCATACGCTGGCGTGCTCCACGCTTTTCTGTCTTCAATTCATCACTTTCAGTGCTTTTAGATAGAAAGAAACGTGAATGAATGGGACGTGTAAAACTAACAGCAGCAATCAGAAGGGAGAACCAGATGTATCTTTTTCAAAAAATTGAAGAAGCAGCGTTTAAACAAAATGATGCAAGAAGGACGATCGGTGATTTTTTACTAGGCAATCGGGAAAAAGTCAGTGAGTATACTATGGAAGAAATCGCAAAACTGACCCATACCTCAAAGCCGACGTTAGTCCGTTTTGCAAAATATTTTGGCTTTTCCGGTTGGAAAGAATTTGTGTATGCCTTCGTGCATGAACTGGCACACTTTGATGATGGCTCAGCAACGATCGATGTGAATATCCCTTTTGGTGAGGCGGCAGACACATTAGAAATCATTGAAAACTTGGCGAACTTGCGCATGCAGACGATTAAAGAAACAGCGGCACTTATGACGGTAAAAGACCTGAATCAAGCCGCTCGACTCATCAATGGCGCTCAAAACGTTGTCATCTATGGGCGTAGTCCAAATTCGTATTTCGGGCAGCTGTTTAAACGCAACTTAAACACGATTCATAAAAAAGCCTTTGTTGCGGATACGGACGAAGCGGGCTTGATTTCCCAAACGCTGACCCCGCAGGATTGTGCCATTCTTATCTCTTATTCTGGCAATAATTCAGAGACCTATCCTATGAAAAATGTGAAAACATTGCTGAAAAATGGTGTGCCAATTATCAGTCTTACGAGTGGTGGGGACAACTATTTGCGGGACTATTCGACGATCGTCTTGACGATTGCTAGCCGAGAAAAACTATATTCTAAAATCGGAAATTTTTCCACAGAAGAATCGATTCAATTCCTTTTGACGGTTTTGTTTGCTCAGATTTTTTCCCTCGATTATCAGGAGAATATCCAAATGAAAATCAGCAACGCTCGTTATTTAGAAACGAGTCGAAGAACGACGTTTAAAGAGATGGCAGAAGAATAAAAGGACCACACCAAAAACGGTGTGGTCCTTTTTCCCTATTCTAAATTGTTGGAAGTGGTTGATTTCAATTCGATCGGCTCACCGGCAGCAACTAGACGAATCCGTTTCGGATTGACGATCCGATCGTACAAAGCTTCAGGGTCCCCATTAAAAGCATCGATATACGGAGCATCCACTGTTCCCCAATGGGAGAGGATCAATTCAGCATGAGGATAGGTATTTGCCAGTTTCACGGCGTTCTCAAAGCCGATATGCCAAGCGTTGTCGTTAAAGTCAAATAAGATCGCATCTGGTTGAGGCATCTCTAATTGTTCTGGTAAAAGACGAGAATCGCCAGGAATCCACAAGGAACCATCCGGAGTATCGATCCAAAAGCCGCAATAGTCCTCAATTTGGAAGACACGGTCAAATTTTGTCGTCTCATTTTGCCAAAGGTGATACGCCTTTGTTAAAGAAATCTCCAAATTTTTAACGGTGAATGAATCATAGATTTCGTGACCTTGGGCAGCAACTTGAAAGTGCTCTTGCATAAGTTCGGCAACATATTTGGGTCCATGGAAGCTATCGGTAACCGGGACTAATTTTTCAATCGTCGGAATGCCGTAGTGATCATTATCTGAATGGGTGATCAATACCGCATCTAAGTGAGGGACTGCCGCCGGTTTGATTGGCAGATCGATCAGTAACGGCAGGTCAAATCCTTCTAAGACCGGATCGACCATGATACATGTACCACGGCTGTTTAGAAGAATACCGGAGTTTCCTAACCAGCGAATGATCGTTTGATCTGTTTTTTGAAAAGCTTCTTCATGAAAGAAAATCGTTTTTGGGGGTATTGCTTGTTTCGCGTTTGTCATGTTTCTTCGTTCCCTTCGCCTGTTTTTTATAAATCCAACCTAGAATAGCCGTTCATAACAGGCTAGACCAAATCGTTGATTCAGTAAGGATTGCTTCAATGGTTGGGGGAAGAAGCAGTGGTTTGATCCGTTGTTGCGGGATCATCGGGGCGCTCTTTTTCGGTTGGTGGGTCCATTACGTTGAAAAAGCCTATTATGATCGCGATAAATCAAAAGTAACACAATCATCTAGTAAATTATATCATTGTTTCTAGTGGCTTCGTCAAGGCGATGTTTGGTCTTTTAATGGAATGGATTTCGAAAAAAGAGCGGTTTTTAATGAAAAGATGAAATCCATTTCGTCTTTAGGAAAATATATTGGAAACGCTCTCTATAAATGGTACATTGCTGGCAGAAAGAACAGTATGTTATACCGGTAAGCACATACAACATAGATTTTCTTTGAAATTTATTTAGGGGTGGAATGTATGAGTGAAAATTATCAATCATTAGCAAAAAAAATCGTCCAGTATCTGGGGGGACAAGAAAATATCACGGATGCCTATCACTGTCAAACCCGATTGCGCTTTAAAGTCAATGAAGAAAAGCGTATAGATCAAGGAGAACTAGAGGCGCTCGATGGGGTTGCCAAATACATCAATAACGCAGGGGTACATCAAGTCGTGATCGGAACACATGTCAAAGATGTCTATGAAGAAGTCACAAAATTGGTTTCGCTTCAATCATCAGGGGCGTCGGAACCTGGGGAGAAAAAAGGACCAGCAGCTGCAGTGATCGATTTTGTGGCAGGAACGTTTCAACCAATTATTCCCGCACTGTCCGGTGCCGGAATGGTTAAGGCAGTTTTGGCTTTATTGATCGTTTTTGATGTGATCACGGCTGATTCGCAAACCTATTACATGCTGAATCTTTTTGCAGATGGTGTTTTCTTCTTCTTACCAATGATCCTGGCCTTCACTGTGGCACAAAAATTGCGATGCAATCCGATTTTAGCGGCTTCAGTGGCTGCTATGATGATGCATCCTAATTGGGGTGCCTTGGTCACAGCAGGCGAACCCGTTCACTTTTTTGGGGTTATTCCTTTTACATTAGCAAATTATACGGGATCAGTCATTCCGATCCTGATCGTGATTTTTTTCCAATCGTATGTCGAAAAGTTTTTGAACAAAGTGATTCCAAAATCAGTGGAGCTGGTTTTTGTTCCGATGCTAACATTCTTGATAATGGGTACATTAGCCTTCTCGCTATTTGGACCGATCGGTAGTATCTTGGGTGGTTATTTGGCAACATTCTTTACCTTCTTAAGTGTCCATGCTAGCTGGGTTCCAGCGGTTTTGATTGGGGGCTTTTTGCCAATCATGGTGATGTTTGGATTGCACAATGGGATTGCTCCTTTAGGGGTGATGCAAATGGCAGAACTTGGGTATGACAGTATTTTTGGTCCAGGGGCATTGGTCTCAAACATTGCTCAAGCAACCGCAGTAGCAGTTGTCGCATTGCGTACGAAAGAGAAAAAAACTAAGCAGTTGGCGGTATCAGGGGCAATCACTGCCTACATGGGGATTACCGAACCCGCTTTATATGGCATCAATTTGCCCAAAAAATATCCGTTGGTTGCGGCAATGATTGGTGGGGCTTCTGGTGGTTTGTATGCTGGCTTGACCAATACGCATCGCTTTGCGACCGGTTCGTCTGGTCTCCCAGCAGTCTTACTATATATCGGTGATGATACGATGCGCTATTTTTGGAACATCATTATCGCATTGGTGATTGCAGCTGTGGTGAGTGGGGCCGTTACCTATGTCTTAAGTTTCAAATATGAAACAAAAGTGACAATTGATGTTCCGGAGATGAAAGCAGTAGTACTAGAAGATACCGGCTTGATCAATCCTGTACCGGGAATCGTGATTCCGTTGAATCAAGTCAAAGATGACGCATTTGCTTCTGAAGCACTCGGAAAAGGATTTGCCGTCGATGAACCCATCGGTGAAGTCATTGCGCCTTTTGATGGAAAAGTCGCTGCTGTTTTTCCTACCAAACACGCGATTGGCTTGGTTTCAGACACCGGAATCGAATTGTTGATCCATGTCGGTTTAGACACAGTGGAACTAAATGGTCAGTATTTTGATGCTTTAGTAGAATCAGAGCAAAAAGTTACAAAAGGGCAGCGATTGCTGACGTTTGATGTACCGCAGATAAAAGCTGCAGGATATGTCACACAAGTACCGATCATCGTTACCAATACACCACAATATACCGCAGTCGAACGTGTGAAAGAAGGTTTGGTAGCTAAAGAAGAGGAAGTACTTGTGGTCAAAGTTTAGGAGGAAATAACATGGGATTATCAGATGATTTTTTATGGGGCGGTGCAACGGCTGCCAATCAAGCAGAAGGTGGTGTATTAGCAGGAGGACGTGGCTTATCAAATGTCGACCTCTTACCAACTGGTCCTGATCGCGCAAGAGTCGTTGCTGGTAAGTTGGAGATGTTAGAATGGCAGGAAGATTCTTTTTATCCAGCCCAAACGGCCATTGATATGTATCACCATTATATGGAAGATATTGCCCTTTTTGCCGAAATGGGTTTCAAAGTGTATCGGATGTCACTTTCTTGGTCAAGGATTTTTCCAAATGGCAATGACGAAGAGCCCAACGAAGAAGGACTGCTTTTTTATGAGAAAATCTTCAAAGAATTGAGAAAACATCAAATCGAGCCATTGGTCACGATTGCCCACTTCGATGTTCCGCTGCATTTGATCAAGGAATTTGGGGGCTGGAAAAATCGTCGGCTCATTGATTTCTATGTGACCTATGCGGAAACCGTCTTCCAGCGCTATCGCGGGTTGGTCAAATATTGGCTGACGATCAATGAAATCAATATTTTGCTGCATCAGCCTTTTGTAGGTGGCGGGATCGTCTTTAAAGAAGGGGACAATCGTCAAGAAATCAAATACCAAGCAGCGCATCATCAGTTAGTCGCCAGTGCCTTAGCAACCAAAAAAGCTCATGAGATCGATCCGACCAATCAAGTCGGCTGTATGCTGGCTGGCGGCAGTCATTATCCTTATACTTGCCGACCTGAAGATTACCAAGAAGCAATCAATCGTGATCGCGAAGGCTATTTCTTTATCGATGTGCAAGCCCGAGGCAAATACCCCAATTATGCCTTGAAAAAATTTGAGCGAGAAGGCTTAACGATCAAAATGACACCTGAAGACGAGGCGATTTTAGCGGCTTCTCCTGTTGATTTTGTCAGTTTTTCTTATTACTGTTCGCGAACGGTCAGTGCCCATCCAGAAGACTATGCGCAAGCGACCGGGAATCTCTTTCCATCAATTAAAAATGAACATCTACCATCGACTGAGTGGGGGTGGCAGATTGATCCGTTAGGACTGAGAAATTCATTGAATCAATTGTATGATCGCTATCAAAAACCGTTGTTTATCGTAGAAAATGGGTTAGGGGCGATCGATACCCCTGATGAGAACGGGTTTGTCGCAGACGATTATCGGATCAACTATTTAAAAAAACATATTCAAGCCTTCAAAGATGCGGTGATGATCGATGGCGTGGAACTACTTGGTTATACTACTTGGGGTTGTATTGATCTTGTAGCAGCCAGTACCGGTCAAATGAGTAAACGCTATGGCTTTATCTATGTGGATCGAGATGATCAAGGCAACGGCACCTTGAAACGAACCAAGAAAAAATCCTTTGAGTGGTATAAAAAAGTGATCGCTTCAAATGGGGAAGTTTTATAGCATACAAAAAGAATGACACATTTCCTCGTGTCATTCTTTTTGTATTGTGTCATCTAACATCAGGAAAGGGAAGCAGCAACTCTTTTTTCACGAGCCAATGATTGGCGCTTTGCAACGGCTTGCTATTTTTTCCCTGCAAAATGCGTAAAACGGACAAACTGATTTTGGGCTTCTTCTTGTAAAAATTCTTTTGGTGTCAGCTGAAATTCTTGTTTAAAGCAGCGTAAAAAATGGGTATAGGAGTTGAAGCCGCAAGCTTCGAACGTGGCGGTGGCGCTTCTGGTTTTACGTAAAATTTCTTTGCTCTTTAAGAGTCGTTTCTTTACCACATAGGCATGAAAGGCGACGCCAGTTTCTTTTTTGAAGGTCCTTGAAAGCGAGTATGGGCTCATGAAAAGGGCTTTGGCGACGGTCTCTAAGGAGAGATCAGCGGTCAAATGCTGATTGATATAGGTAATAGCAGCCAAAATGTCTTTATTTTTATAGAGTGAGTCGGATAAAAATAGCGGTTCTTTTTCCTGATAGGCAATCGTATTGATGGAAATCAAAAACGCAATCAAATGATTTTGATAAAGTAAGTCGGTGCCATAATTGCTATCCGTTTTTTTGCGTAAAGGACGCAATAGCTGGTCTAGTTGGTCGGCATCGATCGATAAAATACGACTGTTGATGCCGCCGTTGCTACGAAAACAGGCAGTGAGATCTGTTTGGGTAGTGGAGAGGGCAGCGAGATAACTAGGATTGATATACAGGTAGGTTCGCTCGAAAAAATCAGAAGTTTGATGAACGATTCGATGCAAGACGTTTGGAGGAATCAAGATGATCGTACCAGGTTCTAGAGGGAATTCTCCGCCATCGATAAAGAAGACCGCTGATCCTTTTAAGGTACAGTGAATCTCATAAAAACTATGGTAATGATAAAGGGTATTGTTTTCTTCTACGATGTCTTTGATATGAAAGGCCTCAAAACGATCGTTGATCATCGTATCCGCACTTTGCTTCTCCATGATTGGCTCCTTTCGTACTCGTTTGTTTTTATCATACAAGAATAGATAGTAAAGTGTCAATAACTGCTATTTTTGTGTAAATGTAAGCGTGTTACGATCAATCTATCAAAGAGAAATGAGAGGATGAACCCAATGGTGATTTTAGAACAGTTATTTGTGGAAAAACGTGTTGTAGAAGAAAAAATTGATCGCATGATCGAAAATTTAACGACGATCAAGGATGATAATGGCGAATTTCTATTAGACTTTGACGGCTTGATCGTTGATGATAAAAGCTGGGGGATTTGGAACTGGCCGCAAGGGGTGGGACTATACGGCATTTATAAAAACTACCAAATCACCAAAAATCCCAAAGCGCTCCAAGTTGTGGAAGAATGGTTTGAGCAGCGGATGTTAGAAGGCGCGCCGCCTAAAAATGTCAACACGATGGCGCCGCTTTTGGCAATGGCGTATCTTTATGAAGACACCAAAGATTCTCGTTACTTGCCGTACCTTGAACAATGGGCGGAATGGGTCATGCATGATATGCCGCGAACCGATGAAAATGGTCTGCAGCATGCGACCTATGGACCAGAAAATCGCAACCAGCTTTGGGACGATACCTTGATGATGACCGCTTTGCCTTTGGCGAAAATTGGCATGTTGCTGAATCGTCCGGCCTATATCGAAGAAGCAAAACAACAATTTATGATCCATATCAAATACTTAGTTGATAAAAAAACTGGTCTTTGGTTCCACGGCTGGACCTTTGAAGAACGCCACAATTATGCGCAAGCGCTTTGGGCAAGAGGCAACTGCTGGATCACCATTGCGATTCCTGAGATCATTGACATTCTCGACTTGCAAGAAGGAGATGCGTTACGAGGCTTCTTGATCAATACCCTCTTAGACCAACTAGCTGCCTTGCAAGAAATGCAAGATGAAAGTGGTTTGTGGCACACCTTGTTAGATGATCCTAGCTCGTATGTGGAGGCTTCTGCGACGGCTGGTTTTGCCTATGGGATTTTAAAAGCCGTTCATAAGCGTTACATTGACAAAGCTTGGGAAGATGTTGCCTATAAAGCGTTAGTCTGTTTGATCGAACAAGTCGCAGAAGATGGAGAAGTCCAAAATGTTTCCATCGGTACTGGAATGGGAGAAGACTTGGAGTACTACAAAAACATCGCGATTACAGCAATGCCTTACGGGCAATCACTGACAGTTTTAGCATTTACTGAACTATTGGTTTCATTTTGTTAAGTTAAACACCTTACGTAATAAAGAGAGGAGCAGACAAAGATGATCAAAAAAGCGATTCGGATGAAGCTACATCCTGGTTATGAAGCAGAATATGAAAAACGGCATCGCGAACTATGGCCAGAACTAAAAGAGCAGCTCATAGCACACGGGGCGAAAAGCTACCAGATTTTCTTAGATCCAGAAAGCCTTGCGTTGTTTGGCTACCTTAAGATTGAAGATGAAACCCGCTGGCAGCAGTTAGCGGCAACCGAGATCAACCAAAAATGGTGGCAGTACATGGCAGAACTTATGGAAACAAATCCGGATGATTCGCCAGTGACACAGGAGTTAAAGGAAGTCTTTACGCTGTAAGCTAGACAAAAATGTTTATTTCTTAAAACGAACACGGTCGCATCAATTGTTTGACATCAATTACTGGTTAGTCAAAGAGGTAGTTCGCTCACGAATGTGAGCGGACTACCTCTTTTGTTGAAATAGCAACACAGTCATTTCGGATAGAAGAAACGTTAAGAGAGAAGTGCTTTTTCTTGCTGCTTCAAAAATTTCTTTGGTGTCATACCGGTAATCTTTTTAAACGTTTGAACAAAATATTCGGGGGCATTACTAAAGCCCGTCATCGCTGCCACTTCGTAGACTTTGTAGTTTTTCTTCAGCAGTTCTTGTGCTTTTTGGATGCGGTATTCGGCTAATTTTTGATTGAAGCGAATCCCGGTTTCTTTGTAATAGGTTTTTCCTAAGTATTCAGGATTTAAGTACAAAAGATGGGCGGCGATCCATTTCAATGACAATGCTTCATGGTCATAATATTCTTCGATGATCAGGTTGACTTTTTGGGACAGCTGCATGTTCTCGCTATCGTCTAAGCTGCCCCGCATCAAATCGATACAGTGAAGCAGCATAAACTGGAGTTCGTGCCAATTATTCAAGAGCATGATCTTTGGGGAATAGTCATCAAAGTAGATGTCTTTTTTGATGCGATGGTTTTCAAAAATTGCCGATAACAAATCGTTGACCTGCAGCCGCAATAGTTGGACAGGGTAAAGCTCCATGCGACAGGTAGAAAAAAAGTTTTCCGTAAGAACTTGGGCTAAAGTCAGTTCGCCTTTGTCGATCAATGCCAAAAGTTTTTCACGGTATTCCATATAGAGACTATTTTCATAGACATTTTCTTGTGAGATTTGGGCTTCTTGGATGACTTCAAAGGTATCAAAATAAAACTCCTTATCCAAGTTCCGCTTGCCTAAATGATAACTGAGTAAAAATTTTTCGGGGGTTTCGACCCAGCAATTGATGGCGATCCCTTTTCCTAGATGCGCAGCCTGTACCTTCGTTTTAAAAAAGAGATTAAAGGTATTTTCCGTACTGAAGTTCAGGATATAGCCAACTTTGTTTTGATGACCGATCACCAACTCGTGATGGTTCTCATAGCTTTCGATCCGCTTGGCGATGGCGTGATAGAATTTCGAATCAAATAAGTACATACAAAATGGAAAAACGAACGATTCAGGCAGCGGTTCTTCTCCGCAGCTATTGATGTATTGTTCAATTTGTTGTTTTAAATAGAGGGTAGATTCCATTTGACGACGTTCAGAACGTTCGATCGTCTCAGCCAACGCTTCTGAAAGCTTGCTCGGAAAAACAGGTTTTTCAAGGAAAAATTTGACCCCTAAAGCCATCGCTTCTTTGGCAAAGGAGAAGCTGCCAAAGCCTGTTAAAATAATGATTTGAATCGCAGGATTGATGGCTTTTAATTTTTTGATCAAGGCAAGTCCATTGACTTTAGGCATATTGATGTCGGTAATCACGATGTCGATGGTGTTTTGCTGACAAAATGCCAAGGCTTCTTCACTGTCTGTGTAAATTCCTTTGACCACTAATGGGAAATCAAAAGAAGCAACGAGGTTAGCCACACCATTTGCTATCAAGGGTTCATCGTCAACAACGAGGATATTTTTCATGTTTCACTCACTCCTTTTAAGGGGATCACAAAGCGCACCGTCGTCTTTTTGAAGGGAATCGAGGAGACGATGGCTAAGGACGCTTGATCACCATAATGCAGTTGCAATCGTTTTTGAATATTGGTCAATCCGATGCCGCCTTCTTTTTCAATCGAGAAGTTGGCTTTAAAACCAGGGCCATTGTCAGAGACACTGACTTGGAGAAAGGTTGCTTGTTGTTCAATCGTAAGGACGAGGCGACACGTCTCCTTCATATCATTGACGGCGTATTTAAAGACATTTTCAATCAATGGTTGAATCAGTAACTTAGGAATCTTAAAGGACAAGTCATTCACCAAAATTACTTCGATATACTCGATCCGTTTCCCGAAGCGAACGTTTTGAATATTGATATAGGCGTGCACGATATCTAATTCATCTTGTAGCGTTGTGAAGTCAGACTTGGTATCGATTTTTTTTCGAAACAAATAGGCAAGGGAGGTGACCATCTCTGAGATCTGCCACTGCTGATTTTCAATGGCGATCCAGTTGATCGAGTCTAACGTATTGTATAGAAAATGTGGATCTAATTGCGCTTGCAATCCTTTAAATTCGATTTCTTGGGACAATATACGCATTTCATAATTGTCCTTGATCAAGGCATTTAATTCATCGATCATCGTATTGTAGCTTTCATAAAGGACCATGATCTCTTCTTGACTATTTTCTGGGACAGCGAGGGTCTTTAAAGAGGCCAGTTTTTTCGTTTTCCGCAGAACGGCCATTTGCGAAGCCAAGTCAGCTAAAGGGCGGGTCAGCTGATTGCTTATTTTCCGAATCACAACAATAATCAAACATAAAAAAGGCAAACTCACAGCGATGGAAAGGCCTTGTAGTTTATAAAGATCAGCTAAGACTTGATTTTCAGGCAGTAAATAAATGAAGGTCATATTCGGCATCGTCTTCCGATCCATTGCGTAGTAGTACTGGCGATTATCAAACGTCATGGAGCCGATCGATCGCTGGAAGGTTTCCATTTTTTGCTGCAAGGTATTTTGATCCGCAGCGAGGGTTTGCTCGTCATTTGCGGTACTATAAAATTGGTTCTGATACGCCATGAAAAATTGGTTTTGTTCGGAGACAATGGGAAGACTTTCGATCTCGTTACGAAAGAAGGACGTATTCACTAGAAATATCACCGTACCAATATAGGTTAAAGAAAGATCGGCTGTTGAATAGATTTTTCGCAGGTAGACACCTTGAGAAAGGTCCTTTGCAAAAAACCAACTCCCTTTGGCAGGCTTATCGGGCAAAGTCTCGATCATATCTTTGATGGTTTGGCCATTAAAGATATGGTCGGTCTCGGCTAGAAAGTTGATCATGTTTTCGTTCGTTGGGGTAAAGAGATAGACGTTTTGAATCGTTGATTCATTGCGTACGAGGGCGTTGATTTCTGCACTTAAGGCATTCTTTTGGTCGATCGCCTCTAAGGATTGCAAGGAATCTTGTGCCAAGATCCTTTGTAGGCCATTTTGGATCGGTGCACTATCGATAATGCGAAAAGAGAGGGTTTCGACGGCAGTTAAACGCTTGGCGATATTTGTTGAAATGATCGAGACATCTTTATACGCGGCTTCTTTCAGCTGCGCCATGTAGACTTGTCGCCAAACTAAGGTCAGGAGAACAGCCAATGAGACGATAATTGCCACCGTCGCAAAAAAGACAAAATGTAACTGTCGCTCAAAAGGCTGCTTTTTAAAGTGATTGATCAGCTTCTGGGACTTCATGGACACTGCCTCGCTTTGCTTGCAATTGTTTGGTTTTTTCAATCATCTGACCATGAAAAAATTCAGCGAAGAACAAGAAAATCACCAGTCCAAAGACGAGTAACAAAGAGGTTTTGGCAGTCAATAAGAGAAACAATAAATACCAGGTAAACAACAAGGCAAGGCCTTGCAGTGGGTAGCGAAAGACTAGAAAGATACTGACGTACAAGGTCTGTTTCCAAGCGTGTTGTTCGGCTTTGGCATAGGTCATAAAGCTGATGAATGCAGTGTAAAGGAGGAGAATCGTTAAAAGTAAATAGACAGGACGCAGCCAAGCCATTTCAGTCGGGAAAAAATGAGTAATCCGTAAGTTAAACAACAACAGGAGTACTGTACTTAATAGTCCAATGCCAAAAAGGGAAAAGGTGCGAAAGGCTTGCTTGTAGGCTTGCCAGAAGGCAACAGCTGAATAGTCATGACCAGTTTTACGAAAATCATGTAAACATTTGATCGTGACAGCGGTGGCAGGACCGAAGCCAAAAATCCCCAACCCTAAAAGGGTAAAGAAAAGCCATAAAAGGTTTAATTTAGCAAAATAAGCTGTTACCGTAAAAAGACGAAACAGTCCGGTTTGTATTTTTTTCATTGTTTCCACCTACCTTGTTTTTTGAAAAGTAAGCCTTTTCAACGCTAGTATAGCATAGTATATTGGAAAAAATAGAGCATGTCTGTTTTTTTACATTTTTCATCTGTTTTTCTATTTTTTTCTAGCTATTGCCCGTGAAGGCTTAGCCTTCAGCAAAAACGACAGTCTAGTTTTTCACATATTTGCTCTTGTTTTTTCATTTTTATTAACGAGGATTTCCATTACAATCACCTTGTAAGCGTAAACAAAAAGGAGTGTAGAAGAATGAAGAAAACTTTTTTAAAAGCAGCGAGCTTGTTGTTTCTTGGTGCGACCTTAGCAGCTTGTGGCAATAACGGCAATAGTAGCGGAAGCTCAGAAGCTGATGCAGATGGGAAAACGACGATTTCCTTTACCTGGTGGGGCTCAGAAGTCAGACACGAGAAGTATATCGAATCGATCAAAGAATTTGAGAAACAAAATCCTGACATCAAAGTTGAATATGAATATGGTTCTTGGGATGACCATTGGAAAAAACTAGCGACAAAAGCGGCTTCTGGAGAATTACCTGATGTGATCCAGATGGATGTGCAGTACATTGCGCAATATGGAACGAAAAATCAATTAGCAGATATGTCGGAATTTATCGGCAATGAGATTCAAACCGATGATATCAAAGAATCGATTTTAGCAACAGGCGAGTTAGATGGAAACGTTTTCGGCATACCAACTTCTGTCAATACTATGGCGATGCTCTACAATCCATCATTGGTAGAACAAGGGGGCACTGGGATTGACTTTAGCAATTATACCTTCGATGACCTTGTAGAAAGTACGGCAGCGATCGCTGAAGCAACAGGTGATTACGGTTGGAACGATAACAATGACAACAGTACGATTTTGCAATACTTTTTACGTACTAAAGGCGAAGATCTATACCAATACGATGCAGACGGCAAACCAGAGATCGGTTTTACCAAAGAAAACTGGGTTGAATTTATGGGGGCTATCGCAGATCTTACGGAAGCCAAAGCAATGCCAACCGCAGAAGTGACTAGCAATGCCAACAGTATGGATCAATATCCGTTTTCACAAGGAAAAGCAGCTTATATGATGACTTGGTCCAATCAATACTTGACCTATAAAGCCTCCGCCGCAGAAGATGTCGAAATCAATTTGGCTCGTCCTTTTGACTCAGAAAACGGGGCGATGGAGTATCGACCAGGGTTCTTTTATTCGATCGCGAATGCTTCTGAATCAAAAGAAGCAGCTGCGAAGTTTGTTGACTTTTTAGTGAATAGTGAAGAAGCCAATAAGATCATCGGTACTGAGCGGGGAATTCCTTCCAATGATGCCATCAAAGAATTGCTTTATGCCGACATGACACCAGAAGAACAAGAGTCCTCTGATTTCTTAGATGATATTGCAGACATCGTCGGTGATCCATCCCCAATCCCACCAATTGGGTTTGCTGAAATCAACACGTACTTTAAAGAGCTGTACGCAGAGATCACTTATGGCACGATGACACCAGAAGAAACTTATGATGCCTTTACGCAACGCTGCGAAGAAATTTTTGCAGAAAACTATCAATAAGCATAGATGCGGCGCCTTTACTGACTTTTTCAGTAAAGGCGTTTTTTTAGGAGAAGCACTGGAGGAAAAAAATATAGGTCCTCTAGTTTTTCACATTTCTGTGCTTTTTTTTCTATTCATTCTTAAGAAGTACTTCGTTAAAATCAACTTGTAAGCGTAATCAACTATAGGAGGTAGGAAGTGAAAATTATGGAACTACAATCAAAATCACCCACGGCCAAAGAACCTGGGAAACTCAAAAGCTGGTTTAATCGATTACCAGAATCAAAACAGAATATGGTTACAGGCTACTTATTTATCTCACCCTTCATCATTGGCTTTTTTGCTTTTATAATCGTCCCGATGGGGATTTCTCTTTTTATGTCTTTTCATGACTATGATCTATTGACAGAGGCGCAATTTGTTGGCTGGAATAACTTTATAACGATTTTTACGAATGATCCCAAGTTTGTTCAGTCACTGACTGTTACGCTGAAATATGTTGTGTTGGCAGTCCCTTTACGGCTGATCGTCGCATTAGCAGTGGCGATGCTGATCAACCGCCCATCGAAATTAAGCGGCGCTTATCGGGTATTATTTTATATCCCTTCGATTTTAGGTGGGAGCGTGGCGGTATCGATCATGTGGCGGAATCTTTTTGGCGATTCAGGGTTGATCAATGGCGTGCTAGCGGCGATCGGCTTAGACCCGATCTACTTCTTTAAAAGTCCTGGCTTAGCGTTGATGACCTTGATTTTATTAGCAGCGTGGCAATTTGGCTCGTCGATGTTGATTTTCTTATCCGGTTTGAAAAATATTCCGAAAGATTATTACGAAGCGGCGGAAATTGATGGGGCAGGAAAAATCAGACAGTTTTTCAATATCACGGTCCCAGTCCTGACGCCAATCATCTTTTTCAATCTGATCTATCAAACGATCATGGCCTTTTTGACCTTTACACCTGCGTTTATCATTTCGAATGGGACGGGTTCACCCCGTAACGGCACGTTAGTCTATTCCTTGTACATGTATCAACGAGCCTTTACCGATTTCAAAATGGGCTATGCTTCAGCCTTAGCGTGGATTTTACTGGTCATCGTTGGGTTGATTACGATTCTGTTGTTCGCAACATCGAAATTTTGGGTGTTTAAAGAAAACGAGGAGGTTTGATTGATGCGTGAACAAAAACAAAATTATTTCTTTGATGCCGTGATCTTAGTTGCTGCATTACTGATGCTTTATCCGATTTTCTGGCTGCTGTTTAGTGCCTTTAAACCTAGTAGTGACATTTTTCGAACGGCAACGGAGTTGATCCCCCGCAGCTGGACGTTAGAAAACTTTACCAAGGGGTTTGAAGGGATCGCAGGGATTCCCTTCATTCGCTATATTTTCAACTCATTGCAAATCGCGTTGATTTCAATGGTAGGGGCGGTCTGTTCTTCGGCTGTCATTTCTTATGGATTTGGTCGGATTCCTTTCAAAGGAAAAGGCTTTTGGTTTGCTTGTATCTTGGTCACGATGATGCTACCGCAAGAGATCATCATGGTGCCTCAGTATCTTTGGTTTAATCAATTAGGCTGGCTTAACTCGATTCGTCCAGTGACCGTTCCTTCATACTTCGGACAAGCCTTCTTTATTTTCATGATGGTCCAATTCGTCTCTGCGATCCCGACAGATTTAGATGAAGCAGCAAAAATGGACGGCTGTGGACGGGTCGGTATTTTCTTCCGCGTGATTCTACCGTTGATGAAGCCTTCCTTGGCAAACGCTGCGATCTTCTCTTTCTATTGGAAATGGGAAGAACTGATCGGACCGATGCTGTACCTCACACGTCCGCAAAACTACACGGTATCGATTGCCTTGAAGCAGTTCCTGGATGCTAGCAGCACCTCCAATTGGGGAGCCATGTTCGCGATGTCTGTGGTCTCCTTGCTGCCTGTGTTGATCATTTTCTTTATTTTCCAAAAATACATTGTTGAAGGCATCAGCACGACTGGTCTTAAATAAGTATGGAAAAAGATATTCGCTGTTTTGGAATATCTTTTTTCTATTGAATGAATTCGTTGAAGAAAGGACAAACCGATGGAACCATTTCAAGTAATTGATTTTCATGTCGTACCAAGCACGATCGGCGCTCATCAAGCGACCCTTATTTGGGAGAAGCCGCTGCACGCTCAAGCTATTTTTGGTTATCAATTGTTTTTAGACAACGATTTGATCCAAACCAGACCAACAAACAAGACGCATTGGACGTTGACAAACTTATCTGCCGATCAAACGTATCAAGTAACGATCATCTGCCTCGATCTTCAGGGATGTCTGCTTACAAATACCGCAGTCACGACGACCTTTCGTACAAAGAAAAAAAGTGTTGTGTTAGATGTTACGCAAGCACCATACCATGCTGATAGCGAAGGCAAAGAAGATAGTACCGCCATTCTCCAGCAAGCGATCAACGATTGTCCTAGCAACGGCACAGTCTGGATCCCAACAGGGGCGGTGATCCTTTCCGGTGCGTTGGAGCTAAAAAGCAATATGATTTTTCAGGTAGATGGCACATTGCAAGCAAGCCTCGACATAGAAACGTATCGGGTTGCCCCTCACGATTATTTAGGAAGCGTGAATCAAGAGGGGTTGCCATTAAGCCGTTATGAAGGCTGGGAATTGTTTTGTTTTCGTTCATTGATCAACATTGGGTATATCGATCGGGGCGATCGAGGGCGTATCGTTTGTGAAAATGTCCGTCTTTGTGGCAAAGGAACGATCATTGGTGGCGGGAATCCATTAGGACTAGCGATGCGAAACCCTTATGCAGACCGTGAACAGTATCCAGAATATGTTTCTGATGGAAAACCTGGAAGACGAGTAAGGGGACGTTTGATCTGTATGATGCAGGCCAAAAACATCCATTTGACAGAGCTGACGTTGAGTGATCCACCATGCTGGACTGTTCATATGATTTACTGTGACACCGTTGTGACCCATGGGGTGACTATTCAGTCCAAAGGCATCGACAATGGCGATGGTTGGGACCCAGATTCTTCGCAAAATTTGCTGATTTTTGACACCGTTTTTGATACGGGCGATGATTGTATCGCAATCAAATCTGGCAAAAATCCAGAAGGAAATCAGATCAATAGACCAGCGAAAAATATTCGGCTGTTTGATTTGGCTATTCGAGGGGGACATGGCATCGCGATTGGTAGTGAGCAATCTGGTGGTGTTGAAAATATCGCTTTTCGAGATTGTCAACTGACCAATACGCTTTATGGACTAGAATTGAAAGCGCAGAATGATCGTGGTGGCTATATTCGTCAAGTGACGATCACCGATTGCCTGTTGGATCGTTTCATGGCTCATCCTGTTGCTTACAATGCCGATGGTCAGGCAGCACAACAGTTACCGATCATTTCGGATATTTTGGTCAAGAATACCCGTATCGTAGGGCAGAACCCTTTGGTCGAGCTAAAAGGGTTTGTCGATGAACAAACACAGCAGGTTTCACCGATCCAACGCGTTACTTTTGAGTCAGTTGCCTTTGAATCAGCTAAAGGGCAAAAGAAAATGATTTTTGAACAGTGTCAGGAGGTCAGCTTTAAAGAGGCAGCGATCATTGATCGAGCGGCCATAAGTGACGCAATAAGTTGCCAAGAAACAGTCGAACTATCCATGGTGGGGCAAAAGAAACGCACGTAGAACAAGCTTTTGGAAATGATCTGCGTTGGTTTTCCCAATGAGAAACAGTTAGTTAAGCACCTTATTTCCTTCCTTGACAGGTTGCGCCTTTTTGCTTTTGTAGACAAAAAGGCGCATTTTTCTAACAAGAAAGGACGTTACAAAAAAAGACGATCCTCAGAAATCAAAAAGGACTTTCTTTTGCCACTAAGGGGACTATAGTAAAGAATGTAGGAAAAAAGGACGCCAGAAAGCACATGGGAAAAGACAACGAGATGTGCCAAGAGGAACGCTTTACTTGATGGACAGCGCCAGTAAGAAGCACTTAGTTCTATCCAAATAAATGATAGATGAAAAAAGGTTGGCGATGCGCAAATTTTTAAAAGTCATGGATATCGATAAACCTATTTGTAGCGTAAAACAAAAGCGTAGGAGGTAAGCAAGAATGGAAGACATCACGCAATTATTGCAACGAGAAATTGACCAAGCATCAACTGTGCAGGGAACAGTGATTACACCACCCGGCGCCTATCAAATCGGCGCGTTGTTTTTAAAAAGCAATGTGCACTTGATTGTCTCAGAGGATACGATTCTGTATGGTAGTCAAGAACTGGCCGATTATCCCGAAGTAGATAATCGGGTCGCAGGGATCAATATGAAGTGGCCTGCAGCGATGATCAATGTTTTTCACGCAGAAAATGTCATGATCTCGGGAAAAGGGAAACTTGATGGTCGTGGAGAAACATGGTGGCAAACGTTTTGGGGAACAGATGAAGCCAGCGGGATGATGGCGGATTATGCAAAGAAAGGCTTACGCTGGGCAGCAGATTATGATTGCAAGCGTCCACGAAATATCCTTGTTTATGAAAGTCAGCAAGTAACCATCAAAGATATTTCGTCGGTACAGTCGGGTTTTTGGAATACACAAATCACGTATTCTCACCACATATTGATCGACGGCATCACGATAGACAATGGAAAAGGGCCTAGTACTGATGGCATCGATATTGATTCCTGTGAAGAAGTCACCATTCAAAATGCCTACATTTCCTGCAACGATGACAATATCTCGATCAAGGCGGGACGTGGGGCAGAAGCCTTAGCCCAGCAAAGAAGCTGTCGGAAAATCACGATCAAAGACTGTCAGTTAGGGTACGGTTCAGGAATTGCCATTGGCAGTGAAACTTCAGGTGGGATCGAAGAGATCAAAATCCAAAAAGTCGTCTTTGAGCAAACTGGCGCAGGGTTTCGGATCAAATCCGCTAACAATCGAGGTGGATTTATACGCAAGGTCACTGCTTCGGATTTAATGATGAAGGATGTTGGCTTTCCTTTTCTCTTACAAACAAATTGGTACCCAGATTATAGTTATCCAGAACTGCCAGCTGATTATGCGGAAGAGATTCCCGACTATTGGCACAAATTGATGGCACAACCTGCTATTCCAGTAGGTCCAGCAAAGGTCTGCGACATTAATATTGAAAACGTGCAAGCTACCAAAATAGGACAACAAAGCGTGCGTGCTTTCTTCATCGAGGCCAGCCCAGCAGAACCGATCCGCAATCTAACAATGAAAAATCTTTCCATCCATGCCGACGAGTTCGGCAAGATTGCAGGGGTCGAAAACTTAAAGATGGTGGAAACGATCGTCACTGCGTTAGCGCCAACCTTGGATCAAAATGATGTGTATGAGCGGTAGTACTCTTTCTGTCGGATATGAATGAGTGGTGATCCGCTTAGTACTACAAAACTGATGAATTATCAAAAAAGACCAATGAGTTGGTCTTTTTTTCATGATAAGATGTTTCCAAATCTCTCACGAATAAGAACATCAGTACTTAGGCTACTTTTTCTACAACGAGAATTTAAGAATGATAGGAATCAGAAAAACTGCGATAATTAAATTAATTGAGCGAACTAAGAACACGAAGAACTATTTATTCTTTTTTCCTATAATTTACGATACCTGCAAATGTAGAGCAAAACTCCCTACCCAGCCATATATCAACGATTAACAAAAAATGTCAATTGCTGGAAATCCTGCTTTTCGTTATGCTTTTGGTATTGAAAGCGGTTTATTTAATCGAGCTCAACAACAAAATCTAAGGAGGAAAAGTAGTGAAAAAATTAAGTACGATTCTTGGTTTGGGGTTACTATCAGTCGCCTTTTTGTCGGCATGTGGGAAGGAGGAAGCAGGTTCCACAACAGATTATGATACGATTTCGATTTTATCGCCGTACATTGAAACTGAACCACCTGCAAGTGACAACGAGATTTTGAAACAATTAGAAGCTTACACTGGCAAAAACATTGATATTACCTGGGCACCCAATACATCCTATGAGGATAAAATGAATATTACGTTAGCTTCAGATGATATTCCAGAAGTGATGGTCATTCAAGGAAAATCAGGAGGATTTATCAAGTCAGCAGAAAATGGGGCTTTTTGGGATTTGACCGACTATTTAGCTGATTATCCTAATCTCTCTCAGTCTAACGAGGATGTTTTGCGTAATTCTTCTGTGAATGGCAAAGTGTACGGAATTTATCGGAAACGTGATGCGATGCGGACGGCGGTGATCATCCGAAAAGATTGGTTAGAAAACTTAAACTTAGAGGTACCAGAAACGATCGATGATCTTTATGAGATTGCCAAAGCATTTACTGAGAACGATCCCGATGGGAATGGTGAAAATGATACGTTTGGTTTGATTATTCCCCAATGGCCTGGCTCGATCAATTCAAATAGTCCTTACGATGTGTTAGCTACTTGGTTTGGGGCAGGAAATGCTTGGAAAGAAATAGACGGCACTTTAGAGCCATCCTTTATGCAACCAGAATACCTAGAATCAATGCAATTTGTTAAAGATATGGTGGAACAAGGCTATGTCAATCGTGATTTTGCAACCATGGCAGCAGATAAATGGGATGAGCCGTTTATCAATGGACGTGGTGGGATCATTATTGATACGTATTCACGAGCAGCACAAATCAGTAATAAATTATTGCAAGCTGGAGAAGAAGACCTCGTCGTCTTTACAGGGAATTTAAAAGATAATAGCGGTACGATGAATGCGTTACCGACAGATGGCTATTCTGGTTTCTTGGCGATTCCTAAGTCGAGTGTCCAGACAGAGGAACATCTAAAAGAGGTGTTGACGTTCCTTGATAAATTAAATGATAAAGAAGCACAGGTATTGCTGAACAACGGAATCGAAGGAATCAATTTTGAAGTAGTGGATGGAATGTCCGTCGCACTAGAAGGATCAGAAGCTGAAGCGTTAGCCAATGCGGTCAAAGGGTACTCACAAATTGGGATGAATGTAACGGAAGATACCCTGTACTATATTGCTAAGCCTGATACAGAAGCGGCTACTGAAAGCTATGAAAAACGATTGTCATTGATGGAAGCTGATTTAGAGCACGCTGTCTTTAACCCAGCAGCCTCCTATAATACAGATACGTATGTAACAAAAGGGGCACAGCTTGATCAGATCATTAGTGATGCGCGGGTTCAATTTATCGCAGGACAAATCGATGAAGCGGGTTGGGAAGCTGCGATCGAACTTTGGAAGAATCAAGGAGGCACGCAGCTGATGGAAGAAACGAATGCCCTTCATCAAGCACAATAACGACAGTCGAAGAAGGTTGAGTGGATCTTGCTCTCAACCTTTTTCTTTTTCAATAATTTTTTTCAGCTAATAAAATGGAGTAATAGTCAAGTGAGACGAGACAGGTAGTGAGAAATCAGAAAAGAAAAAATGGAAACAAGCAAATGAAAACCCTAATCTAACGCTTGATATCAAAGAATTCAAAAAAAGTCAATTGTTAGAAATGTAGGTCAAGTTTACTATGAAAAGAGAAAAGCAGCTCATATACGCATAAAAGGAGAAGAAATGTTAGCGAAATTGATCTATGAAAATCCGCTGAATCAAGCAGCAGATATTCAACACTTTATTGCTGAAGGAGAGCCCAAGATTACTTTCCAAGACGGGATGATTCTGGCGAATACGTATTCTGAAGAATCAAACAAACAACCACATTTTGTTTTATGGCTGCCTCAACAATTTCCAGCGGACCTACGAATCACCTGGCAGTTTCAACCACTGGCTGAACCAGGCTTATGTATGCTCTTTTTTGCAGCAGCCAATCGCAAGGGTGGCTCGATCTTCGATTCTGGAGTACCCAAACGAACCGGGGCATATCCCGAGTATCATTCTGGAGGGATCGATGCTTACCACCTTTCTTATTTTCGAAGAAAGTATGAGGAGGAACGGGCGTTTGAAACGTGTAATTTGCGCAAAAGCCATGGGTTTCATCTGGTCGCCCAAGGCGCAGATCCACTTCCGAGTGTAGCAGATGCCCGAGGGTTTTATCACCTAAGAATCGATAAGGTAGGTGCAACGATCTCCTTTTGGATCAACGACTTATTGGTGTTAAGGTACCTTGATGAGGAACAGTTTGGTCCCATATTAACCAAAGGAGCGATCGGATTTCGGCAAATGGCGCCAATGAAGGCCCGCTATAAAGACTTAAAGGTATATTCCTTAGAGGAGGAACGGTGATGAATTGGCAGAAAGTATATCAAGCAGCAGATTTTGTCTTTTATTGTTTGCTGATAAATGTAACCGTTATTATAGGTGCGCTAGTAGGTGGGATCATCTTTGGACTGGCGCCTAGCATACAAGCAGGATTCCACGTAGCAAAGAAAACCCTTAAACAGGAATCGCCGCCTTTTTTTCAAACGTTCTTTCGGTATTACCGCAGGAACTTTTGGCGATCGAATCGCTTGGGCTTACCGATCATTCTCTTTTATTTGTGCCCCATGGTAGTGATCCAGCAAGGATTTTTAGCGGCATTGACTCAAACAGGCTTGATCCTATTGATCGTTAGCCAATGCGTCGCGATCGCTGTGATTAATACATTGCTTAGCATGTACGAATATTATGTGCTCCCAACGAAGAAGTACCTAGGCGCTTCACTACGCTTTCTTTTCTTTCAACCTATTGGCACCTTTTTAGGCGTCCTTTGGTTTGGGATTTGTAGTACGATCAGCTTTTTTCTCCCCGGTCTCCTGCCATTTTTAAGTATTGGGATGTGGATCATTGGCACAATGGGGATTTACTTGAAATTATTTGATGAAAATGAACAAAAGCTAAAGCAACAAAACGATGCAGTTCAACCTGCAGAGAGGGAAGAGGAGGAAATCGAGCATGGCATTGAAATGGCTCAAAAATAAACCTAAGGGAAAACGTGGGCTGAGTTTTGGGTATCCATGGGAAAAAGGAGCTTTACAACCTGAGGTTCTAAGTGAGGAACTGTTTTTGCTGGGGGAGGAGCCGCTGCAAACGAAAGTACTGGCTTACTGGCCAGATGGCAGTGTGAAATGGACAGGACACAGTGGTCTGGTGGCAGAAACGACGCAGTTACTTTTTCAAAGAAAACAGCGTGTCCAGAAGAAACAGGCGATTGCTAGGGAAGCATACAACGGTATTTATTTTGACAACGGTACGATCAAAGGCTTCTTCCCGAAACATGGGGAAGGGAAAAATGTATTGGACTGGGTAGCGGTCAATGGGCAGAAAAAATTGCAAGATCTTCACGCAATCCTGCAATACCAAAACAAAAAGGTGCAGTCCAAAGTAACGGACTTGATGTTGGAAGAAAATGGTTCAGAAAAAGCCGTTATCAAAGTATCGGGCGTCATTGAGATCAATCAAGAAGTGGTGCAAGAGTTTATTTTACGGTTCCGTATCTTTCGCGAAATCAGCAAATTGGAAATCATTCATACGGTCATTATCATCAAACCACTTGCTTATGAAGGCATGGGGGTAGCATTTGATTATGCGTTGACAGGTGAAAATTGGAATCGACAAGTCAAATTTATTGCAGATGCTGTGTATCATGAAGCGGCGCAATTGTTACTTTCACGGCGACACTATCAACAAAACATTCCCTATCAAGAACAAGCCAGTGGACAGCTCGTTTCATTGACCCCAGCGGACGAGCCGATGCTGTCTCATGCGGTGGAAAATGCTATTTGGGACAATTTTCGGGTCAATCAAATCAATCATCGGTCATTTGAATTAGAAAAACAGACAGAACCTGGGTACTGTTGGTTGCCCATTGGGGATGGTGAGCGTTATTCAGGTACCTTTTACGCTGGGGGAGAAACCGGCGGCGTTGCTTGCAGTATGGAGAAATTTTGGGAAAAAGCACCATCTGCGATCGAGGTGGCAGGCATCACCCAAAAAGCAACCCGAATCACGATGTGGCAGTGGTCACCGAATGCCAAGCCAATGGATTTTCAGCACTATTCCAAACGGGATCATGTGCTTAGCGGATACGAAGGAATGGAAGAGATTCGTTCGACGGCAGTTGGCGTAGCAAATACGACGCGTTGTTGGTTGGATCTTTATGAGGAAGCCCCGTCAGAAGAAGTGTTGCTGGACTTAGCTCAAGAAAACCAAGAACCTGCCCAGATCGTTTCATTGCCAGAGCGTTATCAAGAGACGAGGGTTTTTGGCAAGATCAGTTTACCAGACGAATCAACGAAAACGAAACAGTTGCTGGAGCAACAATTGGCTGAGATGCGTCAATTCTATTTAGCAGAAGTCCAACAAAGAAGTTGGTATGGCTATTGGAACTATGGTGATGTCATGCATACCTATGATCAGTTTCGACACCAATGGCGCTACGATCTTGGTGGGTACGCTTGGCAAAACACTGAATTGGTCCCTAACATGTGGCTTTGGCTAGATTTCTTACGGACTGGTGATCCAAGCGTCTACTATCTGGCTGAAAGCATGACGAGACATACTTCAGAAGTCGATCAGTATCATGCTGGGGAATACAAAGGATTAGGGTCACGGCATAATGTCGTTCATTGGGGTTGCCAAGCCAAAGAAGTTCGAATTTCAATGGCGGGTCTCCATCGCTACTACTACTATTTGACAGCGGATGAACGCATTGGAGAGATTATGGAACAAGTCAAAGACAATGAAACCTATGCTTTTGATGCGTTACCACCGATGCGCGAGTTTTATGAACGAGAAACGAAGCGGATACCGATTCGCATCGGACCAGATTGGGCTGCGCTAGTCTCGAACTGGTTTACCCAGTGGGAACGGACGAATGATCCTGTGTACCTTGAAAGAATTCGCACCGGCATCACCTGCATCAAAGCCATGCCCCAGCGCCTATTGTCTGGTCCCACAGTGTTATTTGATCCACAAGACAAAACCTTATCTTATATGGGAACAGGGAATTTTGGCGGCTATCACATGGTCATCTCCTTTGGGGCGCCGCAAGTTTGGTTAGAACTTGCTCAAGTGCTGGAAGACCCAGAGTGGACAGAGATGTTAGGGGAGTTTGGCTGGTTTTATAGCTTGAGTCCTGAAATAAAAGCAGAAGAGTCAAACGAGGTACTGACGGAACCTCATTTTGCCTGGCCAATGTTTGCGTCGACGATGATGGCCTTTGCTGGGCGAGTGCGTAACGATCGAGCAATCAGTCAAAGGGCTTGGCAGTTATTGCTTGATAATGACAAATCGGGTGTTCCATTGCCGATCGAAGCGACCATTGAAGCAGCGACAACGTGGAAAAAAATAAAAGAAATGCCGTGGGTATCGACCAATGTGTTGTCACAGTGGGGGCTAAATACGATTTGTTGTTTAGCACTGATTGGAGCGGAATTAGAGGAGGAGAATGAATGGAAACAACAATAAAAAAAGTGCCGAAAACGAAAGAGCAATGGGGGAGTTTTCTCAACCATTTTAAACAAAATAAATGGCTCTATATTTTGACGATTCCCGGGATCATCTATTTTGCAGTATTTCGTTATGCGCCGATGTATGGGTTGATCATTGCTTTCAAAGATTATGTGCCCTTTTTAGGAATCGCAGATAGCCCATGGGTAGGAACACAAAATTTTATGGATTTCTTCAATAATCCTGATTTCTTTCGAATCTTGTGGAACACGTTGATGATTGCCTTTTTAAACATTTTCTTTTCGTTTCCAGCACCAATCTTTTTGGCACTGTTACTGAATGAATTACGCAACAAGCTGTTTCAGCGGACCATTCAAACCTTCGTCTATGTACCGCATTTTCTTTCATGGACGATCGTCGTTAGTCTTTGGCATATTTTATTCAACATCGATCATGGAGCGATCACTCAATTTATCGCTTCGTTGACAGGCGTGGAAATCGATTTTCTCTCAGACCCGCAATGGTTCCGCCCCATGATCGTGATGCAATCGATTTGGAAAGAGATCGGTTGGGGGACCATTATTTATTTAGCTGCCTTATCAGGTGTGGATCAGGAACAATACGAAGCCGCGATCATGGATGGTGCAGGACGTTTTCGTCGTGTGTGGCATATCACTTTGCCTGCGATTCGTTCGACGATCATCATTATGCTGATCATGCGGATCGGGTCGATTTTGTCTACTGGGTTTGATCAGATTTTCTTGATGACCAATCAGTTGAACCGAACAGTAGCAGATGTTTTTGATACGTATGTGTATATGATGGGGATCACCAATGGCGCTTACAGTTACTCAACAGCCGTCGGATTATTTAAATCGATCGTTGGGATCATCCTCGTACTTTGTACCAATAAATTAGCGAAACGCTTTGGCGAAAGCGGCTTATACTAAGGAGGAAAAAGATGGATACTTTACACAATACGAAGGCAGGGAAAATATTTGACATTTTTAATGCACTATTTTTGGCATTGATTGGGTTATTCATGGTGATTCCTTTTATTTATGTGATCGCAGGTTCATTTGCTACGGAGTTAGAATTGACCACACGTTCGTTTTTCTTATGGCCAAATGAGATCAGTCTCGACTCCTATCGCTTTATTTTTTCAACCAACACCTTTATCCGTAGTTTGCTTGTAACGGTCGGCGTTACCATCGTTGGCACGCTGGTGCAGCTTTTCTGTACCTTCACCTTTGCCTATCCTTTATCACGCAAGCACCTAAAAGGACGGAACACCTTGTTGAATCTCGTGATTTTTGCAATGCTCTTTTCAGGTGGGATGATCCCAACGTTTATCGTGGTGAAAAATTTAGGACTGATCAATTCTTATTGGGCATTGATTTTGCCAATCGCGATCAATCCCTTCAACTTAA
Source organism: Enterococcus sp. 4E1_DIV0656 (assembly GCF_002140695.1). Classification (NCBI taxonomy): domain Bacteria; kingdom Bacillati; phylum Bacillota; class Bacilli; order Lactobacillales; family Enterococcaceae; genus Enterococcus; species Enterococcus sp. 4E1_DIV0656. The sequence continues at coordinate 178,473 of NZ_NGLF01000001.1, read as the reverse complement.
TGATCATCAAAAACTTTTTCCAAGAAATGCCGATCGAGTTGGAAGAATCCGCCAAGATGGACGGCTGTACGGAACTAGGGATCTTATGGAAAATCATTTTGCCTTTATCAAAACCAGTGATCGCGACCTTCACCCTTTTTTACGCCGTTGGTATCTGGAACGACTTCATGAGTGGATTGCTCTATATCAACGATTCAGCAAAATGGCCGATTCAGTTATTGTTAAGACAGATCACGATGGCCTCCAGTGGTGCCAATGCGTTAGCAAGTATGGACCCAAACTATGTGCCGCCTGAACAAGGAATCAAATTTGCAGTCATCATTGTGGCGACTTTACCAATTTTGATCTTCTATCCGTTTTTGCAAAAACATTTTGCCAAAGGAATGCTGATTGGATCCGTCAAAGGATGATACACTTCAATAGTTGTGGATAGGTTGTCATGCGTTTTTTCGCATGACAATTTGTTACATAAAATCTATTACAAGGGTGTTTGGGAATGAAGTACTTTAAAACAGGCGGTTTTCATCGAAAACTGCAGCTAGCCAGTCTATGGATCGTCGTGCCGCTATTAGCCGTTGCAATCTTTTTGCATGCCTATTTGATCGGACCATTACAACGATCGTATCAAGAACTAAACAATCGCCAAGTCGAAGGAATCGTTAGTAACATCAACCAACAGTTCTCGCAGCTGGAAGTGACTTTAAGCGTTTGGGGGCAATCGTTTCAAAGGCGCTACCAAGAAGATTTATTGGAAACGACGAATTATCAGACGTTGATCCAGCTGTCGGAAGAATTGTTTTACTTAACCAATAGCTCCAATTATGTCAATCGAATCGGTATTTATTCGCTCGGAGAGGCGCCCTTTGGGATTGAAAGTGGCGGCACGTATGAATTAACGCTCGAGCAAACCAAAACAGCATTTGAACGCTATCGGATCGATAATGGTAGGCAGTATCAGTGGAAGATCATTGAAGAAGAGGATGAATTGATTTTTGTACAAAACATTGATAGCCAAGGCGAAGATCAGCCTAAAATTTTTTTAGTTGCAACGATCGACGAGCAATCATTGTTAAAGTATTTTTATGATACTCAAATTGAAAATGGACTCGCAGCGATTTCCTTTAATCATGAGAGTTTTCGTTTTATTGGCGATCAGAACTTAGCGAATGTTATCCAACCGCTGAGTGAGGAGCATCAAGGAACCTGGGTAGAATCGATCAATGGCAATGATTATAGCATGATCGCCGTAAACAGTACGCGACTCAACCAAATATGGACGTTTTATACCGTCGTTCCCTTAGCATTGATTACCGAGCCAGTCACTCATTTGGCTAGAGTGCTGATCGTCGTAAGCATTCTTTTTATTGCTTGTGTGGCAGTCATGAGTCTCTTTTTGGCAAAAAAACAATACCAACCTTTTGAAAAAACGATGGATCAGCTCTTTGGTAATACCCAATGGAAAAAAGAAAACGATCTGGAGTTTTTGGTGGACCGTTGGCAACAATTAAGTCGGGAAAAAGGATTGTTGCAAAATCAGGCGGAACGCTTTCAAGATTCGCTGAAGCGACAAGTGATCCAACATTTGATGGAAGGGTATTATGGCTATTTATCGGAGGAAGAATCGCAACAATTACTGCAGCAAAAAAACTGGTGCTTAAGTGACCAAGGGTATCGCCTGTTTTATTTCCAACTCAATGATCTATTAAGCAATCAAGCAAATTCACAAGATGAAACCCACATTTTGTTTGCCTTAGAAAACATTATAGCGGATGTCACAGCCATGTTTTTCCCTGAATCAACCATTGTTTCTTCAAATGAAGGACGGATTTTGGTTTTTGTGGTCAATCAAGAGCAGCTACTGACAGATTACTTCACGATGATCACCAAGCAAATCAATTTGATCGTCTGCCGTTATGTCACCATCGTTAGTTCGCAACAAGAAACAGAGATTCGCAAGTTGCCTGAAGTTGCCCAACGTCTCAAAAAGCAAATCCATCTGCAACGGTTGATTCCCGAAAATCAAGTGCTTCAAGGAGAGAAAATGCGCCCGCTGCCGAAGTATTCTCTTTCGCAAGAAAATTTGATTTTAACAGCGCTGAAAAGTGGCTATCATGAAGAATTGCAACGAAGTGTCCAGCGGTTTTTAGAACAGGTCGTGGCAGAAAACAATCAACAGGCTGCGGTGATCTATGTGGTCAATCGACTGTACGATCAAGTCGATTACCTTTTAAATGAAAATGGGGTCTCACGAACGGATTATGTATCGAAAACGGTTGTGTTAGAGCGAATCGAACGACTTTTGGACATCAATCAGATCCAAGCCTTTTTGTACCATCATTTCTTAAAACCCGTCTCCATCCTCTGGCAAGAAAATGTCGCTAATTCTTATAGTGAAATGATCCAAAAAGTAGCGGAGTACATCCAATCTGATTTTCGCAATGAACAAATTTCGTTAGAATACGTTGCGGATCGTTTCGAAGTAGACCCAATCTTTTTGAGTAAGGAGTTCAAGCGTGCCAAGCAGGTCAACTTTATTGATTATTTAACCAATGTTCGCATCGTAGAAGCAAAACGGCAGTTGCTCGAAACTGATCACCAAATCAATGAAATTGCAGAAAACCTTGGGTATAATCCCAGTTACTTCAATCGTTTATTTAAAAAGTGCACGGGAATGACCCCAGGACAATATCGAAAAGGTCAGAGCTGATCACTGTTGGTTGCTGCGGAAAAGCTCGTATTTTCGCAGCTTTTGCTCTGATTTTTCCATGTTTTCGTCAGCAAATGTTTTGTATAATAGAAAAGAAAGCGATTTCTAATGCAGCTTATGTTCAGCAAGAAAACCAGTGGACTTGTCGAAGTTGTTGGAAATCTGATAGTAAATAGATGGAGGAAGAAAAGAAATGAAAATCGTTCTAGGCGGAGATTCAACCGTGGCGGATTATCCCCTTGATCAACAGCCAATGATGGGCTGGGGACAAGCTTTACCAAGCTATCTGTCCCCAGAAGTAGACGTACACAATTTTGCGAAAAACGGCAGTACGACTCGTTCGTTTATCGAAGAAGGGTTGTTTAAGCAACTCCTGCAAGAAGTCGAACCGAATACAGTCGTCCTACTGCAATTTGGACATAATGACCAAAAAGAGAAAAATCATGTCACGATGGAGGCGTACATTGCTCATTTGACAGACATGATCCGTCAAATCAAAGAAAAAGCAGGAATTCCTATCCTGTGTACACCTGTTGAACGACGTGTAGGGGAAGAGGGACGACTGGCGCATACGTTGTCAGCATTTTTACCTGTCTTAAGAGAACTTAGTCGAACGGAAGAAGTGGATTTGTTTGATTTAAATCGCTATACCTATCATTATTATGACACATTAGGACTAGAAGCTTCCAAAGCGCTCTTTGTTTGGTTAGCACCGGATGAGCACCCCAATTATCCTGCAGGTCTCGCAGATGATACCCACTTTTCAAAGGTCGGGGCGCATATGATCGCTCGCTATGTAGCGATTCGTTTACAGGCGTTTTTCCATGAGCAACCACTGTTTCCTGATATTTATTACGGCGCCTGCATGTATCCAGAAGTCTGGTCGGAAGAAATCATGCAAAGTGATAGTCAAACGATGAAAACGTTGGGCATGAATTTTGCTAGAATTGGGGAATTCATGTGGCGTGACTTGGAGCCTCAACCTGGAGAATATGATTTTGCGTTGTTGGAACGTGCGCTAGAACAGTACCAAGCAAATGGCATCGATGTTTGCTTATGTATTCCAACGCCAACTCCGCCCCGCTGGTTTACAAAACAGTACCCAGAAGCTTTAATCACTAATCAAGATGGGACGAAGATGCATCATGGCTCAAGACAGCATGTCTGTACCAACAACGAGGACTTTCGCCGCTATGCCTATCGTTTGACGAGAAAAATCGCTGAGATTGCCGAAAAACATGAAAATGTCGTTATGTTGCAATTGGACAATGAGTTTAAATGTCATGTCGATCTATGTTACTGTACGACGTGCCAAACGCGTTGGCATACGTATTTAAAAGACAACTATCAATCCGTGACCAACCTCAACGAGTGTTGGGGCACGAAGGTGTGGAGTGAGTGGTATGACGCATTTGAGGATGTCGTCTTGCCACTAACGACCCCGTTTTTGCATAATTCTTCCCTGATGAATGCCTTTCGCCGCTTTACCACCGATACGTTGAATGAGTTTGCGCATGATCTTTGTCATTTTATCCGAATGGAGACCGCGTTACCCATTACCCATAACTCCGCTTTTGGGTTTAACTTGCAAAATGATGAGCTATTTGCTGATTTAGATATTGCCGGTTTTGATACGTATGCACCGGCAGACAACTATCCAGCGTATACGATGAACTTGGATCGTTGGCGGAATGTCAAACCGCGCAACAAGGAAATGTTATTGTTAGAAACTTGTACCGCCAATGCCGGTCATATTGAAAACTATGCGGCACCTCGTCCTCATGGGTTTGTCACAAGTGAAGCGTTCATTGGCTATGCTGGTCATTTGAAATCCTTCTGTTTTTGGCATTTTCGTGGACATCGCTATGGTGTGGAGCAACCCCATAGCGCCGTGTTAACTGCTTGGGGAGAGCCAGATCGTGGGTATGAAGAGGTAGTTCGGATTGGCGAACTAAGACAACAGATCGCACCACTTTTAGCGGAAACGAAGTATGTATCTGCAAAAATAGCCATCATCTACTCGGACTACTCGAAACGCTTTTACACGATCGATCATGGGGGTATTTATGATTATCGCAGCCTGTTTACCGAATTTTACGGCAGTCTGATTCGCCAAGGGATTCGTGTAGAAATCATTCAAGAAAATAGTCCGTTAGAAGAGTATGATGTTGTTCTTGCCCCATTTGTTCGTTGGATCAGTCCTACCTTGCTGAAAAAATTTGCCGCCTTTACTGAAGCAGGAGGCAAGCTGATTTTAGGCCCGATGACGGGGGATCGGACAAAAGAGCTAGCGTGGCCAGCGACGAATGGCTTAGATCGTTTAGGAGAATGGCTCGGGTTTGACCAAATCCAGCAGTTTACGGTGAACGGACTGACTTATCAGCTAACCTATGACGGCCTAAAAGAACCTTTGGATCATTTGGTCACAGTTTTTCATTGCCCAGAAGATTGGGAAACGATCGGACGAGGGAATGACCAAACGCTACTAGCTAAGAAACAACTGGCTCAAGGAGAGATCATCTATTTAGGTGCGCTACCTAGCAATTTACCAGACAGTTTGATATGGCAGTCGTTTTGTCACAAAGAACTTTTCCCTTATGAATCAGAGCGCCTGTTGATCAAATGTTCGGAAGGTGTGATGAAGTATCGCCGAGAGTCAGCGACCCATGTCCAACTCTGGATCAGTAACTTAGGGATGACGACAGCTGACTTTACCTTACATCTCCCCGGTTTCGAACGCTTATCAGGTGAAGCGCTGGCGCGGGGTAACCATAGGCTAGAACCTTATGAAAATTTGATTATTGAATGGGAAAAAACAGTAGAAAGCGAGGAGTCAGATGATTCATTTAGCCATCCGAGGGCATGACCTCTCAGGAGAATATACACCCAAGCAGCTAGCACAAGCGGTAGGAGCAAAGAAAATAAGAAACGTTCAGTTTGCCTTGAATGCGTCTTTTCCAGACCTAAGTGCTCCTGAAAAAATGAGTCCAGGTATGGGGACCTTCTTCAAGAATGAATTCCAAGAACAAGGCGTTCAAATCGCTTTGTTAAGTTGTTATAGTAACTTGATTCATCCCGAACCAGAGGAACGAGAGAAAATCTTACAGAAATTTGAGCGCTACTTATTCCATGCCCGTTATTTTGGTGCCAGCATGGTGGCTTCAGAAACAGGCTCAGTCATTGCCGCGCTGGGATATAGCGAAGAGAATTTTTCGGATGAGGTTTTTGAAGACTTGATCCATGTGATCCAGCGACTCGTTCGAGTAGGAGAAAAACATAAAACCATGGTAGGGATCGAAGCAGGAATGAATCATCCGTTGTATTCGAATCAGCGCATCGCCGAGCTGATTGAACGTGTTCCTTCTGATTATCTAGGGATCATTTACGATCCAACGAATTTGATCACCGCAAAAACGGCTGCTGATCAAGTTGCATTGGTAGAAGAAGCGTTTACTCTTTTTGGCGAGAAAATCGTCTGCTTGCACCTAAAGGATTTTCAACTCTCGAGAGAAGAAGTGATCCCTGTCCCGTTAGGTGAAGGACAAATACGGTATCCAGAAATTTTACAGCTTCTGATCAAACACAAGCCATACTGTTACGTGGTGTTAGAAGAAACAAAAGACGCTGGGATCGATCGTGCGGTGGCGTTGATTGAAGGCTTAGATTTAAAAAATTAGCTGGGTGCTTGTGTAAATGATTGTTTAAGAGAACACGGGAGTGATTTTCTTGTTTTCTTCAAAGACGCTGACATTAATGCAAACTTTTATCTAGCATAGAAAAGTTGTTTATGGTGAGATTTCATCTAAACAGCTTTTTTATTTTCATAAAAATAGAAAATGTAAGGTAAGGTTTGCTATTATAGAATAAAAAGAAAGCGTTTTGGAGTGTTGCATTCGGATAATAGATCAAATGGAAAAGGATTTAACAATTACGAGACATGTAAAAGAGAGAAAGGAGGGACCAATGGCAAACATGCAAGACGTAGCAAAACTTGCCAATGTATCCGTGACTACCGTCTCACGAGTGATCAACAATAAAAAATACGTGAATGAAGAAACAAAGCAGATTGTGCTAGAAGCAATTCAAGCACTTGATTATGTACCAAATGAATTAGCACGGTCCTTTTATTACAATTCCTCAAAGATGATCGGCTTGCTGATCTATGATTTGAAAAATGATTTTTATAATCAATTTATCACCCGAATCGAGTCGCAACTGATTGAGAAAGGCTATAGTTTGATGATTGGTACCACACAAGGGAATCCTGAAAGAGAAACCTATTTTTTGAACTTGTTTCTCGCAAATAATATTGATGGGGTAATTTTATGTACCAACCTTTGTACGCAAGGTCCATTGTTGCAAAAGGTTCTCAAATTACCTCTAGTGAGTGTGGGTAGAGTCCTTAGCGATGAAGTATCCTCCGTTTCTGCGGATAATACCTCAGGTGGACAGTTGGCAGCACAGATCTTAATCCAAAATCGTTGTCGCGAGATCCTCTTCGTTAATGGACCAAAGACATTACATTCCGTTCAAGAAAAATCAGCTGGTTTTTATCAAGTGATGGACCAATACCCAGAGATCCATGTTCACGAGGTCATACTCGATTTTGTAAATGTCACGCAAACTTCCTTTGATCAACTTTTTCGTCAATGGCCTTCTATCGATGGCATTTTTGCGGCAAGCGATTTTTTGGCAGCCTGCGCTTTACGTTCCCTTCATTCACTGGATAAAAAGGTTGGTGAAGCGATTCAAGTGATTGGTTATGAAAACACCAATGTTTGTCTTTGTACTAACCCTTTGCTTTCGTCCATCGCACGACCTTTAGAGGAGATGGTGGATTGGACGACCCAGCTACTTTTTCAAGAGGTACAAGGAGACAAAACCGCACCAAGACACGTCCTCTTGAAAAATTCATTTGTCCCAAGAGAAACGACTCAATGGAAGTGATGGGAAAAGAAGCAACCGCTTGCAGCTTTCTTTTGATTGTCTTGGGATAGCCGCAATTCTATAATGAAATGGACTGGAATAAATCCAGACTGATGAAGTTGCTAAGTGATAGGTGTTGATAGCTAGTACTATTTTTTCGAAAAAATGGTTCCGTTTACAAAAGATTCTGTAAAATAGCGAACGGTTTGAAGGATAACGCCTCAAGAAGAGTGTACCTAAAATGCGATCACAAAAACAAATTAACCTAAATGTAATAAGAAGGAGTGAATAACCATGTGGAAAGCAAACTATCATACCCACACAACTCGATGCAAACATGCACGGGATTCTGATGAAGACTATGTGATCAAAGCCATCCAAGCTGGCTTTAAGGAAATCGGCTTCGCTGATCATTGTCCCTGGCCCTTTGAGGATGGGTATGTCTCGCCCATGCGGATGGATGTTGCGCAATTGGAAGATTACGTTTCATCGGTGAAAAGCTTACGGGAAAAATATCAAGGACAAATCGATGTGAAATTAGGATTAGAGTGTGAATATTTTGAAACAATGATTCCTTGGCTAGTTGCAGAGAAAGAAAGGCTGTCGATCGACTATTTGATTTTTGGCAATCACTTTCCTGAAATCGAAAGCAATCACTATTACGACCATACACCCGGGGATTCGGTAAAAGCGATCAAAGATTATCTCCGTGTTTCTTTACAAGGGATCGAATCAGAAATTTTTGCTTATATGGCACACCCAGATGTGTTTATGCGGGGCTATAAAACCTTCGATTCCCATTGCGAAGAAGTTGCTTACCGTTTATGCGAAAAAGCCAAAGAGTATCAGCTGCCATTGGAGTATAATTTGGCGGGCTATACGAATGGTGGCTATCCGCATCCTGAATTTTGGAAGATCGCTAAGGAAGTCGGCTGCTCTTGTATTATTGGGATCGATGCCCACGAGAGTGCGGCTTTCACAAATACAGAAATTTACGAAAGAGCTCTTTTAGAAATCGATGCCTTAGGATTAACAAGGATCGATCGGCTCTTCTTTGCGTGAAGGAAAGAAAGTTGATTGTTTTGGAAATAAACATGGACGCCAGTGGGGATCACTAGCGTCCATGTTTATTAGAATTGCCATTCTTGAATTTTTTTCAAGAGTACCGCTTTGTCGGAAGCTTTCGCAAAGGAATGCTGAGCGGCAGTTACGTTTAAGAAGCGCATCTCTGATTCGGTCATGTCGCAATGATGAGCCATTTGCAGGTATTCATTGGTCAATGTCGTATTTGAGACCGTTCGGTTATCGGTGTTCAAACAAAAAGGGACCTTGGCTTCCAGCCATTCTCTGAATGGGTATGCCGAGTATGTGGGAATCGCACGCGTATGAACATTGCTGGTAGGACAGCCTTCGATACAGCGATTTTGTTCTCGAACAAACGCTTGGGCAGTGTGATCTCCTTTTAAGGCGATGCCGTGGCCAATCCGCTGAGCACCGCTTTCGATAGCTTGATAAATGTTTTGCACACAGCCGCATTCGCCTGCATGTAAGGTCAGCTGGACACTTTGGTTCTTGAGGAACACTTGATAGCTAGCAGCTAAATCAGGGACGTACCCGTCTTCTTCTGGACCTGCTAGATCAATACCGACTACTTTTTCATCGGTAAGAGCGATCGCTTCATCAAAAATCGCCGTAATAGCTGGTAGGTCTTCTTGACGCATCCCAATGACCAAAACATTGCCTTTTATTGGGTAGCGTTTTTCTGCTCGTGCGCTGCCTTCGATCACGGCTTGGATGGTCTGGCTGCAAGTGAGTCCTTTGTCCATCGATAAGCTGGGGGCAAAGCGGATCTCAATATAAGCGACCCCATCTTGAGCGGCTTGTTCCATCACGTCATAGGCAGCAGCTGCTAACGCTTCTTGTGTTTGCAAATACGGCCGAACGAAATCAAAGCAGCTAAGATAATCCCTCAGGTCATGACAATCTTTGGGGGCTTGCATCTGTGCTTTCACAGCTTCGATGTCTTGCTCGATCGGTAGTTCTTGCTGATTGGCGATGGCGATCAATGTTTCTGGACGAATGGAACCGTCGAGATGGCAGTGAAGTTCTACTTTGGGAAATGCTTGGATTTGTTGTTGAGTAAGCACAGTGTTCCTCCTGTCTAGGTCGAATTTTTTTAAGTATGAATATAGCATACTTCCAAAGCCCATGCTACCCAAAAAAGGAAATTCTCATAGAAAGCAAAACAGCAACCGCGAATTACTTGTGCGGCTGCTGGTTTTATTGTGGGAGAGTGGCTCAAATCAATTCCGATAGATCGGTAAAAGGCAATGACAGATCGTGCGCGGCTTCTTTTGAAGTAAATGCGCCCTCATAGGCGATGACCCCTTTGGCAAGGGCCTCGTTTTCTCGCAACGCTGCTAAAGGGTTTTTCGCTAGCTGCTGGGCATACGGTAATGTGGCAATGCTCAATGCGATGGTTGCCGTTTGCGGCACAGCTCCCGGCATATTCGCCACTGCATAGTGAATAACTTCTTCCCGGATATAGGTTGGCTCGTCGTGGGTGGTGACTTTGTCTTCAGTCTCGAAAATTCCGCCTTGGTCAATGGCAATATCGACGATCACGGATTTTTCAGGCATCTGTTTCACCATGTCGCGGGTCACTAAGCACGGGGCTTTTTGTCCTGGCAATAAAACTGCTCCTACCACCAAGTCTGCGGATTGGATCGTTCGCTCGATATTCAAACGATTGGAATACAAAGTTTGGACTTGACCAGAAAATTGTCGATCCAGCTCTTGTAAGCGTGGGATTGAAACGTCTAAAATTGTCACTTGTGCGCCTAGACCTACGGCGACTCTCGCGGCATTCTCGCCGGCAACGCCACCACCAATGATCGTTACCCGACCTTGACGGACGCCGGGAACACCCGAGAGCAGGATCCCTTTTCCGCCATAAATTTTTTCGAGAAATTGCGCGCCAATTTGAACAGACATTCTTCCAGCGATCTCACTCATGGGAGACAGTAAAGGCAGGGTGCCGTTCGCCAGCTGGACGTTCTCATAAGCAACAGCGATCACTTTGCTGTCGATCAACGCTTGAGCAAGCTGTTGATTGGCGGCTACGTGGAAATAGGTGAATAAAACCAGTCCCTCATGCAAAAAGGGGTATTCTTCTGGTAAAGGTTCTTTGACTTTCATAACCAATTCAGAGGCCCAAACCTCTTCAACGGTAGCAATCGTAGCGCCGACTTCCTGATACGCTTGATCAGAAAAGGTTGATCCTGCACCAGCGCCTTGTTCAACGAAGACTTCGTGTCCGTCTTGGACTAACTCATAGACTCCGGAGGGCGGCAATGCCACACGATTTTCATTGTTCTTAATTTCTTTGGGGATACCGATTTTCATAGATTTCACACCTTTCTTTCTTCCATTATAATAGAAAGCGGATTCCCAAAGGGAGAAAAAAGGGTTTTTTTATTAAAAAATAAGATCCAGTTGCTGCTTTCGGGACGACAAAGAAAAAAGCCCCACAATGGGACTTTTTTCGAACAATCAGCTGAAGGTCCAAAAGCGTAAGCTTTGATCAGCGATTTCATCTAGTGTGTAGTAAGTAGCGTAGTGGGATTTTTCCGGATCATCATTGGGATCTAAGACAAACACTTGATCGCCCATCATTCCACCTAAGACCATGATATGGCCGCCATCTGTAAATTCCCCTGGGGTCATAGAAACGATGACGGGATGATTTTGTTGCAAGTAGGCTTCAACGCTAGCTAGGTCAGTACTAAGATCATAATAGTTGTAGCCGTTTGCATCGGCAAAGTCAGAAAAAATCCGCCAGTCCGTTCCTTGGCCGTCAACGTAATAATGATCTCCTGCCCAATCAAGGACTTCCGGTGGCGTAATGTAATAGCCTTCAAGATAGGATTGAACCATCGCAAGAGAAGCGATCGCACAGCCGTTTTCTGCTAAGGTTTGGCTGCCGTCATTGCCATAGGATCTATCGGCCCATTCTTCGTTCGTCTGCAGGAAAATCGGTGTTGTGATGTCCATTTCCCCTAAGTAAGCATTGATATCTTCACTAAAAATAGCTTGAGAGTAAATATATTCGTCGTCATAACTCTCATCATAGGCAACGACGGTGTGCACGTGTTCGGACAACTCTCCGTACAACACGTGATGAGAGATTCGATTGAACCCTATCCAAATCAACACCAATCCTGCTAAAACAATCATTGGCCGACGCTTTCGATAAACATCTGTCTGTTTTTGCATTTTTCCCTCCTTGTTTTACGAATCGTACGTATTCATCCTGTTCTTTTAAGTAAAACAAAGGAGGGGGAGCTTGTCATCGGCCTACAGACCGATTCCACGATCAACTTTCAAATGCCTCTAGTTCTAAGCTAGTATTTTCCCATGCTTCTAATAGGGCTTCTTGTTCAGTGCGGGCTTGTTCTAACGCTTGATTCAACGCGGTCAATTTTACATGATCATTCAACGCTTCTGGTGCGGTCATGTCTTGTTCCAGTTGCTGGATCGTTTCTTCTATCGTGGCAAGCTCTTCTTCGATTTGGGCGACTTTTCGCTGTAAGGTTCTAACGGCTTTTTGCTGTTCTTTGCTTTGGACAAAGTTTTGCTTGCCCGCTGAGATGGTGGTTTCGGTTGTTTTTGCTTCCAACATTGCTGCGATCTCAGCTTCTTCTTGTTTCTTTTCTAAATAATAATCGTAATCGCCTAGATAGAGCTTGCTGCCGTTTTCAGACAGTTCCACGACCTTGGTGGCGATTCGATTGATAAAGTAGCGGTCATGAGATACGAAGAACAACGTGCCTTCATAATCGATCAGGGCATTTTCTAAGACTTCTTTGCTGTCGATGTCTAAATGGTTGGTTGGCTCATCCAAAATCAAGAAATTGTCATGGTCCATGGCTAATTTTGCCAAAGCGACACGGGCTTTTTCGCCACCGCTTAACAGCGTGATCGGCTTTTCAACATCTTCTCCCGAAAATAAGAAGCTGCCTAATATATTGCGAATCTCGACTTCAGGTGTGGTACTGTGGTCATCCCAAAGCTCATGGAGGATCGTTTTTGTTGAGTGCAGATCGGATTGAGTTTGGTCATAGTACCCGATTGAAACATTGGCGCCAAAATGCACCTTTCCTTGAATAAAGGGGATTTTATGAATCAGCGATTTCAGTAAGGTTGACTTGCCGATCCCATTCGGCCCCACTAAAGCGATCGCATCTTTGCGACGAACATCTAAGTCGATGGGCGCCGATAAAACTTCTTCTTCAGAATAACCGATAGCGGCATTTTCTACTTGCATCACAACATTTCCTGAAGGTTTTTCAATGGAAAAAAGGAAGTGGGCGGATTTTTCATCTCCTTGCGGGCGATCCAACCGGTCCATTTTCTCTAATTGCTTACGGCGACTTTGCGCGCGTTTGGTGGTAGAGGCACGGACAAGGTTGCGGGCAACAAAGTCTTCCAGTTTATTGATTTCTTCTTGCTGCTTTTCAAAGGCTTTCCATTCGCTTTGCAGCTGTTCAGCTTTCAAGGTCAAATAGCGGCTGTAATTGCCTTTGTAGTGGCGCATTTTTTGCCGACTCAGTTCGTAGACTTCGTTGACAACTTTGTCTAAGAAGTAACGGTCATGGGAAACGATCAGCAACGCACCGGCATATCCTTGTAGATAGTTTTCCAACCAAGATAACGTTTCGATGTCTAAATGGTTGGTCGGCTCATCGAGGATCAAGATATCAGGTTTTTGCAGCAGCATTTTTGCTAATGCCAAGCGGGTTTTTTGACCACCGGAAAGGGTATCGATCGGCTGTGTGTAAAAAGAAGGATCAAACTGAAAACCGTGCAAGACGGAGCGAATTTCATTTTCATAGCCATAGCCGTTTTTTTCTGCAAATTCATGTTGCAATTGATCGTATTCTTTCAGAAGATTGCCAGAGTCAGCAGCAGGATCTGCTTCGGAGATGGCGATCTCTAAGGTACGCATGCGCTGCTCCATCTGTCGAACCGTTGCAAAAGCTCCTAGCATTTCTTCCCAAACGGTGGCCTGACTAGCAAGTCCGGTATCTTGAGCTAAGTAGCCCATCGTAGCGGTCTTGTTTTTAGCGATCGTTCCTTTATCAGGACTTTCGAGTCCAGCAATAATTTTCAGCAGCGTTGATTTACCAGCACCGTTGCGCCCAACAAGCGCGATTCGGGAATTGCTGGCAATCTCTAATTGGATATTTTCAAATAAAACCTCGGCTCCGAAAAGACGGGCGATTTGGTTGGCTTGTAATAAAATCATGTGTATGTCATTCCTATCGTTAAGAAACTTGTCTGTATCAAGGTTACAATACTACAAGTCTATCATATTTTAGGGGAAACGGCGATTGGGAAAAAGTTTGATTTTACCATTATAAAATTTATATTTCAAATTATGAGCATTCAAATTGATTTTTGAACAATGTATTTGTTATGATAGCTTCATCACAAGTGAATTTTTCACAATGGGGGAGTATTCTTTGAAAGATCATCAAATTCCAAAGGCAACAGCGAAGCGATTGCCTTTATATTATCGTTACTTGCGTATTTTGCACCAAGCTGGCAAATTAAAAGTTTCTTCGACCGAACTAAGTGAAGCTGTTCAAGTTGATAGTGCGACGATCCGCCGCGACTTTTCCTACTTTGGTGAATTAGGAAAACGCGGCTATGGCTATGACGTTGAAAGCTTGATGCAGTTCTTTGCGAAGACATTGAACGAAGACCACATGACGAATGTAGCTTTAGTCGGTGTCGGAAACTTGGGGAGCGCCTTGTTGAAATACAAATTTCACCAAAGCAACAGCATTCGGATCAGTGCTGCATTTGATGTCAACGAAGATCTAGTTGGTCGAATCGTAGATGGTGTGCCGGTCTATCCAATGGATGACATGAAGGAACAAGTGAAGATCCAGCAGATCGATGTGGCTATTTTGACGGTTCCCGCACAACATTCACAAGATTTAGTGAATGAGCTTGTGAAAGCTGGCATTAAAGGAATCTTGAACTTTACACCTGCACGGATCACTGCACCAAAAGGCGTGCTGATTCAAAACGTTGACTTAACCAATGAATTGCAAACATTGATTTATTTCTTGCATTCAGGCAACGTCTTGTCACATGAAGAACCAGTAGAAGAACCATCACTAAGCGAATAATCGCATCACATAAATAGGAACCAACAAAACAGCTGCCAGATCGTAGTATATACAACGATCTGACAGCTGTTTTTTGCTTTTCGCCATTGATCTTACTCGTCTAACTGGTCAAAAAGTGATTCGTAGGAATCTTGCTCTTCAACGCTTGTGAGCGCTTCTTGATACCGCAAGATTTGTTGAGTCAAACGTGTGAAATCGATGATGCGGGCTTCACGATGCACTTCTTTCCCATTCGCGAACAAGAGGACGACGGGAACCGTCAAGACCGAAAATAAACTGGCTGCTTCTGGCTCTGCCAGCGTGTTGATGGTAATTAGGGGGAGTTGCTGGGTTTGTGCCAGTTTTTGGATGCGTGGTTTGTCTGCAACACAAATACTGCAATTCGGTTGAGAGAGATAGAGTAGTGCCAACGGTTGTTGGGCGAGCTGCTCTTGGATCGGTTGATTTTTTTGCATAAGTCATTCCTCCATGGAAAATGTACGCTGTTCTTGAGGAAAAGTCAAAATATCTGCTAGCAGCTGATCGCTTAGGTGAGTAAGAAGGATTCAAAGATAAGGGAAATCTAAAGCAACGATTAAAAAAATAGGCTGCTTTAAAAAAAACGTTGTATAAAAAAAGGAAAAAACGTATAGTAATTCCAGCGTTTCGAATTTATTGATAAAGAAGGTTAAAGTTATGTTTCAGGCATTACCGAATTCTGTCCTGCAAATGAGTGTTATTTTTTTATCTATCGTCATTGAAGCCTTGCCGTTTGTCCTATTGGGCTGCTTGATCTCAGGTGCCTTACAAGTCTTCTTGACGCCAGAAAGAGTCACGAGACTCTTACCAAAAAACAAATTGGCATCGATCACAGTTGGTTGTGGTCTGGGGGTCTTTTTTCCTTCCTGCGAATGTGGGATCGTACCGATCGTTAATCAGTTCGTAAAAAAAGAGGTGCCAGTGTATACGGCGTTTGCCTTTATGCTGACTGCACCGATCATCAATCCTATCGTGATTTTTTCGACATTCATTGCCTTTGGAAATTCCGCGAAGTTCGCCTTTTTGCGTGTACTGGGCAGCTTATTGGTCGCAATGGTCGTGGGGATCTGGCTGGCGTATTTTAACAAACAAGAGGTCTTAAAAACACGGCTTGCCAATCAATTAAGTGGCGGGAATGAGCAGGCAGCCCACCCACACCATCATGGGCATGATCACGCCCACCATCAAACAGAAAAGACCAGTCATCCGTTCCTTCGGCAGATTCGTCATTTACTGCAGCATAGTTTGGATGAGTTTTTCGATACTGGGCGTTATTTGATCATTGGTGCGTTGATCGCCTCAGCGATGCAGACCTATCTGCCAACTGGTTTGATGCTGACATTAGGCTCCACGAAGCTGTTAGCGGTCTTCGTCATGCTGCTGTTAGCATTAACGTTATCCCTATGTTCCGAAGCAGATGCCTTTATCGGCTCTTCGTTGTTGAGTTTATTCGGCACTGGACCAGTCGTCGGTTTCCTGGTTTTTGGTCCAATGGTAGATATTAAAAACCTGTTGATGATGAAGCGGTACTTTTCGGGGCGTTTTATCGCTTCTTTAGTTGGTTTAGTCGCAATCGTCGTTTCAATTTATGCATGGGTGGTGTAAAGAATGGTTCGTTTTTTGATCTTATCAGGCTATTTTGAATTGATGATGTATTTGCAAGTGACGGGTAAACTCAATCAGTTTATCAACATTCATTATCGCTATCTCGCTATTTTATCCATGATCATTTCTTTATTATTGGCTTTGGTCCAGCTGTATTTTTGGGTCAAACAAGAGCCCGAGCATCATCATGACGATGAGCACCAGCATGGATTAGAGAAAAAACACCAACGAGTGATTGCGTATTTTCTATTAGCCTTACCGATCATCGTGGGTCTCTTTTTCCCCACCGTTAGCTTGGATACGACGATCGTTGAAGCAAAAGGGTTTAATTTCCCCCTAAGTGAAGAATCTGTGGGGGATCCAGAAATGACGACCCAATATCTGAAACCCGATACAAGTCTTTATTTTAACAAAGAAGATTATGACACTCAGATGGATGCAGCATTGGCACGTTACGCCAAAGATGAGACGATTGCGATAACGGAAGAAAATTACTTGGAAGTCATGGAGTTGATCTATACGTACCCGAGCGAATTTATTGGCAAGAAAATCACCTATGATGGATTTGTGTACCATGCAGATCAAGATGATGCCAATGAAATCTTTTTGTTTCGTTTTGGCATTATCCATTGTGTGGCTGATTCAGGCGTTTTTGGCTTGCGAGTGGAATTACCACAACAAACAACGGCAGAAAATAACCAGTGGCTCCACGTGGAAGGGACGATCCAATCGAAGTACTATCAACCCTTCAAACGGGACTTGCCGATGGTGGTAGCAGACCAAGAGAAGACGATTGAAGCACCAGAAAACCAGTATGTCTATCGCGCTTTCTAGCTTTTTTTAAGAAAGTTCATAAAAACATCATAAACCTTTGTTATAATGGAGAAAATCTAAGCATATGTTTGTAGTTTTATCAAACGTTTAGTACAATATAGTAGGAACATATGCTAAAATCTATACAAAAGAGAGGTGTCGTGAAATGGGTTTTACAGATGAAACAGTTCGCTTTGATTTTGATGATAGCCGTAAAAAAGAAGTCAGCGAAACATTAGCTATCGTCTACCGAGCATTAGAGGAAAAAGGATACAATCCGATCAATCAAATCGTCGGTTATCTCCTTTCTGGCGACCCGGCTTACATTCCTCGTTATCGGGATGCCCGGAATTTGATTCGTCGTCACGAACGGGATGAGATCATGGAAGTTCTGATCCGTTATTATTTAGGCAATCACGGGATCAACCTATAATGAGAATCATGGGATTGGATGTTGGTTCGCGGACAGTCGGCGTGGCGGTCAGTGACCCAATGGGCTGGACAGCACAAGGGATCGAGATCATTCGCATCAATGAAGATGAAGGCAATTTCGGTTATGATCGACTTGCTGAATTGTTGAAAGAATATGAAGTCTCACGTTTTGTGGTAGGACTACCTAAAAATATGAATAATACGATCGGACCTAGAGCGGAAGCTTCTATGGCTTACGGCGCAGCGATCGAACAGCAATTCGGTTTGCCGGTCGTTTACCAAGACGAACGTCTGACGACCGTTCAAGCAGAACGAATGCTGGTAGAACAGGCGAATACATCGCGTGCCAAACGAAAAAAAGTGATTGATAAATTAGCAGCAGTCATGATTTTGCAGAATTATTTAGATGGTGCTGGGAAACAGCTGTTTTAATTTACAGAAAAGAGGAAAATAAATGTCAGAACATACACACGATCATAACCACGATCACGATCATGAAGGACATGAACACATTACTTTAATCGATGATCAAGGAAATGAAACATTATACGAAATTCTATTAACGGTTGACGGTACGGAAGAATTCGGCCGCAACTACGTCTTGCTTTATCCAGCAGGCGTACCAGAAGAAGAAGACGTTGAATTACAAGCATACGCTTATATTGAAAACGAAGACGGTTCTGAAGGTGAATTAGAACAGATCGAAACAGAAGCAGAATGGGATATGATTGAAGAAGTCTTCAACACATTCATGGCGGAAGAAGAAGAGTAATAAGTTGCAAGTGCTGACCCTTTCCATAAGGGATCAGCACTTTTTTTGATTTAACGACTGTTTATTTTAGAAACATGTCTGCTTTTTTGAAAGGAATGAGAAAAATGAGTAACGTAACGATATTCGATCTTGAAAAGATCGCAGAAGAGCAGCTAGTTTTTGCGGTGATCATCAGCAAGTATCAAGAAAAGCTCGTCTATGTCAAACACAAAGAACGAGACGCATTAGAAATACCCGGAGGTAAGCGAGAATCAGGAGAAAGCATCACAGCGTGTGCCGCCCGTGAATGAAAAGAAGAAACAGGCGCCAAGCACTTTACTCTAGAGCCGTTATTTATCTATGGGGTAGAAAAAGACGGGGAGACCGATTACGGCTTGGTGTTCGAAGCCCAGATCACGGAGTTGGAGGATGAGTTGACCTCAGAGATCGAAGCAATCTATGTAAGGGTAAAGCCGCCTGTCAGTTGGACATATCCAACGATTCAGCCGTTGTTATTGGCAGAATATGTTAAACGAACAAAACAATAATTCAGCTAGTTCAAATGGAGGGCTGTCTTGAGTGGAAAAGTAAAGTAAGCCTATTTGACAGGAGTGAGCGAATGAGTTGCGTGATCCTGCAATCAGGGGTAGGATGAAAATGTAAACGTTATCTTATTGGAGAGTAGGGAAAGGCATGGAAAAAATTTATCAAGCAAGTACCGCAGAAGGAGCAATCGATTTTATCAATATGCGCGATTTGGAGATCGCGGCAGAGGAAGTGATTCCTAAAGGTGGGTATGGCTATATCAGCAGTGGTGCGGGGGATATTTTTACCTATCAAGAAAATGAACGCGCCTTCAATCACAAATTGATCATTCCTCATGTCTTAAAGGACATTGAATTACCGGACACAACGTTGTCCTTTGGCGGTGACACGTTGTCAGCGCCAATCATTATGGCACCTGTGGCTGCCCACGGCTTAGCAAATGTTGCGGCAGAACAAGCGTCAGCCAAAGGTGTGTCACGTTTTGGCACGATCTATACGGCGAGTTCGTATGCCTCTTGTACGTTGGAAGAAATCCGAGCGGCTGGAGGTCAAGAAGCGCCGCAGTGGTTCCAGTTTTATATGAGTAAAGACGATGGTATTAACAAAGACATCTTGGCGATGGCAAAACGCAATGGCGCCAAAGCGATCGTTTTGACCGCAGATGCAACCGTGGGGGGCAATCGAGAAACGGATCGCCGCAATGGCTTCACCTTTCCGTTGGCAATGCCGATCGTTCAGGCTTATCAATCAGGGATCGGACAAACGATGGATGCCGTTTACGCCTCCTCAAAACAAAAATTAAGTCCCCAGGACGTCGCTTTTATCGCCAAAGAATCTGACTTGCCAGTTTATGTCAAAGGGGTGCAATCAGAAGAAGATGTGGAACGAGCTTTAGGGGCAGGTGCACAAGGGATTTGGGTCTCAAATCACGGGGGACGCCAATTGGATGGTGGTCCAGCTTCCTTTGATTCCTTGCAGATCGTGGCTGAAGCAGTGGCAGGTCGGGCGCCGATCGTCTTCGATAGCGGGGTACGGCGAGGACAGCATGTCTTTAAAGCGATTGCTTGCGGAGCAGATCTAGTGGCGATCGGTCGACCAGTGATCTATGGGTTGGCTCTAGGTGGTGCCACTGGTGTTCAACAAGTCTTTGATTTCTTCAAAAAAGAATTGGAGATGGTCATGCAGCTTGCGGGGACGCAAACGGTGGCAGATATCAAAAAAGCCGTCTTACGGGACAATCATTATTTATAAGCAATCCCTCAAAAAGCACTCGAGTCGTTGACTCAGGTGCTTTTTTCAATGATCCTTTCTGATCCTGAAGAGCAGAGCCAACAGTTCTTTTCGCCGTAAAAAGTGTATATGATTTTGAAACAATTGCAAAATCCGCTACACTTAAAAGAGACCAATAAACTAAAGGAGAGAGATTGATGATTCCAAAAATTATTCATTATTGCTGGTTTGGCGGCAATCCATTAGGTGAACAAGAAAAGAAATACATGGATACCTGGAAAAAATATTGTCCGGATTATGAGATCAAACGTTGGGATGAATCAACGATCGACCTTTCAAAATTCGGTCCTTATCTAAAAGAGGCCTATGACCAAGAAGAATGGGCATTTGTGTCAGATGTGGTTCGTTTGTATGCGTTAGTGACAGAAGGCGGTATTTATATGGATACTGATATCGAGGTGGTCAAACCTTTAGATGAGCTCTTGACACTGGAGGCATTTATGGGCTTTGAGATCGAAACCAAGATTTCTACTGGGATCATTGGAGCGGTTCCGCACCATCCCTTTATGGAAGAATGGTACCACGATTACGATGACCGAAAATTTGTCCGGGCAGAAAAAACGGAAGATGTCGTCACCAATGTGATCCGAGTGACGGAACTGCTGCAAAACCACGGATTAGAATTGAATAATCAACGACAAACCGTTAAGGGCGTAGAGATCTTCCCGCAAATGACGTTTTCACCAAAAAGCTATATCACGGGTGAGGTCGAGGAAGATCCGAGTACGATGGTGATCCATCAGTTTTCTGGCTCTTGGTTATAAAAGAGTAAGTCTATGAAAGGACGGACAGTGGGGAAAGCTGTCCGCCCTTTTTGCTTTTGCAAGGGATAATGGAGATGTGATAGAATAGCTTGATAAAAAAGGAGGCGTTTTGATGGCTATCAAACGATGTACTTTGGCAGATTTAGAAGAATTGGGAGAAATCAGCGTATCCACCTATTACGATACATTTGCTCCTTTCAATACGGAGGAAAATACTCGTATCTATCTAGAAGAAGCCTACAATCTGCCGAAACTGACCCGAGAGTTAGAAAATCCGCAATCGGCGTTTTATTTTTTGCAAGAAAATGATCAAACCGTAGGGTATATCAAACTTAACTGGGGGGAGGCACAGACGGAAGCAATCGCCCCAGAGGGGTTGGAAATTGAACGGATCTATATCAAAAAAGAACATAAGCGGATGGGCTATGGCAAAACACTGCTGCTGTTTGCCCAAGAGACCGCCAAAGAGCTGCAGAAAAAGTCGATCTGGTTAGGCGTTTGGGAATTTAACGACAATGCGTTGGCTTTTTATCATACGATGGGCTTTGAAAGAGTTGGCAGTCATTCCTTTTTTATGGGGGATGATGAGCAGACGGATTTCTTGATGCTGAAAGAGCTTTGAGTGCCGCCTTGTATGAGGAATTAGAAATTACTTTCCATTTTTTTGGCAATCAAGTATAGTTAAAGGGATTGATGAAAAAAGAACGATTGGTGAAAACCATCGCTAAGGAGAGCAATTGTAAATGGAAAAACAGAGAAACGAAAGTATTTTGTCACGTTTTCTTAAAGGCGTGGTGATTGCCTTGGGCTTTATCTTGCCTGGTGTTTCAGGTGGCGTATTGGCAGCCATCTTAGGCATTTATGAGCGGATGCTGCGCTTTATGGCACATCTGACGAAGAATTTTAAAGAGAATTTCCTCTTTTTCCTACCAGTAGGGATCGGGGGAATCGTAGGGATCGGTCTTTTATCGAAGCCATTAGAGTGGTTGCTGCAAAATTATCAAATCATCGTTTTGTGGGGCTTTGCGGGGGCAATTATTGGGACATTACCGGCACTTGCCAAAGAATCGACTTTAAAAAGCAAACGAACAACCGGTGATTTGATTTGGTTCTTCGGCAGTATGGTCATCGGCTTCTTGTTCCTCTATTTTATGGGCGATATCTTAGGAACCATCCCTGCTAATTTCATAGGTTTTGTGATCGCCGGCGGTCTGATCGCGTTAGGTGTTTTGGTTCCCGGCTTGAGTCCTTCAAACCTTTTGCTCGTTCTGGGACTTTATGATCCGATGTTGAAAGGCTTTAAGAGCTTTGACATCATGGGTGTTTTTCTACCGATCGCCATTGGCGGCTTGGCAGTGATGCTGTTGTTTTCGAAACTGATGGAGTGGCTATTGACGCATTATCATTCAAAAGTCTATCACTTCATTTTAGGGATCGTTATTGCCTCAACGGGTTTGATCGTGATTCCTCCGGTGGCAAACTATAGCGGCTTTACTTGGGTAACGGCCGTCATCGGAATTATCTTGTTTGTCTTGGGGGCTTGGTTAGGTCTTTGGATGAGCAAGCTGGAAGAAAAATACAAGTAAATCAAAACGGCACATCGTTTGGCGATGTGCCGTTTTTGTTAGGTTATGATTCGGGCAGCTAAGAGAAAGCGTTGGTGGACAGCCAGTAGTAAAAAGATTGGAACGTTTGATAACAATGTGATACAGGTTTAAAAACTGTTCTATTTTTGTTGAAAGATTTCCTAGTGTTTGGTATATTGTAGTCTATATAAAGAAGAATTTCCCATGTGTTACAGTTTAGATAATTGTTTGAGGTTATTGAGAAAAAGGAGGGACAAGCATGCAAGATGCGACCTATTGGGCGGAACAATTGCGGCAAGGACAAATCAGCTTTGCCGAGCGGGTGGCGATGATCGAAGAAAAAGTCAATCAACAAAATTCGCTTTTGAATGCGCTTGTAACATTTGATCCGCAAGCAGCGATCCAGCATTACGAGCAGCATCTTCAAAAAACGGTTTTTGGTGGACAACCCATGCCGTTAAAAATACTCGGCCAAACCAAAGCAGGGTGGCCAGCAACGTCAGGAGCCAAACTGTTTGCAAAAGCACGAGCCAGCCGCACGGCTCATTTTGTCTCTCGTTTAGAAGAGGCGGGCTTTGTGCCGTTAGGGCAAACCAATGCACCAGAATTTGGATTCAAAAATATCACTGATCCAACATTGTATGGACCTACACGTAATCCGTGGAATCCTGCCTATTCAGCTGGTGGTTCCAGTGGTGGTGCGGCAGCGGCAGTGGCTTCGGGGATGTTTCCGATTGCAGGTGCCAGTGATGGCGGCGGATCGATCCGCATTCCAGCTTCCTTTAGCGGATTGATCGGTTTGAAGCCAACCCGTGGCACGATGCCAGTGGGTCCTAGTGAATGGCGCAGCTGGCAAGGCGCTTCCATCAACTTTGCGTTGACGCTTTCTATGCGTGATACGGAACAGTTGTTTTATGCGTTGCGGACGTCACAGCCGGCAGCCCCTTATCAGGCACCGCAAGTAGAATGGCATCATCAGCAAGCGAGTCAAAAACCGCGGTTGAAGGTTGCTTTTACTACCGCATCGCCGACCGGTGGCCAAGTGTCTGAAACTGCCATCCAAGCAGTCCGAAGTGCAGCCGTATTTTTAGAAGAGCAGGGGCATGAAGTCGTTGAAGTGGGCTATCCAGTGGATGGCCAGCAAATGATGACCACTTATTACGCCATGAATGGTGGTGAAACAGCTGCGATGTTTGCTGAGATCGATGCTGCTCGTCAAGAACCGGTCAGACGGGAAGAGATGGAATTGATGACCTGGGCACTTTACCAATATGGCAAAAAACTGCCGGCCGCCGATTACGTTCTTGCCTTGCAGTGGTGGGATCAGCTGGCAGAAAAAATGGAAGAAGTCTTTTCGACCTATGATCTCTTTTTAACACCGACGACGGCTTTTCCAGCCCCTTTGATCGAGGAAGACTTACAAAGCGATAGCATTCGCCAAAGACTGCATGAGATCGAATCGCTTGGAAAAAGTGCTGCGGGTGAGTTGATCGAAGAAATGTTTGCCAAGAGCTATACTCTGACACCTTACACTCAATTAGCCAATTTAACGGGGCAGCCAGCCATCAGCTTGCCAACTGCTCTTAGCGAGGAAGGGTTGCCGCTAGGGATCCAATTTATGGCGTCTAAAGGCAGAGAAGATCTGCTTTTCCAAGTCGGCTATTTATTTGAAACACAGCAACGATTTCTGTTGCCAAAACAAGGAAACTAAGAGGAGGATATTATGAAACAAGTTAGAAAAGGGAAAATCGTTGCAATGGTTGGCTTTTTAGGTTTATTTACGGGAGTCTTGTTAAGTGCCTGCAGCAAACCAACGGAAGAAGACACCAGTCTAAGCAAGGTGGAAGAAGCCAAAACATTGGTTGTTGCTACTTCGGGAACCTTGTATCCATCGTCTTACTATAACGATGAAAATGAATTAGTGGGCTATGATGTCGATGTGGCAAAAGAAGTCGCCAAACGATTAGGCGTAGAGATCACATTTAAAGAGTACAATGTCGATGGACAAGTTTCTTCTTTAACACGTGGAGAAGCCGATTTTGCTGCCAACGATTTTGGTTTGACGGATGAACGGGCGGAAAAATTCAGTCTCTCAACGCCTATCAAATACTCGTTCGATAGTATGATCGTGCGTAAAAGTGATGACTCAGGGATTGCTTCTTTAGAAGATTTGGATGGCAAAAAAGCTGCTGGTGAACCGAATACCAGCTACATGCGCTTAGCCGAATCTTATGGGGCAGAATTAGTGACTTACGACAACGCAACGAATGATCAGTATTTGACAGATGTTGCGAATGGTCGAACGGATGTGATCTTGAATGATTACTATTTGCAAAAAATGGCAGTCGCTGCTTTGCCAGATATCCCTGTAAAAATTTTGGAAGATGTCTACTTTAATCCGAATGAAACGGGCTTCTTATTCGTGAAAGATCATCAAGCATTACAGGAAAAAGTGGATGCTGTTTTAGCAGAAATGAAAGAAGACGGCCGTTTAAAAGAACTTGCGGAAACGTATTTTCAAACTGATATTTCAGTAAAATCTGATCAAGCGATCCAAACGGTTGAAACAGACTAATGTATATTCCAACCCTTGATTTGCCGTTGATGTGGGAGTCATTGCCCTATTTGCTGTCGGGCTTGTCCTATACGGTCGGCATTGCTGTCGTTTCGTTTCTAGGTGGCAACGTATTAGGGATCATGCTCACCTTCTTAGGGATGTTGGAAAATCCATTCATTAGAGGGTTCGTGCGGGGCTACCTCTCATTTCTAAGAGGCGTCCCAGCGTTGGTCTTGTTGTTCCTACTGTATTTTGGCTTGCCTTATCAATTGTCGGCGCTCAGTGCTGCGATCATCTGTTTTACATTGACCAGCAGCGCATTTATCGGGGAAATCTACCGAGGATCAATTGCTGGTGTGGATCGTGGGCAATTTGATGCTGCCTATGCGTTAGGGTTATCCTTTACGAAAACGATGCGTCTGATTATTTTGCCACAAGCCTTTCGTATTTCTGTACCGGCATTGAGCAATGTGGCAATGGATTTGCTGAAAGGAACCTCCTTGGCAGCAATGATCACGATTCCTGATATTTTTCAAAAAGCTAAGATCGTTGGCGGACGAACCTTTGATTACATGTCAATGTATGTGCTAGTTGCCATCATCTATTGGCTGTTGTGCATTTTGATTGAAGCCGGGCAAAAGCGATTAGAACAACATTTTTCAAAACGCTTTGCCGCTAATGAGGCTGTAAGACAATAAAAAAAGAGCCGAGGCTCTTCAGCTGCTGTCAATGTTTCCTTGTGAGACATTGACAGCAGTTTTTTCTTTAGGTAATGAAGCAGCACCACAAGTTAGCCAGAGAAAAAAGGCAGAATAGTATCGCGTTTACTCTGGCCGGTTTTTTATAAATTCGATAAAGGTAATGATTTCGGATAGTTGATATTCAGTAAAGTCCTCATTGATTCTTGAAGCCACACGAATCTGTTTCATAGAGAGGGCTTCCAAATCATTCGGACGTCCATGTAAATAATCGAGACTGACATTGAAGTAATCAGCAAGTTCTTTTTGGATCTCAATATCGGGCATCCGATTGCCTTGCTCATACGAAGCATAGGTTGTTTTGGCGATTCCTAAATATTTTGCCATTTTTGCTTGTGTTAAACCAGATCGCGTTTTCCGCAACTGTCTTAAACGATCTTTAAACATGAAATCCCCTCCACAAAATTATTCTACTATGACACGATAGAAGCAGAAAGAAATTAATGTTTTATATCACTAATAGAGTTTTATTGCATTTACAAAGTACTCGATATGTAATACTATTTATGTGAAGAAGGATTACTACCTGTAAGAATCAGCAGGTAGTGAATCGTTCTCAAGGATTTTTTATAGCATGAAGGAGGGTAGAAGAAAGGAATAGATACACCAAAATGGAAGCGTTTCATAGGAGGAGGAAGTGAAATGAAAAAAGTGTTGATAATTTGTGCAGCAGGCATGTCTTCATCGTTGATCGCTAAAAAAGGAACAAGCTTTTTAACCACAGAAGGCTGGTCAGTGAGGATCGATGCCATCTCTGCTTCAGAGGGGATCGCTACGATCGCTAAGGATGAGTATGATTTATATTTAGTTAGCCCGCAAACGAAAATGCATTTTGCCAATTTAAAGAAAAGCGCCGATAAATACGGCAAACCAATCGTGAATATTCCCCCGCAAGCGTATATTCCGATCCCAATCGGAATCGAGAAATTAGCACAGTTAGTCAAAGAAAGCATTGCATTAGAAAAAAGTACGAAATAAATGGAGGCAGGCTATGGATAGTGAAAAAATACAAGAAATATCCTTTGAACTTATTTTAGCAAGCGGTGATGCCCGCACGATGATTCATCAAGCCTTTGAACAGATGCGAATCAGTAGTTGTCAAGAAGCGCAAGAGTTGTTGGACACAGCCAATGATTCATTAGTCAAAGCCCACCGCATCCAGTCAAAAATGCTGCAAGAATATGCTTCAGGGACCTCATTTACCTGCGATATCTTGTTGATCCATGCACAAGATCATTTGATGACAACCATGACCCTCAGAGAGGTTGCACTAGAAATGCTAAGGATTTATCAAAAGATGAATCGCCTTGAAGAAGCGATCCAATGCAGGAGTGCAGATGGCGAGTAAGCAAGCAAAAGTCGCGCAAAGAGATGCATCGCAAAAACTGACGAAGAAAAATCTCTATTTTCAACGTCTGTTGTTTTTGCGGTACTTAGTCGCATTCTCTTTCTTTTTTAACCTATATTGGCTGTTAGCTGCTTCTTTGGCAGGGCAATGGCTGCGTGTGGTTCCACTGAGCCTGTTGCTTTTTTCAATGGGAGCGATCAGTGAGTTTATCCGCTTATATGGACACCACGCAACCATCGTCCGCAAGCAACTCTTTTTTACTACTTGGTATTTACGCCTTCAAATGGGGACAATGGCCATTCTTTTTTTATTGACTTTTTTTGGAGTGACAGAAGTTATTTTCCCCTATTTCACCTCGCAAAGTACGGAGTATGTTCGCATAGTTCTCTGGATAAGTGGCGTCTTTGCTTGGAGTGGTATCAGAAAACTGAAGAAAATTTTTCGTAATAAAGATCGACAATGGCAATGGATACGTGAATTTGAAGAGATAGAAAGAAAGGGTGATTGAATTGACAGAATCGAACAATAAACTATTTCAACTTTTGGAAAAAGCAGTAATGGGTCCGATGGGAAAGATTTCCCAATACAAAATCGTTCGTAGCATCATGGCGGCAGGGATGGCGTCGATTCCTTTTACGATCGTAGGCTCAATGTTTTTAGTATTCAACATTTTACCGATCACGTTTCCGTTTTTAGCTGACTTTTTTGAAGCGACTTTTTTGAATTTCAGTGATTTGTATATGTTAGCAAATAGTACGACCATGGGGTTATTGGCATTATATTTTTGTATCGTTCTGGGCTATGAGTATTCCAAGATCATTCAAGTCGAGGAGAATCTCGACCTGACGCCGATCAATGGGGCGTTGTTAGGTGTTTTTGCTACATTGATGTCGATTCCTCAGCTTGTTTTTGACGGCGGAAAAATGACACGGATGAATGATGTGGAAGAAGGGCTGATCAATGGCTGGTTGATTGGTGCCGATGGAGTCGCACGTCTAGGAACTGTTGGTATTTTCACCGGTATCGTGATGGCGGTCGTTGCCGTTCAGCTGTATCGTCTCTGTGTAAAAAACAACTGGGTCATCAAAATGCCCGAAGAAGTGCCTGAAGGTGTGGCTCGTAGTTTTACAGCACTGATACCAGCCTTTGTAGTGGCAGTTGTGGTTCTGACCATCAATGGTGTTTTAGTTGTTTTTGGGACGGATATTTTTCAACTAGTGGCAATTCCGTTTGGGTTTGTTACCCACCTTACGGATAGTTGGTTGGGAATCATGGTGATTTACTTCCTCGCGCATGCCTTGTGGTTGGTAGGGATTCATGGATTCAATATCATTAGTCCACTGATCACCCCGATCATGTTAGCTAATTTAGCTGCCAATGTTGAAGGGGCGAGTTTCCCATTAGCAGGCCAATTTACCAACGGGTACGTGACATTAGGTGGTTCGGGAGCAACCCTTGGTTTTACCTTATTTATGATCTACATTGCTAAATCGAAACAGATGAAAGTATTAGGGAGAGCTGCCATCGTCCCGTCGATTTTCAATATCAATGAACCGATTATTTTCGGGGTGCCGATCATCTATAATCCTTATTTAGCAATTCCTTTCTTGTTAGCACCGATGGCATCCGCCACGATCGCGTATTTTGCCACAAGGATGGAATTGATTCGTCCCATGATCGCCAATATTCCTTTCCCAACACCCGTTGGACTTGGTGGTTTTATTGGCACCGGTGGAGACTGGCGTGCAGGCGTCGTTGCCATTGTTTGTGCAGTTGTTTCTTTCTTGATCTATTTTCCATTTGCGAAGTTTTATGACACAAAATTGCTGAAAGAAGAACAAGAAGCCGCATAAGACGAGCAGTTGGGGAAACAGCAAGTAGCTACATTATCTCTATAGAAAAAACAATCGTCCCTTTGCAGTTGAGGGGATAACTGTTTTTGCGATGTCCCTTCTTTTTCATGGTAAAATAAAGAAAAGCAAATCGAGGAGGGTCTTTTATGAAGTATGAATGGCGCAAACTAGAAAAAGAGCTTTATCTTCCCAAAAAACCAACAGTGATCGAGGTGCCAACGTATCAATTTATCAGTTTGAGCGGCAGCGGCGATCCGAATCGTCCTGAATTCAGCGAAGAAATCGCCGCTTTATATACGATTTCTTATTCACTCAGGATGGGGTTAAAAAAAGGGGCTTTTGGCAATGAACCCTTTGAATACACGGTCTTTCCTTTGGAAGGCGTGTGGACCTCTCTGACAAAGCCAGAGGGTGCCATCAACAAAGAAGAATTGATCTATAAAATCATGATTCGCCAACCAGATCCAGTCACGGAAACACTGTTTCAAGAACAGCTCTTGGCAGTCAAAGAGAAGAAAGACAATCCAAATCTAGAGAAGCTCATCTTTGAACGTTATGAAGAAGGACTGTGTCTGCAAGCAATGCATACAGGCTATTTTGATACTGAAGCGGAAACATTTGCGCAAATGAAGGAGCTGTTAAAACAAGAACAGTTAGTGATCCGTCCAACGATGGACACGTTCCAGCATCGAGAAATCTATTTGTCTGATCCGCGAAAAGTCTCACCAGATAAAGCCAAAACCGTCCTGCGATGGGCAGTAGAATCAGAAGGTGGGATTCAGTGAATAAAAACTATTTAAGCATCGACATCGGCGGCACGAAAATCAAATCGGCTGTCATTGATCGCTCGGGGAATATTCTGACACGAGGACGGATGGATACGCCGAAAAGTCTTGCGGAATTTTTGACGGGGATTGAAACGATCGTTGAGGACGTTCATGGAAGCATTCGGGGCATTGCGGTTAGTACCCCGGGAAAAGTCAACCCAGAGACCGGGACAATCTCGTTTGGCGGGGCATTGCCTTTTTTAGATGGGGTCTCCTTAAAACAGCTGCTGGCAAAGTATCAAATGCCGCTTGCTGTGACCAACGATGGCAAAGCAGCCGCATTAGCTGAATGGTGGCTAGGAAACCTTAAAGGGATTCAAAACGGAGCTGCCATAACATTAGGTACTGGTTTGGGCGGTGGCGTAATCGTTGAGGGAAAACTGATCCAAGGTGCACATTTTCAAGCCGGGGAATTAAGTTTTCTACTAAATGCCACTAAGAGAAGTGACACTCAAGAAAACGCTGAGCAACCAGTCAATCAGGGATTGACCCTGCAGCAATTGGCAGGTTTTAGCGGTTCAGCGGTCGCCATGATTCGTCGCAGCGCCCAACTGCTAGGCTTAGCTGATCTTGCGGATGGTGAAGCAGTTTTTGACGCCATCAATCAGAAACAACCACAGGTCTGGGCGCTGTTTACAGCGTATTGCCGAGAAATCGCGTGTGTCATGCTCAATGTTCAAGCCGTGATCGACTTAGAGCGCTTCGTGATTGGCGGGGGCATCAGTGCCCAAGCGATCGTGGTGGAAGAAATCGACCGTCAGTATCAGCAACTGCTAGCTAGTTTACCGATTTTGCAGCAGACTTTGACGAAGCCGGAAATCCAAGCCTGCAAATTTCAAAATGACGCCAATTTATTAGGGGCGCTCTATCATTTCTTTTTGGAACATGAGATGAAATAAAATAGAAAAAAACTGCCGCGAACCAACGATTCGCGACAGTTTTTTTAGGCTTTTTTCTTGGGGTCTTTGTCTTCGTCACCTAGGTAATCTTTGCTAGTGAAGGCACTGTGGAAGTATTTGCCTTCTTGACCGTAATAGCGGTTATAGCGCTGCTTGAATTTGCGGAACACGTAAACGACAAGAACTTTTAGCAGACAATAAATTGGGATCCCGAAAATCACCCCAACGATCCCCATCAAATCACCCATCACTAATAAAACAACCAGAATCGTAATAGGATGAATTTTCAATCGGTCACCCATCACACGGGGCACGACTAAATCCCCATGAAGCAACTGTACAGCAAACCAAGCAATCAAAAATTTAACCAACATCCCGGTGGAGTCTTGTGCGGCAATGAAAAGTCCCGGGAAAAAGACGATAAAAGGACCAATATAGGGGATGATGCAAAGCAGACCAGCGGCGATCGCCAGAATACTGGCATACTCTAAGCCAATCAATAGGAAAACGACCCAATAGATCGCCCCTAAAATCAAGGAAGAAATGATTTGTCCTTTCAAAAAGGCACCGACTTGTATGTCAGAGATCTTGACGATTTCATTAAAGTCTTTGCGAAAACGTGGTGGCACTAACGAGAGAACTGAAAAATAAAACTTATTGGGGTTGCGCAATAAGAAAAAGGCAATGATCGGTCCCGTAAACAAAGCGATGAACAAGGTCGAAATCGTTGAAAACAAGCTGCTGAGCCCAGCAGCACCAGTTTCCCAATAGTCCCCAATAAAACTCATGATGTTGTTGGTGATATTTTGCAATGTGTCTGTAATTTGTGCCATCTCATCTTGAAACGGGGTATTTTCTAAAAAGGCGGTCGCGTTTTTCTCAAAGTCACTGACCAAACTTGGTAAGCTGTTGATCAGATCGGTGGTTTGCTGCTCCAAAATCGGGTAAAGCTGGAAACCAGCAAAGACGATCAACAAAAGAATCAACAGATAGATCCCAGCAATCGAAACACTGCGGGGAATTTTTTTCGATTCCAATTTATCGACTACCGGGTTAAACAGATAGTAAAGGATCAGCCCAAATAAAAAGGGTGGGATAATAGCTGTAAGTATGGCTGAAAAGGGTGTAAATAAAAAAGAAATCTGATTTAGCAAAAAGACAGCAACTGCCGACAAGATAATCAGTCCTAAGACATAATAGCTTGTTTTGCCGCCTAAAAAGTGGATCAATCGGTTATTTTTCATAATAAGCCTCGCTTTCTTAGCTACATTATAACGAAAGACCCCTATTCTGTAAAAAAACAACGTACCTTTTGAAAAAACTACGCTCATATTCTCAATATCTTTATAATGAAAGAATATCTTTGATAAGGGGTTAACTGATGGCATCTTTCTTCAAAGCAGGCCAAAAATGCTCCCGTGTTTACAACACAGGAGCGAAAAGAATTATTTGCGCACTGTCGTCAAGGTACAGCGACCAACGGCAGTTTTTAACCCGCTAGCTAACCAAATAGTGGCTTGCCAAGTTTGGATACGAGCGCCGATACGATCAGGACTAGCTTCTACGATCAGGGTTCCTTCTTGAGCGGCGGCTAGATGGTTGACTTGTAGGTCAACGCCGGCGGCGAAGGCTTCTTCTTGAGCCAAAGCTTGATTGGCACCGATGCTGCAGGCAGTCTCGATCAAAACGCCGTTAATGCCACCGTGAACGAGACCAAAAGGCTGTTTATGCTGTTCTTTGATGGGCATCCGTAAACGAACAAAATCGGCTGTTGCTGCTTCTACTTCGATTTCTAAAGCTTCTAGTAAGTTCATTTTTTGCTCCTTTTTCTAAGAAAGTTACCATGATTATAGCACGAGTTTTGGTAGAAATAGCCGAAGTTCTAAGAAAGACAGCAACAGGGGGAGAAGTCTTAAGAAATTCCCTTAACCAAAGCAATTTCTAACGAAAAGCGACTAGATATGTGTATAATAGAGCTATGTGAATTGAGGAGGAACAAGTAATGAGAGAATGGAAAACCTTAAAAGAATATGATGAAATTTTATTTGAACAACATGGAAAAGTGGCGAAGATCACGATCAACCGCCCAGAAGTCCACAATGCGTTTACACCAAAAACGGTGTTTGAAATGATTGATGCGTTTTCAATCAGTCGCGATGAACCAGGCATCGGCGTGATTATTTTGACAGGCGCCGGCGACAAAGCCTTTTGTTCAGGCGGAGACCAAAAAGTCCGTGGTCACGGTGGCTATGTTGGGGAAGATCAGGTTCCTCGCTTAAACGTATTGGATCTGCAACGCTTGATCCGAACGTTGCCAAAACCGGTGATCGCCATGGTCAAAGGCTGGTCGATCGGCGGCGGAAATGTTTTACAATTGGTTTGTGATTTAACGATTGCCGCTGACAACGCTAAATTTGGTCAAACAGGACCAAATGTCGGTAGTTTTGATGGTGGCTATGGTTCGGGCTATCTTGCACGGACGATCGGACATAAAAAAGCCAAGGAAGTTTGGTTCATGACAAAACAATATTCTGCCGAAGAAGCATTGGCGATGAACTGGATCAATACAGTCGTTCCTCTTGATCGAGTAGAAGATGAAACGATGGAATGGGCCGAAACGATGCTGCAAAAGAGCCCGTTGGCGTTACGTATGATCAAAGCATCAATGAATGCCGATACGGATGGATTAGCTGGCATTCAGCAATTAGCTGGCGATGCGACCTTATTGTATTACACGATGGATGAAGCCAAAGAAGGTCGTGACGCGTTTAAAGAAAAACGTCAACCAGACTTCGACCAATTCCCTAAATTCCCATAATGACTGGGAGTTGGCTGCAAAGGCAAGCACAACTTCATCCAGAACGACCAGCTTTTTATTGGCATGAAAAAAGCTGGTCGTTTGCTGCCTTGCAAAAAGAGGTTTATGCTTATGCTGCTTATTATCAAGCCCAATTCGTTGTTCTGCCAAACCGGGTAGCCCTTTTTAGCAATAACTCCCCTGAATTGGTTTTTACGATCCTTGCGTTGTGGGAGTTGGGGATCGAAGTCCAGCTGTTGAATACGCGATTGACAGCCGCTGAAATCACCTTCCAATTGCAAGATGCCCACTGCGACTGGGTGATCAAGGCGGATAAGATTGCGGTCTCGGGTGTTCGCAGCATGACCTTTGGACAAGCGATGGAACAGGCGAAGGCTCTTGCCAGTTCTTTTGATCCTTCGTTTGTTCCTAATAAAGCAATCTATCAAGCAGAACAAGTAGCTTCGATTATGTATACATCCGGTACGACGGGCAATCCCAAGGGTGTGCCGCAAACCTTTAGGAATCATCTAGCAAGTGCCGAAGCAACTCAAAAGAACTTAACGATCACTAGTGAGGATTGTTGGCTTTGTGCAGTTCCGCTGTATCATATCAGTGGATTATCAATTCTCTTGCGTTCCTTGCGACTTGGAATGAGTGTTCGTTTGTATGAGCGCTTTGATGCTGGAGAAATGGCGAAAGATCTTGAGGCAGGAAAAGGGACGATCGTTTCTTTGGTGGCGAAAATGTTGACAGATTTGCTGCCGTTGGTGCCCCAACAAGGCTTTGATTCGTTGCGTTATGTACTGCTAGGCGGCGGTCCGATTGCCAAAAGTGTATTGGAAAAATGCCAGCAAAAACAGCTTTCTGTGATCCAATCCTATGGGATGACAGAAACCTGTTCACAAGTGGTGGCATTGCCGCCAGAAAAAGCTTCAGAAAAAATCGGCTCCTCAGGGGTTCCCCTGCAAGGTGTCCATTTACGAATTGCGGTTGATGCGAAAATGGCAGATCATCAGACTGCTGAAAGTACCCAGTCGATCGGAGAGATCCAACTGCAAGGACCGGCGATCACGACCCGTTACTTAAACGATCGCAGTCCACAGCAGTGGGATCAAGAGGGCTGGTTTGCCACAGGAGATCTAGGGTATCTTGATCAAGAGGGCTTTTTGTATGTAGTCAGTCGTGCAAGCGAACTGATCATATCTGGTGGAGAAAACATCTATCCTGCAGAAGTGGAGCAAGCCTTGTTGCAGCATCCAGCGGTCAAAGAGGCAGCTGTGGTGGGGGAACCAGACGAGGAGTGGGGACAATCTGTCGCGGCTTATTTAACGTTAAATGAGTCCGTCCGACTCCAAGCCTTGTTGGATACATTAGAAGGGCAGATCGCCCATTATAAATTTCCGCGCCGTTTTTATCACGTGCGAGAAATGCCGCGCACAGCAAGCGGCAAACTTTTAAAACGGCTATTGCTGAGTGAAGAAAGAGTGAACTACATTGAACAGCAAATCATCAAGTAATTATGAAGCAGCGATCGCTGCCGGGAAAACCTATTTGAGTGAGTATCAGCCTTTAAAAAGGTGTGACTTACTGGCTCTTTATGCAGCGGCACAAGAATATCAAGGGGAACGCTATTTCTGGCGTACCCCTGATGAAACGACTAGTCTGGTAGGGTTGGGTTGGTTAGCCACTTTTTCGCAACCCAAACTTGCAGACTTTTCAGAAGTCCGCTCTCTCTTAAAGCAAGCCCATTATCAACCAGAGGCACCTTTGCAGGCGCAGTTGGTTGGTGGTTTTGCTTTTGATGAACAGGCAGAAGTCAGTCAGGATTGGGCTGAGCTAGGTGCCGGTCTCTTTGCGTTGCCAGAAATACTGGTCAGCAAAACTGATGATCAGTGTGGCGTCGTTTATACAGTAGCCGCTTCTTCCGAGGAACAACGACAACAAAAAGTCGCTGCCTT
Organism: Enterococcus sp. 4E1_DIV0656; assembly: GCF_002140695.1. Classification (NCBI taxonomy): domain Bacteria; kingdom Bacillati; phylum Bacillota; class Bacilli; order Lactobacillales; family Enterococcaceae; genus Enterococcus; species Enterococcus sp. 4E1_DIV0656. The sequence continues at coordinate 142,836 of NZ_NGLF01000001.1, read as the reverse complement.
ACAGGAAAAAGTCGCAAGCTGGTTGAATGCCAACCCGGACAAGAGTCTTGTAGCAGAAACGCCTGCTTTTCAGGCACAAGAGGAACTAGAGGTGCCCCAATGGCTGCAAGCGGTCGAAGAGACAGTGGCAGCCATTCGCTCGACTGAAACACCGTTGAAAAAAGTGGTTCTGGCCAGGAGAATGAAGATAGAAACGAAGCAGTCGATCATTAGTGCTGGGGTGTTGCAACGGTTGGCGCAACAGCAGCCGAATACCTATCTTTTTGCCATCGAACATGGGGGCCATGTTTTTGCTGGTGCGACGCCAGAACGCTTGCTAAAAGCAACTGTCGATCAGTTTGAAACGGTAAGTATCGCAGGTTCCGCGCCAAGAGGCAAAACCAAAGAAGAAGATGAGGCACTGGCACAAGCCCTCTTAGCGGACGCAAAAAATACCCATGAACATCAAGTAGTTGTCGATCGCTTGGAAACGGCATTGGCTACTTTGTTAGCTGACGGTTTTCAATCAGAAGCCCGCTCCGTCATCAAAAATCGTGACATTCAGCATTTGTTTGTTCCTTTAGCAGGGCAAAGAAAAGCAGGAGTCAACTTTCTGAGCGCCGTGCAAAAACTACACCCGACCCCAGCATTGGGGGGAGAACCGAAAGAAGCAGCCGTCTCTTGGATTCGTACCCATGAACCAGCCAGCAGAGGGATGTACGGTGGACCGATCGGTTGGTTGGGTATTCAAGAAGATATTGGCGAGTTTGCAGTGGCCATCCGCTCAGGATTCTTTAGCGGCAATCAAGCAACGCTGTATGCAGGCTGTGGGATCGTTGCCGATTCAGATGCGGAATCCGAACGTCAAGAAACACGGTTAAAATTTCAACCGATGAGGAGAGGGATCTTAGGAGATGAATAACCAGACAGTCATGACAGACTATTTACTAGCGGCGATCCAAGGACTAAAAGCAGCGGGTGCGAAGCGAGCAGTCATTAGTCCCGGTTCACGCTCCACGCCATTGGCGTTACTATTGCATCGTGATCCTGAGATCACCTGTACGGTGGCTGTCGATGAACGTTCGGCTGCTTTTTTTGCTTTAGGAATGTCCAAAGTTGATCTCCAGCCAACGATCTTACTGTGTACTTCTGGAACTGCAGCAGCCAATTATTACCCAGCTGTTTGTGAAGCAGAAGCCACCAACTTGCCACTGATCGTCTTAACGGCTGATCGCCCGCCAGAACTGCGGGGTGTTGGGGCGCCACAAGCAATGGATCAACAGAATTTGTATGCCTCTCATGTCAAAAAGATGGTAGAAATGACGGTACCAGAAAACGATCCTGCTTTGTTGCGTTATAGTTTTTGGCAAGCTGCAACTTGCACGATCGAAGCGCAAAAACAGCCGAAAGGCCCTGTCCAAATCAACTTTCCATTACGGGAGCCGCTGTTGCCTGACTTTAGTCGCCAATGCAGTATGCAGCAAGACGTGAGCTATCTGGCACCACAACAAGAGCTATCAGCAGAGATGATCACCCAGCTAGCCCCTTACTTTGGTAAAAAAGGTATTCTGATTGCTGGAGAAAGCCTTACGATCGAAGAAGCGCAGCAGTTGCTGGCTTTTTCAGAGAAATTAGGCTGGCCGATTGTCGGCGATCCATTGACCAATTTGGCGACAGCCGGTACCAAAGTAGGAACATTTATCAGTCAAGCCGATCTTGTTTTCCCGCAATTGACTTCTGCCTTCCAACCAGAAGTGGTCGTGCGTTTTGGTCGCTTACCAGTCACTAAAAATGTCCTATTATGGTTGAACAAAGCAGCGGATACGACGACGTGGCTCTTTGTTGATCCATCGGGGCAGTGGCAAGACCAGTTGCATCGGGCAAACTATTTGATCGAAGCAGCGATCAGCACTTTCGTGGTGGCCATCACCCAGTTGCCGATCGTCAAACATACGGCGTGGCAACAACAATGGCAAGCACTTCAAGCGCGGGCAGATCAGGTGATTGCTGCAAGTCCGCAGTTGAAACAATGGGATGAGAGCAGCGCTGTGCGCATGCTCCAACAATGTCTACCTGAAGAAGCGCAAATTCTTTTGGCAAACAGCAATGCGATCCGTTTCTTTGATCGCTACGGCAGCAAAACTTCCTCCACTTATCGAGTGTATGGAAATCGGGGCGTCAATGGGATCGACGGCCTTGTCTCGACCGTAGCTGGGATTGCTTCAGCCAGTCAAAGGCCTACCTACTTGTTGATTGGTGATTTAGCGTTATACCATGATATGAACGGCCTACAACTACTGCGTCAGTATCAATTGCCAGTAACGATCATTTTACTGAATAATAACGGTGGTGGGATCTTTTCCTTTTTGTCACAAAACACCTTAGAACCAAACGACTTTGTCCCGCTCTTTGGCACGCCGTTAGACCTTGATTTTCAAAAAGTGGCGGCCTTATATGAGGCAGATTGGCACACACCGACCTCTTTGCTAGAGTTTCAAACGATTTTAACGGAAACAAGCCAACGGCCGTGCTTTCAAATAATCGAAGTGAAAGGTGAGCAAAAAGATCCGGTCAATACTTGGCAAGCACTGCAACAGCAGTTTAGCGAGGCGGGAGCGCAGCCATGAAGGACACGATAAATGGCGTCAGTTATTTTTATCAGTGGCTGCAGCCGTATCGACCAGCCTTACCAACCCTTGTGGCATTGCATGGCTTCACGGGTTCTTCGGAAAGTTTTCGACCGGTTTTTGCAGAGGAAGGTTCTTATAATGTATTGGCAGTCGACTTGATTGGACATGGACGGTCATCGATTTATGTCCATCCCATGCGTTATGAACTTCCTTTACTGGTAGAGGATCTTGCACAGCTTTTAGCGAAGCTAGGGATTGAACGTTATGGCCTTTATGGCTACTCGATGGGGGGACGAATCGCACTTGTCTGGGCAGTCAAGGAACCAGCTGCAGTGACCCATCTTTTGCTTGAGAGTGGTTCCCCCGGGTTGGCTGATCCAGCAGAACGACTCGCTCGTCAGCGGCACGATCGCCGCTTAGGATTGCGCTTACTAAGGGAGCCTTTGGTCGATTTTGTCGATTACTGGCAAGAACTGCCGTTGTTTGCTAGTCAAAAGGAGCTGCCCTTAGTGCAGCAGGCTGCTGTACGCCAAGGACGCTTGCAGCAAAATAAATTTGGCTTGGCAGTAAGCTTGGTTCACGGTGGTACTGGCAAACAGCCAAGCTGTTGGTCGGCACTTCCGCAGCTAGCTTGTGAAATTCTTTATTTAGCGGGGGAAAAAGATTTAAAGTTTCGGAAAATCGCCCACCAAATGAAGCAGCTGCAACCAGAGATGACCATCAAAGTCGTTGCTAATGCTGGACATTGTATCCATTTAGAACAGCCGACACAGGTTCGTCATGAAATCGATCAATGGTTTGTAAAAGGATCGAGGCCACAGTCAGCTGATTGACAAGGAGAGAACGCAATGAAGATTGAGAAAATTGAGCGCATCGCCTGTCGCTTGCCCCTCAAACAACCTTTTGTGACAAGTTACGGACAATTAACAGAAAAAGCCTTTGATCTTTATTTGGTGACTGGAGAGGATGGAACGGTTGGCATCGGTGAATTGGTCGCTTTTGAGCAGCCAGATTACATTGAAGAAACCCTCTTTTCTGCTCGACAAGTGATTGAAACAGCACTGATCCCATTATTGATTGACCAAGAGATCGAGCATCCGCAAGAAGTTTGGCAATTGTTTCAAACGGTCCAAGGAAACTACATGGCAAAATCGGCTTTAGAAACAGCAATTTGGGATCTATATGGCAAACAAATAGATAAAAGTGTGAAAGAGCTGTATACCGCCACCCGACCGAGTGTCGCTGTTGGCGTTAGTATCGGCATGCAAGACTCTGTCGAAAAACTAATGGCTCTTGTTGCCGCTTATGTCGCGCAAGGGTATCAACGAATCAAGTTAAAAATCAAGCCAGGGCAAGATGTTGCACCCTTGCGAGCGATTCGACAAGCCTTTCCAGAATTGCTTTTGATGGCAGATGCGAACGGAGCCTATCAGAGTGCGCCAGAACGCATTTTGGCACTTGATGACTTAGGTCTGGTGATGATCGAGCAACCCCTTAAGGTACGAGATTTGGTAGGGCACAGTCAGCTACAGCGACAGATGAAGACGCCTCTATGTTTGGATGAAGATATTCGAACGGCGGAAGACGTCGATACAGTCGCAGCACTGGACAGCTGCCGTGCGATCAACCTGAAAATCCCCCGTGTCGGTGGGATCACCGAAGCTTTGCGAATCCTTGATCGATGTCAAACCCATGGACTGATTGTTTGGTTAGGCGGCATGTTTGAGTCTGGTGTAGGACGAGCCATGAATTTGCAATTTGCGAGTCAAGATATTTTCCATTTTCCCGGGGACCTTTCCGCTTCTGACCGTTACTTTTATGATGATGTCATTACACAGCCTGCAACTTTGCATGAAGGAAAGCTGCTGGTACCTGATGGAAAGGGCTTTGGTATCACGTTAGCTGAAACAAAGCTAAGTCAATATGGGCAACCTAAAGAACGTATCTACTCAAGAAAAGGGTCAGCGAAAGAATAACAGCAGCCAAAGAAAAACAGCGAAAGCAAAAGAAACGGCCAACAGGGAAATCTGCTGGCCGTTTCTTTTGTTTTATTCTGCGTTTTTGAATTCTTTTTCAATTTGTAGTCGTTGGACTTTCATGGTTGCTGTTCGTGGGATATCATCGTAGTCGCGTAAAATTGGCTGATTGAGGTGAGGGAGATCTTCCACCATTTTCCACCAAGCATCCCAATCCATTTCACGATTTGGCGCTAAAGCAATGATAGGTTGTGGTGAGTTCTCTTTGTCGCGAACGATCACAACTTCGGCAAGGAAGTCTAAATGATCCAGCAAAAGGTCTTCCAAAGCAAGATTGCTTTCAATATTTTTGATCAAGTCCACTTGACGGTCTTTTAAGTAAAGATGTCCCTGATCATCCATCATGCCGTAGTCACCACTGTCCCACCAAGCGCCATAGACATTGTCAGCAAAACGCTGATCTTCTTTATAATAGGTCAACGCGCGTCCTTTTGAAAGGAAATGGATGTGCCCATCGGTATTGGCTGGCAGCTCGTTGCCCTCTGCATCGGCGATCCGTGCTCTCGTTAAGTCCTCTAGACCAACACCCATATCACGGGCATCGTTGGTAGCGATGCTTTCTAAGGTATGTGCTTTTAGGATCATTGGCCCGCATTCACTTTGACCATAGACTTGCAAAAAGATTGCTTCTTTTGTTGCTGAAGTATTTAAAAAAGTGGCCATTGTTTGATTGTTGATGGCATCAAAGGTTGAGTGATAGTAACGAATATTGGCGAAAGCATCTGGTTGTTCTTTTGCCACGAAGCTCCATTGGACAAAATTGTTTGGATGAGTTTCCAAAGCGATTGGTGGATATTCTTTTAACATGCTTACGACATGAGCGCCGTTGGCATTGGCTAATGGCATCATCGGAAAGCCCATCGCCATCAAGGATGAGATGCCGATATTGAAGCGGGAGTGCACCGGTGAAATATGGAACGCAATTAAATCAGAGTCTGCCTTGGTGCGATCAATCTTGGTGAAGATCGTTTTTTGCCATTTTGTCCGCCAGCCCATGGAGTTTGCCGAATGACAAATCAATTTTGGAATACCCGTTGTTCCAGAAGTGTGGGTCATATAGGAAATTTGATCCGCCGGTAACTCAGTTTGTGCCACGGGTTCCGCTGGTTGTTGCAGCAGATGACGAACAGAAATCTGTTTATCAGTACTGCTATTTTTCACTTGTGCGACGCGGCCTTCGGTTTCTTCATCAAATAAGATGAATGGATCTTCTAAGCGATCCACAAACACTTCGATGGTTTCAGCAGGGAAATGGTAAGAGATCATAGCAGGCACTGCGCCAAGGTAAGAAGCAGCCGTTGCTAATAAATAGGTATCGAATTTTGAAGATTTATAAAGAATGATTTTATCGCCGGCTTGCACGCCTAGTGCAGCAAGTTGGTAAGCACGTTTTAAAATCATTTCATGACTCGAACGGTAGGTACTACGATAGCCAAGTTCAGGAAATGCTGGTAGCACTTCATCGTGGATGATGGTTGTGTCAGGAAATGCCTCGGCAGCTTCTCGGTAATTGGTGTAAAGATTTAATGGACGATAGTCTAAAATGGTCAAATAGAACACTCCTTTAAAAGTTCGTGAAAAACTTCATTTGATTTCTCCATTTTAGCACAGGAATTTCTCGATACAATAGATTTTCAGTGTTTTTTATTTATTTCTAAAAAATCCTTCCCTCAAAGACTTTCGAAGAATGAATGACTGTGATGTGTTATCATTCATTCCTCGTACTAAGCGGAAAAAGCGCATAATCAACGGGTGTATTTTACTATAAAATCTTCGATTGGGAGCCGGAAATCCAGATAGCGTGCTTCTAATTCTGCACGACTCCAATTCCACCAAGCGATTTCTTGTAAAGCAGTGATCTTTTCTGGATCAAAGCGGTATTTGATCACTTTTGCTGGAACCCCGCCGACGATCGCATAAGGCGGCACATCTTTGGTTACGACTGCGTTTGAGGCGATCACGGCACCATCACCGACGGTCAAACCAGATTGGATCACGGCACCGTGGCCGATCCAGACATCATTGCCAATGACGGTCGTTTTTGCTTTGCGTTTTTCTAAGAAGGACTCGTCCTTTGGCGCAAATCCATAGCCTTCGCCATTATAGGCAAAAAGATGCTGACTAGGGCGTTCATAGGGATGATTGGTGGGGCCGATGCGGACCATCGCTGCGATACTGATAAAACGTCCTAATTGACTGTTCTGAATAAAGCAATATTGCCCCGTATAGGTATAATTGCCGATGGAAGAATGATCAATGTGATTGGCTTCGCCAATTTCGACATAGTCTCCTAAAGCTGTGTCTTGAAGCTGCGAGTCTTTGCCAACGATCGGCTGTTCATCTGGAAAATTTGTGATCGATAGGTGCATAGTAATCATCCTCTCTTGCGTATTGCTATCATTTTACCGCACTTTTTTGTACTATTTGACTAATACGCACTAAAGACAAAAGGAGGTCTGCTTTATGGAGACGATTTATCAGTTAGATAAGATGACCGAAACGATAGGTAAGCGAGCAATCAAAAAAGGATACTCGTTAAAAAATCAAGCGGCCCCAGAGGCGCTGTTTGTACGCAGTTCAACGGTTCCTAACGAATTGATCACACCAGAATTAGCTGTGATCGCTCGCTCAGGAACAGGCACCAATACGATCGATTTGGCACGGTGTACTCAAAATGGCACAGTAGTCTTCAATAGTCCCGGTGTCAATGCCAATGCAGTCAAAGAATTGGTGCTCTCCAATTTGTTTCTCAGCGTTCGCCCCTTATTCAAAGCCATCCAGACGGTAGCCGATTTGCAAGAAGAGCTAACGTCAGGTCAAATTGAAGCAGAAGAGGTGTTGAAGGTAGCTGAAGAACGGCGAAAAGAAGTGATCGGCGAAGAATTAGCTGGAAAAACCATCGGTATTTTAGGCTTAGGAGAGATCGGTGAACGGGTGGCAAAAGCCTGTCATCAGCTAGGGATGGAAGTCCTCGGCTATGCCCGTACGAAAAAAGCGGCACACGATTACGAACAAGTCAGTGACTTGCACGTACTGTTGGCCGAATCAGATTTTGTAGTGGTTTTGCTCCCTTTAAGTCAGGAAACCAAAGGCATGCTGAATCGACAAACGATTCAGCAGATGAAAAAAAATGCAGTGTTGATGAATTTTGGGCGCGGGGAGATCGTGGAAGAAGCAGCCGTCTTAGAAGCACTAGCCAAAAATCAGCTCAAACAATACATCACCGACTTTCCTAGTGCCGGCTTGATCGGACAACAGAAAGTGTTGTGTTATCCGCATATCGGCGGCAGTACTACCAATGCCTTGGAAAAGGGGGATCACGTAGTTTTTGATCGCATGCATGCCTATTTGCGCGCTGGGACGATTCAAGAATCGGTCAATTTTCCTCATGCAGAGTTGCCTTTTTTGGCACCGTATCGCTTGGCGCTGTTTTATCACGACAAGCCTGGTGCTTTTGCCCCGCTATTGCGGATCATTTCTGAAGCAGGCGTAGATATCGATAATTTGGCGAGTGAGAGAAAAGCCGGAGTCGCCTATACCTTGATTGATCTTGATGAGACAAATGAAATACTGCTGCAAGATCTACAAAAGCAGATACAGCAAGAAACAGCGGTCATCCGTGCCCGCTTGATCAAAAATTCGCGAACCAGTGAATAGTTGCCACCAACAATGTTTCTTGTTATGATGAAAAAAAAGTAAAGGAAGTTCATCATGACGAATAAGTTTCAAGATAAAAAGAAGGTCGCTTTGCCTCGTTATCAGCAGATTGCCGTGGCGATCGCGGAACGAATCGTTGAAAATCGCTACCAAGTTGGGCAAAAGATCCATGCGCGCTCAACGTTAGCCAGCAATTTCAATGTCTCTCCTGAAACAGCCCGCAAAGCGATCAATGTATTAGTTGATTTAGAAATCATGGATGTCCGTCATGGCAGCGGCGCCTATATTGCTTCAAAGGAAAAAGCACAGGCCTTTGTTGAACAATACCAAGATGTGCAGTCGATCCAAGAAATCAGACAAGACATTTTAGACAGTGTGGAGCGGCAGCAGCAAGAGCTGGATAATTTTTCTGACTTGTTGAACACGTTAGTGCAGCAGACCAAAAAGGTACACCATATGAGTCCGTTTGTGCCCTTTGAACTTCAGTTGACGGAACAAGCGCAGCATTTGGAAAAAAGTATCAATGAATTGAATATTTGGCAAGCCACAGGGGCGACGATCATCGCAATCCAAACAACCGAAGAATTGTTGTTGTCACCAGGACCTTATGCGAAATTCAGTGCAGGCAATACGATTTATTTTGTCGGAAATGAACTGGCGTTGCAGCGCATGACCAATTTCTTCTATCCAACGGACCATTCAGCGTAATTCTTTTTCCTGATTCCCATGCTTTTTTTGCAAAAGAAAAAGCATTGGGAAATTTTTTTTGACAAAGTGACCACATCTTGTTAAGATAGTATGGTCACTTTCGTGAAATTTTTCAGAAAAAGGAGTATTAATCATTTGAGTAAAGTTAAAGTGGAACACTTAACCAAAATCTTCGGTAAGAAAAAGCAGCAAGCTCTTGCCATGGTCAAAGAACAACGCAGCAAAAACGAGATTTTAGAAAAAACGGGTGCCACCGTCGGGGTCTATGATGTGAACTTTGAAGTCAACGAAGGCGAGATTTTCGTCATCATGGGCCTTTCTGGAAGCGGGAAGTCAACATTGATTCGACTATTGAATCGATTGATCGAGCCGTCTGGCGGAGATATTTACATAGATGGCGTGGATGTTGCCAAAATGAGTAAAGAGGAACTACGAGAAGTTCGCCGTCACAAAATCAACATGGTTTTCCAAAGCTTTGGCCTTTTCCCTCATCGGACAATTTTAGAGAACACAGAATACGGACTAGAAGTCCGTGGGGTCTCGAAAGAAGAAAGAACAGCGAAAGCGGAAAAAGCGTTAGAAAACTCAGGATTGCTTTCTTTTAAAGACCAATATCCTGACCAGCTGTCTGGAGGGATGCAACAGCGTGTGGGACTTGCCCGTGCGTTAGCCAATGATCCAGAGATCCTCTTGATGGACGAAGCCTTTTCAGCACTCGATCCGCTGATTCGCCGTGAAATGCAAGATGAACTTTTAGAACTACAAGCCAATGTTCAAAAAACGATCATCTTTATCACCCATGATTTGAACGAGGCCTTGCGGATCGGTGACCGGATCGCTTTAATGAAAGATGGTCAGATCATGCAGATCGGTACAGGAGAAGATATTTTGACGAATCCTGCCAACCAATACGTGCGTGATTTCGTGGAAGATGTCGATCGTTCCAAAGTCTTGACTGCGCAAAACATCATGGTTCCAGCATTGACGACGAACATCGAGATCGATGGACCAAGCGTAGCATTGAACCGGATGCGGAAAGAAGAAGTCAGCATGTTGTTAGCCGTCGACAAACGTCGTCACCTAAAAGGAAGCTTGACAGCCGAGTCTGCTCGTGAGGCGCGGAAAAACAATCTGACCTTGAAGGAAGTTATTGATAAAAATGTTAAAAAGATTGATAAAGATATGCTGGTAACGGATATCTTCAATTTGATCTATGATTCGCCTACACCTTTAGCCGTGGTAGAAAACGATCGTTTGATCGGAGTCGTGATCCGCGGAAGCGTGATTGAAGCGTTGGCTGAGACCGATTCAGCCGCTCTAGCAGAGGAAGGGGTAGTGACAAATGGATAATTTCTTACAACATACGATTCCGGTGGCTGATTGGGTCGAAAACTTTACTGATTGGCTAACAGGAACTTTCAGTGGATTGTTTTCAGCCTTACAGTCTTTCGGACAATTTATCATGGACGCTATTACAAATGTATTATTGTTTGTACCACCGTTGTTGATGATCGTCTTATTGACGGCTGCTGCCTTTTTCGTTTCACGCAAAAAATTCGGCTTGCCAGCTTTTACTTTTGTCGGGTTGCTGTTCATCTATAACCAAGGGTTATGGACAGACTTGATGAACACCGTGACGTTGGTCTTATTGTCGAGTTTGGTTTCGATAATCATTGGGATTCCACTAGGAATCTTAATGGCGAAAAGCGAAAAAGCGCAAAGTATCGTGACGCCGATCTTAGACTTTATGCAAACGATGCCTGGTTTCGTTTATTTGATTCCTGCGGTTGCTTTCTTTGGGATCGGGATGGTTCCTGGGGTCTTCGCCTCAGTGATCTTTGCTCTACCACCAACCGTTCGGATGACGAACTTAGGGATTCGCCAAATTTCTCGTGAATTGGTGGAAGCCTCTGATTCCTTCGGTGGGACTGGCTGGCAAAAACTGATCAAATTAGAATTGCCACTAGCCAAAAGCACTATTTTGGCTGGGGTCAACCAAACCACGATGCTGGCATTATCAATGGTCGTGATCGCGTCAATGATCGGTGCTCCTGGGTTAGGGCGCGGCGTCTTGTCCGCCTTGCAACGAGCACAAGTCGGTAACGGATTTGTCAGTGGGGTATCCTTAGTTATTTTAGCGATCATCATGGATCGCTTTACCCAGAATTTGAATCGTTCGGCACATCAAAAAGCAGCCAGCAAGACAAGTCGCAAACAAAAACGTCTTTTTGGCGGGATTGCTGCAGCGGCAGTCGTTGCTTTGATTGGCGCATCGTTTGCCTTTGGAAATGTTTCTGACAGCAAAGGCACGGTGAACTTGGCGTATGTCGAATGGGATACGGAAGTCGCATCTACCCATGTGGTGGCAGAAGTCTTGTCGCAAATGGGCTACGAAGTCAACACGACGCCTTTGGATAATGCCATCATGTGGGAATCGGTGGCAAAAGGGGAAGTTGACGGGATGGTTGCTGCTTGGCTGCCATCTACGCATCAATCCCAGTATGAACAGTACCAAGACCAAGTCGAGAACTTAGGTCCTAACTTAGAAGGGGCAAAACTGGGGATCGTTGTCCCAAGTTATATGGATGTAGATTCCATCGCCGACCTTTCTGACGAAGCTGGAAAAACCATCACTGGTATCGAACCAGGAGCTGGTGTCGTGAATGCAGCGGAGAATACGGTTGCGACGTATGACAACCTTTCAGATTGGAATGTCGCTACCTCTTCTTCTGGAGCGATGACAGTGGCATTGGGCCAAGCCATCAAGAACCAAGATGAGATCGTTATTACTGGTTGGTCTCCACACTGGATGTTTGCGAAATATGATCTGAAATATCTGGATGATCCAGAAGGAACAATGGGTGAAGCAGAAAGCATCAACACTGTTGTACGCCAAGGATTAGCAGATGACATGCCAGAAGTTTACGAAGTACTTGATCGTTTCAACTGGACACAAGAAGATATGGAAGAAGTCATGTTAGCAATCAATGACGGAACATCAGCCGAAGATGCAGCCAAAGATTGGGTAGCCAATCACCCAGAAGAAGTTGCTGCATGGACGAACTAATGTCTAAAAAAAGAACGACCGCAGATTGAAGCGGTCGTTCTTTTTGTTGTTTAAAATACTTAGGTTCATAACGAAAGACGAGGGGATGATTTTTGCAAAAGACGGAGCTTTTGTGCAGGTTAAGCAAAACGATGAAAAATCGGCTGCATCTGTTCAAACGTACAGAGTTCAGTAAATCCTAATGATCGTAAAAGATCTTGTCCCTCTTTGATTTGAAACCTGAGCTGCTCTGGTTTATGACTGTCGCTGCCGATGGTTAGCACGCTTCCCCCCAAGTCACGATAAAGCTTGAGGATCTCGATCGATGGCGTATACCCATTGATTCCGTAACGGTGGGAAGAGGTATTCAGTTCAATGCCTTTGCCATCTTTGATCACGACTTTCAAGATCTCTGCGATTTGTTCTTTCGTTTGTTCAAAAGCATCCTTCTCTTTATCTAAATAACGACGAATCAAATCCATATGAGCTAAGACGGAATACTCTTTATATGTCGTGACCAGCTGATACATTTCATCATAATAGCGCTCGTAGCATTCCTGTTGGCTGCGTCCTTTTTGAAATTCTCCAGTCCAAAATTCTTGATCGTCTACCTGATGAACGGAAAGTAAAATGAAGTCAAAGGGATGCGAATGATAAAGACGGGTAAATTGTGGGATCGTGTGCATTTGCATCCCAAATTCCAGCCCAGTTTTTAGCTTGATTTGGTCACTGTATGTTTCCTTTAAGCGTGCCAGTTCGGTAAAATACAAGTCGTAGTAGACATTTTTTACGACTTTATTGGCTCCGACGAGGTACGCATCCGTCGCTTGCCAGTCTTCTTTGACCCCATAATCCACATGATCGGTAAAGCAGATTTCTGCTAAGCCTAGGTTAATGGCGTCTTTGACTACATCTTCCATCAAATACCAAGAATCATCGCTGTAATCACTATGAACGTGATAGTCTGTAAAAATCATGGCGTCTCCTTTTGTTTCGTTATTTTTGCTGCTTCTGCCAGTCTGCTCGTTTTTGATAATAAAGCTGGGCGGCCGTTTCCCAATGCTCTTTGTCAGTCGGCTGAATCTCACGGATCAGACGGGCTGGATTGCCGCCGACGATCGTATTCGGCGGCACATCTTTTGTGACGACGGAACCAGCAGCGACGATGGCATGTTTGCCGATCGTGACACCTGGTAAAATCGTACTATTGCCTCCGATCCAAACGTAATCTTCGACGGTGATCGGTAGGCCAAATTCCAAATCTTGACTGCGGATCACAGAATCGATCGGATGGCCGGCTGTATAGAAGCTGACCCGTGGTCCCACCATCACATGATCACCAATCAGAATCTTATTGACATCTAAAAAAATGCAATCCATATTGGCATAAAAGTGATCACCAATCTCAACATGGCGACCATAGTCGACAAAAAGGGGTGGTTGGATAAAGCAATGCTGCCCAAATTTGCCAAAGAGTGCTTTTTCTTTGGCGATGATTCCTTCTCGGTCATCGACTGGTAAAAGGTTGATTTCCTGGGCACGTTTTTTCCCCTCCACTGAGCCATTCTCAGGGAGAATACCGGCAGCTTGATACAGTTGACCAGCCAACATCGCTTGATAATCAAAATCTTCTTTCATTGCAAAATCCTTTCTAAGACGGTAAATCGTCGGTGGTTAATTCAATCAAATTGCCTTCGGGGTCTTGGACAACTGCTTCATAATAGCCATCGCCTGTCGTACGAGGACCATTTAAAAGAGGGTAGCCATCTTCAACAAACCGTTGAGCGTATCGATCAACGTCAGCTTGATCACCTACTGCAATCGCAAGGTGAGTGTAGCCTAAGCTCTCACTGACACGAGGGCTTAAAAATTTCTTGGTCGTTAATTCTAACCGACTTCCAGAATCAAAGGTCAAAAAATAGGACTGAAAGCCTGTTTTCGGATTATGATATTTTTGGTTGCTGACCGCCTGAAAGTAGGTTTCATAAAATGTTCTCATTTTTTCTAAATCATTGACATATAGTGCGATGTGTTCAATTTTCATTATTGACAACTCCTTTAATAAGCAACATGCGTCGTTCTTTCTTCGTTCCTTTTTGAACTTAGTAAACTTTGTTTAATAAGTTGCTTCTATTATACCTTTGTTAACAAAATTAATAAAGGTATATTCCCAGCTTTTTATCTGTTAAAATAGGAGCGTTGAGGGGGAGAAAAATGAAAGCTTATCAGCCAACGACCATTAAATTACATAATCAGGCAGTATTGCTGGATTTGCTAAAACAGCAGCAAGCGCCTATGACCAAGCGCCAACTGGCAGATGCCTCTCAATTAAGCGTGGTAACGATCAACAAGCTGCTTCCTGAATTGATAGAAAAGCAGTTGCTTTTGACGACGGATCAACCGCAACGAACGGGAGGACGTCAAGCTGCGGCTTACCAGTACAATGCGCAACGGACACTGTTGTTGATCATTCAGTTTATCGAAGAAGACCAGCAGATCGTGATTCGTTTTTCAGTCGTCGATCTCGTCGGGAACATTTTGCATCATGAGCAGTCAGCAGAGGGCCGATTGCCGCAGTTCTTGCAAGTGATTCGTCAGATAAAACAGGAATACCCGAAAATCAGCTTGGCAGTCGTGGGAATTCCTGGTGTGGAAATTGCTGGAAGACTGAAGATCATGGATGCTCCTGCATTTAAGGACATGGCGCTAGGGGAATTGATTGAAAAGGAGATCGCGGTAAAAACGCTTATTGAGAATGACGTGAATGCATCGGTATTCCATTTCAAAGAAGAGAAAAAAATCGTGGCTGGCATTTATTTTCCGAAAAATTATCCGCCAGGTGCGGGACTGGTCATCGACCAACAGCTCTTTAAAGGAGCCAACCATTTAAGTGGCGAAATCAAGCATTTGCCGCATCTTTACAAAGTTTCTTACCCTATGGCAACAGAGGCGATCCAAGAGCAAGTGACTGCCACTCTTCAAGCGATCGTGGCAGTCACGGACCCGCATCAAGTCATTTTGTTTTTGCCCTCTGAGTGGCAGGCGCTTGTGCCGCGCTCTTTTTTGGAAAAGCAGCTGGCAGCAGTGTTTCATTATGGCGTCTTACCAAAGTTACACTTTTCAGATCGGTTTTCAGAAAACTATTTGGCTGGGTTGATCACGATGGGAATCGAAGCAGCGGGCTTAGGGCTTTGATTCGCAGCATTCAACTGGTACTGAGGACAAAAACTGCCACTGCTTCCTTTATCAGAAGCAGTGGCAGTTTTTTTGAAAATACGAGAACTCACAGTTTAGCGAGTTTCTGTGCTTTTTCGGTATTCGCAAAATGCAGTTTGGCATATTTGCCCAATAGTGCTATGCCACCTTGCTGCAGTAATTTTGCGGCAACTTGGTCAGCAGCTGCGTGGGCGCCAGAAGGCAAGCGCAAACCGACTTCTTTAGAGGCTGCATCTAATTCATCCAAAAAGACTGTACGACATAAAATAGAGGCTGCCGCTACTGCTAGATGATATTGTTCACCTTTCGTCGCAAAATAGAGCTTTTCGGTAACCGCTGCTTGTTCCGACTTTAAATAAGTGCGATAATTTTTTTCGCTTGTGAACTGATCGATCAAAATGGCATCTGGTGTCTCAGGAGCAATCTTTTGCAAAAGCAAACGAATGGCTTGATTATGCAAAGCAACTTTCATTCGGACCGTGTTGTATTTTGGTTGGATCTCGTTGTATTTGCTGGGTGTAACAGTGAGCAATTGGTAAGGAACCAATTCTTTGATTTTCGGCGCCATCTTACGGATCTCTGGATCTGTCAGCATTTTTGAGTCCTTGACACCTAAGGCTTTCAGCTGTGGCAATTGCTCTTTTTTGGCATAGACGGCACAGACCACCAAAGGACCGAAATAACTGCCGTTGCCGACCTCGTCACTGCCGACGACGCTTTTTTCGCTAAATCCTGCTGGCAACGCAGTGGTTGAAACAGTCGCTTTTTTCTTATCCGGTACAGCACTTGCCGAATCGCCCCATAAGGAAGCTTCTTTTTCGGCAGTCGCTCCTTGAAACATGACTTTTCCAGACGTATAAGCAGTGATCGTTGTTGGCCCTTTTTTGGCGACAAACACTGTATAAGGAACTTTCTTAGCCAGCAGTTCTCGTTGGTAAAATTGCTGCATCTTTTTGATAGTTGAAGTTGGTACTTTGATAACGATCGTACTCATTTGATTCCTCCTGTTTTTTTGTCTTTTCTTAGGTAGACAAAAGGATACTTTAAGATTTTACCATACTTCTTATTCTTTTTTACTAAGACGATCAGCAAACAAACGATTGGCATGGAAATTCATAAGAAAATCACGTATAATAGTTAAGAGTTTGCGACACATGTTCAATAAGTGATAGAATAGAGCAGAATGTAAGCAATGGGAGGAAATATTCCTATGACGGAGCAAAAGAAACGCTATAAAGCAGTTATCGCGAATCAAAGTTACACGATTATTGGACGCGAAAGCAAAGAACACATGGATATGGTGACAAGATTGGTCAATGACCAACTGCTTGAGATTATGCAATTATCGCCACAAACCGATCAAGAACAAGCGTCGATCTTATTAGCGATCAACGCTGTTTCCGACCAGCTGAAAAAACAAGAACAGCTTTTGGTCCTACAAAAAAAAGTGGACGAGTTGCGGGGACAAGCCATTAAAGCAACGGAGCTTGAGAATCGCATCAAGCGGATCGAAGCAATCGAATCCGAAGCACGGAAAGTTCTCGATGAGACAGGTCGCAGTGATGTGGAGATCCATAATCATGTGGAAGCACAACAGATCTTAAATGAACAAAGGAAACGAAAAATTCAAGAAAAGACAGCCCATGGGTAGTGCGGCGTAGAAAGGATTCCTAAATGATTGGATTATTTGTCTTGGTTTTGTTGTTGGCAGCCTTTTACGGCGGCGCGCGGCGCGGAACCAGTTTACAATTGGTCTCAGTTTTGGGCTATTTGCTCTCTTTTTTCTTTGCAGTTGCGAATTACCAAGAAATTGCGAAAAAAATTGAGCTCTATGTTCCTTATATGTCAGTAACGGCGGATTCAAAGTTAAAATACTACGATATGGAACTGGCTTTAGATTTAGACAAAGCCTATTATGCGGCCATCGCTTTTGTGATGGTACTCTTTGCTGGTTGGCTGATCACCAAACTATTAGTGATTTTTGCAGACAGTTTGCGTTACAAACGCCTACGTTTTTTAGGCGGCTATGACTGGGCAGTTGCGGGTGTTTTGAATGTCATCTTGATGTATATCAATTTGTATATGTTTTTCATGATTCTCTCAATGATCCCGTTTGCCACGATTCAAAATCTGTTTGAAACGAGCGGAACTGCGAATTTCATCGTTGATCGGTCACCGATTCTCTCAGATTACTTCTATCGATTGTGGATCACAGATGTGATTGGGTAAAAAGCAGGCAGATGGTTGCAGAGCCATTCTGCCTTTTTCTTAGGAACAAAAAGTTAAAACAAAGCAGGTGAGAAAAGAATGAATACTAAGATCCTTGATGTTTTAGGATTTGAACAAGTAAAGAGTCAAATCGGTCAGTATATCGTAACAGCCCAAGGAAAAGAAGCCTTAGCAAAGCTTGTGCCATCAAGTGATGCGCAAGTCATTTCCTCTTGGCTAGCAGAAACAGAAGACGCGATCAAGATCCAGCGTTTAAGAGGCGGAATCCCTGTACCAAAAATTGAGAATATTCGTCCCCAAATGAAACGGATCGAAATCGGCGCAGATTTAAACGGCGTTGAATTGGCACAAGTTGCCCGCGTCTTATCAACTACGCAGGAATTGAAACGCTTTTTTGCTGATTTGTCTGAAAGTGAGATTGAATTTTCCCGCTTGTATCACTGGGAAGAACAGTTGGTTTCTTTACCAACCTTGAATCGTCGCTTGAAAGAAGCTATCGATGAGGATGGCCGAGTCACAGACGATGCCTCTCCAGCACTTCGGGGAATTCGTCAATCGATCCGACGAGCAGAACGGACGATCCGTGAGACATTGGATGGCATCGTCCGAGGTGGCAATGCAAAGTATCTAAGTGATACGATCGTAACCATGCGAAATGAGCGTTATGTGATTCCAGTCAAACAAGAATACCGAGGTGTTTTCGGCGGCGTGGTTCACGACCAAAGTTCATCTGGTCAAACCTTGTTTATCGAACCGAAACAAGTAGTGGAACAAAATAACCGCTTGCGTCAGCATCAAATTGCGGAACGGGACGAAATCACTCGTATTTTGGCGGAATTATCAGCAGAGTTAGCTCCGTACCAAAGAGAGATCCTCCATAATGCATATGTGATCGGAATCATGGATTTCATGAATGCCAAGGCTCGTTTTGGGAAAGAGATGAAGGCAATCGTACCAGCGATCAATCAAGATAACCATGTCTTTTTTAAACAAGCACGTCATCCATTGATCGATCAAGAAAAAGTCGTTCCTAACGATATTACGATTGGAAAAGACTATCAAGCTGTTGTCATTACTGGGCCGAATACCGGCGGGAAAACCATCACCTTAAAAACATTAGGGCTATTGCAGATCATGGGCCAAGCCGGCTTACCAATCTTGGCAGAAGAAGAAAGCCAAATGGGGATCTTCAATGAGATTTTTGCGGACATTGGTGATGAACAATCCATTGAGCAAAGTCTATCGACCTTTTCTTCACATATGACAACGATCGTTGATGTGTTGAAAAAAGTCGACGAAACAAGTCTGGTGCTTTTTGATGAACTAGGTGCTGGGACCGATCCCCAAGAAGGGGCAGCACTAGCAATTGCGATTTTGGACGAACTCGGGGCTAAGTCGGCTTATGTCATGGCGACGACCCATTATCCAGAATTGAAAGTTTATGGCTATAACCGATCCAATACGATCAACGCCTCTATGGAGTTTGATGTCGATACCTTAAGTCCGACCTATCGCTTGTTGATCGGGGTTCCGGGACGAAGCAATGCGTTTGAGATTTCGAAAAGACTTGGCTTGCCAGAGACGATCATTGATCAAGCCAAAGAGATCATGGACGGAGAAAGCCAAGACCTGAATGAAATGATCGCTGATTTAGAAAATCGAAGAAAAATGACGGAAACCGAGTATCTGGAAGTTCGTCATCATGTAAAAGAAGCAGCCCGCTTGCACCAAGAATTAGAAGCAGCTTACAGTTATTTCTTTGAAGAACGCGAAAAAGAATTGGCAAAAGCCCGTCAAAAAGCCAATCAAATCGTAGAAGAGGCTAAAGAGGAATCTGAAAAAATCATTGCCGATATTCGTAAAATGCAGTTAGCCGGCGGTCAAACGAAGGTCAAAGAACACGAACTGATCGACGCGCGCACCAAGCTATCAGGACTGCAGCAAGAAGAACATCTGCAAAAAAACAAGGTTCTGCAAAAAGCCAAAGCAGCCAAGACGCTGAAAGAAGGAGACGAGGTACTCGTAACTTCTTATGGGCAGCGTGGGGTACTGTTGAAAAAAGCCGGTAAAAATCAGTGGCAAGTCCAAATCGGCATTCTGAAAATGAATTTGCCAGAAACAGATCTCCAACCAGCAGCGCCAGTGAAGGAGCCTACACAGCGTATCGTTAATACGATTCGTTCTGCTGACAGCAGTCCAGTGGTCAATCAGTTGGATTTACGCGGCAAGCGGTACGAAGAAGCCCTAAATGAAGTGGATCAGTATTTGGATGCAGCAATTTTGGCAGGCTATCCGCAGGTGACGATCGTTCACGGTAAAGGAACTGGCGCATTGCGTCAAGGGATCACTGACTACCTAAAAAATCATCGCTCGGTGAAAAGTTTTGAATTTGCGCCAGCAAATCAAGGGGGCAATGGAGCGACCATTGTGAAGTTTAACTAAACGTTAAGAACCCTTACCTTTTGTAAGCAGACGATTTTAAAAAACTTAGGATACGTGGTATACTTTTTTTAGTTTTAAAAATGGAGGGGAAGTACGATGGCAAAAGAAATTACCGATAAAACTTTTTCAGAAGAAACCGATAAAGGCTTAGTCCTTATTGATTTTTGGGCAACTTGGTGTGGCCCTTGTCGTATGCAAGCACCGATCTTGGAACAATTAGCGAATGAATATGAGGAAGACGAATTGAAGATCGTGAAAATGGATGTGGATGAAAATCCTGAAACACCTGCTTCATTCGGGATCATGTCTATTCCTACTTTGTTGTTGAAAAAAGACGGTCAAGTCGTTGATAAAGCAATTGGGGTGCATACAAAAGATCAATTGAAAGCTTTAGTTGCGGAACATATGTAATAGAATAAGTGTTTTTGAAGCAATAGCCGAAAGAGGCTATTGCTTTTTTGTTTTTGGGAGGTTTTTTTTAGATATTTCTTTCGGCAGTGGTATACTTAAAGTGGGGAGTGGCACTAAAAAATATCTCGTTTATATAGTAAGAAAGTGATACCAAAATAGGATTAAAGGGGGAATAAAAATGAAAAAGTTGAAACGCGGGTTGTTTCAAGGCGTTGCGATTGTTGGGGTACTGGTCGCACCCATCGTAGGAACGATCACACAAGTCTATGCAGCAAATGAAGGAGATTCGACAACAGCTTCTTTCGCTGCGCAAGAGACTACGTCAGTAAGTTTCTCAGAAGAAAGCGCAGCATCATCTCAAGAGGCCAGCACTGAAAGTATAGAGTCAAGTTCGACAACAGAGTCCTCATCAACGTCTACCTCTTCATCAGAAACAACGTCAAGTACTGGCACGGCTACGACTGAGACCAGTCAGACCGAGGCCACCCAAGACTCATCTACTCAATCGACGGAAGAAACTTCGGAAGAACCAGAACTTGGGAACATTGATGTTGAACCAGTTGCAGATAAAAACCAATATGTAAAAATCAAGCCGGTCGTAGCAACGGATCCAGAAACACAAAAAATCCTTTACCGTTTTGAGAAGGATCAATTGATCGAACAAGGAACGATCGATGAATTAGCTGGCAAGGTATACCGTAGTGTCAAACGGTATCAAGATACCGATAAGCAGACCTATCTTGAAATTCGCGACGATCAAAAGGTTATCGGTGTCGTAGCAGAAGCAGCAGTGAAAGTTGCCGGCGGAACCTTCAAAACCGAGAAGAAATATGCAACCATCACAAGTGCGAAAGAACCGCTTTGGCAAGATGTGTTTTTAGATAAAAAAACGAGCACCTCTTCAAGCATTAATGGTCAAACCTTTGAAATCAAAGAAGTATTCACGACGAATAATAACGTAGTCTATTACGCATTGTATTCAAATAAAAATGTTCTCATCGGTTGGATAAAAGCCGCCGGTGTTAAGTTAGCGACAACTCCTGGGGGTGCATGGCAGTCTGAATCAAAATATGCCACGATCATCAGCGGGAATTATACGCTATGGCAAAATTTTAATTGGACAGCGAAGAAAGGAACGACAGCCGCTTTAAATGGCAAAACAGTCAAAGTTACTGGTAAATATCGTCATTTGAATGGGTCGACGTACTATTCCCTTTATACAAATAACAATAAATGGCTAGGCTATATCAATGCCTCGGGTGTTAAGTTAACGACGGATGCACAAGGTGCCTATCAATCCTACGGAAAATATGTGACATTGACCAAGAAAAATTACACGATTTGGGGCAATTTTCGCTGGTCGAGTAAGAAAAATACTACAACGAAATTAGCGGGAAAAACCTATCTTGCAAAAGGAAGATATAACCATGTCAATGGCGGTGTCTACTTGTCCCTTTATGATGCTAACGGAAAATGGATCGGCTACTTAAATGCCGATGCAGCAACGGTTGCCAACAATCAAGGCGGTACTTGGCAAAGTGAAAAACGCACAGTCCGCCTAAAAAGTAAGAATTATACCTTATGGCAAGATTTAGCTTTTGCGAAGAAAAAAGGCAGCAGCGCTGATTATATGAACAAGAATATTCAAGTTACTGGGAAATATCAACATTTCAACGGCTCCACCTACTATTCACTTTATCTCAATAACAAGTGGCTGGGTTACATCAATGCAAGTGGGGTGACTAATGCCCATACGATCACCTCTCAAAGCAACATTAGCCGCTACGTGGTCGTCAAGAATGGGGATGGCAATTTCTTTGAAAAAGCTGATCCAAATAGTACGAAACTTGGGAAAAAGAGTGCCTACAAAGGGTATATGGCACAAGCGACCAAACTAGCAAAAACGAGTGATGGCAACTACCTGTATCTCGTTTCGCCAGCCGGTCGAATCGGTTGGGTCAAGGAAAATCAAACCACAAATGTAAATAGTAACTTTTGGATGTATACTACTGGAGGAAAATATCCTTCATTAAACGTTCAAAACTTAAATATTGAAGTATCCATCAGCAAACAGCGGGTTTATATCAAATCAGGGAATAAAGTGATTTATACGATGCTTTGCTCGACCGGTGCCTTCAATACACCAACACCTTTAGGGAATTTTCGCATCCAAGCAGAAAAAGGCTTAGCTTTTTCAGGAGCCGCCTACTACCGTTCCTTTAAAGACCATGGGGTCTATTTATTCCATACGATCCCAACGAGTATCGCTTGGTCCACCAATGCTTTTAGTTCCGTTGAAGGACGAAAATTAGGCACTCGGGCTTCTCATGGCTGTATTCGATTAGCAGTGCCGGATGCCAAATGGTTTTACTATAACATGCCTTATAATACGCCTGTCAAAATTGCTAATTAATGATCAAAAGTCGTTTCCGTCAACGGAGACGGCTTTTATTTTCCCCAAAAAAAAGATTGACGCTGGCTATATCATTCGATAATATATCATTAAGTGATATAGTTAGTGGGATGGAGGAATCAAATGGATGAGGCATTGACAGATTCAACCTATTTGATTTTATTAGCGCTTTTAAAGCCAAAACATGGGTATGTCATTATGAAACAAATCCATGAGCTAAGCCAAGGAACATTTGAGATTGGCCCCGCGACGATGTATACGATTTTGAAAAAGCTGACGAAAAAGGGGTGGATCGATTTAGAAGAAAGCGTCGATCGAAAAAAAATCTATCAGATTACACCAGAAGGAAGACAGGTTCTGGAGAAAGATATTCAGCGACGCAAACTATTTTATCAAATCGGAGAACAGGTCTTCGAAGCGTTAGGAGGGGAACAAGATGGGCATCAATAAGAAATATCTTCTTTCTCTTGGAGTCGCCTATTATCCGGAAAAGGAAATGGTTCGTTTACAAAAACAAGCGTCAATGGGCTGGCATTTTGTGAAGATGAATCGGTTAGGGTTTTTGAAGTTTATCAAAGGAAAATCGGAAACGACCAAATATGCAGTGGACTTTTTCGAAGGAGATCCTTCTGAGATCGTTGATTACCTAGCGATGTATCAAGCTGGGGGCTGGACCTATATCAGCAATTATAAAGATCGGTATTTTTATTTTAAAGCATCTCCGGATACACCAGCGATTTTCAGCGATCAAGAAAGCTATCAAGAACGAATCGATAATGAGACGCGCTATTTGATGAAAAAATCGATTCTGTTTTCAGTGGTCAGTTTAGCAATTTTAGCAGTGATTTATTTTTCCATTCGTTATTTCAATATTCGTACAAATCCCTTTTGGTCCTTTGGGCTAGGA
The DNA here is from genome assembly GCF_002140695.1 of Enterococcus sp. 4E1_DIV0656. Classification (NCBI taxonomy): domain Bacteria; kingdom Bacillati; phylum Bacillota; class Bacilli; order Lactobacillales; family Enterococcaceae; genus Enterococcus; species Enterococcus sp. 4E1_DIV0656. Next base: position 119,162 of record NZ_NGLF01000001.1, on the reverse strand, counting down.
TTGATTACTGGGCTAGTATTTATTCCGATAGGGGTAGGATTGACCACGATTTTGATGAAATTTTTATACAAAAATCGAGCAAGTTATTACAATGAACCAGAGAAACTGGCGAAACGCCAACGGGTGATCCGCGACTCTATCATCTTGATGGTTGCAGGAGCAATCGTTGGTGCCATTATCGGTTTTTTCTTTAGTGACATATTTTATTAGACAGGGAAGGTGAGCATGTGTTAGAAGCAAAACAGCTAGTAAAAACATTTGGGGATTATACAGCAGTCGATCAATTGTCTTTTACCATCAATGATGGTCAGATTATGGGATTAATTGGTCAAAACGGAGCAGGAAAAACGACGACATTCCGATTGATCTTGGATTTTTTGAAAGCCGATCAAGGAGAAGTATTATGGGATGGTCACAAAATTAGTGAAAAAGAATACAATCTTATTGGCTATCTGCCAGAAGAACGCGGCTTGTATCCAAAAGTCACGATTGAAGATCAATTGATCTACTTCGCGCGTTTACGTGGTAAAAAGAAAGAAGACATCGTACCCAAAATCGACTATTGGATGGACAAGTTTAAAGTCAAAGGCAAGAAAACTGATAAAGTCAAATCTTTATCAAAAGGAAATCAGCAAAAAGTTCAGCTAATTTCAACGTTGATCCATGAACCAAAATTAGTGATTCTAGATGAACCGTTTAGTGGCTTAGATCCAGTCAACGCGGAACTGTTGAAAAACGGGATCATTGAACTGAAAAAAAATGGCTCTTGTGTCATCTTCTCCAGTCATAATATGGATAACGTAGAAAAAATCTGTGACCACTTGATTATGCTAAGGGATGGTCAAACTGTCTTAAACGGAAAGGTCCATGAAATTCGTGAATCCTTTGGACGAACGAAAGTTTATTTGGAGTCTAATTTGACGAAAGAACAGCTTTTGGCAGTGGCAGGTGTTGAGGAAGTCATTGCCAGAGAAGACGGCAGCTATGATATTACGATCGCTGATCCTGCAGTAGGAAAAACCTTATTTGATTTAGCGACGGCGGATGGTTATATCCCTATGTTCAATCAACAACCGCCAACGTTAGAAGAAATCTTTAAGCGGAAGGCAGGAAAAACAAATGAATAAGTTTTGGGTAATCGCATTAGATGTTTATAAGAAAAATATCAAATCAATTTCGTTTTTGATTATGATATTGGTTCCATTCATTGCAATGGGCGGATTTTATCTGATTAGTTACTTTGCCGATGGTATGAGCAGTGTGGATAAAATTGTCGTTTATGCGAATGAACCAGCCATTGCGCAGACCTTTGTGGAGCAAAGTAGCGATGATTATGAATTTGAAGTTGTGGAAAGCGAAGAACAAGGACAACAACAGTTGGCTGACAAAGATGCTGATGCCTTGTTAGTTATTACTGCTTCAGGGGATACGCTGCAAGGGGAATTATTAAGCGAGTCCTCGATGGGGCAAGCTTTAGAGCTGACGATCCAACAATTATTGACGGGCTTGCAGTCATCCTTTCGAGCTAGCGAGCTTGGTTTGACTGCTGAGCAAGTGGCAGTTCTTAGTGAAGTTGCACCACTTGACCGGCAAAAAGTTTCCTTCAGTGAAGGTGGCGAAATGACCTATGGAGAAGATAATACCGCGATGCAAGCAGCAGTTAGTACCATCGCAACAATCGTTCTCTTTTTCTTTATCATCACTTACGCACAAATCATTGCGCAAGAAATTGCTTCTGAAAAAGGAACGCGCATTATGGAAGTCATTTTGTCTAGTACGCGAGCACAAACCCATTACTACGCCAAATTAACTGGGGTGATCATGGTTGCAGCGACCCAGCTAGTTGCGTATGTTGCGATTTTTGGCGGGAGTTATTTCTGGATCAAGGACAACTCCATGGTAAAAGACTTATTGGCAAGTTTTTCATCAGATGGCATTTTTGGTCCTTTCCTCGTGTTTGCGATCGTTTTCGTCTTCTTAGGAATCTTGATCTATTCTGTCTTGTCAGCCCTTTGCGGGTCGTTAGTGAACAAAGCAGAAGATACGGCGAAAGCCATTATTCCAGTGACGTATCTTTCGTTGGGCGGGTATATGCTAGGAATCGTACTAGGCGGTATGGATCCGCATAACGTTGTTTTACGAGTAACTTCTTATATCCCATTCTTGTCCTCGTATATTATGCCAGTACGGCTTGCTAATGATACAGTGGGGATTGGCGGAGCGTTGATTTCAGTAGGGATCCTTGCTGTTACCACGATCGTCCTGATGCTGGTTTCTGCAAAAATGTACAAATCAAATGTCTTGATCTATAACGACAATGGCATCTTGGCAACGTTGAAACAATCACTGGTGTTAATGAAAAATGAGAAATAAACAAAACGCCCGATCCTTTTTGTGATCGGGCGTTTTTTATTGGCTAGCATCTAGAAAACAAGGTGCAGGCCTTTAGAATTCCTGCACAAAAAAGTCGAAGATCGATTGCTCAGAAGGCAGCTTGTGAGCGGCTAGCTCAGGATGCCACTGAATGCCTAAGATCGGTGCGCCATAGGCGGTGGATTCAATGGCTTCAACAACACCATCAGGAGCGGTGGCGGTCACATTGAAATCATCTGCAACTGTTTTGACTGCTTGGTGATGAAAAGAATTGACTTGATAGGTTGTGCCTAAAAGAGCAGCCAAACGACTGTCTGCCTTGATTTCCACCCGATGTGTAGGGAATTGAAAGAACGTTGGTAATTGCACGTGTTTGATCGTTGGGTGATCGATCAAAGAGAGATCTTGGTACAAACTCCCACCAAATGCGACATTTAGTAACTGCATGCCGCGGCAGATTCCAAAGATGGGTTTGTTTTGAGCCACTGCTTCTTTGATCAATGCCAATTCAAAGACATCACGATCAGGATGAATGCCTTGAATCAAAGGATGAGGATCTTCGCCATAATGATCAGGGGAGACATCATGACCACCGGCTAACAAGAGTTTATCGATTTTGCTGATGTAAGTCGCAGCATCTTCCACGACACCCATTGGTAATATTAGGGGAATGCCTTGGGCTTGTTGGATATGGGTGACAAAATTTTTGGGTGTATAGGACAACCAATGTTCTGCTTCTTCAATCATTGGCCGTTCATTAGCAGCGATGCCGATAATGGGTTTCATTTGATCAAACCTTTCTATAAGTAAATGGAACGAAAAGAAAAAAGGACACGAGGTCCTTTTTTCGAGCATCTTCGCTTTATTTTTCGCGAATAACTTCGATTTTATAACCATCAGGATCTTTCACAAAATAGTAAGATGGAGAAGTCCCTGGTAGTCCTTTCAAGTCAGTGACGTCAAATCCGGCAGCTTGGTGCTTCTCATGAAGCGCTTCTAGATCATCGGTACTGATGGCGATGTGGCCATAGCCGTCGCCTAACTCATAGCCAGGATGGTCATAGTTATATGTCAACTCTAGCTCGTAGTCATCTCCAGGCAATGTTAAGTAAACCAAAGTAAATTGATGTTCAGGAAAATCACGACGGCGAGATTCTTCAAAACCAAAGGCAGTTTGATAAAAATCTAGAGAAGCCGTTAAGTCTTTGACGCGGACACAAGTGTGAGCCATTTTCATGGGTAAATCATCCTTTCGATCTTGATAGTTGTATGATAACATATTTTATCATTTTATAACGAATAAAAGACAACAGAGCGTTATTTCCAGCTTGTCCAGACTATTGGCATAGGGTAAAATGGAAAGAAAGTGTTGGTGGAGGGAATCATGCCAGAAAAGGAAATTGTGTTCGGGGAAAAAGAAGCGGGGAAACCATACAAATCAAGATATGGCGCGTATGTCGTTCTTCCAAATGAAAAAAATGAAGTGATCTTGGTACAAGCACCCAATGGCGCCTATTTTTTACCAGGCGGTGAAATTGAACCAAATGAGACCAAAGAAGAAGCGATCCAGCGAGAATTAATAGAAGAACTTGGATTTGAAGGGGAGATCGCTGCCTATTTAGGGGAGGCAGTTGAATACTTCTATTCACGCCATCGCGATACATTTTACCATCATCCCGGCTATTTCTATTTAATGACCAAATGGAAAAAAGTCTGTGAACCGACAGAAGAAACCAATCAGTTGTCATGGCATACGCCAGAAGAAGCGATTCAGCGATTAAAACGAGGCAGCCATAAATGGGCAGTTGAACAATGGTTGGCAAAATAAAAAAGGCAGGCTTCCGATAAAAAGGAAACCTGCCTTTTACACTTAGTTATTTGCTAAAACATACTTGTTGATTACTTCTGCCACACCATCTTCTTCGTTTGATGCAGTTAGGACATCTGCGGCATTTTTCACGTTTTCAGTGGCATTGGCCATCGCCACACCGATACCAGCGTATTCCACCATGGTTAAATCATTTTCGTTATCGCCGATCGCCATGACTTCTTCTTGTTTGATGCCTAAGTGCTCCGCCAATTTTTTGACAGCAGCCCCTTTATGGGCTTGTTTATTTAGAACTTCCAAGAAGTAAGGAGCACTTTTGACCACATTGTAATTGTCCGTCAAACTGCTCGGCAATTGTGGGATGATCTGATTAAGTTTTTCGGGATCATCGATCATCATCATTTTGATGATATTCAAGTCAGCAGTCATTTCTTCTGGTGTCCGATATTTCAATGGCATGTTGACTAAGAAGGCTTCATAAATCGTATAAGGACTGATATCGCGGTTAGCGGTATACATGGTATCTTCGGTTTCTACATGAAGATGAACCCCTAATTTTCTCGCAGTCATCTCAACAAAGAGATAGTCATCTTGGGACAAGCCGAATTCAGAGATGATCTCTTGGTTTTTGGTTTTTTGAACCAAAGAGCCATTATAAGTAATAACGAAATCATTGTCCGTAAATAAGTCTAGTTCCTTTAATAAATCTTGGACACCAGTTAAAGGGCGTCCCGTACACAAAACGATGCGTACACCTTGCTTTTCAGCGTCTTTCAATGCCTTGTAAACGGCTGGGGTGATCTTGCGGTCGTTGTTCAACAGGGTACCATCGATATCGATGGCGATCAATTTGATACTCATAAGTTCCTCCTAGTGGCTTGGTTTGATCAAAGCACCATTGCGAATGTGCTTGGCAAACTCTTGATACGTCTCTCCAAATAAATCATAGTGATTTTGGATGTTGGGGTCAATCATTTCTTTTGGAAAATAAAAGCGTTGGTCACCTTGGGTTTGTCCCGCTAAAGCTGCAACTAGCTGACTGGCTTGGGATAATTCCACAAGGGAACCATCTTTTTCCTGTAATTCGATTTGTGTCCGATGTTTGCCTGAAGTCGGCCGATAAAAATCATAAGGCAGATCGAAGCTTGAATTGATGGCAGTATAATAGCGGGGATTGAAGCCGACTTTTTCCACCAGTCCCTGCATTTCTTCAATCATAGGCAACTGCGTCTCATCGTCAAAGCGGGCGGATTTCAACGGTTTACGATTTAAGAACCGCTTGGCCAAATCGCTGAGGATCGGATCATTTTCTTCCGTCCATTGGGTAAAGTAGGTATTCAGAACGCCATCGTCGAGTTTCAAGTATTCATCTAAGGTGAATTCTTGTTTTAAAAATGGGAGAAGCAGCTGCGAATGGCCTTGAAACAATTCTGAATCCACTTGATACAGTTCTGCAGCTCGATCCAGCAAATGGGCTAAGATCACTTCCATCCCTCGAGAACTCGCATGGAAATAAACTTGCACATACATCTGGTAACGACTGACGATGTAGTCCTCCACAGCGTGCATGCCATTCATAGAAAAAGCAATACCGCCTTCGTACGGACGAATCACTCGTAAAATTCGGGTCAGATCAAACGTGCCGTATTCAGTGCCGGTAAAATAAGCATCGCGCAGCAAGTAGTCCATCCGATCAGCATCGATTTGACTAGAAATCATTTGAACGACTTGAGGATTTGGATAAGTTTTAGTGATAACACTTGCGACTTTCTCAGGAAATCCAGCTTCCACTCGGTTCAATATCTGATGAACTTCCGTTTCAGGAGAAGTAATGATCGCCACTGTGATGGCTTCATGGTCTGTATGGAAAATGTGCTCAAAGGTGTGGGAGTATGGTCCGTGGCCCACATCATGAAGCAATGCTGCACACAAGGTCACTAAACGCTCTTTATCATCCCAGCCGTTTGGTCCGACTTTTTCAAGGGAATAATTGCGTTGGAAAATATCGCAAATGCGACGGCTGATTTCATAAACGCCCAAGGAGTGAGAAAAGCGGCTATGTTCTGCTCCGTGAAAGGTAAAGGAAGCAGTTCCCAGCTGTTTGATGCGCCGCAAACGCTGCACTTCTTTGGAATTGATCAAATCTAAAATCACTTGGTGCTGTACATGGACATAGTTATGAACAGGATCACGAAATACTTTTTCTATCGCTAAGGTTTGATATTTATATGGTAGGCTCATCGCTAAACTCCTTTATTGGTTGGTTTCGCTTTTCCATGCCAGCTAAGCGTTGCTGCATTTGTTCGCTAAGGTTATTTTCTGTCCGCCATTGATCCAGTGATTCAAGCGGATATAGGGATTGGTCTGTGATCAAGGAAAGCAGGGCTTTTTGCAAGCGGTCAGTCACCTCGTGTGTGGTAAACTTACGGCCGAGGGCCGCTTCTAAAGTGGTCATGCTCGCAGGATTGACGGCTGGATAGCCATCTGTACCAAAGCGCTCTTTCAAACCTGCTTGGTAAAAACGACGAACGAGAGAGCCGCGGGCTGGTTGGTCGCCGTTGACACTCAGATACATCATGACAGCCACGCCGTCTTTGATTCGTCGTTGTGCTGTACCAGCAATTTTTTTCCCATCAATACTCAGGTCATAGGTGCCTGGGCAATACGAGTCAGCAATTTCATAAGCCAAAATTGTCCGCTCAGGAAAGGCGGTTTGCAGCAATGTCGCCATCATTTCATAGGCTGCATCTGTGGTGGCAGCCAAATGTTTAGGGAAGATGAGGGAGACATTCAAAATACCGGCATCATTAATTACGCCAAGCCCCCCTGAGTTGCGGATGATCGAGGCATAGCCAGCTTCTTTCAAAACCTGCAGACCATCTGTCAAAAAAGGCAGCCGGGTATCTTTCATGCCTAAAATCATCGTATCGGACAACTGCCAAAAATGACAATAAACTTGTTCCTGTTTGCCAGCAACTTCGGTGGCAACATCGGTGAAGGCAAACGGCTCATAAGGATTGTGGATACGTGGTAAGGTTTGATCCATTACATAGATAGTCAAATCGGTTAAACTCCTTTAAAATACCTGTTATCCTTATTATATACGATTCTTGGAAAATTACTTGGAGAAAAGAATGAAAACTTGCTATTGTTTTCTTTTTTTATTTTCAATGAAGAAATAGACTAAGGAGAATCAACTGAAATGATTGACAAACGAATGAAAAAAAGCAAGAATGAAACTGAAATCTTCAAAGGAGGCACACGTACATGCAAGAATTATCAAAAGGAATCCCAATCTCGATTCATTTAACAACCAATGTACGTCAAGCAGGGGAAACAGAGAACTTTCTGTTTGATCTGCAAGGACAAGCAGTCAAGATCGGTGATACCTTATATCTCCGTTACAAAGAGATCCAGCCAGACGGCACCGACATTCCCGTTACGATGAAAATTATGCCAGACGGATTGATTCAATTGATTCGCTCAGGGGAAATGCGCATGCGCTTGAAATTTTCTTATAAGGAACGTTTAGAGACGAGTTATCAAACCCCGTATGGCTTGATGATGTTCCACACCTTCACCAATCACTTGCACGTTAGCTTGAAAGACCGTCCATACTCGGGAAAGATCGATATCGATTATGACTTGTTCATGGCTGCTGACAAAGTCGGCGAATACAAACTGTCTTTAGAATTTACCGCTTAATCAAAGGGAAATTGAAAGAAAAAATTGCAATTTGAGACGTAATTTTGTATGATTAGGAGTAGACTGTGAAAGGACGTGTCCCGTTTGGAAATTAATGTATTTGAAGGTGTAAATAAAAACGAATTGTCGATGATTGAAGTTGCCCATGCGATTTTAGAGCAGCGCGGTGACGTGATGGATTTTTCTGATTTGGTCAACCAAATTCAAAACTATCTTGAAACTTCAGACAGCGAGATTCGTGATTCATTGGCGCAGTTTTATACAGACTTGAATATCGACGGTAGTTTTATTTCTTTAGGCGACAATCGTTGGGGCTTACGTTCGTGGTACGCCATTGATTCGATCGATGAAGAAGTCAACCATGGCATCGAAGACGATGATGAAGATACACCACGTCGTCGCAAACGTAAAAAAGTCAATGCCTTTATCAACGATGATGAAGATGCAATCGATTATAACGATGATGATCCTGAGGATACTGATTTGTCAGATGACGAAGAAGATGATCTCTTTGATGATGATGATGACGAGGATGAAGAAATCTCGGCATACAATTCAGACTTGCAAGAAATCGGCGCCGACAATAGCACCGATGATGAAGAAGAATTACCTGACAGCATTGAGGAAGATCTCACCATTATCGATGACGATGATGAAGATGATTTTGCGGATGAAGAGGAAGAAGAGGAGTAATCCTCTTCTTTTTTTCGCCTTATGGCTGCAAGCAGCTTTTAATCGTTGAAGGACGAGTTCGCCTTCTTACATAGATACAAATAAAAAAGGAACCGCATCAGCGGTCCCTAAGTGCTTTTGAATTATTGATTTGAATCGAGTATACTTGTAACGAAAAGAAAAAACGCGCCTTGAGGGAATCGAACCCCCGTCTCAAGAACCGGAATCTTACGTGATATCCACTACACTAAAGGCGCGAAGCACAAATATTAGTTTAACCAATTTCAGTGAAAAAAACAAGAGGTAGAATGATGAAATTTCAACAGCAATTTTCACAACAACAAAAACAGACGCAAAAGCTTGCTATGACGCAGAAATTACAGCAATCGATCCAAGTGCTGCAATTTTCTGCAGATGAATTATTGTCCTTCATAGATAACCAGGCATTAGAAAATCCGTTGATTGATCTGGGGGAATATGATTCGCCCATCACACCAAGCAAGAGCAGCGGCTCGTCAGAACAAATAATGGATTACTTAAGCCAGATCCCTGATCAGCACACGTCTTTATTCGAACACCTCATTGATCAAGTTCATTTAAATTACCGCGACACCTTTTTGCGGACGATCGTTTTATTTTTAGTCGAGTACATTGATTTAAACGGCTTTTTGACGATTGATTTGGAAGAAGCTGGGAAGCTTGTCGGGGGGACGCCGATCCAAATGCTTGATGCTTTAACCTTGATCCAGCAACTGGATCCGGCAGGAGTCGGTGCTCGTGATCTAAGAGAGTGTTTGATGCTGCAAACGGAAAGAGATGACTATGCGCCGCCAATGGCTTATCTCATTTTAGAAGAATTCTTCACGGAAATGGCAGAGCGCAAGTGGGACAAAATCAGCAAAGCGCTGCAGATTCCATTAACTGAGATTCAAAAGGTCTTTGATTATGTTCAAACATTGACCCCCACACCAGGGGCGGCGTTTGGGTCGACCGATGGGCTTTACATCGTTCCTGACCTGCGAGTGACGGTTGAAAAAGGACAACCGATCGTGAAATCAAACAAACGCGCCTTACCAGAGGTTCGCTTTCAGCAGCAGTACTTTGACCAATTGAAGCAAAGCGGTGATCCAGAAGTCTTAAGTTATTTAGACAATAAAGCCCAAGAGTTCGAGTGGTTAAAGAAGACCTTGCTGCAACGAGGGGATACCATCTATCGTGTCGGGGTGCAGATCGTTGCGCGGCAAAAGGAGTTTTTCACTCAACCAGATCGACCATTAAAGCCATTGGTTTTAAGAGAAGTTGCCGAAGAATTAGGAATTCATGAATCAACGGTCAGCCGGGCAGTCAATGGGAAATACTTGGAGACCTCCTTTGGGGTGTTTGAATTAAAACTATTCTTTGGACAGAAAGTTTCGACGCAAGAAAGCGGTGATGACCTGACGACGGCATCGATCAAACAGCAGCTAAAAGCACTGATCAATGAAGAAAATAAAAACAAACCATTGTCAGACCAAAAGTTGACAGATGCCCTCAAAGCCCAAGGCATCGATATTTCTAGACGAACGGTGGCAAAGTATCGTGAAGCCATGAATATCCCTGGTTCTTCCAAGCGGAAACGATTCGAGTAAAGCAAAACTTACTATTAACGATGAGTAGGGAAGGCAGCAAAGCCTTTCCTTTTTTTATCGATCCTTTCCTCTTTTTCAAATTATGACGATTTTATGAAAAGCAAGATTTTGTGACTGAAATAGTTGCGTATCAAGGCGATAAGTGCTACTATTATTGGTGTAGGAAACAGATTTAAATTTTTTTTGCAATCGATGGGTCATTTTAAGTCATTGTAGGACGAAAATTGTCCAACGGGAGGATATAAAATGCTCGATGAATTAAAATTGATTGAGGCAATCACCCCGGATATTCTCGCTGTACTCCAGGAACGTTACCGTATCTTAAGAAATATTTATTGGATGCAGCCCGTTGGCCGCCGGACACTTTCGGAAAGTTTATCAATGACGGAACGCGTGTTGAGGACGGAAACAGATATCCTTAAAAAGCTGAAACTGATCGACTCTTCAAAAAGCGGCATGCAATTGACCGCCTACGGAGAAGAAGTGTACACGAAGATTGGTGCACTGATGGATCAGCTGTTCGGAATGCACCAAATCGAGAAACGATTATCAGAGACCTTTGGCATCGAACGTTGTTTGATTGCGAGCGGCGATGGTGATCGACAACCGAAAGTTATTGCTGAATTTGGCCAGTTGCTGAATGAATCGTTGGATCTCTTATTGCCAGAAGGCAAAAACACCATCGCAGTAATGGGAGGGACGACAATGGCGAAAGTTGCCGAGGAATTGGGTAATTTGGAAACCGCCAAACGTCATAACTTGTTTGTTCCAGCCCGTGGTGGTATCGGAGAATCAGTCAACGTGCAAGCAAACTCTGTCAGCTCGGTGATGGCAATGCAGACAAATGGCGATTATCGCTCCTTGTTTGTACCAGAACAATTAAGCATGAACACCTACGAGTTTCTCTTGAAAGAACCCGCCATCGTTGATGTCTTAAACTTGATAAGTCAAGCAAATTGTGTTATTCATAGTATTGGACGGGCGTTGCATATGGCGGCTCGAAGAAAAATGTCAGAACAAGAAATTCTGATGTTGAAACAAAAAAATGCAGTTGCAGAATCCTTTGGGTATTTCTTTAACGAAGCAGGCGAGGTCGTTTACAAAGTTCCTCGAATCGGACTTCAATTAAAAGATTTACAAAAAGTCCCAATCATTTTTGCGGTCGCTGGCGGACAATCAAAAGCCAAAGCGGTCAATGCATACATGAAAAATGCACCAAAACAAACCTGGCTCATCACCGATGAAGCTTGCGCAAATGAGATTTTAAAAGGGGCAACCCTTTAAAATAAATATTTTTATGATTTTCATAAGGAGGAAATCTTAAATGACAGTTAAAGTAGGTATTAATGGATTTGGACGTATCGGACGCTTAGCATTTCGTCGTATCCAAGAAGTAGAAGGAATCGAAGTTGTGGCTATCAATGACTTAACAGACGCTAAAATGTTAGCTCACTTGTTAAAATATGATACAACACAAGGACGTTTCAACGGTACAGTTGAAGTTCACGAAGGTTCATTCAATGTGAACGGAAACGAAATCAAAGTTTTAGCTAACCGCAACCCTGAAGAATTGCCTTGGGGCGAACTAGGTGTTGAAATCGTGTTAGAATGTACTGGATTCTTCACTTCTAAAGCAGCTGCTGAAAAACATTTAACAGCTGGTGCAAAACGTGTAGTTATCTCAGCTCCTGGTGGAAACGATGTTCCAACAATCGTTTACAACACAAACCATGAAACTTTAACAGGTGAAGAAACAGTTATCTCTGGTGCTTCATGTACAACAAACTGTTTAGCTCCTATGGCGAAAACATTGAACGACAAATTTGGTGTGATTGAAGGATTAATGACTACAATCCATGCTTACACAGGTGACCAAATGACTCTAGACGGACCACACCCTAAAGGTGACTTCCGCCGTGCCCGTGCTGCTGCTGCAAACATCGTGCCTAACTCAACTGGTGCTGCTAAAGCGATCGGCTTAGTAATCCCAGAATTGAACGGCAAATTAGATGGTGCTGCTCAACGTGTTCCTGTTGCAACTGGTTCATTAACTGAATTAGTTACTGTTCTTGACAAAGAAGTAACTGTTGATGAAATCAATGCAGCAATGAAAGAAGCTTCAAACGAATCTTACGGTTACAACACAGACGAAATCGTTTCTTCTGATATCGTTGGTATGACTTACGGTTCATTATTTGATGCAACTCAAACAAAAGTTATGACTGTTGGCGACAAACAATTAGTTAAAACTGTTGCTTGGTACGACAATGAAATGTCATACACTGCACAATTAGTACGTACTTTAGAATACTTCGCTAACCTATAAGAGTTGCGAACGACTTTAATTTAAACCATCGCAAGAGAAAGCGGGGAAGCATCGCGCTTCTCCGCTTTTTTTAACAATTATGCTAGGAGGAATCTGTTCATGGCTAAAATGACAGTTCAAGATATCGATTTAAAAGATAAAAAAGTTCTTGTACGTGTGGACTTCAACGTTCCATTGAAAGATGGAGTGATCGGAGATGATACACGGATCAAAGCAGCATTACCAACAATCAATTATGTGATCGAAAACGGCGGAAAAGCAATTCTTTTCTCACACTTAGGTCGTGTGAAAGAAGAAGCAGATAAAGCTGGAAAATCTTTAGCGCCAGTTGCGAAACGTCTAGGCGAATTGTTAGGCAAAGAAGTAACATTCGTTGATGAAACCCGCGGCGAAAAATTAGAAGCAGCGATCAACAACATGCAAGATGGCGATGTCGTTGTTTTTGAAAACACTCGTTTCGAAGACATCGATGGCAAAAAAGAAAGCAAAAACGATCCTGAACTAGGTAAATATTGGGCTTCTTTAGGCGATGTTTTTGTAAATGATGCCTTTGGTACCGCACACCGCGCACACGCTTCAAACGTAGGGATCGCTTCAACAGGTATCCCAACAGTTGCTGGTTTCTTAATGGAAAAAGAAATCAAATTCATCGGTGATGCAGTCGAAGAACCAAAACGTCCAATGATCGCGATTCTTGGTGGAGCAAAAGTATCTGACAAAATCGGCGTAATCGAAAACTTGATTCCTAAAGCAGACAAAATCTTGATCGGCGGCGGAATGACGTATACGTTCTACAAAGCAAAAGGCATGGAAATCGGTAATTCTCTTGTGGAAGCAGATAAAGTAGAATTAGCAAAAGAATTGATCGAAAAAGCTGGCGATAAATTAGTATTACCAGTTGATTCAATCACTGCTGCTGAGTTTTCAAATGATGTCCCAACAGAAGAACATACTGGTGATGTTCCTGAAGGACAAATGGGCTTAGATATCGGACCTGAAACCATCGCTTTGTTTGCTGAAACATTAAAAGGCGCAAAAACAGTCGTTTGGAACGGACCGATGGGTGTGTTTGAAATGTCTAACTTCGCAAACGGTACGATCGGTGTTTGTGAAGCAATTGCCAACCTTGAAGATGCAACAACGATCATCGGTGGCGGTGACTCTGCAGCTGCAGCAGAACAATTAGGGTTTGCTGACAAATTTACCCACATCTCAACAGGTGGCGGTGCCAGCCTTGAATTGCTAGAAGGAAAAACACTTCCTGGCCTAGCTGCGATCAACGATAAATAATCAATGACAAGCCGTGCAAAGAACTTTCTTTGCACGCTTGATAACGAAAAGGAGTGCCAGAACATGCGCAAACCAATTATTGCCGGAAACTGGAAAATGAACAAAACTGCGAAAGAAGCAAAAGAATTTGCTGAAGCAGTCAAAACAAAAATTCCTAGCAACGATACAGTTGACTCTGTGATCGGTTCGCCAGCTTTATTCTTAGAAACATTAGTGAATGCTGCTGAAGGAACAGAATTAAAAATTGCTGCTCAAAACAGCTACTGGGAAAATGAAGGTGCCTTTACTGGCGAAACTTCACCAGCAGCTTTAGCAGATCTAGGTGTTGACTATGTCATCATTGGTCATTCAGAACGTCGTGAATACTTCCATGAGACAGATGAAGACATCAACAAAAAAGCCAAAGCAATCTTTGCAAACGGCATGATCCCAATCCTATGCTGTGGTGAATCTTTAGAAACCTATGAAGCTGGCAAAACAGCGGAGTGGATCGAAGGACAAATCACTGCTGGCTTAGACGGTTTAACAGACGGTCAAGTAAGTAATCTTGTGATTGCTTACGAACCAATCTGGGCGATCGGTACTGGTAAATCTGCGGATGCAAACATCGCAGACGAAATTTGTGGCGTTGTCCGCAAAACCGTTGAAAAATTATACGGCAAAGAAGTTTCAGACAGCGTACGTATTCAATACGGAGGCTCTGTAAAACCTGAAAACATTGCTGAATACATGGCAAAAGAAAATGTTGACGGAGCATTAGTTGGCGGCGCAAGCTTGCAAGCTGATTCATTCCTAGCATTATTAGATGCTGTAAAATAATTTCATTTTCATGAAAATAACATTTGCAGAATCGTCATTTTTTCACTACAATTAAGTTGTTCGCAAGGGGTATTCCCCTTAAGATAAAACAAACTCAAAGGAGAGACAAAACATGTCAATTATTACTGATGTTTACGCACGCGAAGTCTTAGACTCACGTGGTAACCCAACTATCGAAGTAGAAGTCTACACAGAATCAGGTGCTTTCGGCCGCGGAATGGTTCCTTCAGGAGCTTCAACAGGTGAACACGAAGCAGTTGAATTACGTGATGGCGACAAAGCTCGTTATGGCGGTAAAGGTGTAACGAAAGCAGTTGACAATGTAAATAACATCATTGCAGAAGCTATCATCGGCTACGATGTACGTGACCAAATGGCTATCGATAAAGCAATGATCGCTTTAGACGGAACTCCTAACAAAGGCAAATTAGGCGCAAACGCGATTCTTGGTGTTTCTATCGCTGTTGCTCGTGCAGCTGCTGATTACCTAGAAGTACCTTTATACCACTACTTAGGCGGATTCAATACAAAAGTATTGCCAACTCCTATGATGAACATCATCAACGGTGGTTCTCACTCTGACGCACCAATCGCTTTCCAAGAATTCATGATCTTGCCTGTAGGCGCACCTACATTCAAAGAAGGCTTACGTTGGGGTACTGAAGTATTCCACGCTTTGAAATCAATCTTGTCTAAACGTGGTTTAGAAACTTCAGTAGGTGACGAAGGTGGTTTCGCTCCTCGTTTTGAAGGAACTGAAGACGGTGTTGAAACAATCTTAGAAGCAATCAAAGCTGCTGGTTTAGAACCAGGTAAAGATGTATACCTAGGATTTGACTGTGCATCATCAGAATTCTACGAAAACGGTGTTTACGACTACTCTAAATTTGAAGGCGAAAACGGCGTAAAACGTACTGCTGCTGAACAAGTTGACTACTTAGAAGAATTAGTTAACAAATACCCAATCATCACTATCGAAGACGGTATGGATGAAAACGATTGGGATGGTTGGAAACTATTAACTGAACGCTTAGGCGACAAAGTTCAATTAGTAGGGGATGACTTGTTTGTTACAAATACTGAAATCCTTGAAAAAGGAATCAAAAACGGTATCGGTAACTCAATCCTTATCAAAGTTAACCAAATCGGTACATTGACTGAAACATTCAATGCAATCGAAATGGCGAAAGAAGCTGGTTACACTGCAGTAGTTTCTCACCGTTCAGGTGAAACAGAAGATTCAACAATCTCTGATATCGCTGTTGCAACAAACGCTGGCCAAATCAAAACTGGTTCTCTTTCACGTACTGACCGTATTGCAAAATACAACCAATTACTACGTATCGAAGACCAACTTGGTGAAGTTGCTGAATACAAAGGCTTGCAAGCTTTCTACAACTTAAAAAATAAATAATCTTTCGATTATTGCTTTGCTCTGAAAGAGCAGCGGTTGATTTAACAGTCAGCTGCTGCGATTTCAGAGCTTTTTTGTTGTCTCGATTCATTCAGTGTAGACAATGACCAATCATTTAAGATAACAGAAGGTAGTCATTTCTTCTTTATTTTCTTTTTCAAAAAAAAGAAATTATAGTTCTGACTTATCAAAATCCTATAATAGAAGAAAATAGTTTTTAGGAGAAAAAAATGGCTTATGATTATTTGATCGTTGGTACAGGTCTTTTTGGCTCAGTTTTTGCTCATGAAGCAGCAAAACGGGGACATACAGTCAAAATGTTGGAAAAACGGACACATATTGGCGGTAATTGTTATACAGAAAAACAAGCAGGAATCGACGTACATAAATATGGTGCGCATATTTTTCATACATCGAGTAAAAAAATTTGGGACTATATCAATCAGTTTACTGAATTCTATCCCTACATTCATGCTCCTATTGCAAACTATCAAGGCGAGCTATATAATCTTCCTTTTAATATGAACACATTTTACCAACTATGGGGAACCAAAAATCCTGCTGAAGCTCGTACCAAAATAATGACTCAAATTGAAAAGACAAGAATAAAAAGACCACGAAATTTAGAAGAACAGGCTCTTTCTTTAGTCGGACCAGACATCTATCATAAGCTGATCAAAGGCTACACTGAAAAACAGTGGGGACGAGAATGTGATCTTCTTCCTTCTTTTATTATCAAAAGGCTGCCGATCCGGTATACCTTTAACAACAATTATTTTACGGATATTTTTCAAGGAATACCTAAATTGGGTTATACACAAATGATTCAAAAAATGCTTACACATCCACTGATTGATGTTTCTTTAGAGACTGATTTTTTTGCAGATCGCACACGACATGAAGCCTCTTCTAAGAACATTGTTTATACTGGAATGATTGATCAATATTTCGATTATTGTTATGGCGAGTTGGCCTATCGGTCTTTACATTTTGAAACTGAAGTCTATAACACGGATAATTACCAAGGAACAGCCGTCATGAACTTTACAGACAGTCAAACGCCCTATACGCGAATCATTGAGCATAAACATTTTTGTCCAGTGGTGTCAAAAAGAACAGTTATCACTAAAGAATACCCGAAAGAGTGGAAGAAAGGAGATATTCCTTACTACCCAATTAACGATCAAAGCAATAATGCATTGTATCGCAAATATGAAAAATTAGCGCAACAGCAAAAAAATTGTTTGTTTGGTGGGCGCCTAGCCAGCTATCGCTATTATGATATGGACGATACGATCGCAGCTGCTTTAAAGCTTGTCCAACAGGAATTTCAAGTGGAGTAACCTCTTCTATTGGAGAGGTTGCTTTTTTTTGTCCCGATTCTGGGACAAAACGTAACTTTTTTACTAGCTATGAAATAATTAGTTATCCTATCTTCTAAATAAATAGGACTTGGGGAAGTTTATAAAACATTTTTACGAAAGGGGAGAAAAATAAACGTAATGAGTAAAAAGAATAATTATCGAAAGTTGTTACGCTCCAATAAAAGTGAACGCTACAAGATGTATAAAAGCGGAAAACATTGGGTCTATGCAACGATCACTTCTTTTACTGGCATTGCTGGATTGAGTATCGCGCCAATCGTGGCACATGCTTCAGAAATCACACCGCCATTAGATGCAAGTAAAGAAGCAAATGCCGAGAATGTCTTGGCAAATAAAACGACGACCAAAATACCGGCTTCATCGACACAAGAAAGTGAAGCTACTTCTCAATCTGAAAGCACACAGCCATCGGATAGTTTTTCTGAATCCGAAAGTATTACCCAGTCACAAAGTGCAACAGAGTCAACTAGTTTAACCGAATCACAGAGTGTGAGTGATTCAGAAATTGAAAACAATGTTACCACTATTGAAGAATCCCAAAGCACTTCTGAATCAATGAGCCTTTCCGAGGAGGAGAGTGTGTCTGAATCAGAGAGTTTGAGTATCTCAGAAAGTACCTCTATTTCAGAAAGTGGTTCGTTGTCGTCAAGTGCATCAGAATCGACTAGTCTATCGATGTCACGATCTACCAGCGTCTCTCATTCAACGTCAGTAAGTCAAAAGAACCCACCAAAACAAACAGTCACCGAAAAAAATAAAGTAGAATCGCAAAAAGCACAAGATCTCTTTGATCAATTAGTGCCGAAGAAAGTACAAGCGTCGGTTGACACTACAACGAATTCATTAGAGATAGTAGTCAAAGATGGCAATTCACCAAGTACATCTTTGATACGGGCAGCGCAACAATATGCTAGTGCCAATAATTTGATTGCAAGTTTTGCAATTACCACCCAATCGGGGCAGATCATTAAAATCAATGTTTCTGCAGATCCGGATATGGGTCGAGAAGAATTTGAGCAGGCAATCAATGATGGAAATAAAACCAATTCACCTTCTGGGGTAACAGTTGATGTGCCAGACCAAGTGAAGAATAAAGATTTATATAAGCAAACCGCTATTGCTAATGGCACTTATGCCGCAGTTACTGACTGGGCTACCTTAAAAGCAGCATATGGAAATTCTTCGATTACCTATATCGAGGTAACCGCCAATATTACAGCGGCTACCAATGTGGCAACTCGTGATTTGGGTTGGCGCGAAACGAGTGTGATTATTGACGGGAATGGTTTTACAGTCAATATGGCAGGAGCAGCGTTTAATGTAGGGGCAAGTTCTACGGTTCGCGGTTCTATTTTTACGATCACAAATATTAACTTGATTCATTGGCAGTCAGGCACCAACTCAGGAGACAGTGGGACAGGTACAGCGGACGCTGTGATCGATTCAAGGTCGGCAACAGGTGGTTATGGATACTGGTACTTCAATATCGATAATGTCACTCTCGAAGGACGAGATGGTGTTAGCGGAACAGATACTGCTTATCAACCACGACGACTACTGGATGCTGAGGATAGTCAAGTGACTTTATCAGGCAAAATCGTTGCCAATGTAAAACAAGAATTGATGCAAATTGGGGAAGTAGCTATCGCTAACGGATCCCATGTAGAGTTGAATCGAACAGCTGGTACCACTGGTTATTCCATGTTTTACTATATGGCCATCCGAGGGAACAATGCGAGTGATACAGGATTCAACCATACCTTTAAAGTAGGTGATGGAGCGACAATTATTGGGAACGAACTTAGTACCTATAATAGTAACAACTATCCCCTTGTCTATTATGGATTTAACTCAATCACTGTTGGAGATGACGTAACCTGGAAACAAGACGGCTTCCAAATGCTCCTTGATTTTTCTCGTTATTCAGGAAGTCAATCAAATGACCGAACTGCAACTTTTGGACAAAATTTACAAATGACGGCTACGCGTACAGTAGGTTCTAACTCGCTGAATGTCACAAATAGAGCGGTTGTTACATTTAATGCAGGAACGGTACTTGATTTGCAACAATGGAATGCCAATACTGTTGTAAACGTTGATTCTGGCGCAACCATTCGCTTTATTTCACCGCGAGCATTGCACTTAGCACGTTTAACTTCTTCAGGAGCTGTTTCGGCTGGCCGATTGATTACAGGTTCGGGAACATTTGTCATGAATAATTCTCAGATTAGTACATGGCAAGGCAGCAGTAGCCAAACCGCTGCTCCAGAAGGAAACCGTAACTTAAAATTCGTAGAGATGACTATTTCAGGTACGACAACCACCATTAAAGATACGGCTGGAAATGTTACTACATCTAATATTGTAGATACTTCTACCCGTGAATTAGCGACTGTTGCTATTGCACCAGGAACTGTAACTGTAAACTATGTTGATCAGTATGGCAATATTATCAAAACTGTTGATATGCCAATTGATCCAGACGTTAATTACATTGGTGAGTATCTTGATTTGCAAACGTTGGAGTATGCCAATGATCTAATGCCTGATAATTATATGTGGGCGATTGGTACCCAAGTCGCTAGTTCTGCGAAAAATGATGGCCAAAGTGGTGGAGATAGTACGACTGATGCTGATAATGGGGATAGTTATGGACAAGCGACAGTTGCGATCGTTCCGATGGAAAACACCAATTATACCTATAATATTTATGTATACGGTGTTGCTAATAATTCGGTTCAGTACCAATATGTTGACGTTAAGACAGGTCAAGTGATTTCTTCTGAGTACATGAATGCTGGTACCGAAGCTTCAGGAACAGATAGAGTTCCTGCAAACTACGGGAATGTTATTGATTGGACCAATAGTTACTATACTTCGACGAATTTACCTCCTGGTTACTACTATGCAACAGGTGCAGTATTAAATGGTAATGTACAGCCTGGATCTACTACAGTCGGAACTGGAGCGAGTCTAACCACTATTTATGTTGTAGCAGATACACAAACAGTCAACGTAACATTTGTTAATTCAGATGGTCGTCCATTACAAAACCAAACTGGCACAGTTGCCATCAATGGGACGACCGGCCAAGAAATAAGTTATGAGGATTTAATTGCGGATTACCTCACTCAAACCGGTTATTATGCAGATCAAACAGGGACATTTGTTTTTGATAATACTAGCAATAATGGTAGTACGACAGATAGTGATCAACAGTTTATTACGATCACTCTCTATCCGTCTTATCAAGAAGTCGGTGTCGTTGGAAATAATCAACCGGAATCAGATCCTGCTACAGGGGAAGCATTTGAGCAAATCCCGGGAACAGTCACTGTTGGAAAATATGGTACTTCTGGCGTTTCAAACGAAAGTATCACTCTTGGTGTAACAGATGCAGATTTAGAGAGAAATGGATATATTTATACGGTTACAGGACCAGATGGAGTAGTCTACAATACATTAGCGGAAGCTATGGCTGCCAATCAAACTTTTGACACCACCAGTAATGGAGCATCTCAAATGGATTCTTCACCTCAGATGTTCACGGTCAATTATGAACAAGATCCGGTATCTTTGTCTACTTCAGAGTCTGTTTCGGGAAGTGAATCATTATCAGAATCCATTATTACTTCTACTTCAGAATCAGAAAGTGTTTCTCTTTCTCAATCGATTTCAGAAAGTGACTCTTTATCAGAATCGATCTCTGTTAGTGATTCAGAATCAATGTCTACATCAATGAGTGAGTCTGTTTCAGTTTCAGAATCAGAGAGTGACTCATTGTCATCGTCTATTTCAGAAAGTGAATCTGATATGAATGATTCGACATCTGAATCATTATCAACATCAATCTCTACTTCAACTTCTTTAAGTGATTCAGAATCGGTTTCGATCTCATTGAGTGACTCAGAATCAGCGTCTCTTTCAACAAGTGAATCTATTTCAGTGTCGGACTCAGAGAGTGGCTCGTCATCGACCTCTATCTCAGAAAGTGAATCAATGTCTCTTTCAATTTCGCTTAGTGATTCAGAATCTTTATCAGAATCCCTATCTGAAAGTATTTCAACATCGATTTCATTGTCGGATAGTGATTCAATGTCAGAAAGTCTTTCAGCATCAGAATCGTTATCCATATCAGCTAGTGTTTCTGAGTCAGATTCAGAAAGTGATAGTTCTAGCTTTAGTGCCTCTGTTTCTGGATCATTGAGCAACAGTACAAGTGATTCTGAAAGTTTATCTTTATCTGAGTCAGTATCAGTTTCACTCTCGCAATCACTCAGTGAATCCACTTCACTATCATTGTCAGAGAGTGATTCAGTATCAGAAAGTATTTCAGCATCAGAATCATTATCTGTCGCAATTAGTGAATCTGATTCTTCTTCGCTTAGTGAGAGCATTAGTTTCAGCGAATCTATTTCTGATTCATTGAGTGCTAGCATGAGTTTATCAGAAAGTTTATCGGAATCAGACTCGATCTCAAATTCAATTAGTATGTCGATGTCATTGAGCATTAGTGAAAGCAATAGTGAGTCTACTAGCGAATCAGCAAGCTTCAGTGGCAGCACAAGTGTAAGTAACAGTGATTCCACAAGTGTAAGTACGTCAGCTAGTGCTTCAACATCTGTAAGTATTAGCGAGTCAATCAGTACCAGCACATCAGTTAGCGATTCATTATCATTAAGTAACAGTGAGTCAATGAGTTTGAGTACCTCGCTTAGTGATTCATCCTCATTGAGCGCCAGCATTTCGACATCATTAAGTGCAAGTGACTCTGCAAGTTATAGCGGCAGTACGAGCGTAAGTAATAGCGATTCGGCAAGCGAAAGTATATCTGCAAGTAATTCACTTTCAGTAAGTATTAGTGAGTCAACAAGCCTGAGCACCTCGATCAGTGATTCATCATCATTGAGCACAAGTGTTTCGACATCCCTAAGTGCGAGTGATTCAGCAAGTTATAGCGGCAGTACGAGTGTAAGTAATAGCGATTCGGCAAGCGAAAGTATATCTGCAAGTAATTCACTTTCAGTAAGTATTAGTGAGTCAACAAGTGAAAGTACGTCAATCAGCGATTCTGCATCATTGAGTACAAGCATTTCGACATCCCTAAGTGCGAGTGATTCTGCAAGTTACAGTGGTAGTACAAGTGTAAGCAACAGTGATTCGACAAGTACAAGTATGTCAAGTAGTGAATCAACATCTGTAAGTATTAGTGAATCCACAAGCACAAGCACCTCGATCAGCGATTCATTATCATTGAGTACAAGTATTTCATCTTCCCTAAGTGCGAGTGAATCAGCAAGCTTTAGCGGTAGCACTAGTGTAAGTAACAGTGATTCGACAAGTGCAAGTACGTCAAGTAGTGAATCAACATCTACAAGTATCAGTGAGTCGACAAGCTTGAGCACATCAATTAGTGATTCATCATCATTGAGTACAAGTGTTTCATCTTCCCTAAGTGCGAGTGAATCAGCAAGCTTCAGTGGTAGTACAAGTGTAAGCAACAGTGATTCCACAAGCGCAAGTACGTCAAGCAGTGAATCAACATCTGCAAGCATTAGTGAGTCAACAAGCACCAGCACGTCGATCAGCGATTCGTTATCAGTAAGTACAAGTATCAGTAACAGCGAATCAGCAAGTGAAAGTACGTCAATCAGCGATTCTGCATCATTGAGTACAAGCATTTCTGCATCATTAAGTGCGAGTGATTCAGCAAGCTTTAGTGGTAGCACAAGTGTAAGCAACAGCGATTCCACAAGCGCAAGTACGTCATCGAGCGAATCAACATCTACAAGTGTTAGTGAGTCGACAAG
>NZ_NGLF01000001.1:86124-87134 GCF_002140695.1 Enterococcus sp. 4E1_DIV0656 | reverse complement strand
TCAGCAAGTATAAGCACATCAATCAGTGATTCATCATCATTGAGTACAAGTGTTTCGACATCTCTAAGTGCGAGTGATTCAGCAAGCTTCAGTGGTAGTACAAGTGTAAGCAGCAGTGATTCCACAAGTACGAGCACGTCGATCAGCGATTCATCATCATTGAGCACAAGTATTTCGACATCTCTAAGTGCGAGTGATTCTGCAAGCTTCAGTGGCAGCACAAGTGTAAGTAATAGTGAGTCGACAAGCACCAGCACGTCGATTAGCGATTCAATGTCTGTAAGTACAAGTATCAGTAACAGTGAATCAGCAAGTGAAAGTACGTCAATCAGTGATTCATCATCATTGAGCACAAGTATTTCGACATCTCTAAGTGCGAGTGATTCAGCAAGCTTTAGCGGCAGTACAAGTGTAAGTAACAGTGATTCCACAAGCGCAAGTACGTCATCGAGCGAATCAACATCTACAAGCATTAGTGAATCAACAAGCAACAGCACATCGAACAGTGATTCATCATCATTGAGTACAAGTGTTTCGACATCTCTAAGTGCGAGTGATTCAGCAAGCTTTAGTGGTAGCACAAGTGTAAGTAATAGTGAGTCAACAAGTACAAGTACGTCGATCAGTGATTCACTATCATTGAGTACAAGTATTTCAGCATCCCTAAGTGCGAGTGATTCAGCAAGTTACAGTGGCAGCACAAGCGTAAGCAACAGTGAGTCGACAAGCTCAAGTACGTCAGTGAGCGAATCAACATCTACAAGCGTTAGTGAGTCGACAAGCTTGAGCACATCGATCAGTGACTCATCATCACAAAGTGCAAGCATTTCGACATCATTAAGTGCGAGCGATTCTACAAGCTTTAGTGGCAGCACAAGTCTAAGCAACAGTGATTCCACAAGTACGAGCACGTCGATTAGCGATTCATTATCAGTAAGTACAAGTATTAGTAACAGTGAATCAGCAAGTATAAGCACATCAATCAGTGATTCATCATCATTGAGTACAAG
>NZ_NGLF01000001.1:80906-83741 GCF_002140695.1 Enterococcus sp. 4E1_DIV0656 | reverse complement strand
ATTCATTGTCTGTAAGTACAAGCATTAGTAACAGTGAATCAGCAAGCCTGAGCACATCAGTCAGTGATTCATCATCATTGAGTACAAGTGTTTCGGCATCACTAAGTGCGAGTGATTCTGCAAGTTACAGTGGTAGCACAAGTGTTAGCAGTAGCGAGTCCACAAGCGTAAGTACGTCATTAAGTGATTCATCATCGCTAAGTACAAGTATCAGTAACAGTGAATCAGCAAGTCTGAGCGCATCAATCAGTGGTTCATCATCATTGAGTACAAGTATTTCGGCATCCTTAAGTGCGAGTGATTCTGCAAGCTTTAGTGGTAGCACAAGTGTAAGCAATAGCGACTCCACAAGTGCAAGTACGTCGATCAGTGATTCATCATCGTTAAGTACAAGTGTAAGCAACAGTGACTCGACAAGTACAAGCACGTCGATCAGTGATTCATCATCGTTAAGTACCAGTGTGAGTGATAGTGATTCGACAAGTACAAGTGCCTCAATTAGCGATTCAATGTCTGTAAGTACAAGCATCAGTAACAGTGAATCAACAAGCTTGAGTACGTCCATCAGTGACTCTTCGTCATTGAGCACAAGTAGCTCAGTATCACAAAGTGCGAGCGATTCTACAAGCTTTAGTGGTAGCACAAGCGTAAGTACTAGTGAATCAACAAGTGCAAGTACGTCGATCAGTGACTCGTTATCTCTAAGCACAAGTACTTCGTTGTCATTAAGTGCGAGCGATTCTACAAGCTTTAGTGGCAGCACAAGTGTAAGCAACAGTGAGTCAACAAGTACGAGTACGTCATTGAGTGACTCATTATCAGTAAGTACAAGCATTAGTAACAGTGAGTCAGCAAGTATTAGTACTTCACTAAGTGATTCATCATCATTGAGTACTAGTGGTTTAATGTCACAAAGTGCAAGCGACTCTGCAAGCTACAGCGGTAGCACAAGTACAAGTAATAGTGAATCAACAAGCATTAGTACGTCTGTGAGCGATTCACGGACTAGTGAAAGTCAAAGCTATAGCAGCAGTACTTCAGCCAGCTTGAGCATGAGTACTAGTGTCAGTACTTCGGTTAGTGACTCTGCTTCAATTAGTACAAGTAGCAGTAATAGTGAATCGAATAGTTTGAGTACGTCAATTAGTGATTCACGTTCAAGTATGAGTGAAAGCTTTAGCAGCAGTACCTCAGCAAGTATTAGTCTAAGTACTAGTGACAGTACTAGCTACAGTAGCAGCACCTCAGCAAGCATAAGTACAAGTACTAGCGATAGTACAAGTATTAGTAATAGTGCTTCTGAAAGTATGAGTGAAAGCTTGAGTATCAGTACATCAATGAGCGACTCATCGTCAATCAGTGCTAGCTTGAGCAATAGCGATAGTCTTTCAGAAAGCAGATCACTAGCAAGTGAAAGTCAAAGCTACAGTAGTAGTACTTCTGCGAGTCTAAGTCTCAGCACAAGTACTAGCAGTTCATTAAGTGATTCATCGTCAACTAGTGCGAGCGACAGCTACAGTTTGAGTAATAGTTTGAGCCAATTGACAAGTGACTCACTTTCCGAAGGTATTAGTTTAAGTAATAGCCTAAGTAATAGTTTCAGTCAAAGTACTTCAGCTAGCACGAGTTTGAGTTCAAGTACAAGTCTAAGTGAACAATTATCTCAATCAGTCAGTGCCAGCGAGTCACGGAGTGATAGCCTAAGCTATAGTAGCAGCACATCAATTAGTACGAGTGAAAGTAGCAGTACTAGCTTGAGCGAATTACTATCTCGTTCAACCAGTGCCAGTGAATCACGGAGCAATAGCTTGAGCCAAAGCACAAGTACTTCGTTGAGTGGCAGCAACAGCTCTAGCTTAAGTTTAAGTGAAATGAACTCTCAATCTAGCAGTGCGAGCGAATCACGGAGTGATAGTGTAAGCAATAGCATGAGCACATCAACTAGTGACAGCTTAAGTTCTAGTACGAGTGTAAGTGATTTACTTTCTAGATCAGAGAGTGCAAGTGAATCTAGAAGTGATAGCCTAAGCTATAGCGGTAGCACGAGCGTAAGTAACAGCTTAAGTTTAAGCGCGAGTCTAAGTGATTTACTATCTAGATCTGAAAGTGCCAGCGAATCACGTAGTTTCAGTACGAGTGATAGTGCAAGCACATCACTCAGCAATAGCGATAGTGCAAGTGATAGCTTAAGCGATCTATATTCAAGATCGAACAGTTCTAGCCTTTCAACCAGTGACAGTACAAGTACAAATGATTCTGTCTCAGCAAGTGCTAGTGAGAGCACCAGCATTTCACAATCTACTAGTACAAGTCTAAGCGAATCGGCATCAATCAGCACATCGCTTAGCGAAAAACAAGAAGTGATTGAATCTCAAAGTGTGAGTGCTTCGACAAGTGATTCACAAAGCTCTAGCACCAGTGAATCAGTTAGCGTCAGCATCAGTACTAGCGAAAGCGAGCGGAATAGTACGGAAGTTACACCTAGCGAATCAACCTCCATTAGCGAAAGCATTAGTACAAGTGAAAGTGTCCGAGATTCCGAATCGGTTAGTTCAAGTGACAGTACAAGTTTGAGTCAATCTATGAGTACGAGCGATCAAGCCTCCGCTTCTGAAAGTACAAGCAACAGTTCTAGCATTCGTGATTCTGAGTCTGAAAGCGCAAGTATTTCTACGGAAGAAAGCCGCAGCTTCAGTACAAGTGAGTCGATTTTTGCAAGTGAGAGCACATCAATCAGTCAAAGTGACAGTACAAGTATGAGCGAATCAGCTAGTGAAAGTACTAGCATTAGTGACAGTGAACGTGGTTCAATGTCTGATAGTGCAAGTGTAAGTG
>NZ_NGLF01000001.1:3919-80806 GCF_002140695.1 Enterococcus sp. 4E1_DIV0656 | reverse complement strand
AGTGAACGTGGTTCAATGTCTGATAGTGCAAGTGTAAGTGATTCGACTTCAGCAAGCGAAAGCCTAAGTGTGAGTGAATCAGCAAGCGAAAGCACCAGCATCAGCGATAGTGAACGTGATTCAATGTCAAATAGTGCAAGTGTAAGTGATTCGACTTCTATCAGTGACAGTACAAGTGTAAGTGAATCTGCAAGCGAAAGCACCAGCATCAGTGATAGTGAACGTGATTCAGTATCACTTAGCGCCGAATCAAGTGATTCAGGGTCAACAAGCGACAGTCTGAGTGCTAGCAACTCGGCTAGTCAGAGTGAAAGCTTTAGTGCCTCTGATCGAGATTCAGTCTCCATGAGCGCTAGTGAATCAATCAGCGATAGTACCAGCGTGAGTGACTCTGCTTCGCTAAGCACAAGTACAAGTGATATCAACTCTGATATCGTCAGTGAATATCACAGTAATAGCTTGTCTGAGAGTCTATCAGAGCTGCAATCACAATCAACTAGCCAAGATCATTCACTTTCGGCAAGTGAGTCTAACAGCGGCTCTACTTCAACACCATCAAGTTCTGATCAGAACAATGGAGTAAATGGAAATACAATAACGCCAATTGGCAACACAGAAGTAGGGAGTCATACGACCGGTGCAACTGGTTCTACTCTTCCTAAGACTGGCGAATCTGATGCAAGTGGTATTCAAATGTCTCTTGCTGGAATTGCCACGCTGTTAGCTGCTATTGCTTTAATGAAAAAGAAAAAAGATGAAGCAAAGCGTGAAACAGAGTAACTCGTTAGTTTTGTTTTGTGAAGAGCTAGGATAAATTTCCTAGCTCTTCTAAAATGATAAAAATACTTCTATTAAATAAAAAAGCATCACAGTTAGGCAAACTAACTGTGATGCTTTTTTATTGGCTATGGTTGGCTATGGAAATTCAACATCGAATGAACCATCTTCTGTTTTTACCAACTCGGATAATAATAAATTTCTGACTGCTTCTAGATAAATGGCTTCACGCATTTCAGTAAAAGAACGATGTGCTTCTACTTGAAATTCATAGATGGGGCGATGTTGTCCCCAGTTTCGCCCATTGATGACTGTTTTCAATTGTTGCAGGTTGTCTGATTGTTCGATCCAAAGAGTATCTAAGGCTTTTAAAAGAATGATTCGCTTGAAAAACAGTTGTTGGAAACTATCTGGCATAAATTGTTGAATGTGAATCAAACGCTCTGAAATCAGATCCAATAAAAATTTTTTGACCGTTCGCTTATTAAATTTATCTAGTTTCTCGATTTCAAAAACATCAAAATTATAGTCCAAATTATTAAAGATAAAATCAAGGATCGCTTGTTGATTTAGGTTCTCTTTTTTAGTGGTGAATTGATTGATTGTTTCTTCTATGCATTGATTAATGATGTTTTCTAACTCGACAGGGGTACCTTTCATAATGCTGTTTCTCATGCTGTACATTTTGTCTCTTTGAATGGTAATAATTGAGTCAAATTCTAGCGTCGTTTGACGTCCGGCAATTTCTTGATTTTTGCGATTGCTTTGTGACTGATTGATTAGTTTATTGTATTTTTTCTTTTTTAAGGGCGTGAGATCACTGGATAATTCTTCTTGTTCAGTTAATAATTCTCGTTCGTCGGCGGCCCATTTGGGTGCACTTTCAACCACGATTTTGTCTTCCATAGATACATAGAAAATACTGTCACCCGGATCTCCTTGACGTCCAGAGCGGCCCCGAAGCTGATTGTCAATTCGGTCACTGGTCATCCGCTCAGTTCCTACTACTAATAGACCACCATTTTCCCGTGCGTCTTCTTCCAGTTTAATATCTGTACCACGCCCAGCCATTGAAGTAGCCACAGTTACGGCACCTTTTTTACCAGCTTCTGAGATGATCCAGGATTCCTTGGTCGCTGTTGTAGCGTTTAAAAGATTATGAGGGATTCGATGCTTTAAGAGAATCAGGGAGTATAACGTCGACATTGAGACTGATCCTGTCTCAATCAATACGGGGCGTTCTTGCGTCAAAGCATTTCTTACTGCTTCTAAAGAAGCCATGATTTTCGACTGATTGGTCACATAGACCAGATCCTGATGATCTTTTCGGCGAATGGGTTTATTTGTCGGAATTTCGATTACGTCAATATCATACGTTTCTCGAAATTCGTCGGCGTCTGTTTTGGCAGTACCAGTCATTCCGGACAAAATTTTAAATTTTCGGAATAGGTTTTGGTAGGTAATGGAGCCCATGGAGCGGCTCTCTGTAGTAATCTCTACGCCTTCTTTCGCTTCGATTGCTTGATGAAGGCCAGCTTGTAGTTTTGTTCCAATCAGTTTACGTCCATTTGCTTCATCAAGCAAAAGAATCTCGTTGTCCTCCACAACATAGTCTTTGTTTAAGTGTAAGAGATAATTGGCCCGTAAGGCAATGACTAAATGACGGTAAAGACTTTTCCATTTTTCTGAAAGAATAGTTTCAATACCTAAGTAGTCTTCGGCTTTTTTTATGCCTGCTTCTGTAAACCAAGCGTGACGTTTGTTTTCACTTCTCATAAAGTCTTTACCTTCAATCAAGCTTTTCACAAACCAATCAGATAGCGTAAAAAAATTTGACTGAACTTTGGGTGCTCCTGAAATGATCAATGGCGTTTGCGCCATATCAAGTAATATTGCATCGATTTCATCTATCAGTACATAATTGAAGTGGGTGACATATTGTTCGTCTGGAGAAACAGCCAAGTTGTCAAATAAATAGTCAAAGCCCAGTGCGCTATGCGTCGTATAGACGATGTCTGCTGCATAGACCACCTCTTTATCGATTTCTTCTCCTTCATCTTCATGTTCAGGAACACCTGCAGCCACGGATAGTCCTAGAAAACGATAGACTTTTCCCGTTTCTTCAATATCTCGCAAGGCTAAATACGTATTAGAAGTAATCAAGAAATTGCCTTTGCCTCCCAGACCATGTAAATACATCGGCATGGTTGCGGTTAATGTTTTTCCTTCTCCGGTTTTCATTTCAGCAACATTGCCGTAAAAAAGAGCAATTGCGCCAAGAATTTGAACAAAATAAGGCTCCATTCCCAAGACACGACGGTCTGCTTCGACAACGACAGCATAGGCTTGCGGGAGTAAACTCTCCAGTTTTTTGCCCTGTTCGAGTTGTTGTCGAAAATGAATGGTTTGCATTTGCAATTCTTGATCTGATAATTGCCGATAGTTTTCTGCAAGACTTTGAACTTTTCTCGCCAACCGAATATACTTGCGAAACTTTTTATCTTTCATTTTTTTGTTCCTCCTTTCAAAAACTGATATTGCTTGTGGCTTAAGCTTAATCAGCAATGCTTTCTAATTTAGCACGAATCATGACGTCGTCTAGGTCAAAAAGATATTCCCTCATCAAATCATTGGCTTCTAAAAAAAAGACGATCTTTCCCTTCTGAGTAACTAGTTTCATCTTTCTTGATGCAATAAGTGGTTCTTCGTTTTGATCCAGCAGCGCTTCACCAGAACTTGTTACGAAGTGAAGTGAAAACGTATAGGTTTTGGTGCTATCCATATTATAGTAGGGAAATTCACCGTGATAGATGGACTCTTGATCAACTGCTTCCAAAGAGTCATCAGTCCGCAAAACGACAGCTTTTAGGTTTAACTTAGGCGTCGGTTCATTGTCAGGGACCCTAGATTCTGTAGTCGGTGTTTCGTTGACTGTTAAATTTTCTTTCAAAAAAAAGATACCTCCTAAGAGCAAAACGAGAGGTATGATGACTTCAATTAGTTTTTTAATAGTAAAGACCTTCTTTTGGGGGCTATTTCTCAGGAAATTCTCCCTTTTTTTCTTTTCCAATCCTTGTATTTCTCTGATGACCATTTAAAGTGAGTAGTTTTTACTTATTTGAATTTAAAACGATGATACCACAATGACCAACCTCACCTTTTCCTTTTTTTTTTTTATTTCAACAAAAAACAAGTACAAAAGGCAATTTTAAACCTGTTACTATTTTGTTAAACCTTGCAGATTAAAAAAAAGTAAGAAAATTGGAGATGAAAATGAAGAATCAAAAAGAACTCATTCGAAGAATAATCGCGAGCTTTTTCCTTTTGTTCATTGTTGAGATAGGTAAGCATATCCAGGTTCCTTTTTTTATTTCAGAAAAGATACCAGAGGAATCAACTAGTTTGATTCTGAAATTTTTAGCGACATCAACCGGTGGGAATTTTACTGTTCCAACGCTTTTTTCTTTAGGGATGGGCCCGTATATGACTGCCCTGATCATCTGGACAACGATCAGCATGATTGATACAGAAAGTATCGGAAATCTTTCCACCAAACGAATTGGGTATATTCAACGCAGTTTGACTCTTTTATTTGCTATCCTTCAAAGTTGCGCACTGGTTTTAAAATTTCGTTCCTCAATGATTGATCAAAAAGCAATTGGAGGCTCTATTGTCCTGTTGTTTTTAGGAGCAGTTCTTCTTTTGACGGCTGGGGGATTGTTCGTTGCATGGCTAGCTGATATCAACATTGATAAAGGAATTGGAGGTCAAAGTCTGTTTATTGTTCCAGGTTTACTGATGAATATCCCAGCTATGTTAATTTCGGGACAAACAGAATCCGTTCATTTAAGTCAAAACTTTATTATCGGGTTAGTTATGGTGACCTTAGTTTTTATTTATCTCACACTCTTCCTTTACAATGCAGAATACCGTATCAATATTGAACGGACAGGTATCGACAGTCGCTTTAACAATTCGTATATTCCTATTCGACTTTTACCTGCCGGGGCAATGCCTTTCATGTTTGCAGTAACCGTCTTTTCAATGCCACAGCTTTTACTATTGAACGAAAAGTGGGGAGACACAGGCTTTTCAAATTTTATTACGACTTACTTTTCCTTTAATAATGTGCGGGGTATTTTCACTTATGGTCTGATTCTCTATGTTTTAGGTTACGGATTTAGTTTTATAAATGTTCGACCATACGATATAGCCAAAAATCTAAAAGAGACGGGAGATTACATTTTAAATGTTGCTCCTGGCAAACAGACAGAGCGATATATATTGAAGCGTTTATCAACCGTTGCATTACTTGGCAACAGTTATCTTGTGATCGTTTCAATGATTCCCTTGTTGATTGGATTGCAAAATCAAATCATTTCCAACTTAGCTTTTTATTTCGGAAGTATTTTTATGTTGATCATCATTTTAGAAACTATCACAAATGAAATACGGTTCCTCTTTTCCAGACATACTTACCGGATTTTTTAGAGGATGTTAGGAGGCAATTTTTTGAATTATTTTATCCCTGATTGGACGACCAGTAGTGGCAATTTAGAAAGTGATTATATGATGAATATCATTCAGCTTTTCAAGAACAATCGAGAACCGTATCACTTATTGTTATTGGAGCATATACCGTTTTTACGTTATCAGATGCATGCATATGAATTAGAAGTAGCGCAAATGACTTCGCTTTATGATCGCTTGCAAGACATTCAAAAAACCAATGGATTTCCCTTAGATGTCGATGACTTGCCTCTTGCTCAGAATGTTGAGAAGGTCTATACACCTTTTGGAATCACGCTGATTAAGGAAAATCAACCATTTGGTGAAATTCGGTTCAATTCATTTGGTTTTGCAGAACAGATGTCTATAATGACGGAACCTTATCGACAAATCCTCTTTTTCGATGATCGGGGATTTATTTCTGCAAAATCGTTCCAGAATGACAAAGGGGAACAAGTAAAGAAGATTTATTATAACGAATCGGGAATGGAAAAATGTGTGGAATACTTTGGAGAAAATCCACACGTTGAGCTGGTAAATCCTCGGAAAAGTGGACTAAAGAAAAGTCAGTATCGAAGCATGGATGAACTTCTTTTAGAGATGATAAATCAATTTCAACTGAACCTTGAGCCAGAAGATCAAATCCTCTGTTTGACAAATGAGCGAAGTCTACGATTGGTCAAAACGAACGAGGAACGAAAAAGAGTGATCCAGATCGTTTCTGATGCCCACAGACTTTCAACTTGTGCATCAGATGAAAAATCAGCATTATGGGCTGGCGAAAATAAAATCATTACGGATTCGACTAGTAATCAAACAGCGCTTTTCTCTTTAATGAAACAGTCCGGTGTCAATGACCTATCTCGGATACAACGCATCCCTATTTACACAACTTCTTTTCAGCTGGGCAATAGCAACTCCATTCCCCAGCTGGTTCTTTATTGGAACGCCGGTGAGCTTAACGAAGACGTTCGGAGAATCCATCATCTATTACTGCAAAAAGTTATTCAGAATGATCGTTATGACTTAATTATCGAAACGACGACATTCCAAAGCGAAGTCGTTTTACGAGAAGCACAAAAAGAACTGGTTGATACTCACTTCGGTGTCGATAGTGAATCTGAGGAGTATCAAAAGGTATTAAAGTATTTCGAAGCAAAAAAGGCGAAAAAGTTATTTAAAACGGATGAAGAGGCGATTGAAGAGATCCGAGAAAGCAAAAATTGGCGAAATCTAGTAGAGGCAGTTGATGTCAATTTTAGGATTCACTTTCGTTTGGATTCTCATCTCACCACGATTCGTCAGGATTTCAATGAGACACGATTGTATATTGATTTGTCTGCTGAAGTTGATGTCCAGAAACAAGCACTAGCTGTTAGTGCAGGGATTCCTCAGCTTGTTAGGAAGAAAACCGATTATGTGGATGACCAAAAGAATGGGCAAATCATTGGTCAAATTAGAGAATTAGATGCAGCAATCGCTTTTTACCTGGACGATTTAAATAATTGGAACCAAGCATTGGTGGAAAATATTAGTTATATTGAGCGTTTTAGTGAGGAAAATATTATTAAACAATGGAGGGAGTTGCTAGAGGGTGTCGTCTAAACAGATTCAGGTATTTCATGTTGCAGCTGTTTCTTCTGAGGGGCAAAAGCAGCTTTCTCCTTTGTTTGCCTATCAGTGGCTTCCGTTGGCCTATGATTTCAGAAAAGATGAGCAGGAGCTACAGCTGTTTAAGAAAGATAAATATAATACCAAATACCATCGGGCAATTTTTCTTCTAGAGGAAAATGCCGCGATTCTTGAAAATTTGGAATTTTTAAAACAATTGCCAGCCTACCAAATATTTTACGAAGAAAATGGGCAGCTATCTCCAGAAGTTCAAGCGCTATTCACATTAAAAGCAGCGAATCCTTTTGATAAAAAGCAGCTAGAAAATGTTTTTCGTACGATCAATGAGCAATTCTCAGCAAAGCAACAAGGATATAAGCTATCTATGGATCACATGAAATTTAATAAAACTGTCCCGTTGCAGATCGTTAAAGAAGGACATGCAGCCTGTCAGGTAAAGGCACAACTGACATCAGACGATCAGCAAATAACTACTTGGAAAATGACTAACCTGATACCTAAAAACGAACGCACCTGTTTTTATCCGGAGATCGCAGATGTTCAAGGAGAAGTGACATTAAAAATCAAACTCTTTTTCATTAAAGAAAACACGAATCAAGTCATCCAAGTGATTGAGGTCCTTCACGATCAAATCATAAATGGGGAGCCGGTTTACTTCAAATTAGATCAAAATTCATACATCAATGTTTCATTGTATGCCAAAGGAAATCGAGGGCAATTTACGATCGGGCAGATGCACCTGCGAAGAGCAATGGCAGATGAAAGTGTCATGATTCCAGGAGGCGGACGGATTCGGGATGAAGAGAATCTGGGGGGAGAAGTGATCTATTACTTTAATCCGGGAGATTTAAAACCTCCATTAGCGGTTTATTTTTCTGGCTATCGTTCAGCGGAAGGATTTGAAGGCCGTGGGATGATGGGAAGTATGGGCTGTCCGTTTCTGCTGATTGGTGACCCTCGTTTAGAAGGTGGGAATTTCTATCTAGGCAGCCAGAAATTCGAACAAGAAATCGTAGCTATCATCTTAGGGAAACTAGCACTGCTAGGATTTGAAAAGTCAGATCTCATTTTATCCGGATTGTCGATGGGCACGTTTGGGGCGCTGTATTTTGCTAGCGATTTAAGCCCAAACAGTGTCATCGTGGGAAAACCGTTGACGAATCTTGGTTCCATTGCTCTAAATGAACGCATCAATCGACCAACTGGATTTCCAACCTCATTGGATATGCTGCTTTACAATATTGGGGTTGTTTCAAAAGAAGCGAGCAGTCAATTGAATGAACGGTTCTGGAGCAAATTCAAAAGTGGCGATTATCGGGAGACAACCTTTGCGATCGCCTATATGAAACAAGACGATTACGACATGGAGGCATTTCCAATGTTGTTTGAATTTTTAAAAAATAATTTCCCCATGACTCGTGTTCTGTATAAAGGCATGATCGGCCGACATAACGATAATAGTCCTGCCATCAATAATTGGTTTTTGAAACAATACAAAAATATTCTCGTGCATACATTTCACCGCGATATCAAGAAAATATTATAGGGAATGAGGGAGTCGATGAATAGTTTATATCGTATCAAGTGGGGGATCGACTTTAATGACAATTATAATTATGGCGCAAAAATAGCTTATATGCCCTCTGGGGATGTCTTGTACTCTTCTCCTTTGATGCCTCCAGGCGTCAGTATTAAATCTTGGTATTCGAAAACAGAATTTCATATTAGTCGGAAATCACCAATGCTACCAATGTTACTGCCTGGATACAAGTACGAGTTAACACTTCATGCTGCATTCGATCGTAAGGAAGCAGTACAGCTATTGGTGGAATTTTTTGATAAGGATGGGTTTCTCCTTGAAAAACTAGTCTTCGAAACAAACCAAGAATGTTTTCTCTTTCCGCAAGGTGCCACTGATTATCAGATTCATATGGTAAACAAAAAGCATCAAGAGATTCATTTTAAGGAATTGGTTTTATCCACTAAGGAGAATCAAGCATTTGAAGTGGTTCCTATAAATGCAACCACTGGAGCAAACCAAGGCTTGAACATAGCAACCAGCGTTGTTGCGGTTACACCGTTGGTTGAGAAACATGCTGCATTATCGGTCGTATTTGAAAAACAGAACAGCTATGTCAAAGAATATTCACTTTCAGATTTTGAAGCAGGATTGTTTGTTGAACCGGATACTAAGGCTGCATCATCGTATTTGGAAGTATTGCTTGAACAAATCTATCAGCGAAGCGACAGTCCCGAAAAAATCAACCTTAAAATGGGACAAAATTTTTCTTTGCTGGAGTCTTGTTACCACGAAGATTTTTCTGTATTAGCTTTATTATTTGCAAAGCCAAATAAAGAAGCCGAAGCACCCGAGCTTATGGATCGTCTGCAAAAAAAGATCGCACTTAATCAAAGGGCACTAAAAGTTTTAGAGAATGTAAAAGAAAACAGGAAAAAATCAACCTAATAAAGAGGGGGACATCATGAATTTTTTTGTAAATAAAGCAATGGGGATTGGTAATTCTGGTGTGGAACATGCACAGTTCTATCGTGCTGCTTGTTTTGATAGAAAAAATATTCCCTATAAGTATATTTTTATGGAGCTAGTGAAGAATCTCCATGAAGCCATGGCGGCTTGGAAAATACCAGATGATAAAGTCATCTCCATGTGGGAATATTTTGCACTAGAAGGTGATTATTTAAGGCAAGGGGCTAAAGCAGTTTTTACTGCACAACAAGATCTCTTAGTAGATGCTACGAACACACATAGAATCAAAGAAACCATCACGTCATCAGGATTAAAAATCGTTGAGCATATGGAAAAATCTCCTAGTCCAAAAAAGGAAGGCTTACTGCTAGTTTCGGATTATCGGGTAGAGATTTTTGACTATCGAACGAATCAAAGAAAAATCATGTACAGTTATCGAAATGATTCGCATCGAGGAAGAGTAATGACGAATATTCATTTGTTTGCTTTCAAAGGCAAACATCGTTTCTTTAGAAATGAAGTCTTATTGCAGCGATTTTTCTTTAAACAACTGATAGAAGAATTCCCAGAAACCAAAAGTATCATCATTGATCGGGGGGAGGAAAGCGAGGCTGCTTTATATGATCATTGTCCTCCGGAAATCAAATTGATTGAGATCGTTCATGCCGATCATTTATCTGATCGTGACGTAGCTAGCGCACCTCTTTGGAACAATTACTATGAATTTGCTTTGACGCATTTGGAACAAGTCGCTCATATCGTTGTTGCGACAGAATTGCAAAGGCAAGATTTGTTGATCGATTTCCCAAACGAGTCCAAAAAAATTGTGACGATCCCGGTGGGAGGGATTCGCGATGTGACAGAAGATTCATTTGAATTAGGCAAACAACAGGCAGAAAAGTTTGTGACAGTCTCTCGTTTGGCATCCGAAAAGCACATTGATCTTGTGATGCGGGCAATTGCTGCAGCAAAAAAAGAACATCCAACGATCTCTTTAGACATCTATGGTCAAGGGGGAGAAGAAGGTAAGTTAAAAGCAGTGATCAAGGAGTTGAATGCAGAAGAGTACATTCGGTTAAAAGGGCATTCTCATGCAATTAATGAAGTATATCCTGATTATGATGCATTTATCTCTGGTTCTTTTTCAGAAGGTTTCGGATTGACTTATATTGAAGCTTTAAATGCAGGATTGCCAATTGTAACCTTCAAGGCTCGTTTTGGGGCCATGGAGTTGATCAAAGAAGGAGTCAATGGTTATTTGAAAGATTTTTCTAGAACTGATGAAGCTTATACTATTCAGCAACTAACAGATGGCATTCGTCAGTTGACTGCTTCTGATCTGAACCAACTTAAAGCCAATACCCGCAAGTCTGTACGAATGTTTCAAGACGCGATAATTGCAGAGAAATGGAGTGAGTTGATCGATGCATTATGAATTAGTCACCGTGATCCGACCAAATGACCGAATTTGGATGGCACAAAAATCACGAATCAAAGAAGGAAGTCAAGTGTTGTCCATCTCACCGAGTCCAAATTTTCAAGCGATGCTCCAAAAAGAAGCATTGCAGGGAATAAATATTTTAGATCAAGTGACACAGCGCAGTCACGATCCAGAAGCCTTTCTGTTTTTTAACCAAGTACCAACAGCTTACTCTACAGAAGTTTATATGAACGAGGACCGGACCATTTCCTTGATCACTGATGGAGATGAAGTAGGTAAAGTGAGCTTGTATCCTATGACTAGAAGACATGTCAAAGAAGTTCGCTACTTTTATCCTGATGGCACGACAGATTTCATTGAAGAATATGCCGCAGATGGGAAATTATTCTCAACTATTTATTACTGCAATGACCAGGTTCAAGAGATTGCTTTTTTCAATGATCAGCAACAAAGTATTCTGAATTACTATTTTTATCAAGGCACCATCAATTTAGTCACGATTCGTGATACAGAAACATTCAAGGTAACTCAAAAATTTAACACAACACTTGATTTCATTCGTGATCAGTTAGCTTTTCGGTTAACAGAAAATGATACAGTGGGCATTTCATATATGGGGTTAGAATTATTTTCTCTAGCAAAATCCAACTCGACAAATACACTTTATCTGGAAGAATCGCCGCTTGATGGCAAAGGGAATATCAAAGGGAACTTAATGAGTATTTTAGATGACCGCGTTCCTTATATTCATAAGGTAGAAGTCGATCAAAAGAATTATCAGTTGTTGGCAAACAAAAATGTATGCATGGACAAAGTTGTGTTGAAAGGATGAAGACAAAATGAAAAAAATGAAAACCACTGAATTGTATGAGCAAATTATGTTGTTAATAAAAGAGAACAGCGGGTCCATGCTCACTTTTGAGAAGGAACAAGAGGAAGCAAAGAAACTTTTTGCTCATCAAAACGCATTGATTGATCAGCTGATTCAAATCAATCAAGAAATGAAAGCAATGATGAACAAGTCAGAAAACGATATCGATCTAAATGTGATCCAAACATTAAAAAAACAATTCAATGCATCTTTTGAGCAGCAACAGGAGGAGCAAAATAAATTACAAATGATTTATGAGAAGCTCTTTTCTGCTTATGAGGTTGAAAAGCAAATGCTTCGAACCTATTTTTTGAATGAAACCGAGCAGATCATTGATCGGTTAACCTCAACCGTCGAAAGACAAGATAACGATGTGAATCAATTGAGTCAAGAGCTGATTGATGAGCTTCGGGCAGTGGAAGTAGCAGAGGTAGTGAATGAGATAGCTACAAACGAAAATGAACCAGTAGAAAATGTTTCAGAACTGAGTGAATCACTACAACTGGCAGACGATCAGAACCAGTAGATAAACCAGTTTTCTTCATAGTTGTTTGCCGAAAATAAACTGGGAAGAGGTGATTTCGTTGGCGAATAATCAGCTAGAAAAAACGATTCAAGCGGGATTTCAAGAAGAACGAGAAAACGTAAGAAATCACTCAGAAGAAAAGAAAAAGGGCAAAGCGATCACCATCGTCCTTTCCTTAGTTATGTCGATCGTGATCCTTGGATCGTTGGTTTATTCTTTATTGGAAGCATTACAGAAGTAAGAATAAAAATAGGTCCTGCATTTTAGAAAAAAGGATTTGAAAAATATGGAAACTAGATTACTAAGCGTTTGTCGATTAATTAGCACGATCAACCCAGACTTAAAGATACCTGATACATCAGTCGTTGCTGTCAATATTGATCGCGAGAAATTAGAAGAGATACGCAAATGTAAAGGACTATCTGTGAAATCTTTTGAAAGAAAGATTGGGTTATCTCGCTCACGGTACTATAGATGGGTACAATATGAGATCGATTTGCCCTTCGAATTGGTTGTTGGCATCAAGAAAATGTTGAGCATTTCAGATACCGAATTGCTAGACATGTTTGCAATGTCAACAGATGAACAACTTCATCTATTGAGTGTATTGATTTATAGCTCTTTATCAACGAAAGAGGACATGTTTGTTACCTTTATGAAAGTTAGAAAAGAGTTAGAAAAGTTTCGCCCCTCAACTGAGGATAATACGATATTTAAACTCATGTTGGCCTATTCTGACCTCGTATTTGGTTGTATGAACCAGAAAGTCCCGGATACAAGTTTAGAAATGCTTGAAACATTTTTTCTGGGAACTGATTTTTATACATTATTTGACAGCCTTTTATATTTAGCTACATTACGCATCAAACAGCGCTATGGCTTGCACGCTTCATCTTTAGAAAAACAAATTTTTTTGTTAGAGAGCTGCCTTTTAAAGAAAATAAATTCGACTGATTTTACGGAACTGCGGCCAGTCTTAGTAGGCGCCGTATTAGATTTATCAGAATGTTTGGTAGACATCCAACGCTGTGATGATGCGGTTCAATTACTTCAACATGCAAGTCGTTTAATGGAGGAACATTGGCATATTGATGTCTATAATCAGACAGTTCTAAAATTAGTCAAATATTTGCTGCTTACAAGGAATACTGCACAAGAAGATCCTGCTGTACAACTGTTTTCTAAAAATTTGAAGGGTGCAGAATGGTGCTTACCGAAAGATGAAGTGATGTTTGTGCGGGCAATGATGGAAAAGGAGATGGGACAAGCGTGAATCGGTGGGTGACGACGATCATTGAATCGAATGCAGCAGATTCAGTCAAAAAAGCGAAAGTAGATGTTTTTCACATTGCCAATGGGATGGATTATCAACCTTTATATATTTATCGTTATATCGATGAGAATGAAGATGATTATGCACTTATGTCAAGGATTGATGGCATTACAGCTGGTGTCGCTTATGAAGATATCGTGGTCTATCAATATCCAAGTTATAACGGAGCCCATTTTGACCGAATGTTCTTACAAAGAATGAAACAAAGAGGGATTTACACGAGTTTATTCATCCATGACGCTGAGATGTTGCGTGGGAAAGTCGATTTTGATGAATCTGCTCTTTTCAATGAAGCAACAGTATTGATCGTTCATAGCCAAGCTATGCAGACAGCCTTAGTCGAAAGAGGCGTGACACGGAGAATGATCCAAAAACCATTTTTCGACTATCAGCATCAAGATGTTAGTGTCAGTCATGAAAGACCAGAAAAACGAGTTGTCTTTGCAGGAAATTTGGCAAAAACCCGTTTTCTACAGCAGTGGCCCAATCGCACGGAAATTCTTGTATACGGCGATAAAAACGACAGTCATTTTGGTCCGAATGTTCATTATTGTGGTGTTTTTGAGCAAGAAGAATTGGTTCGTAGGATGGAGAAAAATGGTTTCGGACTTGCGTGGGATGATAAGTTGCCTGAT
The DNA here is from genome assembly GCF_002140695.1 of Enterococcus sp. 4E1_DIV0656. Taxonomy (NCBI): domain Bacteria; kingdom Bacillati; phylum Bacillota; class Bacilli; order Lactobacillales; family Enterococcaceae; genus Enterococcus; species Enterococcus sp. 4E1_DIV0656. Next base: position 66,594 of record NZ_NGLF01000001.1, on the reverse strand, counting down.
GGTGGTGACTACCAACAATATACGAAGTATAATGCACCGCACAAAATCTCGTTGTATCTCTCGTTAGGAATCCCTGTCATTGTATGGAAAGAAGCAGCTATAGCAGAGATGGTACAGAAACTGGAACTTGGCATTACTATCAACGCAATTGAAGACATTGATCATCAATTAAGTGAGTTAACAGATGAAGAGCTGCTGCGGATAAAAAATAATGTTCTTTCATTTAGTTGTTTACTGCAATCAGGAATATTTACTAGAACGGCACTGATGGATTCAGAAGTGAAAATACTCCTAGGCAAAGGAGCAAGTCAAGCATGAAACAATCGATGAGTACAAAGAAGTTATCCGCAATCATTCAAATCAGCGAACTAGATCAGATGTTGACTGATTTGAAACAAGCGATCGAACAACGGGATAGTAAAATTGCGCGATTACAACAAATGATTTTAGAAAAACGACAGTCAGCCATTGGTTATCGCGATTTTATTGTCTTAAAGAATAGCCAAGAAGAATTGAGAGAGTTATGCAAAAAAATTGACTTGCAGCTGGTCAAAACCAATGAGCTTTTACGGCATATACGTAATACAAAAGTAATTTTCAGCGACTTGTTGCTTTTAGAAGCAGAAGTCAACGAACAAATGAGTAAAATTCAGGAACTGTCCAATGCATTCTTTATCCAAGAAGAGGCTGGAAAATAGAGGATGAAATAGCAATAGTGTTATTAGGGAAGCTGTAAGTCATGATAAATAGGGAAGTTAGGGGGATTAGTGTGAACAAAATCATTGCATTAGACATTGATGAATTTCGAGTAGGCGTTGTTGGCTACGGTTATCAAGATGTCAGAAGTTCTGTTTATTCAGAAGTCAAAAAAAATAATCTACAATATCTTTTAGGAAAGAATAATGAACCGATCTACCTAAAAAACAAAGTAGGGAAACGAATACTTCTCGGGGGCAGCGAGAAAGAAATCACTTGGGGGCTCGACAAGTTGTATAGTCGACGATCAGAAGCCTATCAAACATTTGGCAATCCGTTGGCAATCCTGGGAGACCAAAAATTTAAGACATATATCAAAACGATACTCTCTTATTTAGTAGCGAAAAGACCCTCACTTTTTACTGAAATTGCAGAGGATTACTTTAGCTGTTCATTATGCCTTGGCGTAGCAACAGAAAGTTTTGACCGGCTTGCTGACATTGAGAGACAACTGGCAGATGAATTCGAGACAGTTGTTGATGGCACGCACTATCAGATCCGCATCGAGCGAGTAAAGCTGATCCCGAAATCTCTGGGCGCAATTTTTGAAAGCAAACGAAATGATATTCATTTGATGTTAGGCGTGGAAGAAATTCTTGCTGGGTTGACCTATGTGATTGAAATCAATGATCATTCTCTCACTTGTGATAGCTACGAAAATGGGGAACTGATCAAAAGTTCAAAAGTCACAGACGGCTTGTTTGAATTGGCAGGCAACGTGGTACAAGCTTATCAAGAAAATGAGGGGAATCATCCCGCACCTATCTTTGCGCTAGATCATGGCGTCGTTTACGATATGCTTGTCACAGCTAAGAAAAACAATCCATTTGTCGTGACGATCAATGGAGGTCAGACAATAGATTTAACTGAGATCGTTAAAAAAGAGACGACTGCTTTGACAGATCAATTGATTGATTATGTAAACAGTGATCAAGATATTCAATATGCTGATACAATTCTAATCAGAGATATTCCTTCAGAAACGATCAACGAAAACACAGTAAATCAGGCACTCCACAAGATGGGGTTATCTTGTAAAGTGTTTAACAATAAAAATGCTCTTGGCGTGTATCTCTTCGGAGAGTTGTTTTGGAAAAGTCAACTGAATGCTTCGATAGATCACTTTGAGGATAACAGTCCATTTCCAATGAAGCCAGACGGTTTAGAGTCGAAAGTGAATGCAGAACCTTTACCAGTCGAGAAGTCCCTCGAATCTTCAACTAACCAAATTGATTCTGAGCTACCAGAAGCTACCAAGCAAAAGAGTCATCATAGAAGCTTATCTGTAGAAGCAATCTTTGCGGAACAGTCGGAATTGCTTGATTTCTTGATCAGCAACGACAAAGAATAGTCAATTTGGAGAAGGAAAAGTGAATTTCGAGCGGATTGCAATAACCTTTCCCTTTTTCCAATGGTCAGTCTTTTGTACTAGATCAGAACATCGGACTTTGCAATAAAGTCTTGTCGTCAATAAGGATTGATATGTTGTACAAAAATCACACTTGGGACTGAAGAATCAATTATGAGTCATCAGTCCCAAAAATGATAGAGACGTTTCTTTGTACAGTAAAAGTTAAGAGAACTTATAAATAGAGGGAAAATAACAGTAAGATTTTAAAGAATCTGCTAAAATTTTTGTAACCAAAAATGAAAATAATATGATTGTTTATGAAAATTTTCATTTTCAGTTTACAATTATTTTTTTTTGACAAGTGAAATTTTAGCGAGTAGCCAATCACTCCTGGTGTTTAAGAGTTTTCAAGGAAAGAACTTTTATCACAAACAAAAGATTCTTTCTGGATTTTGAGTATTTATCATGAAAAAAATATTCTATTGTTTTTCAAACAAAAGAAATCCTATTTCATTTTCACAAATTCCCTTGAGAGAAGGACCCATTTTTTGGCTTTTGCTCTCATTTTTCTCACAGAATCAAAATTTGGGTCATTTTGCATTTTCTCTTTTTTCCGATTAGGATAATCACCTGAGTAAAATTTGTTGTTTGGAGGAAGAGAAATGCGTACTTATGTGAAAAAAATAGCTTACCCAATGTTCATGCTGTCCTTACTTATTTTATCCTATTTGGCGCCTTTATTATCAGTCATCACAGCCAATGCGGACACCGAGGAGAATCCCAAAACAATCCTATTTCAAAACGAAAAGGGCATAGCGCAAGTGACATCATTACCAGATCCTACCACAGGGGAGATCACTTGGACGATCCAAGTAGAAAAGAATCAACAAGCAGCAAATCAACTGGCATTCAGCTTGAGTGAAGGGGAACAAAAGGTTCTGCCGAACTCGATTCAAAGCAGCGGCACGCCATTTACATATGATCCGCAAAGACAGCAGCTGATGGAAGAAACCGCTAGCAGTTCTTTTAGCCAAATGACGCTAACGTTTCAAACAAAAAGTCTTCAAACATTGACAATCAAATCCGCCTTTCTTCAAACAGATGAAAAAAATGGACAAGTGAAAGAAGACATCATCAACACAACAGATGTAGCAGTTGTTCTACCTGAAAATGAATCCACAGAAGCAACGAGTACAGAAGCCGTACTTTCTGATACTCAGGATCAAACAGAGGCTTCTGAAAAAAAGGTTGTAACAACAAGCAGCGAGTCACAACAACAAACGGCGTCAAATACTGCATCAAAAACCATAGAATCAACGCTTGATACCCAAGCAAGTGCGCCAGCAGCTTCACAACTTTCAAGTGGGGGCATTTTTAAAAATGATGTTCCTGAAGTTGATGACGCACTTCTAGGAGAAGCGCAATATTTTCATATTTTTGCTAACCATGCGACGCTAAATACACACACGAACGGAAATTTGGCCGTTGGTGAATTAAACGGAAATGTCAATTTTGGGACCAGTATTCAGGATGGTTCTTTGCCAACAGAAATCAATTATATTCAAAAGGTCAATTCCATCGCAAACTCTTCTTTTGTATCAGGAACTGATAGTAGAAAAAACAAAGTTGTTTTTGGCCCATCAGTCACAGTAGATTTAGCAGATCAAAATCAGCAACCTGCCGTTTTTGTAAATGGTCAGAGAATGGATCACTTGAAGACTTCCGAAGTTTTTCAAGATCAATCCGTGAGTGAGCCTTATATAGACTTTGAACAGGCATTTTCAACGTTACAGGCGACGTCAGAAAGACTGGGAGCTTATCCGCAGACACCCGGTGTAACCAAGGATTTCACCGATAATAATCAGCGGGTCATCAATACAGCCGATGCCGAAGATGAGACACAAGTGGTTGTTTTGACCTTGACAGACGAACAAGGAAATCCACTTGATGATGGTGTTTACGAACTTCAAAACAACAAGACGCATAAGGAAGTTGATGAAGAAGTCACAAATGATGATGGGCAGGTGATCGAAGCTGGTCTTCCAGAGGGAGAATATTCCTTTGTGGAAACGGAAGCGCCAGACGGCTATCTGATTGATAAAAAACCCATTTCTTTTTCAGAAGATACAATTGCGAAAGAAGATCAAAAGGTTGTTGTTTCTCTTTCAAAAACGGAATTAGAAAAAGATACGCCGATCACCATTAAAGGGCTAACAAGAGGAAATACGCCTGTAATCATCAATGTGGACACTGAGGGAGCCAGCACCGTTAATGTTAAGTCCCAAATCAAACTAGAATATACGGATGGTACGTCTCGTAATAGCCATGAAACAGAAGAGTTTGATGATGCTGTTATCTTATGGAATTTTGTTGGCCAATCAGAGGGCCAAACGATTTCGATTAATAGTCCATTCCAAGGAACCATCTTGGCTGTTGGTGATACAGTCGATGTCCATCAAAATGTTGACGGCAGTATCATTGCTGATACAGTGCTGGTCAACGCAGAAACCCATCGCTGGGATCTGCAAGCAAATGAAACAATCGTGCCGACTATTAAACTAGCTGCCATGAATCAATTACTTTCTTTTGATACAACGACAATCAGCGGGACCAAAACGTGGGATGATTATGACAACAAATTCAATACCCGTCCGACAAGCATTATGGTTCAATTATTGCAAAACGGTGAAGTATTCCAAACAAAAACGGTTACCCAAAGTAAAGAGGGGGACTGGCATTATGAATTTACTGATCTACCGAAAACTGACGAATCTGGTCAGACTTATGAATACACAATCCAAGAAACACCTGTTGAAGGGTATTCTACTAAAGTAAACGGTTATGACCTGGTCAACACGTACCGCAATATTGAAACGACAGACGTAGCTGGAACAAAGACATGGAAAGACTACGATAACAAATTCGAAACAAGACCAGAAAGCATCACTGTCAAGCTGATGCAAAATGATAAAGAAATCGACAAGCAAGTCGTAAAAGCAGATAACCAAGGCGACTGGACTTATCACTTCGAGAATCTGCCTAAGTATGATGAAAAAGGTCAAGCATACACCTACACGATCCAAGAAGAAAAAGTTTCAGGTTACACCACTGAAATCAACGGCTATGACCTAGTCAACACCTATCACAATACTGAAACGACAGACGTAGCTGGAACAAAGACATGGGATGACTATGGCAACAAGTTCAATACCCGCCCTGAAAGCATCACTGTCGACTTAATGCAAAACGGTAAAGAGATTGATAAACAAACCGTAAAAGCTGATAAAGAAAACAACTGGACCTATCACTTCGAGAATCTGCCTAAGTATGATGAAAAAGGTCAAGCATACACCTACACGATCCAAGAAGAAAAAGTGCCAGGTTACACCAGTGAAATCAACGGCTATGACCTAGTCAACACGTACCGCAATACTGAAACGACAGACGTAGCCGGAACAAAGACATGGAATGACTATGACAACAAATTCGAAACAAGACCAGAAAGCATCACTGTCAAGCTGATGCAAAATGATAAAGAAATCGCCAAGCTGGTCGTAAAAGCAGATAACCAAGGGAACTGGACCTATCGCTTTGAAAATTTGCCTAAGTATGATGAAAAAGGTCAAGCATACACGTACACGATCCAAGAAGAAAAAGTTTCAGGTTACACCACTGAAATCAACGGCTATGACCTAGTCAACACCTATCGCAATACTGAAACGACGGTAGTATCGGGAACGAAGACGTGGAATGACTATGGCAACAAGTTCCACACCCGTCCAGAGAGTATCACTGTGAAGCTGATGCAAAATGATAAAAAAATCGCCAAGCTGGTCGTAAAAGCAGATAACCAAGGGAACTGGACCTATCGCTTTGAAAATTTGCCTAAGTATGATGCCGAAGGAAAAGTGTACACGTACACGATCCAAGAAGAAAAAGTGCCAGGTTACACCACTAAAGTCAACGGCTATGATTTAGTAAACACGTACCATAACACCGATACAACAGACGTAGCTGGAACAAAGACATGGAAAGACTATGATAACAAGTTCAATACCCGCCCTGAAAGCATCACTGTCGAATTAATGCAAAACGGTAAAGAAATCGACAAGCAAACCGTAAAAGCAGATAAAGAAGGCAACTGGACCTATCGTTTTGAAGATCTGCCAAAATATGATGAGAAAGGTCAAGCGTACACCTATAGCATTCAAGAAGTGGCTGTCAAAGGATACAAGTCAGAAGTCCATGACTATGATTTGATCAATACTTATGTCGAACCAAAAACGCCTGAGACACCGAATGATCCTAGCGGTCCCAAAGTACCAACACCTTCTGACAAGTCTGATAAACCGAAAAAAATAGCCGGAAACGCCGAGCAAAAGCTGGATGACAAAAAGAACCAGACAGAGTCATCACAGACAGATAATGAAAAACGATTGCCAAAGACAAATGAGGAATCCTCTTATGAACTAAGTGTTCTTGGAAGTATTTTACTCACCATGATCGCCTTCCTATTCTATAAACAGAAACATATTTAACCAAACAAATCTTTGTACTGCTCCTTCGCTAGAAGTCAGTACAAAGATTTTTTCTTAAAAAAGTATAGGACTTATTTAAGACTTGCGACAAAACTTTGGCTGAAAACCGGTGTAAATGGTAAACTAAAATGAAGGGGGGATCCTATGGTTTGGCTATTGCTACTACTGCTAATTTTTATTTTTTTGGTGTACTATGTATATCGCACGTCTGTGATGAAAAAGGGCGTACGCTATTTTGTTTCGGCAATTATTATGCGTAACAATGAATGGTATGAAAAAGAAGGCAGAAAGAAACTGGGGATTCCATACAAAGAGCGGATCGCGAAAAGCAGTTCGGCTTTTTGGTCACAAGGTTCGGAATGTACGGTAACGACCACCGATGATCTGATCCTGAGAGCAGAAGTCTTTGATCAGTGTGCTAAAACGTGGGTGATCTGCTTGCATGGGTATCGCAGTGATGGGCAAGCAGACTGTCAAGATGCGGCCGAGAAATTCTGGGCTGCGGGTTACAATGTTTTAGTTCCTGATTTGCGTGGACATGGCCGTAGTGAAGGCAAAGAGATCGGCTTAGGGTGGCTAGATCGGATGGATCTGCTTTTGTGGATCGATAAGATTTTGGAAAAAGACCCACAAACCCAAATCTTCCTCTATGGTTTAGGGATGGGAGCGGCGACTTTGCTGCTGGCCAGTGGAGAAGTCATGCCGGTGCAAGTTGCGGGTTTGATCTCAGACAGCAGTTATACGTCCGTTTATAGTGCCATTCGGGCAAGTCTACCACAATTTTCTCGGTTACCCGTCAAGCGCTTTTTGCGATTAGCCAATCGTTACAGTAAACACTTAGTCGGCTACCCCTTCCTACAAATCTCAGTGACCCGACAAGTCGGCAGCAACCATTTACCTGTGCTGTTTTTACAAGGAGAAAAGGATACGTTTCTTTCTGAAAAAGAAATCAATACTTTAATGGAAGCAACGGCTGGTCCGAAACAAAAAGTCCTTTTTCCCAATATGGGACATTTACAGGCAGTTAAAGATGCCCCAGAATATTGGCCAACCGTTTTGCAATTTATTGAGAATATCAAACAAAAAACAGACATTGTCTGATAGAAAGGGCGAAAACAATGGAAATAAAAGAAGAAAACAAGCGTTTTGCTTTATATGATGGAGAAACAGAAATTGGTGAGATTACATGGCAAGAAACACCAGATGATGTACTTGAAGTTGATCACACCTTCGTCAACCCTGATTATCGTGGACAGCAATTGGCGCAAAAATTGCTCAAAGCAGTTGTTGAAAAAGCACGACGGGAAGAGAAAAAAATTATGCCTGTCTGCTCCTTTGCGGTCAAAGAGTTCAAAGAAAAACCAGAATATGATGACGTACTCGTTCGCTGATTTGAACGAAAGCGATCTATGAGAAAAAGGCTGTCAGAAAGGACAGTCTTTTTTTTAAACCGTCACGCAACGAGCAATGACAAAAAGGGAGTAGTAATTTCTAGCGAAAAATGCTAAAATAGAAAGGACGACTTTAGCAAGCAAGGAGGAGCTAACGTGTATAATATCTTATTAACTGCTGTAATTGTTATTTCGATTTTAATGGTCATTACGATCATGATGCAGCCTAGCAAGCAAAATAGTGCAGCTAGTGCCTTTACTGGCGGTGCGGATCAATTGTTTGGTAAGCAAAAAGCCCGTGGATTTGAAGCAGTGATGCAGCGCTCAACGGCCATTTTAGGTTTTGTTTGGATGGTCTTGCTCTTTATTTTGGCTTTTCTTTCATCAAACTAATCATTTTGCTAGCGAACCTCTCGTAAAGAGAGGTTTTTTTCTTTTTAAGGGTAAGATTTTGATCGCATTTGTCGAAGTATTCTTCTTAACTATGGTAGAATTGGACGTGAGGTGAAAGGAAACATGAAAACATTTAATCAACCAAAACCGGTTTTTGCTGAACACGGCAAGCGAGCAGTCATTTTGTTCCATGCCTATTCAGGTAGTCCTAACGATGTGCGTATGCTTTGTCGTTCGTTAGAACAAAAAGACTACACGGTTTATACGCCGATGTTTACTGGACATGGTACGCCCAATCCAGATGATATCTTAAATCAAGGGATGGCTGTTTGGCAGCAGGATGCTGCAGATGCAGTTACTTATGTAAGAGAAAAAGGCTATGAAGAAGTTGCCGTTCTTGGACTTTCGATGGGCGGGATTTTAGCGATGGATCGTTTGACACAAGATCCAACATTGATGGGGGGCGGACTGTTTTGTTCGCCACTATTTGAAACCAAGAATGAAGTGCCAGTCAATTTTGAAAAGTATGCTGAAATGGTCATACCCTATGCTGATTTAGACGAGGCGACCCAAAAAGAAATATTGGCAGAAGTCCCTCGTAAGGTCAGAGAGCAACTGCAAGGGATCGAAACAGTCGGACAAACCACAGCTGGGCATTTAGGGAAAATCGAGCGCCCAGTCTTTCTAGCACAAGCAGGAAAGGATCAAATGATCGATCCACAGACGGTTTTCAAAACAGCAGGGGCACTGTCCCATGTTCCCTATACGCTTCAATGGTATCCCGAAAGCGGTCATGTGGTGACCGTTGGACCAGAACGGAAAAAATTAGAGCAGGATGTGTTTGCTTTCTTAGAAACACTTGCTTGGAAAGAGTGAGTTATGACAGAAACGATTAAAACAAAAATTATTCAGTTTCTCGAAGAAAGCCGCAAAAAAAGTTTTTCAATGGAAGAAATTGCTGAAGGTCTAGGACTTCAAAAAAGTACAGACTTTAAGAATCTTGTCCAGACAGTAGCGGCGATGGAACGAGAAGGCAGCGTGATTTTTAACAAAAAAGGCAAAGTGAAATTACCCATGAAACGAGTGTTTGTGGAAGGAACCTTCCGTGCCAACGAGCGGGGCTTCGGCTTTGTCACGTTGGATGAAGAAGAAGACGATATTTATATCCCTAAAGAAGCAACAGGCTATGCCATGGACGGCGATACCGTTGCTGTGGACATCGTGCAAGTTGCGGATCCTTTCTCAGATCGTGGTGCAGAGGGGAAAGTCGTTGAGATCAAACAACGGGCCATCAGTCAGTTGGTCGGCGAGTTTACATTATTTGATGAAAAAGAGATCGAAGAGTCGGATCTATATGGCGTTGTTCAGCCTAAAGATAAAAAACTAAGTGAATTAAAGGTGTTTATTGGTGCTCAAGGGATTCGACCTGTAGATGGGAGCATTGTGATCGTTGAAATCAGCCATTACCCAGAAAAAGGTTATTCGAAAAGCTTAGAGGGGTTGATCACGAAAGTTGTAGGACATAAAAACGATCCTGGAATGGATATATTATCGATCGTCGTGGCGAACGGGATTCCAACAAAATTCGAGGAAGAAACCTTAGCAGCGGCAGATGCAGTACCAGATACGATCGATCCTGCCGACTTTCCGGAACGGCGGGATTTACGAGATCAACAGATTGTAACAATCGATGGAGCGGATGCCAAAGATTTGGATGATGCGGTGACCGTAAAAGCATTGCCTGACGGTAGCTTCTATTTGGGCGTGCATATCGCCGATGTTTCTTATTATGTGACCGAAAACAGCGCATTGGATAAAGAAGCGTTTGATCGGGGAACGAGTGTCTATCTTACGGATCGTGTGATTCCGATGATCCCACAGCGTTTATCAAACGGGATCTGTTCGTTGAATCCGAATGTCCCAAGGTTGACTATGAGCTGTGAAATGTGGATCAACCAAGAGGGGATCGTCACAGATTACAATATTTTCCAAAGTATTATTCAAACAAGTGCCCGTATGACGTATCAAGCAGTCAATCAAATCATTGAAGACAATGATCCAGAAACCACCAAAGAATATGCGGAATTAGTACCGATGTTCCATGATATGGCCGCCTTGCATCACGTGTTAGAAGCGATGCGCATCAAACGTGGGGCAGTTTCTTTTGAAGACCGAGAAGCAAAAGTCTTGGTCGATGGAGAAGGACACCCGCAAGAAATCGTTCTACGAGCACGGGGCGTCGGCGAACGATTGATCGAATCATTCATGTTGGCAGCCAATGAAACCGTGGCGCGTCATTTCAATCAGAAGCATTTACCATTTATTTACCGGATCCATGAGGAACCAAAAGAAGAGAAAATGCGCCGCTTCTTTGATTTTGCATCTGCTTTAGGGATCGTAGTCAAGCAGACCAATGGCTCGATCTCACCAAAACAATTGCAAAAAGTGGTTGAAGATGTCGCAGATAAGCCAGAGGCAATGGTTGTCAATACAATGCTGCTAAGAAGTATGCAGCAAGCGAAGTATTCAGAAGAAAACGTCGGCCACTATGGTTTGGCAGCGGAAGATTATACCCACTTCACGTCACCGATCCGTCGTTATCCCGACTTGATCGTGCATCGTTTGATTCGATCATACAGTGAAGATGTCTCTGAAGCCAACCAAAACAAATGGGCGGAAATCTTGCCTGACATCGCCATGCACAGCTCCCAAATGGAACGACGAGCAGTCGATGCAGAAAGAGAAGTCGATGCGCTTAAAAAAGCTGAGTATATGGCCGATAAAGTAGGAGAAGAGTTTGACGGTATCATCAGTTCCGTCGTTAAGTTTGGCTTGTTTATTGAATTGCCTAACACGATTGAAGGGTTGATCCATATCAATAATCTGAAGCAAGATTACTTCCATTATTTGGAAAACCATCTGGCACTTGTGGGTGAACGGACAGGCCTGACCTTTAAAATTGGTCAGAAAGTTCGCATCAAAGTCGTAAAGGCTGATCCAGAAACAAGAGAGATCGATTTCGAACTGGTAGCAGCAGAAGAAGTTGAAAAACTGCAAGCACCAAAAGCCGACAAACGTAACAACAATCAAAAAAATGAAGCTAGCCGCCGTGGAAAAAAACAACGAAACCCTGAGAAAAACCAAGGGAAACGCTTTGAGCAATCAGGCAAAGGCAAGCCGAAAAAAGCTGGCAAAGTGAAAAAGAAAAAACCTTTTTACAAAGGAATCAAGAAAAAATAATTGGAGGGATGGCCCGTGCCTAAAGGAGAAGGGAAATTAATCGCCCAAAACAAAAAGGCCCGCCATGATTACACGATCCTCGATACGATCGAAGCGGGGATCGTCTTACAGGGAACAGAGATCAAAGCGATCCGTAACAGCCGGATCAATTTGAAAGACGGCTTTGTACGCATTCGTAACGGTGAGGCATTCTTAGTCAATGTGCATATCAGTCCTTACGAGCAAGGAAACATTTTTAATCACGATCCATTGCGGACGAGAAAACTGTTGCTACACAAAAAGCAGATCGCTCGTCTGATTGGCGAAACAAAAAATACCGGTATGACGATTGTGCCATTAAAGGTGTATATCAAGGATGGTTATGCCAAAGTTTTGATTGGTTTAGCGAAAGGAAAACGCGAATATGACAAGCGGGAATCCTTGAAACGCAAAGATCAAGAAAGACAAATTGACCGAGTTCTTAGAAATTTCTAATTTTCTAAGAACTTCTTTTAGAATCCGATAGAGGTTATTGCTTTGAAAATCACGCTAAATTTGGTAGCATTTAAGGGAAAGCTGTTGATATAACAGGCTTTTTCTTCCACATAGCGACACGAGAATTTTTCAATTAATTTAGGATTTTTGGCATTGTGAGTTTTTTGTCTAATTTTCTTGAAAATGCTTTGAAATTTTCCATTCGTGGTGGTATGATACCGATTGTTATGAGAGGAAACGCATTGTAACACCAGATTTTTTTCTGGAGATGACAGGAAAAGAGGTGAGAAAGATTGGAAGATAAATCGCTTATGTTTCATATCGGTCCTATATGGTTTGATGGAACTGTAGCTATGATGACAATCATTTCTTGTATTATTGTTTTTTTGGTGGTCTTTATTTGTACACGTAACCTGCAAATGAAACCGAAAGGGAAGCAGAACTTCATTGAATGGGTCATTGACTTTGTTCGTGGCATCGTGGCGGACAATCTACCAGGATCTCAAGTGAACAACTTTCATTTGCTCGGTGTAACAATGTTTCTTTTTGTGTTTGTGGCAAATGAGATCGGCTTAGTCACAAAAATCGTGACGACAGATGACATTACCTTATGGAAAAGTCCGACAGCAGACCCGTTTGTTACATTGACACTTGCACTTATGGTTATTTCCTTGACACATTTCTTTGGGATCAAGTCGTTGGGCTTCAAAAATTACTTGATCAATTCGTATCTGAAACCGGTGGGCTTTTTATTGCCGCTAAAAATCATCGAAGAATTTACGAATGTCATCACGTTAGGCTTGCGTTTATATGGAAATATATTCGCTGGTGAAGTGTTATTAGGATTGATTGCCAACATGTTTATTAGTCTTGGTTGGTGGTCATTGCCGATCGTGATGCCGCTAGAAATGATCTGGATTGGCTTCTCGCTCTTTATTGGAGCGATCCAAGCTTATGTATTTGTTACATTGACCATGGTATTTATGAGCCACAAAATCGTGGCAGAACATTAATCGAATCGACATACAATTAGGAGGAAAAAAGAATGAACTTTATTGGAGCAGGATTAGCAATTATCGGAGCAGCAATTGGTGCAGGGTATGGTAACGGACAAGTAATCGCAAAAACAATCGAATCAATGGCACGCCAACCTGAAATGTCAGGTCAACTACGTTCAACAATGTTTATCGGGGTAGCGTTAGTCGAAGCTGTACCGATTCTAGGGGTAGTTATCGCGCTGTTATTAGTCTTCCGATAAGACGAGCACGAAAAGGCAGAAACGAACAATTGCACTCGTTTTTGCTTTTTTCTAATGAAACAATGACTTTCAGAAAGGAAGAATCGTTATGCTAAATCAGTTGGTTATAGCGGAAGTTCAAAATCCAATGCTTGGCAATATTATCGTTGTCAGCGGGTCAATTCTTCTTTTGCTATTCTTATTGAAACATTTTGCATGGGATGCCATCAGCAGCATGATGCAAAAACGGGAAGATAAAATCGCCAATGATTTGGATTCAGCGGAACAATCACGCTTGAATGCAGCAAAATTAGAAAAAGAACGCCAAGAAAAATTGGCACGTTCTCATTCTGAAGCTGCGGAGATCATCAAGAGCGCCAAAGATAGCGGGGAATTGAGTCGGCAAAATATTTTGAGCGAGACCAAAGAAGAAGTGGCTCGTTTGAAAGAAAAAGCAAACTCAGATATCACCCTTGAAAAAGAAACTGCGTTAAAAGAAGTGAAAGATGATGTTGCAGAACTTTCGCTTCAAATCGCAGAAAAAATCTTAGGCCGCGAATTGACTCCCGAAAATCATGAATCCCTAATCAATCAATATATCGAAGGATTGGGTTCAGTTAATGAAACTCGATAAATTCACAGTGGGAAAACGTTATGGAAAAGCGTTGTTCGAATTGGCGATGGAAGAACAGCGCTTGACAGAAGTTTACCAAGAATTATTGACCTTGCGTCAGATTTATCAGGAAATTCCAACATTCGGCCAAATCGTGACCGATAACCGTTTGGATCTTCATGAGAAAAGACAATTAGTCGATCAATTGCTGAAGGGCTTTGAAGGTTTAGTCAGAAATTTCTTGGAGATCGTTTACGAATATGATCGCATGGATGATTTATTGCTGATCATTGATGAATACGAACGTCGTTACGATGAATATCAAGGTCTTGTTCTCGGAACGATCACAACGGCTGTTGCTTTGTCAGCAGAACAAAAAAGCAAAATCGAAAAGCAAATCGCCGATAAGCTTGGGTACAAGCAGGCACAATTGAAAGAAACGATCGATCCAACGATTTTAGGCGGTGTCATCGTTGAAGCAAATCATCAAGTGATCGACGGTAGTATTAAGAGCCAACTGGATTATCTGCGACAAAAAATCGGCAGATAAACAAGAGATAAGAGGTGAATCGGATGGCCATCAAAGCAGAAGAAATTAGTGCCTTGATCAAAGAGCAAATTAAAAATTATCAGAACGAACTTTCTGTAGAAGAAATCGGTACTGTCACATATGTTGGGGACGGGATCGCCCGCGCCCACGGTTTAGAAAATGCCATGAGTGGAGAACTGCTTGAGTTTTCAAACGGTTCTTATGGGATGGCACAAAACTTAGAGTCAAACGATGTCGGAATCATCATTCTAGGTGATTTTGAAACCATTCGTGAAGGGGACAAAGTAAAACGAACTGGTAAAATCATGGAAGTTCCTGTCGGCGATGCATTAATTGGCCGGGTAGTAAATCCATTAGGGCAACCAATCGATGGTTTAGGTCCGATCGAAACAGATAAATCACGCCCAGTCGAAGCAGCTGCACCAGGTGTTATGCAACGGAAATCCGTTTCGGAACCAATGCAAACAGGGTTGAAAGCTATTGATGCTTTAGTACCAATCGGTCGTGGCCAACGGGAATTAGTCATCGGTGACCGGAAAACCGGAAAAACAACGATCGCTATTGATGCGATCATCAACCAAAAAGGGCAAGACATGATCTGTATTTATGTCGCAATTGGCCAAAAAGATTCAACTGTTCGTGCACAAGTGGAAACATTGCGTCGTTACGGTGCGCTTGATTACACGATCGTGGTCTCAGCAGGTGCTTCACAACCAGCACCACTGCTTTATATCGCACCTTATGCGGGGGCTGCGATGGGGGAAGAATTCATGTATAACGGCAAACATGTTTTGATCGTCTTTGATGACTTATCAAAACAAGCGGTCGCTTATCGTGAACTTTCTCTACTTCTACGTCGTCCGCCAGGTCGTGAAGCATACCCAGGGGATGTCTTCTACTTGCATTCTCGTTTATTGGAACGTGCAGCGAAATTAAGTGATGAACTAGGTGGTGGATCGATGACGGCATTGCCGTTTGTTGAAACACAAGCAGGGGATATTTCAGCCTATATCCCAACCAACGTGATTTCTATCACAGATGGACAAATTTTCTTAGAAAACGACCTTTTCTATTCTGGTGTTCGTCCTGCCGTAGCGGCTGGATTATCCGTTTCACGGGTTGGGGGGTCTGCGCAGATCAAAGCAATGAAAAAAGTTGCCGGTACCTTGCGTTTGGACTTGGCTAGCTATCGCGAACTAGAGGCCTTTACGCAGTTTGGGTCTGATCTAGATGCTGCAACACAAGCCAAATTAAACCGCGGTCGTCGAACCGTTGAAATCTTGAAGCAAAAACTGCATGAACCACTGGCAGTAGAAAAACAAGTCGTGATTCTTTATGCCTTGACGCATGGATTCATTGATAGTGTACCAGTCAATAAACTATTGGACTTTGAAGCAGAATTATTTGAATATATCGAAGCAAATGCAGCGACGATTTTTGAAACCATTCGGACAACGAAAGACTTGCCAGAAGAAAGCTTGTTAGATGACACCATTAAAGCATTCAAAGATATTTTCATGGCATCCAACGGTTCTCGGGTGACACCCCAAGATAAAATATCGACAATGCAAAACGCATAAAAAGAGGTGAGAGAAAATGGCTGCTTCATTAAATGAAATCAAGCAACGAATTGCCTCAACAAAAAAAACCAGCCAAATCACAAAGGCCATGCAAATGGTTTCAGCTGCAAAATTAACAAAATCTGAAGCTCATTCGAAACAGTTTCAAGTGTATGCCAACAAAGTACGTGAAATCGTTACGCATTTAACTGCGCAGCAGCTTTCCGATCTTGCAGGTTCTGGTCCTAAAGATGGTGTGAACTATAACAGTATGTTGGTTAGTCGTCCGGTCAAACGCACAGGCTACATCGTCATCACTTCTGATGGCGGTCTAGTGGGCGGCTACAATAGTTCCATCTTGAAGCAAATGATGACCATGCTGGATGAAGACCATGCAAAAGAAGAAGAGTATGTCATGATTGCCATTGGTGCAACTGGCGCTGACTTTTTCAAAGCACGGGGCATCAATTTGGCGTACGAGCTAAGAAACCTTTCGGATCAACCAAGCTTTGACGAGGTGCGTAAAATCGTAACATTGGCGACAACGATGTACCAAAACGAAGTCTTCGATGAATTATATGTGTGTTATAACCATCACATCAACTCATTGACTAGCCAATTTCGTGTGGAGAAAATGTTGCCGATTTCCGATCTAGATCCTGAAGAAGCCGAAAGTTATGAACAAGAATACTTGTTTGAACCTTCCAGAGAAGCAATTTTGAATCAATTACTGCCTCAATACGCTGAAAGCTTGATTTATGGTGCGATTGTTGACGCAAAAACAGCCGAGCATGCTGCCGGAATGACAGCGATGAAAACAGCAACAGATAATGCCAAAAATATTATTGGGGACTTGACGATCTCTTATAACCGAGCGCGCCAAGGAGCGATCACCCAAGAAATTACTGAAATTGTGGCGGGGGCATCCGCGTTAGAATAGTTTCAAGAACGAATGGAGGAATACGAATGAGTTCAGGCAAGATTGTTCAAGTCATTGGTCCCGTTGTTGACGTGGAATTCTCTCTAGACCAATCATTACCAGATATCAACAATGCGTTGATTGTTTACAAAAAAGATGAGCAGAAAACAAAAGTTGTGTTAGAAGCTGCCTTAGAACTTGGCGACGGCGTTATCCGTACGATTGCCATGGAATCAACAGATGGCTTACAACGAGGAATGGAAGTAATCGATACAGGCGCCTCCATTTCTGTTCCAGTTGGGACAGAAACCTTAGGACGGGTGTTTAATGTCTTAGGGGACACCATCGATTTAGAAGCACCGTTTCCTGAAGAAGCACCCCGCAGTGGGATCCACAAAAAAGCTCCTGACTTTGATGAATTGTCAACAAGTACCGAGATCCTTGAGACTGGGATCAAAGTTATCGACTTATTAGCCCCTTATTTAAAAGGGGGGAAAGTTGGTCTTTTCGGTGGTGCCGGTGTTGGTAAAACTGTCTTGATCCAAGAACTGATCCACAACATTGCCCAAGAGCATGGGGGGATCTCTGTCTTCACAGGTGTTGGTGAACGGACACGTGAAGGAAACGACCTTTATAATGAAATGAAAGAATCTGGCGTTATCGAAAAAACAGCCATGGTGTTTGGACAAATGAACGAACCACCAGGTGCCCGGATGCGGGTTGCCTTGACTGGGTTGACCTTAGCGGAGTACTTCCGCGATGTAGAAGGACAAGACGTGCTCTTGTTTATCGATAATATCTTCCGATTTACTCAAGCTGGTTCTGAAGTATCTGCCTTACTAGGTCGGATGCCTTCTGCCGTTGGATATCAACCGACACTAGCAACCGAAATGGGACAATTGCAAGAACGGATCACTTCAACAAAAAAAGGATCGGTTACTTCTATTCAAGCAATCTATGTTCCTGCCGATGACTACACGGACCCGGCACCAGCGACTGCTTTTGCCCATTTAGATGCAACAACCAACTTGGAACGTAAATTGACTGAACAAGGGATCTATCCAGCTGTTGATCCGCTAGCTTCTTCTTCTAGTGCGTTAGCACCTGAAATCGTTGGTGAAAAACACTATGAAGTAGCGACTGAAGTACAGCATGCGTTGCAACGTTATCGCGAACTACAAGACATCATCGCTATCTTAGGGATGGATGAGTTGTCTGATGAAGAAAAAACGTTAGTGGCTCGTGCGCGTCGGATCCAATTCTTCTTGTCGCAAAACTTCCACGTAGCGGAACAGTTTACTGGACAACCTGGTTCTTATGTACCAGTTGAAGAAACGATCAAAGGCTTTGCTGAGATTCTTGAAGGAAAATATGATGATCTTCCAGAAGAAGCCTTCCGTAGTGTAGGACGAATTGAAGACGTCATTGAAAAAGCGAAAAAAATTGGCTATTAATTAACCAGCCTTGAAGAAAGAGGGGAACCTCATGGATCAATTTTTAACAGTCAATGTGGTGACACCTGCTGGTTTGGTTTACGATCATCACGCGAAAATCGTGGTTGCACGTACGACAGATGGTGAGATCGGTATTTTGCCGCATCATGCCCCAATCATCGTTCCTTTGACGATTGATGAAGTCCGGGTCAAACGGATCGATTCAGATACTCACGTCGACTGGGTCGCCGTTAATGGCGGTATCCTTGAAGTGCGGGACAATGTTGTCTCCATCGTAGCCGATAGTGCGGAACGTGATCGTGATATCGACGTTTCACGGGCAGAAAGAGCAAAACAACGTGCAGAACGTCAAATCGAAGAGGCCAAACAAGTCGAAGATATCGACCAGCTTCGTCGCGCAACGGTTGCTTTGCACCGCGCCATTAATCGAATCAACGTGTCAAAACATTCCTAAAAAAACAAGGGCATCTTGCCTTTGTTTTTTTTTATTCGAGAAAACGTTTTAAAAACTTTTTAAAGTCTTTTCATGAAGGTTTCAAGAAAGATTATTTTTTATCTTGACATCTTTGTGGTATGATAGGAATGTTCAATTATGAAAAAGGAGCAGGAAGTATGCAAGTGTATGGAATTGATGCAATCATTCGAATCGTGAGTCATTTAGCGTTCATCTATTTAGCATTTTGGGCATTGCAATCTGTGCGGATCGATGCTTTTTTTAAAGTCTTACGAACGACTCAGATACGAATGATCATGGTGTTTCTTGCGATTGCATTAGGCTACACCGCCAGTACTTTTTTCCTTGAGTTGATTGCGTTATGTCGTAATTTATTTTTAACAGGTTTTTAAGAATTTCATTAATATATGCAAAAACACCGAATATTATGCTATAATTGGCAAGATTTGTGTGAGTCACTGCATTATTTGGAGGGAACATAAATGGAAGAGATGATCGTTCAAGGTGGTAATCGATTAACTGGAACAGTGAAGATCGAAGGGGCAAAAAATGCTGTTCTACCTATCTTAGCGGCAAGCTTATTAGCGGAAGAAGGAACAACGACATTAACAAATGTACCGATCCTTTCCGATGTATTAACAATGAAAGAAGTGATTCGGCATTTAAATGTCGCAATCGATTTTGAAGAAGAAAACAATACGATGACGATCGATGCATCACAAGAGTTAGCGATCGAAGCACCTTATGAGTATGTAAGCCAAATGCGCGCTTCAATCGTAGTCATGGGGCCTTTGTTAGCCCGTAATGGTCATGCCAAAGTGGCAATGCCTGGCGGCTGTGCAATCGGCAAACGACCAATTGATTTGCATTTGAAGGGATTTCAAGCACTAGGCGCTCAAATCATCCAAAAAGATGGATACATAGAAGCGATCGCCGATGAGTTAAAAGGCAATAGCATTTACTTGGATTTCCCAAGTGTCGGCGCAACGCAAAATATCATGATGGCTGCGGTAAAAGCTAAAGGTATCACCATCATTGAAAACGTCGCTCGTGAACCTGAAATCGTCGATTTAGCAAACATTTTAAACAAAATGGGTGCCAAAGTCTTTGGTGCAGGAACCGAAACGATGCGTATCGAAGGGGTCGATCACCTTCATGCGGTGGAACATTCGATCGTCCAAGACCGTATCGAAGCAGGAACCTTTATGGTTGCAGCAGCGATGACCCAAGGAGACGTCATTATTAAAGATGCGATCTCAGAACACAATCGTCCATTGATCTCAAAATTGATCGAAATGGGCGCAGAAGTGACTGAAGTAGCTGAAGGGATTCGTGTCGTTGGACCTGAACAATTGAAGGCAACAGATGTGAAAACAATGCCTCATCCAGGTTTTCCTACGGACATGCAAGCGCAAATGTCTGCTATTCAACTTTTAGCAGCTGGAACGAGTGTTGTGAACGAAACTGTATTTGAGAACCGTTTCCAACATTTAGAAGAAATGCGTCGGATGAATGCTCATGTCAAAATAGACGGCAACGTAGCAGTGATCGAAGGCGGCCATGAATTGCAAGGTGCGCTGGTCTATGCAACGGATTTACGTGCAGCAGCAGCGTTAATTTTATTAGGTCTACGTTCAACTGGTCGGACACGTGTCCGTAATCTAAAATATTTGGATCGTGGCTATTACAAATTCCATGAAAAATTGCAGCAATTAGGTGCTTCTGTGGAACGAGTTTCTGAAGCAGTTGAAGAAACCGTACCAGTAAACGCATAGTAGGAGTAGGAGAGAATAAAGTGAAGTTGAACCGTTACATTCTAACTAGCTTGATAAAAATTCTAATCGTCATATTATTAGCTATTTTATTGTTCTTAGCCGGAACGATGATTGGCTATGGGGTGATTGGCGACGGTAGTCCTTTTAAAGTCTTCTCTCCAAGTCTTTGGAATCATATCTTTGAGTTTATGAAGTAACCCCAAACTAGGACTTATGCCTCGTGCTGAGTCCTAGTTTTTTCTATCTGTCTTCACTGAATCGTGATCATAAAAAGAAAGGTTGGCAAGAAATGAGTAAACTTTTGATTGGCTTTGTTCGTTTCTATCAACGTTTTATTTCCCCATTATTTCCTCCTAGCTGTCGTTATTATCCGACTTGCTCAGGATACATGATCCAAGCGATCCAAGTCCATGGCGCAGCCAAAGGAGGTTTGATGGGGGTAGCTCGTATCTTACGCTGCCATCCCTTTGTAAAAGGCGGTATAGATTACGTACCCCAGACGTTTACTTTAAAACGAAATACGCAAGACAAAGTCAAACCAACGTACCGTTATCGGAAAAGTTAAAAGGAATCAACAAAAATGTAAAAAAGGAGCCAAAAAGCCATGATTCGTCCAATCGACTCTAATGAAGCGTATCCTTGGGCGTTGCTGCTGGATGCAGATCCTGAAAAAGCAGTCGTAGAAAGCTATCTATATAATAGCCAAACACTTGTTTATGAAGAAGCTGGAGAAATGATTGGTGTGCTAGTTTATCAAAATCAAGGCAACAATTGGGAGATTATGAATGTGGCCGTTTCTCCAGAAAAGCAAGGAATGGGCATTGGTCGTCATTTGCTGCAAGCTGCCGAAGAAGCGATCCTCAGTCAACACCTTGGGGCAAAACGGCCGATTGTAGTGATCAAAACTGGTAGTCTGCCCTCTGCAGCCCTGACTTTGTACCAAACGCAAGGCTATGTTGAAAAAGACCGGATGGAAAATTATTTCACCACTCACTATGCTGAACCGATTTTCGAAAATGGGCAGCAGTTGATCGATCAAGTTATTTTGGAAAAGCAGCTCTAATCCCATAGAGACAGTCTATGGCGATTTTAGGCTGTTTTTTTTATTGTTCTCGGAAATCGCTTTCTTCAAGTGGGGACTTACGGTAAAATAGATAGTATCAGAATAATAAAGGATTGAGGGAAAAAAATGGCGATTTTAGTCTTTGATATGGGTGGTTCAGCAGTAAAATATGGCGTCTGGGCACAGGATTCTTTGGTGAGTAAAGGCAAATTTACTACACCAAGCACGTGGCAAGAAATGAAAGCCCAGTTGCAGCAAGTAAGAGCAAGCGTAAACGAAGAGATCGAAGGGGTCGGGATCAGTGCTCCAGGTGCAGTCAATGCCCAAGAACGTCGAATCGACGGTATCAGTGCGATTCCTTATATCCATGGGTTTGACATCTACTCTGAACTCGAAGGAGTGTTTGGGGTACCAGTAACCATCGAAAATGATGCTAATTGCGCTGGGATGGCTGAATTCTATCAAGGAGCGGGCAAAGAGTATCAGCAAGCAGCTTTCGTTGTGATCGGAACAGGCGTTGGCGGTACCCTGTTTCAAAATGGTGAGCTAGTCCGTGGGGCACATTTATACGGCGGTGAATTTGGGTTGATGATTTTGGATCAAGGCAAAACATTTTCGCAACTAGGGACAGCGGTTCAGATGGCTTGGCGTTATTGTGATCGAATTGGTGTAGATCGAACCACAATTACCGGCGAAGAGGTCTTTCAACGTGCAGAAGATGGGGATGCCATTGCGATCGAGGAAGTCAATAAATTTTACCGCTATTTAGCGCAAGGACTATTCAGTATTCAATTTGCTTTTGATCCTGAAGTGATCATTATCGGTGGCGGTGTCAGTGCCAAAAATGGCTTGTTAGAAGAAGTGAATCAACGGTTGAAAAAAATGTTGGCAGATCAAGCTTTAAATGATTTTGTCCCACTGATCAAGCTATGTGACTATCGCAACGATGCCAATCTAGTTGGGGCGGCAGCCAATTTTCAAGCATTGTATCCACGAAATAGCCGCTAACATCTTGATGTAATGTTTTCAAACGTCCTTTTGACAAAAAATGAAGCAATTCGAAACGATCAAAAAGTAAGCAAAGGAAAAAAACTTTGCTTGCTTTTCTTTTTGTTCAAAAAAATGAAAAGCGATTCCATTATTGATGGAACAGTGTTTTAAAAACACCATTTTTTCCTAGTAAAAAAAATAAATTCTGAATAGGTGAAATATTCTGATAATTCGTTGACATTTTCCAGATTTTTCAGTATATTGGATAACATATTCAGGGGAAGTGAAGGAGAGGAAAATTATGAAAAAGAAATTTGCGTTTTTGTTTGCGAGTTTGTTTTTGTTGACAGCATGTAGCGCTGGACCAACAGGTGGATCAACGGATGGCAGCGGGGCTGCTGAAGGTGGCAATAAACAAGAGGGAGATACCATCAAGATCGGAACCAACTTAGAGTTGTCAGGAGCCGTAGCTGCTTATGGGACGGCTGAAAAAGAAGGAATCGACTTAGCAGTAGAAGAAATCAATGCTGCCGGCGGTGTTCTTGGAAAACAAATTGAAATTATTTCGAAAGATAACAAATCAGATAACAATGAAGCTGCAACGGTAGCAGCCAACTTAGCTACAAATGATAAAGTTGTAGCCATCATTGGTCCAGCAACTTCTGGTGCTACGAAAGCGGCTTTGCCTAACGTGACCAGAGCACAAGTACCAATGGTTACACCTTCAGGTACTGACGATGCGATTACTTATACTAGTGGGAAAGTGCAAGAATTTGCCTTCCGTTCTTGTTTCCAAGATAGCTTCCAAGGAACGATCTTAGCGAAATATGCGGCTGAAAATTTGGATGCATCAAAAGCCGTGATCTTGGGAGACAACTCAAGTGATTACGCAATTGGATTGACGGAAGCATTTAAAGAAAGTTACCCAGGCGAAATTGTCTTAGAAGATAACTTTACTGAAGGCGACAAAGATTTCCAAGCAGTTCTTACAAGAATCAAAGATGTCGACTTCGATGTCTTGTTCATTCCAGGCTACTACACAGAAGCTGGTTTGATCATCAAGCAAGCGCGAGAATTAGGAATTGATCAAGCAATCATTGGTGCCGATGGATTCGGTGATGAAAAAATGGTTCAAACAGCTGGTGCAGAAAATGTCAGCAATGTTTACTATACCGGTCACTTCTCTACCAAAGCACCAGCAAACGACAAAGTTGAGCCGTTTGTGGCAGCTTTCAATGAAAAGTATGGCAAAGAACCTTCTGCTTTTAATGCGTTAGCCTATGATGCAGTTTACATGATCAAACAAGCAATCGAAGATCAAAACTCAGCAGATTCATTGGCAATTGCAGCTGGTTTGTCTGAACTGAAAGACTTTGTCGGCGTGACAGGTGAAATCACAATGGATGAAAATCATAACCCTGAGAAATCAGCAGTTGTTTTAGGATTGACTGACGGGAAGGAAACCTCAGCAGACACTGTGGAACCTTAAAAACCTGTAGTTGTTTGGCAGTGAAAACTGGGACAGACCTGATGTGTTTGTCTCAGTTTCTTTTCTCTAATGAGAAGAACCATAATAAATGATATTGGAAGTGAGTATATGGAAATGATGATCCAACAATTGATCAACGGCTTGTTTCTAGGCAGTATCTACGCCTTGTTAGCGTTGGGTTATACGATGGTGTATGGCATCATCAAGCTGATCAACTTCGCCCACGGAGAAGTTTATATGATTGGTAGTTTTATCGGTTACTTTTTGATCAATCAATGGCAATTGGGCTTTTTCCCAGCGTTATTCATTTCGATGATCGCCAGTGCAGCACTTGGGGTAACGATTGAATTTTTAGCCTATCGTCCTTTGAGAAATTCCACGCGAATTTCGGCATTGATTACGGCAATCGGGGTTTCTTATTTTTTGCAAAATGTCATGATCTTTTTCTTTTCTGCCAATGTGCGCCCGTTTCCGCAAGCAATCGAACGAAAAACCTATTCCATCGGGTTTGTTCAAGTAAGTAATGTCCAGTTATTGATTTTGGCTGTTTCGGTTACCTTAATGATTCTCTTGCAATTGATCGTGAAAAAGACCCGTATGGGAAAAGCGATGCGTGCAGTAAGTGTTGATGCAGATGCAGCGCGTTTGATGGGGATCAATGTTAATCGAACGATTTCCTTTACCTTTGCCTTAGGCTCGGCTTTAGCTGCAGCTGGCGGGATGCTGATCGGTTTGTATTATAATTCCATTGATCCATCAATGGGGGTCGTTCCTGGTCTGAAGTCTTTTGTTGCGGCGGTTCTCGGCGGGATCGGGATCATTCCTGGTGCAGCTTTAGGCGGCTTTGTGATCGGTTTAGTGGAGACAGCAGCGACAGCGCTTGGTTTTTCTGATTACAAGGATGCTTTAGTGTATGTCATTTTAATAATTATATTGTTGGTTCGTCCAGCTGGGATCCTCGGCAAAAATATCAAAGAGAAAGTGTAGGTGGCAGAAATGAAAAAGAATTTACGTTACAACTTAATCTGGCTCGCTCTGGCAGCTATTCTTTATTTTGGATTATTTGCAGCCTACAATGGCGGAATGATTAATTTGTTCTCTGATGCGATCATCGTCAATATCGGAATCAATATCATCTTGGCAGTCAGTTTGAATCTAATCATCGGCTTTTCAGGGCAATTCTCCTTAGGACATGCTGGGTTTATGGCAATCGGTGCTTATGCTGGCGCGATCCTGTCGGCAAGCAATCCAACCTTTGGCGGCTTTTTAACTGGTTTACTGGTGGGGATGCTGGTTTCAGGTGCAGTCGCATTAGTGGTTGGGATTCCGACCCTCCGTTTAAAAGGCGACTATCTAGCGATCGCTACCCTAGGTGTGGCAGAGATCATTCGGATCTTGTTGGTGAACCTACGAGGCTTGACCAATGGTCCTGCTGGAATTTTCGGATTGCCCCAATTCAGTAATTGGCAGATCGTCTTTCTCTTTGCCGTTCTATCGATTCTTGTCGTTTCAAACTTTATCCATAGCGGACCAGGCAGAGCGACTTTAGCGATTCGGGAAGATGAGATCGCTGCAGAATCGATGGGGGTCAACACAACGAAATACAAGGTAATTGCGTTTGTGATGGGGGCAGTGATGGCAAGCATTGCTGGTACCCTTTATGCCAGCTATCAGCAGTCGGTTTTCCCACGAGATTACGGTTTTATGAAATCGATCGATGTGTTGATCATCGTCGTTTTTGGAGGGCTTGGGAGTACCACAGGAGCGGTTGTTTCGGCAGTAGTGCTAGGAATCTTAAACATGTACTTGCAAGGCTTCTCTGATTTGCGCATGATCATTTATGCATTGGCTTTAATCATCATCATGATCTTTAAACCAAGCGGACTTTTAGGGACCTGGGAATTCTCCGTAAAAGGACTGTTGGACAAATTTAGAAAAAAGGGGGATGACAACGATGCCTCTATTAGAAGTTAAAAGCTTAACGAAAAACTTCGGTGGTTTAGCTGCTGTTTCTCATGTAGACCTCCATCTAGATACCAATGAGCTGGTCGGGTTGATTGGACCAAACGGTGCCGGCAAGACAACGCTCTTTAACCTCCTGACAGGTGTTTATGAGCCTAGTGAAGGCGAAGTGCTTTTTGAGACCCAAGGTAAGCCAAAACGTTTAAATGGCGTGAAGCCTTATAAAATCGCGGATTTAGGCCTTTCAAGAACCTTCCAAAATATTCGCTTGTTTAAAAACTTGACCGTAATGGATAACGTCTTGATCGCTATGAACAGTAAGCATAAAGAAGGACTACTGACGAGCATCTTGCGTTTGCCAAAGTATTACAAAAACGAAGAATCCATGAAGAAAAAAGCCTTAGAGCTGTTACGGATCTTTGATATGGATGGCAAAAGCCAAACGTTAGCGAAAAATTTGCCTTATGGCGAGCAACGCCGTTTAGAGATCGTACGCGCATTGGCTACAGAGCCAAAAATTTTGTTTCTTGACGAGCCGGCAGCGGGGATGAATCCTCAGGAAACAACAGAACTGACAAAGCTGATCTATAAGATCCAAAAAGATTTTCAATTGACGATCCTCTTGATCGAGCATGATATGAGTTTGGTCATGGAAGTGTGCGAACGAATCTATGTACTGGAATACGGGCAAGTCATCGCCCACGGTGAACCAGAAGAGATCAAAAACAATCCACGGGTAATCGAAGCCTATCTAGGAGGGGAAATCTGATGCTGGAAATTCAAAATTTAAGTGTTCACTACGGCATGATCCAAGCAGTTCATGATGTTTCCTTCCACGTCAATCAAGGAGAGATCGTTTCGCTGATTGGTGCCAATGGTGCCGGAAAAACCACGATTTTACGGACGATTTCTGGATTGATCCGTCCTTCAAAAGGCTCCGTCACTTTTGAAGGAAAGCAAATTGAGAAAGAAGCACCGCAAAAAATCGTCGCAAACGGCTTGTCGCAGGTGCCAGAAGGGCGGCACGTCTTTTCCGGTTTGACGGTTCAAGAAAACTTAGAGATGGGCGCCTTCTTGCGTAAAGACAGTGGTGTCAAAGAAGACTATGAACAAGTTTACCGCAAGTTTCCTGTATTGAAAGAACGCCTCTCGCAAGATGCGTCGACATTATCTGGCGGTGAGCAGCAGATGTTGGCAATGGGGCGGGCATTGATGTCAAAACCGCGCTTGCTTTTGCTGGATGAGCCATCGATGGGCTTGGCGCCAATTTTTATCAAAGAAATTTTTTCCATCATTCAAGAAATCAAGCAGCAAGGAACGACTGTGCTGCTGATCGAACAAAATGCGAAAATGGCTTTATCGATTGCCGATCGCGGCTATGTATTAGAAACCGGGAAAATCGTTTTAGAAGGTACTGGAGAAGAATTACTAGCAAGTGATGAAGTTAGAAAAGCGTATCTAGGAGGTTAAACAATGAGCGTAAGTGATTTTATGACGAAGACGGTCATCACCGTCGATTCACAAACACCGATCTTTGATGCAATAGATGTGATGAAGCAGCATGATATCCATCGTCTACCTGTCGTTGATGATGGCAAATTAGTAGGGTTGATCACAGAAGGAACGATCGCTGAAGCAACTCCCTCAAAAGCGACCAGCTTAAGCGTTTATGAAATGAACTATCTCTTAAATAAAACGACGGTCGCTGATATCATGTTGAAAAAAGTGACCACGATTGAACCGGAAGCTTTATTAGAGGATGCGATTTCGGTGATGCGAAGTGAAAACGTTGGGGTTTTACCAGTCATGGATGATGATGCCTTAGTGGGAATCATTACCAACAATGATATTTTCGATGCCTTTTTGAAAATCACTGGGTACCACGATGGTGGAACACGAGTGTCCATTGAGATCACGGATGACCATGTGGGTGTTTTAGCAGACGTGACGAAACTCCTTGCGGATCATCAGATGAGTATTTTGACGATTGTGGTAAATCGGATGGCACTAAAAACAGTTGTTGAGATCCAAGTAGAATCACGGCAAGTCGCAGCAATCGAGAAAATTTTAAGCGATGCAGGCTATACCGTGACGAGTGCTGTCTTGACGAACCAGAAGTGATCTAAGAAAAAGTAGCTGATCGTAAAGATTGGCTACTTTTTTTACTTCTAGAAGAGATTTTCTTTTTCTTTTGCTGCTTTTCTGTTAAAATAGGAAGGTGCTGTAAAGAAAGAGGTGCAACCATGTCTAAGAAAAATAAAGATATCGAAGTACGTATTGAAGAAACAACAAAAGCCATTCATGGCAAAGACTATACCGTCAATGAATTATTCATCGGAAAAAAACGCATTGGTGAGATTTTAACAACTGGACCAAAAGAATTTCAAAGCTTTTTAGGGGATGAAGATCTAGGTTCGAGCAGAAGCTTAGAAGCTGCCATCGAGATGATTATTCGTCAATGGAATTTACATGAATAATTTCTAGAAAAATTTACTTTTTGCTCTTGCAATTTGTTATCTTTTTCGGTATTATAACTATTGTCAGGTTTGAGAAAAACCTTTTGGAGGAGTAGCGAAGTGGCTAAACGCGACGGACTGTAAATCCGTTCCTTAGGGTTCAGTGGTTCGAATCCACTCTCCTCCACCATTATTGGGGTATAGCCAAGCGGTAAGGCAACGGACTTTGACTCCGTCATGCGTTGGTTCGAATCCAGCTACCCCAGTCAAAGAGATACGTAGAAAAAAACAGCAAGCACTCTTGCTGTTTTTTTGTTATTTAAAAAGAATCGTGTTTTTTATAAGTACTTAAAGAAACAGGAGACTGATATGGAAGAAGCCACTTTCAACAAGCTAGTTTCTACGAAATTGAAAAAAGCAATGGTTGCTTTGGGGCATTTCTATGAAACAGGCATGGAGTGGAACGGAAAATCACAGTCGATTCTTTCACAGAAATTTCTTTCAGAGAATTTAAAATATTTGGGCATTTTTGGTTCTGTTTGGTATACTTAGGCAAATCAGTTCCTTTGAGAGAACCATTTTATAGCATGAGAAACGAGCGATGACAGGAATATTACCGATTTTCGGAAGTGATAACTTTACTAGATGGGGGCTTAACGAAGATGGGAAATGAAACGACTTGGGAGAACACAGACCGCCTTTATCTGTTGTGTCAACCAATCATGCAGGTAAAATCGCTAAGTCAGCAAGAGGTGAATGGCTATGAAGTCTTGCTACGTAGCGAGAAGAACAACCGATTTCCACAGCAAGAATTCAGCACAATGATTCAAACTGAAAGTGGCAATCAGCAATTGATGAGATGGTATGCCAAGGAATTGCGGCGTTTATGCAAAAAAAAGCCGGAAACCCGCTTTAGTGTCAATATACATCCACAACAGCTGCTGTGGCAGTCTACGTGGTCCTTTTTTGAAACGATGGCTGTTTATAAGGCGCAGTTGCAGATTGAATTGACGGAACACCCCGTACGCATACAGCAAGAGTCATTTGATTTGTCTGTAGCCATTGCAAAAATTAAAGCTTATGGTTATGTGATTGCGGTCGATGATATCGGTTGCGGACAAAATACCCTCTCGTTGGTCTTTGCCAATCTTGCCAGCGTTGATTGTTTGAAATTTTCGTTGTTACCGTTTATTCAGCTTGATGAGGAGATTGGCTTCAGCTTTTTGGCTTGTTGGTTGAAGGTTGCCCAAAAATATCAGCTTGAGCTGATCGTTGAAGGGATCGAGAACCGCGAAAAAATGGTCCAGTTGCTTGAGATGGGGGTGCATTTGCAACAAGGATATTTATGGTCTAAAGGAGAGCGATTGTGATGGAATGTTAGAACGAGGCGTGCTTTTGGCGTTTGGTTTGCCGCTGATGATTGCCAGTTTACTGGTGACCGCAGATGTTTTTGTACGAAGTGTGCAAAAAATATCGGTTTCTCGTCCATTTAAGTATTTTATTATTGGTATTCTGACGTTTACGCATTTGTATTTTATTCTTTCTTTTTCAATGAATTCAGTTGGGTTTATCTGTTATCAATACACAACTGCTTTTATTGCGAGTCATTTTTTCTATGGTGATCGTGGCAAGATCTTGATTTTGATAACGCCGTGTATGGTCGTCTTTTATTTGTGGTTTGTCGGTTTTTCTGATGTGGGTAAAGCTTTTTATCTTCCATTATTCGGAGTGGGGATCTTTGTCCTTGATTTTCTTTTATCAAAAGTCAAGCTGATCCGTCCGCAACAGCAATTTTATATGATGTATTTTTTGACCTGCCTGCTCTCACCGCGTTTTTCGATGCTAGTCCATCATACGACGACCTATGACTGGGGAGCGATGTTGGCAGTATTTGTTGGTTCTTTCGTGCTGCTAGGAAGTTTTATGTGGTTGCATCGATTGATTGAGGGGCAAGAATACCAAGTACTGGCAGAGTTGGCGAATAGTAAGATCGATGCGTTGACCGGCTGCTTCAACTATGGGACCTATAACCACGATCTGCTTCAAGCCGTTTCACAGAAAAAGACTGTGACGATCGCCATGATTGATCTCGATCACTTCAAAAAGGTCAACGACCGTTATGGTCATATCGCCGGAAATGAGTTGTTGAGAACCTTTGCCTCACGGACGACTACTTTTTTAGAGGCGCATTTTGCCGAGACCTATTCCTTTTATCGTTATGGCGGCGAAGAGTTCTGTCTCGTGATCGAAGGGGATGTCAAAGAACGGACCGTAGCTGCAATGACGACACTGTGTCAAACCATTTCCAGCAGTATGTTTCCTGTGGCTAATTTTGAAAAAGGGACGATGTCTTTGTCTTGCGGCGTTGAAGCGAGCACCGTTTGTCATGGGGATATCTTGGCAGCCGTCGAAAGAGCCGATCAAGCACTCTATCTCGCAAAACAAAGTGGCCGAAATCGGGTGTGCACCTTGCCTGAGACGTAAAAAAATAATGGAAAAATAATTTACACAAATTCACAAAGAATTAAATTTTTATGCACAAAAAGTTAGTAATAATAAAGAAATAATGTTATTTATTTACAAAATATACATTTTGATTATTTTATTTATCTTGAGAATCTTCGCATATCAACAAAAAGATTGAAACTATGTATAATTTCTGGTAAATTATTCTAAATCAAGAGTGATAAAAACTGTCAATAATAAATAGTGATCCTTACTTGATGCTTTGTCCGCTTTTCCAATGAAATGTCTCTGGAATTGTCCCGTCGAATCAGCAAGTAAGGGTTCTTTTTTTTAGAAAGGAAGCACAGGAAATGGCAAATACGCTGGTTGTCAATACACTCGCAAATTTAGGCGCAATTATCATCAATATTTATTTGTTATTCAAAATCAGTGATGGCTTCGTAGGTCAAGGGACATTCAAAGCGAAACAGATCGCAGCGGCGATTGCTTGTGAAACCGTGGTGGGGATGCTGATGATGAATTTCTCTTATGTCGTATACGAAACGCGATTTGACCTGCGCTTCTTGCTTTACGCTTTTTCCATGAAGTATCTGGGATGGAAGGTGACCGTACCGACGATGGTCAATCTAGCGTTAGGGCGTTTCTTGTTTGAAGTATCAAAATCGTCTTGGTTGAACTTATACCTTACGTGTTTTTTGATAGTGACACTGACATTTCTGCATGCCTGGGCCAAACGGCGATTTACTGACAAACAAGAGTTGTTCCTATCAATTACCTACTTGATCGCTATCTCCTTTCTTTTTGGTTTTTATTTGACAGGCGATATTCAAAAAACGACCCTAATTTATATAGTTTATGGCATTCTCGCCTATACGTTGGCGTTTTTCCTTTACTCGATAGTCAATGATATGCAGCGCATTTTGGCATTGGTCAAAATCGATGATCTTACGCAGTTGAACAACTTTCGTAAATTTCAAGATGACCGTCAACGCCTAGATACGACCGAGGTGGACTTATCGATCGCTTTGATCGATATCGATCATTTCAAAAATTACAATGACCGTTACGGACACCGTGCCGGGGATGTGATTTTGCAAGAAATCGCTCGTATTTTTTCGACCTACTGTACGGCGAGCAATCCGGTCTATCGCATCGGTGGGGAAGAGTTTGCGATCTTGATCCAAGGAGACGCACAGGCTGCTGCTTATCTCCTTGAAAAAATTCAAAAGCGCATCCGTTACCAAGAAATCATCTTGGATGCCGGTGATTCGGTCAGCATCACGTTGTCGATTGGGATCGCACAACGGCAAAGGGGTGAGTTGCTACAGCAAACGCAAGAACGTGCCGATCAAGCATTGTATCGAGCCAAGCGCAGCGGTCGCGACCAACTCTGTCTTTACTGATGGGGTTGGCTTCTTTTCTTTTTTTATTTTCAAAAATACTACCTTAAATGAGGGGCGCATATGGAAAATAGTTTAATCATGATTCCTTCGCTAGAACCGGACCACAAACTGCTGGCTCTGGTGGAGAAAATTCGTTTGCATAACCAGCACCTGCCGATTTTGGTCGTGGATGATGGCAGTGGGGCAGCTTATCAGCCCGTCTTTTCGGCATTGGAACAGAAGTTTGGTTGTCAGGTTTTGACCCATCCAAAGAATCAGGGAAAAGGCGCAGCCATCAAAACCGCTCTCATTGAAGTGCTGACAAACAAGCCAGCTGTTGAATTTATGGTGACCATTGATTCGGACGGGCAACATGAGTATACCGATATGATGGCTTGCTTAGCAAAGGCCCAAGCCCATCCGGACAGTATTATTTTAGGGACCCGATCCTTTGGCAAAGAAGTGCCTTTGCGGAGTAAGTTCGGCAACATTTTGACCCGAAATATCCTACGTTTAGCGACTGGTCTTGCCATCGAGGATTCGCAGACGGGCTTAAGGGTTTTCCCTCGGAAATTCATGACAGATTTGTTGGCGATCTCAGGTGAGCGCTTTGAATATGAAACGCGGATGCTGATCGAAGCCCAGAAACGGGGGTGGCCGATTCTCTCGCAACCGATCGCCACCATCTATATTGAAGAAAATGCCTCTTCCCATTTTCGGGTCTTGGCAGATTCCGTCGCTATCTATAGCGTCTTTTTGAAGTATTTGTTTTCATCTGTGGTCTCCTTTTTTGTCGATGTGATCGCTTATGCGTTATTGATCCATTTCTTGTCTGTCATCAATCTGTCCTCCATCGTGATCGCTTCGTTGGGTGCCCGATTGATTTCGGCGATCGTCAATTACTACATCAATCGCGAGCTTGTTTTTGGTCAACGGACAAAGAACAGTATGCTGCAGTATTTTTTATTGGTGATCGTACAGATTTTGCTGTCCTCTTTTCTCGTCTACCTGATTTATTTGATCCTACCGATCGGAGATTCTGTGTTGTTAAAAATAGGCGTCGATTGCCTGCTCTTTTTCTTTAGTTACCATGTGCAAAAAAATGTCATCTTTAAGGAGTGATTGAGGTGGAACAAAAACGTTTGCCTTGGGCGAAAAAAGTCGTTTACTTTCTGGCGTTTGTCTTTTCGCTGATCTATTTATCATGGCGGGGGCTGTATACATTGCCATGGCACGAGTCTTGGTTTGCCTTGCTGTTTGGTTTGCTGCTTTGGGGCAGTGAGATCGTATCGAACTTTACGGGCTTGCTGTTGATTTGGAACAAAAACAAAGCAAAGCCCTTTGAAAAACCGGTCGTGCCAGAAGCCGACTATCCGGCGATCGATGTGTTGATTGCTACTCATAATGAAGAAGTGCCGCTTTTATTAAAAACGGTCAATGCGGCAGTTCATATGAAATACCCCGATCCCAAAAAAGTTCACATCTATTTGTCAGATGACACCAACCGTCCAGAGGTCAAAGCACTGGCAGATAAATTTGGCATCGGCTATATCGGATTGATCGGCAATCAGCATGCCAAGTCAGGCAATCTCAATCATGCATTATCAAAAACAAATTCGCCGCTAGTGGCGACCTTTGATGCAGATATGATTCCTTACTCAGATTTTTTGCTGGAAACAGTGCCATATTTTGTGGCAAATCAGCAGGAACGCCGCAATGACCAGACCATCAAACCGTTGGGCTTTGTTCAAACACCGCAAAGTTTTTACAATGCGGATCTTTTTCAGTACAATCTTTTTTCAGAAGCGGCGATCCCTAACGAGCAGGACTTCTTTTCCAGAGAAGTCAATGTTTTGAACAACGCCCATGATACCGCTATTTATACAGGTTCCAATACGGTGATTGCACGAGAAGCGATCGAAGCCGCTGGCGGATTTCCAACGGACACGATCACGGAAGATTTTGAATTAGGCGCCTTGATCAATTGCCAAGGTTATCGCAGTTTATCAACACTGCAGCCAATGGCCAGCGGTCTGTCTCCAATTGATATCCCAAGTGCCTTAAAGCAGCGGATTCGCTGGGGAAGAGGAGTGGTCCAAAGTGTCCACAATCTCCATCTTTTTAAGAATAAGACGTTGTCTTTGGCGCAAAAAATGGTTTTCTTAAACAGCTATTTGTATTGGTGGTCGTTTCTACGACGGCTACTATTTATTTTCGCGCCGATTTTGTACACCGTCTTTAATGTAAGGGTCGTAGAGACAAACTTTTGGGTCTTGCTGCTGTTTTGGCTGCCAAGCTATACGTTCTTGCATTTGGCGATGCAGGATTTGAGCAGTGATATTCGAACGCAGCGTTGGGGCGAGATCCAGGAAACGATTTTTGCACCTTACCTAGTGATTCCTGTCTTTTTGCAAGCCATTGGCATCAAAGAGACCCGCTTCAAGGTGACTAATAAAGCAGCAACTCAGTCTAAAAAAGACTTGTTGTTTGTGGTGCCGCATTTGTTGCTGTTGATTTTGACGATTATCGGCTTAGTGAAGTTTAATTACGGCAAATTCGGCTCAGAGATTTTCTACGGCAGTGTGTTGACCTTTTGGCTGCTGACCCATTTCTTTAACTTAACCTTTGCGGTCTTATTTTATCTCGGTCGCCCGATTTATCGAACGACGGAACGGTTCAGAGCCCATTATCCTGTTGAAGTTTCCGACCAAGACGCCAGCTATTCTTTGATGACAGAAAATATCTCAGAAAATGGCTTGTCCTTCGTTTCTGACGTTCCTCTTTATTTTCCGCCAGATGCGCCGCTGACTTTTAAAATCACCCGTAATGGCTACCAAGCAGAGATGACTGGAAATATTGTCCGCGTCTTTTCTGGAAAAGATCGCTGGGTCTATGGCGTTGCTTTAAACCAGTTGACAGAAAAAGATTACTTAGCCTATCTGCAGATCATTTATGATGGCTTCAATCAAAGCCTGCCGGTTCTGCGGGATCCGTGGATGACCTTCTTTGACAGTCTTTTTGAAAATCTCGGTAAGCATCTGCTGCAAGCCAAACAAAAGCCATTGCCGCCTCAACGAGTGCCCATACTGACCATTGATCAAAAATGGCACTTTGATGAAGGAACCTATGCGGTCACAACATTTGGTTTTGATCAGTTCACGTTGGCAAAAACAGAAGAGGTCGAGATGCCGGTCCATCTAAACTTACCGATCAGTAATCTTGTGCTTCACGCTGAAAAAACGACGCTTCAGCCAAAAGAAAATCAAGTGATATATCAAGTAAGCAATCTTTCAGAGCTGCGTTCCACAGTAGCCCTCCAAGAATGGGTAGACAGCTTGCTGAGAAAGGAGGCAGACGATGATCGAGATCCTGCTGCGATTTAGTCTATTTGGTTTATCATTAGCTGGCTATGCCTATCTTTTTGTACGAGTTTGTCATTTTACCAAATACATTAGCTGGATCGCTGCCTGCTGTTTGCCGATCCTCGTTCTTTCCTTTGTCGCATATGGTCCCAAAGGATGGTTGATCTGGGGGGCCTGGTTTTTATTTGGTCTTGGCTTACTATTATGCGTTTGGCGTTTTTGGCAGGAGCGCCATCAGGTGCGCTGGGGTTTACAAGAGCCCATCATGTTGTGGTTTTATGGCTATTTTACTTTGTTCGTTTTAACATTGCTTCACAGTCATTTGACCCACTATGACAACTTCTCTCATTGGGCGACGATCGTTAAATTCCTTTATACGCAGGGACAATTGCCAACGGCAACCGATGCCATCATCAGTTTTACTTCCTATCCTTTAGGCAGCTCACTGTTTGTTACTTATACAGCAATCATCGTTGGTTATCATGAGAATGTCTTGCTGATTGGTCAATTGATTTTGATTTTCTGTAGTCTGTATAGTTTTTTTGCGATTATTCGTGATCCGAAAAGAAAGCTGGCTTTTGTCTTGGTCTTCACCAGCATGGCCGTATTCAATTATTTTAATATTGCGATTCGAATGAATAATTTGCTGGTAGACTTCATTCTTCCCGTTTTAACTTTGGCAGGCATCTCCGGGTTATTTTCTTTAAAAGGCAAAGTGCTGCCTCCAATCAG
The DNA here is from genome assembly GCF_002140695.1 of Enterococcus sp. 4E1_DIV0656. Classification (NCBI taxonomy): domain Bacteria; kingdom Bacillati; phylum Bacillota; class Bacilli; order Lactobacillales; family Enterococcaceae; genus Enterococcus; species Enterococcus sp. 4E1_DIV0656. Next base: position 29,988 of record NZ_NGLF01000001.1, on the reverse strand, counting down.
CTACTTTCTTTTGATTGGCGCCTCTCTTGATTTGGTCAAAAATAGTGCCGTCTTTTTTCTGCTGATTTTAGGTGGCTATTTACTAGTCTGCTTATGGCAGGCATCAATTCGTTGGCGGCAACGGCTAGGCTTGATGATTGTAGGATTAGCTGCCATTGGGCTATCTGTCCTGCCGGCGATTCTTTGGAACCTGCATGTCAAAGCGAATTTTCCTAAATCGAAGCATGAAGTCAGCGTGACCGCTTATAAACAGATTTTTGGCGAAAAGGATTCACAGATACTACAACAGATTACGGATGTTTTTGTCAAAACTATTACGGATATTGCGACGGTTTCCACGCAGGGGATTCTTTTGATCGAAGTCATCCTGTTGGGCAGTTGGCTATTTGTCCGATTTATTATAAAAAAACGCAATCCATTTCTAAAAGAACTGCTGTTGATCGATGGTATTATTGGTCTCTATTACTTGGGTATTTACGCCATGTTCTTGTTCTCGATGCCCACTGATGAAGCACTGTCTTTGGCAGGGTTCGATCGCTATGCTTCGAGTATTGTGATCTTGGCATTAGGTTTGATGACCTTTTTCATGGTCCGGGGCATTGATCATTTGTATCATGAACAAGCGATCGATCGGCGAAACTACCGTAGTTTTGCCAGCTTGACCACAAAAAAAATCTATCAATACAGTACCTTGATTCTGTTATTTTTTGCGACATTGCTGATCCTTTCAGAAAATAATGGCATGCGTTATACCAATCGTGAATATGCTGCTTCGATTCCAGCACAAGTTTCAGCCGTTACTGGCGATCGCTTTGACCTAAACCAGAAAAAATACTTGGTGGTCAGTACCAATAAAGAAGCAGTAGACAGCTACTTAGTTGGCTATGTCGGCAAATATTACTTGTTTTCACCTAATGTCGATGGTCGAGAGAATTTCCTCTTATCAGATGCAGATTTTCGCACGCTATTAAAGCAATACGATGAAGTCGTCGTCTTAGAAGAGCACTATACCTTTAATGCCATGACGAAGAAGCTAACAGGCAAAACCTTTGCCCCTGGTGTTTATTCGGTGGCGGAGGTGTTGGGGCAATAAATGAAGGAATTTCTCAAGCGCGTCTCCTTATTAGAGAATCAATAGTAAAAATACCAATGAAACAGACGTATCGTTTGTTCATTGGTATTTTTTTTCTGTTCCCACTGAGTAATATCCTCTATACTATGAAAATACCAAAGGATATGTAAATAATCTGTATTAAACGAAAGGGTACACATGAATAAAAAAAACGGCGCAATATTTTCAGTGCCTATGATTTACTGTAATCAATGCAGTAAAAGTAAGTGTTTTCATTTTTTTGAGAAACAGCTACCATTAGAAATGTAGACGAGGTGAAAGTTTCATGATCAGTGAACGGGAAAAAGCAATTATTCGATATCTCTTAGAGAATGGACCAACAACGGTTGCTAAAATTGGGTTGCATATGTCGCTTTCGCAAAAGACAGTTTCGCAATCGCTAAAGAGAATTGATGAATTTTTGCAGGAAACAGCAATAAGGCTTGTTCGCAAACCTAGAGTAGGTGTATTTCTTGATGGCGATTCAGCTGAAATTCTAAAGTATCTTGATGGGAACGAGGAATCAAACTTACCGACGAGCAAAAAAGATCGTATTCAGTTTCTTTGCTTTGAAATACTGAAACAAAAAACGTATTTTACGCGTCAACAACTGCAAGATGCACTTTACATCAGTAAATCAACTTTAGAAAATGACATGGGGCAGGTAAGCGAGATCTTTCGTCATTTTAACGTTACGATTGAAGTTTTACCGGGGAAGGGTTCCTTTTTGAATTTGTCAGAACAAGAAAAACGTCGTTTAGCATTTGATTTGATCTACTATTTCTGGGGTGGAAATTGGAAAATAACACAAGAGCAGCAACGCTATTTGCATTCGATTCAAGGAATTCCTCAGTTTGTTAATGATTTTATTGACCTGACAAAAATTTCTTTAGTTGATACGCTCTTACAAGAGTATTTGAAAAAAGAACAAATTACGCTTAATGATGCTGCCTATCACTCACTATTGCTTCATCTAATCATCATGATTGATCGGGTCAAAGAGAAGAATTATCTGACTTTCGAAGAAAGAAGCCATCCTTTGATGGAGAATAGAGCTTTTTATCGATTTATCGCATCAATAGAAGAAACGTTTTCTCTGTCGTTGCCAGTTTCGGAAGTTCATTATATTTCGCTTCATATCTATGGGGATTCGTTGATGAAGAAGAATGACTCCGATGATTTTCTTGATGAAACGATACGAAAATTGATTCATGAGACGATCTCCCTACGCAATGAAAGTCTTTTGTTAGGATTGGTATCACATATCAAAGAAGCTATTTATCGCATTCAAAAAGGATTAGTCATTCATAACCCGTTTCTAAATGATGTGAAGAAGAATTTCCCTTTGTCTTTTGAGGAAGCGCTTCGATTAGCTCATGCCTTAAATTGGCAGTTTTCGATTTCGATCCCCGAAGATGAGGTTGCTTTTCTGGCCGTACACATCCAAGTGATGAAAGAACAGCGAGAAGAAAAACAACCGCAGAAAGTGAGTGTCTTATTAGTTTGTAGCAGTGGGAAAGGCACTTCACAACTATTAGCTGCTCGCATTCGGAGAAATTATGAGCAAATCGATATTTCCAGAATTCTTTCTATTCAAGAGTTGATTCAGACCAATATTTATGAGGACTTGATTTTATCGACAGTGGATTTAAAAATCGATTCGATTCCAACAATCAATGTTTCACCTGTACTGAATAAAGATGAGCAGCGAAAAATAGAAACCTTTTTAAAAAATGTCGAAGAAAAGCAAAATGGTTCTTTCAGTCAGTTTGCGAAACTGATTCACGAGGACTTGATTTTTTTAGATCATCATTTTGAAAATTATCAAGAGGTGATTACATTTATTGGAGAGCAGTTGGTTACTCGTGGGTATGTGATCGAGGAAATGATTGATTCTTCCCTAAAAAGGGAACAGCTTTCCTTTACTTCTTTTGGACGATTCGCAACGCCTCATGGGACGCCAGAATACGTGAAAAAATCAGCGATTGTATTTTTACGTCTTAATAATGAGATCCACTGGGGAGAAACAAAGGTGAAATATGTCTTTTTCATCTGTATCAAGGATGAAACTGTACAAGACCTTGAGGAAATCTATGACACGATGCTTAATGTGATGGAATCAGATGAACGAACCTTCCTCCTTAAAGGGACGAAAGATGAATTAAAAAAGTATTTACAAGGGGGAACATAAAATGAATATAGAAACACTACTACCTTTTGAACATATTGTTCTTGGTCTAGAGGCAACCACTAAAGAAGAAGTGGTCCGTCAATTAGCAAAAATATTAGTAATTGAAGGAATCGTTCAATCCGAAAATGAGTATGTTCAATCAGTCATGGAAAGAGAAGATCACTCGACCACAGGAATAGGCAATAATATAGCTATCCCTCATGGAAAAAGTCGTGCAGTTTCTGAACCCGCAATCGTTTTTGCTCGGTTAAAGGCACCATTAGAATGGCAATCTTTAGATGATGAACCGGTAACGGTTGTGATTATGCTTGCTATTCCTGAAGAACATCAAGGAGACACCCATTTACGGATTTTATCAGAAATTGCCATGAAATTGATGGATGAAGACATCACAGAAGCGCTGAAAAGCGAAACAGATAAAGAGATTATCGCGAAATTATTAAGCGAATAAAATGGAGAAAAGGGGAAAGACGAATGAAGAGAAAAATTATTGCAGTAACGGCGTGTGCCACAGGAGTTGCTCATACCTTTATGGCGGCACAGGCGCTAAAAAAAGCAGCAGCAAAACGTGGCGATTTAATCAAGGTTGAGACACAAGGAGCAACAGGTATCGAAAATGAATTGAACGAGCGGGATTGTCAAATTGGGGAAGTCGTGATTTTTGCCGTTGATACGAAAGTGAGAAATGAGGAGCGTTTCAATGGCAAAATGATTCTCAAAGTCCCGGTAGCAGCCCCTATAAAAAACGCAGAAAAAGTAATTGAAGATGCATTAAAGCTGATTGATCAATAAAGAGGAGGAAAATCAGATGAAAAAGTTGGCAAGTGAAATGAAAAATCATGTTTTAACAGGAATATCTTATATGATTCCTCTAGTGATTGCCGGAGCAGTTATCATGGCGATTTCTCGAGTAGGTGGATCAATATTTGGGATTGTTGATATTTGGGACGCCTCTCATGGAGAAAGTGCGAATACGATTATCCGATTACTCCATAGTTTAGATGGATTCGGTGGCATTGCGTTAGGACTGATGTTTCCCGTAATATCGGCATTTATTGCTTATTCGATTTCCGATAAGCTAGGGATTGCCCCTGGTCTTGTTGGAGGTATGTTAGTAAAAGACATTAACGCAGGCTTCTTAGGCGCAATTGTTTCAGGGTTGATCGCTGGGTACATCTGCTTGTGGATCAAAAACCATATCAAACTGCCAAAATCGATGGCATCGGTAGTTCCAGTGTTCTTAGTTCCTGTTTTAGGTACTTTAGTCACTGTCCTACTTGTGAACTATGTGATCGGTACACCATTTGCAGCTATCAATGTGGGCTTAGAGTCATGGTTGAACGGATTGAGTGGCGGAAATGCGGTCGTGATGGCGGCAGTTGTAGGGGCAATGGTTGGATTTGATCTTGGAGGGCCAGTAAATAAGGCAGCTGTGACAACCGCGATGGCTTTATTGACAAGTAACGTTTATGCACCAAACACTGCAGCACAAGTGGCGATTATCATTCCGCCAATTGGTTTAGGATTAGCGACTGTTTTTGCAAAGAATAAATACAATAACGAACTAAAAGAAGCAGGAAAATCGTCGATCATTATGGGACTAGTAGGTATTTCAGAAGGAGCGATCCCATTTGCGGTGGAAAATCCACTAAAAGTGATCCCAGTGAATATGATTGGTTCAGCGATTGGTTCTGCAATGGCTGTAGGTCTAGGAGCTGTCAATACAGCGCCAATCTCTGGTTTTTATGGTTGGTTCACCGTAGAAAAATGGCCACTGTATGTTTTATCGATTGCTACTGGCTCATTATTCATTGCGATTTGTACAAGCTTGCTACGTTCAAAAGATGCGGGGAAAGAAACAGATGCCACGATGGAAGAGTTTGACGAAGCGGCTTGGGAAGAGCAGTGGGAAGCATAGCTATGACAAATGTACACATAGTAAACCACACCCATTGGGATCGTGAATGGTATTTTACTTCGATGGACTGTGTCGTTTTGAGTGACCAATTATTTAGTGATGTACTAAAAGAACTAAAGAGGCAACCGACTGCATCTTTCGTGCTAGATGGACAACTGTCTATTCTGGACGATTATTTAGAACTCTATCCTGAGCGCTTGACTGAGGTCAAAGAGTTGATCGCCAATGGTCAATTGTTCATCGGGCCTTGGTACACCCAAACAGATGCCTTTTTCGCTTCTGGTGAGTCCATCATTCGAAATGCCATGATTGGTATATTTGATAGCAAAAAATATGGCAGCTATATGCCGATCGGTTATTTGCCAGATACATTTGGTTTTAATGCTCAAATGCCAACCATATTGAACGAAGTTGGACTTGATAACATTATCTTTTGGCGAGGCATCGATTTAGGGGAACAGGTCAAATCCCCTTACTTTAAATGGACGAGTTTAAGTGGGCGAGGTTCACTGTATGCGGTGAATTTTCCTCAAGGATATGGTGCACAGCAGCAATTGGAGCCAACGAGCAGTTATGTAGATGGCAGACTCGATAGAGGTGTTGATTTTATTAAGAGCTACGCGAATGAACCTGAAATCTTGATTCCAACTGGAAATGATCAGTTAGGCATTGTTTCTGCCATAGAAGAAAAACTAACGAAAATCAATCAGCTTGGAAAATACAAGTATCAATTGAGCACCTATCCAGCATTTATGGAGATCGTCCGTCAAAAAGAACTGGAAGTTTATCAAGGAGAGTTTCGTGCACCGGTGTTTGCACGGGTTCACAAAACGATTGGTTCTGTACGAATGGATCTGAAACGTGAGATTTTTCGATTAGAAAACAAATTAGTTTTAGAAATTGAACCAATGTTAGTTATTGCGAAAGATTTAGGGATCGAATTAAGCAATCGCTTGCTAATGAAAGCTTGGAAAAAGTTATTTGAATGTCAAGCCCATGATAGTTTGGCAGGCTGTGTATCAGATAGTGTTGCACAAGATATCAGTCATCGGTTAAAAGAAATCAGTGAGATTTGTGAGAGCATTGAAAATTTGATTTTAAAAAGAATCAGTGAAGGACTCGCTTTACAAGCCAACCAATTTCTGATTCTTCATCCAACACCAGTGCCATTTCAAGGAGAGAAATTCGTTAAGATCGTATCCAGAACCAACAATATCAAGGTTATTGGAGCTGATTCATCTGTACTTGAAGCAGTGTATATCCCAAGCAGGAAAAATATTATGGAAGAAACTCCGGCTGGCAACCGTTTTATTGAAGAAGAGGGGTATTATCTGTTAACCGTTCAAGTGACCTGTGCCTTTTCAGGCCTTGGTTATCAAGTCCTTACATTTGAAGAGCAAGAGACAACTCCCGAATCGTCTTTAGATCAAAACACATGGATTAGAAATGGAAAATACATGCTTTCCTTTGAAGACGGCCACCTGATTTATTCAGATGGAAAACAACAGATCTTGGATTTCTTGTCGATCATCGATGATAGTAATGCCGGTGATACGTATGACTATTCGCCTATTTTGAATGATCAACCGATCACGCTTCGTTTTGCCAGCTGCAAAGGGAAGCAAGAAACATTGGCTTTGGAAGGAAGTTTACAGCTACCGTATACGATCGAAGAACGGATGAAAGGAATCGCCACCAAAACATTCGCTTATACATTGACCCTCCAACTGACAAAAAATGGTGAGGTAAACGCAAAGCTACGTTTTAAAAATACGCTTTTAAATCATCGGATTCGAGTGAAAGCTCGATTAAACAAGCCGATAGAAAGAGCGGTTGCGGCCATTCAATTTGGCTATCTTGAAAAAAGAAATCAAACACTGGAAAATTGGCAAGAAAAATATGCAGAAAAACCTGTCAATATTGAACCATTTGAAAAACAAGTGGTTGTTTATGATCAAGAGAACGCCCTCGTTTTTTATAGCGAGCAGAGCAAAGAGTATGAATATATCGATGACTCCTTATATGTAACGGTACTAGCTACAACCGACTCTCTAGGAAAACCAGATTTGTTGTATCGACCAGGTCGTGCTTCTGGCGATACAACCAAAAAGGGACATATTATGATGGAAACACCTCTTGCTCAAATGGAAAACTATGAGATGGTCTTCGATTTTTCCCTAAGGGTCGCATCAACAGCTATTTCTGAAGATTTGTTGGCTACTTGGAAAACTGTTAAAGAACAGCCATCGATTTCTTATCAATTGCAAGATTTGAATTACTTTATTTATCGTATAGACAATAAAATTCAAAAGCGCATTGATCCATTATCTCTGACCGACATGTCTCTTTCTTTGTTGTCTTGCAGCTTAGAACCAGGTGTGGGAGTCAGTGCGCTCCATAATGCGTATTACTCTGAGGGAATCGTTGTCCGTTTCGTCAATTCAACGAACAAAGAACGTCCTCTTGAGCCCAAAAAATTATTTAATGGGTACGAATATCAGCGAATCAATGCCTTAGAAGAACCGCTTGAAGCGGATCATATCATCCACGCTTATGGAGTAGCAACCTATTTATTAACTAAAAACTAGGAATAAAGAACACAAAATTTGTCGAGAAGGAATTGCTTCTGTAACGCTTTCCTCTACAAGATTTTGTGTTCTCGCTTTTTTACAATATTTAGAAGGAGTTTTTATGTCCGTACAACTTTTATTGCTTGCCTCACTGCCTGCACTAGGATGGGGCTTAATGCCAATCGTCGCTAAATTGATGGGAGGAAAATCAGAGGAACAACTGCTAGGAACAACAATCGCAGCCTTGATTTTCGGTAGTGTATTTGGTTTCTTGAATCAAGTGAGTTATGCCATGGTGCCATTTTTCATCAGTTTATTATCTGGGGTTTTTTGGGCTTGCGGACAATACTTCCAATTTCTCGCTTTGGAGAAAGCGGAGGTTTCTAAAGTAATGCCCGTCTCCGTCGGGACCCAATTATTATTTGTTACATTAGCATCTGGCTTCTTTCTCAAAGAATGGACAGATTTAACGACTGTAATTTTCTCAATCATGGCATTAGGAGTCATTCTAACAGGTGTTTTCCTTGTAACTAAGACAACTCATCAGCAAACAGGCTTAACACAGCAAGTACTTCTTTATCTATGTTGTTCTTCAGCTTTTTTGATGCTATATGTGACAGTCACTGGTCTGTTTCAGATAAGTGGCGCACAGATTTTCTTGCCTCAGGCAGTAGGGATGTTTCTCGGGGGAAGCGTAATTTCCTTGAAAAGTAAGCAACAGTTGCGTTTCCGCAAAATAATCCACAATTTAGGTACTGGTAGCACATGGGTTATCGCGAATACTTCGTTATTCGCTGTATCGTCTTCTTTAGGTGTAGGCGTAACCTATTCATTTTCTCAAATGAGCTTACTTGTTGCTACTTATGGAAGTATTGTCCTCTTAAAGGAACAAAAAGTTGGCAGAGAAAAGCAATTTGTAGCTCTTGGTAGCTTGCTCTATATTGTTGGTGTATTAGGGATGAGTTGGTTGAAATAACTTTGCACCTGAGCAATTTTAGTTAGTGATCAATAAAGTAGCAGATAACAGTTTAACCAATAAAGAACTTATCTTAAAAATCAAAGAGTGGGTAACCACTCTTTTTTTTGTTTAGAACATGAATATTTAACTTATGCCACATTTTTTTATTTAAGCAAGTAGCGACATAGAATCATTTTTTCTTTTTTGGCGTATGCCCATAATACAGTTTGTATTTTTTATAGAAAAAAGTGATATTGGTGAAACCTGCTTCAGCCGCACATTGGGTGATTGGTTTGGTGGAGGAAGCAATTAAGTTGTGGGCGAGATTCAATTTCTTTTCGATAATCAATTCGGTCAAATTTTTACTAGTTTCTCGTTTGATCAATGTACTTAAATAGGAAGGAGAATAGTTGAAAAGGGTGGCGAGTTTTGGCAAAGTAACCGTTTGGAAGTTCTCTTCGATATAGGTCAAGATCGCTAGAATGTGCTGTTTTTTTGCCGCTTCTTGCTTGTTGGTCTGATAGTCGAACTCACGTACGAGAAAAGTGAAAAGAATGGCTATTAGATTGCTGATGATTCGTTTACTACCAATGGCTTTTTCATAAGTTTCTTTCAGCATTTCTTGAATCACAGCATGGATCCGATCATCTTTATTGTTCTTAAAGACAATATATTGGTCATGCGCGTGCTTGTCTGACAATGCAGTCAGAACAAAATCAAGCACGACCCCTTCATTAAACTGTTCTCGACTAATCAATTGAGCGAAATAATCCCGCTTGATCAAAAGATTGATCAAAACATCGTCTTCACCAGTCATTTCAATCGAATGGGGAATTCCGGTATCAATCAGACAAATTTGTCCTTTTGTCAGCGTAACTTTCTGATCATCGATCAATTGGGTGCATGTTCCTGAGTAGATATAATTTAATTCGATAAAACTGTGGTTATGATAAGGAACTGGACTGAAGCGGCTTTGCTTTAACAGAGTAAAGTTTTCTTGTTCTTCCATCAGATTATCGAATAAGTAAACTTGTCGGCCATTGATCATCACTTTTTCCAGCTGTTGATAATAGTCAGAAAGGTGGTTTGGATGGTCTCTGTGATGGCATTCCCGCTCAGATAACTGAAAAAGCTTTTTTTCCATTTCTTCGGTTGTCATTATGATCTCCTCCTTTCGTAAATCTAAAAATGTGATAATTATCTGCAAAGAAGATGACATTGTTTCAATCTGCAGAATTGCTTATGATACATTTGAAAGCGTATTTATTATGATTTTAAATGAAGTTGAATGAGAAAGAAAGAGGAATTTGTATGAAAAAGATAACGAATTTATTGAACGAAAAATATGATAATCATATTTTTCCGTTTTTATGGATGCATGGAGAAGAGAAGGAGACGATTCAAACTTACATCAATAAAATTTACGAAGCCGGCATCCGATCTGTCTGCATCGAATCACGCCCTCATGAAGAATTTTTGAAAGCGCAATGGTGGGACGAGTTGGCGATCATCATTGAAGAGTGTGAAAAAAGACAAATGACACTTTGGATTTTGGATGACAAGCACTTTCCAACAGGCTACGCCGCAGGAGAAATTGAGAAGAATCATCGACATTTGCAGAAAGAATTTTTGAATTTTCGACAATTTGATTTTGTAGGCCCAAAAAAGAATGCTGGAATTATGTTGGATTGGTGTTTCAATGCAGAGCGACCGAATATTTTGAATTCCGAAGGGGAAACGGTTAACGAGAGTGGCAAATCATTTTTTTCTGCTGAAATCATCAGCGCCGTTGCGGTCAAAAAAACTGGATTTAAGCAGATCAGCGAGGAGGAGTGGATCGACCTTACAGACTCAATGATTGATGAGACATTGTATTGGTCTATTCCTGAAGGAGAGTGGAGTATCTTTGTCTTTTACACGACACAAGAAGGAGGGGAAGCTTCGACACAAGGGTACTTGAATCCTTTGGTACCAGAAGCAACGGATGTTTTGCTGGAAACGGTTTATCAAAGTCATTATCAACACTTTGGAGAGAAATTTGGCACAACGATCCAAGGATTTTTCTCAGATGAACCGCGGTTTGGGAATATCAAGGGTCCTGATGCAGTCCTTGGAAAAGTAGATATGCCATTGCCGTGGCGGTATGATTTGTTGACTTTGTTAGCAAACCAGCTAGCCATATCTGAAACTGAGCTGCGAGGGCTGTTGCCGGCTCTCTATCGTGGTGAATCAAAACAGACGGCTAAGATTCGTTACAATTATATGTCGTTGGTTTCTGAGCTATATAGTCAACACTTTTCTCAGCGGATCGGACGCTGGTGTCGGGAACATAAGGTCGACTATATCGGACATGTGATTGAGGATAACAATGCCCATGCACGTTTAGGCTATGGGGCAGGTCACTTCTTTCAATCGATGAAAGGACAATCGATGGCAGGGATCGATGTCGTTTTGCATCAATTGATGCCGCAACAAAATGACGGATACTTTGAAGCCATGACATCTACTGGCTGGGATGGCGAATTTTTCCATTACGCATTAGGGAAAATGGGGGCATCTTTAGGAAACTTAGACCCTGTGAAACAAGGTCGAACGATGTGCGAAGTATTCGGTGCATATGGTTGGTCAGAAGGAACCAAACTGATGAAATGGCTAACCGATCACATGCTGGTGCGAGGGATCAATCATTTTGTCCCTCATGCTTTTTCAATGAATGACTTTCCTGATGCCGATTGCCCGCCACACTTTTATGCGCAAGGCCATAATCCACAATTTGAGGGCTTCAAACAGCTGATGACGTATATGAATCGTTTGAGTTATCTATTTAGCGACGGGAAACATCAAGCGGATATTGCTGTGCTGTACCATGCTGAAGCGGAGTGGGCAGGCGCTTATATGCCGATTCAAAAAGTTGCTCGTGAACTGATGGAGCATCAATACGAATTTGAAATCGTTTCGGTTGAGATGATGCTTGATGCGCAATTTACGGATCAATCGTTTGTCATCAATGAGTATGCCTTTCAAACATTAGTCATTCCATATACTGAGCGAATGTCTGGTCCATTGATCAAAAAGCTGACAGCTCTCGCAGAATCTGGAATTCAAATTATTTTTGTTGAGGAAATGGTGAAAGAAGCCCTTGAACAAACTCTGCTTACCCATGAACTGCGGCTTCTCGCTCGCCTTACGGAAGTAACACCGCTCACAGCACTTACTGATAACGTTGGCTTGAAGGTACGGGATCGTTTAGAAACATCAAAAGCTCTGCCGTATTTGCGCTACTATCATTATCAGCAGCAGACAGATGAAATATTCATGCTTTTCAATGAAAATGACAGTGAATCGCTGCAGTTTCAGGCTGTTTTTCCTGCTAAGAAGCCTTTAGTTCAATATAATCCAGTAGAAAATAAACTGAAACCTGTGTCATATAAAAATGGCAGCTATGAGATTCATTTAGCACCAGCAGAGAGTATGATTCTTTTTGAAGCTACCTCGGAACAACCATTGCGTATTGATAGAAGCAAACCAGTGAAAGAAGTTCATCTAAACGATCAGCCATGGCAAGTCACTTTCGAAGGAATCGGGAAAGAGCAAGCGGTAGTTGCCTGTCAAAAACAATATTCGTCATTGCCTTTACTGGGAGTCGGTGATGACTTCAGTCGGTTTAGCGGGAAAATCACTTATACCGTGGACTTCCCTAAAGCAGCAGGAGAGGTTTTATTAAGTATTGAAGATGCTTCAGAAGTTGTGACTGTTTCAGTGAACGGTCATTGTGTAGGCACAAGAATCAGTACACCGTATACATTTGAGTTGACGGACCTGCTTCAAGAAACGAATAATTCCATCCAGATTGAAGTGATCAATAATTTAGGTCGCAGTATGCGGGATTATCTTTCACAGTTTGTCCTGTTCGAGCCTTTGGGGATCACTGGCGAAATCAAACTTTTTATTGAGGAGGAGCAAAAATGAACAACCAGCAGTTGGCAACAGAGGTTTTAAAGGAAATTGGTGGAAAAGCCAATATCGAATCGGTGACCCATTGCGTCACACGTCTGCGTTTTGTATTGCATGATACAGATACCCCAAGTAAGGAGACCATTGCTAGTCTTGACGGAGTGATTTCAGTCGTTGAACAGGGCGGACAGTACCAGATCGTTTTAGGAAATCGTGTAAACGATGTCTATGAAGCGGTCCTGCAACAAGTCGGCGAATTAATAGAAGACAATACCCATGAAAAAACAAAAAAATCTCTTTTTGATCAGTTTACCTCCACGATTTCAGGGATTTTCACGCCAGCTTTAGGCGCTATGGCTGCGTCAGGAACGATCAAAGGGATCTTGACGATTTTATCAGTAGCAGGTATTTTGTCAGAAACTTCGGGAACCTATATCGTTTTGTATGCATTGTCTAATGCTTTCTTTTACTTCATGCCAATCTTATTAGGTGCTTCGGCGGCAAATTATTTTAAATTAAACAGCTATGTCGGAATGTTGATTGGGGCATCATTGATCTATCCTACTTTGCTGCCGTATGCGACAGAAGGTAGTTTGACCTTTTTGTCGATTCCCGTGAATATGATGGACTATACTTCTTCCGTTTTTCCGGCAATCATTGCTGTCTGGGTGGCAGCCAAAATCAATGGCTTCGTTCAGAATTGGCCGTTGAAAGATTTGCGATTCATGGTACAGCCTCTTATCGTGTTACTAGTTTCTGTCCCTCTTGCCTTGCTGGTCGTTGGTCCAATTATATCCAACTTATCAAGTCTACTGGCAACGCTTGTTAATAATGTTTATCACTTCAGTCCGGTTTTGGGCGGGCTGGTGATTGGGGGACCATGGATCTTGATGGTCATGTTCGGATTGCATTGGGCATTCATTCCAATTTTTCTTAACAACATGGCGATGCAAGGATTCGATCCTGTGATGGGTCTGCTCTTAGCGAACCAAATGGCAATGGCTGGAGCTGTCGTGGCGGTTGGTCTACGAACGAAAAACGATAAAACGAAAGCACTCGCATACTCAACAGGTCTGACAACCCTGATTGGTGTCAGTGAACCAGCATTGTACGGAGTATTACTTCCTTATAAACGTCCGTTGATCGCTGCTGTCATCGGTGGAAGTTTAGGTGGTGTTATTGCAGGATTTATGCAGACAGTGCAGTATTCTTTTGGTGGTTCAGGATTGTTGGGTATTCCTTTGATTATCAATCCAGCAGGAATCGATGGTGGATTTTATGGTGGGATTGCTTCGCAGGTAGTAGGGCTTGTTGCGGCATTTCTAATCACCTATTTTTGGGGAATTGTAGAACCTGAAAAAAGGAAAGCAGTCAATTCAAAAGAGCCAGTGAATACAAAAATCAATTTTCAAGAAGTCGTTCAAGGAGAAGTCGTTCCCTTAACAGAGGTTCCTGACAAAGTTTTTTCAGAAGGCTTGATGGGGCAAGGGAAAGCAATCAAACCACAATCAAACACCTTTTATGCCCCTTTTGATGGCGTGGTCACTGCTTTATTTCCAACAAAGCATGCGATCGGCTTGACCAGTGATCAAGGCGTTGAACTTTTGATCCATATCGGTGTTGACACAGTAGAGCTAGAGGGAAGGCACTTTACGACCCTTATTGAAGCAAATCAAGCAATCAAAAAGGGCCAGCCGCTGATAAAAGCCGATCTCGCAGCTATCCAAGCAGAGGGATATGCGACCATTACGCCAGTTGTGGTAACGAATGCGTCAGCATTTGAGAAGATCATGAATGAAAAAGAGTCACTTATTGTTGCCAACTAAAACCTTAGATTCAATGAAAAGAAACATGAAATCAGTGAATGATTTCATGTTTCTTTTTTACCGTCCATTCTCCGTCTGTCGATAATCACTAGGTGAAATGCCGACTTTTTTCTTGAATAAACGGCTGAAATAGGCGGTGTTTTCGATGCCGATCGCCAATGAGATCTCTTTGATGGAAAGCCGAGAATAGCGCAAAAGGTCTTTCGAATAAGAGATGCGTTTGCTGATCTGGTACTCGATGGGGGGCAAGCCCATATATTTGGAAAACTCCTTGACGATTTGATACTTATTGATATGATACCTTTCCTCCAAAGATTCCAAGGTGATCCCTTGACGGAAATCTTCTTCTAGCTGGTCACGAATCTGCAAAATATAAGGGGGGATCTCACTATCCGAAAAATCGAGATGATATTTTTGCAGGAGCAGTTCATTGAGCAGCTGATGGATCAAAACAGAGCTTTGGAAGGCAGTTTTCGCATTTGGTTCTGGCTGTAGCATCAATAATTCTTGTAAGACCAAATGGATCGGATTTTGACGGCTGCTGGCAGGATTGGTGTGAAAAACTGGACTGCCATTTTTGAGGAATTCCTCATAAAACGCTGCGACGTTGGCGCCATATAGATGGATCCAGTCCATTTCCCAGGGCTCTTGACTAACGGTACGGTAGTACTGATAGTCTAGACAGTCGATAAAAAACACATCACCTGCTTTTAATTGATAGCTTTTTCCTTTGTAGCGCAATTCACCGCAGCCGGACAATGTATACTTGATCAAATAAGAAGGCAGGTTCTCTCGTTCTGTAAAGTAAGGTTTGCTGGCTTTGAAATAGCCGATTTCTTGAATGTAATAGAAAAGTTCACGCTGCTTTTGGGTTGAAGTATTGATGTAACGCAGTGAATCGGTTGACCATGAGTGGTTGGCTTTTTCCCAGTAATCCATCGGATCCTCCTTTTTACCAAGATTGTGCAAGTCTTTATCAAAATTGTGTGATGAAACTCGTTGATTGTCAAGCTAAAATTGAGGAAACAAGAATGAATCAGTAAATTGTAATCGATTTATTTTTAAACAAGATAATGAAAGGTGGAGACCAGTGAACACATTTATCGCAATCGATATCGGCGCATCAAGCGGTCGTCTGATGTTGAGCCGTTGGGAAAATGAGCAGATCACTTTAGAAGAGATCCATCGCTTTAAAAACGGCTTTCGTCCCCATGAAGGCTTTGACCGCTGGGCGATCGATTATTTGATCCAAGAGATTTTAGTAGGACTGCAAAAAGTGAAACAAGCCGGTATCAATGACTGCTTCGTCGGAATCGACACCTGGGCAGTGGACTACTGTTTGATCGATCAAGCAGGCGAACGTTTAGGCGACCCAGTCGCTTATCGAGATAGTCGCACCAATGATGCGATCGCGGCTTTTGGCCAGCGCTATTCTTTGCAAAAACTGTATGAGAAAACAGGCATTCAGCTGCAGCCCTTCAACACGATTTTTCAATTAGCCACAGAAGAAGCGCAACTGTTGCAAAAAGCCGACAAACTGCTGTTGATTCCAGATTATTTGGGCTACGTTTTTACCGGCAAGATGGTCACGGAAAAAACCAATGCCTCGACGATGCAGCTTCTAAATGCCAACACCCAAACATGGGATACAGAATTGTTAGCTGAGATCGGCGTAACAGAAGGCCTATTCCCACCATTGGTTGATGCTGGAACGGTTTTAGGCGCACTGCAAACACAGAAGTTTCCAGCCTATGATTTGCCACAAGCGACCTTTGTCACTGTCGCTAGTCATGATACGGCATCAGCGATCATCGGTACACCTGGAGAGGGGGCAGATTGGGGCTACATCAGCAGCGGGACTTGGTCATTGCTGGGGATCGAAACCAAAGTACCCAATGTTTCCCTTGCCGCCTTTAATGAAAATTATACGAACGAATGGGGTGCCCACAACACGATTCGCTTTTTAAAAAACATCATGGGCATGTGGCTGATCCAAGAAGTGGCTCGGCAGCAAGACTATCAATATTCCTATGCAGAATTGGCGGAATTGGCGCAAGCAACGCCTGCTTTTCAACAGTTTGTCGATGTCAATGATCCTCGTTTTTTGAATCCAGAAAATATGATTACTGAACTGCAAGCGTATTGTCGAGAAACCCAGCAGAAAGTTCCAGAAACCGCAGGGGAACTGGCTCGCTGTGTGTATGATAACTTAGCGCTTTGTTATGCCAGCGAATTGCAAAAGCTGGAACAGCTGACAGGTACGACGAACAAGCTGCAAAAACTGCATATCGTGGGGGGCGGTTCCAACAATCGCTTTTTAAATCAACTGACGGCTGATGCTGCGCAGCTGACGATCGAAGCTGGCCCAAGTGAAGCAACGGCGATCGGCAATCTTTTAATGCAGATGATGAGTGCTAGCATCTTCACGTCGCTGGTTGAAGCACGCCGCGCGGTCAAACACTCATTTCCTTGCAGTGTTCATGAACCACAGCCTTTTGATCACAAGATTTTAAGCGACTATCAACGTTTTATAGAAGGAGAAGGAAAAAATGACAACGATTCAACAGCGTTATGAAGAAGCTAAGACAGCATATGCCAAATTGGGCGTCGACACGGATACGGTTTTGAAAAAATTAGCCAATGTGAAAATCTCGATGCATGTTTGGCAAGGGGACGATGTCCAAGGATTTTTGAGTGATGAAGCATTATCTGGTGGGATCTCTGTAACGGGGAATTATCCTGGTGCTGCCCATACCCCAGAGGAGTTGCGCCAAGATTTAGAAAAAGCCTACTCTTTGATTCCTGGAAAACACAAATTGAACCTTCACGCTATCTATTTAGACACCGAGGAAGCAGTGGATCTAAATGAATTGGAGCCGAAGCATTTTGAAAAATGGGTCGCTTGGGCGAAAGAACAAGGCTTAGGTTTAGACTTCAATCCAACCTTTTTCTCACATCCCATGTTCAAAGATGGCTTTACCCTTGCTTCACCAGATGAAGAAGTTCGTCAGTTTTGGATCGAACACGGCAAACGTTCGCGTCAAATCGCTGCCTATATGGGCAAAGAAACTGGGCAAGTCTGTGTCAATAATTTCTGGGTGCCAGATGGCTACAAAGACAACCCGATCGATCGTTTTACACCACGGGAACGCTTGATGACAGCATTAGATGAGATTTTTGCTGAAGAATTGCCAGCGGAATACACAGTGGATGCCGTGGAAAGCAAGTTGTTTGGTCTTGGCGCCGAAGCCTACACCGTCGGTTCTCATGAATTTTATATGGGCTATGGCTTGACGCGCGATAAACTGATTTGTTTGGATGCTGGACATTTTCATCCAACTGAAGTGATCTCGAATAAATTGTCTTCATTGGCACTATTCAGCAAAGGCATTTTGCTGCATGTCAGCCGTCCCGTACGCTGGGATAGTGATCATGTCGTGATCATGGACGATGAATTGCAAGAGATTGGTCGCGAATTGGTTCGCAATGACTTATTGCCAAAAACCAACATTGGGTTAGATTTCTTTGATGCAACGATCAATCGGGTCGCTGCGTGGGTGATCGGGACGCGCAATACTCAAAAAGCGTTGCTAAAAGCGATGCTAGAACCGATCGAAGAACTAAAAGCAATCGAATTGTCAGGTGATTTCACCACTCGTTTAGCCATGACGGAAGAATTAAAAGACTATCCGTATGCAGATGTTTGGAATTACTTCTGTGAAAGCCAAGGGGTACCAGCAGGTCTGGATTGGCTATCAGAAGTGAAAGCCTATGAAGAAACCGTCTTAAAAGCCAGAAAGTAGGAGAACGATGAAAAAGATTGATATTTTACAAGCGAATTTTGTACAAGAAATGATGGAAACGACAGCAAATCTTTACCGTTTAGGGTGGGATGAGCGCAACGGTGGCAATATTTCTTACTTATTAACAGAAGAAGAGATCTTGCCTTTCATCGATCCGCAAAGCGTCTTGCGGGAAATTCCCATGATTTTTGATGCTACGGCACTAGCCGGCAAGTACTTTATTGTGACAGGTTCAGGAAAATACTTTAAAAATGTAGCGGCACATCCAGCGGAAAACCTTGGTGTGATTCGGGTCAAAGAAGATGGGCAAACATTGGAATTGCTTTGGGGCTTGGAAAATGGTGCGGTGCCAACGAGTGAATTGCCAAGTCATTTCATGAGTCATATCGCTCGCTTGTCGGTCGATCCAGAAAACCGAATCATCATGCATAACCACGCATCGCATCTTTTGGCCATGAGTTTTACCCATGAGTTGGATGAACGCAGTTTCACGCGGACCTTGTGGCAAATGTGTACGGAGTGCTTGGTGGTCTTCCCAGAAGGTGTTTCCATCATTCCTTGGATGGTTCCAGGAACGAACGAGATCGGCGAAGCAACAGCTGCTAAAATGAAAGAAACCCGTTTGGTACTTTGGCCGCAACATGGCATCTACGGTGCTGGCAAAGATATGGATGAAGTCTTTGGCTTGATTGAAACGGCAGAGAAAGCTGCGGAAGTGTACACCTATGTTAAAGCGCAAGGCCCAATCTTACAAACCATTACAGATGAAAATCTGAAAAAATTGGCTGACGCTTTCAAAGTCACTCCCCGAGCAGGCTATCTTGAGGTATAAGTAATGGTAGAAGAATAGAAAAGGCTCTCAGTCTTTTCTATTTAAACTATATTGTGAATAAACAAACAAATGGAGGTAGGAAGAATGGCAAATAGAATGATTTTGAATGAAACATCGTATTTTGGAAAAGGAGCGATCGAGAACGTACCGACCGAATTCAAAGCACGAGGGTTCAAAAAAGCGGCTGTGATCACCGACAAAGATTTGGTGGAATTTGAAGTAGCAACCAAAGTGACGAAATTATTGGATGAAGCAGGTGTCGACTATGCGTTATATGATGGGATCGTGCCCAACCCAACGATCCAAAATGTCAAAGACGGCTTAGCCTTTGTCAAAGAAGCCCAAGCCGATTGTATCATTGCGATTGGCGGTGGTTCACCGATCGATACGGCAAAAGCGATCGCAATCATTGCTACGAATCCTGAATTTTCAGATGTGATTAGTTTGGAAGGCGTGGCAGACACGAAACATCCATGCTTGCCGATTTTAGCGGTACCGACAACTTCTGGGACTGCAGCCGAAGTAACGATTAACTATGTGATTACAGACGAAGAAAATCATCGGAAATTTGTTTGTGTAGATCCTCACGATATTCCTCTAGTAGCCTTTGTGGACAGCGATATGATGATGGGGATGCCGAAGAGCCTGGCAGCTGCAACGGGGATGGATGCCATGACCCACGCCATCGAAGGCTTCATCACCAAAGGCGCTTGGGAAATGACTGACATGCTGCACATCAAAGCAATCGAGATCATCGGGCGCTCATTGAGAGATTCCGTGAATGGCGATCAAGCAGGACGAGAAGCGATGGCACTAGGGCAATACATTGCCGGTATGGGCTTTTCAAACGTCGGCTTGGGCTTAGTCCACGGCATGGCACATCCATTGTCCGCTTGGTACAACATTCCTCACGGAGTAGCGTGCGCGTCTTTGTTGCCAACCATCATGAAATACAACAAAGACTTTACGGGTGAAAAATACCGTGAGATCGCGATCGTTTTAGGCATTGAAGGGGCAGAAACGATGTCACTTGAAGACGTCCGAGATGCTGCTTGCCAAGCAATCGATCAGTTAAGCAAAGATGTGGGCATTCCAGCGACCATTTCTGAATTAGGCGTCAAAGAAGAAGATATCCCAGCCATCGCCAAAGATGCCTTGAACGATGTCTGCACACCAGGCAACCCGCGGGAAACGACTTTAGAAGAGATTATTGAGCTTTATCGTTCGTTGATGTAAAAGCTCAAATCGTTCCTTTCAATGAGCGTGCTTATTTCGCTTGCTGTATAGGCGCTCAAACCTGGATTGCTCCTTAACGACGGTTGAAGGGTTTCGATAAACGGCGTTTTCCTTCTCGTTTCATGGGAACTAGCAGCTTTTCTTATTCCAACAGTTGAATAATGAACATTGATGATAACACTGACTTTGTTACAGCCATTTTGAAAAATGGCTGTTTTTTTTGTCCTTAACGTTGTATTGTAATTCTTATTATTGATCATCTTTGTCCCATGAAGGGGACAAAGAATGATAGAACGCTTACATTTCCTAGTGCTATGATAAGTGTGTAGAAAGGAGAACGGTTACATGACTGTTATGGAACAACGAAAGAGAAAAATCATCCATATTCTTTCCAATACGAGAGAATTTGTCACGGCCGATGAACTATCCGCAGCGCTTCGACTTTCTACAAAGTCGATTTATCGCATCGTAAAAGCAATCAATGAGGATGCCGCGATTGACTATGTGATTCTCTCAGAAAAAGGGAAAGGCTACCGCTTAAGTTTCCATCATCAAGAAAAGTCCCAGAGTCAGAAAGCGGAAATGCCGAATGCGCTGACACCAGTGGAACGCCGGAACAAGGTGATGGAGGAGCTATTGCTTATTTCCCCAAAAAGAAAGAATATTTTTTCCCTGTATCAGCCTTTTTATGTGAGTGAAACGGTTATCAACAGTGATGAGAAATTAATTTCTGAAGCTTTGCAGCGTTTTGAGCTGACGGTTTCCCGCAAAAATAAAATGATCGGGGTGAACGGTGCAGAAAAAAATATCCGTCGTGCATTGCAGGAGTATATCCAACAAACCCGCAATATCCGCTTGGATGATCTGCATGTGACGAATGAGGCGTTCAACCGCTATGATGCGGAGTTTGTTTTGCGACAGCTGAATTTGATTGAAAATCACCTAGGATTAGTAATACCACATCCTTATAACATTAATCTTTTTTCTCACCTGTATATCTTATTGCGACGGTTTCGCAAAGTAGGGAATTCATTTAATGAGGATATTTTAGATGAGAAAGAGAAACAGCAAATGCAAGAAAACCCAGAATTAGCCACCATCGCCAAAGAGATCATTGGCAATAGCGAACAGTACTTGCATACGAAATTACCGGAAAACGAAAGCTATTATATGTATCAATACCTCGTCTCCTCACGGATGCAAAAGGCCACGGATGAATTAGAGGATCTGTCAGAACAAGTAAAACTAATTTCTAATGCATTTATAGAAAAAATGAGCACTCAGCTGCAGCGGTCATTTGAAGACGAGGAGTTATTCGGTAAATTGGCTCGCCATATCAAACCAATGATCAATCGGTTGCGACATGGGATCGAAGTCAAAAACAATCTTTTGGAGCAAATCAAATTAGAATATACAGATTTGTTTTTTGCTACCGAAGAGACTGCAAGAGAAATCTGCCAAGTGTACGATTTGCCAGCGCTCACAGAAGATGAAATCGGCTTTGTCACCCTTTACTTTGCTCAAGCGATCGAAGAACATCCTCAACAACTCAAGGTAATGATCGTCTGTACTACAGGAATCGGGACCTCCGAATTATTAAAAGTAAAAGTGCATAAGAAATTTCGTGAGTTAGCAATCACCGCTGTCCTACCTTCTCGTGATGTGGAAGCGGCTTTAAAGCAACACCCGGATACGGAGATGATCATCTCAACCGTTCAATTAACGATCGATAGTCCGATTCCGGTTGTGATCGTGAGCGCCATGCTGACGATGGAAGACCAAAAACGCCTTGAAGTGATGATTGGGAGGGTGAGAAATGACTAAATTCCCTTTGTCCCTTACTTTAGTTTCAACAGAAGCAGGAGAGACGAAAGTCGATGTTTTAAGGAAGATTGCAGGTGTTAGCCAAACAATCGGGCTGACGGAGAGCAAAACCCTGCTATTTGAAGCACTGCAAGCCCGAGAAGCGAGCGGCAATACGATGATTGCTGAAGATTTTGCGCTACCGCACATTGAAAGTGCTGTGGTGAAAAAAAGCGGAATCGTTCTAGTCAGAGGTGAAGAAGTCCTTTGGCAGGGAACGCTGCAAGCAAAAACGATTTTTGCGATCCTGATGAAGACTAACGAAACAACCGCGGTGAAACAAGCAGTCATCCGCTTAATGAAATGTTTCGCCTATGAAGAAAATCTGCAATTCATTGCAGAAAAATCAAAAGAAGAAATCGAAGCCTTCCTTCTCAACCAATGCGGCTGATAGGAATGAATGGTCAATTCAGTAAGGCAAGAGGTACTCAACTAGAGGAGGAAAACGAATGGATATTTCAACAGTGATTGATCCAAAAATAATCAAAACCAACATGGAGGCCGCTTCTAAAGAAGAAGCCCTGCAGCAATTGAGTCAGCTTTTATATACCAATGAGTACTTGACGGATCAGGCAGCATTTTTAAAAGATGTCTATGAGCGGGAAGCAGTTGGTCAAACAGGGATTGGTAATTACATTGCCATTCCCCATGGAAAAAGTGCTCATGTGAAGGAGATCGGCGTAGCAATCGGGGTTTTAAAACAAGAGATCCCTTGGGAAACGTTGGATGGCAAGGGAGTGAAAGGAATTATCTTATTTGCCGTCGGTGATGACACGGAAGGGGCGCAAAAGCATTTGAAACTGCTCTCTTTGTTCGCTCGGAAATTAGGAAATGACGAGGTGACGGCTGCCTTGTTGAAAGCAAAAGAGCCGCAGCAAGTGATTGAAGCATTTCAAGGATAACAGAAAATTTAAGGAGGAATTATTTATGAAAATCGTCGGAGTATGTGCATGTACAGTAGGGATCGCTCACACTTATATTGCTCAAGAAAAGTTAGAAAATGCGGCTAAAAAGGCAGGTTACGAGATCCATGTGGAGACACAAGGAACGATCGGTCGTGAAAATGAATTGTCACCTGAAGCGATTGCGGCTGCAGATGTCGTGATTTTAGCAGTTGACGTCAAAGTAGCAGGACGTGAACGATTTGAAGGGAAACGGATCATTCAAGTGCCGACCGAAGTTGCCATCAAGTCCCCAAGCAAATTGTTGGAAAAAGCCAAAGAGGTCGTTCAACAGCAGGCGGTCTAAGCAAACCGAAGGAGGAAGGAAACTATGGAAAAAATCAAAGCATTGAATTTAAAAGGACATTTGTTGACAGCCATCTCCTATTTGATTCCGATCGTCTGCGGTGCCGGATTCTTGATTGCCATTGGCATGGCTTTCGGCGGCACCAGTCAGGGACAACTGGTGCCAGGTGAATTTACGATTTGGGATGCTTTAGCTACGATGGGAGGCGCAGGACTCGGGTTGCTTCCGGTGGTCATTGCGACAGGAATTTCTTATGCGATTGCCGAAAAACCGGGGATCGCGCCAGGGTTTATTATTGGTTTGACAGCCAATGCCATTGGTGCAGGTTTTATTGGAGGAATCTTGGGCGGCTACTTAGCTGGATATCTTGTAATTGCTATTTTACGATTTATTAAAGTACCAAATTGGGCGAAAGGCTTGATGCCGACATTGATCATTCCCTTTTTGACCTCTTTGATCGGTGGTCTGATCATGGTCTATATTATCGGTACACCGATCACTGCCTTTACGAACTTACTAACGAACGCATTAAATAGCTTAGGCTCCTCTTCATTATTGGTTTTTGGTGCGGTCATCGGCTTGTTGAGTGGCGTTGATTATGGCGGACCAATCAATAAAACGGTCTTTGCTTTTGTTCTGACGATGCAAGCAGAAGGGATCAATGGACCGATCACTGCGTTGCAATTAGTCAATACTGCAACACCAATCGGTTTTGGTTTAGCATTCTTTATTGCAAAATTGTTCGGCAAAAACATCTATACGCCTGTAGAAGTGGAAACGTTAAAATCTGCCGTACCAATGGGTGTGATCAATATCGTTGAAGGGGTGATCCCAATCGTTATGAACGATATCGTCCGAGGGCTGATCGCAACAGCTATCGGTGGCGCTGCTGGAGGTGCTGTTTCAATGGTCTTAGGGGCAGATGCAACGGTACCGTTTGGTGGTGTGCTGATGCTGCCGACTATGACTCGTCCATGGGCTGGGGCAGTAGCTTTGTTGGTAAATATAGTAGTGACTGGGATCACCTTGGCTTTGATCAAGAAAAATGTCACTGAAGAACAAGTAGCCGCGCAAGCAGAAGTGGAAGAAGAAGAAATCGATTTAGATGATATTCAAATTTTCTAAGAAAAGCGATTCAATTGAAAGAAGAATCGTTCCTCTCAGTACAAGACTGATCGAGGAGAAAGGATAAGTCTATGAACAAAGTTGAATTTTCACCGTCACTGATGACGATGGATCTAGATAAATTTAAAGAGCAAATCACTTTTTTGAATGACCAAGTGGACTCCTATCATATTGATATTATGGATGGTCATTACGTACCCAATATTTCCCTATCCCCATGGTTTATTCAAGAGGTCCGCAAAATCAGTACTTTGCCTTTGTCCGCTCATTTGATGGTCACTGAACCTGCCTTTTGGGTGCAGCAGCTGATCGATATCAACTGTGAATGGATTTGCATGCACGCTGAAGTTTTGGATGGGTTAGCATTTCGTCTGATCGATCAAATCCATGATGCCGGATTAAAAGCCGGGATCGTCTTAAATCCTGAAACGCCAGTATCGGTCATTTTGCCTTATATCGATCGTTTGGATAAAGTCACGATCATGACGGTTGATCCAGGGTTTGCTGGCCAACGCTTTATTGAAGGGGCGTTAGATAAAATTGTTGAACTGCGGGAATTACGGGAAGAATACGACTATCACTATGTCATTGAAATGGATGGTTCCTCCAATCGGAAATCCTTCAAACGGATCGATGAAGCCAATCCAGACATCTATATTGTCGGACGCAGTGGACTGTTTGGTTTAGATGATGACATTGCCAAAGCATGGTCGATCATGGTCGCAGATTATCAAGAAATGACTGGAAAAGTTTTGAGTAGCTAAGCAAAGCCGAAAGCAAAAGAACCGGACGACTCAAGTTGCGGACTGTTAAAAAGAGGAGCATTAGATGCCTCCTAGCCTGTAAACTTTGGGTGTCTGGTTCTTTTCTATTGTGAAAAGGCAGTGAATAGAAACATGCTGGCTGAAGAAAGTGAAGGAGGCAATTTAATTGAAAAAATTATTTGATAAAATCGATCAATTAGGAGTGAACACCCTTCGTACATTAAGTATCGAAGCCGTACAAAAAGCCAATTCAGGACATCCGGGATTACCGATGGGGGCAGCACCCATGGCCTATGCCTTGTGGACCAAACACTTGAAAGTCAATCCAACGACTTCTCGCAAGTGGGTGGATCGTGACCGTTTTGTTTTGTCTGCTGGACACGGTTCGGCGTTATTGTACAGCTTGTTGCATGTGTCTGGTTACGATGTGACCATTGAGGATCTAAAAAACTTCCGTCAATGGGATAGCCGCACGCCAGGACATCCAGAAGTCGATCACACAGACGGCGTGGAAGCAACCACTGGACCTTTAGGACAAGGGATCGCTATGGCAGTCGGTATGGCAATGGCCGAAGCCCACTTGGCTGCAACCTACAATCGCGACAAGTATCAAGTCATCGATCACTATACCTACGCTTTATGTGGCGATGGGGATTTGATGGAAGGTGTT
>NZ_NGLF01000001.1:0-918 GCF_002140695.1 Enterococcus sp. 4E1_DIV0656 | reverse complement strand
CAAAAGTATCTAGGATCAAGACGCTAAGCGAAATCGCTTAGCGTTTTTTTTGCACAAATTGATAAAAGAACAGGTGATTAACGTAATACCCTTTATTGAAGCCCTTTCAAGTAACTGGAAAAACATAAGCTTACTGAATTTTTTTTTACACCACTCAAAATCAGGTGTTTTTTCACAAAGAGATCAGCAAACAAGCCTTTGCGGGTGAATTGCCAGCAGATTGGGATGCAACATTACCAAGCTACGAAGTTGGCAGCTCACAAGCTAGTCGGGTTTCCAGCAAAGAGATGATCCAAGCCTTATCCCAAGCCGTCCCTAGTCTCTGGGGTGGATCGGCTGACCTTTCTGGTTCCAACAACACGATGGTGGCAGCAGAAAAAGACTTTGAACCCTGTCTCTTATACACATCTAGGTGATCGAAGGCACGCAAACCGGTGCGGATGAAAATGTCGCAAAAGGTGGCTACGTGATTTCAAAACAAGCTGGTGAAACACCAGCGGGGATTTTGATCGCCACAGGTTCTGAAGTGAATCTTGCGGTCCAAGCACAAGCTAAATTGGCAGAAGAAGGCATCGATGTATCGGTGGTCTCCTTACCAAGCTTTGATTTGTTTGAAGCACAAAGTTCAGAATACAAAGAAAGCGTCTTGCCAAAAGCAGTGAAGAAACGGGTAGCGATCGAAGCGGCTTCCCCATTTGGTTGGGAACGTTACACCGGTTTCCATGGAAAAGTGATCGCGATCGATCACTTCGGTGCATCAGCACCTGGCGACAAAGTATTAGCAGCTGTCTCTTATACACATCTAGATGTGTATAAGAGACAGGTATCAAGTCATCGATCACTATACCTACGCTTTATGTGGCGATGGGGATTTGATGGAAGGTGTTTCGCAAGAAGCTGCATCCATGGCGGGTCACA